>NZ_JAHLJC010000010.1:0-31588 GCF_020496255.1 Pseudonocardia sp. ICBG1142 | reverse complement strand
GCGGCGTAGGCCTCGGCGACCGCCGTCCCGGCGGCGCGGGCGGGGCACTGCGGCGTCCAGCTTCGAGACCGGCGCGGACCCGGCAGCGCAGGTGGCGCGTCGATCCGGCCGAAGCACGCCTGAACGGGGCGCTGAGACCGCTCGACGACACCGGCCACCGCGGGTACGGGCCCGCGGGCAGCGCTGTCGTGCCGCCCGTGCCACCCAGAGCGTTCGTGCGCCTCGCCAGCGAGAGCAGCCCGGCCGGGCTCGGGGCCAGCGCGGTCGGGATCGGCCCGCAACGCCGCGCCGCGCGCACCTCCACGGCCGCTGCAGCGAGCGTGACCGCGGCGACACCAGGGTGGCAACGGCGCGCGGGCCGGCGCGCCGGTCCCGCGGCCGGGTCCCGGCGGCCCGGGCTCCACCGTGATGATCCACTCCTGGGGCCGTGCGGACATCCGACTCGCCAGCGCCCCAGGGGCCTGCGTCAAGATCGCTCTACAGGTATCGGGACCAGCACCTTTGCCGCGTGCACCGTTCGCCGTGCAGCGGCACAGAGCGACCTGAACAGCACCAACAACAGCCACACTGCCGAAGAGAATCCCCTGGTCAGAGCGTTGTCACTCGACCGCTGCGGCCAGTGTCTGCTGTCGCCAGCCACTCAAGATCGTTTCATTGCGGCGTTTCCGCTGGTCCCGATACTTGTCGACACCTACTCGCCCAGGCGCGTGAGGGAGGATGGTCCAGGCGAAGAGCTCGGTCCCCGCGGCGCGCGAGCGAACATATCCCCAGGTCAGGGGCGCGATCCGAGCGGGGCGGAGGCCTGGTCGGCGCCGCGTAGCGACCCACGGGACGATCATGAACAAGGCTGTTTCCGCTGGTCCGGCTACGTGTCGATATCCACTCGCAGGAGTGTTCCGGGAGCGAGCGCCCAGGGAGGGAGGTGTTCAGCACGGTCGACCTCGACAGGATTCCCCAGGTCAGGGGCGCAATCGTGACCAACAGGGAAGCCCCGGAAGGGGGCCGCGGCGAGGCAGAGGTTGATCATGCGCCGGGGTGTTTCTGCTGGTCCCGGCGCTTATCGAGGGTGTATCGCGCCAGTAGGTGGGAGAGGTCGTCGGTATCGATGACGCGGCGGAGGCAGCTCTGGTTCCGGGGGAATCCGCAGGTCAGCGCCCCCGCCAGCTATCCCGAGTTGCCCTGGGAGCAGCTCCGGCGCGACCACGTTGTTGATCGAGAAGTGGGGTGTTTCCGCTGGTCCGGGTGCTTGTGGGTGGCTGTCTGCGGCATCCTGGCGCCGTCGACACGTCGGGTCTTCGGTGTTGAGGCGGGCGTTCCGGTATTGGCCGGGCTGCCCGGTTCCTTCGTGGCGGTTGTGTCCTGGCTGTGGTCTGGTCGGGGACGTTCACCGGCGGTGACGGACGGGCCTGTAGTGGGCGCTGAGGGCGTCTGTGACGGCTTCAGGTGACGTCGGTGGTCGTGGGCAAGTCGACCCGGACCGGAGCCCGCTCTGGCGGGCGAGGACCGGAAGCGGCGCGGCAGCTCCGTTCGTGCGTCTCCAGAGCCGCCGGACGGGCGCGGGTGCTGGTGTTCAGCACGACGTCCCGGCAGCGGCGAGTCGTCGGGAACGGCGGTCTTTGAGCAGAGCGGTGATGTGGTCGCGGGCGGTCTCCCGGGTGCTGGTGCTGGCGGTGTCGTGGTCGGTGACGAGCCCGGTGAGTAGCGCGTGCCGGTCGCGGGTCTGGTTGCGGGCCAGGGTGGCGCGGGCCTCGGCCTGTTGCTGGGCGTCGGCTCGCAGGGTGTCGACCGCCAGCTGGGTGTGGCCGTAGGGCAGCCGCTGTGCGGCGGCGTGGCCGTGCCGGGCCGCGAGGTCGGCCCGCTGGCGGGCGTCGACGTGCGGGGCGGGCAGGGGCCCGCACGGGCCGGTCCAGGGCGCCAGGCGGTGGCGTAGCCACGCCGATGGCCAGCGCACCTGCCCGGCGGGGCAGCGTTCGACGGGCCGGGACGGGCCATCGAGGGTGGGCTGGTGGTGAAGGGCGTGGCGTAGGTCGTTGTTGGTCCACCCGGCCCGCCAGAACGGCTTCACCTGGGCGCGGATTGCTCGCGGTGAGAGCTGGGCCAGTAGCGGGTCATCGCGCAGCTGTCGTGCGGCGGCGAGCATCCCCCCGCGGCTGGTGGGCACTCGGTCATCGAACCAGTCGCCCCACCGTCGTCCCTGACGGGGCGGCTCCGGACGGGTCGGCTGCGGGCCCCGCGTAGCGGGCCGGGGCCGGGTTCGTTGGCCGCTGTGGATGATCGTTTTCGCGCGCGTGTGAACAGAACTCTTACCTGCGGTAAGAGTAAACCCCGTTGGGGTCCAACTTTCGCCGCGCAACGATCTGTGAGAGGGGGTGTTGGTTGTGGTGTCGGGGGTGATGTCGCCGGTCTCGGTGAGCGGCCGGAGGTCGTCGCGGTGCGCGGCGGTGTTCGACTCGGTGATCGCGTGGTCGGGCAGGTGGAGTTGGTAGACCGCTGCGCGGTTGCCGTGTCGTCCGTGGAGCATGCTCTGGATCGGGCCGCGGTACTGCGGGGTCGAGCCGGGCTCGACGAGGATCAGCCAGTCGAACTCTTGGAGCTTCGCCAGCCAGGACGCGACCGAGGACCGTGACCACCCCGAGGCCTGCTGCAGACGCTTCCAGGTGGGCCAGGTGAGATGGTCGGTCCAGTCCGCGCGGCGGGCGAGCTCGGCGAGCAACGGCTCCAGGCGTCGGCGGACATCACGGCGCAGCCGCTGCCACCAGGCCGACGCGTGGATAGCCTCACGCCAGTCCTGCGCGGTCCGCGGTAACCCCCGGAGTGCCGCAGCGGCGGTCTCGGCGTCGCTCCGGGTGGTCGTGTCGTCGGTGATCGAGATCCAGCACGGGGCGCAGACGATCGAGTCGAGCACCGTGTCCCGGGGCTGCCCGGAACGGCGGACGCAGTGCGTACACATCCGCGCCGTCGGCGGCGGGGCGGTGTGCAGCTCGTCGGCGGGCGGCCAGTCTGCGGTGCTCATTGCCATGGCCGTGGCGGCCAGCTCACCCTGGTCGAGCCCGCCCAAGGGCCAGAGCCCGGCATCGAGCCCGGCCCGGACCGGACACCCACAGACATCCCGGTCGCACCCGTCTGGGGGCGTTGCTGTCGTGCCGGGGGCCGCGCTATCGTGTAACCACGCATCCAACGCGTGCTCGCTCCTTCAGGGATGGGGGGGCTGAAGGAGCGGAGCGGGAACTCCGTTGTACTTCCGTTGTAGGGCCCGGCCGAGAGGTCGGGCCCTACTTCGTTCTGAAGCACATACTGCTGCTGATGCTGCTCCAGCCCGCCATATCGAATTGAGATCGTGGGACGACCAGCATCTGGCTGTCGCCCTAAGCGGTCTAAGCGGTCTAAGCGGTCTAGGTGGTCATTCGTCGATCCTTCGTCTGCGCTGAGGGAAGCGGCTGTCCGGCGGTCCCGGTAGCCAGGAGAGCCAGGAGAGCCAGGAGAGCCAGGAGAGCCAGGAGAGCCAGGAGAGCCAGGAGAGCCAGGAGAGCCAGCTCACTGTCCGATCCTGCCAGACCCGGCTACTGGCCCGGTCGGCGGCTGCTCTTACGGGCGTGGCGGCTGTGTCGGGGGCTCGCCGGGCCCGTGGTGTCGGTCGCAGTCGTCGAGGTCGTCGAGGTGTTCGACGCAGTCGTCGAGGATCGCCTGGGTGGTCCGGACATGCCACGCCGCCGGCGCCTGGTCCTCTAGGGTCGCCCCGTAGGGGTTGCGGACTTTTTCTGCGGCGAGTGTCAGTTCCCGGGTGGCGGTGAGGATCCTGTCCCGCAGCCAGTTCTCCTGGTCCACTCCGTCACGCCCCGAACGACGGACCGGCCGCGGCGGGACGAGACCCGGCGGCATCCACTGCCGCCCGAGATCAGGCTCGTCGGGGGGCGAGGCGAACATCGAGACCTCCGGGGAGACAAAGCGCGACGATTCCTCGATGCGGCTCGCCCTGCGAGATCCGCATCATGGTGTTGGCGTGGCGATCGTGCACGCCTGTGCACGGGCTGTCAACACCGCTATGCTCTGCGTGGACGTCGCACCGCCCGGCAGTGGTCGGGGATGGGGGGAGTGATCCGCAGTGGGGACCGCCGGGCATGAACGAGATGCGGCAGAAGCCAAGAAGCTAGCCAACAAGATCAACTTGCTGTTTGACACGGTCTACGATCGCGCGGTGCGGGACAGGCCGTACTCCACGGAGGAGGCGGCTCAATGGCTCCATGAACACGCCGATGAGGGCCCAACGATCAGCCCAAACTACCTTCGAGCCTTGCGTCGTGCGGCTCGTACTAACCCAAGCTCAAACAGTTTGAGAGCTATTGCTCGTTTTTTTAAGATCGATCCAGGCTACCTTTTGACCGATGATGCGCATACTGAAGAGCTAAATCAGCAGCTGCATAGTCTCCGACTTCTTGCTGACGCAAGTGTTCGTGGAATCGCTGCGCGCTCGGCGTCTTTAGATTCGGCGACGCAGGCATGGGTTTTACATATGCTGGACACTCTTCCGCGTCGTGGCGAGCGGCCAGACCGGGGGTGGGAATCAGGCGCTACTTTCCCGAGTAGGAAATCGAAATGAGCTGCTGCTCCTGAACCATCGCTGGCTATTTGCTCGGAGATGAGCGTGCCTGGCGGCGGGGGACTGGTGGTGAACTTCCAGAAGGCAGCGCGGGGATGTGGTGAGGGTGGATAGAGCGTCGCGAACAACTGCTGAAGCGCTGGATTACGCGATGAGGATGCGCCCACACCTTAAAGGAGTCGACAGTAGAGGAGAGTTTCTGGCAACGGTCGTGGTGGCCGGAAATCCCGAGTTCGAAGGTTCTGCACTAAGCTCAATCACAGATCTACTCGCTGGCGACTCTCTCGGTGCTCTCCCTCGGGGATTCCTGGCGGCGTTGGCCGCCGCCCTGAAGGTTCCTGAAAGCTACTTTTCCGACTGGCGAGTTATGACCAGTGTTGATGTAGCGGTCGCGTGTGGGACGGAGCTCAATAAGCGAGGCGCGTCTGTCATCGGTCCCTGTCGCGTGTCTTCGCGGGGACCGTTTACGCGAGCAGTGATGCACTGCAAGTGGCTCAATGATATCGCACTAGATCCCAGGGCGGATATAAAAGATCCGACCGATCCTGAACGGGCGAGGGATGAAGGTCGAAGTATGAGGCGCCCGCTGACTCCGCGAGAGCAGTGCGGTCGCCTTCTGTCGGAGCTGGGACTCCGGCCGCCGTTAACACTGGCAGAGATTGTATCCGCAGTCGAACAGCGTGTGCAGCGAAGAATTCGGCTGGAACCCGAGCGTCTCCCGCTAGGCGGGCTGTTCGGCTGCACACATACTGAGGGCGATCTGGAGAGAATCCAGTATCAGGCCCTCGCACCGGTATCGCAACAGACCCTCATCATTCTCCATGAGTTAGTGCACTTACTTATGGGGCATCCGCGCAATGCCATTCCATTGGATATGACAGTGCTGGTGGAACATTTCACTGAGCTACGCGGCCTACTCCACCTGGTCGCACCTCAGGAGGGTAGTTTCCTGGAGTCTCCTGCTAGTGCGGTTATCAGACGCACTCGTCCAGGCCTGCTTGACGACTTTCGGGCTTTGCTCAACGAAGCGTTCGACAGCAGGAGTGCAAGCCCGCCCACTCTCGGAGGTGTTTCCGTTGCATTGTATGACGACTACAATGAGTGGCAGGCGGAAACCATGGCGACGATTATGCTGGAATGGATTGAAACGGGAAGCAAGAGACGGGCTGCAGGCAATCGCTCCAGGAGAATTCTTGAGAGCCTGGGAGAGCCGGAGCGATGATAGAGGGTGATGGGTTAGGGGCGCTAAGGAAGCTCATCGACTGTTGACAAAGTATCCGGTACTAGCTCATACTGATTTAGATGCGTATAGCGCGAGCTGCCGAGTACATGGGCATGTCGGTGGTGGGTGTTCGGAAGGCTGCCCGAGAGGGTCGGCTGCCGTGTCGAGTTTCAGCCTCTGGTCAGCGTTTGTTTGATCGTGCTGATCTTGGAGGCTTATTCAGGCTCCGTCAGGTAAGTGTGTAGAAGATGAGTCCGATGACTGCCGAGATTGTCGTTTTAAATGTGGCGTAGGGCCGCCGGTAGTCTGTGTGGAGAACTTTCCACGTTTTGATATGGGCGATGACTCGTTCGATGGTGGCGCGTGTGTGGTTGAGGCTCTTGTTGAATGTTTTTTGCCAGTCGAGAAGTTCCCGGCCGGGTGGTTTTTTGAACGGGGTGAGCATGCCGCGCCCGATGTATCCTTTATCGCCGATCGGGGGGTATGTGGCGAGGTGGTCGAGGGCGCCGGATTGGTCGAGGCAATATAGGTCGTGTCGGGAGCCTGGGGTCGGGTCGGAGATCCACGACAGCTGCCCTTCCAGGGTGGCTGCGACCTGGACGACGACGCCGGTGGTGCGATGCTTGCCCGACCACAGACCCGGCACCGCGGCCCATGACCAGCAGGGCAGCAAGGTTCCATCGATGATGTACTGCCGATCGGCACGAAGCTCCTCTGCCGTCGGAACGACACTCCGCAGCGCCTGTGCCAGCAACGGTGTCACCCCCGTGATCGCTCGACTAACCGTCGACTGCGACACCCCATAGGTTTCCGCCAACTCCCACTGCACACGATTCCCGCGCAGATACGCCAACGTGATCACCACCGACCAGAACAACCCCAGAACCGGCGGCCAAGACAAACGTGCCTCCGTCGCGTCCCGCTGATCCTGCTCATACACTATAGCGACAAGATCCTGAATTTCATCACGCCGGAAACCAGTGGTATAGTACATACTGCGGCAGCCCGTTCATCTCGGATTGATTCGGCAAACCAATATTCGCGATGGACGGGCTGTCGCCCAACCCGACACGCCGGGCTAGATCGTTATTTCACGGGGCCTGAATAAGCCTCTTGATATCTTCCTTGGGCGCGAACCGATTCAGCCGGAAGCGGCGGAGCGGGTTGAGGCGTTGTATTGCCGTGTTTCTGGTTCGACGGGTCAGGAGTCGTCGTTGGCGAACCAGGAATCGGTGTTGCGGGAGACGTCCAGGGGGACAGTATTCCGAGTGTATCGTGATCGCGCGTCCGGTTTGCGAGAAAATCGGAAGGGGTTGACTCGGCTACTTGATGACGCCGCTGCTGGGCGGTTCACGGTAGTTCGCGTAGTGTGGCGTGACCGACTGGCTCGGTTTGGTGTCGCCTATGAGGCTTATTCAGGGCCGCCTGGCGGGCTACCTCGCTGCGGTCCCGACCTGGAGAAACACCGCACTTCATGATCACCCTGAATAAGCCTCTATATTGAGCGGTATCTGGCGCAGGTCGGAGTTGCAGTTGAGACTGTTCATGCTCATGCGGACAAGTCGCTGCTTGAAGAGCTGATGGATGACTTCATGGCGTTACTTGCGTCCTTTTCTGGTCGGTTCTATCAGTTGCGGTCAAAGACGAATCAGAAACGACTGCTTGATGCCGCGCAGGCACGCCTGCAGGAGCAGGGACCTCCGACGTGACGGGTTGGCAGAAATCCAATGTATTGACGTCTTCAACGACATCTCGAGCTTCACGAGCAGTGTGTGAAGTGTCTGGTGCTGTCGTGTCGCGAGATGACTTGACGGAGCGGGTGCGTTGGCTGCTCGACATTGTGGAGGGCGCCGAACGCGATCTGCTCTCCGAGTTGTGGGTTCCGGAAACTTTTGACCGTATACATTCCGGTGTGGATGAGGGCGGCCGTCGATTGCCTGCGGCTGCAGCGGTAGTGGGGCAGCGTTGCGGATGGCGACCTCAGTTTCCGCAGGATATGTACGTTCCATCTCGTGTGATGCGGATCGTGACGGCACAGGTGATATCAACGTTGCGAACCTTGGCTTCTCGGGATGCCGCCATTGCAGCAGAGGTGTCTGGTGGTGCGTCAGACGGCACTGCGGGCCTCGGGGGTGCGTTCGCGAGGAATGTGCATAGGCAGATCGCTCGGTGGGTGCGCTTGCATCCCGGGGTCGATCCGGCAGGCTTGCGGATCACGACGCTCCAACCCGTTCCATCTGTCGCTCGCCGGGTCCGTCTCGGAGCCGTTGACGCCCAGCTGGCGACGCTTGTTACCAGTACGGCCACCGAGCTGACACTGCGGATCAAACTTCCTGTACGTCAACATCCAGATTCTCGGACCGATTGGCGTTGGGTTCAACTCGATATCCCGATTCCTCAACATTTACATCATCGGTCAATCACCGGATGGCATCTCCCCGAGGTGACCCTTGATCGGCGCGGGGCACTATTCCGTTTCGCTTTCGCTGAAACAGTGCCTCGGCCACCGACCGTTGCGGACGCAGCGTCTGCAGTCGGGGTTGATTGGTCACCTAAGGATATGGTCGTTGCGGCGACTGTAGTTCGTGACACTCAGAGCAACGCCATGTACAGCGATTTTCGCGGGCGCCGTTTCGATGACCATGGACTCTCCGTCAAGTTAGCTCGACTTCAGCGACAAGGACAGTTCCTCCGCCGTAAAATCGCTCGTCTTGAACAGCTTATTCCTCAAGCCTCGATACCCACGCGACAGCGCCTTGAGGGGAAGATGTCTGCGCTGCAGGCAGAAATGCTCTCCTGTGGGCAGAAACGGGCACGCATCAATCGAGATTTAGCTTATCTGGCCGCGCAGTATGTCACGGTAATCGCCCGAGCCTCCGGTGCATCGATCATTGCACTGGAAGATCTTGCCACTCTAGAGGCCCGAGGGTTGGGTAAAGATGTCAACAACACAGTAGCTCAATCAGCGCGTCGCGTCGCCGCAAACGCGATCGAACACATCGCGACCCGCGATGGTCTCACTGTCGTGGATGTCCCACCCCGAGGAACATCGGCAAATTGCCCAACATGTGGAGGCTTATTCAGGCTCCGTCAGGTAAGTGTGTAGAAGATGAGTCCGATGACTGCCGAGATTGTCGTTTTAAATGTGGCGTAGGGCCGCCGGTAGTCTGTGTGGAGAACTTTCCACGTTTTGATATGGGCGATGACTCGTTCGATGGTGGCGCGTGTGTGGTTGAGGCTCTTGTTGAATGTTTTTTGCCAGTCGAGAAGTTCCCGGCCGGGTGGTTTTTTGAACGGGGTGAGCATGCCGCGCCCGATGTATCCTTTATCGCCGATCGGGGGGTATGTGGCGAGGTGGTCGAGGGCGCCGGATTGGTCGAGGCAATATAGGTCGTGTCGGGAGCCTGGGGTCGGGTCGGAGATCCACGACAGCTGCCCTTCCAGGGTGGCTGCGACCTGGACGACGACGCCGGTGGTGCGATGCTTGCCCGACCACAGACCCGGCACCGCGGCCCATGACCAGCAGGGCAGCAAGGTTCCATCGATGATGTACTGCCGATCGGCACAAAGCTCCTCTGCCGTCGGAACGACACTCCGCAGCGCCTGTGCCAGCAACGGTGTCACCCCCGTGATCGCTCGACTAACCGTCGACTGCGACACCCCATAGGTTTCCGCCAACTCCCACTGCACACGATTCCCGCGCAGATACGCCAACGTGATCACCACCGACCAGAACAACCCCAGAACCGGCGGCCAAGACAAACATGCCTCCGTCGCGTCCCGCTGATCCTGCTCATACACTATAGCGACAAGATCCTGAATTTCATCACGCCGGAAACCAGTGGTATAGTACATACTGCGGCAGCCCGTTCATCTCGGATTGATTCGGCAAACCAATATTCGCGATGGACGGGCTGTCGCCCAACCCGACACGCCGGGCTAGATCGTTATTTCACGGGGCCTGAATAAGCCTCGTGATAACCTCGTTAGTCGACCAGGGGGATACCACAGCGCAGCATGCGCCACGTGCATGTTTACGGTCAATCGAGATGACGTCGGCGCGGTGAACACTGCGAAACGCGCATTAGCTGCCGAGCGGGTTACGCGGCGCCGAGGATCTCAGCGTCAACGGGTAACCCGGCAACAACACAGGCCAGTCATCCGGTGCCGGGATAAAACAACTCCCACTCCCAAGCGACGGCGACACCGCAGAGTTCGCCGCACTACACCAGCCACAACGCCGACGATCACCCGCGCTGAAGCGTCGCCGCGGGGCACGGACCAGAAGAAGCAAGTCACCCTGACCTGCCGAAACACCCGTGTGACTACCGATCACTCACACCGACAGACATCCACTCGGGTGTCCATAAGTGTCAGAGATCCGTAGACGCTACGACGTCGCCACCGGCGGCTCCTTCTACACCCACCCGCCCGAGTGGGTCCTGAGAAAGATCGTCACCAACCCGAACATGATGATCTTCGGCAAGCCCGGGCGGGGGAAGTCGTCGACGGTGTGTGCGTTCTGCCTGCGGATGATGCCGTTCGGCTTCAAAACGTTGATTTCCGGTGACCGGAAGGGCGAGTACACGCCGGTGCTGCGCGCACTCGGGATCGAACCGATCGCGCTCGGCCCCGGGTCACCGCGCCGCCTCAACGCCCTGGACCTCGGACCGCTACGTACGTACTGGCCGGCCTGGAGCACCGAGCGGCAACGCCGCGAACTCGACGTGATCCTCGGCCGCTGGAACCGGCTGCTGCTGTCGCTGGCCGCGGCCCAGGGCCACGTCCCGTCGGTGACCGACGAGTACGTCCTGCACGCGGTCCTGCGCCGCCTGCTCGGCGCCGATGACACCACCGACCAGCTCCGCCCGGTCACGATCCCGCAGGTCACCGGCCTGCTCGCCGACCCCGACACCGAGCTGTGGACCGGGACCCGGTTCGCTGACCGCACCGAGTTCACCACCGCGACCCGGGCGCTGACCGATGCCCTGTCGAACCTGGTCACCGGGCCGCTGGCCGGGCTATTCGACGCCGAGACGAACTTCGACCTCGACTGGGACTCCCCCATCCAGTCCATGGACCTGTCCCGCCTCGACCCGCTCGGGGACAAAGCGATGAACGTCGCCGCCCGCGCGGGTGCTGAACCCGGTCGCGGCCACCGATGCCTTCCTCGACCGCCTCATCGCGCTGTCCGGATGGGCGACCATGCCGCCCGGGACAGCGGCGCAGGCGGTGCAGCGCTCGGCGTTCCCCGACCGCTACGCCCCCCCAAGAGACCCCGGCCGCAGCCCTGGTCGACCAACTCTGGGTGGGTGCGGACAACCCGGTACCGCTACCAGGCGGCACCGACAGTTCCCGCGCCACGACCGCGCAGCTCGCTTCCACGGTCTACGTGTGCCCGGACTCCGGCGGCGCCGGACTCCCACCGGGCGGCGCTGGTGTCGTCGATGCGACGACGCTCCCGGACGGGTTCACCCCACCCGCCGATCCGGTCGCGCGGGCGGCGGTCGGCTACGCTCTGGCCCAACTCGGGAAACCGTACGTGTGGGGAGGGACAGGCCCGGACGGGTTCGACTGCTCCGGACTCATGCTCGCGAGCTGGGCCGCCGCCGGAGTCGCCCTCCCTGCGGGCACGGTCAGCCAGAAACACGCCGGGACTTCGGTGCGCATCGCCGACATCGCACCCGGAGACCTCGTGTTCATCCCCGGCTCACTCGGCAGCACGGGCAATCCTCGGCACAACGGCATGTATGTCGGCCACGGCCTGGTCGTCAACGCCTACGACACCACCCGAGGCGTCGTCCTGCAGCCACTCGCCGAGTGGGCCGAGCAGGTCACCCACATCCGCCGCGTCCACACACCGACGCCCGCTCCTGCGGGCCCACCGGCGCCTGCGGCTACTGCGGCAGGAGCGACGCCATGAGCGCGATCGCACTCGCGGCCACGCTGGGCCTCACCACAGGTGAGGCCGCCGCCGCGACCACGCTGATGAGCACGACGGCCACGGCCGTCACGGCGGCCCCACCCGAGCACCGTAACCACGACCAGGACGAAGACCCACCGCCGCAGGACGGCAGGCCACGGATGCCATCGATTCGTGTGACAGCGCCGCGGACGAGAGCACCGGCGGCGAGGCGGTCGCGGCGCCGGTGCGGGCGGCGTAGGCCCGGTGGAGCGGCACGATCCTGGGATAGGTGGTGCGGGCGGTGTCGATGGGCACCGGCTCGGCTACGGTCTGCACAGAAGAAAGGACTGCGGCGCCCCAGACTCGCAAAGTTGTGGGCGCCGCAGCCTCCGAGCACGTTTCCGCGCAAGGGAGCACTGTAGTCATGTCCCACCGAAGCGTCGAGCACCCCCTCGACCTCGACCTCGACCTCGACCTCGACCTCGACCTCGACCTCGACCTCGACCAGCTGTACACGCTGCCGGTGGTGGTTGCCCCGTTTGTGTCGGCTGGCCTGGCCGTCTTCGTCCTGACCGGTGGTGCCCGATGAGCGCGGCGGCGATGATCCGTCCGTCCGGGACCGGCTACAGCGGCGGCTACGCCGGCGCGGAACGGCCCGGTGAGGGTGATGTGTTGCGGGAGGGGCGTCGGTTCCCGTACACGACGGTCGGGGACTGGGTGGCGCTGTCCGGGGTGTCACCGCGGGCGATTCATGCCTATGTGCTGCTGCGGTCGTTTGTGAACACTCAGCGCGGGGATGAGCGGGCCTGGCCGGGGCAGCGGTTGCTCGCCCGCGGGCTCGGGGTGTCCAAGGCCCACACGGTGGGTGCGGCGATCGGCGAGCTCGTCAAGATCGGCGCGGTCGATGTCGAGACCGTCGCGACCGCGACCGGGCGCCGCAACATCTACACCGTCCACGAGGCCCCACCGCCCGGCTACACCGGCCTGGGCAGCACCCAGGAACTCGCCGCGCTCGTCGCCGCCGAAGACGCCGAAGCCACCGCGAAGGCCCTCGCCGCACGCCCCGCCGGCCCCCCGCCACCGGCACCCAAGCCCGGCCGCGCCTGCCCCGCCACGAACCGCGCCGCGGCCCGGCCGCAGCGCCGCACCACCGACGCCGTAAGCCACGGCACGACCCGATCCGGTCAAGAACCAGCAGGTCGCAGGGGGTATGCCGCAAAAACGGCAGATCCCCCAAATGGGGGACCCCCAGAGTCGTTAGCATTGGGGGGATATGCCGATTTTGCGGCATACCCATCTGCCGAAAAACCGGCACAGAACGACCTGAAGTTGAACGACCCGAAGGGGGGGAGGGCGCGAGCGCGCACGAACCGTCCGGCCACCGAGGTCGCTGAGCCCGTCCACGCCCCCCACCCCCAGAGCCCTCGACCAGAGCCACACCCCGCACCCGCTCCGGCCGCGCCCCCGGCGCAGCCCTCGATCGCGGCCCCGGCGGCCGGCGGCGACGAGGCATCGCTGGTGAGTGAGCTGGGCGCAGTGACTACGGCGCTGGCCCAGGTCGCCGCGCAGCTGGCCACCGCCCTAGCCGCGCACCCGACCGCCGCTCCGCTCCCGGCCCCGGCCCCGGTCGCGGCCCCGGCGGTCGCCGCGCTGCCCGCGATCGCTACCGCTCCCGACCCGGCCCGGCCCGACACCTGGAAATGCGCACGCCACCTCGCCGCCCCGGACCCTCAGGATCGGCCCTGTGGCTGCTGCGGAGCCGTCCGCAAACACCACGAGGCCCTCCGGGACCTTCAGGTCACCGAAGCCGCTCAGAAGCGCTCTGAGGCCGCGCAACGAGCCCGCGGCGAACGTGACGCCTGCCCCGACTGCGACGACTACGGCCACGTCCTCGATCCCGACACCGGTCAGGTCTATGACCACCCGCTGCGCTGCGAGCACACCGGACCCGCCACCGAGCGGATCGCCCGACACCGCCAGCACCTGCTCGCCCTCGCCGCCCAGACCGCCCAGGCCGAGGGCACTGTCCCGGGAGAGGCAGCCCGCGCCCAGATCCGCGCCCACCTCACCGCCCAGGCCACCCGCCGCACCGAGACTCACCACCACCACCCAGGCCGGGCGCTGCCGCCCACCCCGAAAGCATGGAGATGACCAGCACAAACCAGTCCTGAACTCGACGCCGGCCAGCGGGCGGTGCCCGGTGCACCGAAGACGGCGCCGTACCGAAAACGGTGCTGCCGCGCCGCTTCCGGTCCTCACCCGCCCCGGGGGCGGGCTGCGGTCCGGGTCGACTTGCCCACGGTCGGCGGCGGGCGACGCCGCAGCCCCCGGGACCTGCTCACACACCAACGTCACCTGTCGCGCACAGTGCACACATGAACACACCACGCAACGACCCGCCCTGCACGACGCCCTCACCCACGACCAGCCTGCCCGTCCTCGGGCCGCAGCTCAGATGCCCACGAAAACCGGTACGTCGGCCGCCACGTCATCCACGGCCCGGCCGGACCCCGGGCCGTGGCTCACCCTGGTGGTCCTCGGCCTGGTCATCGTCGCCGCCATGCTCACCATCACCGTGACCTGGAACTGACCTGGACCTGAGGTCTCCGCTACGTCGGGACCGGTCCGGGCGCCGCTGGTGCTGGTTATGCGGGCGTGCCGCTGCCCGGCAGCGGACGCACACTCGCCAGACCGGAACGAAAACGCACCGGTCGTTCCCCGGGCGCGGTGACACGCTCGGACGGAGGAAGGACACCGCGGGTGAGCAGGTTGCGCTTGGCCTTGGTCGCGGTCCGGTTCCCGCCGATCAGCCGGTCCACCTCGGACAGCGACAGATCCTCACCGCGTTCCCACGCCTGGGCCAGCAGCGCCTCGGCCTGGCCCAGCTTCGTCGACCTCGACTCGGGCTCCACCGTTCCCGGCGGCTCCTCGCCGTCGGGCTTGTCAGCAGCCTCGATCACCGGGAACACCAGCGTCGCTGCACTGGCAGCGTCGGTCTCGGTCTCATGACCACTCGGAGTGGTGTCCGTGCCGGCCGACCCGGCTGGCGCGACCACATCGACGCCCGCGCCGTCTGCTTCTGCGGCGGTGATGGGGGGTGCGGGTACCGCGGGCTGCTCACGCTGCCCGGTGGCCTCGCTGGTGGCTTCCGCGGAGGAGGTCGAGGTGACGGTGAGGTGGCGGTACTGGAGCTGGTAGGTGCCGTCGCGGTAGACCAGCCGAGCAGCGCCGTCGGTGTCGATCACGGTGACCGCGTCCCGGACCGCGGCATGCTGGGCCCGATCCAGCTTCGCTGCGACCCGGGCTGCAAGCCGCGCCGCCCGGCGCTCCGCCCGCGACCGCGGCGCCCCCGCCAGCGTGAGCTGGTGGGCGACGATCCCCGCGACCGACACGACCGCCATCACCGCACCGGTCTCCCAGCCGCCCCCGGCCTTGGTCACCCCGTGCAGCAAGTTCATCCCCGCCGCACCCGCCGAGAACACGACGACCCCGGAGGCTTATTCAGGGTGATCATGAAGTGCGGTGTTTCTCCAGGTCGGGACCGCAGCGAGGTAGCCCGCCAGGCGGCCCTGAATAAGCCTCCCGGCCTGCAAACCCAGCACCGGACGGTCCGGGTAACGGCGCCGGGCGGTGACCACCGCCATCGCGAACGCCCACATCCCCAGCTCCGTGATCCCCGCCAACAGAAAACCGCCAGCACCGAAAATCGTGGTGCCGTACGCGGCCATCGCCGGAGCAGCCAATGCGAACGACAACACCGCAATCGGGTAAATCAGCAACTCGATCACATGCGCGTCCACCCATCCCGACACGCGAGCGCGTGCCGCGCGACGGGATTCCACACGGGCCCGACGCTGATCGGTTTTCAGCTGAATTGACGCGGCCCGTGCATTGTGCCGACGCTCGGTCCGAGCGTCATCAGCGGTGATCTGCCGCTGCACCGCAGCATCCGCCGCCTCCGCCGCCAGCTGCGCGTCCAGCACGCGGGACTCGCGACGATCCTGGGCGTGCTGGGCCCACCGATCCGTAGCACTGGCAGGGAAATCTCGAACAGTCATCACAGGCCCTCATCCTCGACACGGCGTGCTGCTTCAACCCACGATACCCGCGCCTTTCTCCTGACTCGCGCCGACCTCTCTAAAACGCCGTCATCCACCCGACGTCGAGCCACCACGCGGCCACACCTCCCCCGGCTGATTCCCCCTCTCAAAAAAAGATCATCGATCACGGTCTGTGCGACGAGACAGATAGCGCCGAATCGAGCTACTGCCGTGCAAACCAATGAGGCTTATTCAGGGCCGCCTGGCGGGCTACCTCGCTGCGGTCCCGACCTGGAGAAACACCGCACTTCATGATCACCCTGAATAAGTCTCAATGCATGCGAATGAAGCGACAGCCGCCGCCCGCAGACGGCCGCAACGTTCGAGCTCCGATCTTGCGCAGCGGGAAATAAGAGTATGACGCGCAACTAAACGTGCGGCCCCGGACAGCTCGGAGCTCGGGGAGCTCGGTGGAGCTCGGAGCTCGGGGAGCTCGGTGGAGCTCGGAGCTCGCTACGTCACGCTCTGTGTTTGTCCAGTGAGTAGACAAACTACTGGACAAAGACTGGACAAGCGACTGGACTTCGGCGTCCTACGCGTGCGCGTGCACGCGCACGCGCACGCGTAGGACGCACACTAGCACGCCCGGCCCGTTGTCCAGCTGGACAAGTGGACAATCACCCACCGTAAGGATTCCTTGCCGTGACGCCTGTACTCCCCGAGCTGTCAGCCGACAGGCTGTAGCTGATCGCACTGCGCCTGGTCAGGTCCAGCGGTACATGATCACGCGGGCGTCGGGCACCCGCCGCCCGTCTCCCGGCCGCCCCGACCGGGGCGCTCGCACCCGCCGCGCCCCGTCGGACAGCAAAGCTCGGCCCGCGACCCACCAACAAGATCCTCAACGACTTCATGAGGCTTATTCAGGCCCCGTGAAATAACGATCTAGCCCGGCGTGTCGGGTTGGGTGACAGCCCGTCCATCGCGAATATTGGTTTGCCGAATCAATCCGAGATGAACGGGCTGCCGCAGTATGTACTATACCACTGGTTTCCGGCGTGATGAAATTCAGGATCTTGTCGCTATAGTGTATGAGCAGGATCAGCGGGACGCGACGGAGGCACGTTTGTCTTGGCCGCCGGTTCTGGGGTTGTTCTGGTCGGTGGTGATCACGTTGGCGTATCTGCGCGGGAATCGTGTGCAGTGGGAGTTGGCGGAAACCTATGGGGTGTCGCAGTCGACGGTTAGTCGAGCGATCACGGGGGTGACACCGTTGCTGGCACAGGCGCTGCGGAGTGTCGTTCCGACGGCAGAGGAGCTTCGTGCCGATCGGCAGTACATCATCGATGGAACCTTGCTGCCCTGCTGGTCATGGGCCGCGGTGCCGGGTCTGTGGTCGGGCAAGCATCGCACCACCGGCGTCGTCGTCCAGGTCGCAGCCACCCTGGAAGGGCAGCTGTCGTGGATCTCCGACCCGACCCCAGGCTCCCGACACGACCTATATTGCCTCGACCAATCCGGCGCCCTCGACCACCTCGCCACATACCCCCCGATCGGCGATAAAGGATACATCGGGCGCGGCATGCTCACCCCGTTCAAAAAACCACCCGGCCGGGAACTTCTCGACTGGCAAAAAACATTCAACAAGAGCCTCAACCACACACGCGCCACCATCGAACGAGTCATCGCCCATATCAAAACGTGGAAAGTTCTCCACACAGACTACCGGCGGCCCTACGCCACATTTAAAACGACAATCTCGGCAGTCATCGGACTCATCTTCTACACACTTACCTGACGGAGCCTGAATAAGCCTCAATGGTTCCGTAACCGTCCCGCGGCTCCTGGATGTTCCCCGGCGTAGTATCGCCGTCCCGGCTGTCGGCTGTCGTACAGGTAGATGCGCTCAGGTCGAGGCGATCGCAGTGAATGTTATCCACGGCATTATTTCCTGGTAGGAGACCCAGTAATCGCCCCCGAATTGTTCCAGTCCGGTGGGGGACACGGGTGTAGTCCTCCAGTGCACCTCTCGGAATCCTTCTGAATGGAGACAGTCGTTGAGCACGTCTC
Source organism: Pseudonocardia sp. ICBG1142 (assembly GCF_020496255.1). Lineage (NCBI taxonomy): Bacteria > Bacillati > Actinomycetota > Actinomycetes > Pseudonocardiales > Pseudonocardiaceae > Pseudonocardia > Pseudonocardia sp. ICBG1142. Next base: position 13,757 of record NZ_JAHLJC010000010.1, on the reverse strand, counting down.
GGCGGGGTGCATGCAACCGGAGCGTCACCAGAGGATCGCAGTGAGCGGTGAAGTCTAGTTCCACGACGTCGGACGATTCCTTCACGATCGTGTACTCGATTTTGTATGTGCGGAGTTCCGGCCGGGTCAGTGGTGCGTTGGCGTCGGTGAGGAGTGCAACGATCCGGGTGCCATCGCGACAGTTCGCGTGGATAGACCTGAGCATGGAACGCACTGTCGCCCGGTCTGGGGCGTAGTTGAAAAGATATACCGCGAGGACGACATCGTAGGTGCCGAGCAGCGGCAGCGCGGCTGCGTCATGGACGTGATAGGAGATCGGCGCCGTGGATGTGCTCTCCCGCCGGCGCGCTTCGGCGATCATCTTGGCGGAGCTGTCGGCACCGACCACTGTCGCGGCGCCGAGTTCCCGGCATATCCGCGAGTAGTGCCCGGTGCCGCACCCAACATCCAGCACTGCGAGCCCTGTGAGGTCCCCGAGAAGCGACCGTACGGTCGGAATCTCCGCGTAACGCGCGGCGGGGAGATCTTTCACAGCGTCATACGCCGCGCCGATCACATCGTACTGGCTGTCTGATGCCATGAACGACCCTTCACGGTGAACGGTCTTCCTGGATGCCTCGACCCGAGGCGCTGTAGTTTCCCCACCGTCTGGCCTGCATGACCCCATCCGGTGAGTCTGCTCACACTGTGGAGTGATACTCCTAAGTCGATGCCGGTGTCAACAGAAAGCCCGGTCACCAGCGGGAGGCGAGGCCGGTCACGACGCGGGCCCAGCGCCGCGCCGCGGCGGGCACGTCGGGGTCGGTGCTGTGGCGGGTGGCGGTGCAGGCGCGATGGCTGGCGAGGATCTCCCCGATACGTTGCGGGTCACGATCGTGCTGCAGCTCCTGGACGGGGTCACGATCTCGGTGGTCTCGGTGGTTCCGGCCGTGGGTCTGGTGCCGGTGCACGGCGCCGCTGACGCCCCTGTCGCTGGTGTCCCTGTCGACGGGTTCGGTGCGGGTGCGGGGGTGGCCGGGTGGGTGGTGGATCCAGTCGAGGCTGCCGGGGTCGAGGTGGTGCTGAGCGCGGGTGACGGCGACGTAGGCGAGGCGGGCGTAGTCGGGGTCGATCTCCACGATCTTCTCCCCGGTAGCGGTCGGGTCGGGTCGGGTCGGGGGTGTGGGGAAGTCGTCGGCGATCCGCACGACCGGCCATTCACGGCCCTTGGCTTTGTGCGCGGTGGAGACCACGACCTCGGCGTCGTTCTCAGCGGAGAGTTCGTCGAGGGTGGCGAGGACGGCGGGGACATCGCACCGGTCGATGATGTCGACCAGGGGTTTCAAATCCTGCCCGGCGGGGTCGTGGTCGGCGTAGTCACGGACACGGTCCCAGCTGGTGAACAGCTGCAGCTCGTGGTGCTGGGTCGGCCGTCCGGCCTGCAGGTCGCGTGCGGCCAGAGCGAGAGAGCGCAGCGGGCCACCGCCGCCGCAGAGCGCGACCCGTCGGCCTGCGGCGAGCAGTGCCATGATCTCGCCCATGGCGCCGCCGTTGGTGCGACACAGCACCGCATCCGGCACACCCCCACCCCCGCCGTGCTCGTCGAGGGGGCCGGTGGTGCTGGCGAGGTCGGGGTTCCCGGTCAGGCGCAGGGTCTGTCCGGTGTAGGGGAGCCAGTGGTTGGCTTCCTCGGCGATCGCAGATCCGAAGCGGAACGACCGCGACAGGGTCAACCCGACACCGTCGAAGTCGGTCATGACGTCCCGGGCGCCGCGCCAGCCGTAGATGGCCTGGGCGGAGTCACCGACCATCACCAGCTGCGCATGATCGCGCTGGTCGCAGAAGATCTTCTCCAGGGCGGGGTTGGTGTCCTGAGCCTCGTCGAGGAGCAGGAACTCGCAGTCCAGACTCGGTTCGGTCAACGCCCACATCTTGAAGTAGTGGTCGTGACCGAACGGGAACCCGCCAGCGCTGCCGGGGTCGCCGGGGTGTTGGAGGTCGTTCCAGATCCGGCGGGCGTAGTCCACGACGATCCCGGCGAAGATCCGGTGGGATCGGCGGTCGGGCATCCCGGGCAGGTGGGGGACGTGGCGGCGGGTGATGGTGTCATCGGCGGAGTGGCAGAAGTTCAGGACGGTCTTCTGCGCGGCGGCGCACTGCCCGGCCGGTGTCACCCGCCGCTCACCGAACAGCAGCGGGGCGTCGATCCCGAGACGGGGAGCAAGTTCGATGCTGGGGATCCGGGGCGCGGCCAGGCGAGCCTGATAACGATGGCCGATCGCGGCGTAGGCGAGAGAATGGGAGGTCACCGCCTGCACCGACGGCGGGAACGACCGCCCGGCCTCGGTGGCGATGGACTTGTTGAACGCCAGATACAGGCCCCGCCCGGTGGTGGTCGCGGCGAGCGCACGCAAGGTGGAGGTCTTCCCCGCACCGGCACCGGCCTGAATGGTCAGGTCGTAGCCGGCGGTGAACGCCTCGACCGCGGCCTGCTGCTCGACGGTCAACCTCTTCTTCCCCGCCGCCCGGGCCGGTCGCGGTGCCGCGTCGCGTTGCTGGGGCACCGATGGCGAGCTGGCCGTGGTCGGTGCGGTGGTGTCGCGCCCGAGGGTCTTGTCGGCGATCTGTGCCCGCTGCTGCGGTGACGGGGGCCGCCCGACGGTGATCCCGGCGTCGGTGAGGATCCCCAGGTCCAGCTTCCAGGTCCGGGTCGAGCGCTGCTCCCAGACCCGGGCAGCGTCGGCGATGTGGGCGAGGGCCTGCTCACGGGTCCAGGTGTTCACCGTGCACAGATGAGCCAGGGCTTCGTCGTCGCGGCCCTGAACGGTCGCGTAGCCGAAGTGGGTCACCAGGTGACAGTCCGAACACAGACACACCAGCCGCCGCAACGTCTGCACTCCGGACGCTTCGTCGTAGGTCCAGCGTTCGTGGACCTCGAGCCAACGGCCGATGTCAGGGTGGCGGTCCTCGCCGCGCCCGCAGGCCTCGCAGCGGTACCCGGTCCGCCCCAGCACCGGACGACGCAGCCGTTCCCAGTCACCCGGCGCGACACACGAACGGACATTGGTGAACCAGCACGACGCCGGGACCAGATCCACGAACAGGCCGTCCCCGACCGTGCGGTCCTCACCCGGCAACACCTCAGGAACATCCGGGCGAGCCGCCCACCGGGCCAACGCCGCTGTCGGTGGGGCCGGGTCGAACCACCGCCGCGCCCGGGCATCCCAGCGCGCCCCGGCCGCTTTCGCCTCGTCCTTCTCAACGAACGGCACATCCAACCAGCACCGCCCCGCGCTGCGCCGTCGCTCGCTGCGCGGTTGCTCGCCGTGTTGCCGGCTGTCGCGGCGCGGCTCATCCTGTCGGGTCACGACCACCTCTCCGCCGATCCCGGGCACTGTTGAACGTGTCGACGATCCGTCACCAGGATCGCATAAATCGGGCACTCCCGGATTCTGCTCCGGCGCCGCTCAGGGGAACAGGCCGTCACGGATCCGGATCTCGGTGCGGTTCGCCCCAGGACACGCTCATCGCATCCCCACCGACCGTGGCGAGTAGCTGGGTCGCCTGTTCGAGGCCGAACTGGTCGGGCAGCGCTGCGACCGCGGCGCGGACCCCGGACCACAACGCCGCGATCCCGGCCTGCCGGCCCGGGTTGACATCGGCGGCGATGACCTCGACCCGCACAACGAGGACATCCCCACCCGGATCGGCCGAGCCGAGCGTCCGATCGGTGGTCCGATCGTGATCGGAGCCAGCGGAGCTATCAGTTCTCGCGGCGGTTGAAGGTTCTGACGAAGGAGCTGGAGGTGCCGGTGATCGTTGTCGCAGCTGAACCGTGACCCGAAGCAGTGTGTGAACAAGCGGTCATTGCTGTCGGATTTGCGGGAGTCCACCGCGATCGCGATCGAGCAGGACGCCGATATAGTGATCTTGAGGCTTATTCAGGCCCCGTGAAATAACGATCTAGCCCGGCGTGTCGGGTTGGGTGACAGCCCGTCCATCGCGAATATTGGTTTGCCGAATCAATCCGAGATGAACGGGCTGCCGCAGTATGTACTATACCACTGGTTTCCGGCGTGATGAAATTCAGGATCTTGTCGCTATAGTGTATGAGCAGGATCAGCGGGACGCGACGGAGGCACGTTTGTCTTGGCCGCCGGTTCTGGGGTTGTTCTGGTCGGTGGTGATCACGTTGGCGTATCTGCGCGGGAATCGTGTGCAGTGGGAGTTGGCGGAAACCTATGGGGTGTCGCAGTCGACGGTTAGTCGAGCGATCACGGGGGTGACACCGTTGCTGGCACAGGCGCTGCGGAGTGTCGTTCCGACGGCAGAGGAGCTTCGTGCCGATCGGCAGTACATCATCGATGGAACCTTGCTGCCCTGCTGGTCATGGGCCGCGGTGCCGGGTCTGTGGTCGGGCAAGCATCGCACCACCGGCGTCGTCGTCCAGGTCGCAGCCACCCTGGAAGGGCAGCTGTCGTGGATCTCCGACCCGACCCCAGGCTCCCGACACGACCTATATTGCCTCGACCAATCCGGCGCCCTCGACCACCTCGCCACATACCCCCCGATCGGCGATAAAGGATACATCGGGCGCGGCATGCTCACCCCGTTCAAAAAACCACCCGGCCGGGAACTTCTCGACTGGCAAAAAACATTCAACAAGAGCCTCAACCACACACGCGCCACCATCGAACGAGTCATCGCCCATATCAAAACGTGGAAAGTTCTCCACACAGACTACCGGCGGCCCTACGCCACATTTAAAACGACAATCTCGGCAGTCATCGGACTCATCTTCTACACACTTACCTGACGGAGCCTGAATAAGCCTCCTTGTTGCATCAACCGGACGCCTATGACTCGGAGGATACTCGTGCAGGTGAAGCAGATTTGATCCTGGTGAAGCATCGCGGGAGTCCCACGGCGACGGTGACGGTGTGCAGTCAGCTGCATTACTGCAGATTCGCGGGCCTGGCGTCGTGAGCGCTGTTGAGAATGGTGTCAGCCGCACCGTCAGGGTGGTCATCAGTACTGCGTTGTCGCGGGGTCGTGATCTACGGTATGTCGTTGTCGATGTCGCCACCGGGGATGTTATCGATGACGCGCAGGGGTATGGCTATAAGTCCGTGCACGATGCGTATCGTGCGCACGGCTGCAAGTCTGTGCCGCCGAAGAGAGATAATCGACGGGATGTTGTGAAGCGGGTAGTTAAGGCTTGGTGTGCTGCGCATCCGGAGTTCATGGCTGATGTCGAGAGGATGGCGTCCTGCACGGTGAAGGACGGAGAACCGCTTACGCAAGTCGGTGTGGAGCGGTTGCTGGCCGAGCATGGTCTGGAATTGCCGTTCTCGGTCGGGGTTTTGATGCGGCACTGGTGAGGGCGGCTGTTTTCCCGGAGTAAGGGGAGGGGCGGGGGTCAGCTCGGTGCTGCCGCGCCGCTTCCGGTCCTCGCCGCCTGGGGGCGGCTGTGGTCCGGGTCGGCTTGCCCCCGACTCGTCGGTGCGGCTGCTGTGCGGTGCCGGTCGGTGTGGCTGTTCGGCTCGTCCTCGCCTGCGGCTCGGTCTTGCCGCCGTGCTGGGATTGTTCGGCCCGTTCGGTCTCCTGGTCGTTGCGCGCCCAGTCGTCCGCCGGACCGAATCCCACCACACCCATGCATCATCTGATGATCTTTGGCCCGGGTCGGGTAGGCTGCGACTCGTGTTGCGGGTGACGGCGGTCGGTGCGGGTGCGGTGGAGTACCTCGTGCGCGGGTCGGGTTGCGCTGCGCATCAGTCTGTTCGGTCGGCTGGGGAGGGTGTGGACGCGCCCGGTTACTACGAGAAGGCGGTGGCTGCGGGGGAGCCGTCGGGGTACTGGTTTGGCACGGGGATGGCCGGTCTGGGGTTGTCGTTCGTCTCGGGTGAGGTTGCTGCGGCGGATGATGTTCGGGCGGTGTTTGGGCAGTTGCGTCGGCCGGAGTCGTCGGTGAAGGCGCCGGTGTTCATCGGGTCGCGTCCTCGGAATTATCTGTCTGCGGCCGAGCGTGTTGAGCGTGCGCTTGCGCGGGAGAAGGGTGTTCTGTCGGCGGAGCGGGTGGAGGAGATTCGGCGGTCGGCGGAGTCGGATGGTCGTCGTAGCGTGGCGTATTACGACTGGACGTTCAGTGCGCCGAAGTCGGTGAGTGTGTATTACGCGGCGTTGCTTGCGGCGGGTGCGGTGGAGGACGCGGAGCGGGTCCGTGGCGCGCATGCGAAGGCTGTTGAGGCGGCGGTGTCGTTTGCGGATGCGCGGGTGGCGGTGACGCGGACGGGGCGTCATTCGGGTCCGCGGTCGGCTGCGGGTATGGGGACGTTCGAGCAGGGGACGGGGACGGTGTGGTCGGTGTGGGGGCATTCGACGAATCGTGAGGATGAGCCGCAGTTGCACACGCACGCAGCTCTGTTGAACCGCACCGCGACCAGCTCGGGGAAGGTCGGCGCTCTGGATGGGGCGTCGTTTGCGGGTATTAAGCAGGCCGTGGACGCGGTGTATCAGCAGACCCTGGAGCAGCTGGTCACCGAGGCGACTGGTGTCGGGTGGCGGGATCGGCCGGATGGTCTGGTGCGGGAGATCGCGGGGATCGACGAGTCGTTGTTGGCGGCGGCCTCGACGCGGCGCGGGCAGGTCGTGGACCGGATTGCGGCGTTGACGGGGCAGTACCGGTCCCAGGCGGGGTCGGTGCCGGGGTCGGCGGCGTTGCGGAGGATCGCGCAGGCGGCGGTGCTGGACACGCGGGCTCCGAAGTCGGCGGATGCGGGGCCGGTCGCGTTGGAACGGTGGGCGCGGTCGCGGGTGTCGGAGTTGGCCGGGGCGTTGTCGGGGATCGCCGACGCCGCCGTCGGTGTGACCGAGCCTGGTGAGCGGTTGACCCGGGATGTGTTGTTGGCGGGTGCGGTGGATCGGGTGTCGGCGCGGTATGCGGTGTGGACGTTCGGGACGTTGGTGTGGGCAGTCAAGGCCGGGGTCAGGGACCGGTGGGCTGATCTCGGGCTAGAGGATGCGAGCGCGGCTGAGCGTGGTGCGGCGCTGGAGGCGCTGGCGCGGGAGGCGGTGCGGCGTGCGGATGTGGTGCAGGTGTCGATGACCGAGCCTGCGCCGATCCCGGATGCGTTGCGCCGTGAGCGGGGCGCGCGGGTGAACGCTGACGGGTCGGCCGTGGTCGGGGACGGCGGGTATGTGCTGCGCGGTGCGCACCGTGAGCGTTACACCTCCGCAGCACACCTGAGTCGTGAGGAGGCGGTGGTCGCGCGGGTGTCCTCGGCGCTGGATGTCGGCCTGGCGGCGGAGCGGACCGCAGAGGTGCGGGCGGAACTCGCCGGGCACGGCCTGTCCCCGGATCAGGTCCACGCCGCTCTGACGGTGCTGACCTCCCGGGTCGCGGGCGACGTTGTCGTCGGCCCCGCGGGGGCGGGGAAGTCCCGGACGATGTCCGCGCTGGCCGAGGTCTGGACCCGGGAGGTCGGGGGGCGGGTGATCGGGTTGACGACGTCGCAGATCGCGGCGAACAACCTCGCCGATACTCATATCGAGGCGGTCAACACGGCGGTGTTCGCGGGCCGGTTCACCTCGGGCGTGGACGGGCAGGTGAGGGACCGGCTCTCGGCGAGTGATCTGGTGATCGTCGATGAGGCCGGGATGACCTCCACCCACGATCTGCACCTGATCACCGAGCTCGCCGCCGGGGCGGGGGCGAAGGTCGTACTGACCGGGGACCCGGAGCAGCTCGGGGCGATCGGCGCGGGTGGCCTGTTCTCCCACCTTGTGGACACGGCGTCGTCGGTGACCGAGTTACAGGTTGTGCATCGGTTCGAGCAGGAGTGGGAGAAGGCGGCGTCGTTGCAGGTCCGTGCCGGGGATACGGCTGCGGTGGCGGAGTATCTGGCTCGGGGCCGGTTGCACGCTGGGTCGGTGGAGGAGATGGAGGCGGGTGCGTCGCGGGCGTGGCTGGCTGACACCGTCGCCGGGCAGCAGTCGCTGCTGATCGTCAGTGGGAATGAGCAGGCCGCGCAGCTCTCGGAACGCTTACGGGAGGAGTTGATCGGCCTCGGCCGGGTCCAGGCAGAGCCGGTCGGGCGGGTGCACGGTGTCGAACCTGCAGGTCAGCCGGTGTCGGTGGGGGATCGGGTGCAGGCCCGGCTCAACGACCGGTCGTTGCGGGTGGATCTCCCGGCTGGGTCCCGTGGGAGGAAGACCGGTGCGGTCACCAACCGGGAGATCTACACGATCATCGGCGCTGTCGGTGATGAAAACAATGATCACTTTCTGTTGGGGGAAGATCAGCACGGAGTGGTCGCGTACTTCCCGGCCGAGTACGCCGCCCGGCATCTACGATTGGCCTATGCGGGGACGGTGCATGCTGCGCAGTCGTCGACCGTGGACACGAGTCATTCGGTCATCGGTGAGGGCATGGGTCGGGAGTCGGTGTATCCGGCGATCACCCGGGGCCGGGTCGAGAATCATGTGTGGCTGGTCGCGGCCCGGTCGGCGGACGAGCACTCTCCGCAGGCCCTGGCCGAGACCGCCCGGTCCAGGTTCTCGGCGGTGGTCGAGTACAGCGGAGCGCAGGTCTCCGCGCTCGCCGCCCAAGCCGAAGGCCGTGAGCAGGCCCGGGCGTTGGTGACCTTGGCCGGGGACTGGTTCGACCTGGCCCGCATCCAGCACCGCGAACGGGCCGATGAACTCCTGGTCAGGGCGTTGGGGCCGGTCAACGCGTCGCGGGTCGCGGCCGAGGGCGGTCGCGGGTCGCTGCTGACCGTCCTCGCCGACGCGGAGCTGAGCGGTCACGATCCGGCCCGGTTGCTGGGCCAGGTCGCGGCCTCTCGGGAGCTCGACAGCGCCGAGAACGTGTCGGATGTGCTGCGCTGGCGCATCGCCGGAGCGGTCAGTACGCGGGTGCCGGAGGACCCGGTGGGTGCGGCCGGGCGGTTCGAGACGTGGACTGTTGCGGGTGACGGTGTTCATGATCGGCAGCGGAACGTGTTGGCCCCGTTGATCGTCGACCGCATCCACCAGCTCGGAGAGCAGGCCGCTGAGCGGCAGGCCGAGTGGGCGGTGGAGCACCTCGGACAGGTCCCCGACGACGCTGGTGAGCGTGCGGAGTGGGTGCGCCGCGCTGGTGTCGCGGCCGGGTACCGGGAGTACGCAGGGATCGACGCCACCGCGTTGAGTCTCGGTCCGGCCCCGGCCGCCGATGACGTCTACGCCCGCGCGTGGTGGACCCGCGCGGTCGAAGCCCTCGGCGCCGATGCTGCTCTGGTCGAGCATCGGCGTCTGTCGGATGCGGTGCTGGTGGAGAAAGTGCGGGTCTGGGAGCGGGTCCACGCCGGGGCACCGGTTTATGCGGCTGATCAGCTCTGGAAGGCGCACGAACGGCTGCATGACGCCCGGGTGACCGCACACCTCGCCGACGCGGCGCGGGACAACCCGCGAGGTGACCAGACCACTCGGGCGCTGGCCGGGGTCAGCGCGGCGACCGCGCACGTGCTGGTCGACATCGCCGCCGGGCAGGTCGAGACGTGGTCGGCAGCGCATGAGCGCCGTACCAGCTGGTATGGCGGGGTTCGTGATCTCGCCGAGGACGCTCGCCTCGCTGCGGACGAGCTGCACCGCCGCGGCCGCTCCCAGGACAGAGCGCCGGTGGTCCCGGTCGAGGAGCGGCCCCGCCCGCAGCGTGAGTACGCGATGCGGACCGGCACCGACCGCCTCCACACTGGGAGCAGTGCCTCGGCCGGGCAGACGGCCCAGCAGAGGGTGGACGCGGTCGGGGCGCGGGAACGTGCCCGGGCTGAGGAAGCGTCCCGCCGCTATCATCTCGACCAGCACGACGCGCACCACCTGGGACAGCGCGCCGAGCAGCGTCGTAGTCACGGCCTGGGATACCACTGATGCTCGACCCGTCGTTGCCGCCGCCGGAACAGCTGGCTGCGCTGGTCACAGCGCTGGACGCTCGGCTCGCCCGCCTCGAAACCATCGTCACCAGCGATAGCGACGGCGTCGGCGGGGCGGCTGCGGGGACTCCGGACGAGCTACGGCCGACGGCGTGGCCGGCGCTCGATATCGATGCCGCGGCGGCGGCGTGGGACGAGCTCGGGGCATGGGTCGCGACGGTGCTGACACCGATCCTGGAGCCGTCGGTGCGCCAGATCCCGCTCTGCTGGCCCGTCCACACTTGGGGTCGCGAGACCCTGTCGTGGCTGCATGCGGCGTATCGGCAGGCCTACGGTCCGCACGGTTCGGGTTTCCTTGCTGCGGAGTGGCATACCCGGTGGGTGGGACACGCCTTCACCGCGTTCGACGCCCCCGACACCGCCCGCGGCGGTGTCTGCGACCGGCCTGAGCACCGCACACCGGGCGGTGACCCGGGACGTCGGTTGCGGGTCGAGGAGTGGCGGCCGTGGTTCGACTGGGCCCGTGCCGCTGATCTGGAACGACGCCGGGCCGCCCCGGTGGCGGTCCAGGCAGAGTCGTCATCGTCGCCCGTTCCGGGGACAGCTGCCGGTTCGGCCGGGTGATCGTGGTCGGCGGGTCGGGGCTGGCTGGGGCGGGATGGGATAGGGATGCCGGGTGATGAGATCAACGTTGACACGGCAGCCAGGGACACAGGGTCTGGGGAAGCGGCGGGGATGGTCGGTGGTGGTGGCCGCATCCGCAGTGGTGCTGCTGGCTATGTCAGGGTGTAGCTCCGCTGGGCAGCCCCACGCAGAGCATTCTGCGGCCGTCTCGGCGACGCCGATGCCGACGACGACTCCGGTGCCGCCGCTGGACAAGGCGAAGTTGGTGACTGACTTCTACACCCAGGCGTTCGTCCACCGTGATGTTGCGGGTGCGTCGCAGACCTATGTGGCGGAGCACTACATCCAGCATAATCCGCAGGTCCCCAACGGGCGGGCGGCGTTCGTGGCTGCGATGGGCCCGTATGTCAAAGACAGCGGAGTGAGCTTCCGGATCGGCCGTGTGGTCGCCGAGGGGGACATCGTGGTGGTCCACGCCGAGTCGACGGAGAAGGACGGGAAACGGTCTGCGGTCGCGGACTTCTTCCGCGTCGAGGACGGGAAGATCGTCGAGCACTGGGACGTCATCCAGGCCATCCCCGCCGCCAGCGCCAACGGCAACCCGATGGTCCCCGCCGCCACGCCCTCGCAGGCCCCGGGGCACCCATAGGTGTGCCCGCGACCGGTGAGACCAACCGGGCTCGCCCCCCCCGGGTCACTCGGTGGGGCGCGCGGAGGTCATGTCACTGATCGCCAGCGTTCGTGCGCGGCCTGACGACTCACGCCGGTCACGGCACCGATCGTCGCCCACGACGCCCCGCTCTGACGGGCGGCCCGGACGGCGGCGGCCAGAGCCGTGTTCGCCGCCCGGGCCTCGTGCGCGGCAGCGTGCGCGCGCAGCACCACAGCACCGAGCTCCGCCAACGGATCAGGCACCGGTGGCGGCGCCATCTGCTCACCGGCCGCGCCCGAGGGGCGCTTCTGCCGCGGCGGGCGGCCCTGGCCGGTGCCTTCTTCACCCCCGTCGGGGCTGTCCAGGGGCGCAGGGACCCACTCGGCCACGTGTGTGCGCCACTGCGACGCCAGCTCCTCGCGGGACTGTTTGCGGTAGCGGCGCACGATGAGCGCCCCCTCGGCCCGAGGCGCGTCGTGCGGGGGCCCCGACCAGCCGCACGAGCACACCGCCCGCCGGGCCACCGCCGGAACGGTCTCCCCAGTCGGGTCGACCACGCCGTCGGCGTCGATCGACATCACCGACCCCACGTGCTCCGGTCCGCCGGGGTGCCCGCCCTCGATCCGCCACGGCCCGTGAACCTCAGTGTTGCGTGCCATCGAGGTCTCCTCGACTAGAGTTTCCTGTCAAGCTTGACTGACGCACTGAGTGTAGTGCCGTCAAGGAGGCGTGACAGCAGCTTCGTCAGGGAACGTTGGCGCCAATTGTCAGGCTACCTTGATGGTGAGCGTTGGCCCCCGTAGCCCAATGGCAGAGGCAGGCCTCTTAAAAGGGTCACCGGTGTCGGTTCGACTCCGACCGGGGGCACCGTGCGTGGTGCAGAATCTGTGCTGAACCGCTGTGGTTATCCGGCTGGCTGCGAGAGGACGCCGGTTCCGGGCGTCGCGGGGGGTCGGGTTCTTTCTGTAGTGTTCACTCGTGTTCGGGTTGCTCCGATTCCGGGGTGACCGTCACGGTGCGGTTTGGGATGTGAGGTCAGGGTTATGGCTCAGGTGACTCGGGTGGAGCTGCTGGATGATCTGGAGGGGGGTCCGGCGGATGAGACGGTGCGGTTCGGGGTGGACGGGAAGTCGTATGTGATCGATCTGAACTCGGAGAACGTGGAGTTGTTCCGGGCTGCGGTGGCGGATTTCGTGGCGGCGGCGCGGCGGGACACCGTCGGTGGGGTGCGGGCGGCGCGGCGGTCGGCGGCGGCGTCGTCGGATGAGGTCCGGGCCCGGAACCAGGCTATTCGGGGGTGGGCCCGGGAGAACGGGTACTCGATCTCGGATCGGGGGCGGATCCCGGTGGAGGTGACGCACGCCTACGAGCAGAGCCACTGAGTCCTGGCCGCTGAGATTCGTACGGGTGTGGTGAGGGAGCGCTCGATGGCTGTGCTGGCAGGTACCGACGACGGCGATGCCGTCCTGGACGTTCACGACATTTGTGATGATGTCGAGGATGTGGTTGATGGTGATGATCGTCGGGTCGGTTTCGGTGATGACGAGTACGACGTGTTCGTCGTGGGCGGGTGAGGCGGAGTGACTGAGCAGATGGCGGCGTTCCCAGAGTTCGCCCCGGCCTCTGCCCCGGCCTCTGCGTCGGTGGTGCGGTCGATTCAGGGTGAGCAGGCCGCCCGGTCGGCTGGGGTGCGGCCGCGGGCATCCGATGATGATGTCGACGCCTATGTCGATGGGGTGTCGGATGAGGTCCTGGCCTGTCGGGAACGGGGCCGGCATCTGTTCCCCACGATCCGGCAGGCGGGTATCCACTTCACCGGTGTGGATGAGACCGGGTTGCTGTTGCGCAGGTTGCGGTGTGGGTGTTGCCGGTTGGCGGTGAAGGTGGAGAAGTGGGAGGGCGCCCAGGTCGGGGGCCGGACCCGGTTCCGCCGGGTCGCCTCGAGTTTGGAGTACCGGGTCGGCGCTGACGGGGAGCAGTACCTGGCCCCGTCCGGGGCGGGGTTCATGACACCCCGGCAGGTCGGCGACGCGATCGCGTCGAAGGCATTGTCGGGGGCGACGCTCGCGGCACTGCAACGCGCCGCCGCCGAAGCCGGCGACGTGGACGAGGAGTGAGGACCCGCGCGGCCGGGCAGCCCGGCCCGGTCGGGTATCTGCGTGTGGTGGGTGGTCGGTAGTGGGTGTTCGCACGGTCCGGTTCTGCGACATCACCGGGGTCGAGTCCGACGACGTCGTTCACCACGAGTTGCAGATCGATCAGATGCGGATCGAGATCGACCTGGTCGACAGCGAGTACGAACGCCTCCTGGCCGCGTTACGGCCCTTCATGGACGCGGGCCGGGTCGAAGCCTCCATCCCTACCATCCCTACCGTTCCTGCTGTCTCCGCTTCTGCGTCCATCGCTTCTGCTCCCGTTCCCGCGGTTGCGGTCGGGCTGATTCTTCTGCTCGGAGTCTTGGCGTGACGGGGGAATCCGTGGCTGGCGACACGGCGCCGGAGGGTGAGACTCGGGAACTGCTGGCTGATGTGGCGGTGGTGATGGCGGGTCGCCGGCGGGTGTTGTCCCGGGAAGTGGTCTTGTCGTTACAGCAG
>NZ_JAHLJC010000009.1:0-69832 GCF_020496255.1 Pseudonocardia sp. ICBG1142 | reverse complement strand
GATCAACTGCCTGCCACGGCAGCACACACGGCAAGGAAGACTCGGTGGGGAGAGCCCGCCACTAACGGGCTCTCCCAACACATATCGCCTGGGGGCCGGGGGCGCGCATCCCGGCCGCGCGAAAGCTGTAAGCCACACGCGGACGCCCGCCGGTCTCCTGCACGTACGGGGTCACCGTGAGCCCGTCGAACTCCACCGGACGAAACGGCAACCCCGCTGTGGCCTCCGGCGGCACCGGCTGATGCGCCGCAGCGATCTTCACCACACCGTCTTCTCCGAACGACGCGCCTCCGGATCAGCATCCAGCACCGACACCGACCACACCGGCAACCCCGACTCCCGATCGACCTGCTGCACCGGCCGACCCGGCCCGGACTTCTCAAAATCCCGCACCGCCTCCACCTCCGACACCACGAACGCCCCCAGCGGGAACACATCACCCATCGCCACCACAAACCTGTTACTGCGTGCCATCTGGCGCCTCCTTTGGGGGTCGTCGGCGAGGCGGTTGCGCCTGCCGCAGTCAGTCCGGACCTGCCAGGGGACGACCGCGCCCTCCTGGAGGACTAACTAGACCTATGATGAGGCGAACTAGTCCGGCTGTCAAGGGCTAGGAGGTCCTGCGACGATAAGGAGCGTGGAGATGGGCGATGTGATCCGTCGGCGACGAGCAGACCTCGGCATGTCGCAGGCTGATTTAGCGCGGGTGGCTGGGGTCGACACCCGCCAAATCCGGCGCTACGAAGCAGGGGAGCAGCAGCCTCTCGTGTCGGTTGCTCTAACTATTGCTGATGCTCTCGGAGTTTCGGTCAGTGAACTGGCTGGTCGCGCACCCGGCCGCGTCTCGTTGACTGGGGACAGGTGGGCTTCCTGGCAAACCACCCGCGATGGAGTCGAGAAGATCGCCACCCAGCCCGTCCACATGCGCCAGGAAGGTCACCTGATCCACATCGCCGCGATCCAGCGGGGGCTCAGCCAGGCTGAGGGCGGATACCTGTGGTCCGGCGAGCTGCGTCTTTGGGACAACCAGATTATGACTGGCTGGTACGCCGCAGCAGATGGCGCTGTTCGCTCGAAGGGCACGATGTTCCTTGTCATGCACCCACACGGCATCGAATTCACTGGTCGGTGGGTGGGGCTTGGCTACGACGATCAGGTCATGACGGGGTGGGCCACGATGGGTTCCACTCGCGAGGACTCCGCGCGCACCATGAGTGAGCTCATCGCCGTACGTGGCGGCACAGCATGACGGCGACTGGTTCCGTAGAGCTCTGCGAAGTCGTGCTCACTGCACCTGATCCCGATTGGCTTCGCTGGTTCACCCGCACTCTTGTCATCGATCGGCTTGCATCAAATGTCCACAACTTCGAGCCCGTTCACTCGACGTACCGGTGGGGCGATGAGGTCCATGACTGCACCGAGGGGCGCGCTGCCTTGCATACTCGTCGCAGCCTCGTTCCGGCCATTGTCGAACGCGTCATGGGGGCGCACCCCTACGACCTCCCTAGCGTGAGCGCTCGGCCGATCCACGACGGCAGTCCGACCTACTTGGCTTGGATCCGCGAGCAGACCGAGCCGCCAGCGTCTGGCTAGGTCGTGTGTGTTGCCGAATTGTGCTTTAGGGGATCAAGGCGCCGCCTCCGGCGGCGCGGGGTCGGCCACGCCGCCCCCGCCGCTCGCTCACTACACCTCCGGCCCGTTCGCGGCGGCGGGCTCGGCTACCCGACCCCAAGCCACCAGGCAGCCGCCTGAACCCCAGAGACGCCGACGGCACGCCTGCACGATGGCCGCCGCTGCCCTTGCTCCGCGTCACGCCAGGCGTCGATGCGGACCGTCGTCAGTCCTGTAGGCCGGGCGTGCCGCCCGGGATGCCTCCGGCGGCCGGGCTCCGCCCGGACCCGACACCGCTCGGAGATCAGGGGGAGTGCGGCGGGGCTGGCGATCTCCTCACGGCGCGCCGAGACGGCAACCAGACCGAGGGGTGGGGTGCAAGGCTGAACCCCGTGCCTTGCACCCCACCCCTCGGTCTGGCAGGGGTGAACCCGCGCCGCGAGGAGATCACCAGCAGGCCGGGCGCGTGGGAAAAAAGACAACCCCACGGGGCCGGTCGTGCAACGAGCGTGCGAGTACTGGCGGGGAACCACGGTCACTCACGGCCACTCACGGTCAGTCGACCGGCTCAGATCGCGCAGGTGGGCAGGGCATTGACCGCAGTCTTCCAAACTGGCTACGCGGGTTCGATTCCCGTCGCCCGCTCACACCACGCGACCGGCCGAAACACCACCCCTTATCGATCTTGAACAGGGGGTGGTGCGGGACGTGCGACCGGTGTGCGAGAAGAGGGCGAGTGGCCGCCCCCGGACGCTTGAACATGAGACGGCAGGGAGGCGTGCGCATGCTCAACATCGTCTGGGCTGTGTGCACTGCGGCGGGCCTCGT
Source organism: Pseudonocardia sp. ICBG1142 (assembly GCF_020496255.1). Classification (NCBI taxonomy): domain Bacteria; kingdom Bacillati; phylum Actinomycetota; class Actinomycetes; order Pseudonocardiales; family Pseudonocardiaceae; genus Pseudonocardia; species Pseudonocardia sp. ICBG1142. The sequence continues at coordinate 67,393 of NZ_JAHLJC010000009.1, read as the reverse complement.
GGTCATCCTCACCGTGTGGAACGGTGGATTCGACTGGCTCTTCGTGGTGACCGGGGTGCTGGTCGTCCTGTGTGCCCATGCTCTTGATCGGGCCGTGCGGCGGAGCCGGGGTGAACCGGGGTCGGGGCTGTACGGGCGGGGTCGTCGCGTGGTCACTCATGCCGCCGCGCCGTCGACGGTCTGGATCGTCCTCCAGGAGGAAGCTGACGACTGTCGAATCCTTGGAGTATTCCACGATAGTGCGACTGCCGATGAATTCATGATGCGAAAGGGGCGCGACTTTCCCGAGTCGACGTTCTCCTGCGGCGAGTATGAAATTGGGTGGACCGAAGACCGGGGGGCGCAGCGTTATCGCTCGCCCGATTGAGGTGGTCTCGGAGGGGTGGGGAATACGTGCCCGATGAGGGAAGCCGCCGGTGAACTCTCTGACGACTCAGCCGTCGTCGTCGGCCTCGATGTCCTGATCGGTGTGGGGTCGGCGTTCGCGGTCGACCAGTGCGGCGATCTGGGTGGCGATGCGGCGGTCGCGTTCGGTGGTGGCGTGTTGGTAGATCAGTGCGGCGCGCATGGTGCCGTGGCCCATGCGGTGCATGAGTTCGCGGGTGCTGGCCCCAGCAGTAGCAGCGAGATGGTTACCGGTGTGACGTAGGTCATGGAAATGGAAACCGGTGGGGAGCCCGGTCTTGACCACGGTGGTGGGCCAGTCGGTTGCGCGGCCGAAGTTCCCGCGTCGGAGCATGCCGCCGCGTTGTCCGCAGAAGATCAGTCCGTCCGGTGGCGGGCCGGAGTAGGCGGCGGTGTGGGTGGTGAGGACCTCGACGAGGAACGGGGGCAGGGAGAGGGTGCGGATACCGGCGGCGGATTTGGGTGGCCCGGGTCGGAGGCCGCCTCGGCTGAGTTGGGCCAGGCGTCGTCGGACGTGGAGGGTGGCGGTGTTCAGGTCGAGGTCGCAGTGGCGTAGCCCGGCGAGTTCTCCCCAGCGCAGTCCGGTGAACGCGGCGGACAGGATCAGGGCGTGGAAGCGGGGTGGCATCGCGGCGGCGAGGTCGAAGACCTGGCCGATGGTGGCGGTGGGGCGTTCGGGGGTGCGGTGTTCACCGGCGCCTTTGATGCGGCAGGGGTTGCGGGTGATCCGGCCGTCGTCGACGGCGGTGGTGCAGATGGCGCGGACGAGGCGGTAGGCCTTCGCGGTGCGGTCTTCGGAGCGTCCGGCAGCGAGCAGGGTGGTGCGCCAGGTGCGGATGACTGCGGTGGTCAGCTCGGCGAGGTCGATCGGGCCGAGGAACGGGTCGATGTGGTGGCGCCAGATGCTGCGGTACTCCTCGCGGGTGCGGGCGCTGACGCGGTGTTCGGTGATCCACTGCTCCCCGAAGTCATGGAAGGGTAGCTGGCCCAGGGCGGGGTCGAACCAGTCACCGCGCAGGATGTCGCTTTCGACGAGGGTGAGCCATTGGGCGGCGTCGCCTTTGCGGTCGAAGGTTCCCGGGGCGGTGCGGCGTTGCCCGCTGTTGGTGGGGTAGCTGGCCTGATACCGCCCGGAGGGCAGGCGGCGGATGGAGCCGAACCGGCGCCGACTCGTCTTGTTCGCCGTCATCGCGTTCCTCGCCGGGGGTGTGGGTGTGGTCGGTGGGGGAACGGTTCGACCCGGCCTTGGGCGAGCCAGGCGTCGAGGTCGGTCACGGCGAAGCGCACATGCCGTCCGATGCGGTAGAACGCGATCCGTCGGGCTGCGACCAGGCGCCGCACGAAACGCGGGGAGGTGTTCAGGTAGCGGGCGGTCTCGGCCACGGTCAGGTACTGCGTCATCGACGGCGTCCCTGCTACGCGGCCTGATCACGGGTAGCCGAACACCCGATTGCCGAACGGTCGTCCGGTGGTGGGCCGGTGGTGGTGAGGAGGGCGGCGTCGTAGTCGGCGCGCCATCGTTGGCGTTGATGGATCGCGTGCAGAAGCAGGACGGGGCGGGGTGGGACGTCGCTGTCGCCGGGTTGCACGGGTTCCCAGTTGAAGGGTCCGTCATCGATCGCGTAGGCGGGTGTCACTCCGGCGTGGTCGAGGAGTTGCCGAACGAACGCGCTCCGGTCCGCGCGGTGATCACCGAGGCTCTTGTTGGACCATTTGCGGGAGACCAGGACGCGGCGTCCGGCGATGCCGAGGTGTTCGGGCTTGTGCGCTGTGCCGGTGCAGTGCCCGGGGGTCATCTCCGGGCGGGCACCCTTGGGTGCGACGGCGTAGAGCAGCCAGATCGGGCAGCGCGGCGAACACGGGGTGATGGCGAGTTCGGCGGTGAGGCGTCGGGCGTGGTCGCGCTGGCGGGTGGTGGCGGTGTCGTCGAGTCCGGCGGCGTGGCCGACGGATTTGGTGAGGTATTTGGTGAGGTAGCCGATGTGGCGTCCGGCTTCTTCGGTGCCGCCGAGGATGCCTTTCACATGCACTTGGGGGCCGAAGACCACGGTGTGGGCCGGCGTGGTGAGGACCTCGGGGTCGGTGGCCTCGTCCCAGGTGGGGAGCGGTGTGTGGGTGTCGGGGTCGACGAAGGCTTTCTGCCGGTGGTCCCAGCGGGGGAGCTTGTCCCCGGTGTAGACGATGTCGTCGTGGGCGGGCCACCAGACCTGGTGGTAGGTGGCGGCGGTGATCGCGCGCAACTCTGCGCGGGGGATGGTGCCGCGGATGGCGGCGTGGAAGTGCGGGGCACCGCGTTTCTGCGGTTCGACGGTCCCGAAGTACTGCACGTCCCAGCCGACACAGCGCCGCGTGTTCTGCCAGAACCTGTCCAGCAGCTTCGGGAAGTGGATCGCATCGCGGGCGGCGCGGCGGTAGTCGTAGGTATCGGGGTCGATCGCGGCGCCGTTGCCGTCGACGCGGCCGTAGGTGTCCAGGGTCAGGGTGAGGAAGGTCGAGGGCCGATATTTCCCGCCGAACACCCGTCCGATCGTGCGGTCCTCCACAGGCCGCCGGGGCAGGTTCGGGGCGTCCTGACGACGCCGGGTAGTCCGGCGGATGGCCTTCGGGCGGGGGTCGAGCGGGGCGAGGGGTCCGCGGACTCCGAGGGCGCGGAGTTCGGTGTCGATGTCCTCGACGATCTCGCGTATCTCATCACACTCGGCGTTGTCTCCGGCGGCGAGACAGTCAGTGTAGGCGGCGTGGAAGTCCGCGCGGGCGGCCATCAACTCTTTCTGCGCGGTCGTCGGGTCGGCAGGTGTGACGGCGGGTTCGTTCTCCAGGTGCCAGCCTTCGCGGCACTGGGTCATCCGCAGCCGTCGGGCCTTGTCTGAGCAGGGGCGGCACTGGTCTTCCCGTGTCGAACCGCACGGCACCGGCACGACATCGATCCGTCCGGTGGATTGGTCGATGCGGCGCATCGCCAGGGGGCGGACACACACGCCGTGGTCCTCGGCGAGCTGGACCGCGACCTCGTGCGACAGGGCCAGCATCGCCTTCTGCGCCCGGGTGAGCGTGTCCTGATCGACCGGCTCCCGCCCCGGCGCGCTGTCGGTCACGGTGTCGGCGCTGTCGGTGTGGGTGTCGGCGTTGGTCATGCTGCGTCTCCGATCTCGCGGTGGTGGACGGTCGGGTCGGGGAGGGTCAGGACCGGCGCCACTCCGGCGGTCGGGGAAGTGCGGGTGACGAAGGCTTCTAGGTCTTTGACCGCACCGTCAGACACCCACCCGGCCCGGATACGCAGGGGTTCACGGATGCCGTCGCCGAACAGATAGCCCACGCCGGGTTCGTCTTCACCGATCCGGTTGGCCCACGCACCACGGTCGTAGGCGTGATCGCCGAGGACCATCGACACATGGGACTTCGAGGCGACGCGTAGGCAGATGCGGCGGGGGAACAGCTCCCGCACCGGGACGGTGTCCTTGGTCGGTTCCTGCACATAGCCGCGCACGGTGTAGCCCAACGCGCGGCCCTGGGTGGTGAGCAGGGCGACGCGGTCGGTGATCGCCTCGCGGGTCTTGCGGTCCCCGCCGTAACGCAGCAGCGCACCGATCTCGTCGAACTCCACGATCTCCAACGGGGTGTCCCGGGTGACGGGGACCAGGCGGGTCGCCCCGGCGTACTCGCGTTTACGGGCCTCCATGCTCTCGACAAGATCATCGAGGAGGGCGAGGGCGTCTTTGCTGGTGACGGCGTAGCGGTGGAACACTCCCCGCCCGTAGGCCAGCTCCATACCTTTCGGGTCGATCCCGTTGACCCGGACCAGGCCGTCACCGATCGCGGGGGCGATCGCACACAACGGCGCCCACATCAACGACCCCTTCCCCGCCCCAGTCGCCCCCGCGACCAGGGTGTGACCACCGATCAACGACTGATGCCAGTCCGTGCCGTACTCGGTGTGCCCGGACCAGACCTTCTCCAGGTCGATCGCCGACCCGTCCAGGTCGGACAGGGTGTCCAGGCCCGGCGCCCGCACCACCCCGGACAGCAGGTTGCGGCGCTGGAAATCGATCGACACCACATTCGGGGACAACTCCCGCACCTGACAACGCCGCACCCTGCGCGCGACAGCGAGGGCGCGGGTGGCGGTGTCGAACTCTTCCGGGGTCTGCCCGGGAACGAGGCGGACCCGGACCTCGTCCCACGACGGCCCCGAGCGCACCCCCAGAATCCGAGGGAGCTGATCAGCCACCGGCCGCGACCTCGACAAGACCGGGGTGCGGCGCAATGGATTCACCACCGCGATCGGTGCTCCGCCCCGGTCCGGCACCGTCAGGTTGCAGGAGCGCAGCCAGCGCGGCATCCGAGGCGCATACAGCAGCCAGCGCAGCCACCACCCCCGCAGACGACGCCCGGCATAACGATCGAACGACACCACCGATGTCCACCGCCACACCCCCAGCGCGACAGCGACCGCAGCGATGGTGACCACCAGCGAGGGCCACCCGAGCAGCGAGCACCACACCACAGCGACCGCAGCGGTGATCGTGGTGCGCCAATGCCGAACCACCCACACCGTCACGATCACGACGACCTTGCAGGCCAACCAGACGGTGACGAACACGACCGCGACCGTCGCCACGCCCTCGGCGATCCGGCCGAGGAACTGCCCCACCCAATGCAGACCAGCGAGCACCACCACCGTCGCCAGACCGGCAACAACGAGAGAACCTGTCGTGCTCATCGACGCTCTCCGTCCTGTTCCGGGGAACGACGCGGAGCGCACACGGCAAGGAGGGGAACCAACGCGAGCTGGTCATGATGGTCGCTACACCGACGCCCGTCCCCCTGAGATACCGCGCTCAGCGGGGTCAGGCACACCTCGCACCGCACCGTGTCCTCCCCGGTAACGACATCGGTGGTCGTGTCGGTGTTCATGCCGCCGCGCTCCCCGGTGTGGGAACGGCAGCAGGGGCGGTGCTCCGGCGGGCGGCGACCCGAGCGGTGCGGTGCAGCCGCCGTCGATCCTGTGGGGTGGTGGCGCCGAGGACGCCGTAGCGGCGGGCCGGGTCTTCGACCAGCAGCGCCTCGACCAGACACATACTGCGGACCCGGCAACCACGACACACCTCCAACGCAGGCTCGGCGGCGTGCGGAGCGGTGTCGGTGGGGAAGAACGACTCGGTGTCCATCCCGCGACACGCCGCCCCGGCCCGCCAGCGATGACGTTCAGCACCGTGAAGCGCCCGGGGCAGGGCAGGAGGGGGTGAAGAAAGTCCGGTGTTCATCTAGGATCGGTGTCCTTCCACGCTGGTTCCGGGTTGATCAACTGCCTGCCACGGCAGCAACACACGGCAAGGAAGACTCGGTGGGGGAGCCCGCCACTAACGGGCTCTCCCACACATATCGCCTGGTCCGACAGTGCTTGTCAGGCGGCGTCCTGGTTCTTGGCCGTATGTCCACGCTGGGGGCCGGGGGCGCGCATCCCCGCCGCGCGAAAGCTGTAAGCCACACGCGGACGCCCGCCGGTCTCCTGCACGTACGGGGTCACCGTGAGCCCGTCGAACTCCACCGGACGAAACGGCAACCCCGCTGTGGCCTCCGGCGGCACCGGCTGATGCGCCGCAGCGATCTTCACCACCACCGTCTTCTCGCTCCGCCGTGCTTCCGGATCGGCATCCAGCACCGACACCGACCACACCGGCAACCCCGACTCCCGATCGACCTGCTGCACCGGACGCCCCGGCGCCGACTTCTCAAAATCCCGCACCGCCTCCACCTCCGACACCACGAACGCCCCCAGCGGGAACACATCACCCATCGCCACCACAAACCTGTTACTGCGTGCCATGTCAGCTCCTCCTTGAGCGGGTCTCCGCCGCTATCCGACAGTACTCGCACTGGTTGTGCTAGTCATACTTTTAGTGCGGGTCTTGGCGGAGGTCAGTTGGAGGTGACCTGTCCGCCAGCTCCTTCACGCGAGGGTCGTCGCCTGCGACCGCAGGAGGTCCGCAATGAGGGTGCGCGCTCGCTGTGTGACCTAGCCTGTTGCGGCGAGACGGTGAAGCTGCGGCGAGTCATTGATCACGGCGTCGGTGCGGCGCAGCTGTGCGCTTGCGCTGGCGACATCGATCAAGAATCGCCCTGCCGCTCGGCGGACAGACGGCCGTCTCGATCTGTTCTGCTACGCGTAGGGCTCGGCCAGCGTCGCCAAGCTCAACTGCGACAGCAACCTCGTGCAGACTCCATTGGTCGGCCCAAATTCGGTGTTGTAGTCATTGCGGCCATCGTGAACGTGCTCAGCGGCCTCTCGCGCATCATTTAGGTAACGGTAGGCTGCATCTCGTCTCCGCTGCGCGCTGAAGCTGTAGCAAGTTGAAGATGAAGTGCGCCAAGCAGTGCGTAGGTTGCGGGGTCTGAATCCCCCTGGGGGTAGGTTTGAGCAGAGCGTTGGCGGCATCGCCTGCGACTCGACGGGCCATGTCAGCGTCGCTCGCTTGAAAGACAATCGCAAGACGAAATGCGCATTCGGCCAAGTGCGCGTTCAAGGTGTGAGCGGACGCCGTGGCGCGATCGATTGCCACCCAGGCTGCATCAAATTCCCCTAGCTTGGCTAGCATTGCAGATGCAGCGAGGTACATCCGAGCGCGCGATTGCCGGACTGCGGGGGGAGTCTCGTTGCCAGCCTGATCGCTGGCGGTTTCGACTTCTGTGATCAAATCACGCAGAGAATTGCAAGCTCTTCATACTGAGCAGAGTGGGCCAGCTTCCATGCGTGACTGGTTCGCTCTTCAATGCCGGGATATCTACCGGCTGGGGCGATTTCGGTAGCGCCTGGAGCGCGTGGTTCGACGCCAGGGTTAGTGCTAACTCAGTAGCGGCATCAGGCTTCCCTGTCTGTGCGGTGGCCAGGATTTTTCTGGTGTCACGCCGACCTCAGTGTCAAGGGCGTCGGCTACGCGTTCAAGCACTGACATGCGGTCGATTCGCCGAACTCCGCGCTCCACCTGACTTACCCAGGTTTCAGAGCGTCCGACCTTTTGTGCAAACTCCGCCTGCGAGTATCCAAGCTTCTTGCGCAGGAATGCTATTTTCCGACCGAAGTCTGTTGACGAATCGCTTCTCATCGGAGTGTCGGCTTGCCGTTCGTTGAGGCGATGAACTCGACTCGCAGGTTTGTGATGTACTGCTCGCGTTCTGCCAGGAAGTGCTTCACGTGCGCAGTGGATTCGTGGGCCTCGAAGGAGTCGCGGTCGATGTAAAGTTCGTAGAAAATTCGAGCCAGTGGCTCGGCGGATACAGTATTTACGAGGTAGAGCAGGGTGCCTGGCTCTGAGGATTTGATCTGCTCACACGTAGCTGAAGTTAAAGCGTCGAACCTCCGGGCCGCCTCTGCGTCCGCGAGGTCGAAGCGTGCAACTAAGCCGAACATCCTGCCTCCCGAGTGAGGGACTAGCCGTCAGGCACTGTGCACTTATCATACGGCCTGTCACTAAAAGTGCGGTACGGGCGTCGGTTCCCGAACGAGTACCGCTGGTGCTCACGGAGGCGGTGGGCGAGGTCTGCTCAGGTCGTGTGTGTTGCCGAATTGTGCTTTAGGGGATCAAGGCGCCGCCTCCGGCGGCGCGGGGTCGGCCACGCCGCCCCCGCCGCTCGCTCACTACACCTCCGGCCCGTTCGCGGCGGCGGGCTCGGCTACCCGACCCCAAGCCACCAGGCAGCCGCCTGAACCCCAGAGACGCCGACGGCACGCCTGCACGATGGCCGCCGCTGCCCTTGCTCCGCGTCACGCCAGGCGTCGATGCGGACCGTCGTCAGTCCTGTAGGCCGGGCGTGCCGCCCGGGATGCCTCCGGCGGCCGGGCTCCGCCCGGACCCGACACCGCTCGGAGATCAGGGGGAGTGCGGCGGGGCTGGCGATCTCCTCACGGCGCGCCGAGACGGCAACCAGACCGAGGGGTGGGGTGCAAGGCTGAACCCCGTGCCTTGCACCCCACCCCTCGGTCTGGCAGGGGTGAACCCGCGCCGCGAGGAGATCACCAGCAGGCCGGGCGCGTGGGAAAAAAGACAACCCCACGGGGCCGGTCGTGCAACGAGCGTGCGAGTACTGGCGGGGAACCACGGTCACTCACGGCCACTCACGGTCAGTCGACCGGCTCAGATCGCGCAGGTGGGCAGGGCATTGACCGCAGTCTTCCAAACTGGCTACGCGGGTTCGATTCCCGTCGCCCGCTCACACCACGCGACCGGCCGAAACACCACCCCTTATCGATCTTGAACAGGGGGTGGTGCGGGACGTGCGACCGGTGTGCGAGAAGAGGGCGAGTGGCCGCCCCCGGACGCTTGAACATGAGACGGCAGGGAGGCGTGCGCATGCTCAACATCGTCTGGGCTGTGTGCACTGCGGCGGGCCTCGTGGTCATCCTCACCGTGTGGAACGGTGGATTCGACTGGCTCTTCGTGGTGACCGGGGTGCTGGTCGTCCTGTGTGCCCATGCTCTTGATCGGGCCGTGCGGCGGAGCCGGGGTGAACCGGGGTCGGGGCTGTACGGGCGGGGTCGTCGCGTGGTCACTCATGCCGCCGCGCCGTCGACGGTCTGGATCGTCCTCCAGGAGGAAGCTGACGACTGTCGAATCCTTGGAGTATTCCACGATAGTGCGACTGCCGATGAATTCATGATGCGAAAGGGGCGCGACTTTCCCGAGTCGACGTTCTCCTGCGGCGAGTATGAAATTGGGTGGACCGAAGACCGGGGGGCGCAGCGTTATCGCTCGCCCGATTGAGGTGGTCTCGGAGGGGTGGGGAATACGTGCCCGATGAGGGAAGCCGCCGGTGAACTCTCTGACGACTCAGCCGTCGTCGTCGGCCTCGATGTCCTGATCGGTGTGGGGTCGGCGTTCGCGGTCGACCAGTGCGGCGATCTGGGTGGCGATGCGGCGGTCGCGTTCGGTGGTGGCGTGTTGGTAGATCAGTGCGGCGCGCATGGTGCCGTGGCCCATGCGGTGCATGAGTTCGCGGGTGCTGGCCCCAGCAGTAGCAGCGAGATGGTTACCGGTGTGACGTAGGTCATGGAAATGGAAACCGGTGGGGAGCCCGGTCTTGACCACGGTGGTGGGCCAGTCGGTTGCGCGGCCGAAGTTCCCGCGTCGGAGCATGCCGCCGCGTTGTCCGCAGAAGATCAGTCCGTCCGGTGGCGGGCCGGAGTAGGCGGCGGTGTGGGTGGTGAGGACCTCGACGAGGAACGGGGGCAGGGAGAGGGTGCGGATACCGGCGGCGGATTTGGGTGGCCCGGGTCGGAGGCCGCCTCGGCTGAGTTGGGCCAGGCGTCGTCGGACGTGGAGGGTGGCGGTGTTCAGGTCGAGGTCGCAGTGGCGTAGCCCGGCGAGTTCTCCCCAGCGCAGTCCGGTGAACGCGGCGGACAGGATCAGGGCGTGGAAGCGGGGTGGCATCGCGGCGGCGAGGTCGAAGACCTGGCCGATGGTGGCGGTGGGGCGTTCGGGGGTGCGGTGTTCACCGGCGCCTTTGATGCGGCAGGGGTTGCGGGTGATCCGGCCGTCGTCGACGGCGGTGGTGCAGATGGCGCGGACGAGGCGGTAGGCCTTCGCGGTGCGGTCTTCGGAGCGTCCGGCAGCGAGCAGGGTGGTGCGCCAGGTGCGGATGACTGCGGTGGTCAGCTCGGCGAGGTCGATCGGGCCGAGGAACGGGTCGATGTGGTGGCGCCAGATGCTGCGGTACTCCTCGCGGGTGCGGGCGCTGACGCGGTGTTCGGTGATCCACTGCTCCCCGAAGTCATGGAAGGGTAGCTGGCCCAGGGCGGGGTCGAACCAGTCACCGCGCAGGATGTCGCTTTCGACGAGGGTGAGCCATTGGGCGGCGTCGCCTTTGCGGTCGAAGGTTCCCGGGGCGGTGCGGCGTTGCCCGCTGTTGGTGGGGTAGCTGGCCTGATACCGCCCGGAGGGCAGGCGGCGGATGGAGCCGAACCGGCGCCGACTCGTCTTGTTCGCCGTCATCGCGTTCCTCGCCGGGGGTGTGGGTGTGGTCGGTGGGGGAACGGTTCGACCCGGCCTTGGGCGAGCCAGGCGTCGAGGTCGGTCACGGCGAAGCGCACATGCCGTCCGATGCGGTAGAACGCGATCCGTCGGGCTGCGACCAGGCGCCGCACGAAACGCGGGGAGGTGTTCAGGTAGCGGGCGGTCTCGGCCACGGTCAGGTACTGCGTCATCGACGGCGTCCCTGCTACGCGGCCTGATCACGGGTAGCCGAACACCCGATTGCCGAACGGTCGTCCGGTGGTGGGCCGGTGGTGGTGAGGAGGGCGGCGTCGTAGTCGGCGCGCCATCGTTGGCGTTGATGGATCGCGTGCAGAAGCAGGACGGGGCGGGGTGGGACGTCGCTGTCGCCGGGTTGCACGGGTTCCCAGTTGAAGGGTCCGTCATCGATCGCGTAGGCGGGTGTCACTCCGGCGTGGTCGAGGAGTTGCCGAACGAACGCGCTCCGGTCCGCGCGGTGATCACCGAGGCTCTTGTTGGACCATTTGCGGGAGACCAGGACGCGGCGTCCGGCGATGCCGAGGTGTTCGGGCTTGTGCGCTGTGCCGGTGCAGTGCCCGGGGGTCATCTCCGGGCGGGCACCCTTGGGTGCGACGGCGTAGAGCAGCCAGATCGGGCAGCGCGGCGAACACGGGGTGATGGCGAGTTCGGCGGTGAGGCGTCGGGCGTGGTCGCGCTGGCGGGTGGTGGCGGTGTCGTCGAGTCCGGCGGCGTGGCCGACGGATTTGGTGAGGTATTTGGTGAGGTAGCCGATGTGGCGTCCGGCTTCTTCGGTGCCGCCGAGGATGCCTTTCACATGCACTTGGGGGCCGAAGACCACGGTGTGGGCCGGCGTGGTGAGGACCTCGGGGTCGGTGGCCTCGTCCCAGGTGGGGAGCGGTGTGTGGGTGTCGGGGTCGACGAAGGCTTTCTGCCGGTGGTCCCAGCGGGGGAGCTTGTCCCCGGTGTAGACGATGTCGTCGTGGGCGGGCCACCAGACCTGGTGGTAGGTGGCGGCGGTGATCGCGCGCAACTCTGCGCGGGGGATGGTGCCGCGGATGGCGGCGTGGAAGTGCGGGGCACCGCGTTTCTGCGGTTCGACGGTCCCGAAGTACTGCACGTCCCAGCCGACACAGCGCCGCGTGTTCTGCCAGAACCTGTCCAGCAGCTTCGGGAAGTGGATCGCATCGCGGGCGGCGCGGCGGTAGTCGTAGGTATCGGGGTCGATCGCGGCGCCGTTGCCGTCGACGCGGCCGTAGGTGTCCAGGGTCAGGGTGAGGAAGGTCGAGGGCCGATATTTCCCGCCGAACACCCGTCCGATCGTGCGGTCCTCCACAGGCCGCCGGGGCAGGTTCGGGGCGTCCTGACGACGCCGGGTAGTCCGGCGGATGGCCTTCGGGCGGGGGTCGAGCGGGGCGAGGGGTCCGCGGACTCCGAGGGCGCGGAGTTCGGTGTCGATGTCCTCGACGATCTCGCGTATCTCATCACACTCGGCGTTGTCTCCGGCGGCGAGACAGTCAGTGTAGGCGGCGTGGAAGTCCGCGCGGGCGGCCATCAACTCTTTCTGCGCGGTCGTCGGGTCGGCAGGTGTGACGGCGGGTTCGTTCTCCAGGTGCCAGCCTTCGCGGCACTGGGTCATCCGCAGCCGTCGGGCCTTGTCTGAGCAGGGGCGGCACTGGTCTTCCCGTGTCGAACCGCACGGCACCGGCACGACATCGATCCGTCCGGTGGATTGGTCGATGCGGCGCATCGCCAGGGGGCGGACACACACGCCGTGGTCCTCGGCGAGCTGGACCGCGACCTCGTGCGACAGGGCCAGCATCGCCTTCTGCGCCCGGGTGAGCGTGTCCTGATCGACCGGCTCCCGCCCCGGCGCGCTGTCGGTCACGGTGTCGGCGCTGTCGGTGTGGGTGTCGGCGTTGGTCATGCTGCGTCTCCGATCTCGCGGTGGTGGACGGTCGGGTCGGGGAGGGTCAGGACCGGCGCCACTCCGGCGGTCGGGGAAGTGCGGGTGACGAAGGCTTCTAGGTCTTTGACCGCACCGTCAGACACCCACCCGGCCCGGATACGCAGGGGTTCACGGATGCCGTCGCCGAACAGATAGCCCACGCCGGGTTCGTCTTCACCGATCCGGTTGGCCCACGCACCACGGTCGTAGGCGTGATCGCCGAGGACCATCGACACATGGGACTTCGAGGCGACGCGTAGGCAGATGCGGCGGGGGAACAGCTCCCGCACCGGGACGGTGTCCTTGGTCGGTTCCTGCACATAGCCGCGCACGGTGTAGCCCAACGCGCGGCCCTGGGTGGTGAGCAGGGCGACGCGGTCGGTGATCGCCTCGCGGGTCTTGCGGTCCCCGCCGTAACGCAGCAGCGCACCGATCTCGTCGAACTCCACGATCTCCAACGGGGTGTCCCGGGTGACGGGGACCAGGCGGGTCGCCCCGGCGTACTCGCGTTTACGGGCCTCCATGCTCTCGACAAGATCATCGAGGAGGGCGAGGGCGTCTTTGCTGGTGACGGCGTAGCGGTGGAACACTCCCCGCCCGTAGGCCAGCTCCATACCTTTCGGGTCGATCCCGTTGACCCGGACCAGGCCGTCACCGATCGCGGGGGCGATCGCACACAACGGCGCCCACATCAACGACCCCTTCCCCGCCCCAGTCGCCCCCGCGACCAGGGTGTGACCACCGATCAACGACTGATGCCAGTCCGTGCCGTACTCGGTGTGCCCGGACCAGACCTTCTCCAGGTCGATCGCCGACCCGTCCAGGTCGGACAGGGTGTCCAGGCCCGGCGCCCGCACCACCCCGGACAGCAGGTTGCGGCGCTGGAAATCGATCGACACCACATTCGGGGACAACTCCCGCACCTGACAACGCCGCACCCTGCGCGCGACAGCGAGGGCGCGGGTGGCGGTGTCGAACTCTTCCGGGGTCTGCCCGGGAACGAGGCGGACCCGGACCTCGTCCCACGACGGCCCCGAGCGCACCCCCAGAATCCGAGGGAGCTGATCAGCCACCGGCCGCGACCTCGACAAGACCGGGGTGCGGCGCAATGGATTCACCACCGCGATCGGTGCTCCGCCCCGGTCCGGCACCGTCAGGTTGCAGGAGCGCAGCCAGCGCGGCATCCGAGGCGCATACAGCAGCCAGCGCAGCCACCACCCCCGCAGACGACGCCCGGCATAACGATCGAACGACACCACCGATGTCCACCGCCACACCCCCAGCGCGACAGCGACCGCAGCGATGGTGACCACCAGCGAGGGCCACCCGAGCAGCGAGCACCACACCACAGCGACCGCAGCGGTGATCGTGGTGCGCCAATGCCGAACCACCCACACCGTCACGATCACGACGACCTTGCAGGCCAACCAGACGGTGACGAACACGACCGCGACCGTCGCCACGCCCTCGGCGATCCGGCCGAGGAACTGCCCCACCCAATGCAGACCAGCGAGCACCACCACCGTCGCCAGACCGGCAACAACGAGAGAACCTGTCGTGCTCATCGACGCTCTCCGTCCTGTTCCGGGGAACGACGCGGAGCGCACACGGCAAGGAGGGGAACCAACGCGAGCTGGTCATGATGGTCGCTACACCGACGCCCGTCCCCCTGAGATACCGCGCTCAGCGGGGTCAGGCACACCTCGCACCGCACCGTGTCCTCCCCGGTAACGACATCGGTGGTCGTGTCGGTGTTCATGCCGCCGCGCTCCCCGGTGTGGGAACGGCAGCAGGGGCGGTGCTCCGGCGGGCGGCGACCCGAGCGGTGCGGTGCAGCCGCCGTCGATCCTGTGGGGTGGTGGCGCCGAGGACGCCGTAGCGGCGGGCCGGGTCTTCGACCAGCAGCGCCTCGACCAGGCACATGCTGCGGACCCGGCAACCACGACACACCTCCAACGCAGGCTCGGCGGCGTGCGGAGCGGTGTCGGTGGGGAAGAACGACTCGGTGTCCATCCCGCGACACGCCGCCGCTGCCCGCCAGCGATGACGTTCAGCACCGTGAAGCGCCCGGGGCAGGGCAGGAGGGGGTGAAGAAAGTCCGGTGTTCATCTAGGATCGGTGTCCTTCCACGCTGGTTCCGGGTTGATCAACTGCCTGCCACGGCAGCAACACACGGCAAGGAAGACTCGGTGGGGGAGCCCGCCACTAACGGGCTCTCCCACACATATCGCCTGGTCCGACAGTGCTTGTCAGGCGGCGTCCTGGTTCTTGGCCGTATGTCCACGCTGGGGGCCGGGGGCGCGCATCCCCGCCGCGCGAAAGCTGTAAGCCACACGCGGACGCCCGCCGGTCTCCTGCACGTACGGGGTCACCGTGAGCCCGTCGAACTCCACCGGACGAAACGGCAACCCCGCTGTGGCCTCCGGCGGCACCGGCTGATGCGCCGCAGCGATCTTCACCACCACCGTCTTCTCGCTCCGCCGTGCTTCCGGATCGGCATCCAGCACCGACACCGACCACACCGGCAACCCCGACTCCCGATCGACCTGCTGCACCGGACGCCCCGGCGCCGACTTCTCAAAATCCCGCACCGCCTCCACCTCCGACACCACGAACGCCCCCAGCGGGAACACATCACCCATCGCCACCACAAACCTGTTACTACGCGCCATGTCAGCTCCTCCGTGAGCGACAGGCATCTCCCGCCGCTATCCCGACAGTACTCGCACTGGTTGTGCTAGTCAATACTTTTAGTGCGGGTCTTGGCGGAGGTCAGTTGGAGGTGACCTGTCCGGCCAGCTCCTTCACGCGAGGGTCGTCGCCATGCGACCGCAGGAGGTCCGCAATGAGGGTGCGCGCTCGGCTGTGTGACCTAGCCTGTTGCGGCGAGACGGTGAAGCTGCGGCGGAGTGCATTGATCACGGCGTCGGTGCGGCGCAGCTGTGCGCTTGCGCTGGCGACATCGATCAAGAATCGGCCCTGCCGCTCGGCGGACAGACGGCCGTCGTCGATCTGTTCTGCTACGCGTAGGGCTCGGCCAGCGTCGCCAAGCTCAACTGCGACAGCAACCTCGTGCAGACTCACATTGGTCGGCCCAAATTCGGTGTTGTAGTCATTGCGGCCATCGTGAACGTGCTCAGCGGCCTCTCGCGCATCATTTAGGTAACGGTAGGCTGCATCTCCGTCTCCGCTGCGCGCTGAAGCTGTAGCAAGTTGAAGATGAAGTGCGCCAAGCAGTGCGTAGGTTGCGGGGTCTGAATCCCCCTGGGGGTAGGTTTGAGACAGAGCGTTGGCGGCATCGCCTGCGACTCGACGGGCCATGTCGAAGCGTCGGCTCGCTTGAAAGACAATCGCAAGACGAAATGCGCATTCGGCCAGTAAGTGCGCGTTCTTTAAGGTGTGAGCGGACGCCGTGGCGCGATCGATTGCCACCCAGGCTGCATCAAATTCCCCTAGCTTGGCTAGCATTGCAGATGCAGCGAGGTACATCCGAGCGCGCGATTGCCGGACTGCGGGGGGAGTCTCGTTGCCAGCCTGATCGCTGGCGGTTTCGACTTCTGTGATCAAATCACGCAAGAGAATTGCAAGCTCTTCATACTGAGCAGAGTGGGCCAGCTTCCATGCGTGACTGGTTCGCTCTTCAATGCCGGGGATATCTACCGGCTGGGGCGATTTCGGTAGCGCCTGGAGCGCGTGGTTCGACGCCAGGGTTAGTGCTAACTCAGTAGCGGCAGCAGGCTTCCCTGTCTGTGCGAGTGGCCAGGATTTTTCTGGTGTCAGCTCGCCGACCTCAGTGTCAAGGGCGTCGGCTACGCGTTCAAGCACTGACATGCGGTCGATTCGCCGAACTCCGCGCTCCACCTGACTTACCCAGGTTTCAGAGCGTCCGACCTTTTGTGCAAACTCCGCCTGCGAGTATCCAAGCTTCTTGCGCAGGAATGCTATTTTCCGACCGAAGTCTGTTGACGAATCGCTTCTCATCGGAGTGTCGGCTTGCCGTTCGTTGAGGCGATGAACTCGACTCGCAGGTTTGTGATGTACTGCTCGCGTTCTGCCAGGAAGTGCTTCACGTGCGCAGTGGATTCGTGGGCCTCGAAGGAGTCGCGGTCGATGTAAAGTTCGTAGAAAATTCGAGCCAGTGGCTCGGCGGATACAGTATTTACGAGGTAGAGCAGGGTGCCTGGCTCTGAGGATTTGATCTGCTCACACGTAGCTGAAGTTAAAGCGTCGAACCTCCGGGCCGCCTCTGCGTCCGCGAGGTCGAAGCGTGCAACTAAGCCGAACATCCTGCCTCCCGAGTGAGGGACTAGCCGTCAGGCACTGTGCACTTATCATACGGCCTGTCACTAAAAGTGCGGTACGGGCGTCGGTTCCCGAACGAAGTACCGCTGGTGCTCACGGAGGCGGTGGGCGAGGTCTGCTCAGGTCGTGTGTGTTGCCGAATTGTGCTTTAGGGGATCAAGGCGCCGCCTCCGGCGGCGCGGGGTCGGCCACGCCGCCCCCGCCGCTCGCTCACTACACCTCCGGCCCGTTCGCGGCGGCGGGCTC
Organism: Pseudonocardia sp. ICBG1142; assembly: GCF_020496255.1. Classification (NCBI taxonomy): domain Bacteria; kingdom Bacillati; phylum Actinomycetota; class Actinomycetes; order Pseudonocardiales; family Pseudonocardiaceae; genus Pseudonocardia; species Pseudonocardia sp. ICBG1142. The sequence goes on along the minus strand of NZ_JAHLJC010000009.1, from coordinate 50,488 downwards.
GGCTACCCGACCCCAAGCCACCAGGCAGCCGCCTGAACCCCAGAGACGCCGACGGCACGCCTGCACGATGGCCGCCGCTGCCCTTGCTCCGCGTCACGCCAGGCGTCGATGCGGACCGTCGTCAGTCCTGTAGGCCGGGCGTGCCGCCCGGGATGCCTCCGGCGGCCGGGCTCCGCCCGGACCCGACACCGCTCGGAGATCAGGGGGAGTGCGGCGGGGCTGGCGATCTCCTCACGGCGCGCCGAGACGGCAACCAGACCGAGGGGTGGGGTGCAAGGCTGAACCCCGTGCCTTGCACCCCACCCCTCGGTCTGGCAGGGGTGAACCCGCGCCGCGAGGAGATCACCAGCAGGCCGGGCGCGTGGGAAAAAAGACAACCCCACGGGGCCGGTCGTGCAACGAGCGTGCGAGTACTGGCGGGGAACCACGGTCACTCACGGCCACTCACGGTCAGTCGACCGGCTCAGATCGCGCAGGTGGGCAGGGCATTGACCGCAGTCTTCCAAACTGGCTACGCGGGTTCGATTCCCGTCGCCCGCTCACACCACGCGACCGGCCGAAACACCACCCCTTATCGATCTTGAACAGGGGGTGGTGCGGGACGTGCGACCGGTGTGCGAGAAGAGGGCGAGTGGCCGCCCCCGGACGCTTGAACATGAGACGGCAGGGAGGCGTGCGCATGCTCAACATCGTCTGGGCTGTGTGCACTGCGGCGGGCCTCGTGGTCATCCTCACCGTGTGGAACGGTGGATTCGACTGGCTCTTCGTGGTGACCGGGGTGCTGGTCGTCCTGTGTGCCCATGCTCTTGATCGGGCCGTGCGGCGGAGCCGGGGTGAACCGGGGTCGGGGCTGTACGGGCGGGGTCGTCGCGTGGTCACTCATGCCGCCGCGCCGTCGACGGTCTGGATCGTCCTCCAGGAGGAAGCTGACGACTGTCGAATCCTTGGAGTATTCCACGATAGTGCGACTGCCGATGAATTCATGATGCGAAAGGGGCGCGACTTTCCCGAGTCGACGTTCTCCTGCGGCGAGTATGAAATTGGGTGGACCGAAGACCGGGGGGCGCAGCGTTATCGCTCGCCCGATTGAGGTGGTCTCGGAGGGGTGGGGAATACGTGCCCGATGAGGGAAGCCGCCGGTGAACTCTCTGACGACTCAGCCGTCGTCGTCGGCCTCGATGTCCTGATCGGTGTGGGGTCGGCGTTCGCGGTCGACCAGTGCGGCGATCTGGGTGGCGATGCGGCGGTCGCGTTCGGTGGTGGCGTGTTGGTAGATCAGTGCGGCGCGCATGGTGCCGTGGCCCATGCGGTGCATGAGTTCGCGGGTGCTGGCCCCAGCAGTAGCAGCGAGATGGTTACCGGTGTGACGTAGGTCATGGAAATGGAAACCGGTGGGGAGCCCGGTCTTGACCACGGTGGTGGGCCAGTCGGTTGCGCGGCCGAAGTTCCCGCGTCGGAGCATGCCGCCGCGTTGTCCGCAGAAGATCAGTCCGTCCGGTGGCGGGCCGGAGTAGGCGGCGGTGTGGGTGGTGAGGACCTCGACGAGGAACGGGGGCAGGGAGAGGGTGCGGATACCGGCGGCGGATTTGGGTGGCCCGGGTCGGAGGCCGCCTCGGCTGAGTTGGGCCAGGCGTCGTCGGACGTGGAGGGTGGCGGTGTTCAGGTCGAGGTCGCAGTGGCGTAGCCCGGCGAGTTCTCCCCAGCGCAGTCCGGTGAACGCGGCGGACAGGATCAGGGCGTGGAAGCGGGGTGGCATCGCGGCGGCGAGGTCGAAGACCTGGCCGATGGTGGCGGTGGGGCGTTCGGGGGTGCGGTGTTCACCGGCGCCTTTGATGCGGCAGGGGTTGCGGGTGATCCGGCCGTCGTCGACGGCGGTGGTGCAGATGGCGCGGACGAGGCGGTAGGCCTTCGCGGTGCGGTCTTCGGAGCGTCCGGCAGCGAGCAGGGTGGTGCGCCAGGTGCGGATGACTGCGGTGGTCAGCTCGGCGAGGTCGATCGGGCCGAGGAACGGGTCGATGTGGTGGCGCCAGATGCTGCGGTACTCCTCGCGGGTGCGGGCGCTGACGCGGTGTTCGGTGATCCACTGCTCCCCGAAGTCATGGAAGGGTAGCTGGCCCAGGGCGGGGTCGAACCAGTCACCGCGCAGGATGTCGCTTTCGACGAGGGTGAGCCATTGGGCGGCGTCGCCTTTGCGGTCGAAGGTTCCCGGGGCGGTGCGGCGTTGCCCGCTGTTGGTGGGGTAGCTGGCCTGATACCGCCCGGAGGGCAGGCGGCGGATGGAGCCGAACCGGCGCCGACTCGTCTTGTTCGCCGTCATCGCGTTCCTCGCCGGGGGTGTGGGTGTGGTCGGTGGGGGAACGGTTCGACCCGGCCTTGGGCGAGCCAGGCGTCGAGGTCGGTCACGGCGAAGCGCACATGCCGTCCGATGCGGTAGAACGCGATCCGTCGGGCTGCGACCAGGCGCCGCACGAAACGCGGGGAGGTGTTCAGGTAGCGGGCGGTCTCGGCCACGGTCAGGTACTGCGTCATCGACGGCGTCCCTGCTACGCGGCCTGATCACGGGTAGCCGAACACCCGATTGCCGAACGGTCGTCCGGTGGTGGGCCGGTGGTGGTGAGGAGGGCGGCGTCGTAGTCGGCGCGCCATCGTTGGCGTTGATGGATCGCGTGCAGAAGCAGGACGGGGCGGGGTGGGACGTCGCTGTCGCCGGGTTGCACGGGTTCCCAGTTGAAGGGTCCGTCATCGATCGCGTAGGCGGGTGTCACTCCGGCGTGGTCGAGGAGTTGCCGAACGAACGCGCTCCGGTCCGCGCGGTGATCACCGAGGCTCTTGTTGGACCATTTGCGGGAGACCAGGACGCGGCGTCCGGCGATGCCGAGGTGTTCGGGCTTGTGCGCTGTGCCGGTGCAGTGCCCGGGGGTCATCTCCGGGCGGGCACCCTTGGGTGCGACGGCGTAGAGCAGCCAGATCGGGCAGCGCGGCGAACACGGGGTGATGGCGAGTTCGGCGGTGAGGCGTCGGGCGTGGTCGCGCTGGCGGGTGGTGGCGGTGTCGTCGAGTCCGGCGGCGTGGCCGACGGATTTGGTGAGGTATTTGGTGAGGTAGCCGATGTGGCGTCCGGCTTCTTCGGTGCCGCCGAGGATGCCTTTCACATGCACTTGGGGGCCGAAGACCACGGTGTGGGCCGGCGTGGTGAGGACCTCGGGGTCGGTGGCCTCGTCCCAGGTGGGGAGCGGTGTGTGGGTGTCGGGGTCGACGAAGGCTTTCTGCCGGTGGTCCCAGCGGGGGAGCTTGTCCCCGGTGTAGACGATGTCGTCGTGGGCGGGCCACCAGACCTGGTGGTAGGTGGCGGCGGTGATCGCGCGCAACTCTGCGCGGGGGATGGTGCCGCGGATGGCGGCGTGGAAGTGCGGGGCACCGCGTTTCTGCGGTTCGACGGTCCCGAAGTACTGCACGTCCCAGCCGACACAGCGCCGCGTGTTCTGCCAGAACCTGTCCAGCAGCTTCGGGAAGTGGATCGCATCGCGGGCGGCGCGGCGGTAGTCGTAGGTATCGGGGTCGATCGCGGCGCCGTTGCCGTCGACGCGGCCGTAGGTGTCCAGGGTCAGGGTGAGGAAGGTCGAGGGCCGATATTTCCCGCCGAACACCCGTCCGATCGTGCGGTCCTCCACAGGCCGCCGGGGCAGGTTCGGGGCGTCCTGACGACGCCGGGTAGTCCGGCGGATGGCCTTCGGGCGGGGGTCGAGCGGGGCGAGGGGTCCGCGGACTCCGAGGGCGCGGAGTTCGGTGTCGATGTCCTCGACGATCTCGCGTATCTCATCACACTCGGCGTTGTCTCCGGCGGCGAGACAGTCAGTGTAGGCGGCGTGGAAGTCCGCGCGGGCGGCCATCAACTCTTTCTGCGCGGTCGTCGGGTCGGCAGGTGTGACGGCGGGTTCGTTCTCCAGGTGCCAGCCTTCGCGGCACTGGGTCATCCGCAGCCGTCGGGCCTTGTCTGAGCAGGGGCGGCACTGGTCTTCCCGTGTCGAACCGCACGGCACCGGCACGACATCGATCCGTCCGGTGGATTGGTCGATGCGGCGCATCGCCAGGGGGCGGACACACACGCCGTGGTCCTCGGCGAGCTGGACCGCGACCTCGTGCGACAGGGCCAGCATCGCCTTCTGCGCCCGGGTGAGCGTGTCCTGATCGACCGGCTCCCGCCCCGGCGCGCTGTCGGTCACGGTGTCGGCGCTGTCGGTGTGGGTGTCGGCGTTGGTCATGCTGCGTCTCCGATCTCGCGGTGGTGGACGGTCGGGTCGGGGAGGGTCAGGACCGGCGCCACTCCGGCGGTCGGGGAAGTGCGGGTGACGAAGGCTTCTAGGTCTTTGACCGCACCGTCAGACACCCACCCGGCCCGGATACGCAGGGGTTCACGGATGCCGTCGCCGAACAGATAGCCCACGCCGGGTTCGTCTTCACCGATCCGGTTGGCCCACGCACCACGGTCGTAGGCGTGATCGCCGAGGACCATCGACACATGGGACTTCGAGGCGACGCGTAGGCAGATGCGGCGGGGGAACAGCTCCCGCACCGGGACGGTGTCCTTGGTCGGTTCCTGCACATAGCCGCGCACGGTGTAGCCCAACGCGCGGCCCTGGGTGGTGAGCAGGGCGACGCGGTCGGTGATCGCCTCGCGGGTCTTGCGGTCCCCGCCGTAACGCAGCAGCGCACCGATCTCGTCGAACTCCACGATCTCCAACGGGGTGTCCCGGGTGACGGGGACCAGGCGGGTCGCCCCGGCGTACTCGCGTTTACGGGCCTCCATGCTCTCGACAAGATCATCGAGGAGGGCGAGGGCGTCTTTGCTGGTGACGGCGTAGCGGTGGAACACTCCCCGCCCGTAGGCCAGCTCCATACCTTTCGGGTCGATCCCGTTGACCCGGACCAGGCCGTCACCGATCGCGGGGGCGATCGCACACAACGGCGCCCACATCAACGACCCCTTCCCCGCCCCAGTCGCCCCCGCGACCAGGGTGTGACCACCGATCAACGACTGATGCCAGTCCGTGCCGTACTCGGTGTGCCCGGACCAGACCTTCTCCAGGTCGATCGCCGACCCGTCCAGGTCGGACAGGGTGTCCAGGCCCGGCGCCCGCACCACCCCGGACAGCAGGTTGCGGCGCTGGAAATCGATCGACACCACATTCGGGGACAACTCCCGCACCTGACAACGCCGCACCCTGCGCGCGACAGCGAGGGCGCGGGTGGCGGTGTCGAACTCTTCCGGGGTCTGCCCGGGAACGAGGCGGACCCGGACCTCGTCCCACGACGGCCCCGAGCGCACCCCCAGAATCCGAGGGAGCTGATCAGCCACCGGCCGCGACCTCGACAAGACCGGGGTGCGGCGCAATGGATTCACCACCGCGATCGGTGCTCCGCCCCGGTCCGGCACCGTCAGGTTGCAGGAGCGCAGCCAGCGCGGCATCCGAGGCGCATACAGCAGCCAGCGCAGCCACCACCCCCGCAGACGACGCCCGGCATAACGATCGAACGACACCACCGATGTCCACCGCCACACCCCCAGCGCGACAGCGACCGCAGCGATGGTGACCACCAGCGAGGGCCACCCGAGCAGCGAGCACCACACCACAGCGACCGCAGCGGTGATCGTGGTGCGCCAATGCCGAACCACCCACACCGTCACGACCACCGCGACCTTGCAGGCCAACCACACGGTGACGAACACGACCGCGACCGTCGCCACGCCCTCGGCGATCCGGCCGAGGAACTGCCCCACCCAGTGCAGACCAGCGAGCACCACCACCGTCGCGAGACCGGCAAGGACCAGAGAACCCATCGTCGTCATCGCAGGCTCCCGCCCTGTTCCGGGGAACGACGCGGAGCGCACACGACCGGGATCGGGACCAACGCGAGCTGCCCGCGATGGTCACCACACCGCCGCACGCGCCCCCCGGAGACATCGCTCAGCGGGGTCAGGCACACCTCGCACCGCACCGCGCCCTCCCCGGTAACGACATCGGTGGTCGTGTCGGTTCATGCCGCCGCGCTCCCCGGTGCGACAGCAGCAGGGGCCGCGGTCCGGCGGGCGGCGACCCGAGCGGTGCGGTGCAGCCGCCGTCGATCCTGTGGGGTGGTGGCGCCGAGGACGCCGTAGCGGCGGGCCGGGTCTTCGACCAGCAGCGCCTCGACCAGACACATACTGCGGACCCGGCAACCACGACACACCTCCAACGCAGGCTCGGCGGCGTGCGGAGCGGTGTCGGTGGGGAAGAACGACTCGGTGTCCATCCCGCGACACGCCGCCCCGGCCCGCCAGCGATGACGTTCAGCACCGTGAAGCGCCCGGGGCAGGGCAGGAGGGGGTGAAGAAAGTCCGGTGTTCATCTAGGATCGGTGTCCTTCCACGCTGGTTCCGGGTTGATCAACTGCCTGCCACGGCAGCAACACACGGCAAGGAAGACTCGGTGGGGGAGCCCGCCACTAACGGGCTCTCCCACACATATCGCCTGGTCCGACAGTGCTTGTCAGGCGGCGTCCTGGTTCTTGGCCGTATGTCCACGCTGGGGGCCGGGGGCGCGCATCCCCGCCGCGCGAAAGCTGTAAGCCACACGCGGACGCCCGCCGGTCTCCTGCACGTACGGGGTCACCGTGAGCCCGTCGAACTCCACCGGACGAAACGGCAACCCCGCTGTGGCCTCCGGCGGCACCGGCTGATGCGCCGCAGCGATCTTCACCACCACCGTCTTCTCGCTCCGCCGTGCTTCCGGATCGGCATCCAGCACCGACACCGACCACACCGGCAACCCCGACTCCCGATCGACCTGCTGCACCGGACGCCCCGGCGCCGACTTCTCAAAATCCCGCACCGCCTCCACCTCCGACACCACGAACGCCCCCAGCGGGAACACATCACCCATCGCCACCGCGAACTTGTTACTGCGTGCCATGTCAGCTCCTCTGTCGTTCGCTCTCTGCGTCCAGCTGCAAGCTCTACGTGAGGCTAGCAGTTGATAGCTCAGCATGTCAACTGAATGGCTACGACTCCTTGAGGGGCCTCTGACCAGCGGCGACTTGCAGCGCGTTGGTAGGATTTCTGTGCCCCGCGCGAGCTGGGGTGCAAGTGGAGCGCCGAACGGCTAGCCAGGACGACCGAGTGGAACGACCAGGAAATCGAGATCATGGAGCCATCACGACGGGCACTGTCGCGGGGCGAGGCGCTGCATGCGCAGATTGCCCGCCACATCGCCAACGACATCTCAGCGGGACGCCTGGTCAACGGGGCGACTCTCCCCTCGACCAAGGCGCTCGCATCCGAATGGGGGGTTAGCCCCTTTACGATCTCTGAGGCGATGAAGCTCCTTGCTGGGGAAGGTCTGGTTGTAAACGAGGCGAGGTCTAGGCGGACTGTTCGTGCCCCGAGGCAGGGGCGGTCTGATCTTCTGCGCGACCGCCGCCCGCAGGTGATCTTGATAGGTGGCTACCCGGGTAGTGGAAAATCTGAATTGGCGCGCACGCTTGCCCGTGAGGTCGGCTGGACTGTGATTGACAAAGACACTGTGACTCGCCCGCTGGTGGAACAACTGCTGGAGGTCCTTGGACGGTCTCCCCATGACCGCGAATCTGAGGTTTACCTCAATCAGGTACGTCCTCGCGAATACGAGGCGGTCGCTGCTGTCGTGACTGAAAATCTTCAGTGTGGTAACAGTGTCATCGCTGATGCCCCTTTCTTGAGGGAGTTCACCGACCCGGCATGGCTGTGTCGTACGATTGACGCCCATGCCGCATTCAATGCCGACACCACTGTCGTTTGGGTTGCTTGTGACGCACAGACGATGCATAGCTATCTCCGTCGGCGCGGAGCGGCCCGGGACGCGACGAAGCTTGCAGATTGGACGGCTCATCTGGAGGGCCTCGATCTTAATTTCCGACCTCCGATCGCCCACGTTGTCGTGGAGAACTCCGCATCAAGTGAGCCGCTTCAGTCGCAGGCTCGCCGGATCATCGACAAGGTCGCAGCGTGACTCGCGGGGTTCTGCTCTATGGGCCGCCTGCAGCAGGTAAGGACACTGTCACGGCAGCGCTGACTGGCTATGATACGCACTTCCATTTGTTTCGTCGCATAAAGTGTGGTCCCGGTAGAACTGATGGCTATCGGATGGTCGATCGGCTGACGCGCGATAGACTGGCTCGTTCCGGTTGCGTCATCTGGCGAATGGCCGGTACGGTGCCACGTATATTGTCGATAGAGTCGGGCTTAGGAAGTCTCGCTAGCGGTTGGCCGGTTTTGCTCTAGGTCAGCCGGAAGCCGTTGACGCCGTTGTTGCTGCGACTCCAGAGACTCATTGGCTCGTTTTTGCTCTCTGGTGCCCCCGTGATGTGGCAAGCATTAGATTGCGGCAGCGAGGAGCGCCGACCTCCAGGCGCGGCTCGCTGCTTGGGACGCCACGCCACTCTTGCCTCCACCGACTACGACGTTGGATACCTCGACGGTCACGCCCGTCGCCGCTGCCCGCCACATCGCCGCTTCCTTCAGCCGCCATGATGCGTCCGGCGGCTGACCTCGTTGCTGGCGTCGTTCCGTACGGGCTCGCTTGCGTCACGTCGTCTGTCTAGGTCGTGTGTGTTGCCGAATTGTGCTTTAGGGGATCAAGGCGCCGCCTCCGGCGGCGCGGGGTCGGCCACGCCGCCCCCGCCGCTCGCTCACTACACCTCCGGCCCGTTCGCGGCGGCGGGCTCGGCTACCCGACCCCAAGCCACCAGGCAGCCGCCTGAACCCCAGAGACGCCGACGGCACGCCTGCACGATGGCCGCCGCTGCCCTTGCTCCGCGTCACGCCAGGCGTCGATGCGGACCGTCGTCAGTCCTGTAGGCCGGGCGTGCCGCCCGGGATGCCTCCGGCGGCCGGGCTCCGCCCGGACCCGACACCGCTCGGAGATCAGGGGGAGTGCGGCGGGGCTGGCGATCTCCTCACGGCGCGCCGAGACGGCAACCAGACCGAGGGGTGGGGTGCAAGGCTGAACCCCGTGCCTTGCACCCCACCCCTCGGTCTGGCAGGGGTGAACCCGCGCCGCGAGGAGATCACCAGCAGGCCGGGCGCGTGGGAAAAAAGACAACCCCACGGGGCCGGTCGTGCAACGAGCGTGCGAGTACTGGCGGGGAACCACGGTCACTCACGGCCACTCACGGTCAGTCGACCGGCTCAGATCGCGCAGGTGGGCAGGGCATTGACCGCAGTCTTCCAAACTGGCTACGCGGGTTCGATTCCCGTCGCCCGCTCACACCACGCGACTGGTTGTAAACGAGGCCACCCCTGTTCGTGCCCCGAGGCAGGGGCGGTCTGATCTTCTGCGCGACCGCCGCCCGCAGGTGATCTTGATAGGTGGCTACCCGGGTAGTGGAAAATCTGAATTGGCGCGCACGCTTGCCCGTGAGGTCGGCTGGACTGTGATTGACAAAGACACTGTGACTCGCCCGCTGGTGGAACAACTGCTGGAGGTCCTTGGACGGTCTCCCCATGACCGCGAATCTGAGGTTTACCTCAATCAGGTACGTCCTCGCGAATACGAGGCGGTCGCTGCTGTCGTGACTGAAAATCTTCAGTGTGGTAACAGTGTCATCGCTGATGCCCCTTTCTTGAGGGAGTTCACCGACCCGGCATGGCTGTGTCGTACGATTGACGCCCATGCCGCATTCAATGCCGACACCACTGTCGTTTGGGTTGCTTGTGACGCACAGACGATGCATAGCTATCTCCGTCGGCGCGGAGCGGCCCGGGACGCGACGAAGCTTGCAGATTGGACGGCTCATCTGGAGGGCCTCGATCTTAATTTCCGACCTCCGATCGCCCACGTTGTCGTGGAGAACTCCGCATCAAGTGAGCCGCTTCAGTCGCAGGCTCGCCGGATCATCGACAAGGTCGCAGCGTGACTCGCGGGGTTCTGCTCTATGGGCCGCCTGCAGCAGGTAAGGACACTGTCACGGCAGCGCTGACTGGCTATGATACGCACTTCCATTTGTTTCGTCGCATAAAGTGTGGTCCCGGTAGAACTGATGGCTATCGGATGGTCGATCGGCTGACGCGCGATAGACTGGCTCGTTCCGGTTGCGTCATCTGGCAGAATGGCCGGTACGGTGCCACGTATATTGTCGATAGAGTCGGGCTTAGGAAAAGTCTCGCTAGCGGTTGGCCGGTTTTGCATCTAGGTCAGCCGGAAGCCGTTGACGCCGTTGTTGCTGCGACTCCAGAGACTCATTGGCTCGTTTTTGCTCTCTGGTGCCCCCGTGATGTGGCAAGCATTAGATTGCGGCAGCGAGGAAGCGCCGACCTCCAGGCGCGGCTCGCTGCTTGGGACGCCACGCCACTCTTGCCTCCACCGACTACGACGTTGGATACCTCGACGGTCACGCCCGTCGCCGCTGCCCGCCACATCGCCGCTTCCTTCAGCCGCCATGATGCGTCCGGCGGCTGACCTCGTTGCTGGCGTCGTTCCGTACGGGCTCGCTTGCGTCACGTCGTCTGTCTAGGTCGTGTGTGTTGCCGAATTGTGCTTTAGGGGATCAAGGCGCCGCCTCCGGCGGCGCGGGGTCGGCCACGCCGCCCCCGCCGCTCGCTCACTACACCTCCGGCCCGTTCGCGGCGGCGGGCTCGGCTACCCGACCCCAAGCCACCAGGCAGCCGCCTGAACCCCAGAGACGCCGACGGCACGCCTGCACGATGGCCGCCGCTGCCCTTGCTCCGCGTCACGCCAGGCGTCGATGCGGACCGTCGTCAGTCCTGTAGGCCGGGCGTGCCGCCCGGGATGCCTCCGGCGGCCGGGCTCCGCCCGGACCCGACACCGCTCGGAGATCAGGGGGAGTGCGGCGGGGCTGGCGATCTCCTCACGGCGCGCCGAGACGGCAACCAGACCGAGGGGTGGGGTGCAAGGCTGAACCCCGTGCCTTGCACCCCACCCCTCGGTCTGGCAGGGGTGAACCCGCGCCGCGAGGAGATCACCAGCAGGCCGGGCGCGTGGGAAAAAAGACAACCCCACGGGGCCGGTCGTGCAACGAGCGTGCGAGTACTGGCGGGGAACCACGGTCACTCACGGCCACTCACGGTCAGTCGACCGGCTCAGATCGCGCAGGTGGGCAGGGCATTGACCGCAGTCTTCCAAACTGGCTACGCGGGTTCGATTCCCGTCGCCCGCTCACACCACGCGACCGGCCGAAACACCACCCCTTATCGATCTTGAACAGGGGGTGGTGCGGGACGTGCGACCGGTGTGCGAGAAGAGGGCGAGTGGCCGCCCCCGGACGCTTGAACATGAGACGGCAGGGAGGCGTGCGCATGCTCAACATCGTCTGGGCTGTGTGCACTGCGGCGGGCCTCGTGGTCATCCTCACCGTGTGGAACGGTGGATTCGACTGGCTCTTCGTGGTGACCGGGGTGCTGGTCGTCCTGTGTGCCCATGCTCTTGATCGGGCCGTGCGGCGGAGCCGGGGTGAACCGGGGTCGGGGCTGTACGGGCGGGGTCGTCGCGTGGTCACTCATGCCGCCGCGCCGTCGACGGTCTGGATCGTCCTCCAGGAGGAAGCTGACGACTGTCGAATCCTTGGAGTATTCCACGATAGTGCGACTGCCGATGAATTCATGATGCGAAAGGGGCGCGACTTTCCCGAGTCGACGTTCTCCTGCGGCGAGTATGAAATTGGGTGGACCGAAGACCGGGGGGCGCAGCGTTATCGCTCGCCCGATTGAGGTGGTCTCGGAGGGGTGGGGAATACGTGCCCGATGAGGGAAGCCGCCGGTGAACTCTCTGACGACTCAGCCGTCGTCGTCGGCCTCGATGTCCTGATCGGTGTGGGGTCGGCGTTCGCGGTCGACCAGTGCGGCGATCTGGGTGGCGATGCGGCGGTCGCGTTCGGTGGTGGCGTGTTGGTAGATCAGTGCGGCGCGCATGGTGCCGTGGCCCATGCGGTGCATGAGTTCGCGGGTGCTGGCCCCAGCAGTAGCAGCGAGATGGTTACCGGTGTGACGTAGGTCATGGAAATGGAAACCGGTGGGGAGCCCGGTCTTGACCACGGTGGTGGGCCAGTCGGTTGCGCGGCCGAAGTTCCCGCGTCGGAGCATGCCGCCGCGTTGTCCGCAGAAGATCAGTCCGTCCGGTGGCGGGCCGGAGTAGGCGGCGGTGTGGGTGGTGAGGACCTCGACGAGGAACGGGGGCAGGGAGAGGGTGCGGATACCGGCGGCGGATTTGGGTGGCCCGGGTCGGAGGCCGCCTCGGCTGAGTTGGGCCAGGCGTCGTCGGACGTGGAGGGTGGCGGTGTTCAGGTCGAGGTCGCAGTGGCGTAGCCCGGCGAGTTCTCCCCAGCGCAGTCCGGTGAACGCGGCGGACAGGATCAGGGCGTGGAAGCGGGGTGGCATCGCGGCGGCGAGGTCGAAGACCTGGCCGATGGTGGCGGTGGGGCGTTCGGGGGTGCGGTGTTCACCGGCGCCTTTGATGCGGCAGGGGTTGCGGGTGATCCGGCCGTCGTCGACGGCGGTGGTGCAGATGGCGCGGACGAGGCGGTAGGCCTTCGCGGTGCGGTCTTCGGAGCGTCCGGCAGCGAGCAGGGTGGTGCGCCAGGTGCGGATGACTGCGGTGGTCAGCTCGGCGAGGTCGATCGGGCCGAGGAACGGGTCGATGTGGTGGCGCCAGATGCTGCGGTACTCCTCGCGGGTGCGGGCGCTGACGCGGTGTTCGGTGATCCACTGCTCCCCGAAGTCATGGAAGGGTAGCTGGCCCAGGGCGGGGTCGAACCAGTCACCGCGCAGGATGTCGCTTTCGACGAGGGTGAGCCATTGGGCGGCGTCGCCTTTGCGGTCGAAGGTTCCCGGGGCGGTGCGGCGTTGCCCGCTGTTGGTGGGGTAGCTGGCCTGATACCGCCCGGAGGGCAGGCGGCGGATGGAGCCGAACCGGCGCCGACTCGTCTTGTTCGCCGTCATCGCGTTCCTCGCCGGGGGTGTGGGTGTGGTCGGTGGGGGAACGGTTCGACCCGGCCTTGGGCGAGCCAGGCGTCGAGGTCGGTCACGGCGAAGCGCACATGCCGTCCGATGCGGTAGAACGCGATCCGTCGGGCTGCGACCAGGCGCCGCACGAAACGCGGGGAGGTGTTCAGGTAGCGGGCGGTCTCGGCCACGGTCAGGTACTGCGTCATCGACGGCGTCCCTGCTACGCGGCCTGATCACGGGTAGCCGAACACCCGATTGCCGAACGGTCGTCCGGTGGTGGGCCGGTGGTGGTGAGGAGGGCGGCGTCGTAGTCGGCGCGCCATCGTTGGCGTTGATGGATCGCGTGCAGAAGCAGGACGGGGCGGGGTGGGACGTCGCTGTCGCCGGGTTGCACGGGTTCCCAGTTGAAGGGTCCGTCATCGATCGCGTAGGCGGGTGTCACTCCGGCGTGGTCGAGGAGTTGCCGAACGAACGCGCTCCGGTCCGCGCGGTGATCACCGAGGCTCTTGTTGGACCATTTGCGGGAGACCAGGACGCGGCGTCCGGCGATGCCGAGGTGTTCGGGCTTGTGCGCTGTGCCGGTGCAGTGCCCGGGGGTCATCTCCGGGCGGGCACCCTTGGGTGCGACGGCGTAGAGCAGCCAGATCGGGCAGCGCGGCGAACACGGGGTGATGGCGAGTTCGGCGGTGAGGCGTCGGGCGTGGTCGCGCTGGCGGGTGGTGGCGGTGTCGTCGAGTCCGGCGGCGTGGCCGACGGATTTGGTGAGGTATTTGGTGAGGTAGCCGATGTGGCGTCCGGCTTCTTCGGTGCCGCCGAGGATGCCTTTCACATGCACTTGGGGGCCGAAGACCACGGTGTGGGCCGGCGTGGTGAGGACCTCGGGGTCGGTGGCCTCGTCCCAGGTGGGGAGCGGTGTGTGGGTGTCGGGGTCGACGAAGGCTTTCTGCCGGTGGTCCCAGCGGGGGAGCTTGTCCCCGGTGTAGACGATGTCGTCGTGGGCGGGCCACCAGACCTGGTGGTAGGTGGCGGCGGTGATCGCGCGCAACTCTGCGCGGGGGATGGTGCCGCGGATGGCGGCGTGGAAGTGCGGGGCACCGCGTTTCTGCGGTTCGACGGTCCCGAAGTACTGCACGTCCCAGCCGACACAGCGCCGCGTGTTCTGCCAGAACCTGTCCAGCAGCTTCGGGAAGTGGATCGCATCGCGGGCGGCGCGGCGGTAGTCGTAGGTATCGGGGTCGATCGCGGCGCCGTTGCCGTCGACGCGGCCGTAGGTGTCCAGGGTCAGGGTGAGGAAGGTCGAGGGCCGATATTTCCCGCCGAACACCCGTCCGATCGTGCGGTCCTCCACAGGCCGCCGGGGCAGGTTCGGGGCGTCCTGACGACGCCGGGTAGTCCGGCGGATGGCCTTCGGGCGGGGGTCGAGCGGGGCGAGGGGTCCGCGGACTCCGAGGGCGCGGAGTTCGGTGTCGATGTCCTCGACGATCTCGCGTATCTCATCACACTCGGCGTTGTCTCCGGCGGCGAGACAGTCAGTGTAGGCGGCGTGGAAGTCCGCGCGGGCGGCCATCAACTCTTTCTGCGCGGTCGTCGGGTCGGCAGGTGTGACGGCGGGTTCGTTCTCCAGGTGCCAGCCTTCGCGGCACTGGGTCATCCGCAGCCGTCGGGCCTTGTCTGAGCAGGGGCGGCACTGGTCTTCCCGTGTCGAACCGCACGGCACCGGCACGACATCGATCCGTCCGGTGGATTGGTCGATGCGGCGCATCGCCAGGGGGCGGACACACACGCCGTGGTCCTCGGCGAGCTGGACCGCGACCTCGTGCGACAGGGCCAGCATCGCCTTCTGCGCCCGGGTGAGCGTGTCCTGATCGACCGGCTCCCGCCCCGGCGCGCTGTCGGTCACGGTGTCGGCGCTGTCGGTGTGGGTGTCGGCGTTGGTCATGCTGCGTCTCCGATCTCGCGGTGGTGGACGGTCGGGTCGGGGAGGGTCAGGACCGGCGCCACTCCGGCGGTCGGGGAAGTGCGGGTGACGAAGGCTTCTAGGTCTTTGACCGCACCGTCAGACACCCACCCGGCCCGGATACGCAGGGGTTCACGGATGCCGTCGCCGAACAGATAGCCCACGCCGGGTTCGTCTTCACCGATCCGGTTGGCCCACGCACCACGGTCGTAGGCGTGATCGCCGAGGACCATCGACACATGGGACTTCGAGGCGACGCGTAGGCAGATGCGGCGGGGGAACAGCTCCCGCACCGGGACGGTGTCCTTGGTCGGTTCCTGCACATAGCCGCGCACGGTGTAGCCCAACGCGCGGCCCTGGGTGGTGAGCAGGGCGACGCGGTCGGTGATCGCCTCGCGGGTCTTGCGGTCCCCGCCGTAACGCAGCAGCGCACCGATCTCGTCGAACTCCACGATCTCCAACGGGGTGTCCCGGGTGACGGGGACCAGGCGGGTCGCCCCGGCGTACTCGCGTTTACGGGCCTCCATGCTCTCGACAAGATCATCGAGGAGGGCGAGGGCGTCTTTGCTGGTGACGGCGTAGCGGTGGAACACTCCCCGCCCGTAGGCCAGCTCCATACCTTTCGGGTCGATCCCGTTGACCCGGACCAGGCCGTCACCGATCGCGGGGGCGATCGCACACAACGGCGCCCACATCAACGACCCCTTCCCCGCCCCAGTCGCCCCCGCGACCAGGGTGTGACCACCGATCAACGACTGATGCCAGTCCGTGCCGTACTCGGTGTGCCCGGACCAGACCTTCTCCAGGTCGATCGCCGACCCGTCCAGGTCGGACAGGGTGTCCAGGCCCGGCGCCCGCACCACCCCGGACAGCAGGTTGCGGCGCTGGAAATCGATCGACACCACATTCGGGGACAACTCCCGCACCTGACAACGCCGCACCCTGCGCGCGACAGCGAGGGCGCGGGTGGCGGTGTCGAACTCTTCCGGGGTCTGCCCGGGAACGAGGCGGACCCGGACCTCGTCCCACGACGGCCCCGAGCGCACCCCCAGAATCCGAGGGAGCTGATCAGCCACCGGCCGCGACCTCGACAAGACCGGGGTGCGGCGCAATGGATTCACCACCGCGATCGGTGCTCCGCCCCGGTCCGGCACCGTCAGGTTGCAGGAGCGCAGCCAGCGCGGCATCCGAGGCGCATACAGCAGCCAGCGCAGCCACCACCCCCGCAGACGACGCCCGGCATAACGATCGAACGACACCACCGATGTCCACCGCCACACCCCCAGCGCGACAGCGACCGCAGCGATGGTGACCACCAGCGAGGGCCACCCGAGCAGCGAGCACCACACCACAGCGACCGCAGCGGTGATCGTGGTGCGCCAATGCCGAACCACCCACACCGTCACGACCACCGCGGCCTTGCAGGCCAGCCACACGGTGACGAACACGACCGCGATCGTTGCCACGCCCTCGGCGATCCGGCCGAGGAACTGCCCCACCCAGTGCAGACCAGCCAGCACTATCAGCGTCACGAGACCGGCCAGGACCAGAGAACCCATCGTCGTCATCGCAGGCCCCCGCCCTGCTCGGGGGAACGCCGCGGAGCGCACACGACCGGCATCGGGACCAACGCCAGCTGCCCGCGATGATCACCACACCGCCGCACGCCCCCCTCGGAGACATCGCTCAGTGGGGTCAGGCACACCTCGCACCACACCGCGCCCTCACCGGTGACGACATCCGTGGTCGCCTCGGGACTCATGCCGCAGCACTCCCCGGCGCGACAGCAGCAGGGGCCGCGGTCCGGCGGGCTGCGACACGAGCGGTGCGATGCAGCCGCCGTCGATCCTGTGGGGTGGTGGCGCCGAGGACGCCGTAGCGGCGGGCCGGGTCTTCGACCAGCAGCGCCTCGACCAGACACATACTGCGGACCCGGCAACCACGACACACCTCCAACGCAGGCTCGGCGGCGTGCGGAGCGGTGTCGGTGGGGAAGAACGACTCGGTGTCCATCCCGCGACACGCCGCCCCGGCCCGCCAGCGATGACGTTCAGCACCGTGAAGCGCCCGGGGCAGGGCAGGAGGGGGTGAAGAAAGTCCGGTGTTCATCTAGGATCGGTGTCCTTCCACGCTGGTTCCGGGTTGATCAACTGCCTGCCACGGCAGCAACACACGGCAAGGAAGACTCGGTGGGGGAGCCCGCCACTAACGGGCTCTCCCACACATATCGCCTGGTCCGACAGTGCTTGTCAGGCGGCGTCCTGGTTCTTGGCCGTATGTCCACGCTGGGGGCCGGGGGCGCGCATCCCCGCCGCGCGAAAGCTGTAAGCCACACGCGGACGCCCGCCGGTCTCCTGCACGTACGGGGTCACCGTGAGCCCGTCGAACTCCACCGGACGAAACGGCAACCCCGCTGTGGCCTCCGGCGGCACCGGCTGATGCGCCGCAGCGATCTTCACCACCACCGTCTTCTCGCTCCGCCGTGCTTCCGGATCGGCATCCAGCACCGACACCGACCACACCGGCAACCCCGACTCCCGATCGACCTGCTGCACCGGACGCCCCGGCGCCGACTTCTCAAAATCCCGCACCGCCTCCACCTCCGACACGATGAACGCCCCCACCGGGAACACATCACCCATCGCCACCGCGAACTTGTTACTGCGTGCCATGTCAGCTCCTCTGTCGTTCGCTCTCTGCGTCCAGCTGCAAGCTCTACGTGAGGCTAGCAGTTGATAGCTCAGCATGTCAACTGAATGGCTACGACTCCTTGAGGGGCCTCTGACCAGCGGCGACTTGCAGCGCGTTGGTAGGATTTCTGTGCCCCGCGCGAGCTGGGGTGCAAGTGGAGCGCCGAACGGCTAGCCAGGACGACCGAGTGGAACGACCAGGAAATCGAGATCATGGAGCCATCACGACGGGCACTGTCGCGGGGCGAGGCGCTGCATGCGCAGATTGCCCGCCACATCGCCAACGACATCTCAGCGGGACGCCTGGTCAACGGGGCGACTCTCCCCTCGACCAAGGCGCTCGCATCCGAATGGGGGGTTAGCCCCTTTACGATCTCTGAGGCGATGAAGCTCCTTGCTGGGGAAGGTCTGGTTGTAAACGAGGCGAGGTCTAGGCGGACTGTTCGTGCCCCGAGGCAGGGGCGGTCTGATCTTCTGCGCGACCGCCGCCCGCAGGTGATCTTGATAGGTGGCTACCCGGGTAGTGGAAAATCTGAATTGGCGCGCACGCTTGCCCGTGAGGTCGGCTGGACTGTGATTGACAAAGACACTGTGACTCGCCCGCTGGTGGAACAACTGCTGGAGGTCCTTGGACGGTCTCCCCATGACCGCGAATCTGAGGTTTACCTCAATCAGGTACGTCCTCGCGAATACGAGGCGGTCGCTGCTGTCGTGACTGAAAATCTTCAGTGTGGTAACAGTGTCATCGCTGATGCCCCTTTCTTGAGGGAGTTCACCGACCCGGCATGGCTGTGTCGTACGATTGACGCCCATGCCGCATTCAATGCCGACACCACTGTCGTTTGGGTTGCTTGTGACGCACAGACGATGCATAGCTATCTCCGTCGGCGCGGAGCGGCCCGGGACGCGACGAAGCTTGCAGATTGGACGGCTCATCTGGAGGGCCTCGATCTTAATTTCCGACCTCCGATCGCCCACGTTGTCGTGGAGAACTCCGCATCAAGTGAGCCGCTTCAGTCGCAGGCTCGCCGGATCATCGACAAGGTCGCAGCGTGACTCGCGGGGTTCTGCTCTATGGGCCGCCTGCAGCAGGTAAGGACACTGTCACGGCAGCGCTGACTGGCTATGATACGCACTTCCATTTGTTTCGTCGCATAAAGTGTGGTCCCGGTAGAACTGATGGCTATCGGATGGTCGATCGGCTGACGCGCGATAGACTGGCTCGTTCCGGTTGCGTCATCTGGCAGAATGGCCGGTACGGTGCCACGTATATTGTCGATAGAGTCGGGCTTAGGAAAAGTCTCGCTAGCGGTTGGCCGGTTTTGCATCTAGGTCAGCCGGAAGCCGTTGACGCCGTTGTTGCTGCGACTCCAGAGACTCATTGGCTCGTTTTTGCTCTCTGGTGCCCCCGTGATGTGGCAAGCATTAGATTGCGGCAGCGAGGAAGCGCCGACCTCCAGGCGCGGCTCGCTGCTTGGGACGCCACGCCACTCTTGCCTCCACCGACTACGACGTTGGATACCTCGACGGTCACGCCCGTCGCCGCTGCCCGCCACATCGCCGCTTCCTTCAGCCGCCATGATGCGTCCGGCGGCTGACCTCGTTGCTGGCGTCGTTCCGTACGGGCTCGCTTGCGTCACGTCGTCTGTCTAGGTCGTGTGTGTTGCCGAATTGTGCTTTAGGGGATCAAGGCGCCGCCTCCGGCGGCGCGGGGTCGGCCACGCCGCCCCCGCCGCTCGCTCACTACACCTCCGGCCCGTTCGCGGCGGCGGGCTCGGCTACCCGACCCCAAGCCACCAGGCAGCCGCCTGAACCCCAGAGACGCCGACGGCACGCCTGCACGATGGCCGCCGCTGCCCTTGCTCCGCGTCACGCCAGGCGTCGATGCGGACCGTCGTCAGTCCTGTAGGCCGGGCGTGCCGCCCGGGATGCCTCCGGCGGCCGGGCTCCGCCCGGACCCGACACCGCTCGGAGATCAGGGGGAGTGCGGCGGGGCTGGCGATCTCCTCACGGCGCGCCGAGACGGCAACCAGACCGAGGGGTGGGGTGCAAGGCTGAACCCCGTGCCTTGCACCCCACCCCTCGGTCTGGCAGGGGTGAACCCGCGCCGCGAGGAGATCACCAGCAGGCCGGGCGCGTGGGAAAAAAGACAACCCCACGGGGCCGGTCGTGCAACGAGCGTGCGAGTACTGGCGGGGAACCACGGTCACTCACGGCCACTCACGGTCAGTCGACCGGCTCAGATCGCGCAGGTGGGCAGGGCATTGACCGCAGTCTTCCAAACTGGCTACGCGGGTTCGATTCCCGTCGCCCGCTCACACCACGCGACCGGCCGAAACACCACCCCTTATCGATCTTGAACAGGGGGTGGTGCGGGACGTGCGACCGGTGTGCGAGAAGAGGGCGAGTGGCCGCCCCCGGACGCTTGAACATGAGACGGCAGGGAGGCGTGCGCATGCTCAACATCGTCTGGGCTGTGTGCACTGCGGCGGGCCTCGTGGTCATCCTCACCGTGTGGAACGGTGGATTCGACTGGCTCTTCGTGGTGACCGGGGTGCTGGTCGTCCTGTGTGCCCATGCTCTTGATCGGGCCGTGCGGCGGAGCCGGGGTGAACCGGGGTCGGGGCTGTACGGGCGGGGTCGTCGCGTGGTCACTCATGCCGCCGCGCCGTCGACGGTCTGGATCGTCCTCCAGGAGGAAGCTGACGACTGTCGAATCCTTGGAGTATTCCACGATAGTGCGACTGCCGATGAATTCATGATGCGAAAGGGGCGCGACTTTCCCGAGTCGACGTTCTCCTGCGGCGAGTATGAAATTGGGTGGACCGAAGACCGGGGGGCGCAGCGTTATCGCTCGCCCGATTGAGGTGGTCTCGGAGGGGTGGGGAATACGTGCCCGATGAGGGAAGCCGCCGGTGAACTCTCTGACGACTCAGCCGTCGTCGTCGGCCTCGATGTCCTGATCGGTGTGGGGTCGGCGTTCGCGGTCGACCAGTGCGGCGATCTGGGTGGCGATGCGGCGGTCGCGTTCGGTGGTGGCGTGTTGGTAGATCAGTGCGGCGCGCATGGTGCCGTGGCCCATGCGGTGCATGAGTTCGCGGGTGCTGGCCCCAGCAGTAGCAGCGAGATGGTTACCGGTGTGACGTAGGTCATGGAAATGGAAACCGGTGGGGAGCCCGGTCTTGACCACGGTGGTGGGCCAGTCGGTTGCGCGGCCGAAGTTCCCGCGTCGGAGCATGCCGCCGCGTTGTCCGCAGAAGATCAGTCCGTCCGGTGGCGGGCCGGAGTAGGCGGCGGTGTGGGTGGTGAGGACCTCGACGAGGAACGGGGGCAGGGAGAGGGTGCGGATACCGGCGGCGGATTTGGGTGGCCCGGGTCGGAGGCCGCCTCGGCTGAGTTGGGCCAGGCGTCGTCGGACGTGGAGGGTGGCGGTGTTCAGGTCGAGGTCGCAGTGGCGTAGCCCGGCGAGTTCTCCCCAGCGCAGTCCGGTGAACGCGGCGGACAGGATCAGGGCGTGGAAGCGGGGTGGCATCGCGGCGGCGAGGTCGAAGACCTGGCCGATGGTGGCGGTGGGGCGTTCGGGGGTGCGGTGTTCACCGGCGCCTTTGATGCGGCAGGGGTTGCGGGTGATCCGGCCGTCGTCGACGGCGGTGGTGCAGATGGCGCGGACGAGGCGGTAGGCCTTCGCGGTGCGGTCTTCGGAGCGTCCGGCAGCGAGCAGGGTGGTGCGCCAGGTGCGGATGACTGCGGTGGTCAGCTCGGCGAGGTCGATCGGGCCGAGGAACGGGTCGATGTGGTGGCGCCAGATGCTGCGGTACTCCTCGCGGGTGCGGGCGCTGACGCGGTGTTCGGTGATCCACTGCTCCCCGAAGTCATGGAAGGGTAGCTGGCCCAGGGCGGGGTCGAACCAGTCACCGCGCAGGATGTCGCTTTCGACGAGGGTGAGCCATTGGGCGGCGTCGCCTTTGCGGTCGAAGGTTCCCGGGGCGGTGCGGCGTTGCCCGCTGTTGGTGGGGTAGCTGGCCTGATACCGCCCGGAGGGCAGGCGGCGGATGCCGCCGCGCCGCCGACTCGTCTTGTTCGCCTCATCGCGTTCCTCGACTGTCGAATCCTTGGAGTGTGGTCGGTGTGCGACTGCCGATGAATTCTTGGGCGAGCCAGGCGTCGAGGTCGGTCCCGAGTCGACGTTCGTCCTGCGGCGAGTATGCGATTGGGTCGGACCGCGACCGGGGGGCGCAGCGTTATCGCTCGCCCGGGAGGTGTTCAGGAGGGGGGGGTCTCGGCCACGGTCAGGTACTGCGTCATCGACGGCGTCCCTGCTACGCGGCCGATCACGTAGTCGAACCCCGATTGCCGAACGGTGTCCGGGGTGGGCCGGTGGCGGTGACCAGGGCGGCGTCGTAGTGGCGCGCCATCGTTGGCGTTGGTGGTCGCGTGCAGAAGCAGGACGGGGCGCATGGGACGTCGCCCATCGCGGTTGCACGGGTTCCCAGGTGCTGGTCCCCATCGATCGCGTAGGCGGGTGGTCACTCCGGCGTGTCGAGGAGTTGCCGAAATGGAAACCGGTGGGGAGCCCGGTCTTGACCACGGTGGTGGGCCAGTCGGTTGCGCGGCCGAAGTTCCGGCGTCGGAGCATGCCGCCGCGTTGTCCGCAGAAGATCAGTCCGTCCGGTGGCGGGCCGGAGTAGGCGGCGGTGTGGGTGGTGAGGACCTCGACGAGGAACGGGGGCAGGGAGAGGGTGCGGATACCGGCGGCGGATTTGGGTGGCCCGGGTCGGAGGCCGCCTCGGCTGAGTTGGGCCAGGCGTCGTCGGACGTGGAGGGTGGCGGTGTTCAGGTCGAGG
Source organism: Pseudonocardia sp. ICBG1142 (assembly GCF_020496255.1). NCBI lineage: Bacteria > Bacillati > Actinomycetota > Actinomycetes > Pseudonocardiales > Pseudonocardiaceae > Pseudonocardia > Pseudonocardia sp. ICBG1142. The sequence goes on along the minus strand of NZ_JAHLJC010000009.1, from coordinate 28,024 downwards.
TCGCAGTGGCGTAGCCCGGCGAGTTCTCCCCAGCGCAGTCCGGTGAACGCGGCGGACAGGATCAGGGCGTGGAAGCGGGGTGGCATCGCGGCGGCGAGGTCGAAGACCTGGCCGATGGTGGCGGTGGGGCGTTCGGGGGTGCGGTGTTCACCGGCGCCTTTGATGCGGCAGGGGTTGCGGGTGATCCGGCCGTCGTCGACGGCGGTGGTGCAGATGGCGCGGACGAGGCGGTAGGCCTTCGCGGTGCGGTCTTCGGAGCGTCCGGCAGCGAGCAGGGTGGTGCGCCAGGTGCGGATGACTGCGGTGGTCAGCTCGGCGAGGTCGATCGGGCCGAGGAACGGGTCGATGTGGTGGCGCCAGATGCTGCGGTACTCCTCGCGGGTGCGGGCGCTGACGCGGTGTTCGGTGATCCACTGCTCCCCGAAGTCATGGAAGGGTAGCTGGCCCAGGGCGGGGTCGAACCAGTCACCGCGCAGGATGTCGCTTTCGACGAGGGTGAGCCATTGGGCGGCGTCGCCTTTGCGGTCGAAGGTTCCCGGGGCGGTGCGGCGTTGCCCGCTGTTGGTGGGGTAGCTGGCCTGATACCGCCCGGAGGGCAGGCGGCGGATGGAGCCGAACCGGCGCCGACTCGTCTTGTTCGCCGTCATCGCGTTCCTCGCCGGGGGTGTGGGTGTGGTCGGTGGGGGAACGGTTCGACCCGGCCTTGGGCGAGCCAGGCGTCGAGGTCGGTCACGGCGAAGCGCACATGCCGTCCGATGCGGTAGAACGCGATCCGTCGGGCTGCGACCAGGCGCCGCACGAAACGCGGGGAGGTGTTCAGGTAGCGGGCGGTCTCGGCCACGGTCAGGTACTGCGTCATCGACGGCGTCCCTGCTACGCGGCCTGATCACGGGTAGCCGAACACCCGATTGCCGAACGGTCGTCCGGTGGTGGGCCGGTGGTGGTGAGGAGGGCGGCGTCGTAGTCGGCGCGCCATCGTTGGCGTTGATGGATCGCGTGCAGAAGCAGGACGGGGCGGGGTGGGACGTCGCTGTCGCCGGGTTGCACGGGTTCCCAGTTGAAGGGTCCGTCATCGATCGCGTAGGCGGGTGTCACTCCGGCGTGGTCGAGGAGTTGCCGAACGAACGCGCTCCGGTCCGCGCGGTGATCACCGAGGCTCTTGTTGGACCATTTGCGGGAGACCAGGACGCGGCGTCCGGCGATGCCGAGGTGTTCGGGCTTGTGCGCTGTGCCGGTGCAGTGCCCGGGGGTCATCTCCGGGCGGGCACCCTTGGGTGCGACGGCGTAGAGCAGCCAGATCGGGCAGCGCGGCGAACACGGGGTGATGGCGAGTTCGGCGGTGAGGCGTCGGGCGTGGTCGCGCTGGCGGGTGGTGGCGGTGTCGTCGAGTCCGGCGGCGTGGCCGACGGATTTGGTGAGGTATTTGGTGAGGTAGCCGATGTGGCGTCCGGCTTCTTCGGTGCCGCCGAGGATGCCTTTCACATGCACTTGGGGGCCGAAGACCACGGTGTGGGCCGGCGTGGTGAGGACCTCGGGGTCGGTGGCCTCGTCCCAGGTGGGGAGCGGTGTGTGGGTGTCGGGGTCGACGAAGGCTTTCTGCCGGTGGTCCCAGCGGGGGAGCTTGTCCCCGGTGTAGACGATGTCGTCGTGGGCGGGCCACCAGACCTGGTGGTAGGTGGCGGCGGTGATCGCGCGCAACTCTGCGCGGGGGATGGTGCCGCGGATGGCGGCGTGGAAGTGCGGGGCACCGCGTTTCTGCGGTTCGACGGTCCCGAAGTACTGCACGTCCCAGCCGACACAGCGCCGCGTGTTCTGCCAGAACCTGTCCAGCAGCTTCGGGAAGTGGATCGCATCGCGGGCGGCGCGGCGGTAGTCGTAGGTATCGGGGTCGATCGCGGCGCCGTTGCCGTCGACGCGGCCGTAGGTGTCCAGGGTCAGGGTGAGGAAGGTCGAGGGCCGATATTTCCCGCCGAACACCCGTCCGATCGTGCGGTCCTCCACAGGCCGCCGGGGCAGGTTCGGGGCGTCCTGACGACGCCGGGTAGTCCGGCGGATGGCCTTCGGGCGGGGGTCGAGCGGGGCGAGGGGTCCGCGGACTCCGAGGGCGCGGAGTTCGGTGTCGATGTCCTCGACGATCTCGCGTATCTCATCACACTCGGCGTTGTCTCCGGCGGCGAGACAGTCAGTGTAGGCGGCGTGGAAGTCCGCGCGGGCGGCCATCAACTCTTTCTGCGCGGTCGTCGGGTCGGCAGGTGTGACGGCGGGTTCGTTCTCCAGGTGCCAGCCTTCGCGGCACTGGGTCATCCGCAGCCGTCGGGCCTTGTCTGAGCAGGGGCGGCACTGGTCTTCCCGTGTCGAACCGCACGGCACCGGCACGACATCGATCCGTCCGGTGGATTGGTCGATGCGGCGCATCGCCAGGGGGCGGACACACACGCCGTGGTCCTCGGCGAGCTGGACCGCGACCTCGTGCGACAGGGCCAGCATCGCCTTCTGCGCCCGGGTGAGCGTGTCCTGATCGACCGGCTCCCGCCCCGGCGCGCTGTCGGTCACGGTGTCGGCGCTGTCGGTGTGGGTGTCGGCGTTGGTCATGCTGCGTCTCCGATCTCGCGGTGGTGGACGGTCGGGTCGGGGAGGGTCAGGACCGGCGCCACTCCGGCGGTCGGGGAAGTGCGGGTGACGAAGGCTTCTAGGTCTTTGACCGCACCGTCAGACACCCACCCGGCCCGGATACGCAGGGGTTCACGGATGCCGTCGCCGAACAGATAGCCCACGCCGGGTTCGTCTTCACCGATCCGGTTGGCCCACGCACCACGGTCGTAGGCGTGATCGCCGAGGACCATCGACACATGGGACTTCGAGGCGACGCGTAGGCAGATGCGGCGGGGGAACAGCTCCCGCACCGGGACGGTGTCCTTGGTCGGTTCCTGCACATAGCCGCGCACGGTGTAGCCCAACGCGCGGCCCTGGGTGGTGAGCAGGGCGACGCGGTCGGTGATCGCCTCGCGGGTCTTGCGGTCCCCGCCGTAACGCAGCAGCGCGCCGATCTCGTCGAACTCCACGATCTCCAACGGGGTGTCCCGGGTGACGGGGACCAGGCGGGTCGCCCCGGCGTACTCGCGTTTACGGGCCTCCATGCTCTCGACAAGATCATCGAGGAGGGCGAGGGCGTCTTTGCTGGTGACGGCGTAGCGGTGGAACACTCCCCGCCCGTAGGCCAGCTCCATACCTTTCGGGTCGATCCCGTTGACCCGGACCAGGCCGTCACCGATCGCGGGGGCGATCGCACACAACGGCGCCCACATCAACGACCCCTTCCCCGCCCCAGTCGCCCCCGCGACCAGGGTGTGACCACCGATCAACGACTGATGCCAGTCCGTGCCGTACTCGGTGTGCCCGGACCAGACCTTCTCCAGGTCGATCGCCGACCCGTCCAGGTCGGACAGGGTGTCCAGGCCCGGCGCCCGCACCACCCCGGACAGCAGGTTGCGGCGCTGGAAATCGATCGACACCACATTCGGGGACAACTCCCGCACCTGACAACGCCGCACCCTGCGCGCGACAGCGAGGGCGCGGGTGGCGGTGTCGAACTCTTCCGGGGTCTGCCCGGGAACGAGGCGGACCCGGACCTCGTCCCACGACGGCCCCGAGCGCACCCCCAGAATCCGAGGGAGCTGATCAGCCACCGGCCGCGACCTCGACAAGACCGGGGTGCGGCGCAATGGATTCACCACCGCGATCGGTGCTCCGCCCCGGTCCGGCACCGTCAGGTTGCAGGAGCGCAGCCAGCGCGGCATCCGAGGCGCATACAGCAGCCAGCGCAGCCACCACCCCCGCAGACGACGCCCGGCATAACGATCGAACGACACCACCGATGTCCACCGCCACACCCCCAGCGCGACAGCGACCGCAGCGATGGTGACCACCAGCGAGGGCCACCCGAGCAGCGAGCACCACACCACAGCGACCGCAGCGGTGATCGTGGTGCGCCAATGCCGAACCACCCACACCGTCACGATCACGACGACCTTGCAGGCCAACCAGACGGTGACGAACACGACCGCGACCGTCGCCACGCCCTCGGCGATCCGGCCGAGGAACTGCCCCACCCAATGCAGACCAGCGAGCACCACCACCGTCGCCAGACCGGCAACAACGAGAGAACCTGTCGTGCTCATCGACGCTCTCCGTCCTGTTCCGGGGAACGACGCGGAGCGCACACGGCAAGGAGGGGAACCAACGCGAGCTGGTCATGATGGTCGCTACACCGACGCCCGTCCCCCTGAGATACCGCGCTCAGCGGGGTCAGGCACACCTCGCACCGCACCGTGTCCTCCCCGGTAACGACATCGGTGGTCGTGTCGGTGTTCATGCCGCCGCGCTCCCCGGTGTGGGAACGGCAGCAGGGGCGGTGCTCCGGCGGGCGGCGACCCGAGCGGTGCGGTGCAGCCGCCGTCGATCCTGTGGGGTGGTGGCGCCGAGGACGCCGTAGCGGCGGGCCGGGTCTTCGACCAGCAGCGCCTCGACCAGACACATACTGCGGACCCGGCAACCACGACACACCTCCAACGCAGGCTCGGCGGCGTGCGGAGCGGTGTCGGTGGGGAAGAACGACTCGGTGTCCATCCCGCGACACGCCGCCCCGGCCCGCCAGCGATGACGTTCAGCACCGTGAAGCGCCCGGGGCAGGGCAGGAGGGGGTGAAGAAAGTCCGGTGTTCATCTAGGATCGGTGTCCTTCCACGCTGGTTCCGGGTTGATCAACTGCCTGCCACGGCAGCAACACACGGCAAGGAAGACTCGGTGGGGGAGCCCGCCACTAACGGGCTCTCCCACACATATCGCCTGGTCCGACAGTGCTTGTCAGGCGGCGTCCTGGTTCTTGGCCGTATGTCCACGCTGGGGGCCGGGGGCGCGCATCCCCGCCGCGCGAAAGCTGTAAGCCACACGCGGACGCCCGCCGGTCTCCTGCACGTACGGGGTCACCGTGAGCCCGTCGAACTCCACCGGACGAAACGGCAACCCCGCTGTGGCCTCCGGCGGCACCGGCTGATGCGCCGCAGCGATCTTCACCACCACCGTCTTCTCCGAACGACGCGCCTCCGGATCAGCATCCAGCACCGACACCGACCACACCGGCAACCCCGACTCCCGATCGACCTGCTGCACCGGCCGACCCGGCCCGGACTTCTCAAAATCCCGCACCGCCTCCACCTCCGACACCACGAACGCCCCCAGCGGGAACACATCACCCATCGCCACCACAAACCTGTTACTGCGTGCCATCTGGCGCCTCCTTTGGGGGTCGTCGGCGAGGCGGTTGCGCCTGCCGCAGTCAGTCCGGACCTGCCAGGGGACGACCGCGCCCTCCTGGAGGACTAACTAGACCTATGATGAGGCGAACTAGTCCGGCTGTCAAGGGCTAGGAGGTCCTGCGACGATAAGGAGCGTGGAGATGGGCGATGTGATCCGTCGGCGACGAGCAGACCTCGGCATGTCGCAGGCTGATTTAGCGCGGGTGGCTGGGGTCGACACCCGCCAAATCCGGCGCTACGAAGCAGGGGAGCAGCAGCCTCTCGTGTCGGTTGCTCTAACTATTGCTGATGCTCTCGGAGTTTCGGTCAGTGAACTGGCTGGTCGCGCACCCGGCCGCGTCTCGTTGACTGGGGACAGGTGGGCTTCCTGGCAAACCACCCGCGATGGAGTCGAGAAGATCGCCACCCAGCCCGTCCACATGCGCCAGGAAGGTCACCTGATCCACATCGCCGCGATCCAGCGGGGGCTCAGCCAGGCTGAGGGCGGATACCTGTGGTCCGGCGAGCTGCGTCTTTGGGACAACCAGATTATGACTGGCTGGTACGCCGCAGCAGATGGCGCTGTTCGCTCGAAGGGCACGATGTTCCTTGTCATGCACCCACACGGCATCGAATTCACTGGTCGGTGGGTGGGGCTTGGCTACGACGATCAGGTCATGACGGGGTGGGCCACGATGGGTTCCACTCGCGAGGACTCCGCGCGCACCATGAGTGAGCTCATCGCCGTACGTGGCGGCACAGCATGACGGCGACTGGTTCCGTAGAGCTCTGCGAAGTCGTGCTCACTGCACCTGATCCCGATTGGCTTCGCTGGTTCACCCGCACTCTTGTCATCGATCGGCTTGCATCAAATGTCCACAACTTCGAGCCCGTTCACTCGACGTACCGGTGGGGCGATGAGGTCCATGACTGCACCGAGGGGCGCGCTGCCTTGCATACTCGTCGCAGCCTCGTTCCGGCCATTGTCGAACGCGTCATGGGGGCGCACCCCTACGACCTCCCTAGCGTGAGCGCTCGGCCGATCCACGACGGCAGTCCGACCTACTTGGCTTGGATCCGCGAGCAGACCGAGCCGCCAGCGTCTGGCTAGGTCGTGTGTGTTGCCGAATTGTGCTTTAGGGGATCAAGGCGCCGCCTCCGGCGGCGCGGGGTCGGCCACGCCGCCCCCGCCGCTCGCTCACTACACCTCCGGCCCGTTCGCGGCGGCGGGCTCGGCTACCCGACCCCAAGCCACCAGGCAGCCGCCTGAACCCCAGAGACGCCGACGGCACGCCTGCACGATGGCCGCCGCTGCCCTTGCTCCGCGTCACGCCAGGCGTCGATGCGGACCGTCGTCAGTCCTGTAGGCCGGGCGTGCCGCCCGGGATGCCTCCGGCGGCCGGGCTCCGCCCGGACCCGACACCGCTCGGAGATCAGGGGGAGTGCGGCGGGGCTGGCGATCTCCTCACGGCGCGCCGAGACGGCAACCAGACCGAGGGGTGGGGTGCAAGGCTGAACCCCGTGCCTTGCACCCCACCCCTCGGTCTGGCAGGGGTGAACCCGCGCCGCGAGGAGATCACCAGCAGGCCGGGCGCGTGGGAAAAAAGACAACCCCACGGGGCCGGTCGTGCAACGAGCGTGCGAGTACTGGCGGGGAACCACGGTCACTCACGGCCACTCACGGTCAGTCGACCGGCTCAGATCGCGCAGGTGGGCAGGGCATTGACCGCAGTCTTCCAAACTGGCTACGCGGGTTCGATTCCCGTCGCCCGCTCACACCACGCGACCGGCCGAAACACCACCCCTTATCGATCTTGAACAGGGGGTGGTGCGGGACGTGCGACCGGTGTGCGAGAAGAGGGCGAGTGGCCGCCCCCGGACGCTTGAACATGAGACGGCAGGGAGGCGTGCGCATGCTCAACATCGTCTGGGCTGTGTGCACTGCGGCGGGCCTCGTGGTCATCCTCACCGTGTGGAACGGTGGATTCGACTGGCTCTTCGTGGTGACCGGGGTGCTGGTCGTCCTGTGTGCCCATGCTCTTGATCGGGCCGTGCGGCGGAGCCGGGGTGAACCGGGGTCGGGGCTGTACGGGCGGGGTCGTCGCGTGGTCACTCATGCCGCCGCGCCGTCGACGGTCTGGATCGTCCTCCAGGAGGAAGCTGACGACTGTCGAATCCTTGGAGTATTCCACGATAGTGCGACTGCCGATGAATTCATGATGCGAAAGGGGCGCGACTTTCCCGAGTCGACGTTCTCCTGCGGCGAGTATGAAATTGGGTGGACCGAAGACCGGGGGGCGCAGCGTTATCGCTCGCCCGATTGAGGTGGTCTCGGAGGGGTGGGGAATACGTGCCCGATGAGGGAAGCCGCCGGTGAACTCTCTGACGACTCAGCCGTCGTCGTCGGCCTCGATGTCCTGATCGGTGTGGGGTCGGCGTTCGCGGTCGACCAGTGCGGCGATCTGGGTGGCGATGCGGCGGTCGCGTTCGGTGGTGGCGTGTTGGTAGATCAGTGCGGCGCGCATGGTGCCGTGGCCCATGCGGTGCATGAGTTCGCGGGTGCTGGCCCCAGCAGTAGCAGCGAGATGGTTACCGGTGTGACGTAGGTCATGGAAATGGAAACCGGTGGGGAGCCCGGTCTTGACCACGGTGGTGGGCCAGTCGGTTGCGCGGCCGAAGTTCCCGCGTCGGAGCATGCCGCCGCGTTGTCCGCAGAAGATCAGTCCGTCCGGTGGCGGGCCGGAGTAGGCGGCGGTGTGGGTGGTGAGGACCTCGACGAGGAACGGGGGCAGGGAGAGGGTGCGGATACCGGCGGCGGATTTGGGTGGCCCGGGTCGGAGGCCGCCTCGGCTGAGTTGGGCCAGGCGTCGTCGGACGTGGAGGGTGGCGGTGTTCAGGTCGAGGTCGCAGTGGCGTAGCCCGGCGAGTTCTCCCCAGCGCAGTCCGGTGAACGCGGCGGACAGGATCAGGGCGTGGAAGCGGGGTGGCATCGCGGCGGCGAGGTCGAAGACCTGGCCGATGGTGGCGGTGGGGCGTTCGGGGGTGCGGTGTTCACCGGCGCCTTTGATGCGGCAGGGGTTGCGGGTGATCCGGCCGTCGTCGACGGCGGTGGTGCAGATGGCGCGGACGAGGCGGTAGGCCTTCGCGGTGCGGTCTTCGGAGCGTCCGGCAGCGAGCAGGGTGGTGCGCCAGGTGCGGATGACTGCGGTGGTCAGCTCGGCGAGGTCGATCGGGCCGAGGAACGGGTCGATGTGGTGGCGCCAGATGCTGCGGTACTCCTCGCGGGTGCGGGCGCTGACGCGGTGTTCGGTGATCCACTGCTCCCCGAAGTCATGGAAGGGTAGCTGGCCCAGGGCGGGGTCGAACCAGTCACCGCGCAGGATGTCGCTTTCGACGAGGGTGAGCCATTGGGCGGCGTCGCCTTTGCGGTCGAAGGTTCCCGGGGCGGTGCGGCGTTGCCCGCTGTTGGTGGGGTAGCTGGCCTGATACCGCCCGGAGGGCAGGCGGCGGATGGAGCCGAACCGGCGCCGACTCGTCTTGTTCGCCGTCATCGCGTTCCTCGCCGGGGGTGTGGGTGTGGTCGGTGGGGGAACGGTTCGACCCGGCCTTGGGCGAGCCAGGCGTCGAGGTCGGTCACGGCGAAGCGCACATGCCGTCCGATGCGGTAGAACGCGATCCGTCGGGCTGCGACCAGGCGCCGCACGAAACGCGGGGAGGTGTTCAGGTAGCGGGCGGTCTCGGCCACGGTCAGGTACTGCGTCATCGACGGCGTCCCTGCTACGCGGCCTGATCACGGGTAGCCGAACACCCGATTGCCGAACGGTCGTCCGGTGGTGGGCCGGTGGTGGTGAGGAGGGCGGCGTCGTAGTCGGCGCGCCATCGTTGGCGTTGATGGATCGCGTGCAGAAGCAGGACGGGGCGGGGTGGGACGTCGCTGTCGCCGGGTTGCACGGGTTCCCAGTTGAAGGGTCCGTCATCGATCGCGTAGGCGGGTGTCACTCCGGCGTGGTCGAGGAGTTGCCGAACGAACGCGCTCCGGTCCGCGCGGTGATCACCGAGGCTCTTGTTGGACCATTTGCGGGAGACCAGGACGCGGCGTCCGGCGATGCCGAGGTGTTCGGGCTTGTGCGCTGTGCCGGTGCAGTGCCCGGGGGTCATCTCCGGGCGGGCACCCTTGGGTGCGACGGCGTAGAGCAGCCAGATCGGGCAGCGCGGCGAACACGGGGTGATGGCGAGTTCGGCGGTGAGGCGTCGGGCGTGGTCGCGCTGGCGGGTGGTGGCGGTGTCGTCGAGTCCGGCGGCGTGGCCGACGGATTTGGTGAGGTATTTGGTGAGGTAGCCGATGTGGCGTCCGGCTTCTTCGGTGCCGCCGAGGATGCCTTTCACATGCACTTGGGGGCCGAAGACCACGGTGTGGGCCGGCGTGGTGAGGACCTCGGGGTCGGTGGCCTCGTCCCAGGTGGGGAGCGGTGTGTGGGTGTCGGGGTCGACGAAGGCTTTCTGCCGGTGGTCCCAGCGGGGGAGCTTGTCCCCGGTGTAGACGATGTCGTCGTGGGCGGGCCACCAGACCTGGTGGTAGGTGGCGGCGGTGATCGCGCGCAACTCTGCGCGGGGGATGGTGCCGCGGATGGCGGCGTGGAAGTGCGGGGCACCGCGTTTCTGCGGTTCGACGGTCCCGAAGTACTGCACGTCCCAGCCGACACAGCGCCGCGTGTTCTGCCAGAACCTGTCCAGCAGCTTCGGGAAGTGGATCGCATCGCGGGCGGCGCGGCGGTAGTCGTAGGTATCGGGGTCGATCGCGGCGCCGTTGCCGTCGACGCGGCCGTAGGTGTCCAGGGTCAGGGTGAGGAAGGTCGAGGGCCGATATTTCCCGCCGAACACCCGTCCGATCGTGCGGTCCTCCACAGGCCGCCGGGGCAGGTTCGGGGCGTCCTGACGACGCCGGGTAGTCCGGCGGATGGCCTTCGGGCGGGGGTCGAGCGGGGCGAGGGGTCCGCGGACTCCGAGGGCGCGGAGTTCGGTGTCGATGTCCTCGACGATCTCGCGTATCTCATCACACTCGGCGTTGTCTCCGGCGGCGAGACAGTCAGTGTAGGCGGCGTGGAAGTCCGCGCGGGCGGCCATCAACTCTTTCTGCGCGGTCGTCGGGTCGGCAGGTGTGACGGCGGGTTCGTTCTCCAGGTGCCAGCCTTCGCGGCACTGGGTCATCCGCAGCCGTCGGGCCTTGTCTGAGCAGGGGCGGCACTGGTCTTCCCGTGTCGAACCGCACGGCACCGGCACGACATCGATCCGTCCGGTGGATTGGTCGATGCGGCGCATCGCCAGGGGGCGGACACACACGCCGTGGTCCTCGGCGAGCTGGACCGCGACCTCGTGCGACAGGGCCAGCATCGCCTTCTGCGCCCGGGTGAGCGTGTCCTGATCGACCGGCTCCCGCCCCGGCGCGCTGTCGGTCACGGTGTCGGCGCTGTCGGTGTGGGTGTCGGCGTTGGTCATGCTGCGTCTCCGATCTCGCGGTGGTGGACGGTCGGGTCGGGGAGGGTCAGGACCGGCGCCACTCCGGCGGTCGGGGAAGTGCGGGTGACGAAGGCTTCTAGGTCTTTGACCGCACCGTCAGACACCCACCCGGCCCGGATACGCAGGGGTTCACGGATGCCGTCGCCGAACAGATAGCCCACGCCGGGTTCGTCTTCACCGATCCGGTTGGCCCACGCACCACGGTCGTAGGCGTGATCGCCGAGGACCATCGACACATGGGACTTCGAGGCGACGCGTAGGCAGATGCGGCGGGGGAACAGCTCCCGCACCGGGACGGTGTCCTTGGTCGGTTCCTGCACATAGCCGCGCACGGTGTAGCCCAACGCGCGGCCCTGGGTGGTGAGCAGGGCGACGCGGTCGGTGATCGCCTCGCGGGTCTTGCGGTCCCCGCCGTAACGCAGCAGCGCGCCGATCTCGTCGAACTCCACGATCTCCAACGGGGTGTCCCGGGTGACGGGGACCAGGCGGGTCGCCCCGGCGTACTCGCGTTTACGGGCCTCCATGCTCTCGACAAGATCATCGAGGAGGGCGAGGGCGTCTTTGCTGGTGACGGCGTAGCGGTGGAACACTCCCCGCCCGTAGGCCAGCTCCATACCTTTCGGGTCGATCCCGTTGACCCGGACCAGGCCGTCACCGATCGCGGGGGCGATCGCACACAACGGCGCCCACATCAACGACCCCTTCCCCGCCCCAGTCGCCCCCGCGACCAGGGTGTGACCACCGATCAACGACTGATGCCAGTCCGTGCCGTACTCGGTGTGCCCGGACCAGACCTTCTCCAGGTCGATCGCCGACCCGTCCAGGTCGGACAGGGTGTCCAGGCCCGGCGCCCGCACCACCCCGGACAGCAGGTTGCGGCGCTGGAAATCGATCGACACCACATTCGGGGACAACTCCCGCACCTGACAACGCCGCACCCTGCGCGCGACAGCGAGGGCGCGGGTGGCGGTGTCGAACTCTTCCGGGGTCTGCCCGGGAACGAGGCGGACCCGGACCTCGTCCCACGACGGCCCCGAGCGCACCCCCAGAATCCGAGGGAGCTGATCAGCCACCGGCCGCGACCTCGACAAGACCGGGGTGCGGCGCAATGGATTCACCACCGCGATCGGTGCTCCGCCCCGGTCCGGCACCGTCAGGTTGCAGGAGCGCAGCCAGCGCGGCATCCGAGGCGCATACAGCAGCCAGCGCAGCCACCACCCCCGCAGACGACGCCCGGCATAACGATCGAACGACACCACCGATGTCCACCGCCACACCCCCAGCGCGACAGCGACCGCAGCGATGGTGACCACCAGCGAGGGCCACCCGAGCAGCGAGCACCACACCACAGCGACCGCAGCGGTGATCGTGGTGCGCCAATGCCGAACCACCCACACCGTCACGATCACGACGACCTTGCAGGCCAACCAGACGGTGACGAACACGACCGCGACCGTCGCCACGCCCTCGGCGATCCGGCCGAGGAACTGCCCCACCCAATGCAGACCAGCGAGCACCACCACCGTCGCCAGACCGGCAACAACGAGAGAACCTGTCGTGCTCATCGACGCTCTCCGTCCTGTTCCGGGGAACGACGCGGAGCGCACACGGCAAGGAGGGGAACCAACGCGAGCTGGTCATGATGGTCGCTACACCGACGCCCGTCCCCCTGAGATACCGCGCTCAGCGGGGTCAGGCACACCTCGCACCGCACCGTGTCCTCCCCGGTAACGACATCGGTGGTCGTGTCGGTGTTCATGAGGGCGCTCCCCGGTGAACGGCTCTGGCGTGCTCAGCCGGCGTCGTCGGCCTCGGTGTCCTGATCGGTGTGGGGTCGGCGCCGCGGTCGACCAGTGCGGCGATCTGGGTGGCGATGCGGCGGTCGCGTTCGGTGGTGGCGTGTTGGTAGATCAGTGCGGCGCGCATGGTGCCGTGGCCCATGCGGTGCATGAGTTCGCGGGTGCTGGCCCCAGCAGTAGCAGCGAGATGGTTACCGGTGTGACGTAGGTCATGGAAATGGAAACCGGTGGGGAGCCCGGTCTTGACCACGGTGGTGGGCCAGTCGGTTGCGCGGCCGAAGTTCCCGCGTCGGAGCATGCCGCCGCGTTGTCCGCAGAAGATCAGTCCGTCCGGTGGCGGGCCGGAGTAGGCGGCGGTGTGGGTGGTGAGGACCTCGACGAGGAACGGGGGCAGGGAGAGGGTGCGGATACCGGCGGCGGATTTGGGTGGCCCGGGTCGGAGGCCGCCTCGGCTGAGTTGGGCCAGGCGTCGTCGGACGTGGAGGGTGGCGGTGTTCAGGTCGAGGTCGCAGTGGCGTAGCCCGGCGAGTTCTCCCCAGCGCAGTCCGGTGAACGCGGCGGACAGGATCAGGGCGTGGAAGCGGGGTGGCATCGCGGCGGCGAGGTCGAAGACCTGGCCGATGGTGGCGGTGGGGCGTTCGGGGGTGCGGTGTTCACCGGCGCCTTTGATGCGGCAGGGGTTGCGGGTGATCCGGCCGTCGTCGACGGCGGTGGTGCAGATGGCGCGGACGAGGCGGTAGGCCTTCGCGGTGCGGTCTTCGGAGCGTCCGGCAGCGAGCAGGGTGGTGCGCCAGGTGCGGATGACTGCGGTGGTCAGCTCGGCGAGGTCGATCGGGCCGAGGAACGGGTCGATGTGGTGGCGCCAGATGCTGCGGTACTCCTCGCGGGTGCGGGCGCTGACGCGGTGTTCGGTGATCCACTGCTCCCCGAAGTCATGGAAGGGTAGCTGGCCCAGGGCGGGGTCGAACCAGTCACCGCGCAGGATGTCGCTTTCGACGAGGGTGAGCCATTGGGCGGCGTCGCCTTTGCGGTCGAAGGTTCCCGGGGCGGTGCGGCGTTGCCCGCTGTTGGTGGGGTAGCTGGCCTGATACCGCCCGGAGGGCAGGCGGCGGATGGAGCCGAACCGGCGCCGACTCGTCTTGTTCGCCGTCATCGCGTTCCTCGCCGGGGGTGTGGGTGTGGTCGGTGGGGGAACGGTTCGACCCGGCCTTGGGCGAGCCAGGCGTCGAGGTCGGTCACGGCGAAGCGCACATGCCGTCCGATGCGGTAGAACGCGATCCGTCGGGCTGCGACCAGGCGCCGCACGAAACGCGGGGAGGTGTTCAGGTAGCGGGCGGTCTCGGCCACGGTCAGGTACTGCGTCATCGACGGCGTCCCTGCTACGCGGCCTGATCACGGGTAGCCGAACACCCGATTGCCGAACGGTCGTCCGGTGGTGGGCCGGTGGTGGTGAGGAGGGCGGCGTCGTAGTCGGCGCGCCATCGTTGGCGTTGATGGATCGCGTGCAGAAGCAGGACGGGGCGGGGTGGGACGTCGCTGTCGCCGGGTTGCACGGGTTCCCAGTTGAAGGGTCCGTCATCGATCGCGTAGGCGGGTGTCACTCCGGCGTGGTCGAGGAGTTGCCGAACGAACGCGCTCCGGTCCGCGCGGTGATCACCGAGGCTCTTGTTGGACCATTTGCGGGAGACCAGGACGCGGCGTCCGGCGATGCCGAGGTGTTCGGGCTTGTGCGCTGTGCCGGTGCAGTGCCCGGGGGTCATCTCCGGGCGGGCACCCTTGGGTGCGACGGCGTAGAGCAGCCAGATCGGGCAGCGCGGCGAACACGGGGTGATGGCGAGTTCGGCGGTGAGGCGTCGGGCGTGGTCGCGCTGGCGGGTGGTGGCGGTGTCGTCGAGTCCGGCGGCGTGGCCGACGGATTTGGTGAGGTATTTGGTGAGGTAGCCGATGTGGCGTCCGGCTTCTTCGGTGCCGCCGAGGATGCCTTTCACATGCACTTGGGGGCCGAAGACCACGGTGTGGGCCGGCGTGGTGAGGACCTCGGGGTCGGTGGCCTCGTCCCAGGTGGGGAGCGGTGTGTGGGTGTCGGGGTCGACGAAGGCTTTCTGCCGGTGGTCCCAGCGGGGGAGCTTGTCCCCGGTGTAGACGATGTCGTCGTGGGCGGGCCACCAGACCTGGTGGTAGGTGGCGGCGGTGATCGCGCGCAACTCTGCGCGGGGGATGGTGCCGCGGATGGCGGCGTGGAAGTGCGGGGCACCGCGTTTCTGCGGTTCGACGGTCCCGAAGTACTGCACGTCCCAGCCGACACAGCGCCGCGTGTTCTGCCAGAACCTGTCCAGCAGCTTCGGGAAGTGGATCGCATCGCGGGCGGCGCGGCGGTAGTCGTAGGTATCGGGGTCGATCGCGGCGCCGTTGCCGTCGACGCGGCCGTAGGTGTCCAGGGTCAGGGTGAGGAAGGTCGAGGGCCGATATTTCCCGCCGAACACCCGTCCGATCGTGCGGTCCTCCACAGGCCGCCGGGGCAGGTTCGGGGCGTCCTGACGACGCCGGGTAGTCCGGCGGATGGCCTTCGGGCGGGGGTCGAGCGGGGCGAGGGGTCCGCGGACTCCGAGGGCGCGGAGTTCGGTGTCGATGTCCTCGACGATCTCGCGTATCTCATCACACTCGGCGTTGTCTCCGGCGGCGAGACAGTCAGTGTAGGCGGCGTGGAAGTCCGCGCGGGCGGCCATCAACTCTTTCTGCGCGGTCGTCGGGTCGGCAGGTGTGACGGCGGGTTCGTTCTCCAGGTGCCAGCCTTCGCGGCACTGGGTCATCCGCAGCCGTCGGGCCTTGTCTGAGCAGGGGCGGCACTGGTCTTCCCGTGTCGAACCGCACGGCACCGGCACGACATCGATCCGTCCGGTGGATTGGTCGATGCGGCGCATCGCCAGGGGGCGGACACACACGCCGTGGTCCTCGGCGAGCTGGACCGCGACCTCGTGCGACAGGGCCAGCATCGCCTTCTGCGCCCGGGTGAGCGTGTCCTGATCGACCGGCTCCCGCCCCGGCGCGCTGTCGGTCACGGTGTCGGCGCTGTCGGTGTGGGTGTCGGCGTTGGTCATGCTGCGTCTCCGATCTCGCGGTGGTGGACGGTCGGGTCGGGGAGGGTCAGGACCGGCGCCACTCCGGCGGTCGGGGAAGTGCGGGTGACGAAGGCTTCTAGGTCTTTGACCGCACCGTCAGACACCCACCCGGCCCGGATACGCAGGGGTTCACGGATGCCGTCGCCGAACAGATAGCCCACGCCGGGTTCGTCTTCACCGATCCGGTTGGCCCACGCACCACGGTCGTAGGCGTGATCGCCGAGGACCATCGACACATGGGACTTCGAGGCGACGCGTAGGCAGATGCGGCGGGGGAACAGCTCCCGCACCGGGACGGTGTCCTTGGTCGGTTCCTGCACATAGCCGCGCACGGTGTAGCCCAACGCGCGGCCCTGGGTGGTGAGCAGGGCGACGCGGTCGGTGATCGCCTCGCGGGTCTTGCGGTCCCCGCCGTAACGCAGCAGCGCGCCGATCTCGTCGAACTCCACGATCTCCAACGGGGTGTCCCGGGTGACGGGGACCAGGCGGGTCGCCCCGGCGTACTCGCGTTTACGGGCCTCCATGCTCTCGACAAGATCATCGAGGAGGGCGAGGGCGTCTTTGCTGGTGACGGCGTAGCGGTGGAACACTCCCCGCCCGTAGGCCAGCTCCATACCTTTCGGGTCGATCCCGTTGACCCGGACCAGGCCGTCACCGATCGCGGGGGCGATCGCACACAACGGCGCCCACATCAACGACCCCTTCCCCGCCCCAGTCGCCCCCGCGACCAGGGTGTGACCACCGATCAACGACTGATGCCAGTCCGTGCCGTACTCGGTGTGCCCGGACCAGACCTTCTCCAGGTCGATCGCCGACCCGTCCAGGTCGGACAGGGTGTCCAGGCCCGGCGCCCGCACCACCCCGGACAGCAGGTTGCGGCGCTGGAAATCGATCGACACCACATTCGGGGACAACTCCCGCACCTGACAACGCCGCACCCTGCGCGCGACAGCGAGGGCGCGGGTGGCGGTGTCGAACTCTTCCGGGGTCTGCCCGGGAACGAGGCGGACCCGGACCTCGTCCCACGACGGCCCCGAGCGCACCCCCAGAATCCGAGGGAGCTGATCAGCCACCGGCCGCGACCTCGACAAGACCGGGGTGCGGCGCAATGGATTCACCACCGCGATCGGTGCTCCGCCCCGGTCCGGCACCGTCAGGTTGCAGGAGCGCAGCCAGCGCGGCATCCGAGGCGCATACAGCAGCCAGCGCAGCCACCACCCCCGCAGACGACGCCCGGCATAACGATCGAACGACACCACCGATGTCCACCGCCACACCCCCAGCGCGACAGCGACCGCAGCGATGGTGACCACCAGCGAGGGCCACCCGAGCAGCGAGCACCACACCACAGCGACCGCAGCGGTGATCGTGGTGCGCCAATGCCGAACCACCCACACCGTCACGATCACGACGACCTTGCAGGCCAACCAGACGGTGACGAACACGACCGCGACCGTCGCCACGCCCTCGGCGATCCGGCCGAGGAACTGCCCCACCCAATGCAGACCAGCGAGCACCACCACCGTCGCCAGACCGGCAACAACGAGAGAACCTGTCGTGCTCATCGACGCTCTCCGTCCTGTTCCGGGGAACGACGCGGAGCGCACACGGCAAGGAGGGGAACCAACGCGAGCTGGTCATGATGGTCGCTACACCGACGCCCGTCCCCCTGAGATACCGCGCTCAGCGGGGTCAGGCACACCTCGCACCGCACCGTGTCCTCCCCGGTAACGACATCGGTGGTCGTGTCGGTGTTCATGCCGCCGCGCTCCCCGGTGTGGGAACGGCAGCAGGGGCGGTGCTCCGGCGGGCGGCGACCCGAGCGGTGCGGTGCAGCCGCCGTCGATCCTGTGGGGTGGTGGCGCCGAGGACGCCGTAGCGGCGGGCCGGGTCTTCGACCAGCAGCGCCTCGACCAGACACATACTGCGGACCCGGCAACCACGACACACCTCCAACGCAGGCTCGGCGGCGTGCGGAGCGGTGTCGGTGGGGAAGAACGACTCGGTGTCCATCCCGCGACACGCCGCCCCGGCCCGCCAGCGATGACGTTCAGCACCGTGAAGCGCCCGGGGCAGGGCAGGAGGGGGTGAAGAAAGTCCGGTGTTCATCTAGGATCGGTGTCCTTCCACGCTGGTTCCGGGTTGATCAACTGCCTGCCACGGCAGCAACACACGGCAAGGAAGACTCGGTGGGGGAGCCCGCCACTAACGGGCTCTCCCACACATATCGCCTGGTCCGACAGTGCTTGTCAGGCGGCGTCCTGGTTCTTGGCCGTATGTCCACGCTGGGGGCCGGGGGCGCGCATCCCCGCCGCGCGAAAGCTGTAAGCCACACGCGGACGCCCGCCGGTCTCCTGCACGTACGGGGTCACCGTGAGCCCGTCGAACTCCACCGGACGAAACGGCAACCCCGCTGTGGCCTCCGGCGGCACCGGCTGATGCGCCGCAGCGATCTTCACCACCACCGTCTTCTCCGAACGACGCGCCTCCGGATCAGCATCCAGCACCGACACCGACCACACCGGCAACCCCGACTCCCGATCGACCTGCTGCACCGGCCGACCCGGCCCGGACTTCTCAAAATCCCGCACCGCCTCCACCTCCGACACCACGAACGCCCCCAGCGGGAACACATCACCCATCGCCACCACAAACCTGTTACTGCGTGCCATCTGGCGCCTCCTTTGGGGGTCGTCGGCGAGGCGGTTGCGCCTGCCGCAGTCAGTCCGGACCTGCCAGGGGACGACCGCGCCCTCCTGGAGGACTAACTAGACCTATGATGAGGCGAACTAGTCCGGCTGTCAAGGGCTAGGAGGTCCTGCGACGATAAGGAGCGTGGAGATGGGCGATGTGATCCGTCGGCGACGAGCAGACCTCGGCATGTCGCAGGCTGATTTAGCGCGGGTGGCTGGGGTCGACACCCGCCAAATCCGGCGCTACGAAGCAGGGGAGCAGCAGCCTCTCGTGTCGGTTGCTCTAACTATTGCTGATGCTCTCGGAGTTTCGGTCAGTGAACTGGCTGGTCGCGCACCCGGCCGCGTCTCGTTGACTGGGGACAGGTGGGCTTCCTGGCAAACCACCCGCGATGGAGTCGAGAAGATCGCCACCCAGCCCGTCCACATGCGCCAGGAAGGTCACCTGATCCACATCGCCGCGATCCAGCGGGGGCTCAGCCAGGCTGAGGGCGGATACCTGTGGTCCGGCGAGCTGCGTCTTTGGGACAACCAGATTATGACTGGCTGGTACGCCGCAGCAGATGGCGCTGTTCGCTCGAAGGGCACGATGTTCCTTGTCATGCACCCACACGGCATCGAATTCACTGGTCGGTGGGTGGGGCTTGGCTACGACGATCAGGTCATGACGGGGTGGGCCACGATGGGTTCCACTCGCGAGGACTCCGCGCGCACCATGAGTGAGCTCATCGCCGTACGTGGCGGCACAGCATGACGGCGACTGGTTCCGTAGAGCTCTGCGAAGTCGTGCTCACTGCACCTGATCCCGATTGGCTTCGCTGGTTCACCCGCACTCTTGTCATCGATCGGCTTGCATCAAATGTCCACAACTTCGAGCCCGTTCACTCGACGTACCGGTGGGGCGATGAGGTCCATGACTGCACCGAGGGGCGCGCTGCCTTGCATACTCGTCGCAGCCTCGTTCCGGCCATTGTCGAACGCGTCATGGGGGCGCACCCCTACGACCTCCCTAGCGTGAGCGCTCGGCCGATCCACGACGGCAGTCCGACCTACTTGGCTTGGATCCGCGAGCAGACCGAGCCGCCAGCGTCTGGCTAGGTCGTGTGTGTTGCCGAATTGTGCTTTAGGGGATCAAGGCGCCGCCTCCGGCGGCGCGGGGTCGGCCACGCCGCCCCCGCCGCTCGCTCACTACACCTCCGGCCCGTTCGCGGCGGCGGGCTCGGCTACCCGACCCCAAGCCACCAGGCAGCCGCCTGAACCCCAGAGACGCCGACGGCACGCCTGCACGATGGCCGCCGCTGCCCTTGCTCCGCGTCACGCCAGGCGTCGATGCGGACCGTCGTCAGTCCTGTAGGCCGGGCGTGCCGCCCGGGATGCCTCCGGCGGCCGGGCTCCGCCCGGACCCGACACCGCTCGGAGATCAGGGGGAGTGCGGCGGGGCTGGCGATCTCCTCACGGCGCGCCGAGACGGCAACCAGACCGAGGGGTGGGGTGCAAGGCTGAACCCCGTGCCTTGCACCCCACCCCTCGGTCTGGCAGGGGTGAACCCGCGCCGCGAGGAGATCACCAGCAGGCCGGGCGCGTGGGAAAAAAGACAACCCCACGGGGCCGGTCGTGCAACGAGCGTGCGAGTACTGGCGGGGAACCACGGTCACTCACGGCCACTCACGGTCAGTCGACCGGCTCAGATCGCGCAGGTGGGCAGGGCATTGACCGCAGTCTTCCAAACTGGCTACGCGGGTTCGATTCCCGTCGCCCGCTCACACCACGCGACCGGCCGAAACACCACCCCTTATCGATCTTGAACAGGGGGTGGTGCGGGACGTGCGACCGGTGTGCGAGAAGAGGGCGAGTGGCCGCCCCCGGACGCTTGAACATGAGACGGCAGGGAGGCGTGCGCATGCTCAACATCGTCTGGGCTGTGTGCACTGCGGCGGGCCTCGTGGTCATCCTCACCGTGTGGAACGGTGGATTCGACTGGCTCTTCGTGGTGACCGGGGTGCTGGTCGTCCTGTGTGCCCATGCTCTTGATCGGGCCGTGCGGCGGAGCCGGGGTGAACCGGGGTCGGGGCTGTACGGGCGGGGTCGTCGCGTGGTCACTCATGCCGCCGCGCCGTCGACGGTCTGGATCGTCCTCCAGGAGGAAGCTGACGACTGTCGAATCCTTGGAGTATTCCACGATAGTGCGACTGCCGATGAATTCATGATGCGAAAGGGGCGCGACTTTCCCGAGTCGACGTTCTCCTGCGGCGAGTATGAAATTGGGTGGACCGAAGACCGGGGGGCGCAGCGTTATCGCTCGCCCGATTGAGGTGGTCTCGGAGGGGTGGGGAATACGTGCCCGATGAGGGAAGCCGCCGGTGAACTCTCTGACGACTCAGCCGTCGTCGTCGGCCTCGATGTCCTGATCGGTGTGGGGTCGGCGTTCGCGGTCGACCAGTGCGGCGATCTGGGTGGCGATGCGGCGGTCGCGTTCGGTGGTGGCGTGTTGGTAGATCAGTGCGGCGCGCATGGTGCCGTGGCCCATGCGGTGCATGAGTTCGCGGGTGCTGGCCCCAGCAGTAGCAGCGAGATGGTTACCGGTGTGACGTAGGTCATGGAAATGGAAACCGGTGGGGAGCCCGGTCTTGACCACGGTGGTGGGCCAGTCGGTTGCGCGGCCGAAGTTCCCGCGTCGGAGCATGCCGCCGCGTTGTCCGCAGAAGATCAGTCCGTCCGGTGGCGGGCCGGAGTAGGCGGCGGTGTGGGTGGTGAGGACCTCGACGAGGAACGGGGGCAGGGAGAGGGTGCGGATACCGGCGGCGGATTTGGGTGGCCCGGGTCGGAGGCCGCCTCGGCTGAGTTGGGCCAGGCGTCGTCGGACGTGGAGGGTGGCGGTGTTCAGGTCGAGGTCGCAGTGGCGTAGCCCGGCGAGTTCTCCCCAGCGCAGTCCGGTGAACGCGGCGGACAGGATCAGGGCGTGGAAGCGGGGTGGCATCGCGGCGGCGAGGTCGAAGACCTGGCCGATGGTGGCGGTGGGGCGTTCGGGGGTGCGGTGTTCACCGGCGCCTTTGATGCGGCAGGGGTTGCGGGTGATCCGGCCGTCGTCGACGGCGGTGGTGCAGATGGCGCGGACGAGGCGGTAGGCCTTCGCGGTGCGGTCTTCGGAGCGTCCGGCAGCGAGCAGGGTGGTGCGCCAGGTGCGGATGACTGCGGTGGTCAGCTCGGCGAGGTCGATCGGGCCGAGGAACGGGTCGATGTGGTGGCGCCAGATGCTGCGGTACTCCTCGCGGGTGCGGGCGCTGACGCGGTGTTCGGTGATCCACTGCTCCCCGAAGTCATGGAAGGGTAGCTGGCCCAGGGCGGGGTCGAACCAGTCACCGCGCAGGATGTCGCTTTCGACGAGGGTGAGCCATTGGGCGGCGTCGCCTTTGCGGTCGAAGGTTCCCGGGGCGGTGCGGCGTTGCCCGCTGTTGGTGGGGTAGCTGGCCTGATACCGCCCGGAGGGCAGGCGGCGGATGGAGCCGAACCGGCGCCGACTCGTCTTGTTCGCCGTCATCGCGTTCCTCGCCGGGGGTGTGGGTGTGGTCGGTGGGGGAACGGTTCGACCCGGCCTTGGGCGAGCCAGGCGTCGAGGTCGGTCACGGCGAAGCGCACATGCCGTCCGATGCGGTAGAACGCGATCCGTCGGGCTGCGACCAGGCGCCGCACGAAACGCGGGGAGGTGTTCAGGTAGCGGGCGGTCTCGGCCACGGTCAGGTACTGCGTCATCGACGGCGTCCCTGCTACGCGGCCTGATCACGGGTAGCCGAACACCCGATTGCCGAACGGTCGTCCGGTGGTGGGCCGGTGGTGGTGAGGAGGGCGGCGTCGTAGTCGGCGCGCCATCGTTGGCGTTGATGGATCGCGTGCAGAAGCAGGACGGGGCGGGGTGGGACGTCGCTGTCGCCGGGTTGCACGGGTTCCCAGTTGAAGGGTCCGTCATCGATCGCGTAGGCGGGTGTCACTCCGGCGTGGTCGAGGAGTTGCCGAACGAACGCGCTCCGGTCCGCGCGGTGATCACCGAGGCTCTTGTTGGACCATTTGCGGGAGACCAGGACGCGGCGTCCGGCGATGCCGAGGTGTTCGGGCTTGTGCGCTGTGCCGGTGCAGTGCCCGGGGGTCATCTCCGGGCGGGCACCCTTGGGTGCGACGGCGTAGAGCAGCCAGATCGGGCAGCGCGGCGAACACGGGGTGATGGCGAGTTCGGCGGTGAGGCGTCGGGCGTGGTCGCGCTGGCGGGTGGTGGCGGTGTCGTCGAGTCCGGCGGCGTGGCCGACGGATTTGGTGAGGTATTTGGTGAGGTAGCCGATGTGGCGTCCGGCTTCTTCGGTGCCGCCGAGGATGCCTTTCACATGCACTTGGGGGCCGAAGACCACGGTGTGGGCCGGCGTGGTGAGGACCTCGGGGTCGGTGGCCTCGTCCCAGGTGGGGAGCGGTGTGTGGGTGTCGGGGTCGACGAAGGCTTTCTGCCGGTGGTCCCAGCGGGGGAGCTTGTCCCCGGTGTAGACGATGTCGTCGTGGGCGGGCCACCAGACCTGGTGGTAGGTGGCGGCGGTGATCGCGCGCAACTCTGCGCGGGGGATGGTGCCGCGGATGGCGGCGTGGAAGTGCGGGGCACCGCGTTTCTGCGGTTCGACGGTCCCGAAGTACTGCACGTCCCAGCCGACACAGCGCCGCGTGTTCTGCCAGAACCTGTCCAGCAGCTTCGGGAAGTGGATCGCATCGCGGGCGGCGCGGCGGTAGTCGTAGGTATCGGGGTCGATCGCGGCGCCGTTGCCGTCGACGCGGCCGTAGGTGTCCAGGGTCAGGGTGAGGAAGGTCGAGGGCCGATATTTCCCGCCGAACACCCGTCCGATCGTGCGGTCCTCCACAGGCCGCCGGGGCAGGTTCGGGGCGTCCTGACGACGCCGGGTAGTCCGGCGGATGGCCTTCGGGCGGGGGTCGAGCGGGGCGAGGGGTCCGCGGACTCCGAGGGCGCGGAGTTCGGTGTCGATGTCCTCGACGATCTCGCGTATCTCATCACACTCGGCGTTGTCTCCGGCGGCGAGACAGTCAGTGTAGGCGGCGTGGAAGTCCGCGCGGGCGGCCATCAACTCTTTCTGCGCGGTCGTCGGGTCGGCAGGTGTGACGGCGGGTTCGTTCTCCAGGTGCCAGCCTTCGCGGCACTGGGTCATCCGCAGCCGTCGGGCCTTGTCTGAGCAGGGGCGGCACTGGTCTTCCCGTGTCGAACCGCACGGCACCGGCACGACATCGATCCGTCCGGTGGATTGGTCGATGCGGCGCATCGCCAGGGGGCGGACACACACGCCGTGGTCCTCGGCGAGCTGGACCGCGACCTCGTGCGACAGGGCCAGCATCGCCTTCTGCGCCCGGGTGAGCGTGTCCTGATCGACCGGCTCCCGCCCCGGCGCGCTGTCGGTCACGGTGTCGGCGCTGTCGGTGTGGGTGTCGGCGTTGGTCATGCTGCGTCTCCGATCTCGCGGTGGTGGACGGTCGGGTCGGGGAGGGTCAGGACCGGCGCCACTCCGGCGGTCGGGGAAGTGCGGGTGACGAAGGCTTCTAGGTCTTTGACCGCACCGTCAGACACCCACCCGGCCCGGATACGCAGGGGTTCACGGATGCCGTCGCCGAACAGATAGCCCACGCCGGGTTCGTCTTCACCGATCCGGTTGGCCCACGCACCACGGTCGTAGGCGTGATCGCCGAGGACCATCGACACATGGGACTTCGAGGCGACGCGTAGGCAGATGCGGCGGGGGAACAGCTCCCGCACCGGGACGGTGTCCTTGGTCGGTTCCTGCACATAGCCGCGCACGGTGTAGCCCAACGCGCGGCCCTGGGTGGTGAGCAGGGCGACGCGGTCGGTGATCGCCTCGCGGGTCTTGCGGTCCCCGCCGTAACGCAGCAGCGCGCCGATCTCGTCGAACTCCACGATCTCCAACGGGGTGTCCCGGGTGACGGGGACCAGGCGGGTCGCCCCGGCGTACTCGCGTTTACGGGCCTCCATGCTCTCGACAAGATCATCGAGGAGGGCGAGGGCGTCTTTGCTGGTGACGGCGTAGCGGTGGAACACTCCCCGCCCGTAGGCCAGCTCCATACCTTTCGGGTCGATCCCGTTGACCCGGACCAGGCCGTCACCGATCGCGGGGGCGATCGCACACAACGGCGCCCACATCAACGACCCCTTCCCCGCCCCAGTCGCCCCCGCGACCAGGGTGTGACCACCGATCAACGACTGATGCCAGTCCGTGCCGTACTCGGTGTGCCCGGACCAGACCTTCTCCAGGTCGATCGCCGACCCGTCCAGGTCGGACAGGGTGTCCAGGCCCGGCGCCCGCACCACCCCGGACAGCAGGTTGCGGCGCTGGAAATCGATCGACACCACATTCGGGGACAACTCCCGCACCTGACAACGCCGCACCCTGCGCGCGACAGCGAGGGCGCGGGTGGCGGTGTCGAACTCTTCCGGGGTCTGCCCGGGAACGAGGCGGACCCGGACCTCGTCCCACGACGGCCCCGAGCGCACCCCCAGAATCCGAGGGAGCTGATCAGCCACCGGCCGCGACCTCGACAAGACCGGGGTGCGGCGCAATGGATTCACCACCGCGATCGGTGCTCCGCCCCGGTCCGGCACCGTCAGGTTGCAGGAGCGCAGCCAGCGCGGCATCCGAGGCGCATACAGCAGCCAGCGCAGCCACCACCCCCGCAGACGACGCCCGGCATAACGATCGAACGACACCACCGATGTCCACCGCCACACCCCCAGCGCGACAGCGACCGCAGCGATGGTGACCACCAGCGAGGGCCACCCGAGCAGCGAGCACCACACCACAGCGACCGCAGCGGTGATCGTGGTGCGCCAATGCCGAACCACCCACACCGTCACGATCACGACGACCTTGCAGGCCAACCAGACGGTGACGAACACGACCGCGACCGTCGCCACGCCCTCGGCGATCCGGCCGAGGAACTGCCCCACCCAATGCAGACCAGCGAGCACCACCACCGTCGCCAGACCGGCAACAACGAGAGAACCTGTCGTGCTCATCGACGCTCTCCGTCCTGTTCCGGGGAACGACGCGGAGCGCACACGGCAAGGAGGGGAACCAACGCGAGCTGGTCATGATGGTCGCTACACCGACGCCCGTCCCCCTGAGATACCGCGCTCAGCGGGGTCAGGCACACCTCGCACCGCACCGTGTCCTCCCCGGTAACGACATCGGTGGTCGTGTCGGTGTTCATGCCGCCGCGCTCCCCGGTGTGGGAACGGCAGCAGGGGCGGTGCTCCGGCGGGCGGCGACCCGAGCGGTGCGGTGCAGCCGCCGTCGATCCTGTGGGGTGGTGGCGCCGAGGACGCCGTAGCGGCGGGCCGGGTCTTCGACCAGCAGCGCCTCGACCAGGCACATACTGCGGACCCGGCAACCACGACACACCTCCAACGCAGGCTCGGCGGCGTGCGGAGCGGTGTCGGTGGGGAAGAACGACTCGGTGTCCATCCCGCGACACGCCGCCGCTGCCCGCCAGCGATGACGTTCAGCACCGTGAAGCGCCCGGGGCAGGGCAGGAGGGGGTGAAGAAAGTCCGGTGTTCATCTAGGATCGGTGTCCTTCCACGCTGGTTCCGGGTTGATCAACTGCCTGCCACGGCAGCAACACACGGCAAGGAAGACTCGGTGGGGGAGCCCGCCACTAACGGGCTCTCCCACACATATCGCCTGGTCCGACAGTGCTTGTCAGGCGGCGTCCTGGTTCTTGGCCGTATGTCCACGCTGGGGGCCGGGGGCGCGCATCCCCGCCGCGCGAAAGCTGTAAGCCACACGCGGACGCCCGCCGGTCTCCTGCACGTACGGGGTCACCGTGAGCCCGTCGAACTCCACCGGACGAAACGGCAACCCCGCTGTGGCCTCCGGCGGCACCGGCTGATGCGCCGCAGCGATCTTCACCACCACCGTCTTCTCGCTCCGCCGTGCTTCCGGATCGGCATCCAGCACCGACACCGACCACACCGGCAACCCCGACTCCCGATCGACCTGCTGCACCGGACGCCCCGGCGCCGACTTCTCAAAATCCCGCACCGCCTCCACCTCCGACACCACGAACGCCCCCAGCGGGAACACATCACCCATCGCCACCACAAACCTGTTACTACGCGCCATGTCAGCTCCTCCGTGAGCGACAGGCATCTCCCGCCGCTATCCCGACAGTACTCGCACTGGTTGTGCTAGTCAATACTTTTAGTGCGGGTCTTGGCGGAGGTCAGTTGGAGGTGACCTGTCCGGCCAGCTCCTTCACGCGAGGGTCGTCGCCATGCGACCGCAGGAGGTCCGCAATGAGGGTGCGCGCTCGGCTGTGTGACCTAGCCTGTTGCGGCGAGACGGTGAAGCTGCGGCGGAGTGCATTGATCACGGCGTCGGTGCGGCGCAGCTGTGCGCTTGCGCTGGCGACATCGATCAAGAATCGGCCCTGCCGCTCGGCGGACAGACGGCCGTCGTCGATCTGTTCTGCTACGCGTAGGGCTCGGCCAGCGTCGCCAAGCTCAACTGCGACAGCAACCTCGTGCAGACTCACATTGGTCGGCCCAAATTCGGTGTTGTAGTCATTGCGGCCATCGTGAACGTGCTCAGCGGCCTCTCGCGCATCATTTAGGTAACGGTAGGCTGCATCTCCGTCTCCGCTGCGCGCTGAAGCTGTAGCAAGTTGAAGATGAAGTGCGCCAAGCAGTGCGTAGGTTGCGGGGTCTGAATCCCCCTGGGGGTAGGTTTGAGACAGAGCGTTGGCGGCATCGCCTGCGACTCGACGGGCCATGTCGAAGCGTCGGCTCGCTTGAAAGACAATCGCAAGACGAAATGCGCATTCGGCCAGTAAGTGCGCGTTCTTTAAGGTGTGAGCGGACGCCGTGGCGCGATCGATTGCCACCCAGGCTGCATCAAATTCCCCTAGCTTGGCTAGCATTGCAGATGCAGCGAGGTACATCCGAGCGCGCGATTGCCGGACTGCGGGGGGAGTCTCGTTGCCAGCCTGATCGCTGGCGGTTTCGACTTCTGTGATCAAATCACGCAAGAGAATTGCAAGCTCTTCATACTGAGCAGAGTGGGCCAGCTTCCATGCGTGACTGGTTCGCTCTTCAATGCCGGGGATATCTACCGGCTGGGGCGATTTCGGTAGCGCCTGGAGCGCGTGGTTCGACGCCAGGGTTAGTGCTAACTCAGTAGCGGCAGCAGGCTTCCCTGTCTGTGCGAGTGGCCAGGATTTTTCTGGTGTCAGCTCGCCGACCTCAGTGTCAAGGGCGTCGGCTACGCGTTCAAGCACTGACATGCGGTCGATTCGCCGAACTCCGCGCTCCACCTGACTTACCCAGGTTTCAGAGCGTCCGACCTTTTGTGCAAACTCCGCCTGCGAGTATCCAAGCTTCTTGCGCAGGAATGCTATTTTCCGACCGAAGTCTGTTGACGAATCGCTTCTCATCGGAGTGTCGGCTTGCCGTTCGTTGAGGCGATGAACTCGACTCGCAGGTTTGTGATGTACTGCTCGCGTTCTGCCAGGAAGTGCTTCACGTGCGCAGTGGATTCGTGGGCCTCGAAGG
>NZ_JAHLJC010000008.1:0-15860 GCF_020496255.1 Pseudonocardia sp. ICBG1142 | reverse complement strand
GACGCGGCTGTGGAGGGGTCGACGACCCCTCCACATTGCTCACACCGCGATGACCGTCGGGGGACGATCATGGGCGCGGCGACGGTAGGTGTCCGACACCCAGCGTCCGACGACGCGCCGCACGCCCTGGGCGATCCGGTGCGGGTCGGTGACGCCCTCGTTCTCCAGCCGGGACAGCTCGTCCTCGACCAGTGCCTGGGCGGCGTCGAGCGCCTTCGGGTCGTCGGAGAACCCGCGACCGGACAGCGTCGGGCGCGAGAGCGCGCGGCCGGTCTGTGGTCGATCGCCCACGTTGATCGCGATGAAACCGCCCTCGCCGAGCGCGATGCGGTCACCGAGCGTGGTCTCGCCCACATCGCCGACCGACAGCCCGTCGACGTAGACCTGCCCGACCTCGACCCGGCCGGTGATCGCCGCGCGGCCGTCGACGAGGTCGACGACCACGCCGTTCTCCGCGATGACCACCGACTCCTCCGGCACCCCCGTGCGACGCGCAGAGCGCGGCGTTGGCCCGCAGGTGGCGCCACTCCCCGTGCACCGGCATGACGTTCGACGGGCGCACCGCGTTGTAGAGGAACAGCAGCTCGCCGGCCGGGCGCGTGCCCGGAGACGTGCACCTTGGCGTTGCCCTGGTGCACGACGGTGGCGCCGAGCCGGGTCAGCCCGTGATCACGCCGAAGACGGCGGTCTCGTTGCCGGGGATCAGCGAGCTGGCCAGGATGATCGTGTCGTCCGGGCGACGTGATGCTGCGGTGGTCCCCGCGCGCCATCCGGGACAGCGCGGCGAGCGGCTCACCCTGCGATCCGGTGGAGACGAGCACCAGCTTCTCGTCGGGCAGGCGCATCGCCTCGTCGATGTCGACGAGCAGCCCCGGCGGAATGTTCAGCAGCGAGTGGTCGTCGGCCAGGCCCATGTTGCGGACCATGGACCGTCCGGTCAGGCACACCTTGCGGCCGTGGGCCTGCGCGGCGTCGAGCACCTGCTGGACACGGTGCACGTGGCTGGCGAAGCAGGCCAGGATGATGCGCGACGGCGCCCGGCGGGCCAGGTCGGAGATGACCGGCCCGATGTCGGCCTCGGGGGTGACGAAGCCCGGCACCTCGGCGTTGGTGGGAGTCGACCAGGAACAGGTCGACGCCCTCCTCGCCCAGCCGGGAGAACCCGCCCAGGTCGGTGAGCCGCCCGTCG
The DNA here is from genome assembly GCF_020496255.1 of Pseudonocardia sp. ICBG1142. NCBI lineage: Bacteria > Bacillati > Actinomycetota > Actinomycetes > Pseudonocardiales > Pseudonocardiaceae > Pseudonocardia > Pseudonocardia sp. ICBG1142. The sequence goes on along the minus strand of NZ_JAHLJC010000008.1, from coordinate 14,671 downwards.
AGCGGGAGCTGGTCCAGCTTGATGTCACCGGTGTGCAGCAGCAGCCCGGCGGGCGTGCGGACGGCGACGGCGACGGCGTCGGGGATCGAGTGGTTGACCGCGAAGTACTCGCAGTCCCAGCCGCCGTGGGAGACGCGGTCGCCCTCGCGGATCTCCTGCAGGTGCGGGGTCAGGCGGTGCTCCTTGCACTTCGCCGCGACCAGGGCGAGCGTGAACCGGGACCCGACGACGGGGATGTCCGGGCGCATCCGCAGCAGCCACGGCACGGCACCGATGTGGTCCTCGTGGCCGTGGGTGAGCACGAGCGCGTCGATGTCGTCGAGGCGGTCCTCGATGGTGCGGAAGTCGGGCAGGATCAGGTCGATGCCCGGCTCGGAGTCGGAGGGGAACAGCACGCCGCAGTCGACGATGAGCAGCCGGCCCTCGTACTCGAAGACGGTCATGTTGCGACCGACCTCACCGATGCCACCGAGCGCGTAGACGCGCAGGCCGCCCTGCGCGAGGGCGGGTGGCGGGCCGTCCGGGAGCTCCGGACGCTCGATGTGCTCCGGCGGCGCGGAGAGCGACCGGCCGGGCCGGTTGCGTCGGTCGTTGCGCTGGGGACTCACAGGGGTTCGTGCCTCACATGGGTTCGTGTTCTCGGGTTCGTGTCAGGGGGGTCGGGTCGCGTCGCCGCGGGGCGGGCCGGGCGCGCGACGGCGACCGGGGGACCTACGTCCGGTGGTAGGCGACCTCGGCGCCGAGGTCCGCCGCGGTGCGGCCGCCCAGGGCGCCGTGGCCCGGCTGGTACAGCGGGAGGTTCGGGCGGGCCTGCGGGTCGAGCGCCACCCCGGCGACGGCGAGGTCCCCGGCGATCGCGGCGATCTGGTCCTCGGTGGCGGGCGGCAGCGGCAGCCGGGTGTCGCCGACGTCGATGCCCCGCAGGCGCAGCGCGGTCTTGGCGAACACCGCGCCACCGACCCGGCCCATCCCGCGGATGACCGGGAGCATCGCGTAGTGCAGCGCGCGGGCCCGCTGGTGCTCACCGGCGTGGTAGGCGTCGATCATGGCGCGCAGCCGGTCGGCGACGACGTGGCCGATCACGCTGACGAAGCCGACCGCCCCGACCGAGAGCCACGGCAGGTTCACCGGGTCGTCGCCGGAGTAGTAGGCGAGCGTGGTGGTGGCCAGCACCTCGGTGCCGACGCGCAGGTCGTTGCGGGCGTCCTTCACCGCGACGATGCGGGGGTTCTGCGCCAGGCGCTGGAAGGTGTCGACGTCGATGCCGATGACGCTGCGCGGCGGGATGTCGTAGAGCATCACCGGCAGGTCGCCCGCATCGGCGACCGCGGTGAAGTGCGCGAGCAGGCCCTCCTGCGGCGGCCGGGAGTAGTACGGCGTGACCACGAGCAGCCCGTGCGCACCGGCGCGCTCCGCGCTGCGGGCCAGCTCGATCGAGTGCGCGGTGTCGTACGTGCCGGCCCCGGCGACGATCGTCGCCCGGTCCCCCACCGCGGACACGACCGCGCGGATCAGCTCGGACTTCTCGGTGTCCGACGTGGTCGGGCCCTCGCCGGTGGTGCCGTTGACGACGAGCCCGTCGTTGCCGAGGTCCACCAGGTGGGTCGCCAGCTCCTCGGCCTTGGCCAGGTCCAGCTCGCCGTCGGCGTCGAACGGCGTGACCATCGCGGTCAGCACCTCGCCGAACGGTCGGCGCGGCGGGTGCTGCTGCCCGCCGGGGGCGGGATCGGGACCGGTGCTCATGACTGGTGACGGTACCGCCCGGTACCGACGGATCCCGGTCAGATCCCGGTCGGTGCGCCGCGGTAGGCCTCCACGTCGGCGGGCAGACCGGTCACCTCGACCCGCGCCGCGTCCCGGCCGAAGGCGTGCAGCACCAGCTCGGCGGGCTCGCCGGTCACCGTGACCACGCCGAACCCGGTCGCGACGACCTGGGTCGCGCCCGCCGGGCGGGCCAGGACCACGCCGACCGGGCTGCGCCGGAACAGCAGCCTGGCCTGGGTGTGCAGCAGGTTCCACAGCTGCCCGTCGCGCCCCGGGTCGGACGGGCGGGGCTCCCAGCCGGGCTCCCCGCGGCGCAGGTCCTCGTGGTGGACGAAGAACTCGGCACCGTTGGCGATCTCGTCGATCTTGCCGACCTTGAACGGCGACCACGCGGGCGGGCCCTTGCGCAGATCGTCGATCATGTTCGGCCAGGCCGCGGACGCGTAGCCGTCCATCGCCTTGTCGGTCATCGCCGACAGCGCGGGCAGCACGATCCCCCCGGCGCTCCACGGCTGCCGCTCGCGGACCAGCAGGTGGGTGAGCAGGTCGCGGGCGTTCCAGCCCTCGCAGAGCGTCGGGCGGTCGGGTCCGGAGCGTTCGAACTCGGCGCAGAGGGCGGCACGTTCGGCGGTGGCGAGGCTCACCGTCCCCAACGTAGTACCGGACGTGCGCGACCGCACCGCGACGAACGGTCGACAGAAGTCCGACGGAACGCACGTCTTGTGTAGCTGGTGATACAGATCTCACCCGTCCGTGTGTCGATACTCCGATCCGTCCCACTCATCGCTTCTCGACGGGGAGAACACACGTGACGAACGCTGCCACCACGCAGCCACCGCGGTCGATGCGCCGGATCGCGCTCGCGAGCATGACCGGCACGGTCATCGAGTTCTACGACTTCTTCATCTACGGGACCGCCGCGGCCCTCGTGTTCCCGAATCATGATGGTCATCACACACGTCTGCCAAAGTCCCAGGTCAGAGCACCCTACCGCACCGGAGAGACCCTGATGACCGAGCCCCTCGTCGGAACCGACACGCTGCCACCGTACGAACCTGACATGTTTGCGACACTGGGTCCCGCGATCGTGAGGTGGTCCCTGGAGAACGGTCTCCGGGTCCTCGACGGCAAGTCTGCGGGCGCTTTGTTCGTACCCACGCGGTCGTAGTACGCGTTCATTTGCCACTGGTACCGGCTACGCGACGACGGAGAGTTCTACTACCGTGGCGGCGCGATTAGGCTCGCGCGCGGCTCGCTGAAGTCTCCGCTGGGAGCCTGGCTCGCGACCGTGGAACTCACGGGGCCCGTGCGATTCAATGGGTTCCAGTCTCGGAACCGCTGCGGTGAGCTCCTGGGTCGACGGCAGTCGATGCCACTGATTCAGATCGCGGCGGTCTCGGAGAGCCAGACTTAGAACACGTTCAACTATGTTGCGGGCTGGAACGCGCGCGGCACAGAACTCGTCAAGAACTACGATCTGGACCCCGGCAAGAAGCACATCTTCTCGCCGGGGGCCCGTAACGTAGCCGGTGGCAAAATCACCGTGGTCTCCTCGCGGGCTGCCACGATTCGCGGCTCTCGCCCGACATTGGTCATCGCGGACGAGTGTTCCGAGTGGACAGTGTCCAACGGTGGTCGACGCTTGTGGGAGACCATTGACGACAACGCGACGAAGGTCGACGGTTCCCGGGTGCTCGCACTCATGAACACATGGTCACCGGGCTCGGGCTCCGTCGCGGAAGACATCTACGATAGCTGGCTTAACGAACGCACTGGTGCTACAGTGAACGAGCGTCCGCTGTTGTATTGGTCGCGGGAGGCATCCGCAGACACCGATTGGTCGGACCCGGCGTCGATCGAACGGACACTGGCATACATTTACGATGAGTGTCCGTGGGTGAACCAGTCGCAGGTTCTGTCAAAGATCATGGCGCCGATGAAACCCGTGGCGAGTTCCATGCGCGAATTCGGGAATCTGATCGTGTCGGACCTGAGTTCATGGGTTTCGAAACAGGACTGGGACGCCAACGCGTGTGACGATCGAATCGTCGATGGCGACGAGATCGTGCTGGCTCTAGACCCGGCGCTCACCGAAGACGCCACGGTCCTTATCGGCTGTCGACTGTCGGACGGGCTCGCACAGCCGCTATTCACGTGGGACCCAGCGACGATGCATCGGGACCTGGACGTGGCGGCGCTCGACGCGGCTGTCGCGGACGCATTCGATCGGTTTCAGGTCCGCGCGTTCGCTGCGGACGTACATCCGTTGGAAGGTCGCGTGTTGGTGGACTGGCCGACCGCGTACGGCGATCGGCTGTGGCTTGATGCGTCGGCGAAGCACCTGATTGGTTTCGACATGCGCGCGTTGAAGCTCGATGTCGCGCGGGCCGCAGAACTCGTCGCAGACGACATCGCGAACAAGTCGTGCCCGCATGTCGGGGACCCGCTGTTGACGACGCATGTGGTCAACGCTCAGCGCCGCCCGTATCGAGAATACGTGTCGCTGGGGCGCGGTCACCGGGACCGTAAGATCGATGGTGCGGTGTCGTTGGTACTCGCACGACTCATGCGCCGATCGGTGTTGGAGTCCGACGCGTACACACGGCGATCTCAGGGCTCAAAGGTAGTGGTGTTTCGGTGATGCCGGATGTGGAGCTGATCGAGCGGTTGCTCGCGACGGGCAGCAGCCTCTAGTGGAAGCGGCGGACGCGGGACCGCTATTATCGAGGCTCGCAGCGCCTGGCGATGTTGGGTCTTGCGACGCCGCCGGAAATGCAGTCGCTTCAGACGGTGGTGAACTGGTGCCGGACCACGGTGGACGCGTTAGCCGAACGACTCGATGTCAGCGGTTTCCGCACGGGTGATCCGGGCGCCGATGAGCTGCTGTGGTCGTGGTGGAAGCGCAACGACATGGTGGTTGCCTCCGATGCGGCGCACACGGAAGCTCTCGTGCAAGGCATCGCGTTTGTGGTCGTCGGCCGTGATCCGGACGAGCCGTCGGTGCCGCGTTATACGGTGGAGTCTTCCGAGGCGCTTACGGTGGAGTTCGACCAGTTCGGGCGTCACTTGCGGGCGGCTCTGCGCCGTTACATTGAGCCGGAGACCGGCGAGCTGTTCGTGACGTTGTATGGGCCGAACGTCACGAGAAGCTACCAGCAGCGTCATGCGCGCTGGCATCTCGTGGACGAGGACGAACACCGGTTGGGTGTCGTGCCGGTCGTGCCGGTGGTCAACAGGTCTCGGGTCACCGACTGGTTCGGTGAGACCGAGATGAAAGACGTGATGACCATCGTGGACGCGGTGTGTCGGACGGCGACTAATCTGTCGGCGGCGTCGGAGACACTGGCGGTGCCGTCGAGGTACGTGATCGGTGCATCGCGCGATGACTTCGTGGACGCGGAAACCGGCGAGCCGATCCCGGTGTGGGAGGGCTATCTCGGCCGGTTGAACGCGCTGAGCAACGCTGAGGCCCGCGTGGTGCAGCTCGACGGGGCAAGCCTTGAGAACTTCACGAAGACGATTGAGCTGTACGGCAAGGTCGTGTCGTCGTTGACGGGCCTACCGGTGCACTATCTGGGGATTTCGCCGAACGGGAATCCGAGTTCTGCCGATGCGATCCGCTCGGGCGAGTCGCGGCATGTCAAGCGTGCTGAACGTAAGCAGTCTGGGTTCGGCTCCGCGTGGTCGCAGGTCAGTGACATCGCGTTGCGGCTGGTCGCGGGTGCACAGTTACCGGTGTCGACGACGTGGTCGGATGCGTCGACGCCCACGGTGGCGGCGAAAGCTGATGCGGTCGTGAAGCTCGTGCAGTCGCGGATTCTGCCGGTGGAAGGCGCGTGGCTGGAACTCGGCTATGACGCGGACAAGCGGGCCTTGTACCGGTCGCTAATGTCGGGTGATCCGTTGCAGCAGGTACTTGAGTCGTTGGTGCCGCCACCGCGCGAGGAAGCTCCACGCGGTGCGGTTGAGTGAGTTCAAGCGGTCCCAGAACGTCGTCGCGGCTCGTGTGAGTGTGGCAGCAGCGTCGGTGTTGACGCCGCTGTTGGATGCGGAGCCGGTCGAGTCTGATGTCGTCGCGGTCGCGGGGGCGTTGGAGTCCACGGTGCTCGGCGCCCGTCGGGTGCTGGAGCACCTGGCGGACGAGTTCTACCAGAGTCAACGTGACGTTCACGTCGGCGCGCGGTCGCATGTCAGCTTACCGTAGCGGCGCTATGGCTCTTCGGCGCTCGCGTCGGGTCTCGCGCGTGTGGGTCTGCGGCCGGGGCACCGGTTCACGTCGTTGCCACACGCGGTAGCGACCGTGACTCGACACACACGTGCTGCGCCACGGTTGCGAGTCATGGACCTGACGCACACAGATCGGTCCGCGCTCGGGTTCGCGCGCACCAGCGGCGGCACGTCGTCGTGTGCGTTTTGCCTGATGTTGATCAGCCGTGGGCCCGTGTACCGGTCGGCTGTCAGCGCGGGAGCCATGACGAGTTTCCACAATCACTGTGATTGCGTCGTCGTACCGGTGTTCACAAAACATTCATTTCCAGGTCGCGCAGAGTTCATGCGCGCAGAGCAGCAGTGGATCGATTCCACACGAGGCACCACGGGTGCCTCAGCAGTGACCGCGTTCCGGCGCTCACTGGCTACCGACGGCTCCCGGCGAGCCGCATGAGGCCCCAGGAGGACCCATGACAGACACCGACACTGGCGCCACGGCCGAGCTCAAGTTCGAGGAACTTCCCGAGCACTGGCGTAAGGAGCTCCGCGCGGTGCGCGACGAGTGCGCCCGACGGCGAAGCTCCGAGAACGCGCTGACCGCGTAGAACCAGCAGCTCACCGAGCAGAACGCGCAGCACGTGGAGGCGCTGAACACGGCCCAACTGGAGCATCTGCGCTACCGGGCCACGGTGAACGCAGGCGTGCCGCTGGAGAACGTGGAGGACTTCGCGTCGAGACTGCGCGGCACCGATGCCGCCGAGATCACGGCCGACGCGGTGGAACTCGCACGGATGTTCACACAGACACGTCCGGCGCCGACTGGGTCCACCGCGCACGGTGTCGACCACTCGCAGGGTCGCGGTAACCGTCGCGATGCTGCACCACTTGATCCCGCGAACCAGCTCCGCGACTTGATTCAGGCGCAGCTAGGGCGGGACTGACCACTACACGAAGGACGAAGACTATGGCCCCGGTGAATGTCGCCTCTGGCGCGCCCATCGATCCCCGGTTCACCGACGACATCGCGCACGGTCAGGGACGCCTCGGGCGCCCGGACACGCCAGAGCATCTACTGCCGAAGGAGGTCTCGGGCGACATCTTCACCAAGGTCGCGGAGAACTCGTCGCTGCTGTCCCTGGGATAGCAGATCCCGGTGTCGATCCGAGAGAACGTGATCCGGCGGGCGTCGACGAATCCCGAGGCCGGTCAGGTCGGCGTCGGCACGAAGCTCGTCGAGCGTGAGGGTCACCTCAAGCCGCTGTCGGGTTTCGCCTACGGTGAGGAGCGTACGTTCTCGCCGGTGAAGTTCGCGACGATCGTGCCCGTGTCGGAGGAGTTCCTGCGGGCGAATCCGGACGGGCTCTACAGCGAGCTTGCGGGTAAGCTGTCCGGCGCGATCTCCCGCGCGGTGGAGCTCGCGGCGTTCCACAACCGTAACTCGCTGACCGGTGAGCCGATCCAGGGCACCGACGCCAACGGCTCCGTGATCGGCTCGATCCCCGACGACCATAAGCTGCAGGTCAACGCGACCGACAGTCTCGTGGAGCAGATTCTCACCGGCTACGACCTGATCGTGTCGGCGGAGCAGAAGAATTTCGACTTCACCGGCTTTGCCGCGCACCCGCAGTTCCGTGCGAAGCTCGCCACAGCACGCGACCGGCTCGGGAACCTGGCATATGCCACCGGGGTCGAGTCCAAGGGCCCGGTGAACCTGACCGCGCAGGTCGGAAGCTTCCTGGGCCTACCGGTGGCGTTCGGCAAGGCGGTCTCCGGTCGTATCGGGAACAACGCCGGTACCGACGTGAAGCTGATCGGCGGGGACTTCTCCCAGTTCGCCTACGGCTTCGCCGACGCGATCCGGATCAAGGTCTCGGACCAGGCGGTCGTGCGCGGAGTCTCGATGTGGGAGACGAACCAGGTCGCGGTGCTCGCCGAGTGCACCTTCGGCTGGTACGTCAACGACCCGACCGCATTCGTCGCGTGGGAACTCGCGACCAGCGGCGACAAGGCAAAGCCTGCTGCTGCCAGCGGCGGTCGTAAGCCCGCCAAGGACCCGGAGCAGGCCTAAACACCGGAGCTGATCGCGGTCCCGGTGGAGCCGACACCGGAACCAGCGGAGTCGACTCCTCCGGCACCGGAGCCGGGACCAGCTACCGGGTCGCCCGGGCCGGAGCCGACTCCACCGGGATCAGCTACGGACCCCGTGGAGTCGAACCCACCGGAGCCCGAGTCGGACCCGGTGACCGAATCCCCGGAACCAGCGGAGTCGACTCCACCGGAGTCGCGACCGGTACGACCCCCGGATTCCATCTGGGGCCATCGACCTGCGGGAGGCCGACGGAATGCACGCGACGGTCGCTGACGTCGAGACGCTGCTCATGCGGGAGCTCGCCGACACCGAGCGCGAGTTCGCCGCGCGCATGATCGCCATGACCGAAGCACGCTTGCGGGCGCGGATACCGGACCTCGACGACCGCGTGGCGCGTGAGGCCGGTTTCGCCGACCGAGTCAACTACGTGATCGCGAGTGTCGTCGCGCGGCGGATCAGTAATCCGACCGGCGGTACCAGCAGTTTCGAGGTCATCGGGCCGTTCTCGATCCGGGACCAGTCGTCGACGGGCTCCGGCGACTGGCTCACCGCAGACGAGTGGGCGCTGCTGGGGCTCGCGACCGGGGCGTTCACGATCCGGCCGGTGATCAGTGCAGCCGACGACGGTGTTCGCCGTGGCTCGAAACCTGACTGGTGGTGGGACTTCGCATGAGGCGCCGGGTGAAACTTCGTCGACCGGGTCCACCGGATGCGTTCGGCGACCGCGCGGAGGCCGCCGAGTTCTGGGACACGAGTCCGTGGGTGATCGGGATCGCGTCGAGCCATGACGACTCCGACGGCCGCCAGAACCGCACGAGCACTCGGATCGAGTGCTATGTGCCCGCACAGAGCACGGAGGCCCGTGCAGGCGATCAAGTCAACATCGACGGCAGCTGGTTCGACGTGGACGGTGTTCCGGCCCGTGCGGAGTCCCCGTTCACGTCACGACTCGGCGGTTACGTAGTGCAGCTAAAACGATACGAAGGGTGACAGGTCGTGCGTTATGAAGGTTCCGTGGACCTGTCGCAGGTGCTCAACAGCGACAGGCTCGAACGGGAGCTTGCTGCGGTCGCTCGGCGAATCGCGCGATCGGCGCAAGCCAGCGCACCGCGACGCACCGGGGCTCTCGCGGGCTCTGTAGACGTCTTCACCGAGCGCAACAGCGGCACCACGCGCGACCGCGTGGTCGCACACGTCACGGTGAGCGCGCCGTACGCGGCATCAGTCGAGTTCGGCACGAGCCGTATGCGCGGCTCGTTCTGGCTCCGGCGTACAGCGCAGTCGGCATGAGCGACATGGAGCCGTTCCCGGACATCGAACAGGTGCTCGTGACACTGTTCGCCGACATCGCGCCGACGGTGACCGAGGCACCGGAGGGATTCACACCGCCGATGGTGCGCGTGAGCCGGACCGGCGGCTCCGACGATGGCCTCACCGATTCTCCGATCGTGGAGACCACGTGCTACGGCGCCACGCGCGTGGAGTCATGGGCGCTCGACGGTCTCGTACGGCAGCGGGTACTCGCGTGTGCCGCGACCGTCGTCGACACGGTGTTGATCGACACCGCGTCGACCGTCACGCCCGCTCAGCAGCTCTCGGACCCACGGCTGGACATCCGCGCGGTGAGTTCCAGCTACCGATTCGGACTGCGCAGACGCAGTCCCTACATGGAGGACAGCTCACATGGCTGACACGGACCTTCTCACGCTCAAGCGTGCGAAGGCAGGCAACATTCGCAAGGTTCTCGACGCGGTGGTCGCGGTGGCGCCGATGAGCGCACCGGTGCCGGAGACGTTCACCGTGGCTGGCGCGCTGCAGGAGCTGCCGCCGGAGTACCGCACGATCGGCTGGGTGTCGAAGAAGGACGGCTACAAGTGGTCCCGTGACACCGACAGCAGCGACATCGAGTCCCACGGCTCGGTGGAGCCCACGCGCCGTGACATCACCAAGGACGTCACCGGGCTCGCGATGACCGCGCAGGAGACCTCGCGGCTGACGCTGGAGCTGTCGAACAACGTGGACCTGTCGGAGGCCCGACTTGTCGACGGGGAGCTGAGCTACACGCGTCAGGTCGCGCCGTCGACGCGTTACTGGCGCCTGATCGCGATCGGCATCGACGGCTCCGGGAGCGACGCGTTCTACGTGATCAACGTGCTGCCGCGCGCGACGATCTCCGAGTACGGCGAGCTGACCTGGTCGGATGAGGACGCGCTGACGTATCCACTGACGTGGTCTGCCACCGTGGACCAGGACCTCAAGTACAGCTTCCGGCAGGTGCTCGCGGGGCCCGGCTTTGAGTCGAGGGCCGCCGACATGGACTTCAGCGGAGACTCGCCGTCGCCGTCGCCGTCGCCTGAGCCTGCGCCGAAGCCGCCGCGAGGTGGCAACGGTTCCGGTTCCGGTTCCGATGATGACGCTGCCAAGCCCGGGCCGACGAAGTGATGAGCAGCAGGTCTGAGCGCAGGTCGTGGGACGCCTATGTCCGCGAGTCCCGCGAGAAGTACTCCGAGGTCGATCTCGGCGCTGAGGGCGTCGTGCGCGTGTATGTGCCGTCGTCGACGGCGATGGAGCGGTTGTCGACGCTGGACGCGAACGACCAGTGGTCCCAGATCGACGTGCTCTTCGGCGACGAGAACGGTGCGAAGCTGCGCCGGGTCGCCGGGGATGAGCCGATCACCGCGCTACAAGCTCTCGTCACCGACGTGATGCGCGATCTGGGTCTCGACGACATGGGAAACTGATCCGCTGCTGGGAGCTCATCGACCGCTACGGACCCGAGCTGGAATACGACCTGCACCATGAGCTGGGGCTCGATCTTCTGGACTGGTTCCGCGGCGAACACCGGTGGAGCAAACTCGTGCGGCTCAGCGCGCGGCTGCCGGAGCACGGCTCGTTCAAAGCCGCGATGCTCGATGACGACGAGTACGCCGAACGCATGGGCGTTCAGGGCGACGCCGGTGCTGATCGCGTGGCGCCGAGCTACCGGGGCTATGACCCGGTGCTTGCGCGGTTGACCGACATCGCGGACCTGTTGCTGTCGCTGCGCACGACGGTGGTCGCGGTGAACTCCGAGAGCGGTCGGGCGCCGTCGACCCGATTCATGCCGAGACCGGAGACCGCGTTCGACCGGCTTGAGCGGCGTCGGTCACGTCAACAGCTCGATGCGCTCTCAGCAGTGCTTACACCAGGAAGGTGAACGACAGTGGCGCTCACGACCGCCCAGGTCAGTGTCCGCGTGGTACCCGATGTGCGCGGCTTCCAACGTCAGGTCCGCCGTGATCTGACCGCTGCGAAGCTCCAGCCGGTGCGTGTACCCATGCGGGTCGCGACCGATCGCATGGTCGTCGGCATGCGTCGCGCGTTCGACAGCGTGCAGAGCCATGCGGCGCGTGCGTCCGTGCGCGTGGCGCAGGCGTTCGCAGCGCAGATGCCACGTGCGTCGGCAGCCGTAGCGCAGTTCGCGGCGGGCTTTCAACGCGTGGAGTCGACGGCGAACGGTGTCGCGGCGCGCATGCACCAGTTCGGTGCGACGACGCGCCGGGCACTCGACAGCACGTCGGCGCCGCTACGGAACTTCCACGCGGGCTTCCGTAGCGCCGATGGTGCCGCATCGGCGTTGACCGGTCGCATGGGCTCGTTGGGTGGGCTCAGTCGCCGCGCGTTCGAGGCCGCAGCGCAACCGTTGCGGAACTTCCATGCCGGGTTCACACAGCTCGGCGCGGCGTCATCGGCGTTCTCCGGGCGCATGGGCACACTCGGCGGTGTCAGTCGCCGCGCGATTGGCGGACTCGGCTCCACGTTCGCCCGCGTGGGAACCTCTATCCGTGCAACGGCCCAGTCGATTGGTGCATCGATCCAGAACGGCATCGACACTCCACTGCGAGGTGTCGCACGGAGGGCCGGTGGGCTCGCAGCCGCCGTGGGACTCGGAAGCCTCGGCTCCAGCGCACTACAGGCCGCACAGGACATCTAGAACACGCGGCTGACGCTGACGGGACTCTACGGGTCCGCGCAGGACGCCGGGGACATGATGGAGCGGTTGAAGCGGCTCTCGTCGAACTCACCGATCGAGTACCAGGCCTACGCGAAAGCGAGCCAGCAGCTCGCCTACATGGGCGTCAAGGGCCAGCAGGCCGAAGATGTCCTCCGCAATGTGGGCGCCTCGATCACGAATGCTGGCGGCGACTCGTCCGCGATGGAACGCGCCAACGACGCGCTGCTGCGGATGGTCAACTCCGGCCGCGTGTACGCCTCGGACCTTCAGCAGCTGTCCTAGACCGGCGTCCCGATCTATGCCTCGCTTGCCGAGCACATGGGCGTCACGACCGAACAGCTCAAGAAGATGGTCACCGAAGGCGTCGTGAAGATCGACGACGTGCTGACCACGATCGGCAGCGGAAGCAGTAAAGCATTCCAGATGACGATTGCTGGCTCCGAGAGCGCCAGTACATCGATGAAGAACCAGTGGAAGATCGCCACTGACAACGTGCGCATAACGCTCGGCGAGATGCTGGAGCCCATGACCGACCGGTGGGCGCCACAGATCGCACAGCTCGGCGCGAGAGTCAGTGACGGGCTCCGGCAAATCCCCGGCACGTTCCGGGAGATCAAGAGGACCGCTGACGACTGGGGTGTCACGGCTGCGATCGAGGACTTCCGGTCAGCGGTCGCGCGACTCGTCCAGGGCGCGCTTCCGGTGTTCCGGGGCATCATGGTAGGGCTCGGCGTCGCGTTTGGTGCCGCGATGGTCGCGTTACGGCCGCTCATGAACGTGCTGGGCGAGTTCGGCGACTGGCTCTCGGCGCACGAGTCGGTCGCGGCGGCTCTGGGTATCGCGATCGGCGCGGTGTCTGCGGCGTTCATCGGTCAGAAGATCGCGGTGGCATCCGTATAGGCTGCGCAGCTTGCGTTGACGCCGGTCGTGCAGGGTTCGAAAATTGCGTGGGACGGCGCCAAGAAGTCCGTGGAATTGTGCACGAATGCGTACGCAGCGTTCCGCAACGGGCTCGCGTGGACCGTTGCGAAGCAAATGCTGGTCAATACGTGGATGAAAATCTGCACGGTTACGTAGGCGGCGTTCAACGCGGTCATGGCGGCAAATCCGATTGCGCTCGTCGTGATCGCGCTGGCGGCGTTCGTCGCAGCCATCGTGTGGGCTTGGAACAATGTGGACTGGTTCCGCGAAGGCATTCTCAATTTGTGGGCGAAGCTGCAATCGGTGGGCGACTGGATATCCAGCGTATTCACTGTGGCCTGGACGGGCCTGGGAGATGCGATCTCGTGGACCTGGAACACGCTGATTAAACCAGTTCTCGACCTATTCCACGATATCGCCATCTTTGTCGGCCAGGCGATCATTGCGCTGGCGATCGGTCCGCTGGTACTTGCCTGGAAGGGTCTCGGCGTCGCGTTCCAGTGGTGCTACGACACGCTGATTAAGCCGACGTTCGAGGCTTTCGCCGAGATGGCTAGCTGGCTGAGCGAGAACGCGTTGAGACCCGCATGTAACGGCATCAAGTTGGCGTGGCAGCTCATGTGTACTCTGATCCAGTGGTGCTACGACACGATTGTGGCGCCTGTGTTTCGGGCGTTTGCCGCTGTCGGCAGCTGGCTGTGGAACAATGCCCTATCGCCGGTGTTCGACCTGATCAAAGCTGGCTGGCAGCGGATGTCGGACATGTTCACGTCGGTGTATGGCACGCATCTGCACCCGTTGTTTCAGGCGTTCGCGGACGCGCGTCCGCTGGTTCAAAGACACATTCACGTTGTTGGTCGACGGCATCGTCGGCGTGTGGGATCGGTTGCGTGACGGCTTCAAAAAGCCTGTCGTGTGGGTGGTCGACACTGTGTACAACAAGGGCATCGGCGGCCTCTGGAACCAGGCGAAAGCGATTATCCCGTTACCGGACTTCAAGCCCGCGCCGACGTTTGCTGTCGGCGGTGCTGTCCGGGGGCCGGCAGTGCGACCAGCGATTCCATCATTGCCCGGTTGTCCCACGGCGAGCACGTACTGACCGCGCGGGAAGTACGTGCTGCGGGCGGTCACGGAGCTGTTGCTCGATGGCGTGAACGGTTGCTGACCGGCGGATTACCGGCTTTCGCCACCGGTGGGCCGGTGACGTGGCAAGAACTGTCGGCGGCGATTAAGCAGGGAATCCCACGGGCCCGCATCACTGACACTATGCGGCCGGGCGCTGCCGACATGCACGGCAGAGGAAAAGCAATTGACATTGCAGGTCCACGGCCACTAGACATGCCGTTTATGCTGTCGGTCAACCGGTGGATCGCCAGCAATTATCCGAGCAGTTACGAGCTGATTCACACACAGCCAGGCGCGGTGAATCTGAAATCCGGTCGGCCCCACACGTATAATCCACAGACCCGCGCGGGTCACGTGAACCATGTGCATTGGGCCAACGCGGGCGGAGGTCTCGCCGACACGGTGTCGGGCTGGGTCGAGTCCGGCTACAACTGGATGCTCGACAAGGTCAGGGCCCTGTTCGACGCGGTGACGGGTCCACTGCGCAACAGTGTCAAGTCGCTGTTCGGCGGTGGAGAGCTGCCGCATCTCATGGCGCGCGGCCAGGTCGACACGTTGTTCGACAGCAC
>NZ_JAHLJC010000007.1:0-118004 GCF_020496255.1 Pseudonocardia sp. ICBG1142 | reverse complement strand
ACACATCGTCACCGAATTGCTTACGCACCGCGTTGATGACGTCGCTTTTCGACGCGGTACCTCGACCCGTGGCAAAACGTTTCAGCTCGGACGGTGTCGCGGTCTCCACGCGGAGACCGCGAACAGTGAGCCTGTCGATGAGCGCGTAGAACAAGTGGGCCCGTTCCACGTATTTACCTGTCTTGCGAGCAAAAGGCAGCGACTCGATACAGGCCCTCTCACAGCCGTCGACGAGAGCATCGACGCGGTCCACGATGTCGCGGATTCGCGCGAGGTCCCGCAACGGTGGTTCCACCGAGAGCCACGCTGACGGGCTTGACTACACCGTTGTTGATACCGGTGTAGTCAAGCCCGAGATCACCGCGACACCGGTGCTCGTCAGCGATGGATCGATGCCCGCGACGCTCACGCGCTCACACGCTGTCGTGCGATGGCCGCAGCGTTCACTGGCGCGCCGACGGCGTCGCGTTCGGTGCGCAGCCACCGGTCGACGTCGACGAGTGCTGTGAAGCTGCGACGTGTGTGCGCGTCGTAGCGCATCGGTCGCAGCGACCACGAACGCGGTCGCAGGTGCCACACATAGCACGCGTCGACGCGGGGCATCTCGCGTTCGGCGCCGTCGACGGTCAACACGTGCTCTGCGTCGGCGTACGCGGTGAGCTGAAGCGCCATGGACCCGTACACCGATTTACCGGTCTTGAGATCGATGACCGCCGTGGACCACTCGCGTGCGCGTGTCGCACGGGGTCTTATACGTGCGACGAGGTCCGCTGAGCCCGCGTAACCGACCGTGCGGTTGACCAAGGTCGACTCGATCAACAGCGGCTCGACGTCGAACTCGTCGGTGAGTTCCTGGTACGCGCGGTCGACGTACGACAGCGACGGATCGTCGGGCACCGGGTCACCGCGCAGCAGCGATTCCACGCGCGTGTGGACCATGGTGCCGGTCGCAGCAGCGCCGCCGGTCGTCGTGTACTGGCTCGATCGTATGAGTTCGAACGCGTCGACTGCGGACTTCGTGGCCAGCATAGACCTGTTGTCGGCTGCGTACTGGGCGATCGTGCGGGTCTTCCACCGTTCGAGTGCCGGTTTCGCGGCGGCAGCGAGCACCGACGTCACCGATCGGAACCGCTCGCCGGTCGTGGGATGCACATAGATGCGGAGGCCATCACTGTCTGTGACCGTCATGGCACGTTGCGTGTCCATATCGATGGATACCTCAGTATGAATAAACAAAAGCCGGGACCATACGCGTGTATGGTCCCGGCTCGTATCGGAAGGATTCAGCTAGCGTTCGACGACCGGTGCCGCACCGTGTACATGCAGAACTTGTGCGCACCGTCGCGGGTCTTCTTGCGACCGTCGAACCGCACTGCGAGCCGGTCGCCGGTCAGCAGCGGCAGCCGCGATAGCTCCGCGTTCAGATGCGAGTGATAGCCGCGAATCTGACGGAGTTCACCGTCGTCGGTCCGCACGGTCACCACGGGCACCGGCGTCGACGTGTAGTCGCTCGTCGTCGACGACACGGTGACGACGGTGCCTTCCACCGATTCGCCGGGCTGTTCGGGTCGAAACGACGTGAACTCCGGCTCATCCGGTCCGTCGTCCATGGCAGCAAGCAACGACATATCAGCGGCTCCATATAAGCGTTACACACACGGGAAAGCCCGTCGGCAAAGACACTGTCAGGGCTAGGCGCGCCCCGTAGCACGCGCCATGACGACGACTGTAACCAGGTGCCTGCGTCGTGTCTAGCCCCCTGTGGTAGCCGCGAGTCTGTGGCACACTGGCCCGTAGACGAGAGCTGTATCTACGCAGCTCACGTGCAGCGGCGATGAATGCTGCCCGCACGTGCGTCGAGACCCCGTGGACCACTTGAGGCCCCCGGGGTCTTCTGTTATCGAACACTATTATCATTAACGGAGTCGATACCGTGGACACCGACATGGGCTCGTACGCGTGCGAGTACCTGAAGCGCGGCTGGTACCCGATGCCGCTGCCACCGCACAAGAAGTTCCCGCCACCGAAAGGCTTCACCGGATACCAGCGCAAGGCCGTCACTGAGGCCGACGTCGACGCGTGGACCCGCGATGAGGCTTGGCACAACATCGCACTGGGACTCCCGTCGAACGTGGTCGGCATCGACGTCGACGACTACGGCGACAAGCACGGCGCCGACGAACTGGAGAAGCTTCAAGCAGAGCTCGGCGGGCTGCCACCCACGTGGATCAGTAGCTCTCGATCGGAGCCCACACGCAGTGGCATTCGCGTGTACCGCGTGCCCGACGAGTTCGACTGGTCCCACGTGTCCGGTGCGCTCAGCACGTCCATCGACGTGATCAGGCCCCAGCACCGGTACCTGGTCGCGGAGCCCAGCACTCATCCGAGCGGGTCCCAGTACCGCTGGTACGACGCGCACTCGAACGCGTGCGACATGGCGCCTGCGACGTGTGAGCTGCCGATGCTGCCGCCACGGTGGCTCCAGCGACTGGCCGGGGACCCCACGTCGAAGGCTGACAAGGCCCTCGCGGACGCGATCAGCGAACAGCACAACACGAACGGACGTTCGCACTACGACGCCATGGTCTCGTCGGTGATGCGACTGTGCGCGCTCAACGCGTCGACGGACTCGTTGCGGAAGCTCAAGCGCACGTACGCGACGGTGATCGACCGCGACACTGGTTGCGACGAGTTCGACAGAGCACTCGCGGGCGCACGGGCGAAAATCAGCACCGAACGCGACGGCGACCACGTTCAGTTGCGCGCAACTGATCTGGAGCTCTGCGACGAAGTCATCCGTAGACACGGCGACCGGCTCCGGTACGCGATTGATCAGCAGCGCTGGTTCAGCTACGCCGACGGCCGATGGGACTCCGTGGGCGGACACGATATTGCCCAGAAGCTCACGCAACAGACGATCCGTGACGTGAACGCGTATCAACAGCGTGCCGACGGCACGAAGACCGATGCCACGTCATGGCTCCACGCGGCCTCGCGTGTGTCCAGCGCGCTGGATCACGTGCGGCGCACCGACGCAACGCAGGTCCACGGCGGCGAGTTCAACAGCGACAGCAACTTGTTCAACGTCGCCAACGGCACGATCGAGCTGACCACGGGACAGCTACGCGCACACGATCCGGCGGACCTGATCACGCAACAGAGTCCCGTGGAGTATCGACCGGATGCCACGTGTCCGCAGTTCGACCGGTTCCTGCGTGAGGTGCAACCCGATGCCGACATCAGGTCGTACTTGGCGCGGCTGTTCGGTTGCGCGCTGCTCGGCGACGTGCGCGAGCACAAGTTCGCGGTGCTCACCGGCACCGGACGCAACGGCAAATCGGTGCTCGTGAAGATCATCAGTGCGGTGTTCGGCGAGTACGCCACCGGCGTCAACAAGGAACTGCTGACCTTGAGCCGCCACGAGGGCCATCTCACGGCGGTCGCATCGCTGTACGGTCGTCGGCTCGCGGTGGCCCAGGAACTCGACCGAGACGCTCGATGGGACGTGTCGCGCGTCAAGGAGCTCACCGGCGGCGACCGGCTCACCGCGCGACGCATGCGAGAAGACGAGTGGAACTTCGAGCCGTCGCACACATTGGTGATGACGAGTAACCACGCGCCCAACGTGGGCTCCGGGGAGCACGCGTTCTGGTCTCGATGCGATCAGGTGCCGTTCGAACAGTCGTTTGAAGGTCGCGAGGACCCGCTGCTGGCTCAGCGGATCATCGACACGGAGTCATCCGGAGTGCTCGCCTGGCTCGTGCGCGGGCTCCACGAGTACCTGCGAACGGGCCTTGGTACGCCGGACGCCGTGCGCGAGGCGACACGTGAGTCCCGCGAGGACTCGGAGCCGCTGCTGCGGTTCGCCGACGAGTCGCTGGAGATCACCGGCGACCCGAACGACGAGCTTCCGACGAAGCTCGTCTGGGACCGGTGGCAACTCTGGTTGGCTACACAGAGTGACATTATCCGGTCCCCGAAGTACGCCAGATTCAGCCGGGAGCTCCGAGCGGCAACTGCAGCACGCGGAGGTTCAACTGCAGCACTTGAGCTTGCTCGGGGCCGTCACGGCGGCCAGACGTGCGTCTCGCTGCTCCGAGGCTGTCGACTCAAGCCGAGTGCTGCAGTTGGCGCTGCAGTTGACGACACTCCCACGGAGTCAACTGCAGCAGACGAAACCGCTGGTCACCTAGCTATTGAGGAGGTTGCTGCAGTTGATGCAGTTGAAACCGGCATCAGCAAGAACGTAGAGAGAGAGGAGTTGTATAGTGCCGACGCTATACAGAACAGCTACAGCGCTGATAATGGCAGCGAACTGCAGCAACCACAGCAACCGGTCACGCAGCCAGCCGTGGAACCGATACGGTCGGTCGTCACACACAGCGACGTGAAGCCGAAACCTGGCACCATCGCGCACGCGATCGCCGAGTTCGCCGCCGACACGCTGACGCGCGTCGACGACGACGACGTGTACGTGCACGCACGCGACGTGTGGTCCGCGTGGCTGACGTGGTGCCACGCGGACGGTCGACAGCAGCGCACGGGCGCCTACAAGTCGTTCGCACGCGCGATCGGCGCACGTGAGCACAAGCGGACCGGCACCCGGTACGTGTACGGGCGCCGGTGGCGCGCTCAGGTGCTCGCGGCCCATGCGCACCACGTCGACACCGACGACAGGACCGTGTCGATCGGTTTGCTCGCCGACGGTCGCGTGAACCCGGACTACCGCGTGACGCCACAGCACGACGAGCGCGGTACCGAACGCGTCACGTACAACGAGTACGAGCGACGCATGAGGCTCGCAGGTGCCTGGCGTGACCACTCGTTCACGCACACGGAGACCATCGAACTGTGAACACATGTGGCGGACCCACGTGATGTCACGTGGGTCCGCCACACGTACGGTTCAGCGGCAGTTCGATCTGCGTCGACACCCGTCATGACCTCCGCGAGGTCCCGGCTCATGGCCGCCACCATCCTGTGCCGAGTTGGTCCTGACATTGCTTCAGACTTCGTGTCGGCCGCCACGTGTGCTAAGGTTCACACGTGAGCGGAACCTGTTCGCCCGTGTTCGTGGACATCGAGAGTCACGACGCTCGCAGCCGGTTCACGATGCCGCCGGACGTGTTCTTTCGACTCGGCGGCCTCTCACGTGATCATCAGTACACGGTGTCGAACTCGTATGAGTCGTTCCGGCGTCTCGTGTCGACGTCGTCGCTGCTCGTTGGCCATAATGTGGTGTCGTTCGATGTGCCAGCGCTCGGCTTCGACGTGCTGTCATGGACCCGTGACCGGCGTGTTTTTGACACGATGATCGCGGCGTCCCTGGTGGACCCGTCCGATGCCGCTCACGCGTCACGTAGTCGCTATTCGCTGGCTGCGGCGACACGCGCGCACGGGCTCGCAGGTAAAACCGGTGACTTGCTGGAGCTGTCGCTTTTACACGGTGGTTTCGGCGGCATACCGGTCGATGATCCGGAGTATCTGGAGTACCTGCGCGGCGACGTGTTGGCCGTGGAGTCGTTGTATCGGAAACTCGTCCCGCTGGTGCCCGACGACGAGTATCTGTGGCGGGAGCACCGAGTGCATGCCGTGTGTTCGCAGGTGCAGTCCGTGGGTCTGCTCGTGGACCAGGACCGTTTGCGTCACCGTGTCGCAGAGGCTGCTCATCGTCGCACGCAACTGGTGAACTGGCTCATCCGTGAGCACGATGTGCCCACGGTGACGAGCACCGGCGAGCCTGCGGCGGCGCCACACGCGACGGCGGCCGGTAAACGTGCACTGGTCGCGGCGTTCGAGAATCTGGGCGTCCATGAGCAGTATTTACCGCTGACGCCGACCGGCGAACCGTCGTTCTCAGCTGACGCGTTGGCCGACATCGCGTCGCAGTATCCGCAGTCTTCGGGCCTGTGTGAGGCGATCGGTGCGCTTGTCGGCGTGCGCAGTGTCTATGACACGGTGGACACGTACGTGCACGATGACGGTCGCGTGCATCCACGGATCACGTTGTTCCAGGCGTCCGGTCGTACGTCGGTGACGCGTCCAGGACTCACGGTGCTCGGCAAACACGAGCGGGACGTGTTTGTTGCGTCACCGGGTCACGTGTTGGTGTCTGCGGACCTGTCGCAAGTAGATGCTCGATGTGTCGCAGCTCACAGTGGCGATCGTGAGTATGCGAAGCTGTTTGAACCCGGCGTCGACGCGCACGAGGTCGTGGCCCGCATGGCCTACGGCGACGCCACATATGACAGTGACCCCGCGCGGTATCGCAAGACCGCGAAGATCATCTCTCACGGCGTCAACTACTCGATGGGTGTTCTGAAGCTCGCCGACAGCGCGGGTGTTCGCAGAAACGAAGCCCAACGTGTCGTGGACACGATCGCGACTCAGTTCCCGAGACTTGCCCAATGGAAGCGCGAGGTGCGTGAAGAGGCCGAGTCCGGTAATCTACTCGACAACGGTTTCGGTCGTCGGATGCGACCGGTTGTCGACCGGTCACATACACAGGCACCTGCGCTGTATGGCCAAGGCACCGCGCGGGACGTACTGTTCGAGGCCGCCGCGATCCGGATGCCGTTGGACATTCAACGGATGACACGAGCGCTCGTGCACGATGAAGCCGTCTGGGAAATACCGGAAGCCGACGTTGCCGACGTGTGTGCGGAGATCGAGCGGGCGTTCTGTTTCGAGTGGGCACCACCGGGCGACCGTGGCCAGCCGATTCGGTTTGAAGCCGCATGTTCCCGGCCAGCTCACCGGTGGTCGGAGCTGTACTGACGAACCGGCTAAGTGGATCTGTCAGATCTACTTAGTAGCTTGAGCTCATGAGCCGTGATGTAGTCCTGGGGTCATCGAGGCCGTCCGGGGGCTCGATCCTTGCGCCGCGCTGTGGTAGTCTTCACTTAGAGCTCGTCGTTACCTGAACTGCTACCTGAACGCGGAACCCATCGTCATGTACTGGCGGGATATTGGCCACGACGAGTTCGGTGCGATACGTAAGACGGTGCGCCACGTGTGCCGCTTTGCGCCGATGGACGAGCCGGACGTGTTGTCGCGGACGTTGGAACGCATGTCGCGTTGGTACGATCCAGACGTTCACAATGTGTCTGTTGGCTAGGCCTCGCGGCGGGCTGCGAAGCTCGCGTTGGCCGATGTGCGTGCACTCGTCGCCGATCGCGGTGAGCCGACAGAGCTCTCGGGCCACGATGACTGGCTGCCGATGTGGTCTCGGGTGGACCTCGTGTGTCCGGAGTCTGTCGTCACGCGTTCCGATCGTTGGCGTCAGCTCGTCGCGTCGGTGGCGGCCGATTGTGGCGAACCGTGTGCGGCTGTCGTGGACCTTCTATTCCGTGCACAATTGTCGGAACAAGCAATCGCAGACTTGTACGGTGTTAATCGGAATCGTATTCATACTTTGTGGCGCACGGCTCGGAAGTACTTGCGTGAGCTGCTTTCCGTGGAGCCCGGTGACTTCTCTTATTCAAGGAATACTTAAGTGAGGGGGTGATTCGACCATGTCGATTCGGGCCCCTTAAAATGAACTTACGTGGTGCGCGCTCGCGGCTCCGGGACCATGTTCAGGGCAATCAGTTTCCGGTCGAGCCCTCTTGCTCCCTGCTGATTGATGGTCTCAATGACGGGCGCGCACCACGTTCTATGTCTCACACTTCGGCCCCTTTCAGCTTATGACCTGGCTCGACGCACGTCGCAGATACGGCGCTCCGCTTCCGTAGCGTGTGCGCGCGTAGATACTTCGTCGCGACGCGTACACGTGCTATGTGTGCGCGACGACACGCCGCGTGCGCTCCGTGGACCACATCGTCAACCGGCGTTCCGGCGGCACCGATGCGCCGTCGAACCTCGGCGCGATCTGTGATACGTGTCATACGGAGAAGACGCAACGTGAGGCTTTCGCGGGCCGTCAACGCCGCAAGTATCGCGATTCTGTTGCGCATCCGTCGCGCGCTCCATAGTGAATTACGCGCCCGCGCGCGTGTTTAGTTGTATTCCTATTTACTAGTGACTGGGGGGGGTTAACCCCTTTAAGTATAAACATAAAACGGTGTGCATAGGCTCTCATTTCGCACCCATGTGAAAAGTCGCTTACTGTTACCGATTGTTACTGTGCGTAGCATACTGGTGGAGTGTTGAGTAACCGGCAGCTCCTCCGTCTCTAAAACGGATAGTCCAGGTTCGAATCCTGGCACTCCAGCCCACGATGAGGCTTATTCAGGGCCGCCTGGCGGGCTACCTCGCTGCGGTCCCGACCTGGAGAAACACCGCACTTCATGATCACCCTGAATAAGCCTCGATGAGGAGCTGATTGCTCGTGATCCGCTACGAGCGCTTCGTGCCCGATGGCGTCGACGGTCTCGACACTGCGCTTGAGGCGACCGAGGCCCACGTCCGCGAACACTTGCGCGACTGCGTCGGCGACGATGACGCGCACGTCCACATTCATCACGACGAGCACGACGACGGCGTCATGGTCATCGGCGCCGTCGACGCTTCGCCGCGTGGGTACGACGCATGAGCGTCGACTTCGCCAACCGCGTCATAGCGGCCCTCCGTGCGCGAGCCGTCACGGTGCACGTGTAGCCGGGCTACGAGCGCCGTGGCAACGGCCAGACGAGCGACTACCAGGGACTCATCTGGCACCACACGGCGACGCCAGCATCCGTGACACCGCCTCAGGTGCTCTGGAACGGCCGACCGGGACTCCCGGGGCCCTTGTGCAACACGTCCGGCAACGCTGACGGCTCCGTCACCGTGATCGCGGCGCATCCGGCGAACCACGCAGGTGCCTCCGGCGGTAGAGCCATGGGCCCGCTGCCGGTGACGCGCGCGTTCAACAAGTTCGTGTGGGGCCACGAAATCGTGTACCCCGGCAACACGCCGATGTCCGACGCGCAATATAGGTCCGCGATTGAACTCGGCACCGTCATCTCGCAACTGCTTCACCGGCCGAACGCCGAGTGGTGCCGGGGCCACCTGGAATCCAGTATCACCGGCAAATGGGACCCCGGTTGCGGACCCGGTAGAAGCTACGACATGGCCCGCATGCGCGCCGATGTACTCGCACTGATGCGGGGCGCTGATGCCTCGGCAGCATCGACACCGACGTCAAAGAAGGTCAAACCCGTGATGATCGAACGAGAACTGACACACGGCAAGAATTATCTGCGGGTGCCTGCGATGGTCGGCTCCACATCAGCGCTGTTCAAGCGAGCATTCGTCTCGATCACCGGTGAACTCGGTGGAACCATGCAGGTCGCGTTCCAAAAGAACGCACCCAACGACGGACCGCCGCCGGGCACAGGCCCTATCTGGGGTCCCACCGTGTTCCGTAATGCAAGCCGCGTGTGGCGTGAAATCCCCGACGGCACCGAGTTTCTTGACATCGACATCGATCTCAAGGGCCGCAACGGCTCAGTCGCGATCGAGTTCGAACCACGCTGACGAGAGGTCTTTACCATCATGGCTCCCGTGCCCAAGCGCACCGAACAGAAGCACGGCCATCACACCGCCGAAGACAAGCTCGTGCAGAAGGCTCCCGCCGGTGCTGAGCCCGTGTGGCACAAGCCGGACCCCGCGTGGCACCCGCGTGCGCGCGAACTGTATCGAGCCGCACGTGAATCCGGTCAGGCCCGATTCTACGAGCAGTCCGACATCGCGATCCTCTGCTACGTGTGCGACGCGTTGACGCGGTCTCTGCGAGATAACCGGTTCTCCGGTCAGTTGTTCCACTCGGTCATGTCCGCGATGAACGATCTCGCGATGTCCGAAGGCGCGCGCCGTCGCGTGAAGCTGGAACTCCAACGCGACGACGCTGACGACACGAGCGAAGTGGACGCAGCTATTGCTGAGTTGTCACATCAGCATGCGCAGGTCTCCGGCGGCTGAGATCACTGTGGGATCTGAATCTCAAGGATGACTCGGTCCTTCAGGGCTACTCGTCGGCCGCGACCTGTTGCGAGTACCTTCACAGACGCGGAGTCCTTGACGATTTGTCGCCGCTGATCGAGCGGGAGTTCGGACCACTCCGTGAAGAGTTCATCGAGTGTCGCGTTCCGTTCGGGAGTCTCATGGATCATGGTCGCGGGTTCCTGTTCCAGGCGGCGGTCGAGCATCGCCAGTTCTACTGTGAGTTCATCGGCCGTGATGACGCTAGTCCTCCAAAGACTCTTAAGCTCTTCACGCTTGTTCTGGATTTCTGCGCGGCGCTCGGTGAGCGACTCCGCGTTGAACACAGCCCGAGGTTGCGGAAAACCCACGCCTGCTTCGTGGTACGCCCGAACAAGCTTGCCGGAGACGAACTCGTCGAGAGCTTCTGCTCGCGTGCTTGAATGGGGGCCCGGGGCCCTGTGACCGTCTGCCGGGTATTCGTGGGTGTATCGGCTGCACTCATACCGAGGGCAAGTTGTTTTGGACCTGTTGCAGCCGGAACCTTTGACTCTGAGTCGACCCCCACACGCGCAGTGCGCAATATTACTTAGAAGCCATCGGGGCGGTGCGCCCACGTTGGTTTTTCGGCTGGGCTCGTTAAGGATCGCGTGCATGGAGCTCCAGTCCTCGTAAGTGATGATTGGCTCCCATTGAGGCTTGACTGCGCTAATTGAGCCGTCGCGGGTCATGAGCCCTGCATTGCGGGGGTTCAGCAGCACCCCCCTAAGGGTGCCCGGCGTCCAGCTCCTGGGCGCGGCTCCAGCGGTTCTGAGACCGGCCTTGTTCCACTCGATCGCTATCGATCTCAGTGAGCTACCCGCGAGGACCTGTCGAGTCGCGCTCCGGATTGCGTCGGCTTCGACGGCGTCGTGGTGGATGTTCCCAGCTTGGAATCCGAAGCTGCGTGGGCCGCCGTGGGGTAGCCCTGCGTCTGCGCGGGCTGCGAGGCCCCGTTTGGTGCGTTCTCTAAGTTTTTCAATCTCGCGGGCGTTCATGGCTACGACCATGCGGGTCATGAGCCGGTCGTCGGGTGTCGCGATCTTGTATTTGCCGGACTGCAACGTATCGATGTGGACGTTGCGACCGTCGCAGGCGTCGATGAAGGTTTCACCGTCGTGTGGGTCGCGCATGATCCGGTCAGAGTCGTACGCGATGACGTGGGTGATGGCGCCGGAGGTGATGCCTGCGCACAGTTCGTCGAACTTGGCTCGGTGGACGCGCCCGGTCTTCTTGTCCTTCTTGGTGGCGCTCTTGACTTCGGCGAGCACCAGCACCTCGTCAGAGATGCCGAGCGCCTCGGCTCTCTCAAAGCACAGGGCCAGCTGTTGGTCTATAGAACCTTTGACGCCATCTTCTCTGACCTGCTGTTTTGCGCTGGACGCCCGGCAGTAGATCGCTGTGACCATAGAACCATCATAACCGGCGATCACCCTGGTGTTCAACAAGGTCTTCTTCCCCGAGCTCGGGGCGGCGGCCGGTACCGCACTCGCGCTGGCCACGTTCGGTGTCGCCTTCGTCGCGCGGCCGTTCGGGTCGGTGCTGTTCGGCCACTTCGGCGACCGCCTCGGCCGCAAGGGCACGCTGGTCACCACGCTGCTGCTGATGGGCTTCTCGACGCTCGCGATCGGCCTGCTGCCCACCACCGGCACGATCGGCGTCCTGGCGCCAATCCTGCTCGTGGTGCTGCGCATCCTGCAGGGCCTCGCCGTCGGCGGCGAGTGGGCCGGGGCGACCCTGCTCACCGCGGAGAACGCGCCGACCAAGGCCCGCGGGAAGTACGCGCTGTTCCCGCAGCTCGGCCCGTCGGTGGCCTTCGCGCTGGCGTCGGCGACCTTCCTGGTCACCGCGCTGACCATGAGCAACGAGGCGTTCCTGGCCTGGGGCTGGCGCATCCCGTTCATCGGCTCGGTGCTGCTCGTCGCGGTGGGGCTCTACGTGCGGCTCGCGCTGGAGGAGACGGCGGGCTTCCGCAACAGCGGCCCGGTGTCGACGAAGCTCCCGATCACCGAGGTGTTCACCACCCGGCCGGCCGCGGTGCTCCTCGGGGCCGGCTCGACCACCGCGGTGTTCGCCTTCTTCTACATCGGCGTCACCTACCTGACCAGCTACGGCACCCAGCAGCTGCAGCTGCCGCGCCCGTCGGTGCTGGCCATGGGCATCGTCGGCGGCATCGTCTTCGCCCTGACGACGATCGCCTCGGCGATCCTGTCCGACCGGGTCGGGCGACGGAAGATGGTCGTCGGCGGCAACATCGCCTCGGTCGCCGCCGGGCTGGTCGCGTTCCCGATCATCGACATCGGGACGGTGTGGTCGTTCGGGCTGGGCCTGTCGCTGGTGCTCGGCGTCGTCGGCATCGCCTACGGGCCGATCGGCGCCCAGCTGCCGGAGCTGTTCCCGACCCGCTTCCGCTACACCGGCGCCGGGATCGCCTACAACCTCGCCGGTGTGTTCGGCGGCGGCGTGGTCCCGCTCTTCGCCGCGGCACTCGCCGCGTCGACGCTGGGCAGCCTCGGCATCGGCCTGCTGCTCTCGGCGGTCTCGCTGCTCAGCCTGCTCTGCACGCTGGCCCTGCCGCAGACCGACGCGGACTCCCTCGCCGAGCAGGACGCACAGCTCGCGGCCGCCTGACCGGCCACCGGGGCGGCCCGTCCGGGCGGGCCGCCCCGCACCCACCCGGTGCCGGCGGCCGCCGGTCGGCACCCCCGGACCCGACGGCCCGGACGCACCCCTCGGCGTCCGGGCCGTCCGCCTACCCGCAGGCGCCCCGGCCCACTACCGTCCGGACGAACCATCGGCGACGGCCGGGAGGCGGGACCATGAGCAGCGCGGCGCGGAGGCCGGACGGCACCGTGCGGGCGCTGCCCGCACCCGATCCCGACGACCACCCGGTCTCACCGTTCCTGACCGCACCGTGGACCTCGGTCACCGCCCGGATCGCGGAGCTGGGCAGCCCCCGCCAGTACGCCCGTGGCGAGCACGTCTACACCCAGGGCCAGCTGTCGTCGCGGTTCCATCTCGTCGTCTCCGGGCGGGTGCGGATCTACCTGCACCGACCCGACGGCTCGGAACGCTCGCTGGCCTACGCCGAGCCCGGCGCCACCCTCGGCGAGGCGGCCTGCGTCGACGGACGGCCCCGCCACCTCGCCTCGGTCTGCACCCTGCCGTCGGAGATCGTCTCGGTGACCCGCGACGCGCTGCTGACCGCCGCCCGCGACGAGCCGGAGCTCCTGCTCGAGATCACCCGTCGGATCGCCTACAAGCAGCGGGTCATGCAGCTGCACGTGCTCATCGAGGGGCTGCCCGCCCGCGAGCGGATCATCCTGCTCCTCGGCCACCTCGTGGAGGCCTACGGCGAGATCGCGCTCGACGAGGTGGCCCGGCTGTCGATCCGCCCCGCCGTCGACGAGCTGGGGCTGCTCGTGGGACTCACCCGGGTCACGACCAGCCGGGAGCTGTCCCGACTGGTCGCCGAGGGCCTGCTGGAGAAGGAGGGACGCGGGTTCGTCGTGCGGGACCTGCCGGACCTGCGACGACGGGTGCACGCCGTCCTCGCCTGAGCTCTCGCTCGGCGCCGATGCTCGCTCGGCAAGCCTCGCTCAGCCTTCCGCGACCAGCGGGCTGGAGGCGATCTCGGTCCCGTCGGCGAGGGTCTGGATCTGGAAGTCCGCGAACACGTTCGGGACCTCGGCCTGCAGCTGGCGCAGGCACTCGACGGCGAGCTTGCGGATCTCGACGTCGGCGGCCTCGGAGGCGCGCATCGCGATGAAGTGCCGCCACGCCCGGTAGTTCCCGGTCACGACGATCTTGGTCTCGGTCGCGTTCGGCAGCACCGACCGCGCGGCCTGACGGGCCTGCTTGCGCCGCAGCGTCCCGTTCGGCACGTCGGCGAAGCGCGCCTCGAGCCCCTCGAGGAGCTTCTCGTAGGAGGCGAGCGCGTCGGCCGAGGCCTGCAGGAACAGCTCGTGCAGCTCCGGGTCCTGGGCGATGACGTCCGGCTCGACCATCGCGGCGTCCCGCTCGGGGACGTAGCGCTGGGAGAGCTGGGAGTAGGAGAAGTGCCGGTGCCGGATCAGCTCGTGGGTCAGCGAGCGCGAGATGCCGGTCAGGTAGAAGCTGACCGAGCCGTGCTCGAGGACCGAGAGGTGCCCGACCTCGAGGATGTGGGCGATGTAGCCGGCGTTGGTCGCGGTGCGCGGGTTCGGCTTGCCCCACGACTGGTAGCACGCGCGACCGGCGAACTCGGCCAGCGCCTGGCCGCCGTCGGCGTCGGTGGACCACGGGACGTCCGCGGGCGGGGTGAACTCGGTCTTCGCGACGAGCTGCACGGTCAGCGGGACGGTCTTCGGCGCGGTCTCCGGCATGCCGCGAGGGTAACGACCGGTGTGCCCGGCACCCGCCGGGCCCCGCGCCCGCACCCACGGTGGCGGCCACGGCACCCCCGGTACGCTGCGACGTCGCGGCCGACGCCACGAACCGGTGGCGTGATGTCATCAGTGACGCCATAGTGGTGTCATGGACCTCACGCCGTACGTCGCGCAGCTGCGCGACGACCTCGCCGCCGCGGCGGCCGCGGGCGACGAGCAGACCCGCCGCACCGCGGCACTGCTCGGCTCCGCGATCGAGCCCGCAGCCCGGCTCGCGATCATGAACGCACTGTCGGACCTGGCCTCGGAGGCGACCGCCGCGCTCGGCGACCGTTCTGTCGAGGTCCGCCTGCACGGCCGGGAGGTGCGCGTGTCGGTGTCCGGCGGCGACCCGGAGCCCGGACACGCACCCACCCCGGACCCCGCTCCGGCGGGCGAGGGGACGTCCCCGTTCGGCGGCACCGCCGCCTCCGGTGGTCCGACCTCCTCCGGCGGCCCGGCGACCGGCGGATCGCCGTTCTCCGGCGACGCCGGTGACATCAGCCGGGTCACCCTGCGCATCGTCGAGCAGATCAAGGCCCAGGCCGAGCGGGCCGCCCAGTCGCAGGGCGTCTCGCTCAACACCTGGGTGTCCCAGGCCGTGCAAGGGGCACTGGCCGGCGCGGAGGGGCGCACCGGCCGACCGCACCGCGACGGGCGCAGCCTGAAGGGATGGGTGCAGGGATGAGCGACGAGCAGACCGGCCCCGTCGGGCCGGACGACGCCGGCGGTGACGCCACGCACGGCGGCGGCGCCCACACCGACGGCACCGGTGCGAGCAACGGCGACGCCGGCCACCCGCCGACCGGTCACTCGTCGACCGGCGACACGGCCCCCGGCGGTGCGGGCACCGGGGACGCCGGCACCGGCACACCCTCCCGCGCCGAGCGGTTCGACTGCGCCGGTGCCGCCGAGATCGAGGTGACGACCGGCGCAGGCCGGGTCCGGATCGACCTGGTCGACGGCGCCGACGAGGTGCGCGCGGAGATCACCGCCGACCGCAGCGCCGCACCCTGGTCCGGCGGCCTCGGTGGGCTGCTGGACTGGATCGGCAGCTCGATGACCGGCCGCGCCGGCGTCCCCCAGGCCGGGGCGGGCTGGTCCGGGCGCGGGTTCGACCCGATCGTCGGTGCCCCCTGGGAGGCCACCGGAGATCCCTCGGCCGACGCCGTCGACGCCGTCACCGTCGAGTGGTCGGCGGCGACGCGACGCCTGGTGGTGCGCGGTCCGGACGACGCCGCCCTCGGCGCAGTGCCGCTGGTGGTGACCATCTCCGCGCCCGCCGGGTCGCGGCCCGCGGTACGGACCGGCGCGGCTTCGGTCGAGCTGACCGGCCGCGCGTCCTGGGCCGCGGTGCGGACCGGGTCCGGTGCGGCCCGGCTCGCCGAGGTGCACGGCGACGCCGACGTCACCACCGGTGCGGGGTCGATCGACCTGGGCACGTGCTCCGGCCGGGCCCACCTGCGTGCCGGCTCCGGCGGGGTCGAGGCCGGATCGCTCGGCGGCGCGTCGCGCATCCGGACCGGCAGCGGCGACATCCGTGTCGGCGAGCTCACGGCGGACCTGGAGGTGCGCTCGGGGTCGGGGGACGTGGTCGTCGCCGATGCGGTGTCCGGTGACGTCCGCCTCGGCACCGGGTCGGGGTCGGTCCGGGTCGGGGTGCACTCCGGTGTCGCCGCCGAGCTGGACCTGTCGACCGGGTCGGGCCGTGCCCGCTCCGAGCTCGACGTCCGCCACGACACCCCGCCGACGGCGCCGGCGGTGCGGCTGTCCGGGCGCACCGGCAGCGGTGACGTCCTGGTGACCCGCGCCTCCGTGGCGGTCTGACCCACACCAGGTATCTCGCTCGTCGAGATGATCGGCGAGCGAGATACCGGCGTAGGATCGGCGTCGTGGACCGCACCGAGATCGCCGCGACGAACGCCTCCATGACCGCCCGGGTCCTGCAGATGCCTCCGGCCCCCGTCCCGGACGGCGGCTATGCACTGCGTGTGCTGCGCACCCGCGGGCGGCGCAGCGAGGAGCCGCGCGACACCCCGATCGGCGTCGTCGGGCACGACGGTGCCACCTACCTGGTCTCCCCCACCGGTGGGCGGGACTGGGTGCGCAACCTGCGGGCGACGCCGGAGTGCGCGATCCGCTCCGCCGCGGGCGACGAGCCGCACCGGGCGGTGGAGCCCGACCGCGCCGAGGCCGCGGCGGCCGTCGTCGGCTACCTGCGGGCGCTCGATGTGCCGTGGACCCTGGCGGCGTTCCCGGTGCCGGCCGACGCCACCGAGGAGCAGGTCGCCGAGCACCTGGACGCGATCGCGGTGTTCCGTCTCGACCCCGCCTGAGCCGTCAGCGGGCGGCGACCTCGGCACGCAGCTCCGCGGCCAGGTCGCCCCGCTCCCCCACGGCGACGCCGTCGAGCCCGAGCCAGCCCGCCATCGTCGCGAGCTCACCGGCCAGCTCGGCGGCGATCCGCGGGCGCGGTGCGGTGGCCCCGGGCTCGGCGAACGCCCCGGGCACCCGCAGCACGCCGGCCGCCCGGTCGGCCTTGAGGTCGACGCGGCCGACGAGCTCGCCGTCGAGCAGGAACGGGAAGACGTAGTAGCCGTACTCCCGCTTCGGCTCCGGCACGTAGATCTCGATGCGGTAGCGGAATCCGAAGATCCGCTCGGTCCGGCCCCGCTCCCAGACCAGCGGGTCGAACGGACACAGCAGCGCCCGCCCGGTCACCGTGCGCGGCACCCGGGCGGCCGGGTCGCGGTAGGCGGGCCGGTCCCAGCCGCGCACGCTCACCGGCTCCAGGGCACCCGCGTCGACCAGCTCGGCGATCGCGGTGCGGGTGCGTTCCGGGCCGAGCCGGTAGTAGTCGCGCAGGTCGGTCTCGGTACCGACCCCCAGTGCGGAGGCGGACCGCGCGACGAGCTCACGCGCCGCGTCGGCCGGGTCGGGGGCGGGCAGCGCGAGGATCTCCGGCGGCAGCACCCGCGAGGGCAGGTCGTAGCGGCGCTCGAAGTGCACACGCGTGCCGACCGCCAGCTCGCCGACGGCGAACAGGTACTCGCAGACCCGCTTGACCTCCGACCGCTCCCACCAGGTCGCTCCCGGCGGGCGCGGGCGCACCTCACCGGCCCGCCCGTGCGGGGCGAGCGCCTTCTCGATCGCACCGGCGCCCAGCGGCCCGGACTCCGCCACCACGTCGAGGATGTCCCCCGCCAGGGACGGGTGCTTCTCCAACAGCGGGCCGTAGTGCTTCCACCAGCGCCGCGGCAGCGCCTCGTGGGAGAGCAGCGGCATGTCCTGGACCGGGACCAGACTCGCCTCGTGCGCCCAGGTCTCCGCCAGCAGGCGCGGTCGCCGCGCGCTCGGTGACCAGGCCGCGTCGTCGAGGAGGGCGGTGGGATAGGCACCGAGCCTGCTGAACAGCGGCATGTAGTGCGCGCGCACCGCGATGTTGACCGAGTCGAGCTGGAGCAGCTTCACCCGGTCCAGCACCCGGCCGAGGTGGCGACGGGTGACCGGCCCGGACGGCCGTGGATCGGTGAAGCCCTGGGCCGCGAGGAAGGTCCGACGGGCGACGTCGGCGGAGATCGTGCGCACGGCCGGGATGCTGCCACGGGGCACCGACAGGATCCGGCACGGCGTCGGGTGACCTCCGGCCGGCCAGCTGCCGGGCGGGGGGCCACCGGCACCCGGCCGACCACCGCCCGGGGCGGCTCCCGCGTCCGGCTGGGTGGTGACGTCGACGGCTGCGGTCAGCGCGACCGTGTAGCCCGTGGTCGGGTCGCCGGTGACCGTGGCGAGCTGCAGGGCCCCGCCGTCGTCGCCGAAGACGGTGTCGGAGGCGAGCGAGACCTTCGCCAGGTTCGTGACCGACTGCTCGTAGCCGGCGGTGGCGTAGACGGCGGCGCACACGTCCTGCGGGAGGGCCACCTGGGAGGTGGCGACCGCGTTGCCGGCGTCGGTGATGTCGGCCTGCGCGGGGTACACCTCGAAATGGATGTGCGGCCAGCGGCCGTCGTAGCAGGCCGGGACGATGCTGGTGAAGCGCACCGCCCCGTCGCTGCCGGCGACCTGGACCCCCCGCAGGTAGTTCTCGGCCTCCAGCCCCTCGGAGTACAGGGAGTACCGGCCTTCCCGGTCGCAGTGCCAGACGTAGACCGCGGCACCGGCCATGCCGGCGGCGGCCATGTCGGTGATCGTGAGCTCCAGGGTCATCGGTACCCCGGCCGCGGTCGCCGAGCCGCTGCCGAAGCTCGACCGGATGTCGCTGCGCACCACCCCGGACTCGGTGAGCACGTTCGCGCCGTTGGAGCCGTCGCCGGGGTACGGGCCCGCCGTCTCGTCCGGGATCTCGCCGGTCGAGGTCGCGGTCGTCGCCGACGGGGCCGCGGTGCCGCAGGCCGCGAGCCCGGCGGTGACGGCGCCGACGCCGAGCACGGCCAGCATGCGGCGCCTGCCGAGCAGGGTGCCGAGGTCGAACCCGAGACCCTGGTCGACGACCTCGTCGTCGGGGCGGGGCAGGGCACGGCCCTGGTAGCGCGGCATGGCGGGTCCTCCGGTGCGTCGTCGTGCGGGACTGTCGTGCGGAACGAGAACGACGGTAGGAACCGGACATGGGCCCCGGATCGCACCGCCCTGTGGACCCGCTGTGGACCCGGGCGGTGACGTGGCCCGCGGGGTCGCACGGTAGGCATGACCCATGGCCACCGCGACCGTCCGCCCCGCCACCGACGACGACGTGGGCGCGATCATGGCGATCCAGGACCGCACCTGGCGCACCGCCTACGCCGGGCTGCTGCCCGAGGAGGCGTTCGCGGGACTCACCTCGGACGCCGCGCGCTCGCACTGGAGCGACGCCGTGCACGCCGGCGACGGCTACCACCTGTTCGTCGCCGTCGAGGGGGACGAGACCGTCGGGTTCGCCGCCGCCGCCCGCTACGCCGGGGCCGACGGTCTGGCGATCGCCGAGGTCAGCACGCTGCTGGTGGAGCCGCGCTGGGGCAGGCGCGGGCACGGCGGGCGGCTGCTCGCCGCCGTGGCGGCCGCGCTGCGGGAGTCCGGCTCGGACACCGGGCGCACCTGGGTGCCCGAGGCCGACACCGCCTCACGGAACTTCTACAGCCGCGCCGGTTGGGCGCCCGACGGCGCGGTGCGCACGCTGGACACCGGCTCCTCGACGCTGCGCGAGGTCCGCCACGCCGGGACGCTGGACCTGCACCTGGTCGACTGAGGACTCAGCCGAGCCCGAGCAGCGGCTCCAGCCCGATCGTCAGCCCCGGGCGCTCGCGCACGGCACGCACCGCGAGCAGCACGCCCGGCATGAAGCTGGTCCGGTTCATCGAGTCGTGGCGCAGGGTGAACACCTCGCCGTCGGTGCCGAGGACGACCTCCTGGTGCGCGATCAGCCCGGGCATCCGGACCGCGTGCACGTGGATGCCCTCGACGACCGCGCCACGGGCGCCGTGCGGGTCGTCGGTGGTGGCGTCGGGAACCTTGCCGAGGCCGGCCTCGCGCCGTGCCGCGCCGATCACCGACGCGGTCCGCGCGGCGGTGCCGGACGGGGCGTCGACCTTGCCGGCGTGGTGCAGCTCGATGACCTCGGCGGAGTCGAAGAAGCGGGCGGCCTGTGCCGCGAAGTGCATCATCAGCACGGCGCCGACCCCGAAGTTCGGGGCGACGAGCACGCTGCCCGAGCCGTGCTCGTCGAGGATCGCGCGGACCTCGTCGAACTTGGCGGCGTCGAAGCCGCTGGTCCCGACGACCGGGGCGACCCCGCGCGCCAGGCACTCGCGGATGTTGGCGATCGCGGCGCCGGGGTGGGTGAAGTCGACGGCGACGTCGGCGCGGTCGAGGGCGGACAGGTCGTCGCCCGCGTCCAGCGCGGCGACCAGCTCGGTGTCCTCGGCGGCCTCGACCGCCCGGCACACCTCGCTGCCCATCCGGCCCTTCGCGCCGAGGACCGCCACCTTGATCGTCACCGTGTCCGTGCTCACGGGCGTCACCCTACGACGAGGCCGCCGATCCACACCGCGACCGTGACCAGCCCCGCGGCGAGCTCGATCAGGATGCTCCAGCCCACGGCGGCGAGCGCCTCGCGTGCCGAGCGCCAGGCGGTGGCGGCGTCGGGCAGACGGGCGAGCTCGGCCAGCCAGACCCCGAGCACGAACCCGAGGAACAGCCCGACCACGGGCACGACGAAGAACCCGACGACGCCCAGCACGAGCCCGGCGAACAGGGTGCGGGTGGGGACCCCGGCGGCCTTGAGCCGGCGTCCGGGGAGCAGGTACTTCGCGACCTGGCCGGCGACGGTGACGAGCACCGCGATGCCGAGCACCCACCAGCCGACCGCATCGCCGCGCGGGACCGCCCAGACCGCGACCCCGCCGACGATCAGCAGCGGCCCGGGCAGGACGGGCAGCACGATCCCGGCCAGGCCGACGAGCATCATCAGGCCGGCGACGACGGCGAGGGCGGTCATGGCGCCCAGCCTGCCAGCAGGTCCGGCGATTCCCTCGGACGAACCCGCGGCGACGGGAGGGTGTCATCATCACGAGTGGGTAAACGCTGTGAGCCGGGACTACCAACTTCTGGTACTGGCGTGCCAGCCTCGAAGTCACCCGAAACAGTGACACCCGCTCACCTGCGGTCGTCCCACCACCCGCGCGCTGCCGGTCACCACCGCACCGCGGACGAACAGAGAAGAGCAGCGTGCTCCGGTACCTCCTGCGCAGGGGCGCCGGGTGGCTCGCGATGATCGTCGTCGCGACCAACCTGGTCTACTTCCTCGCGAACTCCTTCCTCGACCCCCGGGTCAACTACCTGCAGTTGCGACCGCCGCGCACCGACGCGGAGATCGCCCGGTCGCTGGGCCAGTACAACCTGGACTCGAACGTCCCGGTCCTGGAGCGGTGGTGGATCTGGATCACCGGGATCGTGACCCGCTGGGACTGGGGCACCAGCCCGATCGGCGACCCGGTGAACGCGCAGGTGGCGTTCCGTGTCGTGGTGTCCGGGCAGCTGGTGTTCTTCTCGCTGCTGCTGTCGATCGTGATCGGGGTGGCGCTCGGGGTCTACTCGGCCCAGCGCCAGTACCGGCTCGGTGACCGCGCCGCCCAGCTGACCTCGGTGTTCACCCTGAACATCCCGTCGGCGGTCGCGGCGCTGGCGGTCGTGTTCGTCGCCATCGCGATCAACCAGGGTGTCGGCGGGACGCTGTTCTACGTCGCGGGGTCCGAGTCGCCCGGGGTCACCGGGTTCTGGCCGCTGCTGGTCGACCGGGCCCAGCACCTCGTGCTGCCGACGATCTCGCTGCTGATCATCTCCTACGCGGGTTACCACCTGCTGCAGCGCTCGATGCTGCTCGACGTGGTCAACTCCGACTACGTGCGGACCGCCCGGGCCAAGGGGCTGACCCGCAGGCAGGCCATCCGGCGTCACGGGCTGCGCAGCTCGATGATCCCGGTGGCGACTCAGGTGGCGTTCGCGATCCCGGCGCTGTTCACCGGTGCGGTGATCACCGAGAAGACCTTCGCCTGGCAGGGCATGGGCGACTACTTCATCCGCACCATCTCGACCAACGACATCCACGGCGTCGTCGCCACGGCGGCGTTCGGCGCGGTGACGACGGCGGTCGGCGCCATGCTCGCCGACATCGCGGTCGTCGCCCTCGACCCGAGGGTGCGGGTGAACTGACATGAGCCTGAACATGCCCGAGCTCGCCCCCACCGTCTCCGACGGTGCCGACGGCGCCCCGGAGCCGGGCGCACCCCGTCGTCGCCGGGGTGCGCGCGCCGCGCTGGTGTGGCGTCGCTACCGGCGCAACCGGCCCGCGATGGCAGGCCTGGTCGTCTTCGGCCTGCTGGTGCTGTTCTCCCTGGTCGGCGGGTTCCTCTCCCCCTACGACCACACCGACGTCGACTTCGCGGCGCTGACCGCGGCGCCGTCGCTGGACCACCCGCTGGGCACCACGGCCGGCGGCAACGACGTCTACGCCCAGGCCGTGCACGGCCTGCAGCGCTCCCTGACCATCGCCGTCACGGTCTCGCTGCTGACCACCCTGATCGCCGCGGTGGTCGGGGCGGGCGCGGCCTACCTGGGCGGCGGGCGGACCTGGGCCCGGCGCGGCGAGCGCGTCCTGCTCACGGTCGTCCACTTCCTGATGGTGGTGCCGTCGTTCCTGATCCTGGCGCTGGCCTCCCAGTGGGGGTCGGGCGACTACCGGATCCTGATCGTCGCCCTGACCCTGCTGGGCTGGATGACCACCGCCCGCGTGGTCTGGACCGTCGCGACGACGCTGCGCGAACGCGAGTACGTCTCGGCCGCCCGCTTCATGGGGGTGTCCGGGCCGGGGATCGTCTTCCGCCACCTCATCCCGAACATCGGCTCGCTGCTCATCGTCACCTTCACCCTGAACGTGGCGAGCACCGTGCAGAGCGAGACCGCGCTGTCGTTCATCGGGTTCGGCGTGCAGATCCCCGACGTCTCGCTGGGCACGATGCTCGCCGACGGCGGCTCGTCGATGGCGACCGCGCCGTGGATCTTCATCGTGCCGTCGGTGCTGCTGGTGCTGCTGACCGCGTCGCTCGCGTTCGTCGGCGACGGCCTGCGCGACGCCCTCGACCCGACCTCCCGGGCCGGAGGCAGCGCATGAACGCCCCCGTGCTGTCCGTGCGCGACCTGACCGTCGCGTTCCCCTCCGAGGCCGGCCGGGTGGCGGCCGTCCGCGGCGTCGACTTCGACCTGTTGCCCGGGCGCACGCTCGGCATCGTCGGCGAGTCCGGATCCGGCAAGTCGGTGACCTCGCTGGCGGTGATGGGCCTGCTGCCCGAGACGGCGTCGGTGACGGGCTCGATCACCCTGGCCGGCCGCGAGCTGGTCGGACTGTCCGACGAGGACCTGTCCGGGATCCGCGGCAACGACATCGGGATGATCTTCCAGGACCCGCTGTCCTCGCTGACGCCGATCTTCACCGTCGGCGACCAGCTCGTCGAGGCCATGCAGATCCACCGCGACATCGGCCGCGCGAAGGCCCGCGAGCGTGCGGTCGAGCTGCTCGACCTGGTCGGCATCCCCGACCCCCGACGACGCGTGCGCGCCTTCCCGCACGAGTTCTCGGGCGGCATGCGCCAGCGCGTCATGATCGCGATGGCGATCGCGAACGACCCGTCGGTGATCATCGCCGACGAGCCGACGACCGCCCTGGACGTCACCGTGCAGGCCCAGATCCTCGACGTGCTGAAGGTGGCACGCGACGAGACCGGCGCCGCCGTCGTCATGATCACCCACGACCTGGGGGTGGTCGCCGGGGTCGCCGACGACGTGCTCGTCATGTACGCCGGGCGCCCGGTCGAGACGGCCCCGGTGGACGAGCTGTTCGCCGCGCCGCGGATGCCGTACACGATCGGTCTGCTCGGCGCGGTCCCCCGCGTCGACAGCGTCGAGCGGCGCCCGCTGGTCCCGGTGCCCGGCAGCCCGCCCGCACCGACCGACCTGCCGACGGGCTGCCCCTTCGCGCCGCGCTGCCCGGTCGCCGTCGATGCCTGCCGCACCGCCGAGCCGCCGCTTCGGCCCGTCCCGGGTCGCGACGACCACGCCGCCGCCTGCGTGCGGACCGGTGAGATCGTCGACGGTGCGATCGACGGCGAGCCCGTGTTCGCCGTTCCGGACCTCCTCCTCGACGACGACCGCACCGGCGACCGCGAGAGCCGCCCCGCGGTGCTGTCGGTGAGCCACCTGCGCAGGACGTTCCCCCTCATGAAGGGGTCCCTGGTGCGACGCCGGGTCGGCACGGTGCACGCCGTCGCCGACGTGGACCTCGACATCCGGCGCGGTGAGACCCTCGGCCTGGTCGGCGAGTCCGGCTGCGGCAAGACCACGACGCTGCTGGAGATCATGAACCTGCTCCCGCCGGAGAGCGGGACGATCGAGATCGCCGGAACCGACGTCGCCACGCTGCGCGGCCGCAGCGACATCGCCGCGCTGCGGCGCGAGATCCAGATCGTGTTCCAGGACCCGATGGGCGCGCTCGACCCGCACATGACGGTCGGCGACATCCTCACCGAGCCGCTGCGGGCGGCCGGCTGGACCGACCGGGACCGGGTAGCCACCCGGGTCGACGAGCTGATGGCGCTGGTCGGTCTGGACCCGGAGCACGTCGACCGGTTCCCGGCGGCGTTCTCCGGCGGGCAGCGCCAGCGCATCGGGATCGCCCGCGCGCTGGCGACGAAGCCGTCGCTGCTGGTGCTCGACGAGCCGGTGTCCGCCCTCGACGTCTCGGTGCAGGCCGGGGTGCTGAACCTGCTCACCGAGCTGCAGCGCGAGCTGGGGCTGAGCTACCTGTTCGTCGCGCACGACCTGTCGGTGGTGCGGCACGTCGCGGACCGGGTCGCGGTCATGTACCTGGGCCGGATCGTGGAGTCCGGCGCGGTCGCCGACGTGTTCGGCAACCCGCAGCATCCCTACACCCAGGCGCTGCTGTCGGCGATCCCGGTGCCGGACCCGCAGGTCGAACGGACCCGGCAGCGGGTGGTGCTCTCCGGGGACCTGCCCAGCCCGACCGACGACGCGCCGGGCTGCGCGTTCCTGGGCCGCTGCCCGCTGGCCCGGACGCTGTCCGAGCAGGAGCGCTCGCGCTGTGCCGGCGAGACCCCCGAGCTCCTGGTCAAGGACGGCGCGAGCGACGCCGACTCCGACCACCGCAACGCCTGCCACTTCCGCTGACCCACCTCGACCCCGACCGGGGAACCGAACGAAGGAGAGACATGCGCAGACCCATCCGACGCGGGGCGACCACCGCCGCCGTCGCGGCGCTGGCCCTGGTGCTGGCGGGCTGTGGCGGAGGTGGCTCCGGCGGGCCCGCGCAGACGGCCGAGTCGCTGTCGACGACGCCGTCGTACAACGCCCAGCCCTACGAGAACGTCAAGGACGGCGGCCAGGTCACCCTGCCGTTCCGCTCGGACCTGAACCCGCAGTTCAACTACTTCCAGGGAGACTCCACCACCGACACCCGGCTCTCCTGGACCTTCTACAACCCCGTGGTGATCTCGTTCAGCCCGACCGGGGACCCGATCGTCAACCCCGACTACGTGACGAAGGCCGAGCCGGTCGACAGCGGCGGGAAGACCACCGTCACCTACACGATCAACCCGAAGGCCGTCTTCAACGACGGCACGCCGATCGACTGGCGGGCCTTCGAGTCGACCTGGAAGGCCAACAACGGGAAGGACACCGCGTTCATCCCGAGCTCGACCGACGGCTACGACCGGATCGCCTCGGTGACCCGCGGTGCCGACGACAAGCAGGCCGTCGTCGCCTTCAACGGGCCCAACCCGTGGTGGCCGAGCCTGTTCAACTACCTCGTGCACCCGAAGGCGGCCACCCCCGACGTCTTCAACAAGGGCTACCTGAACAACCCGCACCCCGAGTGGGGAGCGGGCCCGTACACCGTGGCGAACTACGACAAGCAGAACGCCACGATCACCTTCGAGCGCAACCCGAAGTGGTGGGGCAAGAAGGGCAAGCTCGACCGCATCACCCTGGTGCAGATGGAGCAGCAGGCCAAGATCAACGCGTTCCGCAACGGTCAGCTCGACGCGACCGAG
Source organism: Pseudonocardia sp. ICBG1142 (assembly GCF_020496255.1). Lineage (NCBI taxonomy): Bacteria > Bacillati > Actinomycetota > Actinomycetes > Pseudonocardiales > Pseudonocardiaceae > Pseudonocardia > Pseudonocardia sp. ICBG1142. The sequence goes on along the minus strand of NZ_JAHLJC010000007.1, from coordinate 92,065 downwards.
GCCGAGACCGCGGACTTGCTCGCCCAGGCCCGCTCCGTGCCGAACGCCGACATCCGCATCTCCGGCACCCCGGCGAACTACCTGCTGATGCTGAACAGCACCACCCCGGTCCTGAAGGACCCCGTGGTCCGCAAGGCGATCTTCGACTCGGTCGACCGCCAGCAGATCGCGAAGATCACCTTCCAGGGCCTGGACTACACCGAGACCCCGAGCGGGTCGCTCACGCTGCAGCCCTATCAGAAGGGCTACGAGGACAACCTCGCGAGCGCCGTCACCTTCGCCCCGGAGGCCGTCAAGCGGGATCTGGACGCGGCGGGCTGGGTCGCAGGTCCGGACGGGATCCGCGCCAAGGACGGGCAGAAGCTGACCTTCTCCTACGTCCAGACCGGAGACACCCCGACCAAGCGGGCCACCTCGGGTGCGCTCGTCGCGATGCTGAAGAACGTCGGCATCGACATGCAGGTCCGCGTCGTGCCCTCGACCGACTTCTCGAAGATCCTGTCGAACAAGGAGTTCGACATGGTCTTCCTCGGGTTCAAGTCCACCGACCCGTACGGCGTGGCCTACATCTGCCAGCAGTACTGCTCGGACTCGCAGCTGAACCGCTCCGGGACCGGTAGCAAGGAACTCGACGCCGAGCTGCGCAAGGTCAACACCCTGCCGACCGCCGACGAGCAGTACGCCGCCGCCAACGTGGCCGAGAAGAAGGCGCTCGCCACCTATGGCGTGCTCCCGGTCTACTCCGGTCCGAGCATCTGGGCAACCAAGCCCGGCCTTGCGAACTGGGGTTCGGCGCTGTTCGCGTTCCCGCCGCTGCCCGAGACCCTCGGCTGGCAGAACGGCAGCTGACCCACCGGCATCATCACGCCGGGGAGCCCCGGACCACCCGGTCCGGGGCTCCCCCGCGTCGTGGCACCCGCGTCGTGGCACCGGCGTCCTGGCCACCCCGCGTCCCGCTCCCAGGGTCACCCTCGTTGCCCTAGACGCCACGAGGGTGACCCTGGGAGCGCCTGGGAGGCCCTCGTGTGCCCCTGAGGGCGGCCGCAAGGGTGGCGTCAGGCCAGGTCGCGCAGGGCGACCGGGAGGTCGTCGACATCGGCGTAGGGCCCCACGACCGCCGCCGTCAGCGGCTGGGCCAGCAGGTCCGCGGCCAACGCCGCGACCTCGCCCGGGGTGACGGCGTCGATGCGGGCGAGGCTGTCGGCCAGCGACCGCTGCCGACCGTGGTCCAGCTCGGCGCGGCCGAGCCGGTTCATCCGCGACGCGGTGTCCTCACAGCCCAGCACCAGTCCCCCGCGCAGGGCGCCCTGGGCACGGACGACCTCCGCCTCGGTCAGACCGTCGGCCGCGACCTCGCCGAGCACGTCGCGCACCACGGCCACGACCTCGCCGAGGCGTTCGGGGGCGCATCCGGCGTACACCGACAGCGCGCCGGCGTCGGCGTAGCGCACCGTCGAGGAGTAGACCTGGTAGGCCAGCCCGCGCTGCTCCCGGACCTGCTGGAACAGCCGCGAGGACAGCCCCCCGCCGAGGGCGGAGTTGAGGACGGCGAGCACCGGGAGGCCGCGGCCGGCGCGGCCCGCGGTGGGCACGCCGAGCATCACGTGGGCCTGCTCGGACTCGTCGTCGAGCAGCCCGAGGGCACCGGTGCGGACCGGGCGGACACCGGTGGCGCTGCGCGGGGGCACCGGACGGGCCCCCTCGTGGTGCCGCGCGGCCGCGCCGAGGGCGGCGGCCACGAGCTCGGCGACGTGGGAGTGGTCGAGGTTCCCGGCCGCGGCGACGACCATCCGCGGCGCCGTGTACTCCCCGCGCCAGAAGCTGTGCAGGGTGTCGCGGCTCATCGCCCGGACCGACTCCTCGGAGCCGATCACCGGGCGCCCCAGCGGGTGGTCGCCGAACAGGGTCTCGTCGAACAGGTCGCCGAGCAGGTCCTCCGGGTCGTCGTCGCGCATCGAGATCTCCTCGAGCACGACGCCGCGTTCCAGCTCGACGTCGGTGTGCGCCAGCTCGGCGTCGGTGACGACGTCGGCCAGCACGTCCACCGCGAGCGCCACGTCGGTGTCGAGGACGTGGGCGTAGTAGCAGGTGTGCTCCTTGGCGGTGAACGCGTTCAGCTCACCGCCGACGGCGTCCATCTCCTCGGCGATGCCCGCCGCGGTGCGCCGCCGGGTGCCCTTGAACAGCAGGTGTTCCAGGAAGTGCGCGGCGCCGGCCTGCTCGGGGGTCTCGTCGACCGAGCCGATCCCGATCCAGATGCCGAGTGCCACCGAGCGGACCCCGGGCACGGCCTCGGTGACCAGCCGCACCCCGCCGGGCAGATCGCTGCGGCGGACGGTGTCACCGGTGTCGCCGTCGGGGAGCGGGGACACACGGGCGGCGGCCCGGGAGGAGTCCCGGGCCGCCGTCGCGTGGTCGTTCTCAGATGCCAACAGTTCAGCTCGGGTTGGCGGCGGCCTCGGCCGGAGCCTCGGCGTCGACGACACCCTCGACGGGCGCCTCCGCGACCGCGGACTCGTCGACCACCGGGATCAGCGAGATCTTGCCGCGGTTGTCGATGTCGGTGACCTCGACGCGCAGCTTGTCGCCGACCTTGACGACGTCCTCGACCTTGCTGATCCGCTTCCCGTTGCCGAGCTTCGAGATGTGGACCAGGCCGTCCTTGCCGGGGACCAGCGAGACGAAGGCACCGAACGCGGCGGCCTTGACCACCGTGCCCAGGAAGCGCTCGCCGACCTTCGGCAGCTGCGGGTTGGCGATCGCGTTGATCATGCCGATCGTCTCCTCCGCGGAGGGGCCGTCGTTCGCACCGACGTAGATCGTGCCGTCGTCCTCGATCGAGATGTCGGCGCCGGTCTTCTCGGTGATCGAGTTGATCATCTTGCCCTTCGGGCCGATGACCTCGCCGATCTTGTCGACCGGGACCTTCACCGCGGTGACCCGCGGCGCGTACTTGCTCATCTCGTCCGGGCCGTCGATGGCCTCGCCGATCACCTCGAGGATGGTCAGGCGGGCGTCCTTGGCCTGGTTCAGCGCGGCGGCGAGCACCTCGGACGGGATGCCGTCCAGCTTGGTGTCCAGCTGCAGCGCCGTGACGAACTCCTTGGTGCCGGCGACCTTGAAGTCCATGTCGCCGAAGGCGTCCTCGGCACCGAGGATGTCGGTCAGCGCGACGTAGCGCGTCTGGCCGTCGACCTCGTCGGACACCAGGCCCATCGCGATGCCCGCGACCGGCGCCTTCAGCGGAACACCGGCGTTGAGCAGCGACATCGTGGACGCGCAGACCGAGCCCATCGAGGTCGAGCCGTTCGAGCCGAGGGCCTCGGAGACCTGGCGGATCGCGTAGGGGAACTCCTCGCGGTTCGGCAGGACCGGGATCAGGGCCCGCTCGGCGAGCGCGCCGTGGCCGATCTCGCGGCGCTTCGGCGAGCCGACGCGACCGGTCTCACCGGTCGAGTACGGCGGGAAGTTGTAGTGGTGCAGGTAGCGCTTGCGCGTCTCCGGCCCCAGCTGGTCGATCTGCTGCTCCATGCGGAGCATGTTCAGCGTGGTGACACCCATGATCTGGGTCTCGCCGCGCTCGAACAGCGCCGAGCCGTGGGCCCGCGGGACGACCTCGACCTCGGCCGACAGCGGCCGGATGTCGGTCAGGCCGCGGCCGTCGATCCGGACCTGGTCGGTCAGGATCCGGCGGCGGACCAGCTTCTTGTTCAGCGCGCGGAACGCGTTGCCGAGCTCGGACTCGCGGCCGACGAAGCGCTCGCCGAGCTTCTCGAGCACCGACGCCTTGATCTCGTCGGTGCGGGTCTCGCGCTCCTGCTTGCCGGCGATGGTCAGCGCCTGCGCCAGCTCCTGCTCGACGGCCTCGGAGACGGCCTCGAAGGCGTCCGGCTGGTAGGCCGGGAACACCGGGTAGTCGCCGGTCGGCTTGGCGGCGACGTCGGCCAGCTGCTGCTGGGCGATGCACAGCGAGCGGATGAAGGGCTTCGCGGCCTCGAGGCCGTCGGCCACGACGCCCTCGGTCGGGGCGGTGGCGCCGCCCGCGATCAGCTCGATCGTGTTCTCGGTGGCCTCGGCCTCGACCATCATGATCGCGACGTCGTCGCCCACGATGCGGCCCGCGACGACCATGTCGAACGCGGCGCGGTCGAGCTGGTCGTGGGTCGGGAAGGCGACCCACTGGGTGTCGGTGCCCGCCTCGTTCGCGATGAGCGCGACGCGGACGCCGCCGACCGGGCCGGAGAACGGCAGGCCGGCGAGCTGGGTGGACGCCGACGCGGCGTTGATCGCCACGACGTCGTAGGGGTCCTTCGGGTCGAGCGACATGACCGTCACGACGACCTGGATCTCGTTGCGCAGACCGTCCACGAAGGACGGGCGCAGCGGACGGTCGATGAGGCGGCAGGTCAGGATCGCGTCGGTGCCCGGGCGGCCCTCGCGGCGGAAGAACGAGCCGGGGATCCGGCCCGCGGCGTACATCCGCTCCTCGACGTCCACCGTGAGCGGGAAGAAGTCGAACTGGTCCTTCGGCCGCTTCGAGGCGGTCGTGGCGGACAGCAGCATGGTCTCGTCGTCGAGGTACGCGACGACGGACCCGGCAGCCTGGCGCGCGAGCCGGCCGGTCTCGAACCGGACGGTGCGGGTGCCGTAGGTGCCGTTGTCGATGACGGCGGTGCTCTCGTGCACGCCGTCCTCGGAGATGACGTCAGTCATACGGGGGTGTTCTCCTCGTCGTTGGGAGTGGTCTTCGTCTACCCCCACCACCGTGGCGCCGGCTCGATCCCCTGCTGGGCCGGTCTTCGATCGAAGCCTCCGGCCGCGCGTCGCGCTCCGGGGGCCACTACCGAGGACCGGCGGATGTCCGGTCGCCTCGCGTGGCGGGCTCTGTTCAGTTGTGTCGCTCGGTGTTACGGAACGACCCGGCACCGGGAACCGGTGCCGGGTCGCCCCAGGCGGGTCAGCGGCGCAGACCCAGCTTCTCGATCAGCGCGCGGTAGCGAGCGACGTCGACCTCGCGCAGGTACTTGAGCAGCCGGCGACGACGACCGACCAGCAGCAGCAGGCCGCGCCGGCTGTGGTGGTCGTGCTTGTGCTGCTTCAGGTGCTCGGTCAGGCCGACGATGCGCTGCGTCAGCAGCGCGACCTGGGCCTCGGGAGACCCGGTGTCGGTGGCGTGGGTGCCGTACTGCTCGAGCGTGCTCTTCTTCTCGGCGGTGGTCAGTGCCACTGCTCAACTCCTTCATCCTTGAGACGGTCCGTGGGGCCGTGACGTCCGACGAAACCCGGGTGAACCGGCGGGACGGCAGGAAGTCGGTCGCGGCCGCCACGGACTGCAGCCGGACCCGAGGTGAAACGGTACCAGCGACGGGTGCGCCGACCGCCGCCGACCCGCGTCACCCCGGTTGTGTGGCCCGGCGTCCCGGCGTTGTGTGCTCCGGTGTCCCGGCGCGCGGCGGGACCCGGTGGACCACCGCGGCCACCGATGCGGGTCACCCCACCGCGTCCGCACCCGGGGTCGGCAGCCGGGCTCAGCGCCGTCCAGCGGCGGCCCGGCGCAGCACCTCGGCGATCTCCGGGAACGCCGCGGCCAGCTCGGCCGCCGCCGCGACGAGCCGGGCCGGCGCACTCACCCCGCGCAGCGCATCCTCCGCGGTCGGCTCGGCCGGGGCCCGTCGCGGCTGCGGCACCGCCGGCCCGGTCGTGGGTGCCTGCCCGGCGCAACGGCAGGCACCGGTCGGTGCACCCGGCGTCGGCTCCTGCCGGACCCTGGCCAGCAGCACCTCGCGTTCGGCCTCGGGCACCGGACCGTGCGCGAGCCGCCGGTCCAGCGCGGTCATCCGACCCAGCACCGCAGGGTCCCCGATCTTGACCCGGCGCCCGCCCGCCAGCTGGGACAGCATCGCCGGGCTCAGCCCGATCGCGGCGGCGAGGCGGGCCTGGGTGATGCCGAGGCCGGTCGTGAGCCGGCGGATGCGTTCGTCGAGGGGCTCGCCGTAGATCGCGCTCTGGCGGTCGCGGTTGCGCGCGATCTCCTGCGCCACCGGGTCCACGGTGCGGGGGTCGTCCATGCCTGCCAGCCTCGGTGACCACGCGGTTCGGCGCGGTCGTTCGGTCCCGGCAGGGGGTTTTCACCTAATCCGGCACCCCGTCGGGTCCGGTGGCGTCGCCGGCCGCGGTGAGGATCTCGCGGCAGGTCTCCACGTCACGGCCCATCTGTGCGACGAGCGCCTCGACGCCGTCGTAGTGCTCCTGGCCGCGCAGCCGCTCGACGAACTCGACGCTGACCTCGTGGCCGTAGAAGTTCTCGTCGACGTCGAGGACGTAGACCTCGACGGTGCGCACCCGCCCGGAGAACGTCGGGTTGGTCCCCACCGAGATCGCGCCCATCAGACGACGGTCGCCGATGCGGAACCAGCCCGCGTAGACGCCGTCGGCGGGGATCGCGGTGTGCGGCGGGGTGGCGACGTTCGCGGTCGGGTAGCCCAGGTCACGGCCACGTTTGTGGCCGTGCACGATCACGCCGTCCACCCGGTGCCAGCGGCCCAGCGCGTGCGCGGCGTCGCGGACGGCCCCGGCGTCGATGCAGGACCGGATGTAGGTGGAGGAGAAGGTCACGTCGTGGTCGGAGACCAGGTCGAGCGCCTCGCAGGCGAACCCGAAGCGACGGCCCAGCTCGGCGAGGGTCCCGACGTCACCCTCGGCCCGGTGGCCGAAGGTGAAGTTGCTGCCCACCACGACGACGGCCGCGTGCAGCCGGTCGACCAGCACCTCGTGCGCGAACCCGGCGGGCGGCATCCGGGACAGTGCCTCGGTGAACGGGATGACGCAGAAGACGTCCGCGCCCACCTCGGCCACGAGCTCGGCCCGCCGGTCGAGTGTGGACAGCCGCGCCGGGTGGGTGCCGGGCCGGATCAGCTCGGCCGGGTGCGGGTCGAACGTCACGACGACGGCGGGCAGGCCGCGCTCGTGCGCCCGTTCCACCGCGCGGGAGATCAGCTGCCGGTGTCCACGGTGCACCCCGTCGAACACACCGACGGTCACGACGCACCGGCCCCAGCCGGGCGGAACCGCCTCCAGACCACGCCACCGCTGCACGGGCGCGAGCCTAGGCGAACCGGGCCGGGTCCCGCGCAGCGGGCGACCGCGCTCGGCCCGCAGGGTCAGCCGGCCGGGGCGAGCACGACGACCGGGCGGGCGGCGGCACCGCGGTCGGCCATCAGGGCCAGCGCGGCGCCGTCCGGGGCGAACACCCCGTAGGTGCCCGCGATCCCGGCCGCCGGCAGTGACTTGCCGAACCGCACGTCGGTGGCGGCGGAGGCGTCGAGGTCGACCCGCGGGAACGCCGTCGCGACGGCCGCGGCGAGGTCCAGCGACAGCCCGGGTTCCTCGGCGAGCTGCTCGACGGTGCGCGCGTGCTCCAGGGTGAAGGGTCCGACCCGGGTGCGCCGCAGCGCGGTCAGGTGCCCGGCGGAGCCCAGCGCGGTGCCGAGGTCGCGGGCGAGCGCGCGGACGTAGGTACCCGAGGAGCAGTCGACGGCGACGTCGAGGTCGCACCACGGGCCGTCACGGCGCACCGCGAGCAGCTCGAAGGCCGACACGGTGACCGGGCGGGCCGGGATCTCGACGGTCTCGCCGTCGCGGACCCGCTGGTAGGCGCGCTTTCCGTCGATCTTCACCGCGGACACCGCGCTGGGGACCTGCATGATCTCCCCGGTCAGCGCGGCCATGGCGGCGCGGACGGCGTCGTCGTCGGCCCCGACCGGGACGGGCTCCCCGACGGGCGTGCCCTCGGCGTCGTCGGTGTCGGTGCCCTGCCCGAGCCGCACGGTCGCGGTGTAGGCCTTGGTGTCGAGCGACAGGTGCCCGAGCAGCTTGGTGGCCCGCTCGATGCCGACGACCAGCACCCCGGTCGCCATCGGGTCCAGCGTCCCGGCGTGGCCGACCTTGCGGGTGCCCATGATCCGGCGGAGCTTCCCGACGACGTCGTGGCTGGTCGGGCCCCGGTCCTTGTCGACGATCACGAGGCCGGGCGGCGGGGGCGGGTTGCGTGCGGGCACGCCGGGACGCTAACGCGCCAGCCGGTACCCGACTCCACGGACCGTCACCACGACGTCGCGGGCCCCCAGCTTCGACCGCAGCGACGCCACGTGCGCCTCCAGCGTGCGTGCCGCGGACGCGTCGGCGGTCCCCCACACCTGTTCCAGGAGCTCGGTGCGCGGCAGCACCGCCCCCTCCCGGCGGGCGAGCGCGGCGAGCAGGTCGAACTCCTTGCGGGTCAGCGCGACCTCGGTGCCGGCCGCGGTCACCGCCCGCCGGTCGAGGTCGACGACGACGTCGCCGACGCTCACCGTCGCGGCCACCGCAGCGCCGGTGGCACGACGCAGGACGGCCTCGATCCTGGCCACCAGCTCGTCGGTGGAGACCGGCTTGACCAGGTAGTCGTCGGCGACCGAGCGCAGTCCCTGCACCCGCGCCGCGACGTCGCCGCGGCCGGTGATGGCGAGGATCGGCACCCGGGACCGCTCCCGGATCTCCCGGCAGACGCCGATGCCGTCGCGGTCGGGCAGGCCCATGTCGAGCAGGACGACGTCGGGCTCCCGCTCGGCGACGGCGGCGATGGCCGCGGACCCGCTGGTCACGAGGTCGGTCGGGTAGCCCTGGCGGACGAGGCTGCGTCGCAGGGCGTCGCCGAGGACCGCGTCGTCCTCGACCAGCAGCACCCGCACGGACCCACCCTAGTCACGATTCCTCAAAGCTTCCTCAAGCTCGGTGCCCCCGCGGTTGCCCCACGACACACCCCGGCTCCATCGTGTCCGCACCGAACACGTCGAGGAGGACGGACATGGCCGAGGTCGCCAACGCAGACGGCTCGTCCGGGACGGGGTCCACCACCCCCACCCGGACCAAGAAGAAGGTCTACACCCAGCTCTGGTTCTGGGTGCTCGTCGGCATCGCGTCCGGCATCGCGGTCGGGTTCCTCGCTCCCGGCTTCGCCGGTGAGCTGAAGTGGCTCGCCGACACGTTCGTCCAGATGATCAAGGTCATCATCGGCCCGGTCATCTTCTGCACCGTCATCGTCGGCATCGCCTCGCTGGGCAACCTCGCCCGGGCCGGGGGGCTCGCCGCGCGGGCCATGGGCTACTTCCTGATCATGACGGTGATCGCGCTGACGCTCGGCCTCATCGCCGGCAACGTCTTCCAGCCGGGTGCCGGTTTCGAGGGGCAACCGAGCGCAGCGGAGCTGACCCGGGCCGAGGGACAGTTCGAGACCGGGGCCCAGGAGTCGGGTGTCATCCCGTTCATCCAGGACTCGCTGCTCCCGAAGAGCTTCTTCGGCCCGTTCGTGGACAACTCGGTCCTGCAGGTCCTGGTGCTGGCCATCCTGGCCGCCTGCGCCATCTCCTCGCTGAACCCGGCCCTGCGCAGCCGCCTGGTCGGCGGCATCGAGGGCATCGCCCAGGTCATCTTCGGCATCATCAAGATCATCATGTGGGCCGCGCCGGTCGCCGCGTTCGGCGGCATGGCCTACACCGTCGGCCAGATGGGCGGCGCGTCGCTCATCAACCTGCTCAAGCTGATGCTGGTCTTCTACGGCACCTGCCTGTTCTTCATCGTCGTCGTCCTCGGTGCCGTGTCCTGGATGGCAGGCATCAACATCTTCAAGGTCATCCGCCTCATCAAGGACGAGCTGCTGATCATCCTCGGCACCTCGTCGTCGGAGTCGGTGCTGCCGCGCTTCCTCACCAAGCTGCAGTCCGCCGGTGCGTCCAAGCAGACCGTCGGCATGGTCATCCCGACCGGCTACTCGTTCAACCTCGACGGCACCTGCATCTACCTGACCCTGGGTGCGCTGTTCATCATCCAGGCGGGCAACGAGTACCTGCCGATCGGCGCGCAGCTCGCGCTGGCCGTTCTCATGGTGCTCACCTCGAAGGGCGCCGCCGGCGTCACCGGCGCCGGCCTGGTCACCCTGGCCGCGTCGCTGCAGGCCTTCGGCGGGGAGTTCTTCACCCCCGAGGCCATCGTCGTCGGTCTCGCGCTGATCGTCGGCATCGACCGCATGATGTCCGAGGGCCGTGCGCTCACCAACGCGATCGGCAACGTCGTGGCGACCTTCGTCGTCGCCCGCTGGAACGGCGAGCTCGACCGCGAGCGGCTCGCCGCGGTGCTGGACGACCCGAAGCTCGTCGAGGCCGACATGGAGGCCGCGCACGGTGGCGGTGCCGCCGACGAGCAGATCGAGCAGGCCGCCGAGGGCGCCGAGAAGCCCGAGTCCGGCTCCCGCGAGAAGGTCGGCGCGGGCTCCTGACCACGGCGCGGGTCCTCCTCCCATGACCGTCGCACCCCCGCGGAGCCGGCAGGCCCGCGGGGGTGCGGACGTCCCGGCCGGTGCACGGGTCCCCCTGCCATTCCCGCGGTGGCAGGCTGGGCCGGTGCGCCGGCCGTTCCGTTCCTCCCCACCGCTACGGCGGTCGCGGCTGGTGCGGCGGCTGTTCCTGCTCCAGGTCGTCACCGTGCTGCTCACCGTCGGCGGGCTCGCCGCGCTGGGTGTCGTCGGTGCGACCCGCCTGGAGCACGACGCCGCCGGGCGGCTCACCACCGCCACCGCGCTGTCGCTGGCCTCCGATCCCGAGGTCGTGTCCGCGGTCGGCGAGGGCGGCGGGCTCGCCACCCTCGCCGGGCGGCTGCAGCCGGTGGCCGAACGCGTCCGCCGGGCCACGAACAGCAGCTTCGTCGTCGTCATGTCCCCGCAGGGCATCCGCTACAGCCACTACAACCCCGACGAGATCGGGCGGCCGTACCAGGGCAACATCGTCCCGGCGCTGGCCGGACGCACCTCCACCGAGGTCTACACCGGCACCCTGGGCCCCTCGGTCCGCACCGTCACCCCGGTGCTCGTCGACGGCCGGGTCGCTGCGGTCGTGTCCGTCGGCGTGCTGCAGACCCGGATCAGCGATCTCGCGCTGCGCTGGCTGCCGGGCATCCTCGCCGCGGCCGTGGTCGCGGTGCTCGTGGGCTCGGGACTGGCGGTGGTGCTGGCCCGGCGGCTGCGTCGCCAGACCCTGGGCCTGGAGCCCGAGGACATCACCGCCGCCTACACCCACCACGAGGCGGTGCTGCACGCCGTCGGCGAGGGACTGCTGGTCGTCGACGGCGACGGGCGGCTCGTCGTCGTCAACGCCGAGGCCCGGCGGCTGCTCGGCCTGCCCGACCACGACTCCCCCGGCGACCCCGCCGTCCCGGGCCGGCCGCTCACCGGGCTCGGCATGGACCCGGCCGTCGCGGCCGTGCTCACCAGCGGGCTGCGCTCGGACCTGCGCGACCGGGCCGCGTTGGCCGGGGAGCGGGTGCTGCTGGTCAACAGCAGGCACGCCGGGCCGGCCGCGGGCCCGGGGACGCGAGTGTTCACCCTGCGCGACCGCACCGAGCTGGCCGGGGTGCTGCGCGAGCGCGACGAGGCCCGCGACACCGTCGCCGCGCTGTCCGGGCAGGCGCACGAGTTCGGTAACCGGCTGCAGACCGTACTGACCCTGATCGAGCTCGGCGACACCGCCGACGCCGCGGCGGCCGGCACCGCCGCGCTGGACCGCACCCGCGGGCCCGGCGCGCGGATCGTGGCCGAGGTGTACGACCCGGTCCTGGCCGCGCTGCTCGCCGACAAGGCGTGGCAGGCCTCCGAGCACGACGTCACCTTCTCCGTGACCGACGCCTGCGACCCCGACGTGCTGCCGGAGCTGCGGCTGCCCTTCGCCGCGGACGACCTGGTCTCGCTGGTCGGCAACCTCGTCGACAACGCGGTCGAGGTCGTCACCGGGCGCGCCGGGGAACGGTCGGTCGCGGTCGTCCTGCGCACCGGGCCCGACGGCCGCGAGCTGCTCCTGGAGGTCGCCGACAGCGGCCCCGGGGTGCCGCCCGACACCGCCCGCGAGCTGTTCACCTTCGGGTTCAGCACCCGCGCGACGCCCGGCGGCCGCCCCCGCGGCATCGGGCTGGCGCTGGTCGACCGGATCGCCCGCCGCCTCGGCGGGTCGGTGACGGTCGGCACCCGCGACGACGGCACCGGCGCCGTGTTCACCGTGCGGCTGCCGCTCCCGGCCGCGCCCCCCGGGGCCGACGGACCGCCGGAGGGCCCCGGCCCCCCGGTACACCGGCCGGACGCCCCGGTACACCGGCCGGACGCCCGGGTGGACCGGCCGGACGCCCCGGGCCACCGGCCGGAGACCTCGGCCACCGGCCGGGGCTGACCACCTGCCGCCACCGGATCCCGGCCCGCGGGGAACGCGACCACAGCCCGGCACATCCGTCCGGTGCCCCGTCCCGGAGGCGCCGAGTGGCACGTCACGTACCTCCGGGCCCCACCACAGAGTGCCTGGTGTGCCACTCGGCCGTCCGCGGACTCCGTCGACGGGTCGCTCCACGCACCGCGGCGAACGGGCCCCGTCGCGGCGACGGAGGGGTGCGGACTCGTTCGTCCTGCCCGGCCGAGGCCGACGAGCCCGGCAACCGGATGGGCATCCCCTGCGAGCCGGCCACCGAGCCACCGGGGCCCGCAGCCCGGGGAGGGCCACATCGCGGGGCGCAGCAGGTCGGACGGTCAGGCCCGGATCTCCCCCGGGACCGCCCAGCGCCCCGACCGTGCCCGCAGCCCCACCGCGACGAGGCGGACCACCATGAACGCGGCGAGCCCGGTCCAGATCCCGGCCAGCCCCCACCCGAACAGCAGGGACAGCCAGATCATCGGCAGGAACCCGCCCAGTGCGGCGAGCAGCGTGGTGGTGCGCAGGAAGGCCGCGTCACCGGCGCCGAGCAGCACACCGTCCAGGGCGAACACCACCCCGGCGATCGGCTGCAGCGCGGTGAAGAACCACCACGCGGCGGGGATCGTCGCGAGGACGGCCGCGTCGCGGGTGAACACCGGCGGTAGGACGGGGTAGAGCGCGGCGAACAGCACGCCGAACCCGCAGCCGAGCACGAGGCCGTAGCGGGTCACCCGGGCGGCGAGCGCCCGCGCCGGACCCGTGTCCGCACGGTCGCCGCCGGCGCGGTCGTCGGCAGCACGGTCGTCAGCAGCACGGTCGCCGGCAGCACCCTGCTCGCCGGCAGCACCACCGAGGGCGGCCCCGACCAGCGACTGCGCCGCGATCGCGACCGCGTCGAGCACCAGGGACTGGAACACCCACAGCTGCAGCACGATCTGGTGCGCGGCGACGGACTCGGACCCGAACCGGGCGGCCACCGCCGTCGCGGACAGGAAGCAGGCCTGGAAGCCCAACGACCGCACGATCAGGTCGCGGCCCATCGTCGCCTGGGAGCGGAGGACCGCGGTGTCCGGGGCGAAGCGGACCGGGTCACCGGCGGGGGCGCGCCGTCGTTCGACGACCAGCGCCCGCAGGAACAGCGACGCCGCGACGGCCTGCCCCGCGACGTTCGCGATCGCCGAGCCCTCGAGCCCCCAGCCCGCCCAGTCCCCCGCCCCGTGCACCAGGAGCGGGCAGAGCAGCGCGGACAGCAGGTTGCCGCCGACCACGATCCACATCGGACGACGCGTGTCCTGCACCCCGCGCATCCAGCCGTTGCCGGCCAGCGTCACCAGGACCAGCGGGGCGCCGAGCAGGGCGATGCGCAGCCACGAGACCGCGCCCTCGGCGATCGCCGGGTCCCCGGCGAGCAGCCCCGCCACCGGTGCGGCGGCGAGCTGTCCGAGCGCGACGACGAGCAGCCCGACGCCCAGCGCCAGCCAGGTCGCCTGTACTCCCTCGGTCACCGCGGCCGAGCGGCGCCCGGCGCCGTAGAACCGGGCCGCGCGCGCCGTCGTCCCGTAGGACAGGAACGTCAGCTGGGTCGTGACCTGCGCGAACAGCACCGCCGCGACGGCGAGCGAGGCCAGCGGCAGCCCACCCAGCCGTCCGACGACGGCCGTGTCGACCAGCAGGAACAGCGGCTCGGCCGCCAGCACCGGGAGGGCGGGCAGGGCGAGCCGGAGGATGTCACGGGGCCCGCCCGCGAGAGGGGCGGGCCGGGTCACCGACGAGGGCGGCGGCAGAGGAAGCAGAACGCGGGCGGCAGGTTGCGCCACACCGTCCGGGTCATCACGACCTCGTCGAACGTGTCGTGCAGGGTCGCCTTGAACCGCCGCGCCGAGGGCATCGGCAGAGTGTGGGAGTACGCGAACGTCGCGAACGCGCCGGTCTCCCCCACTGCCCCGACGACCTGGTCGAGGATCTCCTGCTGCATCACGCGGTCGAACAGCGACCAGGGCAGCCCGGAGATCACCGCGTCGACCGAGGTGATGTCCCGCTCGGCGAGCAGCGCCCCCAGCTTGCGGGCGTCGCCGTTCACGACCTCGACGCCCGGGTGGCGCTCCTGAAGGTAGCGGGCCATCCCCGGGTCGAGCTCGACGGCGAGGTGCCGCCCCTCCGGGGGAAGCCGCCTGCTGACCTGCGTGGTGACGGCGCCGGTGCCCGGCCCCAGCTCGACGACGACCGGGGCGCCGTGCCCCGGCGCGATGCGGGCCAGCTTCGCCGACAACCGCGGCGAGCTCGGCCACACCGCACCCACCCGGGCCGGGTTGCGCAGCCAGGCACGGAGGAACTCCGGCCACCCGCTGGACGCGTTGCCGTGACTGTCGCCCCCGCGGGCCGCAGCGGGCTCGGATCGCACCGCACACCTCCTGGTCTCGCGGGACACGCTACGTGCCCCGACGCCGTGACGCCGGACCGCCCCGAGGTGTACCCGGTCGTGATGTCGGGGCCGTGTACCCGGGATGAACCCGGTCAACCGGGCGTTCTCAGCGGGCCAGCTCCGCACGCAGCAGCGCCAGGATGCCGTCGCGGGTGCCGGCGCGCTCGAACCCGGCGGCACCGGCGTGCCCACCGCCACCGAGCGCCGTCGCCACCCGGGACAGGTCCGGGGAGCCGCTGCCGCGCAGCGACACCGACCACTCACCCGGCGCCGTCTCGGTCAGCAACGCCGCCACCCCGCCCCCGGCCGCGGCCTGCAGCGACCCGACCAGCGTCACCGTGCGGTCCCGGAACCGGGCCGCGGTCGCCACGTCGACGGCGGCCCACACCAGGTCCGCCCCGGCGGCGACGCCCGGTTCGCGATGGGCCCCGGCCAGCACCGTGGCCTGGGCCGCGAGCCACGCGAACGGCACCGGTCCCCCGATGTCCCGCAACAGCGGGGCGGGCTCGACGCCGGCGTCGACGAGCTCGGCGCCCAGCCGGAGCGCGTCCGAGCCGCCGCGCCGGAAACCGCCGGTGTCGGTGTAGAGCCCCGCGAACAGCGACCGGGCGAGGACCGCGTCCAGCGGGGTGCCCAGCTCGGCGAGCACCTCCCGGACGAGCGTCACCGTCGCCGGGGCCCCCGGGTCGACGAGGTACCGGTCCGTGAACGCCGCGAACGACGCGTGGTGGTCCACCGCCAGCGACGACCCGGCCGTGTCCAGCACCGGCTCCAGGTCCCCGAGCCGACGGGCCGCGGAGATGTCGCAGCAGACCAGCAGGTCCGGCGAGCGCGGCGCGTCCACCGAGGCGACGACGAGCCCGTGGGGGTCGAGGCTGTCGACCAGCGCGGCCGGCACCTGGTCCGGCCCGCCGAACGACACGGTGACCGGGGTGCCCGCGCGGTGCAGCGCCGTGGCCAGGGCCAGGGCGCTGCCCGCGGCGTCCGCGTCGGGCCGGACGTGCCCGACCACGAGCACGTCACGGGCCCGGCGCAGGACCGCCGCGGCCCCGGCCGGATCGACCGGACCGGGGCCCGGGACGGTCTCGTGCACGACGCCGGTCACTCGTCGTCGGTCTCCCGCGGGGCCTTGTACGGATCCGGGTCCCCCGCCGGGGACGCCGTGGCCGCCAGCCGGGCCACCTCCTCGTCGGAGGCGCGGGTGCGCGCCAGCAGCTCCTCCATCCGGCGGGCCGTGTCCGGCACCGCGTCCAGCACGAACGCGAGGCTCGGCGTGTGCCGCACCCCGGTCTGCTGCCCCACCCGGCTGCGGAGCACCCCGCTCGCGCTCTGCAGCGCCGCGGCGGCGCCCGCGGTGTCCGGCTCCTCCTCCAGCGAGGCACCCATGACCGTGTAGAACACGGTCGCCTCGCGCAGGTCCCCGGTGACACGGGTGTCGGTGATCGTCACCATCGCCAGCCGCGGGTCCTTCACCTCGTGCTCGAGGGCCTCCGCCACGATCTGCGAGATCCGCTTCGCGAGCTTGCGCGCGCGGGCCTGGTCGACCATGTCCTGCTCCTTCCACCGGGTCGTGCGAGCCCGAGTCTAGGCACGGGTCGCGGGGTTGCGCCGCGCCCGAGCGGGGCGGCGGTCAGTCGTCGTCCGGGCCGAACAGCCGTGTCCGCGCGGACAGCAGCTCCAGCTCGGGGCGTGCGGCGACGAGTCGCTCGCACCGCTCCAGCAGGGCGCGCACGTGGCCCGTGTCGGCGGCCACGCAGCTCACCCCGATCAGCGCGCGCCGGTGCAGGTCCAGGTGGCCGGCCTCGGCGGCCGCCACCTCGAACCGGCGCAGCTCGGCGAGCAGCGGACGGACCATCGACCGCTTCTGCTTGAGCGACCGGACGTCGCCGAGCAGGACGTCACACTCCAGGGAGCCGACGTACACACACACCTCCACTGACGCCGACGGGGCGGCCGGTGACCGGCCGCCCCGTCGGAGCGCGTTCGTCAACCGCTAGTCGCGCGGCTTCTCCCGCATCTCGAACGTCTCGATGACGTCGTCGACCTTGATGTCGCTGTAGGTACCGAGCGTCAGACCGCACTCGAAGCCCTCGCGGACCTCGACCACGTCGTCCTTGAACCGGCGCAGCGACGAGATCGGGAGGTTCTCGTGGATCACCTTCGAGTCGCGCAGCAGGCGCGCCCGGGCGTTCCGGCGGATCTCCCCACTCATCACCAGGCAACCGGCGATCGTGCCGAACTTCGAGGACTTGAAGACGTCGCGGACCTCGGCGCGGCCCAGCTCGACCTCCTCGTACTCCGGCTTGAGCATGCCCTTGAGGGCCGCCTCGATCTCGTCGATCGCCTGGTAGATCACCGAGTAGTAGCGGATCTCGACGCCCTCGCGGTTGGCCAGCTCGGTGGCCTTGCCCTCGGCACGGACGTTGAAGCCCATGACGATGACGTTGTCCGCGATGGCGAGGTTGATGTCGCCCTCGGTGATGCCGCCGACGCCGCGGTGGATGACCCGCAGCTCGACCTCCTCACCCACGTCCAGCTTCATCAGGGCTTCCTCGAGCGCCTCGACGGTGCCCGAGTTGTCACCCTTGATGATCAGGTTGAGGGTGTTGGTCTCCTTCAGCGCGGCGTCCAGGTCCTCCAGGCTGACGCGCTTGCGACGGCTCGCCAGCTCGGCGTTGCGCTCGCGGGCGCGGCGCCGGTCGGCGATCTGGCGGGCCACCCGGTCCTCGTCCACGACGAGGAACGTGTCGCCCGCACCCGGCACCGACGTCAGACCGATGACCTGCACAGGGCGCGACGGGAGCGCCTCGGTGACGTCCTGGCCGTGCTCGTCGACCATGCGCCGGACACGCCCGGAGGCGTCGCCGGCCACGACCGAGTCGCCGACCCGGAGCGTTCCGCGCTGGACCAGCACCGTGGCCACCGGGCCGCGACCGCGGTCCAGGTGACCCTCGATGGTGACGCCCTGCGCCTCCATCTCGGGGTTGGCCCGCAGGTCGAGCGCCGCGTCGGCGGTCAGCAGGATCGCCTCGAGCAGGGCCTCGATGTTGGTGCCCTGCTTCGCGGAGATGTCGACGAACATGGTGTCGCCGCCGTACTCCTCGGCCACCAGGTTGTACTCGGTGAGCTGCTGACGGATCTTCTGCGGGTTCGCACCCTCGACGTCGATCTTGTTGACCGCGACGACGATCGGCAGACCGGCTGCCTGGGCGTGGTTGATCGACTCGACGGTCTGCGGCATCACGCCGTCGTCCGCCGCCACCACGATGACCGCGATGTCGGTGGACTTCGCACCACGGGCACGCATGGCGGTGAACGCCTCGTGACCCGGGGTGTCGATGAACGTGATGAGCCGCTCCTCGCCCTCGAGCTCGGCCGCGACCTGGTAGGCGCCGATGTGCTGGGTGATGCCGCCGGCCTCGCCCTCGCGGACGTTCGCCTTGCGGACCGTGTCCAGCAGCCGCGTCTTACCGTGGTCGACGTGACCCATGACGGTCACGACCGGCGGACGGGCCTCGAGCGCGTCCTCGTCGCCCGGGTCACCGAACTCGATGTCGAACGACTCCAGCAGCGCACGGTCCTCCTCCTCGGGGGAGACGACCTGCACGCGGTAGTTCATCTCCTGGCCGAGCAGCTCCAGGACCTCGTCCGAGACCGACGCGGTGGCCGTGACCATCTCACCGAGGTGGAACAACACCTGTACCAGCGAGGCCGGGTTGGCGTTGATCTTCTCGGCGAAGTCGGTCAGCGACGCGCCACGCGGCAGCCGGATCGTCTCGCCGTTGCCCTTGGGCAGGCGGACGCCGCCCACCGAGGGCGCGGCCATGGCGTCGTACTCCTGGCGCTTCTGCCGCTTCGACTTGCGACCCTTGCGGGCCGGACCGCCGGGACGGCCGAACGCACCCGCGGCACCGCCGCGACCACGCGCACCGCCACCACCGGGACGACCGCGGAATCCACCACCGGCCGGGGGCGGACCACCGGGACCGCCGCCACCGGGACGGAAACCGCCGCCACCGCCACCGGGACGACCGCCACCGGGGCCACCACGACCGGCACCGGGGCCACCACGACCGGCACCGGGGCCACCACGACCGCCGCCGGGGCCACCACGGCCACCGGCACCGGCTCCGGGGCGACCGGCAGCCGGACGCGCGGGCATCATGCCCGGGTTCGGCCGCGGAGGCATGTTGCCCGGGTTGGGACGGGGACCGCCCGCACCCGGAGCGCCGCCCGGACGGGGCGGACGCGGCGGGGCCTCACCGGAACGCGCGGCGGGAGCCTCGGGACGGCCGCCCTGCTGGCCACCGCCCTGCTGGGGCTGCGGCGCACCGGGACGCGGGCCCGGCTTGGGCGAACCCTGGCCGACCCCGAACGGATTGTTGCCGACGCGCGGCTGACGCGGGCCCGGACGGGCACCACGCTCACCGGGCTGGCCCGAGGGACGCGGGGCGCCACCGCCCTGGCCGCCCTGTCCCTGACCGGGACGAGGAGTCGAGGCGGGCTTCGGCGCGGCCGGACCGGGCTTCGGAGCCGCCGGACCGGGCTTCGGCGCGGCGGAACCGGGCTTCGGCGCGGCCGGGGCCTCGGCGGCCGCGGCAGGAGTCTGGGCGGCCGGGGCAGCCGGAGCCGCCGGGGCCTGCGGGCCGGGCTTGGGCGCGGCCGGTCCCGGCTTCGGGGCGTCGGTGCGCGCCGCGGGCTGCGACGGGGCACCCGGGGTGGGTGTCGCGGGGGCCGGCGGACCCGGACGCGGGCCGGGCTTGGGGGCCGCACCCGGGGTCGGGCGCGACGGCGACGGGGCGCCGGAGCCACCGGCACGCGGACGACCGCCACCGGGCGCGCCGGAACCGCGGCGCTGACCGCCGGCGGGGCCACCACCGGAGGCCATCGCGTCGCGCAGCTTGCGCACGACCGGGGCCTCCACGGTGGAGGAGGGGGACTTCACGTACTCCCCCAGGTCCTGCAGCTTGCTGAGGACCTGCTTACTGCTGATTCCGAGCTCTTTCGCGAGCTCGTGCACGCGGGCCTTGCCTGCCACTGCTCTCCTCATCCTGACCGGAGGCCGGGCGGCAGCATCCCGCTCGACCTCGAACCTAGTGTCGAAGCACGTTCATGGTGCGATCTTCACTGCTGGCTCATGACTGGTCGACCTTGCTTTCTTCCGATGACGGGTCCGAGAGGTTCCCGAGCCCCAGCGGGTCGTGCGACTCCTGCAGCCACCGCCTGACGGCGGTGACGTCCGGTGCCGAACGGACGCGTAACGCCCGGGCGAACGCCGAGCGTCGCTCGGCCTTGTCCAGGCACCCCGTCGAGAGGTGCAACCAGGCACCCCGTCCGGGGAGACGGCGGCGCGGATCCGGAATGCAACGTCCGTTCTCCACGACCACCCGCAACAGTACGTCGGCCCGTTCCCGGGTCCGGCACCCCACACAGGTCCGGATCGGAACCGACCGGGTGTGCGTGGGCGACGGTCCGCGACCGCGGGCCGATGACGAGTGTAGCGCAGGGCGGTCGTCGGGCATTCCCTCGCCCGACGACCGCTGTTGATCTCCGTCGGTCAGGACGGCTCCCCGGCGGGGTCGGCCGGCCCACCGTCGGGGGTGACCGGGTCGCGCGGGTCGGCGTCACTGCGGATGTCGATCTTCCAGCCGGTGAGCCGGGCGGCCAGACGGGCGTTCTGCCCCTCCTTGCCGATCGCCAGCGACAGCTGGAAGTCCGGCACGACGACGCGGGCGATCCGGGCGCGCTCGTCGAGCACCGTCACCGACACCACCTTCGACGGCGAGAGCGCGTTGCCGACGAACTCGGCCGGGTCCTCGGACCAGTCGATGATGTCGATCTTCTCACCGGCCAGCTCGCCCATCACGCCGCGCACCCGGGCGCCCATCGGACCGATGCAGGCACCCTTGGCGTTGAGCCCGGAGCGGGTCGAGCGCACCGCGATCTTGGAGCGGAACCCCGCCTCGCGGGCCACCGAGACGATCTCGACGGAACCGTCGACGATCTCGGGCACCTCGAGGGCGAACAGCTTGCGCACCAGGTTCGGATGGGTCCGCGAGAGCGTGATCGAGGTGCCCCGCGGGCCGCGGTTCACACCGATGACGAAGCAGCGGATCCGGTCACCGTGCTTGTAGACCTCGCCCGGCACCTGCTCGGCGGCGGGCAGCACGGCCTCGGTGCCGCCGGAGAGCTCGACCACGACGACGCCGCGGGCGTTGGCGCGCGCGTCGCGCTGCACGATGCCGGCGACGACCTCGCCCTCCTTGGTGGAGAACTCGCCGTAGGTGCGCTCGTGCTCGGCGTCGCGCAGCCGCTGCAGGATGACCTGGCGGGCGGTCGTCGCCGCGATCCGGCCGAAGCCGTCCGGGGTGTCGTCGAACTCCGGACCGGGGGTGCCGTCCTCGGACGCGTCGGCGGCGTCGCGGACCATGACCCGCACCACACCGCTCTTGCGGTCGATGTCGACGCGGGCGTCCGGGTGGTGACCGTCGGTGTGCTTGTAGGCGGTGAGCAGCGCCGTCTCGATGGCCGAGAGGACCGTCTCGAACGGGATCTCCTTGTCCCGCTCGATCGCGCGCAGCGCGGGGATGTCGACGTTCACCGGTTCTCCTCGTCGCGGGCAGTGCCCTCAGGGCCGTCAGGGCCGTCGTGGTTCGTGGGGGCCCCGTCGGCCCCGTCGGTGCTGCCGGACAGCGCGTCCGGGTCGAGCAGTGCGGTCTCCGCGGGCGGGGCGGGCTTGAACTCGACCTGCACCTGGGCGTGGCGGATCTCCGCGAGCGGGATGTCGCGCCGCTCCGGGGACTTCCGGCCGGGGACCGCGACGGCGACCGTGTCGCCGTCGAGCCGGCCGACCCGGGCGTCGACGACGGAGCCGTCGGTCAGCGTGAGCCGTGCCAGGCGCAGGTAGGCCCGCCGCCAGTGCCGGGGCTCGGTGAGCGGCCGGTCGATCCCGGGCGAGGTCACCTCGAGCGTGTACGAACCCTCGATGAGGTGCTCGTGCGGGTCCAGCTCGGAGGCCGCGGAACGGCTGAGCCGGGCGATGACGTCGAGGTCGATGCCGGTCTCGGGCGAGGACTCGGGCAGGTCGACGACGAGCTTGACCGAGTGCCGTCGCCCGGCGGAGCGGACCTCCACGGCGTCGATCTCCAGCCCGGCCCCGTGGACCACCGGCTCGAGCACGCCGCGCAGCTGGTCTGCCAGCTGTGCGGGGTCCGGACTGCGCATCGGGTGACTCTCCTCGTGTGGGGGGCCTGCCGGGGTGACGACCGGTCGGCAGGGCTCCGGTTGGGGTCGATCGTGGTGTCGCGACCGCCGGTGGGCGGGCACGTCGGACGCTCGCGGACGGCATCCGACAGCGGCGCCGCACACCGCGACGCGTCCGGACGGGACCGAGCGGTGCCGGTGACGGTGGGGACGGCCGACGAGCCTAGCGCGTCCGCCCGGCGGGCCGACGGTCGGTGGCCCGCCGGCGGGCGGTCGTCCGCGGCCCGTGCGGGCACGGTCGGTGCCGTGCGGCCCGGCGCGTGCTGGCAGCATGACCCGACGTGAACGACCGCCAGCCATCCGTGTCGTCCCGGGTGTCACCCGGGGTGTCCCCCCGGATGTCACCGACCGGGCCGCCGTCGTCGCCGGTCCCCTCGTCGGTGACCGGCCCCCGCCGTGTCCGCCCGACCCGACGCCAGGTGCTGGTGACCGCGGCCGCGGTGGCCGCGACGGTGCCGCTGGCGGGCTGCTCCCGCGCGACCACACGCACCCAGGACGCCTCGGACGCCCTGCTCGCGCTCGCCGACGCCGCCCGCTCCGACGCCGCGCTGATCGTCGCCGCGGTGACCGGCGACCCGTCGCTCGCCGGCCGGCTGGAGCCGCTGCGCGCGGCCCGGATGGAGCACGCCGCCGCGCTGGACCAGGCGGGCGGGCGCACCCCGGGCCAGATCGCCTCCCCCGCGACACCACCGTCGGGTGACCTCGCCGCGGTGCGCGACGCCGTCGCCGGGTCGGCCCGCAGCGCGGGCGAGGTCGTCCCCCGCGCCTCGGCGCTGCAGGTGGGGCTGGTCGCCGAGGTCGCCGCCTGCTGCGCCACCTACGCGGCGATCCTCACCGGGACCCCGGCATGAGCGTGGGTCCGCTGCCGCGGCAGTCCTCCGACGACGAGCCCCAGGTCCCCCAGGTCACCGTCGACGCGCTGCAGCGGGCGCTCGCCTGCGAGCACGCGGCCCTGTGGGCCTACAAGATGGCGCTCGCGTTCATCCCGCCGGAGTGGGCGACCCGGGCCCGCGGCGACATCGAGGCCCACACCACCCTGCGCGGCCAGATCACCCAGACCCTGTCCGACATCGGGCAGCGGCCGGTCTCGGCGCAGCCGGCGTACGCGGCCCCGCAGCCCGTCGTCGACGGCGTGTCGGCCGGGGCGCTGCTGGTGTCGGCCGAGACCGACGCGATCGCCGCCTGGCGGTCGGTGACCGAGCGGTCGTCGTCGGCCCCGCTGCGCGAGGCCGGGCTGAAGGCGATGGTCGAGTGCACCGGCCGGCTCGCGTACTGGCGCGGGGTCACCGAGCGGTCCCCCGTCGTGCCGGTGTTCCCCGGCCGGAGCTGAGGGGCGCGGCGCTCGGCGACGCTCAACGGAGCGCGGCGGCGGCCGCCTCGACGTCGTCGAGGGTGGTCGACAGGTGGAACGCCAGCCGGGCGGCCCCGTCGCGCACGGCGGCGGTGATCCCGGCCGCGGCCAGCCGGTCGGCCGCCCCCTCGGCGCGGACCGACACGATGGCCGACCCGGCGGGTGGCATCCCGAGGCGCTCGCGCAGGCCGTCGGCGAGGCCGACACAGTGCGCACGCAGGGCGTCGGGGTCGAGCGAGGCCAGCCACGGCAGCGTCACCGCGGCGCCGGCGTGGGCGAACCAGACCGGGGCCTCCTCGCCCCCGGCCGGTCCGGGCCGTGCGGGCGGGTCCGGGGTGTAGAGCCCACCACCCCAGCGGTCCCGGGTGCCGTACCAGCCCGCGGAGTGCGGGGTGGGCTCGGGCCAGCTCGCCCCGGCGGGCGGTCCGTCGACCCAGGACGGCCGCCGGGCCAGCCAGGCGGTGCCGCGCGGCGCGAGCAGCCACTTGTACCCCGACCCGACGACGGCGTCGGCGTCGTGCGGGCGCAGCGGGAGCCATCCGGCGGCCTGGGTGACGTCGAACAGCAGCCGCACGCCGCTGCGGGCGCGGGCGGCGAACAGCGCGTCGACGTCGGCGATCGCGCCGTCGGAAGACTGCACCACCGACACCGCGACGAGGTCGTGGTCGGCGGCGTGTGCCGCCAGCTCGGCGAGCGGCACCTCGGTCACCCGGACCCCGCGGTGGGCCTGCACCGCGAACGGCCGGGTCACCGAGGAGAACTCGCCGCGGGCGACGAGCACCCGGGTGCCCTCGGGCACCGACGCGGCGAGCGGACCGATGAGACCGGACGTCGTGGCCCCCTGCGCCACGTCGGCGACCGGCACCCCGGTGATGGCGGCGAACCCGGCACGGGCCGTCTCGACGGCGTCGTCGAAGTCCTTCGGCGAGGTCCCGCCGACGGCCCAGCGCGCCACGACGTCGGCGACCACCGCCGACGCCCGTCGCGGCGGGATGCCGATGCTCGCGGTGTTCAGGTAGCCGGGCCGGTGTGGCAGTTCCCATCCGGCGAAGGTGACCGAGTCGTCCACGCTGCCCGACCGTACCGACGGTCCTACTGTCTCGGGGTGTGTACAGCGAGCTGATCGAGATCCGGACCGGTTCCGAGGAGACGGTCGTGGACCTGACGCACCGGATCGAACGCTTCCTGTCCGACTGCGGTGCCGACGACGGCCTGCTCAACGTCTTCGTGCCGCACGCGACGGCCGGGATCGCGGTCATCGAGACCGGGGCGGGCAGCGACTCCGACCTGCTCGCGCAGCTGCGCGAGCTGCTGCCCGCCGACGACCGCTGGCGGCACCGGCACGGCAGCGCCGGGCACGGTCGCGACCACGTGCTGCCCGCGTTCGTGCCGCCGTCGACGACGGTCCCGGTGATCGACGGCCGGCCCGCGCTGGGCACCTGGCAGTCGATCTGCCTGGTCGACACCAACGTGGACAACCCGACGCGGTCGGTGCGGCTGACGTTGCTGCCGGGCTGAGGCCCCGCGGCACCTGTTCCGGACCGCCGGGCGACCGCGGCCCGCCGCCCGCCGGAACACCGCTCCGGGGTCGGTCGGCAGCGCCGTACGCTGCGCCGGTGACCTCCGGCCGGACGACGACCGACCGCCCGGCTGCCGCGATGTCGTCGCGGCAGGGCGGGCCCTCCCCCGGTTCCGGGCGACGGCTGCGTCCCGCGTTGGCCGCCGCCGTCGCCGTGCTGGTCGTGGCGGGCGCGGTGGCCGGGCTCGGCGGCATCCGCCCGGCCACCCCGGCCACCCCCGCGCCCGCCCCGCCCCCGGCCGTGGAGCCCGCCGCGTTCGCGGTCACGCCCCCGCCGGGATGGACCGCTCCGGCACCCGGGGCGCCCGCGCTGGAGGTGTTCGGGGTGCCGTTCGCCCGGCTCGCCGAGGCGCCGCCGTTCGCCGCGGGCGACTGCCCCGTCGGCGCCGCACCGCGCGGGGTCGCCGCCGCGGCGCTCGTCGCCGTCCCGGCCGGGACGAGCGTCGAGCAGGCCGCGCAGGCGTTCGCCCGCGGCGCCGGGGAGTCCGCCTACGCCGGCTCGGCCCCGCAGGTGGCGGTCGGGCCGCCCGGGCCGCGCCCGGGCGACGACGAGCCGGGGACCTGGGTGGAGGCCACCGTGCGCACCGACGGCACCGCGTCGGGGGCGGGCGGCTGCCGCGCCACCGACGGCGCGGTCGGGGTGCTCGCGGTGCCGCGGACCCAGGCCCGCGACGGCTCGGTCGGTGTCGCGATGCTGGTGGTCGCGGCGGACGTGGGCGGCGGCCCCGGCGACGCGGTGCCCCGCTCCGCGCTCACCGACCTGGCCGCCTCGGCGGTCCGCCCCGGCTGCCCCCGGAACGCACGGAGCGGGCCCCTCCGGCGAGGGACCCGCTCCGTGCGGTGGCGGTGCGGCTCAGGCCCCGCGGACGATCCCGGCGACGAGCTCCGCGGCGCCGGCGTGGTCGATCTCGCTCCGCTCGCCGGTGGCCCGGTCCTTGAGCTCCAGCTTCCCCTCCGCGAGCCCCCGCCCGACGACGACGATCGTCGGGACCCCGATCAGTTCGGCGTCGGCGAACTTCACGCCGGGGCTCGCCTTGCGGTCGTCGAGGACGACCGACAGGCCCTGGGCCTCCAGCTCGGCGGCGACGGCCTCGCCGCCCTCCAGCAGCTCCGCGGACTTGCCCGCGACGACGACGTGCACGTCGAACGGCGCGACCGAGCGCGGCCACACCAGGCCGGAGTCGTCGTGGGACTGCTCGGCGATCGCGGCGACCAGCCGGGAGACGCCGATGCCGTAGGAGCCCATCGTGATCCGGACCGGCTTGGAGTCCGGGCCGAGCGCGTCGAGGGAGAAGGCGTCGGCGTACTTGCGGCCGAGCTGGAAGATGTGCCCGATCTCGATGCCGCGAGCGGCCTCCAGCACCCCGGTACCGTCCGGGGACGGGTCCCCGGCGCGGACCTCGGCGGCCTCGATCGTGCCGTCCGGGGTGAAGTCGCGGCCCGCGACGAGGTCGACGACGTGGTGGTCGGCCTTGTCCGCGCCGCTCACCCAGGCGGTGCCGGTCACGACGCGCGGGTCCACGAGGTAGCGGACGCCGTTCGCGGCCAGCGCGCCCGGGCCGATGTAGCCCTTGACGAGGAAGGCGTTGCGGGCGAAGTCGGCCTCGTCGAGCAGCTCGACCTGGGCCGGCTCCAGCGACGCCTCGAGGCGCTTCATGTCGACCTCGCGGTCCCCGGGGACGCCGATCCCCAGCAGCTCCCACTCGGTCGCGCCCGGCTGCCGTGTCTTGACCAGCACGTTCTTGAGCGTGTCGGCCGCGGTGAAGGTGCGCTCGGTGTTGGCGTTGAGGAAGTCCACCAGCGACGCGATGGTCGGGGTGTCAGGGGTGTGGTGCACCTGCGCGGCGGGCAGCCCCTCGAGCGGGATCGCCGGGGGCGCGGGCGTGGTGACGGCCTCGACGTTGGCCGCGTAGCCGCCGGGGCCGCGGACGAAGGTGTCCTCGCCGGTCTCGGACTCGGCCAGGAACTCCTCCGACGCCGAGCCGCCCATCGCGCCCGAGGTCGCGGACACGATGACGTAGCGCAGCCCGAGCCGGTCGAAGATCTTGACGTAGGCGTCGCGGTGCTTGCGGTAGGACTCGGACAGGCCCTCGTCGGTGAGGTCGAACGAGTAGGAGTCCTTCATGAGGAACTCGCGGCCGCGCAGGATCCCCGCGCGGGGCCGCTCCTCGTCGCGGTACTTGTTCTGGATCTGGTAGAGGATGACCGGGTAGTCCTTGTAGGACGAGTACTCGCCCTTGACCGTGAGGGTGAACAGCTCCTCGTGGGTCGGGCCGAGCAGGTAGTCACCGCCCTTGCGGTCCTGCAGGCGGAACAGGTTGGGGCCGTACTCGGTCCACCGGTTCGTCGCCTCGTAGGGCTCGCGCGGCAGCAGCGCCGGGAACTGGATCTCCTGGGCGCCCATGGCGTTCATCTCCTCGCGCACCACGTTCTCGATGCGGCGGAGCACCGTGAGGCCGAGTGGGAGCCAGGAGTACACGCCCGGGGCCACGCGACGGACGTAGCCGGCGCGGACCAGCAGCTTGTGGCTGGGCACCTCCGCGTCGGCCGGGTCCTCACGCAGGGTGCGCAGGAACAGCGACGACATCCGGGTCAACACCTGCAGAAGGGTAGCGAGGGACCCCGGAGCTCCTCATCCCGGTTCCGGAGCGGGCAGACTCGGGGCATGGGAGACGAACAGCACGAGCTGCTCGCGGGAGCACGCCAGGGCGTCCTCGCGACGATCAAGCGCAGTGGCATGCCCCAGCTGTCGCCGGTGACGCCGTACTACGACCGGGCGGCGGGCACGGTGCAGGTGTCGATGACCGAGGGGCGCGCGAAGACCGCGAACCTGCGGCGGGACCCGCGGGCGGCGCTGTCGGTCGAGAGCGCCGACGGCCGCTCGTGGGCGACGGCCGAGGGCCCGGTCGAGCTCGTCGGCCCCGACGACTCGCCCGACGGACCGGCCGTGCAGGCACTGGTCGACTGGTACCGGGCCGCCGCCGGGGAGCACCCGGACTGGGACGAGTACCGCGAGGTCATGGTCCGGGACCGGCGGGTGCTGATGACGATGCGGGTGCAGCGCGTCTACGGCGAGAACCTCGGCTGAACGCGCCGGGGCGGGCGGAGCCGTCGGCCCCGCCCGCCCCGTCCTGTGCTGGCTCAATGCACGAGCGGGGGCTCCCCGGCCGCGACCGGCACCCCCTCCCCCGCGACGGCCGCGGCGGGCTCGCGCTCCGGGTCCCAGCGCAGCACCGTCGAGGCGACGAACCCGATGGCCGGGGCGATCGCCGTCGCCAGGATCGCGCCCTGCGGCCCGACCGTGGCCAGCAGCAGCGGGAACACGAACAGCCCGATCGCGGCACCGGTGCTGCCCGCGGTGTTGGTGACACCGGAGCCCAGCGCCCGCAGGTGGCTGGGGTAGGCCAGCGCGGCCAGGCTCGCGCCGCCCGGCGCCGGTCCGGCCGAGTGCAGCAGCAGGAACGCGGCCGGGATCGCGATGGCCGCCCAGGTGGGCAGCGTGTGGAAGAACAGGCCCAGCAGCACGATCAGCACGGTCACGCCGGCGAAGCCGATCTGCATCGACCGCCGGATCCGCAGCGCGGCGGCGACCCGGGTCGACCCGAAGCCGCCGATGATGCCGAAGAGGTTGAACAGGACCGCGCCGAGCGTGGCCGCGACGAACCCCTCCCCGAACAGCGCCAGGGCGATGATCGGCAGGTACCAGCCGATCGCGTAGTACTCCAGACCCTGCATCATGAAGGTGATCGACGCGAGCAGGGTGCGGCGCCGGTAGCGCCCGCCGAACATCTCGGCCAGCCCCTGCATGCCGGTGACCTGCACGACGTCGCGGGCCGGCGGCAGGTCCGCGTCGGGCTGCTCGACGTCGACGAGGTAGACGGTGCGCAGCGCCCGGGCGGCCTCGCGGACCCGGCCGCGGGACGCGAGCCAGCGCGGCGACTCGGGCAGCAGGAACCACTGCGCGACGCCCAGCAGGGCCGCGATCACGCCGGCGCTGGCGAGCGACCAGCGCCAGATGTCGTCGCCCACGCCGAGGGCGTACACGGCCACGGTGAGCAGCAGGTTCGACGTCGTCGCGACGTACCACATGCCCTGCCAGCGGTTGAGCCGTCCCTGGTGGCGGCGCGGCAGCCACTCCGCGATGTAGGCCATGACGACGGCGAAGTCCAGCGCCCAGGAGGCACCGGCCAGCACCCGGGACACGACCAGCAGCTCGAACGACGGCCAGACGGTCGCCAGCACCGTCGAGACGACGGCGAGCACCTTGGCCGCCAGGATCATCGGCAGCCTGCCCCACCGGTCGGACAGGCGTCCGGCGACCGGGCACAGCAGCAGTGCCACCAGCATCGACGTGCTGGTGACGACCGACAGCTCCAGCGGGGTGAGCGCGAGCTGGCGGTTCAGCGCGTCCAGGGCCGAGCCGAGCGCGGCGCTGGAGTAGGCCTCGAAGAAGATGCCGCCCAGGGCGAGCACCCAGACCCAGCGCATCCGGCCGGTGGTGCCGCGGGATGCCTCGATGGCCTCGACGACGTCGGCCTCGGAGCGCACCGGGAGCGGCGGGGTGGGAGAGGTGGAGGTCATCGGCCGGGCCTCACACGAACAGCGCGTCGTTGACGGCGATGCCGTGGGCGCGGCAGTACGTCACGTAGTGCTCGATGAACCAGAAGACGTCCATCAGCTCGTCGAGGGCGCCGGCGTCGTCGTAGAACTCCAGCGTGCCCTCCATCCAGAACAGCGTCTTCATGCCGTTCGGGTCGTCGCAGACCAGGGTGTGCTGCACCCCGGGGTTCTCGTGGACGTAGGCGCCGGGGGTGGCGACCCAGTCGTACTCCTCGTAGCGCCAGGAGCCCTCCAGGCAGAACCCGCGCACCGCGCCGGAGTGCCGGTGCACCCCGAGCCGGACGCCGCCCTTGACCCACAGCACGTTGGAGAACTTGTTGTTGCGCACGTCGAAGGCGAGGTGCCGGATCGCGGCGTTGTCGCCCCACGGGACCCACGGCGAGGCCTCCTCCGACGGCGGCACGTGGATGTCGGGGACCTCGAACTCCCGGGTGATCGCCAGCCGCGACGCCGGGTAGGGGCCTGCCGGGGCGGTGTCGGGTGTGGTGGTCGGGTCGAACAGCTGGGTCATGGTGACTCCCTGCGTCTCTGCATCGGGGCCCTGGCGTACGGGACCGGCAGAACGTAGGCAGCAGGTGGCCCGGCTCACATGTGCGTGCGCGCAGGAGCGGTTGCGGATTCGCGCAGGGCGTCCCGCCAGTCCCGCGGCGAGCTGCCGTGGCGGGCCTTGAACGAGCGGGAGAACTGCGACGGGTCGCCGAACCCGACGGCGTGGGCGACCTCGGTGACGGTGCGGCCGGCCGGGTCGGCGAGCAGATCGGCCGCCCGATCCAGGCGCGCGGCCAGCAGCTCGCGCGCCGGCGACAACCCGACCTCGGCGAACGCGACCTGCAGCGTCCGCAGCGACACGTGCAGTGCGGCCGCGATCCGCGCCGGGTCGAGCGACGGGTCGCCGAGCCGGTCGCGCAGCACCGCGGTGGCGCGGGCGCGCAGCACCGCGCGGGCGTCGCGCGGGTCCTCCCCCGCCGAGCCGAGCGCGGCGGCGAGCAGCGCGATCGTCGACGCCCGCACCCCGATCCGGTCGTGCGCCCGGCCGAGCTCGGCCAGCCGCTGCACGTACGGCGCGGTGAGCGACCCGACCGGGCTCTCGGCGCCGATGCGGACCGCGGTCGACCAGGTCGGTGGCACGGCGAAGCCCGCGGTGCGGAACCGCTCCGCGGGCACCTTGAGCACCGTGAGGTCGAACGGCTCGCGGGACTCGATGAGGCAGGCCCGCGACGCGTCGTAGGAGGCGAGGTCGCCCGGCTGCAGCAGCGCGGTGCGCCCGTCCTGCTCGACGTGCAGCGCCCCGGAGCGGGGCAGCATCACGAAGATCGTCGCGGCGTCGCGGTCCGGTGCCCGGACGACGGCGTGCGGGTCCGCCCGCAGTGTGCTGACCTCCAGGTCGTCGACCCGGTGGACCTCCAGCTCGGCGGCGAACGAGCCGGTGGTGTGCGGCCGGAACTCCAGCGGGACGTAGACGTCGCTGATCACCGACTGCCAGTGCCGGGCCTGCCGGTGCGGCTCGAACGCGGTCGTGTCGATCCTCATCGCCCGTCGTACCTCCTCGTACCACGGCCGCTCGCCCTGCGCGGATTGCCGGGTGCGCTGCGCTGCGCGCCATGTCGCTCGGCGATCGGCGGACCTACGTTACGGCCGACACCGCCGTCGGCCCAGAGGAGAACCATGATCGCCGCCGTCACCACCGACGCGCGACGGCTCGTCGTGACCGAGGTCCCGGACCCGGTCCCCGGCCCGGGCGAGGTGCTGGTGCGCCCGCTCGTCGTGGGGGTCTGCGGCTCGGACCTGCACCTGTTCGACGGCGATGCCGGTGCCCTGTCCGGCGCCGAGCGCGGGCTGCCCCGGATCCAGGGCCACGAGATCGCCGCCGAGGTGCTCGACGACCCGTCCGGCCGGCTCGCCCCGCCGGGACCCGGGTCGCGGTGTGGCCGCTGCTGTCCTGCGGGGCCTGCCGGCTGTGCTCCGCGGGCACGGTCAACGCCTGCCCGGCCCTGCGCGTGATCGGGGTGCACCTCGACGGCGGGCTGGCCGGGGCGCTCGCGGTCCCGGCGGCCAACGTCGTCGCGGTCGGCGATGTCGAGCCCGGGGTCACCGCTCTCGTCGAGCCGGTGTCGGTGGCGGTGCACGCCGTCGCCCGCGGGCGGGTCCGGCCCGGCGACCGGGCGGTCGTGTTCGGCGGCGGCGCGGTCGGGCAGGGGGTGTGCCTGGTGCTGGCCGACGCGGGGGTCGAGACGCTCCTGGTCGACCCGTCGCCCGCCCGGGTGCGGGCGGGCGCGCTGTGGGGCGTCGCCGGGACCACCACCACCGACCCGGACGCGCTGGTCGCCGAGGTCGGCGCGTTCGCCGGCCCGGACGGGCCCGACGTCGTGCTCGACGCCACCGGCGTCCCGGCCGTCCTCGACACCGCGCTGCACCTGGTACGGGCCGGCGGCACGGTCGTCGCGGTCGGGCTGACCTCCGCCGCCGGTCCGGTGCACACCGGGCTGCTCGCCGCGAAGGAGGTCGCGGTGCTCGGGTCGAGCTGCTGCACCGGGGCCGAGTTCGCGACCGCCGCCGCGCTGGTCGGCCGCCGGGCGGGGGCGGTCGCCGCGCTCCCGGTCCGCCGCGTCGCCCTGGCCGACGCCGTGTCCGCCCTGTCCGGCCACGGCACCGACGACGTGGTGAAGACCCTCGTCGACGTGACCGTCTGAGTCCCTGCCCCGAGAGGAACCCCATGTCCGACAACCGTGTCGCCGCTTCCCTGTTCGACGTCACCGGTCGCGGCTACGCCGTCACCGGTGGCGCCTCCGGCATCGGCCTGGCCGTGGCCGAGGTGCTCGCCGACTCCGGCGCGCACGTCGCGCTGCTCGACCTGCACCCCGGCCGGGTCGAGGCCGAGACCGCCCGGCTGCGCGAGCGCGGGGGGAAGGTCACCGGACACGTCGTCGACGTGACCGACGGCGACGCCGTCGCGGCGGCTGTCCGCGCGGCCGAGGCCGATGCCGGCCGTCTCGACGGGGTGTTCGCCAACGCCGGCATCTCGGTCGGCGCGAGCTTCACCGAGCCGGGCTGGCGGGTCGAGGAGTTCCCGATCGACGCCTGGGACACCGTGCGGGCGGTGAACCTCGACGGTGTGCTGCACACCCTGCGTGCCGCGGCCGCCGTCCTGCGCCCGCGGGGGCGGGGCCGGATCGTGCTCACCGCCTCGACGGCGGGCCTGCGCACCGACCCGATGGTCGCCTACTCCTACACCGCCACCAAGGCGGCGGTGGTCAGCCTCGGCCGGCAGGCCGCCCTCGACCTCGCGGGGTCCGGCGTCACCGTCAACGTGATCGCGCCCGGCCCGTTCCGCACCAACATCGGTGCGGGCTTCGACCCGGGTGAGGCGGTGTGGCGCGAGACGGTGCCGCTGGGCCGGATCGGGCACACCGATGAGCTGAAGGGGCTCGCGCTGCTGCTGGCCTCCGACGCGTCGAGCTACATGACGGGCGGGGTCTACCCGATCGACGGGGGTGCGCTGGCGCTCTCGCACACCCCGGCCTGAGCTGGCCTCAGACCGCCTCGTCCAGCAGCTCCCCGAGCAGCCGGGCGACCGTGGGGGTCTCCACCAGGAACCCGTCGTGCCCGTACGGGGAGTCGATCACCTTCAGCGGGTCGGCGCGCGGGATCCCGTCGACCAGCTCCTGCTGCTCGGCGAGCGGGTACAGCCGGTCGGAGGTGACACCGGCGACGTAGGTGCGGGCGCTCACCCGCGACAGCGCCGACGCCACCCCGCCCCGGTCGCGTCCCACGTCGTGGTGGTTCATCGCCTGGGTCAGCCGCACGTAGGACGCGGCGTCGAAGCGGTGCACCAGCTTGTCCGCGTGGTGGTCCAGGTAGGACTCCACGGCGTAGCGGCCGCCGTCGAGCGGGTCCTCGCCGGCCTGCGGGTCGCGGCCGAAGCGGGTCGCCAGCTCGACGCCCGACCGGTACGACAGGTGCGCGATCCGCCGGGCGACGCCCAGTCCGCGCCACGGCCCCTCGGGTGTGTCGTGGTAGTCGCCGCCGTGCCAGTGCGGGTCGGAGGTGATGGCCTGGATCTGCGGGCTCGCCCAGCCGATCTGGTCCGCCGACGACGCCGCGGGCCCGGCGAGCAGGAACAGCCGCCGTACCCGGTCGGGCTCGGTCGCCGCCCACTCCAGGGAGCGCATGGACCCCATCGAGCCGCCGATCACGCAGGCGAACGCGTCGATGCCGAGCGCGTCGGCCAGGTACTGCTCGGCGGCGACGGTGTCCCGCACGGTGACCGTCGGGAACCGGCTGCCCCAGGTCCGGCCGTCCGGGGCCCGCGACGCCGGGCCGGTGCTGCCCTGGCAGCCGCCGACCGCGTTCGGCGCCACGACGAACCAGCGCGCCGGGTCCAGCGGGCCGCCCGGCTCGATCAGCCCGGGCCACCAGCCCGGCGTCGGGTGCCCGGGGCCGGCCGGGCCCTCCAGGTGCGCGTCGCCGGTGAGGGCGTGCAGCACCAGGACGGCGTTGGAGCCGTCCGGCGCGAGCTCGCCCCAGGTCTCGTAGGCCAGTCGCACGCCGGGAAGCTCCCCGCCGGCCGCCAGCTTCAGCGGCGCGGGCAGGTCGAGGAACCGGCGGCGGCCGGGGTCGTCCCCCTCCCGCCAGGCACCGCTGGCGGGAGGGGGCTCGATGTCGTTCACGGACACCAGGTAATCAGATCCGCGCTCATGCGCCCTTCGCGGCGCGGAACCCGGCGTCGAGGTCGGCCTTGAGGTCCTCGATGCCCTCCAGACCGACCGAGAGCCGGATCAGGCCCGGGGTGACCCCGGACGCGATCTGCTCCTCGGCCGACAGCTGGCTGTGCGTGGTCGACGCCGGGTGGATGACCAGGCTGCGCACGTCGCCGATGTTGGCGAGGTGGCTGTGCAGCTCGAGGGCGTTGACGAACTTCTTGCCCGCCTCGACCCCGCCCTGCAGCTCGAACGCCACGATTGCGCCGCCGCCCTTGGGCAGGTACTTCTTCTGCAGCTCGTGCCACGGGCTCGACGGGAGGCCCGCGTAGTGGACCTTCTCCACCTCGTCGCGACCCTCCAGCCACTCGGCCAGCGCCTGGGCGTTCTGGTTGTGCCGGTCGATGCGCAGCGACAGCGTCTCGATGCCCTGCAGGATCAGGAACGCGTTCTGCGGGGAGATCGCCGGGCCGAGGTCGCGCAGCAGCTGCACGCGGGCCTTGATGATGTAGGCGATCGGGCCGACGGCGTCGGTGAACACCGCGCCGTGGTAGCTCGGGTCGGGGCTGGTCAGGCCCGGGAACCGGTCCTTGTTGGCGACCCAGTCGAACTTCCCGGAGTCGACGATGATGCCGCCGACCGACGTGCCGTGGCCGCCGAGGAACTTGGTCAGGGACTCGACGACGATGTCGGCGCCGTGCTCGATCGGCCGCACCAGGTACGGGGTCGGGACGGTGTTGTCGACGATCAGCGGGACCCCGGCGGAGTGCGCGACGCCGGCGACGGCCGCGATGTCGAGGATGTTGCCGCGCGGGTTGCCCAGCGTCTCGCCGTAGAGGGCCTTGGTGTTCGGCCGGATCGCGGCCTTCCACTCCTCCAGGTCGTCCGGGTCGTCGACGAAGGTGACCTCGATGCCCAGCTTCGGGAAGGTGTAGTGGAACTGGTTGTAGGTGCCGCCGTAGAGGGAGGCGCTGGAGACGATGTGGTCCCCGGCCTCGGCGATGTTCTGGATCGCCAGTGCCTGCGCGGCCTGCCCGGACGCGACGGCCAGGGCCGCGGCCCCGCCCTCCAGCGCGGCGACGCGCTGCTCCAGCACGTCCTGGGTGGGGTTCATGATCCGCGTGTAGATGTTGCCGAACTCGGCGAGCCCGAACAGGTTCGCGGCGTGGTCGGTGTCGCGGAAGACGTAGGACGTCGTCTGGTAGATCGGCGTCGCCCGGGCATTGGTGGTCGGGTCGGGTGCGGCGCCGGCGTGCACCTGCTTGGTCTCGAACGACCAGTTGGCGGTGATGTCGGGGTCGGTCACGGTGGGACTCCTCTTCGGGTCGACCGCCGGTGTGAGCGTGCCGAGGCGGGCCGTGCCCGGGTCGGTCGATCGCGGCGGCTACAGGGGTAGCTACAGGACTGTGGCGGGGCGGACGCGTACGTGGGCCCTCGGACGAGCGCGGGTCAGCGACAGGGGCGACAGGACGCGCTCGTGATCCGCATGCAGTCGACGTGGATGCGCGCCACCAGGCAGGTCACACACCCGAACGTAGTGCGGTCCCCCGGCGGGCACAACGGCCGTCCGCGGTGATCACTACTCTGTGGCGCCGTGCTCGTCCTGCTGCCGCCCTCGGAGACCAAGCGTGACGGCGGCGACGGCCCGCCGCTCGACCTCACCGCGCTCTCCCACGACGCCGACCTCGGCCCCGTCCGCGCGGAGCTCTGCGACGAGCTCGTCGCACTGGCCGGTGACCGTCCGGCCGCGCGTGCCGCGCTCGGGGTCTCGCAGCGCCAGGACGCCGAGATCGACCGCAACGCCGCGCTGCGCACGAACCCGACCCTGCCGGCGCTGGACCGCTACACCGGGGTGCTCTACGACGCCCTCGACGCCGGGTCCTTCACCCGCGCCACCCGGGACCGCGCCCGGTCCCGGCTCGCGGTGTGCTCGGCGCTGTTCGGGCTCCTCTCCGCCGACGACCCGATCCCGCCCTACCGGCTCTCGGCGGGCTCGAAGCTGCCCGGTTCGGGCACGCTCGCGGCGCGCTGGCGCCCGGTGCTCGACCCGCTGCTGGCGCGCATCGCCGAGGGCGAGCTCGTCGTCGACCTGCGCTCGGGCGGCTACGCCGCGCTCGGCACGGTCCCCGGCGCGGTCACGGTGAACGTGCTGGCCCAGCGCCCGGACGGGTCGCGCTCGGTGGTCAGCCACCACAACAAGTCGCACAAGGGCGGCCTGGCGCGGCTGCTGGCGACCTCGCGGGCCGAGCCGGCCGACGCCGGCGCGGTGGCCCGGATCGCGCGGCGGGCGGGGCACCTGGTGGAACGCGACGGCAACCACCTCGATCTCGTCATCCCGGCCTGAGCCCGGATCCCGGAGCCGGGCACACGCCCGCCGTGCCGGCCCTCGGTCGTGCCGGTCCCGGTCGTGATGGTCCCGGTCGTGACGGCCCGGTCGTGACCGCGGGCAGCGCTGTCGTGCCGGCCCGGTCGTGCCGGCCCGGTCGTGCCGGCCCGGTCGTGACGGCCCGGCCGTGACGGCCCGGCCCGGCGCGGGGCCCGGCCGGCGCGCGTGGCGGCCGCCGTCGGCCGGCGGCGTGGAAAACCCGTGGCGGGCCGGGGCGGCGTCCGGCAGGGTCACGACCGGCCGGAGGGACCGGTGGCGCGGCAGGATCGCGCGGTGCGAGCGGGGAGGTGCGTACCGATGGCCGTCCGTCGTGTCCGGGTGCGCAACGCGCGCCCCACCGCACCGTCCCCGTCGCGCGGCACGACCGGTCCCTGAGGACCGGCTCCGCGCGGCACCCTCGCCGCCTCCGGAGCCGCACGTGTACTCCTCCGACCGTCCCGATCCCGTCCGCCGTCGCCGCCGCTTCGACGACCACAATGACGACGAGCCCCGCCCCCGTCCCCGTCCCGGCCGCGCCGACACCGCCGCGCTCGACCTGGACGGCCGGGCCGGGCACGACCCCGACACCGCCGAGATCCCCGGCGGTGCCGACCGCTGGTCCACCTGGACCGGGCTGCCCGCCGGGTCCCGCGGTCCGCACCCCCGCCCCGGCTGGCTGGTGACCGACGCCGGCGCCGTCGACCACGAGCGCGGGGTGCTCAAGACCGGCAAGGAGGCCGACGTGCACCTCGTCGAACGCGGCCTCCCCGGCCACGACGGGGTGCTGCTCGCCGCCAAGCGCTACCGCGACCCCGCACACCGCATGTTCCACCGCGACGCCGGCTACCTGGAGGGGCGCCGCGTCCGGCGCTCCCGGGAGACCCGCGCGATGGCGCGGCGCACCGTGCTGGGCCGCGACCTCATCGCCGGGCAGTGGGCGGCGGCGGAGTTCGCCGCGCTCGCCCGGCTGCACGGCGCGGGGGCGCCGGTGCCCTACCCCGTCTCGGTCGACGGGACCGAGGTGCTGCTGGAGTTCCTCGGCACCGCCGACGGGCGCGCCGCGCCCCGGCTCGCCGCGCTGCGCCCGGACCCCGACGAGCTGGCCGCGCTGTGGCGCGACCTCGTCGACGCCCTCGGGGTGCTCGCCGATCTCGGCTGGGCGCACGGCGACCTGTCGGCCTACAACGTGCTCGTCCACCACGGCAGGGCGGTGCTGATCGACCTGCCGCAGGTGGTCGACGTCGTCGGGAACCCGCAGGGACCGGAGTTCCTCGACCGTGACGTGCGACGCATCGGCGAGTGGTTCGTCGCGCACGGGCTGGACCCGGACGCCCCCGCCGACCTGCTGTCGGACCTGCGGGAACGCTCCCGGATCGGCTGACGGTCGACCCCGGTCGCCGGGGTGCGGCCCGGACACCACGGGCGGCATCCCGGCGGGCGGAGGAGGTCCCGCCGTCGTCCGGGCAGGGCGCGGGGCGTAGTGTCGATCGACGAGCGCCCGGGCATTCTGTCACCGGGCCGAGCCCTTCCATCACGGAGCGCGCACCGCGACGACGCACCTGCCGCGCCCGGGCCCGTCGGCCGAGCACACCTCCCCCGAGGTCTCCGCAGGACGTGCCACGTTCTCGAGGAGACCTGTCTTGACCAGGCCGCAGTTCCGCCCGCCGTCGTCCGACGCCGGCACCGCCACCGACCGTCCCGTCCGTCGGCGGGCCACCCGCCCGTCCGGGCCGTCCGCCGACGGCGGCGCCCACCGCGGGTCGACCCGACGCGACGACCGCCGCACCGAGTTCCGCAGCGAGACCCGCGGCGAGTTCCGTGGCGAGGACCGCCGTGACCGTCCCGCCCGGGACGACGACCGCCGCGACGCCGCGCGTCCGGCCCGGGGCACCCGTACTGGCGGCCCCGCCCGCGGTGAGCGCACCGGCGCCCCCCGCGGCGAGCGCACCGCCCGGGGCGAGCGCTCCGGCGACGGCGGCACCGGCAACCGCGCCGAGCGCCGCGAGCACCTGCAGGACGGCAGCCGCGTCGACCGCGGGCCCGCCCGGTCCTCCCAGCGCAACGGTGACCGTCCGGCCCCCCGCCGCGGACGCCGCGGCGGTGGCGGCAGTGGCGGTGGCAATGGCGGCGCCGCGTCCCGTCCGGCCGCGTCCCGCGCCGCCGTCGCCGCGCCGAAGGCCGAGCCGGAGCCGCAGTGGGTCGAGCCCGAGGACGGCATGCCGTCGTTCGCCGCGCTGGGCCTGCCCGAGCGTCTGACCACGGCACTGGCCGAGCAGGGCTTCACCGCCCCGTTCCCGGTGCAGGCGGCCACGCTGCCCGACACCCTCGCCGGGCGTGACCTGCTCGGACGCGGCCAGACCGGGTCCGGCAAGACCCTCGCCTTCGGGCTCGCGCTGCTGGCCCGCCTGGCCGGGGAGCGCTCCCGCCCCACCGCCCCGCGCGGTCTGGTGCTGGTCCCGACCCGCGAGCTCGCCACCCAGGTCGTCGAGGTACTGAAGCCCCTGGCGAAGGCGGTCGACCTGCGGGTGACCGACATCGTCGGCGGGATGTCGATGAACAAGCAGGTCGCCGAGCTCCGGCGCGGGATCGACCTGCTGGTCGCCACCCCGGGCCGGCTGTCCGACCACCTCCAGCAGCGCACCTGTGACCTGTCCGAGGTCACGATCACCGCGCTGGACGAGGCCGACCGCATGGCCGACATGGGCTTCCTGCCCCAGGTCCGCGCGATCCTCGACCGCACCCCGGCCGACGGGCAGCGTCTGCTGTTCTCCGCGACCCTCGACGGCGACGTCGACACCCTGGTCCGGCGCCACCTCACCGACCCGGTGACCCGCTCGGTCGCCCCGCCGACCGGCAGCGTCGCGACGATGGAGCACCACGTGCTCGTCGTCGACCGCGACGACCGGCCCCGCGTCGTCGCCGAGATCGCCGCCCGGGAGGGCCGGACGATCCTGTTCGTGCGCACCAAGCACGGCGCCGACCGGATGGTGCGGGTGCTGCGTCGCGAGGGCGTCGCCGCCGGGCCGCTGCACGGTGGCCGCTCGCAGAGCCAGCGCAACCGCGCGCTCGACGACTTCCGCTCCGGCGCGGTGCCGGTGCTCGTCGCGACCGACGTCGCGGCCCGCGGCATCCACATCGACGACGTCGGGCTCGTCGTGCACGTCGACCCGCCCGCCGACCCCAAGGCCTACCTGCACCGTGCCGGGCGTACCGCCCGGGCCGGGGAGGACGGCGTCGTGGTGACGCTGGCGATGCCCGAGCAGCGTGCCGAGGTGGACCTGCTCACCCGCCAGGCCGGGGTCTCCGCGGAGGTCTCGACGGTCCGTCCGGGGCACCCGGACCTGGTCCGTGTGACCGGTGCGCAGGAGCCGTCCGGCGAGCCGATCATCGTCGCCAAGCCGCCGAAGCCCACCCCGCGCCGTCGCCCGGCCGCGGGCGGGGCCGCGCGCTCCGACCGGCCGCGCCGCCGGCGCTGACCTCCCCCGGGTCGCGGCCGCCTCACCCGGCCGCGACCCGCGCGGGTCAGCCCCGCCGCGCCTGCCGGCGCAGCTGCAGGATCCGGCCCGTCCCGGGCACGGCGACCAGCAGGATCCCGGCGATCGCGGCGAACAGCAGCGCCACCCCGGTCGGCAGGGTCCCGGTCATCCACAGGAAGGTGATCGCGACCGGCTCGGTGTTCTGCAGGATGAACACCAGCAGGAAGATCAGCACGACCGCCGAGAGGATCAGTGCGGCCCACAGCCCGCCGGCGCGGGTGTGCGGGATCGCGCGCTTCTCGGTGGTGGCCTCGGAGTCCGGTCCGCCCTCCACCGGCACCGCCACGGTCGGCTGCTCGGCCGTGGGATCGGGCGTGCGCAGCGCCGGATGGGTCGCCGGGTCCGCCGTCGGGTCCGCCGGTCCGACCCGCCCCCAGGCCGGGGAGTCGCCGCCCCGTCGGTCCTCGCTCATCCGTTCCGCCTTCCTCTCCCAGCGTGTCCGCTCGTGCACCCTCGGTCGGAGCACGCGCGGGAGTATCGCGCACTCGGCGCCCCGGCGACGGCGACGCGCGGAGCACGCCCCTCGTCCGGTCGTGCGCCGCACCGTCCCCGCCGGACCTGCGCACACGGGCCGCGGGCCGGGCCCCGCTCAGGAGCGACGGCGCTCCATCGGGACGTGCGGGATGCCGTCCTCGACGAACCGCTCCCCCGCCGGCACGAAACCGTGCCGGGCGTAGAACGCCTGCTGGACCTCCTGGGCGTCGAGCACGCAGGGGCGGTCGCCGACCTCGGCGAGCGCCGAGTCCATCAGCCGGTGGCCCAGCCCGCGTCCGCGGGCGTCGGCCCGGGTGCACACCCGACCGATCCGCATGACCCCGCCGGGCTCGGCCAGCAGCCGCAGGGTCGCGACCACCGTCGCGCCCTCGGCCAGCCAGTGGTGCCGGGTCCGCGGTTCGAGGTCGCGCCCGTCGAGCTCCTGGTAGGGGCACTCCTGCTCGACGACGAAGATCGCGGTGCGCAGCGCGAGGAGCGCGTACAGGGTGGCCGGGTCGAGGTCGGCGGCCCAGGCGCGGTGCAGGGTGGGGGCCGCCGCCGCGGCCGGTGTGGGGACGGTCATCTCCAGAGGGGTACCAGAACGCCGCCGACCCGCGGAAGCGGTTAGCCTCGCGACGTGGCCCACCATGATCTGGTCGTCATCGGCACCGGTTCCGGAAACACCTTCCTCGACGAACGCTTCGCCGGGCTCGACGTCGCGCTCGTCGAGCACGGGGTGTTCGGCGGGACCTGCCTGAACGTCGGCTGCATCCCGACGAAGATGTACGTCTACGCCGCCGACGTCGCCGAGACCATCCGGCACGCGCACACCTACGGCGTCGACGGCACCGTCG
This sequence comes from Pseudonocardia sp. ICBG1142, assembly GCF_020496255.1. Taxonomy (NCBI): domain Bacteria; kingdom Bacillati; phylum Actinomycetota; class Actinomycetes; order Pseudonocardiales; family Pseudonocardiaceae; genus Pseudonocardia; species Pseudonocardia sp. ICBG1142. Next base: position 50,644 of record NZ_JAHLJC010000007.1, on the reverse strand, counting down.
ACAAGATCCGCTGGACCGACATCCGGGACCGGGTGTTCGGGCGGATCGACCCGATCTCCGAGGGCGGTCGCTCCTACCGGGTGGACCGCAGCCCCAACGTCACCGTGTACTTCGGGCACGCCCGCTTCACCGGCGAGCGCGAGCTGGGCATCGAGCGCACCGACGGCTCCGGCACCGTCACGGTCAGCGGCGACCGGATCGTCATCGCCGCCGGGTCGCGGCCGAGCATCCCGCCGCTGGTCGCCGACGCCGGTGTGCCGTTCGAGACCTCCGACACCGTGATGCGTGTCGACGACGTGCCGCACCGGCTCGCCATCCTGGGCGGCGGTTACATCGCGTCGGAGTTCGCCCACGTGTTCTCCGCGCTCGGCGCCGAGGTCACCGTGATCGCCCGCGGGCCGAAGCTGCTGCGCCACCTCGACGACACGCTGTCCGACCGGTTCACCGAGATCGCCACCGCCCGCTGGGACTGCCGGCTGGGGCGCCAGGTCACCGCGCTGTCCGGCGACGGCAGCGGTGGCCCCGGCGAGGTCGAGATCACGCTCGACGACGGCTCCACCGTCGTCGCCGACACGTTGCTCGTCGTCACCGGCCGGATGCCCAACGGCGACCGGATGGACCTGGACCGCGGTGGCGTGACCGTGCACGCCGACGGCCGGGTCGCCGTCGACGAGTACCAGCGCAGCGTCTCCGCCCCCGGGGTGTGGGCGCTGGGCGACGTGAGCTCCCCGCACCAGCTCAAGCACGTGGCCAACCACGAGGCCAAGATCGTCGGTCACAACCTGGCGCACCCGGACGACCTGCGCGCCACCAACCACGACCTCGTCCCGGCCGCGGTGTTCACCGAGCCGCAGATCGCCTCGGTCGGCCTGACCGAGGCCGAGGCCCACGACGCCGGGTTCGACATCGCGGTCAAGGTGCAGAACGTCGGCGACGTCGCCTACGGCTGGGCCATGGAGGACCGCACCGGCATCTGCAAGCTGATCGCGGAGAAGGGCACCGGCAGGCTGCTGGGCGCCCACCTGCTCGGGCCGCAGGCATCGACGCTGGTCCAGCAGCTGATCCAGGCGATGGCCTTCGGCCAGACCGTCACCGAGATCGCGACCGGCCAGTACTGGATCCACCCGGCGCTGCCCGAGGTCATCGAGAACGCCCTGTTGGGGCTGGAGATCTGACGGTTCAGGTCACCAGGACGACGTCGACGTCGAGCACCCGGTAGGTGCCGAGCGCACGACGATCACGGGTCACGAGGGGAACCCCGGCGTACGCGGCGCAGCCACCGACCAGGGCGTCGTAGACCGACCCGCCGGAGACCCCCATGCCCGCCAGCCGGTCGAGCAGCTCCGCGGCCGCGGCGGGCGACAGGAAGACCGTGTGCGGGAAGTTGTGCCGGATCAGCGTCGCGACCGCGGCGACCGTGCGGCGGCTCGGCGCCGGGAGCCGGGTGAGCACCGAGAACGTCTCGAACGCCGCGTGACCGGACAGGCCGATCCGTCGTCCCTCGACGACGGATCGGCATGCTGCCCGTGCCTCGTGGTCGGCGGTACTGAGCGCCACCGCGACACTGGTGTCGACGAGCAGCTGCGGGTCAGCGCTGGTCGGCGTCACTGAGCTGCTGCACGTCGTCGTCGGTGAGAGGAGTTCCCGACGACGGGACCAGGAGCCAGCCGTCCTCCTCCGCCAGGGTGTCCTGCGCGACCGGACGGACCCTCAGGTCCGCACCGTCGGCCTCGACGTCCACCTCGCCCGGGACCAGGCCGAGGCGGTCCCGCAGCTGCTTCGGGATCACCAGGCGCCCGGCATTGTCGATGGAGGCCTTCATGCCATCAGGCTACCAACGAGATGCCACCCGCGGGGCAGGGTCAGGACGCCGCCCGCTGCGTCGGGTCCGCCGGCTCGCCCGGTGATTCCGGACGCGGCCGAGCCTCCGGGTCGTAGGGCGTCGCCGGGCGGGTCTCCCCGCGCAGCTCCTCCAGCAGCCCGGTCACCGCGTCCATGATCTTCGCGGTGGCCGCGTCGAGGGTGGTCTTCGTCAGCGGCTTCCCGACGAACTCCGAGAGGTCCACCGGCGGGCCGAGCGCGACCGTGACGCGCTTGCGCGGGAACGGCGCCGGCTTCCCGTCGGCGGGCAGGAAGTCCTGGGTGCCCCAGTTCGCCATCGGGATCACCGGGACGCCGGAGCGCAGCGCGATCCGGGCGACGCCGTTCTTCGGCTTCATCGGCCAGTGCTCGGGGTCACGGGTGTACGTGCCCTCCGGGTAGATCGCGACGATCTCCCCGCGCTCCAGGGCGTCGATCGAGCCGGTGAACGACTCCGACGCCCGCTTCGACGACCGGTACACCGGAATGTGCCCGCCGTGGCCGAGCACCCACTTGACCACCGGCACCGACCACAGCTCGCCCTTGGCCAGGAACCGCGGGATCCGGCCGTGCGCGGTGCCGAAGGCGATGTCGAAGATCGGGTCGGAGAACGAGACGTGGTTGCCGACCAGCAGGGCGCCGCCGGTGCGCGGCAGGTGCTCCGCACCGCGCCAGCCCAGCCGGGTCCCGAAGACGACGAACGGCCAGATCACCGCGATCGCGAGGCCGAACCAGAAGCCCGACCCGCGACGCCGGCGTCGCACCGTCGCCACGACCTTCTGCCACACCGTCAGCTCCGGTGGCACGCCCATCCTCGTCGTCCTCTCCCCGCCCGTCCGCGGCGCCCGGCTCCCGGGCGCACGCACATCTTCGCGCCTCCCGCGGCCGGGTGCGTCCGTGGTCCTACCCACCCACGCCCTGACCACCGGGGGTGATGTGCACCTCACTCGTTCGAGTGGCCCCGCGCGCCGAGATGTCTCGACGAGCAAGGTACCCGGGCCCGATCTAGGGTCGACGGGTACGCACCGGCCGCGGGCCGTGTCCGGGCCGACCCGATGTGAGGACGGTCCCACCGACCGGCCACCACCGGGCCTCCGGACGAACACGCGCCGAGACCGTCCCGGTGCCCCGCGCACCCCGTCCCCTGCGAGGCGCCCCGTGCCCGATCCGAGTCCGTGGCTGGAGAACGCCGGCGACCGCCACCCCGACCCCGCCGGTGTGGTGCTCGTCGCCCACGGTGGGAAGTCGCACTCCACCGCCCCCGCCCGGCGCGGGCTGGCGCTGCTGCGCATGCTGCCGTTCGCGCACTCCCTGGAGCGCGGCGGGCGCGGCCACCGGACCGAGCTGGGCTCGGGCGTCGCGGTGCACCTGCTGCGCTACCGGGTGCGGGGCTGGAACGGCCCGGCCATGGACGCCTACCGCGACGCCGAGTGGGCCGTCCACGAGCTCGCCCGCCGCTACCCGGGGCGTCCGATCGTGCTCGTCGGGCACTCGATGGGTGGCCGTGCGGTGCTGCGGGCGGCGGGCGCGCCCGGTGTCGTCGCGGTGTGCGGGCTCGCCCCCTGGCTGGAGGGATCCGACCCGGTCGAGCAGCTCGCCGGGCGCGCGGTGCTGATCGCGCACGGCGACCGGGACCGGATGACCGACCCCGCCGCGTCCTACGCCTACGCCCTGCACGCCCGGTCGGTGACCGACCGGGTCGCCCGCTTCGACGTCCTCGGCGACGGCCACCCCATGCTCCGCCGCGCCGGTGACTGGACCTCCCTGGTGCGACGTTTCGCACTCGGCGAGCTCGGGGCCGAACCCCGGGACCCGGTCATCTCGAACGCCATGGCGGAACCCGCCCCGGCCGGGCTGCGGGTCGCGCTCGAAGGAGTCCACAGGTGAGTGCAGTGCAGGCGCGTCCGACCGTTGCCGTGGTGGGCAGCGGGGTGTCCGGTCTGACGGCCGCCCACCTGCTGTCCCGCAGCCACGACGTGACGCTGTACGAGGCCGACGACCGCCCCGGCGGGCACGCCCACACCCACGAGCTGGCGTCGTCGGACGGGGGGACGACCCACGTGGACTCGGGTTTCATCGTCCACAACGACCGCACCTACCCGAACCTGCTGCGGCTGTTCGGCGAGCTGGGCGTGGCCACCCAGGACTCCGACATGTCCATGTCGGTGCGCTGCGACGGCTGCGGGCTGGAGTACGCCGGTGCCCGCAAGCTGGGTGGCCTGTTCCCCCAGGCGTCGAACCTGGCCCGGCCGGCCTACCTGCGGATGCTCGGTGAGGTCGTGCGGTTCCACCGCCACACCCGCCGGGTCCTGGCCGAGTCCTCCGCCGGCGACGTGACGCTCGGGGCGTTCCTCGCGATCGGTGGCTACTCCCGCTACTTCGTCCAGCACTTCATGATCCCGGTGGTGTCCTGCGTGTGGTCGGCGGGCGCGGCGCTGTCGCTGGACTACCCGGCGCGCTACCTGTTCACCTTCCTCGACCACCACGGCATGCTCGGGATCGGCGGCTCGCCGCAGTGGCGGACGGTCACCGGCGGGTCCCGCTCCTACGTCGAGCGCGTCGTCAAGCAGCTCCCGGCCGTGCGCACCGCCACACCGGTCCGCTCGGTCCTGCGCTCGTCCGCGGGCGTCGAGGTCCGCGACGACTCCGACGCCGTCGCCGCGTTCGACCACGTCGTGCTCGCCACCCACCCCGACCAGGCGCTGGCGGTCCTGGGCGACGACGCCACCGCCGACGAGCGGGCCGTGCTGGGGGCGTTCACCTACTCCCGCAACGAGACCTGGCTGCACCACGACACCTCGCTGCTGCCGCGCCGCGGCGGCGCCCGGGCGTCGTGGAACTACCTCAAGCCCGCCTGCGCCGACTCCGCCCAGGCTCCGGTGCTGGTCAGCTACGACATGAACCGGCTGATGCGCCTCACCGACCCCGACGACTGGGTGGTCACGCTGAACGGCACCGGGCGGATCGCGCCGGACGCCGTCGTCGCACGGATGACCTACGAGCACCCCGTGTACACGCCGGACTCGGTGGCCGCGCAGCGCCGCCTGCCGGAGCTGAACACCCCGGTCACCGCCTTCGCCGGCGCCTACCACGGCTGGGGCTTCCACGAGGACGGCTGCGCCTCGGGGGTACGCGCCGCCCGCGCGCTCGGGGTGAGCTGGTGAGCACCCCGGCGCTGTACGACGCCGAGGTGCGGCACGCCCGCCGGCGCGACCTGGAGTCGTCGTTCTCGCACCCGATCTACTACTGGCTCGTCGACCTCGACGCGCTGCCGCGGCTGCCGTTCTGGCTCCGCCCGTTCGCCCGCTTCGAGTCCCGCGACCACCTCGGCGACCCCGGGCGCGGGATCCGGGAGAACGTCGACACCTACCTGGCCGCGCACGGCATCGACCTGGCCGGGGGCCGGGTCCTGATGCTCGCCCACGCCCGGGTGCTCGGCTACGTGTTCAACCCGATCTCGGTGTTCTGGTGCCACCGCGCCGACGGCACGCTCGCCTGCGTGATCGCGGAGGTGCACAACACCTACGGCGAACGGCACTGCTACCTGCTGCACCCCGACCCGTCGGGGCGGGCGAGCGTGGACAAGGAGTTCTACGTCTCGCCGTTCCTCACCGTCGACGGCCACTACGCGATGCGCCTGCCCGAACCCGGCGACCGGCTAGGCATCGCGATCACGCTGCACCAGGACGGCGCGCCCGCGTTCGTCGCCACCCTGGCCGGGACCCGCCGGCCCGCGACCACCCGGCAGGTGGCGCGCACGGTGCTGCGGCGCCCGCTGGTCACCCAGCGGACCGCGGCGCTGATCCGGCGGCACGGCATCGCGCTGTGGACCCGGCTCCCGGTCGTGCCGAAACCGGCCCGTCCACCACAGAACCGCGCGGGCCTGCCCGACGAACACCCCGTACAGGATCTGCCTCAGGAAGGGCTCTCGCGATGACGATGCAGCACGACGGGATCGCCGTGCCGGTGACCGGCGGGGCGCGCGGCGTCCGGCCCCGCACCCACGCCGTCCCCCGCCCCAACGAGGGAGTGTGGCCCGGGCTGGCGACGCCGCCGGTGGCCCCGGTCAAGGCCAGGATCGCGGAGTCGCTGTTCCGCAACGCCGTCCGGTCGCTGCCGGTCCGGGTGGTGTTCCCCGGTGGGGAGCGCATCGGGTCGGGCGGCCCGGACTCGCCGGTGATGCGGATCGAGCGGCCGTCGGCGTTCTTCCACCGGCTCGGCGCCGACTCGAAGATCGGGTTCGGCGAGTCCTACATGGTGGGCGACTGGACGACCACCGACCTGCCCGGTCTGCTGACCCCGTTCGCGTCCCGGCTGTCGACGCTGATCCCGCCGGCGCTCCAGCGGCTGGGCCGCCGGTTCGCCGAGGCCCGCCGGCCCACCGCCGAGGTCAACTCGGTGGAGGGGTCGCGGGAGAACATCCACCGCCACTACGACCTGTCCAACGAGCTGTTCTCGCTGTTCCTCGACGACACCATGTCCTACTCCGCGGGCTGGTTCGCCGACGGCTCCGACGACCTCGTCCTGGCCCAGGAACGCAAGATCGACGGCATCCTGGACATGGCGGGCGTCGAGGCCGGGATGCACGTGCTGGAGATCGGAACGGGCTGGGGCGGGCTCGCGACGCGGGCCGCGCAGCGCGGCGCCCGGGTCACCACCCTGACGATCTCGCAGGAGCAGAAGACCCTCGCCGAGGCGCGGCTCGCCGAGGCGGGCGTGGCCGACCGGGTGCAGGTGCTGCTGCGCGACTACCGCGAGGCCCAGGGCTCCTACGACGCCGTCGTGTCGGTCGAGATGATCGAGGCCGTCGGCGTCGAGTACTGGCCGACGTACTTCGCCGCGCTGGACCGGCTGCTCAAGCCGGGCGGGCGGGTCGGCCTGCAGTCGATCACCATGCCGCACGACCGGATGATGGTCGCCCGCGACGACTACACCTGGATCCACAAGTACGTCTTCCCGGGCGGGATCATCCCGTCAGTCGAGGCGATCGAGCAGAACCTCGCCGACCACACCGGCGGCCTGCACGTCGCCGAGCGGCGCAGCCTCGGCTTCGACTACGCCCGCACCCTGGGCCACTGGCGCACGCGCTTCCTCGAGCGGTGGGACGAGGTCGAGGCGCTCGGCTTCGACGAGACGTTCCGCCGGATGTGGGAGTTCTATCTCGGCTACTGCGAGGCGGGCTTCCGCGTCGGCTACCTCGACGTCTTCCAGTTCTCGCTGCAGCGCCGCCCGTCCTTCTGAATCGAGCTGAATCGAGGCCCCATGACCACCACCCCCGCGGAGCGCCTCGCCTCGCTCCTGGAGGACGTCCTGCGCGCCCCGCTCCCGGTGCGGCTGCGTGCCTGGGACGGCAGCGAGGCCGGGCGGACCGGCACCCCCGACGACCCGACCCCGCCGACGGTGATCGTCCACCGGCGCCGGGCCCTGCGCCGGCTGCTGTGGGCGCCGGGCGAGCTCGGCCTGGCCAGGGCGTTCGTCTCCGGAGACCTGTCCTTCGACGGCGACATCGCCGACGGGCTGTCCCGGTTCTGGGCGCTCGCCCGGCCGGGCACCGGTGCTGTGCGGCTCGGCCTGCGTCAGAAGCTGGGGGCGCTGGGCACCGCGGCCCGGCTCGGCGCCGTCGGCCCGCCGCCGCGGCCGCCGTCGTCGGAGGCCCGTCTGGGTGGTCGGCGGCACAGCCGCCGCCGCGACCGCGACGCGATCAGCCACCACTACGACCTGTCGAACGAGTTCTACGCCTTCCTGCTCGACCCGCAGATGGCGTACTCGTGCGGCTACTGGACCCGCGACGAGGGGCCCGACTACACCCTCGTCGACGCCCAGCGCGACAAGCTGGACCTGATCTGCCGCAAGCTCGGCCTGGCGCCGGGGATGCGGCTGCTCGACGTCGGCTGCGGCTGGGCGTCGCTGCTCGTGCACGCCGCGGAGCACTACGGCGTGCACGCCACCGGGGTGACGCTGTCGGCGCAGCAGCGCGACTACGGCGTCGAGCGCGTCCGCCGGGCGGGGCTGTCCGAGCGGGTGGAGATCAGGCTGCAGGACTACCGCGAGATATCCGACCAGCCCTTCGACGCGGTCGCCTCGATCGAGATGGGCGAGCACGTCGGCCAGGAGAACTACGGCGTCTACGCCGCGCAGCTGCACCGCATGCTGCGACCGCACGGACGCCTGCTGCTGCAGCAGATGTCGCGCGGCTCGGTCGGGGCGAACACCGCACCCGGCGGCGGCGCGTTCATGGAGGCCTACGTCGCGCCGGACATGTACATGCGCCCGCTCGGGGAGACCCTCGGGTTCCTGGAGCAGGCCGGGCACGAGGTGGTGGACGTGCACTCGCTGCGCGAGCACTACGTGTGGACGGTCCGGCCGTGGCTGGAGACGCTGCAGGCCCACCGCGAGACCGCGGTCCGGATGATCGGTGCGGAGCAGTGGCGGATCTGGCTGCTGTACCTGGCCGGCGCGGCGCTGGCGTTCGAGGAGAACCGGATGGGTGTGCACCAGATCCTGACCGTGCGCCCCGGCGCCGACGGCACCTCCGGTCTGCCGCGCAGCCGCACCGGGATCCTGGGGCTCGACCCGGCCGTCGGGAACGCCCCGGCGGGCGCGCCGTCGCCGGCCGCGACAGCATGATCGCGTGAACCCGTTCCCCTGGGCCGCGTGGGCCGTCAACCTCGGCGTCACCGCCGTCGCCGTGGCCGTGCTCATGGCCCTCGCCTACGCGATCGGGGTACGGCGCGGCAGACACGACGGCGTCGACGTCGTCTGGGGCCTCGGGTTCGTGTGGGTCGCGCTGGTCACCGCGGTGACCGCGACCGCCCTCGACCCGACCGGCGACGGCTGGCGGCGCGCCCTGGTCGTCGTGCTCGTCGCGGTGTGGGGCGGGCGGCTGGCGCGGCACATCGCGCGGCGCAACCACGGGAAGCCGGAGGACCGGCGGTACGTGGAGCTGCGCGAGCGCGGTGCGATCGGCCGTCGCGTCTACCTCACCCAGGGTGCGGTGATGTGGGTCGTGTCGCTGCCCGTGCAGCTCGCCCAGTACGGCAGCGCGGCGACGGGATGGCTGGTCGCCGTCACCGTGCTCGGTGTGCTCGTCTGGGCGGTCGGGTTCGCCTTCGAGTCCGTCGGCGACGCCCAGCTGGCCCGGTTCACCGCCGATCCCGCGAACCGCGGCGAGGTGATGGACCGCGGCCTGTGGCGGTACACCCGCCACCCCAACTACTTCGGCGACGCCTGCGTCGGTGGGGTCTGGGCATCCTCGCGCTGCACCACCCGGCGGGTCTGATCGGCCTGGTCGGGGTCGCCGTGATCACCGCGAACCTGGTGAAGGGCACCGGCGCGGCGCTGCTGGAACGCGACATCGCCGGCCGGCGCCCCGGCTACGCCGACTACGTCCGCCGCACCAGCGGGTTCCTCCCGCTGCCCCCACGTTCCTGACCCACCCCGCACCCCCGACCCGAGGAGACACCATGGCCGTCGGCGACACCGCCACCGACTTCGAGCTGCCCGACGAGGCCGGCGCACCGCGCAGGCTCTCCGACCTGCTGGCCGCCGGGCCCGTCGTCCTGTTCTTCTACCCGGCCGCGATGACCGGTGGCTGCACCGCCGAGGCCTGCCACTTCCGCGACCTCGCGGCCGAGTTCGCCGAGGTCGGCGCGCAGCCGGTCGGGATCTCCTCGGACCGGCCGGACAAGCAGAACATGTTCGCGGCCGCGAACGGCTTCGGCTTCCCGCTCCTGTCCGACGCCGACCACACCGTCGCGAAGTCCTTCGGCGCCTACCGGGCCTGGCTCCCGGGGAACTTCCACACCCGCCGCAGGACGTTCGTGATCGGGCCGGACCGCCGGATCCTCGCCGAGATCGGCTCCGAGACCGACATGAACAAGCACGCCGACGAGGCGCTGGCCCTGCTGCGCGGGCGCACCGCGGCCTGACCCGGGTGCCCCGGCCGCGCAGGCCGGGGCGACGGGCTCAGGGCAGGGTCAGGATCTCCGCGCCGTCGTCGGTCACGACGATGGTGTGCTCGAACTGCGCGACCCACGACTTGTCCTTGGTGACGACGGTCCAGTCGTCGTCCCAGGTGTCGTAGTCGATCCCGCCGAGGGTGATCATCGGCTCGATGGTGAAGGTCATCCCGGGCTCGAGGACGGTGTGCACGTCGGGCTGGTCGTAGTGCAGCACGACCAGCCCGGAGTGGAACTCGTGGGCGATGCCGTGGCCGGTGAAGTCGCGGACGACGCCGTAGCCGAAGCGCTTGGCGTAGGACTCGATGACCCGGCCGACGACGTTCAGCTCGCGCCCGGGACGGACGGCCTTGATGGCGCGCATCGTGGCCTCGCGGGTGCGCTCGACGAGCAGCCGTGCCTCCTCCGACACGTCACCGGCCAGGAAGGTCGCGTTGGTGTCGCCGTGCACCCCGCCGACGAACGCCGTGACGTCGACGTTGAGCACGTCGCCGTCGTTGATCACGGTCGTGTCCGGGATGCCGTGGCAGATGACCTCGTTGAGGCTGGTGCAGCAGGACTTGGGGAAGCCGCGGTAGCCCAGCGTCGAGGGGTACGCGTCGTGGTCGACGAGGAACTCGTGGACCACGCGGTCGATCTCGTCGGTGGTGATGCCCGGGCGGACGGTCTCGCCGGCGAGCTGCAGCGCCCGGGCCGCGATCTTCCCGGCGTGCCGCATCAGCTCGATCGTCTCGGGCGTCTGGACGTCGCCGCGACGGCTGCGCGCCGGGGCCGGCTTGCCGACGTACTCCGGACGCGGGATGTGCGCCGGCACCTCGCGACTCGGGGTCGGTGTACCGGGGACGAGCAGCGTGCGGGTCGACATGACCCCATCGTACGTCCGGCTCGGTCAGCGGGTCGGGGTGCGCGGGGCCCCCAGCCGCGCGACGGCCGCGGAGATCCCCCGCCAGCCCAGCAGCAGCACCGCGAGCGAGATCGTCGCGACGACGGCGAACGACAGCGGGAGCCGCCCCAGGAACCCCAGGCGGAGCAGGAGTCCGACGACCACGGCCCCGGCGAGCACGACCACCCCGGCACGCAGCGACGCCGGCGCCGACCGCACCCACGGCGTCGCCCAGGCCGCCGCGGCACCCAGCGCGAACGGCAGCGCGGTGCCGAGCAGGCCGAGCACGCTGTCGGCCTCGGCGTGGCTCATCCTCCCGACGGCGGCGAACACCACGACGGCGACGAGGTCGGCCACGAACGCCAGGGCGGGGATCCGGCTGGGGTGCACGACGACCAGGGTAGGACGCCCCACGCGGTGCCGGCCCGTCGCCGCCCGGCCGGTCCCTCCCGGGTCGCTCAGCGCGGGACGCCCGACAGGAACCGCGCCGTCATCTGCACCGCGGGACCCGAGGACCCGCCGTCGACGATGAGGGTGGCGAAGGCCAGGTCACCACGGTAGCCGGTGAACCAGCCGTGCGACCGGTTGCTGCCGTCGGGGCCCGCGTACTCGGCGGTGCCGGTCTTGCCGAACACCTCGCCCTGCCCGGCGGCGGCCCGCGCCGTCCCGGAGGTGACGACGGCGCGCATCATCGGCCGCAACTGGTCGAGCACCGCGCGGTCCGGGGTGCCCGGCGCGACGGCGGCCTCGGTCGTCGCGCCGCGGATCAGCGACGGGGTGACGGGCGCACCGTGCGCGACCGTCGCCGACACCATCGCCATGCCGAACGGGGAGGCGAGGACGTCGCCCTGGCCGAAGCCGTCGCTGGCCCGCTGCAGGTCGTCGGTGGCTGGCGAGACGGTGCCGGTGATCGTCGTCATCCCGGGGATCTTCCAGTCCGCGCCGAAGCCGAGCGCCTTCCCCGCGGTCGGCAGCCCGTCGGCGGGCAGCCCGAGCGCCAGCCGGGAGAACGTGGTGTTGCAGGACTGGGCGAACGCCTCGGTCAGCGGCACGGTGCCGAGGACGAAGGAGTTCTCGTTGGGGATGGTGCGCCCGTCGATCACGGTGGTGCCGGGGCACTCGACCGGGGACTGCGGGGTGAGGTTCTCCGCGGGCATCGCCCCGTACGCGGTGACGATCTTGAACGTGGAGCCGGGCGGGTAGCGGCCGGTCAGGGCCAGTGCGCCGTCACGGTCGGCGGCGGCGTTCTGCGCGACGGCGAGCACCGCCCCGGTGGACGGCCGGATCGCGACGATCATCGCCTGCCGGGAGTCGGCGTCGACGGCGTCCTGCGCCGCGTTCTGCACGGTGCGGTCCAGCTCCAGGGTGACCGGCCTCCCGGGCCCGGCCGGCTGCCCGGCGACCGAGCGGACGGTCTCGCCGCGCGGGCCGACGACGTCGACCGACCAGCCGGGGGTGCCGCCCGCGGCCTTCTCGATGTCCGCGCGGGCGCCCTGCATCAGCTGGCCCGCGAAGCCCTGGTCGGGCGGCAGCAGCCGGGTCGAGGACACGAACCGGACGCCGGGCAGGTCGTAGATGCGGTCCCGGACCCGCTGGTAGTCGGGCTCCCGCAGCACGACGACGGTGTAGGCCTGCCCGTCCGGCACGGCGTTCGCGCCCGCCCTGATACTCGACGCGGTGATGGCGGGGTCGATCGACCCCAGCGCGGAGCCGAGACCGCTCGCGGCCTGCTCGACCTGCGCTTTGTCCAGGGTGACGGTGACGACCGGGGTGGGTGCGAGCAGGGTGGCCCCACCGGCGTCGAGCACGGGCGCCGGCGCCGCGGTGACGGTGCGGGTCACCGGCCGCTGGCCGTCGGTGAGCCCCGGCGCGAACGCGGCGGGCGACCAGTCGACCGCCCATCCGGTGTCGTTGCCCGGGGTGTCGTCGGCGGCGACGAGCGGCAGGTCGAGCGTGTAGTTCCAGGCCCGGCCCTGCCCCAGGTCCCAGGCGACCTCAACGGTCGACGTGGCGCGGTCGCCATCGGTGCGGGTGCCGGTGATCCGCGCGGTCATTCCGGTCGGCGCGAGGTCGTCGCGGGCCTTCTGCAGGTAGGCGCCCGCCGTCTCCGCGTCCGTGGTGTAGACGGCGGCACCCGGCGCGTCACCGGCGGCCCACGCGGTCACGTACCGCTCGGCGGTCGTCCCGGCGCCACCCCAGGGGCGCAGCAGCGCCACCACGACACCCACCGCGACGAGCACGACGATCGCGGCGGCCAGGACCAGGGGGCGCTTCCGCAGGGTGGCGATCACGATCACCGAGTATGCCGCCCCCGGTGTGAGGCCCGGGTGTCCGGGCGCCGGCCCGTTCGCAGAAGGCGAGCTCGGCGAGCACCCCACCCGGTGGGAGCCCAGCTCCCGGAGAGAGATGTCCTCGTCGTGCACGCATCGGCGCCGTCAGGGGCCTGGTACGGATCCGTCGTTCACAGCACCCCGGCGAACGCCAACGCAACGACCTGGGCGATCGCGTTGTGCACCACGTGCGTGACCACCCCGGGCCACACCGAGCCGCTGCGCCGCCGCAGCTCCCCCGCGACCAGACCGACGACGAGCGCGGTCACGAACACCGCGTTCAGCCCGTGCGCCAGCGCGAACACCAGGGCGCTGCCCACCACACCGACGACCGCCCCGTAGCGCAGCAGCCCCGAGGTGACCACCCCGCGGAACAGCAGTTCCTCCCCCAGCGGGGTCAGCACCGCGAGGAACAGCAGCGACAACGCCACCGACCACGCCCCGCCAGTGCCCGCGTCGGCGTAGGCGCCCTGGATGTTCTCCGGCTCGATCCCGACCAGGACCATTCCGATCGCCAGCAGCCTGCTGACGACGAACGCCAGGATCGCCCCGGCCGCGCCGATCACCAGCCAGCGCACGGTCGTCGCCCGCACGCCGAACTCGGGCAGCGGGCGACGCCGGACGGCGACGGCCGCGGCGAAACCGGCGATGCCCGCGATCCCCGACAGGGCCGCGAGGAACAGGCCTCCCGCGAGCGGCCCCAGGTCGAGGGTCCGCAGCACCAGCGGCCCACCTCCGTAGGCCACCGCGGCCAGCACGACCAGCCCGACGACGATCTCCCCCCACCCGGGACGCGACGGGCTCCCCGCCGTGACGGGTGCTGCGGAGCGGGAACGGGACACGACGGGGCCTCCCCGGTGCGGTGGCGCCGGGGCGGATGCCCGCGGCAGGCACCGAGTCGACACCGTGCCGCTACGGCACGGTCAAGTCGGGGTACCCGACCGGGTCTAGAACAGGACGGTCGCGAACCGCGCGACCTGCACGAACCCGACCCGCTGGTACGCGGCCCTGGCCGGGGCGTTGAAGGCGTTGACGTACAGGCTGGCGCGCCGGCCCATTCCGGCGAGCGCGACCGCGACCGCCGACGTCCCGGCCGTACCGAGCCCGTGCCCCCGCCAGGCCGGGTTCACCCAGACCCCCTGGATCTGGCCGACGGTCCGCGACAGGGCACCGATCTCGGCCTTGAACACGACCTCGCCGTCGTGGAACCGGGCGAACGCCCGCCCGGAGGTGATCAGCTCGGCGACCCGGGCCCGGTAGCCCGCCCCGCCGTCGCCCTCGCGGGGGTCGACGCCGACCTCCTCGGTGAACATCGCGATGGCGGCCGGCAGGTACCGGTCCAGCTCGGAGATGCGGACCGGACGCACCCGGCTGTCGGGCGCGACCATCGGCGGCCGTTCGAGGGTCATCAGGGGCTGGTCGGGCCGGATCTCGCGGGCCGGGCCCCAGCCCGGTGCGAGCTCCTCCCACAGCGGCAGGACGAGCTCGGCCCGCCCCACCAGCGACGAGCACAGCCGCCCGGCCCGGCGCGCGCGGTCGGCGAAGGCACGCAGCGCCGCCCGGTCACCGCGCAGCGGCACCAGGTTCGCCCCGGAGAAGCACAGACCGTCCGCCGGGGCCCCGTGGGACCACAGCTCACCGCCCAGCCGCCACGGGTCGAGGCCGACCGCCTCGATGCGGGAGGCGACCATGCACGCGGCGACGGGGTCGGCGTCGAGCACGTCGTGCACCCCGGAGCGGTGACGATCGTCGAGAAGCCGTGCCCCGGCCACCCTCAGCACGGGTTCATGATGCCACGTCGAGGCCCGTCCGGTACCGGTACTCGCTCAGCCGACGGTCACCTGGGGTTCACCCGTCACGCCCTCCGCGCTCTCGCCCATCTCCTCGGCGAGCCGCATGGCCTCCTCGATCAGCGTCTCCACGATCTTGTGCTCGGGGACGGTCTTGATGACCTCGCCCTTGACGAAGATCTGCCCCTTGCCGTTGCCGGAGGCGACGCCGAGGTCGGCCTCGCGGGCCTCACCCGGGCCGTTGACGACGCAGCCCATGACGGCCACGCGCAGCGGGACCTCCATGCCGGTCAGTCCGGCGGTGACCTCGTCGGCGAGGGTGTAGACGTCGACCTGGGCCCGCCCGCAGGACGGGCAGGACACGATCTCCAGCTTGCGCGGGCGCAGGTTCAGCGACTCCAGGATCTGCTGGCCGACCTTGATCTCCTCGACCGGCGGCGCGGACAGCGACACCCGGATGGTGTCGCCGATGCCCTGGCGCAGCAGCGCCCCGAACGCGACGGCCGACTTGATCGTGCCCTGGAACGCGGGCCCGGCCTCGGTGACGCCCAGGTGCAGCGGGTAGTCGCACTGCTCGGCGAGCAGCTCGTAGGCCCGCACCATCACGACCGGGTCGTTGTGCTTGACCGAGATCTTGATGTCGTGGAAGTCGTGCTCGGCGAACAGGCCCGCCTCCCACAAGGCCGACTCGGCGAGCGCCTCGGGCGTCGCCTTGCCGTACTTCTCCAGCAGTCGCTTGTCGAGCGAGCCCGCGTTGACCCCGATCCGGATCGGCGTGCCGTGGTCCTTCGCGGCGTGGGCGATCTCCTTGACCTGGTCGTCGAACTTGCGGATGTTGCCCGGGTTCACCCGCACCGCGGCGCAGCCGGCCTCGATCGCGGCGAACACGTACTTGGGCTGGAAGTGGATGTCGGCGATCACCGGGATCTGCGACTTCTGCGCGATCGCGGGCAGGGCCTCCGCGTCGTCGGCCGACGGGCAGGCGACGCGCACGATGTCGCAGCCGGCCGCGGTCAGCTCGGCGATCTGCTGGAGGGTCGCGTTGACGTCGGAGGTCAGGGTGGTCGTCATGGACTGGACGGAGATCGGGTGGTCGGATCCGACACCGACCGGGCCGACCTGGAGCTGCCGGGTCCTCCGGCGCGGGGCCAGGGTCGGCGCGGGCGCGGACGGCATACCCAGGGAGACGCTCACGACCTCCACTATCCCACCGTGTGGCACGGTCCGCCGTACCCGGTGAGGAGGGGCACTCACGTGCGGCCGTGCTTCTCCTGCGCATCCTGCAGCGTCGAGCTGTGCGGCAGCCAGGTCGCCAGCTCGACCGGCCAGCCGTCGTCGGCCAGCATCCGGACGACGGCGGGGTCGTCGTCGAGGATCATCGCGATCTCCCGCTCGCGGGCGAGCAGCCGCAGGACCTCGCGCTTGACGTAGCGGGCGGGGCGGTGGTCGTCGTCGGGGCGCATGAACAGCGGCCCGGTCGGCAGGCCGACGCGCTCCAGCCAGGTCTCGGTCAACCTGCGGTTCCGCTCGGGGCGGCCGGTCAGGTAGACGACGTCGTACTCGGCCTGGGCCGCGCGCAGCCGCTCGGCGCCCTCGTCGAGCAGCGGGTCGGCGTGCGCGGCGGCGAAGAACGTCTCCCACCGGTGCACGTCGAGATAGTGCAGCCGGTGCGAGACGTCGGCGAGGACGCCGTCGATGTCGAAGACCGCCAGCGGGCGGGCGCCCTCGGGTGCTGCGCTCACCCGAACAGCCGCACCGGGTTGACGATGTCGGCGATCGCGACCATGACCGAGAACCCCAGGAAGACGATCACGAACACGTAGGCGACCGGGAGCAGCTTCGCCGCGTCGACCGGCCCGGGGTCGGGGCGTCCGAGCAGCTTCGCGGTGTTCCGCTTGATCGACTCCCAGATCGCCGGGACGATCTGGCCGCCGTCCAGCGGCGGGACGGGGAGCAGGTTCAGCAGGAACAGCGACAGGTTCACCGCGGCGAGCATCATCAGGAACCGGCTGACGTCGGCCTGCCACGGGACGTCCTGCTGGGCGAGGATCTCACCGCCGATCCGCGAGACGCCGACGACACCCATCGGACTGTCCTGGCTCCGCTCCTCGCCGAGGAACGCGGCCCCGAACAGCGCCGGGATGCGGGCGGGGATCTGGGTGATCGCCTCCGCCGTGCGGACGACGCCGTTGCCGATCTGCGCGGCCACGTCGCCCGGGCCGAGCTGCATGTACTTCGTGTCGAGGGCGACACCGAGATAGCCCGCCGTCACCGTGGCGTACGGGTCGGCCGAGTCCCGGGCCGGGAGGACGTTCGGGATGACGTCGACGGTCAGCGGGATCTGCCGGCCTGCCCGCTCGACGACGATCTGCGTGGGTCCCGACGACGCGCGGATCGCGTCCTGCAGGGCGGTCCCGTCGTCCGGGCCGAACTCCTGTCCGCGGACGGACAGGATGCGGTCGTCGGGCTGGACCCCGGCCGCGAGCGCCGGCGCGAGCGGCGCTCCGGCCGGGCACTCCTTCGGGACGCCGTTCTGGACCGCGACGGCCGGGAGCACGCACTTCTCGAGCGACTCGATCTGGGTGGTGGCCGCAGGCACGCCGATCCCCATCAGGACCAGCGAGAACAGCACCACCGCCAGGATCAGGTTCATGAACGGCCCGGCGAACATGACGATGATCCGCTTCCACGGCGACCGGGTCCAGAACTGCCGGTCCGCGTCCTGCGGCAGCACGTCCATCTGCGACTGCGCCCTGGCGTCGTCCATCAGCCCCTGGAACGGGCCGGTGCGACGGCTGCGGCCCAGCGTCCCGCCCTTGGCCGGCGGCAGCATCCCGATCATGCGCACGTAGCCGCCCAGCGGGATGGCCTTGATGCCGTACTCGGTCTCGCCGCGGCGCACCGACCAGACGGTGCGGCCGAACCCGACCATGAACTCCGGGACCTTGATCCCGAACCAGCGGGCCGTTGCGAAATGCCCGAGCTCGTGCCAGGCGATCGACAGCAGTAGCCCGAAGAAGAAGATCGCGATCCCGACGACCGTCCACACGATGGTCACGACCGCGTCTTCTCCCGCTCGTGGGCCTTCTCGCGCGCGTGGGCCCGGGCCCAGGTCTCGGCAGCCAGCACGTCGTCCACGGTAGCCGGGTCACCCGTCCAGGCGTCGGCCGCCTCCAGCACCTCGCCGAGCAGGTCGGTGATCCCGGTGTAGCCGATCGTCCCGGCGACGAACGCCTCGACGAGCTCCTCGTTGGCGGCGTTGAGCACCGCGGGCAGGCAGCCGCCCGCGGTCCCGGCGGCGCGGGCGAGGCGCACCCCGGGGAACGCGTCGTCGTCGAGGGGCTCGAAGGTCCAGCTCTGCGCGGTGTCCCAGCGGCACGGCGCCGAGGCGCCCGCGATGCGCTCCGGCCAGCCCAGCGCCAGCGCGATCGGAAGCCGCATGTCCGGCGGCGACGCCTGCGCGATCGTCGAGCCGTCGGTGAAGGTGACCATCGAGTGCACGATCGACTGCGGGTGCACGGTGACGTCGATGCGGTCGTAGGGCACCCCGAACAGCAGGTGCGCCTCGATCACCTCGAGACCCTTGTTCACCAGCGTCGCCGAGTTGATCGTGATGACCGGGCCCATGTCCCAGGTCGGATGCTTCAGGGCCTGCTCGACCGTGACGCCCGCCAGCTCCGCGCGGGTCCGACCGCGGAACGGGCCGCCCGACGCGGTGAGGACGAGCCGGTCGACCTCGGACTCCCGTCCGCCGCGCAGGCACTGCGCGAGCGCGGAGTGCTCGGAGTCGACCGGCACGATCTGCCCCGGTGCGGCCGCCGCCGACACCAGCGGACCGCCTGCGACCAGCGACTCCTTGTTCGCCAGCGCGAGCCGGGCGCCGGTGGCGAGCGCGGCCAGGGTCGGGCCGAGGCCGCGGGAGCCGGTGATGCCGTTCAGGACGATGTCGGCGCGGCACGCCGTGACCAGCTCGGTCGCGGCGTCCGGGCCGTCGAGCACCTCGACGCCCGGCAGTTCCGCCCGCAGCCGCACCGCCGCCGCGGCGGACGCGACCGCGACCCGCCCGACGCGGTGCGCACGGACCTGGGCCACCAGCAGGTCCACGTCCGATCCGCCCGCGGCCAGCCCGGACACCGTGAACCCGCCGGCGCGGGTGATCACGTCCAGGGCCTGGGTACCGATCGACCCGGTGCTGCCCAACACGACGAGTGACTTCATCACGGCACATCATCCTCGCCCCGCGAGCTGTGCGACGATGACCCCGCACGGAGCCGGACCAGGAGGACACACGGTGGCCAGCAAGGCAGTCGCGCACAGCGCAACGACGAGCAAGACCCGCGAGATCGCCGTCGCGTCCGGGATCGACCCGGCGGACGAGCCCTCGGTCGACTGGGGCTGGCACCAGAACTTCCACCGGGGCGTGCCGATCGCGGCCGCCGTGGTCGGCGTCGTGCTGCTGCTGTTCACGATCGGCCACCCGGTGAGCTGGACCGAGTTCCTGTTCTCCGCGGTGCCCGCCGTCGTCTGCTTCATCGGCGCGATCGCGTACCCGCTCCACCAGCGCCGCCGTCGTCTCTGAGGCGCGGCATCGGGCCGACGCCGGATGGCGCGCGACGCGGGTGAGCCGGTCGAGCTGACGATCGGCGGCCGGGTCGTGCGGCTGTCCAGCCCCGACCGCGTCTACTTCCCGGAGCGGGGCGAGACCAAGCGGGACCTGGCCGCGTACTACACGGCCGTCGGCGACGGCGTGGTCCGCGCGCTGCGCGACCGGCCGTGCATGCTGCACCGCTTCCCCACCGGTGTCACCGGGGAGAAGGTGCACCAGAAGCGGCTGCCGCGCGGCGCCCCCGACTGGGTCCGCACCGTCCGCGTGACCTTCCCGCGGTACAACCGCACCGCCGACGAGCTGTGCGTGACCCACCCGGCCGACGTCGTCTGGGCGGTGCAGATGTCCACCGTCGAGTTCCACCCCTGGAACTCCCGCGCCGCCGACGTCGAGTCCCCCGACGAGTGGCGCATCGACCTGGACCCGATGCCGCAGGCGTCCTGGGCCGACGTCCGCCGCGTCGCCGGCGTCGTCCGCGAGGTCCTCGACGAACTGGGCGCGACCGGCTTCCCGAAGACCTCCGGCGGCTCCGGGCTGCACGTCTACGTGCGCATCCCGCCCGACCACGGGTTCGCCGACGTCCGCCGCGCCGCGCACGCCTTCGCCCGCGAGGTGGAGCGTCGCTGCGACCGCGTCGACCTGTCGTGGTGGCGCAAGGACCGCGACCCGTCGACGGTGTTCGTCGACTACAACCAGAACGCCCGCGACCACACCATCGCCTGCGCCTACTCCGTGCGCGGCACCCCCGACGCGCGGGTGTCGACCCCGGTGACCTGGGACGAGATCGACGACTGCGAGCCCCGGGACTTCACGATCGCCACCGTCCCGGCGCGCTACGCCGAGCTGGGCGACCTGCACGCCGGCATCGACGAGGCCGTGTTCGGCATCGAGCCGCTGCTGGAGTGGGCCGCCCGGGACGAGCGCGACGGCGCCGCGACACCCGATCTGCCCGATCTCGACGCGGGCTCCCGCTAGGCTCGGCGCCCATGGACGACGGGCCCCGCAAGGACAGGCTGACCCGGCTCGGGTACGGGATCGGCGGCGGCCTCGCCGTCGGGTCCGCCGTGTGGGTGCTGTCGGGCACGTGGTGGTGGCTGCCGGTCTTCCTCGTCGTCAGGCTCGCGCTCGGGCTGTTCCTGCGCGCGACGACCCCGGAGTCCTAGCAGGACACCTGGCCCGGCCCGGGCTCCTGGGCGCGGGCGCGCAGCCTCGCGAACTCGGCGACCATCGCCGCGCGCGACCAGTGCGCGTTGAGCCCCGAGGGGTTCGGCAGCACCCAGATCCCGGTCGCACCCAGCCGCTCCGCCTGCTCCCCCACCACCGCGCCGCGTCGACCGAACGCGGTCCGGTAGGCCCCGATCCCGACGACGGCCAGCCACGCCGGCTCCCGCACCGCGACCAGCGCCCGCAGCCGTTCCCCACCGGCGACGAGCTCGTCGTCGGTCAGCTCGTCGGCGCGGGCGGTGGCCCGGGGCGCCATGTTCGTGATGCCGAGACCGAGCCCCGCGAGCTCGCCCTGCTCCGCGGGTGCCAGCAGCCGCGGGGTGAACCCGGAGGAGTGCAGGACCGGCCAGAAGCGGTTGCCGGGGCGGGCGAAGTGGTGCCCGGTCGCCGCCGACACCAGGCCCGGGTTGATGCCGCAGAACAACACCCGCAGCGGCGGGTCGTCCGGGCCGGGCAGGACGTCGTCGATCGTGGAGTCCCGGGCGCGGTCGAGGGCGTCGCGGTCGGGCAAGCGGGGCACGAGGGTCATCCGACCACGACCGCACCGGGGCCCGCCGCCCGGGACCGATGGATTCCGGGCGCGCGAACGGTCTGTCCACGGACGGGCGAGCCGGGATGCCGCGCCCGCGCCCCGAGAGGAGACTCCCCGCCGTGGACCTGCCCGTGATGCCCCCGGTGAAGCCGATGCTGGCCAAGCCCGCCCCGTCCATCCCCGACGGCAGGCTCTACGAACCCAAGTGGGACGGCTTCCGCTCGATCGTCTTCCGCGACGGCGACGAGGTCGAGATCGGCTCCCGCAACGAGCGGCCGATGACCCGCTACTTCCCCGAGGTCGTCGAGGCGGTGCGGGAGCACTTCCCGCCGCGCGCGGTCGTCGACGGGGAGATCGTCGTCGCCTCGGGGAACGCGCTGGACTTCGAGGCGCTCCAGCAGCGGATCCACCCCGCCGTCAGCCGGGTGACGCTGCTCTCGACGGAGACGCCGGCGTCGTTCGTCGCCTTCGACCTGCTGGCCCTCGGCGACGACGACCTCACCGCACGCCCGTTCGCCGAGCGCCGCGCGCTGCTGGAGGAGGCGTTCGCCGGCGTCGCCCCGCCGGTGCACCTCACCCCGATCACCGACGACACCGGGACCGCACGCCGCTGGTTCGAGAAGTTCGAGGGCGCCGGGCTCGACGGCCTCATCGCCAAGGACCCGGCCGGGACCTACCAGCCCGACAAGCGCGTCATGACCAAGATCAAGCACGAGCGGACCGCGGACTGCGTCGTCGCCGGGTACCGGGTGCACAAGTCCGGGCCGGACGCCGTCGGGTCACTGCTGCTGGGCCTGCACGACGCCCGCGGCGTGCTGGTGTCGGTCGGCGTCGTCGGGGCGTTCCCGATGGCGCGCCGACGCGAGCTCATGTCCGAGCTGCAGCCGCTGGTCACCGACTTCGACGACCACCCGTGGGCCTGGGCGAAGCAGCTGGAGGGCGAGCGCACCCCGCGCAAGTCCGAGACGAGCCGGTGGAACGCCGGCAAGGACCTGTCCTTCGTCCCGCTGCGGCCGGAGCGGGTGGTCGAGGTCCGCTACGACTACATGGAGGGCCAGCGGTTCCGCCACACCACCCAGTTCGTGCGGTGGCGCCCGGACCGCGACCCCGCCTCGTGCACCTACGAGCAGCTGGAGCGCCCGGTGACCTTCGACCTCGCGGAGGTCCTCGCCGGCCACGGGTGATCGGCGATCACGGCCGGCAGCCGCAGGACTCCCGGTGCACGAAGGTCGTCGGCAGCCGCAGCGAACGCCGCTCGGCGTCGGGTTCGGCCATGCGGCGCAGCAGCAGCCGGACCGCCTCGCGCCCGATGTCGGCGAACGGCTGCGCGACGACGGTGAGGCGCGGGCTGAACGCGTCCGCCCACGGGAAGTCGTCGAAGGCGGCCAGCGCCAGGTCCCCGGGGATGGTGAGCCCCAGGTCGTGGGCGGCCTGGACGGCGCCGATGGTCATCGCGTTGTTGCCCGTGACCAGCGCGGCGGGCCGGTCGGGCGAGGCCAGCAGCTCGCGCACGACGGCACGGGCGGGCTCGCTGTCCGAGCGCCCCTCCACCACCGGCCCTGGCGGGAGACCGGCCCGGCGCATCCCGAGCCGGTAGCCCTCCAGCCGCTCGACGGTCGTCGACAGCCCGGGGAGACCCATCACGAAGCCGATCCGGCCGTGCCCCGCCTCGGCGAGGTGGGTCACCAGCCCTGCGACGGGCTCCACGTTCTCCGAGCCGACCTCGTCCAGGACGCCGTCGAGCATCCGGTCGACCAGCACCGTCGGCACGCCCTGCGCGGCGAGCGCCTCCAGGGTCGCGGTGGAGTCGCCCGAGGGGGCGAACAGCACGCCGTCGACGCGGCTGCGGAGCTGCGTGACGGCCGTCGCCTCGTAGCCCGGGTCGTCGTGCGGGTCGGCGAGCAGCAGGGTGTGCCCGGCCGCGGCGGACTCGTCCTCGACCGCGTGCAGCAGCTCGCCCAGGTACGGGTTGGAGATCGCCGACAGGGCGAGCCCGAGCGTGCGGGTGCGGGAGGTGGCGAGCGAGCGGGCCGCGGCGTTGGGCGTGTACTGCACCTGCGCCATCGCGGCGAGCACCTGCTCACGGGTGGCCTCCCGGACCGGCCGGGTGCCGTTGAGGACGTGGGACACGGTCGCGGTGGACACCCCGGCGAGCCGGGCGACCTCGGCCATGGTCGCGATCACACACCTCCGACGCGGGTCACGGGTTGGCGACAGGCTACAGGCAACCGGTTGCGCAAGCGGTTGCTCCGCACTTACCGTGCACCGGTCATACCGGACGGACGTGTCCCGGATCACACCGTTGAACACCCGTCGGAGCCCTCGACGAGGAGAGTGCCCGTGCGCCCGAGAACCAGGTCGCGTCCCGCCGTTCTCACCGCGCTACTGGCGGTCATCGGCCTCGCCCTCACCGGCTGCGCCGGTGCCGGCACGTTCGGCCTGCCCGAAGGTACGCGGATCGTGACGATCGCGATCGTGTCGAACCCCCAGATGGAGGACGCGATCGAGCTCAGCCCGCGGTTCGAGGCCGAGAACCCCGGCATCACCGTGCGCTTCGTCAGCCTGTCGGAGAACGAGGCCCGCGCGAAGATCACCGCGTCGGTCGCCACCGGCGGCGACGAGTTCGACGCCGTGATGATCTCGAACTACGAGACCCCCCAGTGGGCCCGCAACGGCTGGCTGGTCGACCTCGACCCGCTGATGGACGCCACCCCCGGCTACGACCGCGACGACTTCATCCCGACCATCCGCGGCGCCCTGTCCGGCCCGGACGGGCACATGTACTCGGTGCCGTTCTACGGCGAGTCCGCGTTCCTGATGTACCGCAAGGACCTCTTCGCCCAGGCCGGGCTGACCATGCCCGCGAAGCCGACCTGGGACCAGGTGGCGCAGTTCGCCGACCGCCTCACCGACCGCCAGCAGGGCCGCGGCGGCATCTGCCTGCGCGGCAAGCCCGGCTGGGGCGAGGTCATGGCCCCGGTCGACGCGATGATCAACTCCTACGGTGGTCGCTGGTTCGACCAGGACTGGAACGCGCAGCTGACCTCGCCCGAGGTGCGCAAGGCGGTCAACTTCTACGTCGATCTCCTCCGTCGCGACGGCCAGGCCGGTGCGGCGGGCTCCGGGTTCTCCGAGTGCGGCAACCAGTTCAGCCAGGGCAACACCGCGATGTGGTTCGACGCCACCGTCGCCGCGGGCCTGCTGGAGGACCCGGCCCAGTCCAACGTCGCCGGGAAGGTCGGCTATGCGCCGGCGCCGACCGGCGTCGACGGCCTGTCCTCGGGCTGGCTGTACTCGTGGGCGCTGGCCATCCCCCGCACCACCGCGGAGAAGGGCCCGGAGCAGGTCGACGCGACCTGGAAGTTCCTGTCCTGGATGACGTCCAAGCCGTACCAGGAGATGGTCGGCGAGGACCTCGGCTGGGCCTCCGTCCCGCCCGGCGCCCGCCAGTCGACCTACCGGATCCCCGAGTACGTCGCGGCGTCGAAGGCCTACGCGCCGCAGACCATTGCCGCGATCAACGCCGCCGACCAGGACCGGCCGACCCGCGACCCCGTCCCGTACACCGGGCTGCAGTTCGTCGGGATCCCCGAGTTCCAGGACCTGGGGACCCGGGTCAGCCAGCAGATCTCGGCGGCGATCGCCGGACAGCAGACCGCCGACGAGGCCCTCGACGAGGCCCAGAGCTACGCCGAGACCGTCGGCGAGTCCTACCAGCAGAGCGGGGGCGACCGGTGACGACCACAGAGGCACCACCGCAGGCGGCACCGGAACGGCAGACCTCGCCGGCAGCACAGCGCCGCGACGGCTGGATCCGCCGGGCCCCGCTGCTGCCCGCGCTGATCTTCACGATCATCATCACGCAGCTGCCGTTCCTGGTGACGATCTGGTACTCGCTGCAGTCCTGGAACCTGGTGCGCCCCGGCAGCCAGCGCTTCGTCGGGCTGGAGAACTACGCGACGGTGTTCACCGATTCGCAGTTCCGCGGGGTCGCGCTGAACTCGATCCTGCTGACCCTGGGGTCGGTGGCCATCGCGATGGTCCTCGGGCTGCTGATCGCGCTGCTGCTCAACCGCGCGTTCCTCGGCCGCGGCATCGTCCGGACGCTGATCATCACGCCGTTCCTGATCACCCCGGTCGCCGGTGCCCTGCTGTGGAAGTCGGTCCTGTTCGACCCCACCTACGGCCTGGTGAACTTCCTGCTCTCGCCGTTCGGCGCCGGGCAGACCGACTGGGTGTCCACCTTCCCGCGGGCCGCGGTGATCATCGCGCTGGTGTGGCAGTGGACGCCGTTCATGATGCTGCTGATCCTCGCCGGGCTCGGCTCGCAGCCGCAGGAGGTCCTCGAGGCCGCCCGGATGGACGGGGCGACCGGGTTCGCGGTGTTCCGCGAGGTGACGCTGCCGCACCTGCAGCGGTTCATCGAGCTGGGTGTCGTGCTCGGCGCGATCTACCTGGTCAACACGTTCGACACGATCTACATGATGACCCAGGGCGGTCCGGGTACGGCGTCGGCGAACCTGCCGTTCTACATCTACCAGCGGGCGTTCCTGGGCTTCGACATCGGTGAGTCCGCCGCGATGGGCGTGGTCACCGTGGTGGCGACGATCATCGTGGCCACCCTGGCGCTGCGCCTGATCTTCCGCAGCTTCTCCGCCGCCGAGGAGGCGTGATGACCGCAGTCACCGAACGGACCTCCACCCCCGCGACGACGCCGCGGAAGGCCCCGCGCGGGGCCGGTCCGCTGCTGGGCGTCCTGGCCTGGATCGTCGGGCTCGGGTTCTTCTTCCCGGTGCTGTGGATGGTGATGACCGCCTTCAAGACCGAGGCGCAGGCCGTCACGATCCCGCCGACGGTGTTCTTCGCCCCCACCTTCGACAACTTCGCCGAGGTGTTCGGCGGCGGCGTCGGGCCCTACCTGCTCAACTCGCTGTTCGCGACGGTCGCCTCGACGGTCCTGGTGCTCCTGCTGGGCACCCCGGCCGCGTTCGCGCTGTCGCTGCGGCCCGTGAAGAAGACCCAGGACGTGCTGTTCTTCTTCATCTCGACCAAGATGCTGCCGGTCGTCGCGGCGATCGTGCCGATCTACGTCGTCGTGAACTACCTGGGCGCGCTGGACAACATCTGGACGCTCGTCGTGCTCTACACGGCGATGAACCTGCCGATCGCGGTGTGGATGATGCGGTCGTTCTTCCTGGAGGTCCCCAAGGAGCTCCTGGAGGCCGCGAGCATGGACGGCGCGTCGCTGTGGCGCTCGCTGCGCGAGGTCGTGCTGCCGATCATCTCGCCCGGCATGGCCGCCACGGCGCTGATCTGCATGATCTTCGCCTGGAACGAGTTCTTCTTCGCGGTGAACCTCACCGCCTCACGGGCCGCGACCGTGCCCGTGTACCTCGTCGGGTTCATCACCTCCGAGGGCCTCTACTTCGCCAGCCTGTGCGCCGCGGCGACCGTGGCCGCGCTGCCGGTCGTCATCGCCGGCTGGATCGCCCAGAACAAGCTGGTCCAGGGCCTGTCCTTCGGGGCCGTCAAGTGATCGTGTTCGTGAACAGGATGGGAGCCCGCCGTGGCTGACGTGGTGTTCGACCAGGCATCTCGGATCTACACCCCCGGGGCGAAGCCTGCCGTCGACCGGCTGGACCTGACGATCGAGGACGGCGAGTTCGTCGTGCTCGTCGGGCCGTCCGGATCGGGCAAGTCGACGGCGCTGCGGATGCTCGCGGGCCTCGAGGAGATCGACGGCGGCTCGATCCGGATCGACGGCGAGAACATGGTCGGGGTGCCCTCGCGCGACCGCGACATCGCCATGGTGTTCCAGAACTACGCGCTCTACCCGAACAAGACCGTCGGGGAGAACATGGCGTTCCCGCTCAAGATGGCCGGGATCGACAAGGCCGAGCGTGCGGTCAAGGTCAAGGAGGCCGCCGAGATCCTCGGCCTGACCGACTACCTCGACCGCAAGCCGCGCGCGCTGTCCGGCGGCCAGCGCCAGCGCGTCGCGATGGGTCGGGCGATCGTGCGCGAGCCGCGGGTCTTCCTGATGGACGAGCCGCTGTCGAACCTCGACGCGAAGATGCGGGTGCAGACCCGCACCGAGATCGCCGCGCTGCAGCGACGGCTGGGCGTCACCACCGTCTACGTCACCCACGACCAGGTCGAGGCCATGACGATGGGCGACCGCGTCGCGCTGCTGGCCGACGGCAAGCTGCAGCAGTTCGCCACCCCGGCCGACCTGTACGACCGGCCGCAGAACGCGTTCGTCGCCGGGTTCATCGGATCGCCGGCGATGAACCTGTTCACCGCGCGGGTGACCGAGCGCGGGGTGACCCTGGCCGGGCGGGAGATCGCCCTGCCCCAGGACGTCCGGTCGACGATCGGGGCGCAGCGGCTCACCGAGGTGACCCTCGGCATCCGTCCCGAGCAGTGGACGGTCTCCCCCGACGGCGGCGAGGGCATCCCGGCCCGGGTCGACGTCGTCGAGGAGCTGGGATCGGACGCCTACCTCTACGGCACCCTCGCCGAGGTCGCCGGTGACCTGTCGGCGACGGCCTCGCTGACCGGTTCGCGCGACGACGCCGTCGTCGTGCGGACCGCGGGACGCACCGGCGCACGGCGCGGGGACCGGGTGGCGCTGACGCCCTCGACCGAGGGGCTGCACCTGTTCCACCCGGAGACCGGCGACCGGCTCTGAGCGGCTCTGAGCGGCTCTGCCCGGCGGCGCGAGGGGGCCGCCGGGCGGACCGGCCCGGATGCGACGCGGCGAGCGGCACGAGGGGCCGCCGGGCGGGTCAGCCCGGGTGCGAGGCGGCGAGCTGGCCGCAGGCCGCGTCGATCTCCTGGCCGCGGGTGTCGCGGACGGTGCAGGCGACGCCGGCCGCCCGGACCCGGCGCACGAACTCCTCCTCGACGGGCTTGGGCGCGGCGTCCCACTCGCTGCCCGGCGTCGGGTTCAGCGGGATCAGGTTGACGTGCACCCTTGAGGTCCCGATGTGCTGCCGCAGGACCTTCCCCAGCATGTCGGCGCGCCACGGCTGGTCGTTCACGTCACGGATCAGCGCGTACTCGATGGAGACGCGGCGGCCGGTCGTGGTGGCGTAGCGGCGGCCCGCGTCGAGGACCTCGGCGACCTTCCACCGGTTGTTGACCGGGACGAGGGTGTCGCGCAGCTCGTCGTCCGGGCAGTGCAGCGAGATCGCCAGGGTGACCGGGATGCCCTCCTCGCGGAGCCGGTCGATCGCCGGGACCAGCCCGACGGTGGACACGGTGACCCCGCGGGCGGAGATGCCCAGCCCGTCCGGGGCGGGCTCGGTGATCCGGCGTACGGCAGCGACGACCCGCTTGTAGTTGGCGAGCGGCTCGCCCATCCCCATGAACACGACGTTCGACAACCGGGTCGGCTCGTCCAGCACGCCGTCGCGCGCCTGGGCCGCTGCGCGCCGGACCTGGTCGACGATCTCGGCGGTCGACAGGTTGCGCTGCAGACCGCCCTGGCCGGTGGCGCAGAACGGGCACGCCATCCCGCAGCCCGCCTGGCTGGAGATGCAGACCGTCGCCCGGTCCGGGTAGCGCATCAGGACACTCTCGGCGAGCACGCCGTCGTGGCCGCGCCACAGCGTCTTGCGGGTGGCGCCGCCGTCGCACGCCTTCTCGGTCAACGGCGTGACCAGCGGCGGGAGCAGCGGGCGCAGCTTCTCCCGGACGTCACCGCCGAGGTCGCTCATGGCGTCGAGGTCGTCGGTGAGACGACCGAACCAGTGGCGGGCCAACTGGTCGAGGCGGAACCGCGGTACGCCGAGCTCCTGCGCGACGGCGGCACGGTCGGCCGGGTCGAGGTCGGCGAGGTGGCGGGGCGGAGTACCGCGGCGGGGTGCGTCGAAGACGAGCGGGAGGCTGGACATGGCACCCCCAGTGTGCCAGCCCGGTCGCGGGTCAGCGGATCCCGGGGATCCGCACGTTGAAGCGCCGGGACAGGTCCTCCAGGATCCCGAGCCTGCGCGCGGCCGCGACCCACAGCACGATCCCGGCGCAGAGACCGGTCACCGGCACCGCGGACCCGGTCCCCTGCCCCTCGTAGGTCAGGGCCAGGAAGGCGCCGAACGCGGCGATGAGCAGGACCAGGCCGCCGGTCGCGACGAGGCTGCGCTCCTCCAGCACGGTGGACGCCTGGATCAGCAGCACCCCGACGAGCGCGGCGGACAGGGAGGTGGACAGCTCGCCGTAGCCGACCAGGGACAGCAGCAACGGCAGCAGCACGACCCCCGCGACGCCGATCACGATCAGCCGCTGCATCCGGCGCTTGCGCTCGGGGTGCAGGGTCACCGCCATCGCGGCGTTGCGCCGGCGCACGATCCACAGGTACGCGGTCAGGAAGATCCCGAGCGCGACGAGGACGGTGGCGAACCCGTTCCCGAGGCCACCCGCGCCGACCGCCCAGGCGAGCAGGCCCAGGACGATCTCCAGACTCGGCACGGGAACGCCCAGCGACGGCTGGCGCATCGTGTACGGCATGCACCCACGGTAGCGAGAGCGGCCCGGGACACGGCGCGGGTGTGGCGGAACGACACACCCGTCCTCCCTCGAACCGGACATCATGGGAGGCTCGTCACGTGCCCGGGTCCCCGAACCCCCGGGCCGCCACCACCACACCGCCGGGCCCCGCCCGGCCTCCCCCAGGAGAGCCATGACCCTCCCCACGACGTCCTCCACCGACCCCGAGCCCGCCCCGCGCGCCGGAGGTCCCGCCCTCGGTCGCCGCGCGATGATCGCCGGCGCCGGCGTGGCCGCGATCGGCGCGGTCGCCGCCTGCGGTGGCGGCAGCGGTTCCACCACCACCGACAACGGTGGCCAGGCCCAGAGCGGGGACGCCCCGCAGGGCTCCCCCGGCACCGTCCTCGGCCCGGCGTCCGCGGTGCCGGTCGGCGGCGGCGCGATCTTCGCCGACGCCCAGGTCGTCGTCACCCAGCCGCAGCAGGGGACGTTCACCGGGCTGTCCGCGATCTGCCCTCACCAGGGCTGCGCCGTCAGCCAGATCACCGACGGGCAGATCGTCTGCCCGTGCCACAACAGCCGTTTCTCCCTCGACGGCGCCGTCCTCGACGGACCGGCCCAGCGGCCGCTCGACCCGCGGCAGGTCACCGTCGCGGACGGGTCGATCACCCTGTCCTGAGCCCGCTCCCGGCGCCGCGGCTCAGGACGGCAGCACGAGGCCGTCCGCGCGGCGCCGGGTGTGGAGCCGGTAGCCCACGCGCACGGTGCGGTCGGCGACGTCGTCGATCGCCCGGCGCGCGGTGCGCGGTGCGCGGGGAGAACTCGATGCGCAGGACCTCCTCCAGGTCCGCGCGGGAGTCGAACCGCCAGGTCGAGGTGCCCCGGCGCAGCGCGAAGCCGTGGGCGGCGAAGAACCGGTCGACCGCGGGCGCGTCGTAGCGCGGCAGGTCCGCGCGCAGCCACGTCCCGTAGGGCCGCGCCGTGAAGTCCAGGTCGACGACGGCGAGCACCCCGCCCGGGCGGAGCACCCGCTCGGCCTCGGCGAGCCCCGGCTCGCAGCCCGGCCCGAAGAAGTACGCGGTGCGGGCGTGGACCAGGTCGGCACTTGCGTCGGGCAGCGGGAGCCGCTCGGCGCCCGCGGTGTGCAGGGTGATGCGGGGGTCGTCGGCGACGCGCCGACGTGCCCGTTCGACCAGCGGCGGGTGCGGCTCGACACCGGTGACGGTGGCGGCCCGTTCGGCGAAGCGCGGCAGGTGGAAGCCGTCGCCGCAGCCGACGTCGACGACGTCGGCGCCCGCCCAGCCCCCGGTCTCGGCCCACAGCGCCGCCCAGAGCTCGCCGTCGGCGTCCTGGGCGCGGTTCTCGGTCTCGTAGACCTCGGGCCAGTTCCAGATGTTCGGGCTGGGGATGGCCGGGCCGGGCTTCGGCTGTCCGCCGAACCCCTGGTAGGTGCGCCTCACGCGATCGGGACGACGACCCCGAGGATCGCCCAGGCGACGAACGCGGCCGGCAGCAGCGAGTCCAGACGGTCCATCAGACCGCCGTGCCCGGGCAGCAGGTTGCCCATGTCCTTGACCCCGATGTCGCGCTTCACCAGCGACTCGACGAGGTCGCCCAGGGTGGCCGTCGCGACGAGCAGCGCGCCGACCAGCGGCCCCCAGTACCAGGGCGCGTCGAGCAGCAGCCCCATGCAGAGCGAGCCCACGGCCATGCCGGCGATCAGCGAGCCCGCGAAGCCCTCCCAGGACTTCTTCGGGCTGATCGTGGGGGCCATCGGGTGCCGGCCCGCGACGACGCCCGCGGCGTACCCGCCGACGTCGGAGGCGACCACGCAGAGCAGGAAGGTCAGGACCCGGCCCACGCCGTCCGGGGCGACGGTCAGCTGGACGGCGAAGGCCACGAGCAGCGGCACGTAGACGGCGACGAACAGCGAGGCGCTGATGTCGCGCACGAAGTGCGCCGCCCCGGTCCGCATCCGCCACAGCAGGCAGCCCAGCACCGTGGCGGTGAGGGCGATCGCGGCGCCGTGCAGGCCGAACGGCCAGGACAGCCAGACGACGGCCTGGCCGCCGACCAGCAGCACCGGCAGCGACACCCGGATGTCGGCGCCCCGGCGCAGCGCGCCCGCGAGCTCCCAGGTCCCGACCGCGGTGACGCAGGCGAGCACCAGGACGAAGCCCTGACGATGGATCAGCAGGCTCAGCAGGATGACGACGCCGAGCCCGACGCCGACCGCGATCGCCGCGACGAGGTTGCGACCCAGCCGGGACCGCTTGTACCCCTTCTGTCCCCGGACGGGCTTCGGCACGTCCGGGGTCGCCGACACGCCGGCGGGCCCGTCACCGGGAAGGTCGGAGGTCACGGGGACGGCGGCGTCGGAGGAGGAGGGCACCGGGCTCAGACCTCGAGGAGCTCGGATTCCTTGTTCTTGACCAGCTCGTCGATCTGCGCGACGTAGCGGTCCGTGACGCCCTGCAGTTCCTTCTCGGCGCGGGCGACCTCGTCCTCGCCGGCCTCGCCGTCACGCTGGATGCGGTGCAGCTCGTCCATCGCCTTGCGGCGCAGGCCACGGAGCACGACGCGCGCGTCCTCACCCTTGCCCCGGGCGACCTTGACCATGTCCCGGCGCCGCTCCTCGGAGAGCTGCGGGATGATCACGCGGATGATCTGCCCGTCGTTCGACGGGTTGACGCCGAGGTCCGAGTCGGCGATCGCCTTCTCGAGCTGCTTGAGCTGGCTGGCGTCGTAGGGCTTGATGACCGCCATCCGCGCCTCGGGGATCGACACCGAGGCGAGCTGGTTCAGCGGGGTCCACGCGCCGTAGTAGTCCACGACGATCCTGGAGAACATGTTCGGAGTGGCCCGGCCGGTACGCACCGACGCCAGATCGTCACGGGCGACCGTGACGGCCTTCTCCATCTTCTCCTCGACGTCGAAGAGGGTTTCCTCGATCACGGTTGCATCCCCCGGCCTGGTCGTACTCGCTGGCGGTCACGATCCTCTCACCCGCCGCCCGGGCGGTGCGCGGAGCACCACCCGGGCGGGGGCGGGGAGGATCAGTTCTGGCCGACCTCGAAACGGACGAAGTCGTTGATGGTCAGACCCGCCTCGTCGGCGACGGCCTTGACCGACTTCTTCGGGTCGACCACGGAGGCCTGCTCCAGGAGCACGACGTCCTTGTAGTAGCCGTTGACCCGGCCCTCGACGATGCGGGGCAGGACCTGCTCGGGCTTGCCCTCCTCGCGGGCGGTCGCCTCCGCGATCTTCTTCTCGTTCTCGACGATCTCGGCGGGGACCTGCTCACGGGTCAGGTACTCCGGCCGGGCCGCCGCGACCTGCATCGCGAGACCGCGGGCGGCCTCGGCGTCGTCGCCCTCGTAGGCGAGCAGGACGCCGATCTGCGGAGGCAGGTCGGTGGCGCGCTTGTGCAGGTAGACGGCGGCCTGGCCGTCGACCCGGGCGTAGCGCTTCAGCTCGAACTTCTCGCCGATGCGGGCGGACAGGGCCTGCACGGCCTCGCCCACGGTGCCGTCGTCGAGCTTGGTCTCGCGCAGCGCGTCGAGGTCGGCCGGCTTCTCGGCGACCGCGGCGGCCAGGATCTTCTCGGCCAGCGCGATGAAGTCGTCGGACTTGGCGACGAAGTCGGTCTCGCAGTCCAGCTCGACCAGGGTGCCGCCGTCGGCGACGACCAGGCCGTTGGCGGTGGCGCGCTCGGCGCGCTTGCCCACGTCCTTCGCGCCCTTGATGCGGAGGAGCTCGACGGCCTTGTCGAAGTCGCCCTCGGACTCCTCGAGCGCCTTCTTGCAGTCCATCATCCCGGAGCCGGTGAGCTCACGGAGCCGCTTGACGTCGGCGGCGGTGTAGTTCGCCATCGGGTGTCTCTCGTCCTCTGGGTCGTGACGGGAATGGGTCACCGGGTCGCACCGGGCGGGCCCACGGAAGCGGGCCCGCCCGGTGCGCGTACTCAGTTCTGGGTGCCGTTGCTGGTCGACGCCGGGGCGGTCGCAGCGGCCGCACCGTCGCCACCGGCGGCGG
Source organism: Pseudonocardia sp. ICBG1142 (assembly GCF_020496255.1). Taxonomy (NCBI): domain Bacteria; kingdom Bacillati; phylum Actinomycetota; class Actinomycetes; order Pseudonocardiales; family Pseudonocardiaceae; genus Pseudonocardia; species Pseudonocardia sp. ICBG1142. The sequence continues at coordinate 16,939 of NZ_JAHLJC010000007.1, read as the reverse complement.
AGAGGCTGGCACCGTCGGAGCCGACCTCGTTGCCCGCCAGGACGTCCTGCTCCCACTCGGCGAGCGGCTGCTCGGCGGCGGCCTCGCCACCCTCGCCACGGCGCTGGCCACGGGAGACCAGACCGTCGGCGGCGGCCTTGGCGATGACCTTGGTCAGCAGCGCGGCCGAGCGGATCGCGTCGTCGTTGCCCGGGATCGGGAAGTCGACCTCGTCCGGGTCGCAGTTCGTGTCCAGGATGGAAACGACCGGGATCTTGAGCTTCCGGGCCTCGCCGACGGCGATGTGCTCCTTCTTGGTGTCCACGATCCAGACGGCGGACGGGACCTTGGACATGTCGCGAATACCGCCGAGGGTCTTCTCGAGCTTGTCCTTCTCACGGGTCAGCGTGAGGATCTCGCGCTTCGAGCGGCCCTCGAAGCCACCGTTCTGCTCCATCGCCTCGAGCTCCTTGAGGCGCTGCAGGCGACGGTGGACGGTCTGGAAGTTGGTGAGCATGCCGCCCAGCCAGCGCTGGTTGACGTACGGCATGTTGACCCGGGCCGCCTCCTCGGCGATGACCTCCTGGGCCTGCTTCTTGGTGCCGACGAACATGATCGTCCCGCCGTGCGCGACGGTCTCGCGCACGAACTCGTAGGCGCGGTCGATGTACGACAGCGTCTGCTGGAGGTCGATGATGTAGATGCCGTTGCGCTCGGTGAGGATGTAGCGCTTCATCTTCGGGTTCCAGCGACGGGTCTGGTGCCCGAAGTGCACGCCGCTGTCGAGCAGCTGCTTCATGGTGACGACGGCCATGGCCTGCGTTCACCTCTCGGTCGGGCGCGGCGGGTGCCGCGCAGGCGGTTCGTGGGCCCACCGGTCGGTGGACCACCCTGGCGCCCGCGGCGGAGCCGGACCCGCTCTCCCTGGCCACACGTGAGCGTGACGTCGGGATCGCAGGACCGCCCGGCCTCCGCTCCCGACGCCGTACCCTGGGGGAACGGCGCGACGGGCGAGCGGGCGCGCGAAGTCACCACGACGGACGTGGTGCGGGAACCAGTGTACGCCGGGGCCTCCGGGCCGATCGCGGCGGAGCCCGGTTCCGACGGCGGCTGTCCACAACCGGCCGGTACGTCCACAGGACGACGGTCCACCCCGGCGACGAGCGGTCGCCGCCGCAGGCTGGACGGGTGCCTCTGCCCGTCCCGTCCGCTCCCCCGCTCGACGACCTGCCCCGGAGCCCGCGCCCCGTGTCCCGCCCGCCGGGATGGCGGGCCGGGCTGCGGGCGGGGGCGGTGCTGCTCGCCGTGGTGGTGATCGGTGTCGCGCTCGTGCCGCCGGGGGCGGCGGTCGCTGCGCCCGTCGTCACAACGCCTGTCGCCGCCACGCCGCTGGTCGCCCCACCGCCGGTCGCTGCACGGCTGCCCGCCGAACCGGTGACCGCCGCACCGGTGACCGCCGCACCGCGCCGGGATCCGTCCCCCGGGACTGCCGGGCACTCTCCCGGGCCCGGCAGTGAGCCGGACACCGGCGGTGCGCCCGCTCCGGGCGGACCCCCGGACGGGGTCGGCCCCGCGCCCGCACCGCCGCGGCCACCCGGGGCGGGGATACCGGCACCGGGGGCGGACTACGCGTGGCCCCTGCTCCCGCCCCCGGCGGTCACGGCGGTGTTCCGCAAGCCCGCGTTCCGCTACGGCCGCGGGCACCGCGGCGCCGACCTGGCAGGTTCTCCCGGACAGGCGGTGCTCGTCGCGCGGGAGGGGGTCGTCGTGTTCGCCGGCCGGATCGCCGGGCGCGGCGTCGTCTCGGTCGACCACCCCGACGGGTTGCGGAGCACCTACGAGCCGGTGACCGCCGGCGTCGTGGCCGGGGCGCGGCTCACCGGGGGCGACCCGGTGGGGACGCTGGAACCCGGGCACACCGGGTGCCCGGTCGCGGCCTGCCTGCACTGGGGCGTGCGACGGGAGCGGCTCGACCACCTGGACCCGCTGGTGCTGCTGCGCCCTCCCCGGGTGCGGCTGCTGCCCTGGGAGGGGGCACCCGAGCCCACGGAGGTCACTCCGGCCCAGGTCAGCCCGCCAGCGCCGGCTCCAACGAGGCCCGCAGACGGGTGATCGTCCGGGCATGGAGCTGGCAGACCCGGGACTCGGTGACCCCGAGGATCCCGCCGATCTCGGCGAGTGTCCGGTTCTCGACGTAGTAGAGGTGCAGGACCAGCCGGTCCCGCTCCCCCAGCAGACCGATCGCGGCACGCAGCTCCGCCCCGGTCTCCCGCCGGACCGCAGCGGTCACCGGGTCCACCGAGTCGTCGGCCGCGAGCGTGGACAGCGGCGAGCCCGCGGGACCGCCCGCACCGAGGTCCTCGGCGCTGACCAGGTACATCGGCCGCCGGGCCTGACGGAGCTCGCGCACCGCGACACCCAGCTCCGCGGCGAGCTCCCCGTCGGTCGCGGGGCGTCCGGCCCGGAGCTGCACCGCCTCGCGGGCCCGCTCGACCTCGCGGCTGCGCGCCCGCACGGTGCGGGGGACCCAGTCCTGGGCGCGCAGCTCGTCGAGCATGGCCCCTCGGACGCGCTGGGCCGCATAGGCCTCGAAGCGGATCCTGCGGGCGGGGTCGAACCGGTCGACGGCCTCCATCAGGCCGAACGTCCCGGACTGGAGCAGGTCGGCCAGCTCGATCGACGACGGCAGCCGCACCGCCAGCTTGGTGCCCACGCCGCGTACCAGCGGGGCGTGGTGCTCGACCAGGCGCCGCCGAGCGGCGGGAGCGCGGGTGGCGAGGAACTCGCGCCACAGCGGCACGACCGCCGGCTCGACGGTCTCGTTCAGGTGACCTCGGACGCCGTCGGGCGTGTCGCGGGGCGACCGGCCCGTCGACGGGACCAGCGCGATGCACCCCGGGGCGACGTCCGCCGGCGGTTGCCCGGAGGTGGCGTCGAGAGGACCGCGACGCGGGGACCCGGGTGGGTCGGGGACCGGTCCGAGAACGGCCGCTCGGGGTGTGTCGGCCCCCGCGGCCACCCGGTCGAGGGCCGTGGCCAGGGCGGCGGGGAACGCGTCGGGCCGGCGCGGTGTCGTCGGGGACACCTCACGCCCGAGGGTGCGCCTGGTCATGAACCACCTTCAACCGGTCGACGGTCACGTGCGTGTAGAGCTGCGTGGTCGACAGCGTAGCGTGACCGAGTAACTCCTGTACGTAACGAAGGTCGGCTCCGCCCTCGAGCAGATGGGTCGCCGCGGCGTGTCGCAGACCGTGCGGCCCGACGTCGGGGACGCCCGGTACCGCCCGGATCGCGCGGTGCACGACGGTCCGGGCGACGCGCGGGTCCAGCCGCCCGCCCCGCACGCCCAGCAGCAGTGCCGGCGGCGACGACGGGGTCGCCAACGCCGGTCGGCCGTGGTCGAGCCAGCGGCGCAGGGCGCGCGCGGCGGGGACCCCGAACACCACGGTCCGTTCCCGGTCGCCCTTGCCCCGGACCCGCAACGTACGGGCGGACTCGTCGACCGCACCGACGTCGAGACCGCACAGCTCGGCGACCCGGATCCCGGTCGCGTAGAGGAGTTCGAGGACCAGCAGGTCGCGCAGGGCCTCCGGGGCGTCCTCCGCCGCACCCGAGGTCACCGCGTCCAGCACCGCCGCGGTCTCCGCCGCGGCGGGTACCTCCGGCAGGACGGTGCCCGCGCGCGGTGACCCGAGCCGGGCCGCCGGGTCGTGGTCGAGCCGCCCGGTGCGCACCGCCCAGGCGCAGAACGTACGGGCCGCGGCGGTGCGCCGCGCGACGGTGGCCCGCCCGGCGCCGGCGGCGTGCGTCGCGCCGAGCCGCCGACGCAGGTGGTCCAGGTCGAGCGCGCCGAGCCCGGGGAGACCACGGAGCAGGTCGGTGAGGTCCGAGCGGTAGCCGCGGACGGTGTGCGGCGAGCGGTTCCGCTCGAGGCGCAGGTGCCCGGTGAACTCCTCGATCGCGGCGGCGACGTCCGGGGCGAGCCCGTCACCGGTGGCGGTCCGGTCGCCTGCAGCACGAGCCCCCGCCCGGTCCGCGGGCGGGCCGTCGGCCTCGGTCCGGGTCCGGTCGTCGGGACGCGCGGCCGCGCCGGGGCCCGGCTCGGCTGCGGGATCGGAGGACGCCGCGGGACCGGAGGGCGCCGCGGGACCGGAGGACTCTGTGCGCGCCATGCCCGGACGGTCCGCCGCCGAGGGCCGCCGGTCAAGGACCCGCCCGGCGTGCCGGGCGCTGCCACAGCCCCTGGTGGTACTCGGCGAGCCCACGGTCCTCCAGCTCGGTCAGCGCCGCGCGCAGCTCGTCGGGGCCGACGCCCGCGGCCTCGCCGATCCGTCCCGGCGGCCACGCGGCCCGGGCGGGCAGCGCGTCGTGGACCGCGAGCACCCGCGGGTCGAGCCCGTCGGTCGGGCGGGACTCCCCCTGCGGGGGCAGGGCGAGGTCCACGCCCAGCCGGCCGACGACCTCCAGGACGTCCTCGGGCCGCCCGACGAGGCCCGCCTGGTGCGAGCGGACCAGCTCGTGGCAGCCGACCGACATCCCCGACGTGACCGGGCCCGGCACCGCCATCAGCGGGCGCCCGAGCGCGGTCGCGTCGGCGGCGGTCCGTTTCGTCCCGCTGCGCGCCCCGGCCTCGACGACGAGGGTCCCGACCCCGAGTGCGGCCAGCAGCCGGTTGCGGACCAGGAACCGCAGCCGGCCGGGGATCGTGCCGGGCGGGTACTCGGTGAGCACCAGACCGGTCGCGGCGATCCGTTCCAGGAGACCGGTGTGCGCGGCCGGGTAGACCCGGTCCGGGCCACAGGCCAGGACCGCGACCGTCGCACCGTCGACGGCGAGGGCACCCCGGTGCGCGGCCGCGTCGATGCCGAACGCGGCGCCGGACAGGACTGCGACGCCGCGCCGGGCCAGCGTCGCGGAGAAGTCCGCGGCCACGCCCAACCCGTACGGGGTCGCGGCGCGCGAGCCGACGACGGTGACCGACCGGTCGGCGAGCGTCGCGATCTCCCCCGGCCCGCGGGCCCACAGCGCGATCGGGGGCGCGAGGTCGGCCCGCGGGGCCTCGGCGAACGACCGGAACGGCCACGACGGCCACCCCGGGTCCTCCGGCACGAGCAGGCGGGCCCCGGCGTGGGCGGCCTCCTCCAGGTCGGCCTCGGACCGGTCGGTGCCCCGCCGGGCCGCGGCGGCGCGCAGCAGCTCGTCGGGGACCGCGCCGCGACGCAGCCGGTCGGCCGCCTCGACCGGCCCGTACCGGTCGACCAGCGCGACGAGGTGCCGGTTCGGGGGTTCGACGCAGCGCATCAGGTAGGCGCGGGCGCGCAGGACCTCCTCGGGCACCCTGCCGACGCCCTTGCCGATGTCGGTCCCCCGGGCGATGTCGGTGCCCCGGCCGATGTCGGTGCCCGTGCCGGCGGCCGGGCCCGGGGCGCTCACGCGGCACCCCGCTCGCGGAAGTACAGCGCCGCGTCGACCAGACCGCGGTCGGGCCGGTCGGCCCCGGCGAGGTCGCTGAGCGTCCACGCGACCCGTAGCGCGCGGTCCGCGCCACGGGCGCTGAGGTCACCGGCGCGCAACCGTGCCTCCAGCGGTGCGATCACGCGGGCGGGCAGCGGGAAGCGGGTCCGCAGGGCGGGGCCGGGCACCTCGGCGTTGCACCGCCACCCGTGCTCCGACCACCGTGCGACGGCGGCGGCGCGCGCGTCGAGCACCCGGCGGCGGACGGTCGCGGTGTCCTCGCCACGCTGCTCGGTCACCCGCAGCGCGGTCACCGGCTCCATCGCCACCCGCAGGTCGACCCGGTCGAGCAGCGGACCGGACAGCCGGGACAGGTAGCGGCGGCGGACGTCGGGGCGGCAGGTGCAGTCACGGTCGATCGGCGGGGCGCACGGGCACGGGTTCGCCGCGAGGACGAGCTGGAAGCGGGCCGGATAGCGCACGGTGCCGTCGGCGCGGGACAGCCGGACCTCGCCCTCCTCCAGCGGGGTGCGCAGTCCGTCGAGGACCGAGGCGGGCCAGTGCGGGCACTCGTCGAGGAACAGCACCCCGCGGTGGGCCAGCGACACCGCACCGGGCCGGGCGACGCCGCTGCCCCCGCCGAGCAGTGCCGCCGTCGACGCCGAGTGGTGCGGCGCGACGAACGGCGCGCACGTGCTGAGCGCCCCGGTGTCGCCGAGCCGCCCGGCCACCGAGCGGATCGCGGCGAGCTGCAGCGCCTCGGAGCGGTCGAGCTCGGGCAGCAGCCCCACGACACGCTGGGCGAGCATCGTCTTGCCGGTGCCGGGCGGGCCGACCATCAGCAGGTGGTGCCCGCCCGCGGCGGCGATCTCCAGGGCGCGCCGGGCGTCGTGCTGGCCGAGCACGTCGGCCAGCTCGGGGGCCACGGCGGCCGGGGCCTCCTCCGGTCCGCCGTCGTGCCGGTGCAGCAGCCGGTTGCCCGCCGCCCAGTCCAGGACGTCGCCGAGGCTGTCGGCGCCGAACGCCTCGATGCCGTCGACCAGCGCGGCCTCGGCGAGCGTGGCGCGGGGCACGACGGCGCGGATCATCCCGGCGTCCCGCGCGGCGAGCAGGCAGGGCAGCACGCCGCGCACCGGGCGCAGCCTGCCGTCGAGAGCGAGCTCGCCGAGCAGCACGGTGCCGCGCAGCCGGTCGGGCGGCACCGCGTCCGCGGCGACCAGGACGCCGAGCGCCAGTGCGAGATCGAAGCGGCTGCCGGTCTTGCGCAGTGTCGCCGGGGAGAGGGCGAGCACGATCCGCTCGTTGGGCCAGGTGCGGCCGGAGTGCACGATCGCGGACCGCACCCGGTCCTTGGACTCGTTGAGCGCGGCGTCGGGCAGGCCGACGAGGTGCACGCCGGGCATCCCACCGCCGATGACCGCCTCGATCTCGACGGGGACGCCGTCGACGCCGTGCAGCGCGACCGACCAGATGCGTGCCGGGGGCCGCATCAGAACGCCGCCGGGTAGTGGGTGAGGGTGACCGGCCGGCCGGGTCGGATCAGGACCGCCACGACGTCGAACCTGATCTCGACCCAGCTGACCCGGTGGGCGGCCATGAACGCCTTCGCCAGCATCCGGATCCGGCGTGTCTTGCGGGGGGTCACCGCCTCGGCGGGTTCGCCGTAGCGGAGACCGGAACGGGTCTTGACCTCGCAGAAGACCAGCCGTCGCTCCGGGTCGACCGCGACGATGTCGATCTCGCCGTGCGTGCACCGCCAGTTGCGGCTGAGCACGACCATCCCGTGTGCCCGTTCGAGGTACTCGGCGGCGGTGTCCTCACCGCGGCGCCCGAGTTCGTCCTTCGCTGCCATGGGTCCACGATCGGGCCGGATGGGCCCGTCGCGGGGGTGGATCGGCCGGCTGTGGACGGATCCGACGGTTGTGGACGGGCACCGTCGGCCGCGCGGCCGGGACGGCGGAACCGTCGGTGGGGTCTGCTACCCGCTCAGCCCGGGAACTGGTCGTCGTCGGGGAGCCGCAGGTCCGGGGTGTCGAGCTCCTCGATGTTGACGTCCTTGAACGTCACGACCCGCACGTTCTTGACGAACCGCGCCGGGCGGTACATGTCCCACACCCACGCGTCGGACATGCGCACCTCGAAGTAGACCTCGCCGTCGGCGTTGCGCGGGGCGACGTCGACGGAGTTGGCCAGGTAGAACCGGCGCTCCGTCTCCACGACGTAGGAGAACTGGGCGACGATGTCGCGGTACTCCTTGTAGAGCGTGAGCTCCATCTCGGTCTCGTACTTCTCGAGATCCTCGGCGCTCACCGGCCCGCTCCTCCTGTGACGATCTCCAACGGCTCCCACGCCCCGACCGTGTCCCCCGGGTCTCCGGGGTCGGGTTCCTGCTCGGGGAGCGCCCCATTGTGGACCAGCCCCGCCGGGGCCTCGCGCCCGGCCACCGCGGCGACGTTCGCGAAGGAGAACCGGTGCTCCGGACAGGGCCCGTGTGCGCGCAGCGCGGCCTCGTGGTCCGGGGTGTTGTAGCCCTTGTGCACGGCGAAGCCGTAGCGGTCGTGCTCGGCGTCGAGTGCGGTCATGATGCGGTCCCGGGTCACCTTGGCCAGCACCGACGCCGCCGCGATGCAGGCCGCCACCCGGTCGCCCTTCGGCACCGCGAGGGCCGGGCTGCCGAAGCCGCGGACCGGGAAGCCGTCGGTCAGGACGTAGCCGGGCGTGACCGTGGTCAGCGCGGCCACCGCGCGACGCATGCCCTCGATGTTGGCCACGTGCACCCCGCGGCGGTCGACCTCCGCCGCCGGGATCACGACGACGGCGTGGTCCAGCGCCCGGGCCCGGATGCGGTCGTACCAGTGGTCACGGGCGGCCGGGGTCAGCAGCTTCGAGTCGGTCAGCCCGTCGAGGGCCTTCGCGTCCGCGGGCCGCAGCACCGCCGCGGCGACGACCAGCGGTCCGGCGCTGGCACCGCGACCGGCCTCGTCGACGCCGGCGACCGGGCCGAGCCCGTGGCGTTGCAGGACCGTCTGCAGGGTCCAGGTGCCGCCGTCGCGGACGACGGCACGCGGCGGACGCAGCCCGTCGGGCAGGACCCGTACGGGGCGTCGGCGGGCACGCGGCCGTCCGGCGGGACGGGCGCGAGTGGGCGGAACCGGCACGGTGCTCCCGGTCAGGTTCTCCGGCGCCACCCGTGCGGGGGGCGCGTCGCGGGCAGGAACCGCTCGGCCTCGGCGCGGGCGAGCAGGGCCCGTCGGCGGCCGGCCGCGAGCGGCAGTGTCCCCATGATTCCCAGTGCCAGCGGCAGACCGTCGGGCAGCCCCGGCAGCCCGGCCGCGTCGGCCGTGGTCTGCGGGTCGACCGCACTGACCCAGCCGAACCGGTCGAAGGGCAGCACGATCAGCCGGACCTTGCCGATGATGTTGGCCTCGGGGATGGGGCCGTGCCCCGCCGCCCGGGAGTCCGCGGAGTTGTTCCGCGAGTCGCCCATCATCCAGTACTGGCCCTCGGGGACGGTGATCGGCCCGAACGGGATCTGCCGGGCCGGCCCCGCCTCGGGCAGGTAGTAGATGTAGGGCTCCGTCAGAGGCTGCCCGTCGACGACGACCTGGTTGAGCGCGTCGCAGCAGGAGACGGTCTGGCCCCCCACGGCGATGACCCGCTTGACGAAGTCCTTCTCGTCCGGCGGGGCGATCCCGACCAGCGAGCCGAGCGTCTGCATGCCCTTGACCAGCGGGTTCTCGCTGCCCTCGCCGCTGTAGGTCTCGCTGGCCCAGCCGTCGGTGCCGCGGAAGACCACGATGTCGCCCGGACTGATGTCGGTGAAGTTGTAGGTGACCTTGTCGACGAGCACCCGGTCGTTGTTGCAGCCGGTGCAGCCGTGCAGCGTCGTCTCCATCGAGCCCGACGGGATGACGTAGACCTTCGCGAGGAAGGTCTGGATGAGGACCGTCAGCAGGATGGCGACCCCGGCCAGCAGCAGGATCTCCTTCCAGAACGCCGTCTTGGGCTTCTCCTCGCCCGCGGCGGCCGCGGCGGAACCGCGACCGGTGAGCGCGGCGATCCGGCCGCCGATGCCGACGGGGCGGTTGCGGCGTGCGGCGCGTCCACCCGTGGCGCGCTCCGGCTCGTCCGTCCCGTCATCCGGCTCGGCAGGGATCTCGGCGGGGTTCTCGTCGGGCTCCTCGGGCGGTTCCGGCGACGCGGCCGCCGGACGGCGGCGTCGGGGGGGCCGCGGCGGCACATCGGAGCCGGGGTACGGGACGGCGGCGGTCTCCGGGTCGGCGCCGGGGTCGACGTCGTCACCGGCCGGGGCCGCGGCAGCGCGGGTACGCCGCGGGTCGGCCTCGGTCGGCACCCGGCGGCGCGTGGTCGCGTCGGCGTCCGGCGGGACGGGGCGACGTGTGGTCGGGACGCCGTCGACCGGCGGCGGGACGGGACGGCGCGACGGCGGGACGGCGCCGTCGGCGAGCGGCCCGGCGGGGCGGCGGCCGGCGCGCGGAGCGGACCGCTCGGGACCGCCGAACGCACCGGTGCCGTCCGGCTGACCGGGGGCGGCTCCGTCGGGGCGCTGGTCCGGGTGGGCGCCGTTGGTGTACTCGCCGGACGGGCCGCGCAGCGGCGGGCGACCGGCCCCACGACCACGCGGGTCGGGGCGGCCGTACCCGTCGGGCGCGTGGTCCTCGGGGGAACGGCCCTCCGGCCGGCCGTTGCGACGAGGTGCCCCGGGGCCGCGGACGGGCGGGGCGGCGTTCGGCTCGAACCCGGCAGGACGGCTCGGGTCGAACCCCGCGGCACGGTTCGGATCGAACCCCGCAGTACGGCTCGTGTCGAGACCGGCGGCGCTGTTCGGGTCGTACCCGGCGGCGCGACGACCGTGCCCGCCGTCGGAAAGGGGCTGGTCGGGGGCCGGGCGGATGCCGTGGCGGCCGGCGCCCTCGGGGCGTCCGGCCGGCGATGCCGGGTACCGGGGGTCCGGGGCGTGCTCCGGGCGACTGCCGGGAGGTGGCCACGACCTGCCGTTCGGTGCGGCGCCGGCCTCGGGGCCGTCGGGCCGGTTCAGCCGGGCCGCGTAGCGGGCCTGCAGCGTGTCCGGACCCTCGGTGGCCGGGGCGGCCGCGTCGACGTCGTGCCGACCGGAGCGCCCGGCGGCGAGCTCGTCGAACCCGTTGCGGTAGCGACGTCCACGGGGGCCTGCGCCGTCGGCGCCGTCCTCCGGGCCCGTGTGCCGGGTACGGACCCCGCGCGGTGCGCCCTCGGGCTCACCGTCCGCGGAGCCGTCCCGGACGGGCACCCCGTGCTGCAACGCGGTGCCGAGCAGCCACTGCTGCTCGTCACCACCCGGTTCGCCACCGGTCTGCGGCGGGTCCTCGGGGGCCCGCCGCCGACCGGGGCGCTCGGGGACATCGCTGCCGCGATACCGCCGGGGGCGGGCCCGGCGGTCGTCGGGGAGCTCGGGGAAGGCCACGCTTCGAGATTACGTCACCGGTCCGTCACGACTGGGTGACGGTCAGGACGCGGTGGTCTCCCGGCGCTCCTTGATCTTCGCGGCCTTGCCGCGGAGGTCGCGGAGGTAGTACAGCTTCGCCCGGCGGACGTCACCGCGGGTGGCGACCTCGATCTTCTCGATGTTCGGCGTGTGCACCGGGAAGGTGCGCTCGACGCCGACGCCGAACGAGATCTTGCGCACGGTGAAGGTCTCGCGGGCACCCGAGCCGTGGCGACGGATGACGACGCCCTGGAAGATCTGGGTACGGGTGCGGTTGCCCTCGGTGACCTTCACGTGCACCTTGAGGGTGTCCCCGGGGCGGAAGTTCGGGATGTCGGAGCGCAGGGTCTCCGCGTCCAGTGCGTCCAGGGTGTTCATGTCGACGGTCCGTCCTCGTGTGTCGTTCGTGCGGGTCGTGCGGTGCCGGTCCCGGGTCGATCCGGGATCGCGCCCGGGCCACGGGGCGGTCGTGCCGTACTGGCGACGACGCTCCTCACGTGGCGGGCTCGGTACGGCCGGCACCACCGGCGGGACCGGGGGCACACGTGACCGTCACCGGGCGCCACACGCGGCGCTGGCAACCCGTCCATAGTGCCAGACGGGCAGATCGCCCCGGACACCCGGTGGTCCGGGGCCTCCGGGAACGGCTCCGCGGGGCCGGTCGTACCGGACGCACCGGGCACCGCCGGTCGCCGGTGGGGGCCCGCCGGGCGACGGCCGGACGGTCCCCCGCACGGCCCTGGGCCGGCCCCGCGGTGCCGGGCCGGGGACGCGACCGGCGGGAACGCTCAGCCGGTGGGGCCGTCGGCGTCGTCGTCGGGGCGCCCGGCGGCGAGCACCGCGCGGTCGGCGGCGTCCAGGGCGTCCGGTCCGAGCGCGTCGAGCAGGTCGGGGCGCCGGTCCCGGGTCCGTTCCAGGGCCCGGTCGCGGCGCCAGCGGGCGATCGCGGCGTGGTTCCCGCCGCGGAGCACCTCCGGCACGGCCAGCCCCCGCCACACCTCGGGACGGGTGTAGGACGGGCCTTCGAGCAACCCGTCGGAGAAGGAGTCCTCGGCGGCCGAGCGCGGGTTGCCCAGCACACCGGGCAGCAGCCGGGCGACGGCCTCGACCATCACCAACACCGCGACCTCCCCGCCGACGAGCACGTAGTCCCCGATCGAGACCTCGTCGACGGTGATGCCGCGGGCCCGGGCGTCGAGCAGCACACGCTCGTCGATGCCCTCGTAGCGGCCGCAGGCGAACACCAGCCGCTCCTCGGCGGCCCAGGCGTGCGCGGTGGCCTGGGTGAACGGCCGCCCGGCCGGGGTGGGGACGACCAGCCGGGCGGGCAGGTCCGGGGTGGCCAGCACGTCGTCGAGGGCCTCGCCCCACACCTGGGGGCGCATGACCATGCCCGGCCCGCCGCCGTACGGGGAGTCGTCGACGGCCTGGTGCACGTCGTGGGTCCAGTCCCGCAGGTCGTGCACGGCGACGTCCAGCAGCCCGCGGTCGATCGCCCGCCCCAGCAGTGCCTCGCGCAACGGTTGCAGGTAGGACGGGAAGATGGTCACGACGTCGATCCGCACGGCGCGGATCGTCGCAGGCGCCCGTCCCCCCGCCCCGAAGGAGGTCGCGCATGTCGGAATCCTGGACCGAGCCGCTCTGGTCGACGGCGGCGCAGTGGAGCCTGCTGCCGCCGGTGCTGCTCGCCCTGCTGCTGACGACGGCGATCGGTCTGGAACGCGAGGCCGGGGCGAAGAGCGCCGGACTGCGCACGCACGTGCTGGTCGGCGCCGGCGCGGCGGTGTTCATGGTCATCTCGAAGTACGGCTTCGCCGATCTGCTCACGACCGAGCACGTCGCGCTGGACCCGTCCCGGATCGCGGCGCAGATCGTGTCCGGGATCGGGTTCATCGGCGCCGGGCTGATCTTCGTCCGGCAGGACGTGGTGCGCGGGCTCACCACCGCGGCCACGATCTGGCTGGCCGCCGCGGTCGGGACGGCGTGCGGCGCGGGCCTGGCCCCGCTGGCCGTCCTGGCGACGGCGGCGCACTTCCTGGTCACCCGCGGTCTGCAGCCGGTGGCGCGGGTGGTGCGGCGGCACCGTCGTCGCCCGCCGGTGCTGCGGATCCGCTACGACGACGGCCACGGCGTGCTCCGCCGGGTCCTGGAGCGCTGCACCGCGGCCGGCTTCTCGGTCGCCGGGGTGTCGGTGCACCGCGGCTCCCACACCGACGACGGCGGCCGGGTCGCCGCGCTCACCCTGCGGCTCGACGGCCGGGGCGACCTGAACGGGCTGGCCGCGGCGCTGTCGGAGACCGACGGGGTGCGCTCGGCCCAGACCCGGGTGGACCCGACGGAGGACCCGGACGACCCGGACCGCGCCGACGACTGAGCGGCGACGACTCGAGCGCGGAAGCCCGGGCGCGGGACTCGGCCAGGTGGCTCAGCCGGCCCGGCGGGGCCGCCGCCGTTCCACGGTTTCCCGGGTGCCGTACAGCGTCACCCCGCACCGGTCGAGCACCTGTGAGGCCGCGGTGTCCGGGTGCAGCAGCCCGAGCAGGACGTGCTCGGTCCCGATGAACCGGTCGCCCAGCCGGACCGCCTCGCGCAGCGCCAGCTCGAGCGCCTTCTTCGACGACTTCTCGAACGGGATGTGCCCGGCCCGCCACCGCTCGCGCCGCGGTCGGTCGAGCGCGCCGGGGCCGAAGCCCGCCTCGACCGCGTTCCGGACGGCGTCGAGGTCGATGCCCAGGGTGGCGAGGGCGTCGGCGTCGCGGGCGGGCGGGCCGTCCACCCGGTCGAGTTCCTCGGTGACGGTACGGGCGTCGACGCCGGCCGCGGAGAGGATCTCCTCCCCCGGCGTACCGGGGCAACGCAGGACCCCGAGCAGCAGGTGCTCCGGCCCGATCCGCCCCGCGTGCCTCGTCCGCGCGATCTCCTGGGCCAGGACGACGACCCTGCGGGCCTCGTCGGTGAACCGTTCGAACATGTGCGTCTCCCCTCTAGAGGCCGAGCCGGCGGTACTTCTTGTGCACCGCCTGCCGGCTGATCCGCAGCGCGTCGGCGATCTGCTGCCAGGACCATCCCTGGTCGCGGGCGTTGGTGACCTGCAACTCCTCCAGGGACTCCTGCAGCTCGCGCAGGGCCACCACCGCCCGCAGCCCCACGGCCGGGTCCGTGCTGGACGCCGCCGCGGCCACCGCCGTCGCATCGCTCATGGTGTCAATGTAGGTTGACAAAGCACTCGCTGTCAACCTTGGTTGACACCGGCGCCGCGAGAACGGCCCGGCACCACGAGAGGGTGCCGGGCCGCGATCAGTCCTGGGGGTCGAGCAGCCCGTCGGGCGGGTCGAGGACCACGCGTCCCCCCGCCAGGTCGACGGTGGGCACGATCGCCTCGACGAACGGGACGAGCGCCTCGTGTCCGGCGGGCCGGGTGACGACCAGCAGGGACCCGCCGGGCCCGTGCACGACGTCGGAGACGGTGCCCGCCGTGGTCCCGTCCGCCAGCTCGGCCCGCAGGCCGGTCAGCTGGTGGACGTGGAACTCCTCCGGGTCCTCCGGCTCGGCGAGCGCGGAGGTCGGCAGCCTGAGCTGGACCCCGCGCAGGGCCTCGGCGGCGTCGCGGTCGGCGACGCCCTCGAAGAACACGAGCCAGCGACCCGAGTGGGCACGCGCACCGGTGACGGTGAGCGGCCCGGGACCCGCGCCGCGGGTCCGGTGGCCCTGCAGGACGGCACCGGGCGCGAAACGCGTGCGCGGGTCGTCGGTGCGGGGCTCGACCACGACCTCACCCCGCAGACCGTGTATACGCACGACGACGCCGACCAGGACCTGGCCGGCGTCGTCGGGTGCGGAACTCGTCACCGGTCGGTGTCGACGACGTCGACGCGCACGCCGCGACCGCCCACACCACCGATGACGTTGCGCAGGGCGGTGGCGGTGCGGCCACCCCGGCCGATCACCTTCCCGAGGTCGTCGGGGTGCACCCGGACCTCGAGGATCCGACCGCGACGCCCGGTGACCAGGTCCACCCGGACGTCGTCGGGGTGGTCGACGATGCCGCGCACGAGGTGCTCGAGCGCGTCCGCCATGAGAGTCACGACTGGGTCGACTCGGTGGCCGGCGCGGCCGCGTCCTTGGTCGCGTCGGCGACGTCGTCGCTCTTCGTCGCGGCCTCGGCCGGGGCGGCGTCAGCGGTCTTGCCGGCGCGGTCGCCACCCTTCTTCTTCGGGGTGGTGGCCGCGGTGGTCGGCTCCTCGTTCGCCGCAGCCAGCGCCTCGTTGAAGCGGGCCAGCTTGTCGACCTTCTCGGCCTGCGGCTTCAGGGTGCCCTCGGTGCCCGGCAGGCCCTTGAACTTCTGCCAGTCGCCGGTGATCTCGAGCAGGTTCTGCACCGACTCGGTCGGCTGCGCGCCGACGCCCAGCCAGTACTGCGCACGGTCCGAGTCGATCTCGATCAGGCTCGGCTCGTTCTTCGGGTGGTACTTGCCGATCGTCTCGATGGCCCGGCCGTTGCGGCGCGTACGGGAGTCCGCGACGACGACGCGGTAGTACGGCTGACGGATCTTGCCCAGACGCATCAGCTTGATCTTGACGGCCACGCTGTGGTGCTCCTCGCGAATGTCGATTCGTGCTGCGATGAGTCAGCCTGCCTCGCGTGGGGTTACGGGCTCGCTCACTCGTAGGTGTCGGCCGTGGCAGGTAGAGGGCCGGCCACGGACCCGATCGGCCATTCTGCCAGACGTCGTTCAGACCGCGGGAAAGGCCCCGACCAGCATGAGGGCCAGGGCCAGCCCTGGCAGGAAGTTGTTGACCGCGTGCGCCACGATCCCGGCGGTGACGCGGCCGGTCAGCAGCCGTGCGATCCCCAACGGCAGCGCGACGACGAACAGCAGCGGCGCACGCAGGAACTCCAGGTGGGCCAGGGCGAACACCGCCGTGGTCAGCACGAACACGACCCAGCGGTTGCCGATCCAGTGGGCGACGGCGTTCCACAGCAGGCCGCGGTAGACGATCTCCTCGCAGACCGGCGCGATCACGACGACGCCGACCATCACGGCCAGCGCGACCGGCCACGTCGTGCGGATGCCCTCGAAGGCGACGCCGACCGAGGTCGTGAGGTCCGGGCCGACCAGGTAGAGGTAGGCCAGCGCGGCGGGGATCGTCACGAACAGCCCGGCGACGCCGATCAGCAGCCCGATGCCGACGTCCTCCCAGCGGAACTGCAGGCCCAGGTCGGCGACGGGGCCGCTGCCGAACACCCGGGTCCAGACGACGCAGGTGAGCGCGGCCAGGATCGTCGGGACGACGATCGCGAGCAGGACCTCCTGTGCCGAGTCGACCTCCCCCAGACCCACGGCCAGCAGGAACGACGAGCCGAGGAACACGATCTCGACCACGAGGAACGCGAGCAGCCCGCGGAACGGGCGAGGTGGGGGCGGGGACGGCTCGATCCCGAACAGCCCGCGCCGCGGCGGCGGACCGTACGGCGCACCCGGGCCGAGCTGCCCGGGTCCACCCGGCCCCCAGGGCGCCGGGCCACCCGGTCCGTACGGCGTCGACCCACCCGGGCCGTACGGTCCGGGCCCGCCTGCGCCGTTCGGCCCGGGCCCGCCCGGCCACCCGGTGGGCGGCGGTCCGGCGGGCGACGACGGTCCGGCGGGCGACGATCCGGCGGGCGACGGTGCCGCGGCCCCGGACGGGCTGGAGCCGTCCGGGTCGTCGGCGGAGGCTCCGCGTGATCCCCGCGGCGAACCGGGCGAACTGCTCATGCCCCCGTTGATACCCGACGTCCGCGGATCAGGACCACCGACGGGGCCCGCAGCACGCCGAGATCCCCCCGCGGGTCACGGTCGTACACGACCAGGTCGGCCGGCGCACCGGGCGTCGGACCGGCCGGGCGCCCCAGCCAGGACCGCGCCGCCCAGCTCGCCGCCCCGATCGGGTCCGGATGCCCGGCGCGGGCGAGCTCGGCGATCTCGTCGGCGATCCGGCCGTGCCGGATGCCGCCGCCGGCGTCGGTGCCCGCGTAGACCGG
>NZ_JAHLJC010000006.1:0-218277 GCF_020496255.1 Pseudonocardia sp. ICBG1142 | reverse complement strand
CGATCAGCGAACAGCACAACACGAACGGACGTTCGCACTACGACGCATGGTCTCGTCGGTGATGCGACTGTGCGCGCTCAACGCGTCGACGGACTCGTTGCGGAAGCTCAAGCGCACGTACGCGACGGTGATCGACCGCGACACTGGTTGCGACGAGTTCGACAGAGCACTCGCGGGCGCACGGGCGAAAATCAGCACCGAACGCGACGGCGACCACGTTCAGTTGCGCGCAACTGATCTGGAGCTCTGCGACGAAGTCATCCGTAGACACGGCGACCGGCTCCGGTACGCGATTGATCAGCAGCGCTGGTTCAGCTACGCCGACGGCCGATGGGACTCCGTGGGCGGACACGATATTGCCCAGAAGCTCACGCAACAGACGATCCGTGACGTGAACGCGTATCAACAGCGTGCCGACGGCACGAAGACCGATGCCACGTCATGGCTCCACGCGCCTCGCGTGTGTCCAGCGCGCTGGATCACGTGCGGCGCACCGACGCAACGCAGGTCCACGCGGCGAGTTCAACAGCGACAGCAACTTGTTCAACGTCGCCAACGGCACGATCGAGCTGACCACGGGACAGCTACGCGCACACGATCCGGCGGACCTGATCACGCAACAGAGCCCGTGGAGTATCGACCGGATGCCACGTGTCCGCAGTTCGACCGTTTCCTGCGTGAGGTGCAACCCGATGCCGACATCAGGTCGTACTTGGCGCGGCTGTTCGGTTGCGCGCTGCTCGGCGACGTGCGCGAGCACAAGTTCGCGGTGCTCACCGGCACCGGACGCAACGGCAAATCGGTGCTCGTGAAGATCATCAGTGCGGTGTTCGGCGAGTACGCCACCGGCGTCAACAAGGAACTGCTGACCTTGAGCCGCCACGAGGGCCATCTCACGGCGGTCGCATCGCTGTACGGTCGTCGGCTCGCGGTGGCCCAGGAACTCGACCGAGACGCTCGATGGGACGTGTCGCGCGTCAAGGAGCTCACCGGCGGCGACCGGCTCACCGCGCGACGCATGCGAGAAGACGAGTGGAACTTCGAGCCGTCGCACACATTGGTGATGACGAGTAACCACGCGCCCAACGTGGGCTCCGGGGAGCACGCGTTCTGGTCTCGATGCGATCAGGTGCCGTTCGAACAGTCGTTTGAAGGTCGCGAGGACCCGCTGCTGGCTCAGCGGATCATCGACACGGAGTCATCCGGAGTGCTCGCCTGGCTCGTGCGCGGGCTCCACGAGTACCTGCGAACGGGCCTTGGTACGCCGGACGCCGTGCGCGAGGCGACACGTGAGTCCCGCGAGGACTCGGAGCCGCTGCTGCGGTTCGCCGACGAGTCGCTGGAGATCACCGGCGACCCGAACGACGAGCTTCCGACGAAGCTCGTCTGGGACCGGTGGCAACTCTGGTTGGCTACACAGAGTGACATTATCCGGTCCCCGAAGTACGCCAGATTCAGCCGGGAGCTCCGAGCGGCAACTGCAGCACGCGGAGGTTCAACTGCAGCACTTGAGCTTGCTCGGGCCGTCACGGCGGCCAGACGTGCGTCTCGCTGCTCCGAGGCTGTCGACTCAAGCCGAGTGCTGCAGTTGGCGCTGCAGTTGACGACACTCCCACGGAGTCAACTGCAGCAGACGAAACCGCTGGTCACCTAGCTATTGAGGAGGTTGCTGCAGTTGATGCAGTTGAAACCGGCATCAGCAAGAACGTAGAGAGAGAGGAGTTGTATAGTGCCGACGCTATACAGAACAGCTACAGCGCTGATAATGGCAGCGAACTGCAGCAACCACAGCAACCGGTCACGCAGCCAGCCGTGGAACCGATACGGTCGGTCGTCACACACAGCGACGTGAAGCCGAAACCTGGCACCATCGCGCACGCGATCGCCGAGTTCGCCGCCGACACGCTGACGCGCGTCGACGACGACGACGTGTACGTGCACGCACGCGACGTGTGGTCCGCGTGGCTGACGTGGTGCCACGCGGACGGTCGACAGCAGCGCACGGGCGCCTACAGTCGTTCGCACGCGCGATCGGCGCACGTGAGCACAAGCGGACCGGCACCCGGTACGTGTACGGGCGCCGTGGCGCGCTCAGGTGCTCGCGGCCCATGCGCACCACGTCGACACCGACGACAGGACCGTGTCGATCGGTTTGCTCGCCGACGGTCGCGTGAACCCGGACTACCGCGTGACGCCACAGCACGACGAGCGCGGTACCGAACGCGTCACGTACAACGAGTACGAGCGACGCATGAGGCTCGCAGGTGCCTGGCGTGACCACTCGTTCACGCACACGGAGACCATCGAACTGTGAACACATGTGGCGGACCCACGTGATGTCACGTGGGTCCGCCACACGTACGGTTCAGCGGCAGTTCGATCTGCGTCGACACCCGTCATGACCTCCGCGAGGTCCCGGCTCATGGCCGCCACCATCCTGTGCCGAGTTGGTCCTGACATTGCTTCAGACTTCGTGTCGGCCGCCACGTGTGCTAAGGTTCACACGTGAGCGGAACCTGTTCGCCCGTGTTCGTGGACATCGAGAGTCACGACGCTCGCAGCCGGTTCACGATGCCGCCGGACGTGTTCTTTCGACTCGGCGGCCTCTCACGTGATCATCAGTACACGGTGTCGAACTCGTATGAGTCGTTCCGGCGTCTCGTGTCGACGTCGTCGCTGCTCGTTGGCCATAATGTGGTGTCGTTCGATGTGCCAGCGCTCGGCTTCGACGTGCTGTCATGGACCCGTGACCGGCGTGTTTTTGACACGATGATCGCGGCGTCCCTGGTGGACCCGTCCGATGCCGCTCACGCGTCACGTAGTCGCTATTCGCTGGCTGCGGCGACACGCGCGCACGGGCTCGCAGGTAAAACCGGTGACTTGCTGGAGCTGTCGCTTTTACACGGTGGTTTCGGCGGCATACCGGTCGATGATCCGGAGTATCTGGAGTACCTGCGCGGCGACGTGTTGGCCGTGGAGTCGTTGTATCGGAAACTCGTCCCGCTGGTGCCCGACGACGAGTATCTGTGGCGGGAGCACCGAGTGCATGCCGTGTGTTCGCAGGTGCAGTCCGTGGGTCTGCTCGTGGACCAGGACCGTTTGCGTCACCGTGTCGCAGAGGCTGCTCATCGTCGCACGCAACTGGTGAACTGGCTCATCCGTGAGCACGATGTGCCCACGGTGACGAGCACCGGCGAGCCTGCGGCGGCGCCACACGCGACGGCGGCCGGTAAACGTGCACTGGTCGCGGCGTTCGAGAATCTGGGCGTCCATGAGCAGTATTTACCGCTGACGCCGACCGGCGAACCGTCGTTCTCAGCTGACGCGTTGGCCGACATCGCGTCGCAGTATCCGCAGTCTTCGGGCCTGTGTGAGGCGATCGGTGCGCTTGTCGGCGTGCGCAGTGTCTATGACACGGTGGACACGTACGTGCACGATGACGGTCGCGTGCATCCACGGATCACGTTGTTCCAGGCGTCCGGTCGTACGTCGGTGACGCGTCCAGGACTCACGGTGCTCGGCAAACACGAGCGGGACGTGTTTGTTGCGTCACCGGGTCACGTGTTGGTGTCTGCGGACCTGTCGCAAGTAGATGCTCGATGTGTCGCAGCTCACAGTGGCGATCGTGAGTATGCGAAGCTGTTTGAACCCGGCGTCGACGCGCACGAGGTCGTGGCCCGCATGGCCTACGGCGACGCCACATATGACAGTGACCCCGCGCGGTATCGCAAGACCGCGAAGATCATCTCTCACGGCGTCAACTACTCGATGGGTGTTCTGAAGCTCGCCGACAGCGCGGGTGTTCGCAGAAACGAAGCCCAACGTGTCGTGGACACGATCGCGACTCAGTTCCCGAGACTTGCCCAATGGAAGCGCGAGGTGCGTGAAGAGGCCGAGTCCGGTAATCTACTCGACAACGGTTTCGGTCGTCGGATGCGACCGGTTGTCGACCGGTCGCATACACAGGCACCTGCGCTGTATGGCCAAGGCACCGCGCGGGACGTACTGTTCGAGGCCGCCGCGATCCGGATGCCGTTGGACATTCAACGGATGACACGAGCGCTCGTGCACGATGAAGCCGTCTGGGAAATACCGGAAGCCGACGTTGCCGACGTGTGTGCGGAGATCGAGCGGGCGTTCTGTTTCGAGTGGGCACCACCGGGCGACCGTGGCCAGCCGATTCGGTTTGAAGCCGCATGTTCCCGGCCAGCTCACCGGTGGTCGGAGCTGTACTGACGAACCGGCTAAGTGGATCTGTCAGATCTACTTAGTAGCTTGAGCTCATGAGCCGTGATGTAGTCCTGGGGTCATCGAGGCCGTCCGGGGGCTCGATCCTTGCGCCGCGCTGTGGTAGTCTTCACTTAGAGCTCGTCGTTACCTGAACTGCTACCTGAACGCGGAACCCATCGTCATGTACTGGCGGGATATTGGCCACGACGAGTTCGGTGCGATACGTAAGACGGTGCGCCACGTGTGCCGCTTTGCGCCGATGGACGAGCCGGACGTGTTGTCGCGGACGTTGGAACGCATGTCGCGTTGGTACGATCCAGACGTTCACAATGTGTCTGTTGGCTAGGCCTCGCGGCGGGCTGCGAAGCTCGCGTTGGCCGATGTGCGTGCACTCGTCGCCGATCGCGGTGAGCCGACAGAGCTCTCGGGCCACGATGACTGGCTGCCGATGTGGTCTCGGGTGGACCTCGTGTGTCCGGAGTCTGTCGTCACGCGTTCCGATCGTTGGCGTCAGCTCGTCGCGTCGGTGGCGGCCGATTGTGGCGAACCGTGTGCGGCTGTCGTGGACCTTCTATTCCGTGCACAATTGTCGGAACAAGCAATCGCAGACTTGTACGGTGTTAATCGGAATCGTATTCATACTTTGTGGCGCACGGCTCGGAAGTACTTGCGTGAGCTGCTTTCCGTGGAGCCCGGTGACTTCTCTTATTCAAGGAATACTTAAGTGAGGGGGTGATTCGACCATGTCGATTCGGGCCCCTTAAAATGAACTTACGTGGTGCGCGCTCGCGGCTCCGGGACCATGTTCAGGGCAATCAGTTTCCGGTCGAGCCCTCTTGCTCCCTGCTGATTGATGGTCTCAATGACGGGCGCGCACCACGTTCTATGTCTCACACTTCGGCCCCTTTCAGCTTATGACCTGGCTCGACGCACGTCGCAGATACGGCGCTCCGCTTCCGTAGCGTGTGCGCGCGTAGATACTTCGTCGCGACGCGTACACGTGCTATGTGTGCGCGACGACACGCCGCGTGCGCTCCGTGGACCACATCGTCAACCGGCGTTCCGGCGGCACCGATGCGCCGTCGAACCTCGGCGCGATCTGTGATACGTGTCATACGGAGAAGACGCAACGTGAGGCTTTCGCGGGCCGTCAACGCCGCAAGTATCGCGATTCTGTTGCGCATCCGTCGCGCGCTCCATAGTGAATTACGCGCCCGCGCGCGTGTTTAGTTGTATTCCTATTTACTAGTGACTGGGGGGGGTTAACCCCTTTAAGTATAAACATAAAACGGTGTGCATAGGCTCTCATTTCGCACCCATGTGAAAAGTCGCTTACTGTTACCGATTGTTACTGTGCGTAGCATACTGGTGGAGTGTTGAGTAACCGGCAGCTCCTCCGTCTCTAAAACGGATAGTCCAGGTTCGAATCCTGGCACTCCAGCCCACGATGAGGCTTATTCAGGGCCGCCTGGCGGGCTACCTCGCTGCGGTCCCGACCTGGAGAAACACCGCACTTCATGATCACCCTGAATAAGCCTCGATGAGGAGCTGATTGCTCGTGATCCGCTACGAGCGCTTCGTGCCCGATGGCGTCGACGGTCTCGACACTGCGCTTGAGGCGACCGAGGCCCACGTCCGCGAACACTTGCGCGACTGCGTCGGCGACGATGACGCGCACGTCCACATTCATCACGACGAGCACGACGACGGCGTCATGGTCATCGGCGCCGTCGACGCTTCGCCGCGTGGGTACGACGCATGAGCGTCGACTTCGCCAACCGCGTCATAGCGGCCCTCCGTGCGCGAGCCGTCACGGTGCACGTGTAGCCGGGCTACGAGCGCCGTGGCAACGGCCAGACGAGCGACTACCAGGGACTCATCTGGCACCACACGGCGACGCCAGCATCCGTGACACCGCCTCAGGTGCTCTGGAACGGCCGACCGGGACTCCCGGGGCCCTTGTGCAACACGTCCGGCAACGCTGACGGCTCCGTCACCGTGATCGCGGCGCATCCGGCGAACCACGCAGGTGCCTCCGGCGGTAGAGCCATGGGCCCGCTGCCGGTGACGCGCGCGTTCAACAAGTTCGTGTGGGGCCACGAAATCGTGTACCCCGGCAACACGCCGATGTCCGACGCGCAATATAGGTCCGCGATTGAACTCGGCACCGTCATCTCGCAACTGCTTCACCGGCCGAACGCCGAGTGGTGCCGGGGCCACCTGGAATCCAGTATCACCGGCAAATGGGACCCCGGTTGCGGACCCGGTAGAAGCTACGACATGGCCCGCATGCGCGCCGATGTACTCGCACTGATGCGGGGCGCTGATGCCTCGGCAGCATCGACACCGACGTCAAAGAAGGTCAAACCCGTGATGATCGAACGAGAACTGACACACGGCAAGAATTATCTGCGGGTGCCTGCGATGGTCGGCTCCACATCAGCGCTGTTCAAGCGAGCATTCGTCTCGATCACCGGTGAACTCGGTGGAACCATGCAGGTCGCGTTCCAAAAGAACGCACCCAACGACGGACCGCCGCCGGGCACAGGCCCTATCTGGGGTCCCACCGTGTTCCGTAATGCAAGCCGCGTGTGGCGTGAAATCCCCGACGGCACCGAGTTTCTTGACATCGACATCGATCTCAAGGGCCGCAACGGCTCAGTCGCGATCGAGTTCGAACCACGCTGACGAGAGGTCTTTACCATCATGGCTCCCGTGCCCAAGCGCACCGAACAGAAGCACGGCCATCACACCGCCGAAGACAAGCTCGTGCAGAAGGCTCCCGCCGGTGCTGAGCCCGTGTGGCACAAGCCGGACCCCGCGTGGCACCCGCGTGCGCGCGAACTGTATCGAGCCGCACGTGAATCCGGTCAGGCCCGATTCTACGAGCAGTCCGACATCGCGATCCTCTGCTACGTGTGCGACGCGTTGACGCGGTCTCTGCGAGATAACCGGTTCTCCGGTCAGTTGTTCCACTCGGTCATGTCCGCGATGAACGATCTCGCGATGTCCGAAGGCGCGCGCCGTCGCGTGAAGCTGGAACTCCAACGCGACGACGCTGACGACACGAGCGAAGTGGACGCAGCTATTGCTGAGTTGTCACATCAGCATGCGCAGGTCTCCGGCGGCTGAGATCACTGTGGGATCTGAATCTCAAGGATGACTCGGTCCTTCAGGGCTACTCGTCGGCCGCGACCTGTTGCGAGTACCTTCACAGACGCGGAGTCCTTGACGATTTGTCGCCGCTGATCGAGCGGGAGTTCGGACCACTCCGTGAAGAGTTCATCGAGTGTCGCGTTCCGTTCGGGAGTCTCATGGATCATGGTCGCGGGTTCCTGTTCCAGGCGGCGGTCGAGCATCGCCAGTTCTACTGTGAGTTCATCGGCCGTGATGACGCTAGTCCTCCAAAGACTCTTAAGCTCTTCACGCTTGTTCTGGATTTCTGCGCGGCGCTCGGTGAGCGACTCCGCGTTGAACACAGCCCGAGGTTGCGGAAAACCCACGCCTGCTTCGTGGTACGCCCGAACAAGCTTGCCGGAGACGAACTCGTCGAGAGCTTCTGCTCGCGTGCTTGAATGGGGGCCCGGGGCCCTGTGACCGTCTGCCGGGTATTCGTGGGTGTATCGGCTGCACTCATACCGAGGGCAAGTTGTTTTGGACCTGTTGCAGCCGGAACCTTTGACTCTGAGTCGACCCCCACACGCGCAGTGCGCAATATTACTTAGAAGCCATCGGGGCGGTGCGCCCACGTTGGTTTTTCGGCTGGGCTCGTTAAGGATCGCGTGCATGGAGCTCCAGTCCTCGTAAGTGATGATTGGCTCCCATTGAGGCTTGACTGCGCTAATTGAGCCGTCGCGGGTCATGAGCCCTGCATTGCGGGGGTTCAGCAGCACCCCCCTAAGGGTGCCCGGCGTCCAGCTCCTGGGCGCGGCTCCAGCGGTTCTGAGACCGGCCTTGTTCCACTCGATCGCTATCGATCTCAGTGAGCTACCCGCGAGGACCTGTCGAGTCGCGCTCCGGATTGCGTCGGCTTCGACGGCGTCGTGGTGGATGTTCCCAGCTTGGAATCCGAAGCTGCGTGGGCCGCCGTGGGGTAGCCCTGCGTCTGCGCGGGCTGCGAGGCCCCGTTTGGTGCGTTCTCTAAGTTTTTCAATCTCGCGGGCGTTCATGGCTACGACCATGCGGGTCATGAGCCGGTCGTCGGGTGTCGCGATCTTGTATTTGCCGGACTGCAACGTATCGATGTGGACGTTGCGACCGTCGCAGGCGTCGATGAAGGTTTCACCGTCGTGTGGGTCGCGCATGATCCGGTCAGAGTCGTACGCGATGACGTGGGTGATGGCGCCGGAGGTGATGCCTGCGCACAGTTCGTCGAACTTGGCTCGGTGGACGCGCCCGGTCTTCTTGTCCTTCTTGGTGGCGCTCTTGACTTCGGCGAGCACCAGCACCTCGTCAGAGATGCCGAGCGCCTCGGCTCTCTCAAAGCACAGGGCCAGCTGTTGGTCTATAGAACCTTTGACGCCATCTTCTCTGACCTGCTGTTTTGCGCTGGACGCCCGGCAGTAGATCGCTGTGACCATAGAACCATCATAACCGGCGATCACCCTCGTCTTCGGCCCGCTGTTCTTCCCGAGCGAGAGCCCCACCGCCGGCGCGCTGGCCGCGTTCGCGACCTTCGGCATCGGGTTCCTGTTCCGCCCGCTCGGCGGGATCGTGTTCGGCCACCTCGGCGACCGGATCGGCCGCAAGCGCACCCTGGTCTGGACGATCGCGATCATGGGCATGACGACGGCGGCGATCGGCCTGCTGCCGACCTTCGACCAGGTGGGCTACCTGGCCCCGGTCCTGCTCGTCGCGCTGCGCTGCGTGCAGGGCCTCGCCGTCGGCGGGGAGTGGGCCAGCGCCGCGCTGCTCGCCGTCGAGCACGCCCCGAAGCGGTGGAAGGCGCTGTACTCCAGCGGAGTGCAGGTCGGCTACTCGGTCGCGCTGCTGATGGTGAACGGCTTCGTCGCGATCCTGGTCGCGGTCATGAGCGAGACCGCGTTCGAGACCTGGGGATGGCGCATCCCGTTCTTCTTCGGCCTGCTGCTGACGCTGGTCGGGCTGTGGATCCGGTCCGGCGTCGACGAGTCCGAGACGTTCAAGAAGGCTGCCGCCGCGCAGGCCGCCGAGCCCGTCGAGAAGCAGAAGCTGCCGGTGCTGGAGGCACTGCGCCGCCACCCCGGCGCCTTCGTCAAGATCGTCGCGCTGCGTCTGGCCGAGCTGCTGACCATGTACATCGTCGTGACGTTCGCGCTGGCCTACGCCACCGAGCAGTACGGCTTCACCCGCGGCTTCATGCTCGGCGTCGGGCTGCTCGTCGGCGGGCTCGGGATCATCACCATCCCGCTGTTCGGCTGGCTGTCCGACCGCTACGGCCGCCGCCCCGTCTACCTGGTCGGCGCGGTCGTCGCGGTGCTCGCGTCGGTGCCGTTCTTCGTCGCGATGGAGCAGGGCTCGGCGGTGCTGCTGGTGCTGTGCGCCGTGCTGCTGGTCAACATCGGCCACGACGCGATTGTCAGCGTGCAGCAGCCGCTGTTCACCGAGATGTTCGGCGCCCGGCACCGCAACAGCGGCGCGGGCCTGGGCTACCAGCTCGCCAGCGTGGTCGGCGGTGGGTTCACCCCGTTCATCGCGACGGCGCTGGTCGCGGTCGGCGGCGGCAGCTGGTACCTGGTCGCGGCCTACCTCTGCGGCGGCTGCCTGATCTCGCTGCTCGTCGCGTCCTTCATGAGCTACGCACCGCACGCCGAGAGCGAGGAGGCACCGGCCACCCCGGTGGCCTCGCGTTCCTGACCGCACCCGACGACCCGGGAGACCTCTCATGTCGACCACCTCCGCCGCCCCCGCCACCACCGTGGCCGTGCGGCTCACCGGCCTCGCCCGCACCGACACCGGCCGCGTCGACACCGGCCGTACCGATACCGGCTCCGGTGGCCTCGACACCGCTCCCGGCCGTCTCGACGTCGTTCCGGTCGCGGCGCCGGAGCCCGGGCCGGGCGAGGTCCTCGTGCGGGTCACGGCGGTCGGGCTGTGCGGCACCGACCTGGCCGTCCGCAGCGGCGCCCGGCCGGTCCCGGAGCTGCCGTGGACGGTCGGGCACGAGGGCGGCGGACGGGTGGTCGCCGTCGGCGCGGGCGTCGACCCGGGCCGGGTCGGCGAGGTCGTCGTGGTCGAGCCGAACCTCGCCTGCGGCCGCTGCCGGTTCTGCGTCGCGGGCCGCACGTCGGCCTGCCCGGACCGGCGCAGCCTCGGGGTGAACGCGCCGGGCCTGCTCGCCGGACTCGTCGCCGTCCCGGCCGGGTACGCCCACGCCCTGCCGGCCGGGCTCGACCCGGCGACGGCCGAACGGGTCGTCGCCTGCGTGGAGCCGTGGGTGGTGACCCGGGCCGCGCTCCGCCGGGCCGCCCCGGAACCGGGATCGCGCTGCCTGGTCGTCGGGGCGGGCAGCCAGGGCACCCTGCTGTGCCTGACCCTGCTCGCGGCCGGGCACGTCCCGGTCGTCGCCGAGCCGCACGACGGGCGCCGACGGCGCGCGGTGGATCTCGGCGCCGAGGAGCTCGTCCCCGGCGAGGTGTTCGGGACGGTGTTCGAGACCTCCGGCGCCCCCGCCGCCTGGCCGACGGCCGTCGCCGCGGTCGACCGGGCCGGGACGTTGCTGCTCATCGGGCAGCACGACGGCGAGTCACCGGTGAACACCCACGACCTGGTGCAGCGGCAGGTGACCGTCACCGGGTCGCTGATCTACGACCACCCCGGCGACTTCGCCGGTGCGCTCGCGGACCTGCCCGCCGTCGCCGACGCCCTGGTGGGGCTCATGGAGCCCGAGCCGTTCGCGCCGGACCGGGCCGCCGCCGCGTTCGACGCCGTCGCCACCGCCGACCGGAAGGTCTGGCTGGCGCCCTGAGCCACCGCCGGGACGTGTCCGCGCGCTGATCCGCGCCCCGCGCGCGTCCGGACGCGCGCGGGCGACGGATCACCGCGCGAGGTGCGGATCTCCGCGCGGGCGGCGGATCACCGCGCGAGGTGCGGATCACCGCGCGGGCGGCGGATCACCGCGCGGGCGGCGGATCAGCGCGCGGGCGGCGGATCCCTGTGTCGGCGGACCTGTGCGGGCGCGGGGCGGAGGGGTCAGCGGCCGATGCCGAGGAGCCCGGTCGGCTGCTGGTCCTGCTCGTCGTCGGGCTGCGAGGTGAGGTCCACCAGCGGGGCCCCGGGCACGTTCCCCGAGGTCAGGGAGGACACCCGCTTCTCGTTCTGCAGCTCCTGCATGAGGAACGCGGTCATCAGCGCCCGGGTGATCTTCCGGGTCCGGTGCTGCGGGCGGTTCTGCAGCAGGAAGCTCGTCCAGTGCCTGCCCTCGCAGAACCCGAGGTGCCCGGCCTTCTCGATCTCGCGCAGCGTCACGTCGGTGCCGGCCTCGTGCTGGGCGGTGGCGATCCGCTGCGCGTGTCCCTCCATCGGGGCCAGCGAGTCGACCGCGGCGGCGAGGTGCAGCGTCGGGACGGTCACCGCGGCGGCCGCCTCGATCGCGGACGGCTTCACCTCCGACGCGGCGAGGGTCACCAGCGCGCCGAGGCGCTCGCGCCGGGCCGCGGCGAGGACGGCCGCGCCGCCCCCGGTGCCGTGCCCGACCAGGGCGGTCTTGCGGGCGTCGACGCTGACGTGGCCGTCGCCGAGCCGGACGCCGACGCACACGTCCAGGACGGTGTTCAGGTCCGAGGCGAACTGGGCGATGCTCGGGACCGGGCCGCGCTGGGTGTTCGGCGCGGCGGCGACGAAACCCCAGGTCGCGAGGTGTCGCAGCAGCTCGTGGTAGCGGTGCGCGGGCTGCAGCCACGCGTGCCCGACGACCACGGCGGGCAGCTGGTAGCCCTCCGCGGGGGTGTAGACGATGCCCGGCAGGCCGATGAGCCCCAGGTCGCCGTACTTCACCGGGTTCGGCCCCGGACGTGACAGCACACCGAGGGCGTCCTTGGCCCCCTTCGTCGACGGGGGGCGGGTCACGCTGGTCCGGGCCACGGACGGCACCGTACCGGTGCAGGTCACCGCGTGCCCGCCTCGCACGGGCGCCCGGCGTGGCGCCGGTCGCACCCGTCGCCCGAAGATCGGCAACCGGGCGTCGATACGCTCAGCCTTATGTGTGGCATCGTCGGTTACGTCGGTCATCGGTCCGCACTCGGCGTCGTCCTCGGCGGCCTGCGACGACTGGAGTACCGCGGTTACGACTCCGCCGGCGTCGCGCTGCCGGACGGCGGTGAGCTGCTGGTCGAGCGCAAGGCGGGCGCCCTGGCCAACCTGGAGGCACGCCTCGACGAGATCGGGCGGGACCGGTTCACCGGGACCTCGGGCATCGGGCACACGCGGTGGGCGACGCACGGCCCGCCCACCGACCGCAACGCCCACCCGCACCGCAGCAGCGACGGCCGGCTCGCGGTCGTCCACAACGGCATCATCGAGAACTTCCTGGAGCTGCGGGCCGAGCTGGAGGCGCAGGACATCTGGGCGGAGTCCGACACCGACACCGAGACCGCCGCGCACCTGGTCGCGCTCGCCTACGCCCACGGTGACACCGCCGGGGACCTCCCGGCCTCGGTGCGCGCCGTCGCCCGGCGGCTGGAGGGTGCGTTCACCCTCGTCGTGACCCACGCCGACGAGCCGGACCGGATCGTCGCCGCCCGCCGCAACTCCCCGCTGGTGCTCGGCATCGGCGACGGCGAGACGTTCCTGGCCTCCGACGTCGCGGCGTTCATCGAGTTCACCCGCTCCGCGGTCGAGCTCGGCCAGGACCAGGTCGTCACGATCACCCGGGACGGCTACGAGGTCACCGACTTCATCGGGGAGCCCGTGGCGGTCAACCCGTTCGAGGTGACCTGGGACCTCGCCGCCGCCGAGAAGGGCGGCCACGACTACTTCATGCTCAAGGAGATCGAGGAGCAGCCGACCGCGATCGCCGACACCCTGCGCGGCCACCTGGTCGACGGGCGCATCGTGCTCGACGAGCAGCGGCTCACCGACCAGGAGCTGCGCGACGTCGACAAGGTCTTCGTCGTCGCCTGCGGCACCGCCTACCACTCCGGTCTGCTCGCGAAGTACGCGATCGAGCACTGGACCCGGATCCCGGTCGAGATCGAGCTGGCCAGCGAGTTCCGCTACCGCGACCCGGTGCTGGACCGCTCGACGCTGGTCGTCGCGATCTCCCAGTCCGGTGAGACCGCGGACACCCTGGAGGCGCTGCGCCACGCCAAGGAGCAGAAGGCCAGGGTGCTGGCCATCTGCAACACCAACGGGGCACAGATCCCGCGCGAGTCCGACGCGGTGATCTACACCCACGCGGGCCCGGAGATCGGCGTCGCCGCGACGAAGACGTTCACCGCCCAGGTCGCGGCGAACTACCTGGTCGGCCTGGCCCTGGCGCAGGCGCGCGGCACCAAGTACCCGGACGAGGTGGTCCGCGAGTTCGAGGAGCTGGAGGCCATCCCGGCGGCCGTCGCCCAGGTGCTGGAGTCCCTCGGCGAGGCCCGTGCGCTCGGGCAGGAGCTGGCGCCGTCGAAGGCGGTGCTGTTCCTGGGTCGGCACGTCGGCTACCCGGTGGCGCTGGAGGGCGCGCTCAAGCTCAAGGAGCTCGCCTACATGCACGCCGAGGCGTTCGCCGCCGGCGAGCTCAAGCACGGTCCGATCGCGCTGATCGAGGACGGGCTGCCGGTGGTCGTGGTGATGCCGTCGCCGAAGGGGCGCGCGGTGCTGCACTCCAAGCTGCTGTCCAACATCCAGGAGATCAAGGCGCGCGGGGCGCGCACCGTCGTCCTCGCCGAGACCGGCGACGAGACGGTGCGCCCGTTCGCCGACCACCTCTTCGAGCTCCCCGCGGTGCCGACGCTGCTGCAGCCGCTGGTCGCGACGATCCCGCTGCAGGTGATCGCGGCCGAGATCGCCCGCGCCCGCGGCTACGACGTCGACAAGCCCCGCAACCTGGCGAAGTCGGTCACCGTCGAGTGAGCGGGCGCCCCGCTCCACGACCGCCGAACCCGGCCGCCCGGGGCTAGCCTCGCGGCCATGCACGGGCTCCACACCGCGGACCAGGTACGGGCGGCCGAGGCGGCCATGATGCGCACCGTCGGCGACGGGGTGCTGATGCGCCGGGCCGCGGCGGGGCTCGCGCACCACGTGCGCGCGTTCCTCGGCGCGACCTACGGCCGCCGGGTGGTGCTGCTGGTCGGGGCGGGTGACAACGGCGGCGACGCGCTGTGGGCCGGCGCCGAGCTGCGCCGCCGGGGCGCGCACGTCACCGCGGTGCTGCTGGCGCCGGACCGCGCGCACCCGGCCGGGCTCGCCGCGCTGCGTGCCGCGCGCGGGCGGGTGCTGGCCCTGCACACCCCGCCGGTCTCCGATCCCGGCCCCGCCGCGGCCGGTGCCCTCGACACGGCCCGGGCGCTGGTCGCGGGGGCGGACGTCGTCGTCGACGGGATCGTCGGGATCTCCGGGCGCGGTGCGCTGCGCGACCCGGCCCCGGACCTGGTCGCCGCCGCCGACGGGGCCGGCGTACCGATCGTGGCCTGCGACCTGCCCTCGGGGGTCGACTGCGACACCGGGGCGACCGACGGGCCGCACGTCCGTGCCGCGCTGACGGTCACCTTCGGCTGCCGCAAGCCGGTGCACGCCCTCGCCGCCCCGCTGTGCGGGCCGGTGCGGCTGGTGGACTTCGGGCTCGGGCCGTTCCTGGAGGGGACCGAGCCGCACGCGTGGGTGCTGTCCGACGGCGACGTCGGCGCCCGCTGGCCGGTGCCCGGCCCCGACGACGACAAGTACAGCCAGGGCGTCGTCGGGATCGCCGCCGGCTCGGCCACCTACCCCGGCGCCGCCGTCCTCGCCGCGGGCGCCGCGGCCCTGGCCACCTCCGGGATGGTGCGCTTCGCCGGGTCCGCCGCCGACGAGGTCCGCAGGCACTGGCCGGAGATCGTCGCCACCGGGGACATCACCGACGCCGGACGCACCCAGGCCTGGGCGGTCGGGCCGGGGCTCGGCACCGGCGGGCAGGGCCTGGCCGTGCTGGAGGAGGCACTCGGCCGCGAGGTGCCGCTCTGCCTCGACGCCGACGCGATCACCCTGCTCGCACAGCACGCGCACCTGCGGGAGCGGATCCACGGCGAGCCCGTCGTGCTCACCCCGCACGCGGGGGAGTTCGCCCGGATCGCGGGTGAGGTCGGGCCCGACCGGATCGGCGCCGCCCGCCGCGCCGCCGCCGACCTCGGGGTGACGGTGCTGCTGAAGGGGAACGCGACCGTCGTCGCCGCACCGGACGGACGGGTGCTGGTCGACCCCGCCGCGGACTCTTGGGCCGCGACCGCGGGCTCCGGCGACGTGCTCACCGGCATGATCGGCGCGTTGCTCGCCGCCGGGCTCGACCCGTGGTGGGCGGCGGGCTGCGCGACGCTGGTGCACGCCCGCGCCGCGACGGCGGCCGCCCGCGAGCACAGCCTGCCGCCGGTCCCGGCTCCGGCGTCGGCGATGCAGGCGGCGATCCCGGTCGCGCTGCGGGCGGTGCGGGCGGCCGCAGGCCCGTACTGAAGCGGCACACCGGCGGACCTGCGCCGGGAGCGGGTTGTTAGCGTTCCGCGCGTGCCGAAGATCCTGACCAGCCTCCCCGTCGGCGAGCGCGTCGGCATCGCCTTCTCCGGTGGCCTCGACACCTCCGTCGCGGTCGCCTGGATGCGCGAGAACGGCGCGGTCCCCTACGCCTACACCGCCGACCTCGGACAGCCCGACGAGCCCGACCTCGTCGCCGTCCGCGAGCGCGCGCTGGAGTACGGCGCCGAGGCCGCCCGCGTCGTCGACTGCCGCCGTGCGCTGGTCGACGAGGGCATCGCCGCGATCGCCTGCGGTGCCTTCCACATCCGCGCCGGCGGGATGCCCTACTTCAACACCACCCCGATCGGCCGCGCCGTCACCGGCACGCTGCTGGTCCGCGCCATGGCCGACGACGGCGTCTCCATCTGGGGCGACGGCTCGACCTTCAAGGGCAACGACATCGAGCGGTTCTACCGCTACGGCCTGCTCGCCAACCCGGCCCTGCGGATCTACAAGCCGTGGCTGGACGAGGCGTTCGTCGACCAGCTCGGTGGCCGCGCGGAGATGAGCGCCTGGCTCGGCGAGCGCGAGCTGCCCTACCGGGACTCCGCGGAGAAGGCGTACTCGACCGACGCCAACATCTGGGGCGCCACCCACGAGGCCAAGAAGCTCGAGCACCTCGACACCTCGATCGAGATCGTCGAGCCGATCATGGGCGTCCGGTTCTGGGACCCGGCCGTCACGGTCGAGACCGAGGACGTCACCGTCGAGTGGGAGTCCGGGCGCCCCGTCGCGATCAACGGTGTCCGCTACGACGACCCGGTCGCGCTGGTCGCCGAGGCCAACCGGATCGGTGGCCGGCACGGCCTGGGCATGACCGACCAGATCGAGAACCGGATCATCGAGGCCAAGAGCCGGGGCATCTACGAGGCTCCGGCGATGGCGCTGCTGTTCGTCACCTACGAGCGCCTGGTCTCCGCGATCCACAACCACGACTCGCTGTCGGCCTACGAGGAGCAGGGCCGTCGCCTGGGCCGGCTGCTCTACGAGGGCCGCTGGCTGGAGCCGCAGTCGCTGATGCTGCGCGAGTCCCTGACCCGCTGGGTCGGCAACGCTGTGACCGGCTCGGTCACCCTGCGGCTGCGCCGCGGCAACGACTGGTCGGTGCTCGACACCCGCGGCCCCGCCCTGGCCTACGCCGAGGACCGGCTGTCGATGGAGCGTGTCGAGGACGCCCCGTTCACCCCGGGCGACCGTATCGGCCAGCTCACCCTGCGCAACCTGGACCTGGCCGACTCGCGCGCCAAGCTGGAGCAGTACTCGGCCACCGGGATGCTCGGCGGCGAGTTCGGCACCTTCGTCGGCGAGGTCGAGGCCGGGCGTGCGGCGGAGATCACCGCGACGCCGTCGGACCCCGACGCCGAGCAGGCGGAGGAGTCCCTCGACCGGGCGGCGATGGAGGCCGGGAACGACTGAGCCGGGCGCAGGACCGGGCCCCGTCGGGCCGGGATGCGATGATCGGGGCCGTGTCACCCACGACCGACCACGCTCCCGGCCCGGGACCCGGACGCACGTACGGGCCCGGCCACGGTCGCGTCCCCGGCGCACCGGCGGCCGAGGCGGTGGTCGACCTCGACGCCGTCCGGCACAACACCCGGTACCTGTCCGGTCTCGCCTCGGGCGCCGAGACGATGGTCGTGGTCAAGGCCGACGGCTACGGCCACGGCGCCGCCGCCGTCGCCCGGGCGGCGCTCTCGGCAGGGGCGACCCGGCTCGGCGTCGCCACCCTGGACGAGGCGCTCGCGCTGCGTGCCGATGGCGTCGAGGCGCCGCTGCTGTCCTGGCTGCACCTGCCCGACGAGAACTTCGCCGCCGCCGTCGCCGCCGGGGTGGAGCTGTCGGTGTCCGGCCGTGAGCACCTCGCCGCGGTGCTGGCCGGTGCCCGCGCCGCGGGCCGCAGGGTCCGGCTGCACCTCAAGGCCGACACCGGGCTGTCGCGCAACGGCTGCCCGCCCGGCGAGTGGCCCGCCCTGCTCGACGCCGTCGCTGCCGGGGTCGCCGACGGCACCTGCGAGGTCGCGGCCGTCTGGTCGCACCTCGCCGCCGCCGACGAGCCGGGCCAGCCCGCCGTCGACAGCCAGGCCGCGCGGCTGCACGCCGCCGCCGCGCTCGCCCGGGACCGCGGGTTCGCACCGCAGCTGCACCTGTGCAACTCCGCGGGCCTGATGACCCGCCCCGACCTGCACCTCGACGTCGTCCGGCCGGGGATCGCCGTCTACGGCCTCGACCCGATCGCCGACCCCGCCGATAGCCCGCTGCGCCCGGCGATGACGCTGCGCGGCCGGGTCGCGCTCACCAAGACCGTCGAGCCGGGCGAGGGCGTGTCCTACGGCCACGAGTGGGTCGCCCGCGAGCCCCGCACGCTGGCGCTGGTGCCGCTGGGCTACGCCGACGGCGTCCCGCGCCGCCTCAACGACGGCGGTCGGATGCGCGTGCGCATCGGCGGCACCGTCCGGCCGGTCGCCGGGCGGGTCTGCATGGACCAGTTCGTCGTCGACTGCGGCCGGCCGGGGACGCTGCCGGTCGCGATCGGCGACCCGGTCGAGCTGTTCGGCACCGGCACCGCGGGCGGCCCGACCGCCCGCGAGTGGGCCGACGAGCTGGGCACCATCCACTACGAGATCGTCACGGGCGTCCGGGGGCGGGTCCGCCGCACGGTGACCGACGGGCGCGGGGGAGTCGCATGAGCCGCAGGGGATGGACCGTCGCCGGGATCGCGGGCGGTGTGGTCGGCGCGGCGGGCGCCGCGGCCGGGGTCGGTGTCGCCGCGCAGCGACGCAAGATCGCCGCCACCCGCCGCAGCCTGGCCACCGAGATGTCCGCGCACGCCGAGACGCCGCCGGGCACCGTCGGCGAGGAGATGTCGGTGATGGCCGACGACGGCATCCGCATCGCCTGCGAGGTGGTCGCGCCGGCCGACGGCTCGGAGCCCGCGCTGACCGTCGTGCTCGTGCACGGGTTCGCCCTCGACCGGCGCACCTGGCAGGAGCAGCGGCCGCACCTGGCCGGGCTGACCGCCCCGTCGGTGCGGATGGTGCTCTACGACCAGCGCAGCCACGGCCGCTCCGAGCGGGCGCCCGCGGACTCCTGCACGATCGACCAGCTCGGCCGCGACCTCGACGCCGTGATCCGCTCGCTGGCCCCCGAGGGGCCACTGGTGCTGGTGTCGCACTCGATGGGCGGCATGACCGTGATGGCGCTGGCCGAGCAGCACCCGGAGCTGTTCCACGAGCGCGTCGCCGGGGTGGCGCTGGTGTCGACCTCGGCGGGGGAGATGGCGTCCTCGGGGCTGCCGGGGACGTTCCTGTCCCGGCGCAACCCGATCATCCGGACCCTCGGTGGGCTCGCCGCGTGGCAGCCCGGCCTGGTCGAGACGGGCCGGCGCGCGCTGGGCGACATCATCTGGATGTTCACCAAGCGCTTCGCCTACGGCGACCGCCAGGTCGACCCGCGGATGGTCGACCTCGTCGACACGATGATCGACTCGAACGCCGTCGGCGCGCTCACCGACTTCGTCGACACCCTCGGCACCCACGACCGGCTCGCGGCGCTGCCCGGCCTGTCCGGCTGCGAGGTGCTCGTCCTGGCGGGCGACGGCGACCGGATCATCCCGTGGCGGCACAGCGAGGTCATCGCCGAGGCGATCCCGACCGCACGGCTGGTGCGGCTGCCCGGGGTCGGGCACATGCCGATGCTGGAGCAGCCCGAGGTCGTCGACGCCGAGCTGGACGGGCTGATCGCCCGCACCACCGAGCGCACCGCGGGCGGCGAACTGCGGGCCAAGCGGCCGCCGCAGGTCACCGACGCGAGCGAGGACGACCAGGCCGCGGCGGGCGGCGGCGCCCTGCAGGGGCTGCTGCGCAGCGCGGGCCGGGTCCGCCGGGGCAGCCGCGTCCCGGCCAGGGCCGGGCGGTCCCGGAAGAAGGACCGGCCGTGATCCCCGCTCCCGGGGCGGACGCCGTCGTCGCGGAGCTGCCGACCGTCGCCGACACCGAGTCCTTCGGCGAGACGGTCGGCCGCGAGCTGGTCGCCGGCGACGTGGTGCTCCTGGCCGGTCCACTCGGTGCGGGCAAGACCGCCCTGGTCCGCGGCCTGGCCCGCGGGCTCGGGGTGACCGGCACGGTGGCCTCGCCGACGTTCGTGATCGCTCGCGAGCACCCCTCCGCGGGCGACGGCCCGGCCCTGGTGCACGTCGACGCCTACCGGCTGGGCGGTCCCGACGGGGACGTGGACGTGGCGGCCGAGCTGGACGACCTCGACCTCGACACCGAGCTGGACCGCGCGGTCGTCGCCGTCGAGTGGGGCGTCGGGGTCGCGGAGCGGCTCGCCGGGTCCGCGGTGACGATCGCCCTGGAGCGCCGCGACGACGACACCCGGGTCGCGACGCTGCGCCGTACCGCGCGTCCGTAGGCTCGCGGACGTGCTGGTACTGGCCCTCGACACCGCGACGACCGTCGTCACCGCCGGTCTCGTCGACCTCCGCCCCGACGGCGCGCCGGTGACCGTCGCCGCCCGCGCGCACGACGGCCGCCGGCACGGCGAGCTGCTGATGCCCGCGGTCCGGGCGCTGTGCGCCGAGGCGGGCCGTGCGCTCGCCGAGGTCGGGGCCGTGGTCGTCGGCGTCGGCCCGGGCCCGTTCACCGGGCTGCGGGTCGGGATCGCCTCGGCCGCCGCGCTCGGCCACGCCCTCGACGTGCCCGTGCACGGCGTCGTCACCCACGACGCGCTCGCCTGGGGACTGCACACCGGCGGGAACCTCCTGGTCGTCACCGACGCCCGGCGCCGGGAGGTGTACTGGGCCGCCTACGACGGCTCCGACCCCGCCGACTCCCACTCGGTCCGCAGGCTGTCCGGTCCCGCGGTCGAGGCCCCGGAGGCGCTGGCCGCGCGCCTGGACGAGCTGGCGATCGGCACCGTGATCGGCGATCCGGCGTTCGCCGACCGGCTCGGCCGCGACATCGGCGGCCCCGGCGCCCCGACCGTCGACGGGCTGGTCGGCGTCGCCGCGGCGGACCTGCTCGCCGGCCGGGCCCCCGCCCCGGTCGAGCCCCTCTACCTGCGCCGCCCGGACGCCGTCGAACCGACCGGGCGCAAGCGCGTCACCGCATGAACGCCACCGTCGCGCTGGGCCCGCTGTACCGGTCCGACGCCCGGCGCTGCGCGGAGCTGGAGCAGATCCTGTTCCCCGGGGACGACCCGTGGAGCGCGCAGGCCTTCCGCGACGCCGTGACCTCCGGGCAGCTCTACCTCGCCGCCCGGGCCGGGGACGAGCTGGTCGGCTACGCCGGGCTCGCCGTCGTCGCCGGGCCGCCGATGGCCGAGGCGGAGGTGCACACCATCGGCGTCGACCCGGCCTGGCAGGGCCACGGGATCGGCCGTGCCCTGCTGAACGGGCTGCTCGCCGTCGCCGACGAGCTGGCGGCCACGGTGTTCCTGGAGGTCCGCACCGACAACGAGCCAGCCCGGGCCCTCTACGAGAGCGCCGGGTTCACCGTCGTCGGGGTGCGCAAGCGCTACTACCGGCCGTCGATGGCCGACGCCTACACGATGCGCCGCGACCGCGTGCGCACGCCCGCTCAGGACGTCGCGGACAGGTAGGACAGCAGGCGCAGCTCGTCCTCGGTCAGCTCCAGGGTGAGCATCGGCAGCAGCTGCTCCAGCTGCTCGGGGTTCCGCGCGCTCGCGATCGGCGCGGTCACCGCGGGCTGTGCGGCCAGCCAGGTCAGCGCGATCGCCGGGACCGGCACGCCGTAGCCGGCGGAGATCTCGTCGAGCCCGGCCAGCACGGCGCGGCCGCGGGAGTCCAGGTACGCCGCCGCGCCCTCGGCCCGCGGGCCCTCCGGCGCGGGGGAGTCCGGCCGGTACTTGCCGGTGAGAAAGCCCTTGGCCAGCCCGAAGTAGGGGTGCACGGCCAGCTTCTCCGACTCGGCGAGCGGGGCCAGGCCCGCCTCGAAGTCGTCGCGCTCCATGAGGTTGTAGTGCGGCTGGATGGCGCTGAACGCGGTCAGCCCGTCGCGCGCGGAGATCTCCAGCGCCGACCGCAGCCGCTCCGGGCTGAAGTTCGACGCGCCGATCTCGCGGACCAGCCCCTCGCGGACCAGTGCGTCGAACGCGTCGAGGGTCTCCTCCTGCGCGGTCGCCTCGTCGTCGCGGTGGGCGTAGTACAGGTCGATCCGGTCGGTGCCCAGGCGGCGCAGCGAGTCCCGCGCCGCCGCCGCGATGTTCTCCGGCGACAGACCCTCCCGGCCGGGCAACGCGCCGACCTTCGTCGCGAGGTGCAGCGCGTCGCGGTTGCCGCGGGCCGCCATCCACTCGCCGAGGATCGTCTCGGACTCGCCGCCGGAGTTCCCCGGTGCGCGCCACATGTAGGAGTCCGCGGTGTCGATCATCCGTCCGCCGGCGGCGACGAAGGCGTCGAGGACGGCGAAGGAGGTCTCCCTGTCCGCCGTCCAGCCGAACACGTTCGCGCCGAGAACCAGGTCAGCCACGTCGCCGAACCTACTCCTCAGACGGGCCGCAGGCCGGGCCGCCGGTCCTCGGTCACGAACCGTCCGCGCGTCTGCACCGGGGCGCCCGGCTGCTTCACGAACGGCACCACCTTGAACTCGGCCTCCATCCGGTCCGCGGTGAACCGGGTGCTGACGTAGCCGCGGCGGTTGTTGTGGAACCGGATGTGCGGGTTCTCGGCGAGGACGGTGTCGGAACCGTTCTGCTTCTCCGAGCCGTCACCGCCCGAGGTGATCGAGCTGGACACCAGCTCGGTGCCGACCACCGGCGAGGCGGGGTCGTCGAAGCGGCGCTTGACGTCGGCGCCCCAGTGCGCGTGCACGTCACCGGTGAGCACCACGAGGTTGCGGGCCCGCCCGCGCTGCGTGGCCGCGACCCAGGAGTCGACGACGCGGTCGCGCGAGCCGGGGTAGCCGTCCCACGCGTCGGGGTTGAAGCCGCGCCCGGCGCCCGGGGTGTAGTCGACCTGGGAGAAGAACACCTGCTGGCCGAGCACGTCCCAGCGGGCGCGGGAGCGGGCGAAGCCGTCGGCGATCCAGCGTTCCTGCGCCGAGCCGGGCAGCGAGCGGGCCGGATCGGTCCGCTCCGCGCAGTCGCTGCGGAACTCGTCGCCGCAGGGCTGGTCGCCGCGGTACTGACGGGTGTCGAGCATGTGGAAGGTGACCAGCCCGCCGTAGCCGACGCGCCGGTACAGCCGCATGGCCGCGCCGCGGGGGCGCTGGGCGGCGCGCAGCGGCATGTTCTCCCAGTACGCGCGGAACGCGGCGGCCTTGCGGGCGGTGAAGTCGCCGGGCGGGTCGATCGGCAGCTCCCGGACGTCGCCGGCCCAGTTGTTCTCGACCTCGTGGTCGTCGAACACGACCAGCCAGGGCGCGGCCGCGTGCGCGGCCTGCAGGTCGGCGTCGGCGTGGTACTGGGCCAGGCGCTGCCGGTAGCCGGCCAGCGTCGTCGTCTCCGGGCCGGCGTGGTCGCGCACGTTCCCGCCGGGCGCGACGTAGTCCTTCGCCGGGTACTCGTAGATGTAGTCGCCCAGGTGCAGCAGGACGTCCGGGCGCTCCTCGGCCATCCGCCGGTACGCGGTGAACCAGCCGTGCTCGAACTGGGAGCAGGAGGTGAAGGCCATGTGCACCGGCGTCATCGACGCCGGCGGTGGCGCGGTGCGGGTGCGGCCCGCGTCGGAGACGGTGCGGCCCACGCGGAAGCGGTAGTGGTAGTCGCGGCCCGGTCGCAGCCCCGGCACCTCGACGTGCACGCTGTGGCCCGCCTCCGGCCCGGTGCGGACCCGGCCGCGACGCACGACGCGGGTGAAGCGCTCGTCGTCGGCGACCTCCCACTCGACGTCGGTGGCGCGGTTCCCGACACCGCCCAGGCCGTCGTCGGCGAGGGGGTCGGTGGCGAGCCGGGTCCACAGCACGACCGAGGTCGCGTCGGGTTCCCCGGAGGCGACGCCGAGACCGAACGGGTCGCCGGGCGGCCGGGCCGGTGCGGGCCCGGGCGCCGCGGCGGCGGCGCCCGGCAGCAGGGGTGCGGCGGCGGTGACGGCGGCGGCGGTGAGTCCGGCGCGCAGCAGCGAACGGCGGGAGGTGACCACGATGTGCAGTGCAACGTTCCCGATCGAGTGACACCCGGCGGCCCGGCGACGAGGACGTGAACAACGGGCGACGACCGGGAACTCCGGACACTCCCGGACGGTGCGGTTGAGCCCCCGCTCGGCTTCTGGCACTCTCATGGATAGAGTGCCAATGCGCGCGGCGGACGACCTCCGCCCCGACACCCGCGACGGCGGGGCGGGAGTCGTCACGTGCGCGCTGCTGACACCGCTAGAGAACCCGTGACACCGGATTCACCCCAGGAAGGGGAGGTCATCGTCGTGGCGAACATCAAGCCGCTCGAGGACAAGCTCGTCGTCCAGGCCAGCGAGGCGGAGACCACCACCGCCTCCGGCATCGTCATCCCGGACACCGCCAAGGAGAAGCCCCAGGAGGGCAAGGTCCTGGCCGTCGGCCCGGGCCGGGTGGACGACAACGGCAACCGCGTCCCGCTCGACGTGGCCGTCGGCGACGTCGTCATCTACTCGAAGTACGGCGGCACCGAGGTCAAGTACAACGGCGAGGAGTACCTGATCCTCTCCGCGCGCGACGTGCTGGCCGTCGTCAACTGACGCGAGCCATCGCCTGACGTACCGCCCCGGGTGGTCCACCCCACGGTGGTCCGCACCGGGGCGGTCGCGTTTCTCCCCCGAGAACCAGAGCGAAACTCCGAGAGGTAGCGAGAACAAGACATGGCGAAGCAGATCAGCTTCGACGAGGACACCCGTCGCGCGCTCGAGCGTGGCGTGAACCAGCTCGCCGATGCCGTCAAGGTGACGCTCGGCCCGCGTGGCCGCCACGTCGTCATCGACAAGAAGTTCGGCGGTCCGACCGTCACCAACGACGGCGTGACCATCGCCCGTGAGGTCGACCTCGAGGACCCGTTCGAGAACCTCGGCGCCCAGCTGGCGAAGACCGTCGCGACCAAGACCAACGACGTCGCCGGTGACGGCACCACCACCGCCACCGTGCTGGCCCAGGCCCTGGTGAAGGAGGGCCTGCGCAACGTGGCCGCCGGTGCCGCGCCGTTCGCCCTCGGCCAGGGCATCGCCGCCGCGTCGGCGAAGGTCTCCGAGGTGCTGC
Organism: Pseudonocardia sp. ICBG1142; assembly: GCF_020496255.1. Lineage (NCBI taxonomy): Bacteria > Bacillati > Actinomycetota > Actinomycetes > Pseudonocardiales > Pseudonocardiaceae > Pseudonocardia > Pseudonocardia sp. ICBG1142. The sequence continues at coordinate 193,201 of NZ_JAHLJC010000006.1, read as the reverse complement.
TGTCCAAGGCCACCCCGGTCGACGCCAAGAGCCACATCGCGCAGGTCGGCGCCATCGCCTCGCGCGAGCAGGAGATCGGCGACCTGATCGCCCAGGCGATCAACACCGTCGGCAAGGACGGCGTGATCACCGTCGAGGAGGGCTCCACGCTCTCCACCGAGCTGGAGATCACCGAGGGCCTGCAGTTCGACAAGGGCTACCTGTCGCCGTACTTCGTCACCGACTCCGAGTCCATGGAGGCGGCGCTCGACGACCCGTACATCCTGCTGCACCGCGACAAGATCAGCTCCATCCAGGACCTGCTCCCGCTGCTGGAGAAGGTGCTCGGCGAGGGCAAGCCGCTGCTGATCATCGCCGAGGACGTCGAGGGCGAGGCCCTGTCCACGCTGGTCGTCAACTCGATCCGCAAGACCGTCAAGGTCGCCGCGGTCAAGTCGCCGTTCTTCGGTGACCGCCGCAAGGCGTTCATGGACGACCTCGCGGTCGCCACCGGCGGTCAGGTCATCAACCCCGAGGTCGGCCTGAAGCTGAACGAGGCCGGGCTCGAGCTGCTGGGCCGCGCCCGCCGCGTCGTCGTCACCAAGGACGCCACCACGATCGTCGAGGGCGCCGGCGCCAAGGCCGACGTCGAGGGCCGTGTCGCGCAGCTCAAGCGCGAGATCGAGGAGTCCGACTCCGACTGGGACAAGGAGAAGCTCCAGGAGCGCCTGGCCAAGCTCTCCGGCGGTGTCGCGGTCATCAAGGCCGGTGCCGCCACCGAGACCGCGCTCAAGGAGCGCAAGCACCGCATCGAGGACGCCGTCGCGGCGACCCGTGCGGCGGTCGAGGAGGGCATCGTGCCCGGCGGCGGTTCGGCGCTGGTGCACGCCGCGGCCGAGCTCGACGGCGGCCTGGGCCTGACCGGGGACGCCGCGACCGGTGTCGCGATCGTCCGCAAGGCCCTGTCGGCCCCGCTGTTCTGGATCGCCGAGAACGGTGGCGACGAGGGCGCGATCGTGGTGTCGAAGGTGGCCGAGGGCGGCTGGGGGACCGGGTACAACTCGGCGTCCCGCACCTTCGGGGACCTGCTCGCCGACGGCGTCATCGACCCGGTCAAGGTGACCCGGTCGGCCGTGGAGAACGCCGCGTCCATCGCGCGCATGGTGCTGACCACCGAGAGCGCCGTGGTGGACAAGCCGGAGGAGGCCGATCCGGCCCCGGCCGGTGGCCACGGGCACGGTCACGGGCACTGAGCCCTGGCTCAGCTCCACCCCGAGCACGACGACGGCGGGCGACCCGAGGGTCGCCCGCCGTTGTGCGTTGCGGGGCAGGAAGTGGATGTGCCGTCCGTCGGGAGATGGGAGCCCCCGTCGGTCGGGGCTCTCAGGCGGTGTGGACGGGAACGTCCACCGGCTGGACGGCCGCCTCGGCGGCGACCTTGAGCGTGCGGCGCGGACCGCGGATGATCGCGTCCCGCTCGGACTCCGACAGGCCGCCCCAGATGCCGTAGGGCTCGTGCACCTTGAGTGCGTGCTCGCGGCACTGCTGCACCACGGGGCACTCGGAGCAGACCTGCTTCGCTCGGGTCTCGCGACGGGCCCTGGCGGGACCGCGCTCACCCTCGGGGTGGAAGAAGAACGCGCTGTCCATCCCCCGGCAGGCTCCCTCCATCTGCCAGTCGTAGATGTCGGCGACCGGGCCGGGAAGCCTCCGGATGTCCGCCATGTTCGTCACCTGCCTTCGCTATCGAACCTGACGACGCTCAGATTCCCTGGCCACGGCGGCCGCAAACCTGATTCGAGGTGAACGATGGTGCACGTCTGACAGGGTGGTGCAGACCGAGCGTCGTCGGCCGGGATCCGGGCCCTGCTCACCGGGGCGGCGACGGACCGGGAGGTGGCCGGGGCGGCGCGCCCGGACGGGGCACCGGAGCTGCGGTGGGCGGCCGCGGTCGCCCGGGGCGGCTCCGGGCACTACGCGGCCGCGGCCGCGCTGCTCGACGGGGTGCGCCGTGACCCGGCGGCCGGGGTGGTGCCGCGGGCACACGCGACCGTCACCCGGGCCTCCCACCTGCGGCAGCTCGGCGGGCACCGCGCCGCGGCCGCGCTCGACGGCGCCGCGCTGCGACTCGTGCTGCCGGACGCGGGGACCCCGCGTGACCCCGGGCCGTGGGGCCTCGACCGCGCCGCGGCCGTCGCCGACGCGCTGACCGGTCTCGCCGCCGACGCGCTCGGTCGCCTCGACGTCGCGACCGCCGCCGCGCTGCTGCGCCGGGCCGGACCGTGGTGCGGCCCGCAGGGTCACCGCACCCGGGTCCGGTACGGATGGGTGCGGGCGGAGACCGCGCTGGTCGCGGGGGACCCGGCCGCGGCGCTCGCCGCCGCCGACGAGGCACTGGCCGGGGCGCTGGCGCTCGGGTCCGCACGGCACGTGCTCAAGAGCCGTCTGGTCCGGGCGGTCGCCGCCGGGGTGGCGGGGCGGGACCGGGCGGGCGTCGTCGCGGCGCTGGACGCGGTGGCCGCGGACGCGCTCGCACACGGGCTGCTCCCGCTGCACCGCCCCGCGCTGCTCGCCCGGGCCGGCCTCGCGGGGCCAGGGCCGGACGGGGCATCGGAGCCGGCCGGGGGTGGCCCGGATGCCGTACCCGTCGGGCCGCACCGCGGGCGGGCGGGGGCCGATCGGGCGACGCCGGACGCCGGTTCCGGACCGGTCGCCGCAGCGCGACACGCCGGAGCGTCACCAGTCGATACGCGCAGTCGCCGAGCGGATGCGGAGGGTCGCCGACATGCGGTGTTGCACACGGTGAGCGTCCTCTATACGCGAAGTGACCGTAGCGGGCGGGACCTGCTGCGGGAGTAGTGCCCGAACTCCGGCCCGGACGATGTACCGTATGGACTACTCCATTCGGCGACGCTTCACCCACATGACGCTGAGGCACGTGGATCAGCGCGCCGAACGGAGGGCACAAAATCGCCCCGACCGTGTCAAGGTGAGAGTGTCACCCGCCGATTCGGAGGGTGAAGAATCACCCGGCTGCAGGAAGCTGCAGGAAGGAATCGTCGTGACGACGGTACTCATCTGCGACGATCGTCGCAGCGTCCGCGAGGGACTGACTCGCGTCATGTCCGCGGTCCCGGGGGTCCAACGCATCGACTGCGTCGCCCACGGGGACGAACTCCTCGCCCGCTACGCCCGCCAGTCCGTCGACGTCGTCCTGGTCGGGACGCAGCGTGCTGTGCCCACCGGGGTGGAGGCCACCCGCCGACTGGTGGCCGCCCACCCGCAGGCCAACGTCATCGTCTTCGGAGCCCCGGACGACGCCGGCAGCATCGCCGCCGCCATCGCCGGTGGGGCGCGCGGTTACCTGCGCTGGGACGCCTCGCGCCCCGAGCTGGTCGCCGCGCTGGCACACACCCTGGCCAGCACCTCGGTGCCGACCCCGCGCGTCCCCACCGACCCGGGGGTCCAGCTCACCGAGCGCGAGCTCCAGGTGCTGCGCGGGATGAGCCAGGGCAAGAGCAACGGCCAGATCGGCCGCGAGCTCTACCTGTCCGAGGACACCGTGAAGACCCACGCACGCCGGCTGTTCCGCAAGCTCGGCGTCCGTGACCGCGCGCAGGCCGTGGCTCACGGCTTCCGACGCGGCCTGGTGTCCTGACCGGGTCCCCACCCGGAACGGCACGACCCCGCACCGCCGAGCGACCGACCCCGAACCGGCCGCTCCACCCCACCCGCGCGCGGGTGGGCATCGTGAGCCGGACCGACCCCCGCGGTCCGGCTCCACGCCCCGGACCCCCGTGTCCGGACCCCACGCACACGGGCCGCTGCCGACCTCGCGGCCCGCACCCGGGACATCGCGCCCGGGTCGTCCGCACCGACCGGCTCCGGCCGGTCCGCCGCCCCGCCGACGGGACGCCGGTCGTGCTCCCCGCGACCGGACCCCGCCGAAGCGCACGACCGGGACGCCCGCCCGGCAGGTGACCGACCCCCGCCGGCGTGTGGCGGTCCCCGCCGGGCACGCGGGCGGCCCCGGGCCGAGGTCGACGACGGATCCGCCGGACGTCGTAACGGCGGCCTCCGATCGGCCCTCGCTCGGCGAGCGGTCGACGGGACGCCGGGAACTGTCACCCGGTGTCCCCCACGTCCCTGGGATCACACGCGTCACCACAGTCCCGCGACCTCGACGACGACCGTCCGGATCCCGCGCCGAACCGGACGCGACCCGCGCCGGGCGGTCCACCGCCGGTGATCGGACGCGGACGATCTTCACTGCGTCCGGTGACCGCATTCTGCGGTGGGTGACGAACCGCTTGCCGACCGTGGTCGCCCCGTGGACGTGTTCCGGACGGGCCCCGCGCAACCCGGAACTGTGCACGATCGTCTGATCTGGCATGGAGCGACTCCCGTCGGCGAGTCCCGCTCGGATACGGTGGATCCGAGCGGGACTCACCTGCGCGAACGCGGGTTGCTTCCACGATCGGATGACACTGCTGGATGCTCGTAACGCCTGGGCGGTTCCCCACGATGAGTGAATCAAGAGACGTTCCCGACGAGTGGATCGAAGCCGCCATGGCCGGCGACCGGTCCGCGGTCGAGCGCGTTCTCGCCATGATTCGGCCCCTCGTCGTGCGCTACTGCCGCGCCCGACTCGGGACCGACCGAGGGTCCGTCTCGGCGGACGACGTCGCCCAGGAGGTCTGCGTGGCCGTGCTCACGGCGTTGCCGGGGTACCGGGTGCAAGGGCGCCCGTTCCTCGCCTTCGTCTACGGCATCGCGTCCCACAAGGTCATCGACGCGCACCGGGCTGCGTCCCGGAACCGCTCCGAACCGATGGCCGACGTGCCGGACCGCATGGAGTCCTCCGACGGCCCCGAGTCCCGGGCCCTGCAGGTGGAACTGTCGCAGGAGATGTCCAAGCTCCTGGAGATCCTTCCGGAGAAGCATCGGGAGATCATCGTGTTGCGCGTGGTCGTGGGACTGTCCGCGGAGGAGACCGCGGCGGCTGTCGGCTCCACTCCGGGCGCCGTCCGCGTCGCCCAGCACCGGGCGCTGGCCCGGCTGAGGAAGATGATGAGTGAGCAGGTGGTCCGGGATGCGTGACCAGGGTCCGCACGGTCCGGGCTTCCCCCCACCCGGTGAGGGCTGGGAGCGACCGCCCGCGCCGGTGACGCGTGGCCGCTTCGGCGAGCCGCGCCCGCCCCGCACCAACGGCCACTCCCACCCGCTCGGTCACCGGGGCCACCCGCTGCCGTTCGACGCGCACACCGTCCCGCAGCCGGTCGTGCGGCGGCACGCCGCCCGCGGCGACGACTGGGACGCCTTCGACGACATCGAGGACGAGGGCCCGGTCGACCTCGTCGAGCTCCAGTCCGACGACGAGCTGATCAACGCCCTGTCCTCCGGGCTCGGCGTGTCCGGGCCCGGCCGGCGCGGCTACGACGTCGACGACCACCTGGCCGCGATGCTCTCGTCGTGGAAGGACGGGGTGGACCGGGACCCGATCCCGCAGCTCGTCGACACCGACGAGGCCGTCCAGATCCTGCAGCCGGCGAAGCCGTCGCGGAAGGTCTCCTTCCTGCGCCCGCTCGTCGCCGCCGCGGCGGTCGCGGCGTGTGCGCTGGCCGTCGTGTCGATCAGCGCGCACGAGGCCCAGCCGGGCGACGCCCTGTGGGGGGTCTCCCGGGTGCTCTACAGCGAGCGCGCCGAGCAGGTGCAGGCGGCGGCCACGCTGCGCGAGGGCATCGAGCGGGTCAACGCCAAGCTCGCCGCCGGGGACACCGTCGGTGCGCAGCAGGAGCTCGCCGCGCTCGGCCCGCTGGTCGACCGCACCGCACCGGACGTGCGCGACGACTTCGAGCAGCAGAACCGCTTCCTGAGCCAGAAGGTCGCCGAGACCCCGCCGGGCACACCGACCGACCCGCGGTCGCCGCTGCGCGACGGGACCCCCGCCCCGCCGCCTCCGGTCACCGAGGGCGACGAGGACACCCCGACGCCGTCCCCGCCGCCTTCGGAGGGGACGACCACCCCGGGTGGTCCGACCTCGCCGGAGGGCACCACCGACCCGTCGGTGCTGAGCGGGCCGGGGGAGACCGCGCCCACCCCGGCGCCGTCGCCGTCGGAGACCTCGCCGACGACGGAGGGCCAGGCGGACCCGACGACCCCGACGACCTCGCCCACGACCCGGCCCACCGCGGCAGGGGAGGGGCAGAGCGACCCGGCGGACGACACCACCCCGCCGTCGTCGACGACGACCGGCGCGGTGAGCAGCAGGCCGAACTGACGCCGAACCGACGCGGTACGGCACCGAGTACGGCGAAGGGCCCCGGAGGATCTCCTCCGGGGCCCTTCGTGTCTGGTGGTGGTCGCGCCGGGCTCAGTCGGCGAGTGTCGCGTCGGCGTACCCGCGGCAGTACTCCCACGTGACGTAGTGCGCCGGGTCCGGGTCGTAGGCCGGCTCGTGCGGCCGCATCCGGCCCTCGTCGAGGAGCTGCTGCAGGCTCGCTCGCAGCAGGTTCCACTCGTGGAAGTGCTGCTCGCCGCAGTCGGCGCAGTCGACGACGATCCCGCGGACGCCGCGGCCCGCCAGCAGTGCCTGGTAGACGGCCAGGTCCGCCAGGTCGGCGAGGATCTCGCCGCGGTCGGTCTCGTTCAACGGGGGTACCTCCGGGTCACCGGAACCCGGCCACGCGCCGTCACCACGGTCGTCGTAGGCCTGCATCGACAGCGCAGGATCATCCGGGTCTCCGGCGAACGGGTCCGGTGGCAGCGCCTCTGGTGACACGGTGTACACGGTACCGGTGCGGGGGGTCGGGGCCCGGCCCACCCCGGGGTGGTGGACGTACGATGGCGGCCTGCGGCGGGAGCCCGCCGTCAGCGTCGACCGCACCGCCTCGACAACACTGCTTCGACCGCAAGAGGAGCCCCGGAGAGATGACGAGCGAGATGGGCGGCCTGCCGGACAAGTTCGCGATGCTCGGGCTGACCTTCGACGACGTGCTGCTGCTGCCCGCCGAGTCGGACGTGATCCCCAGCTCGGCCGACACATCGAGCCAGGTGACCCGCCGGGTGCGGGTCCAGGTGCCGCTGGTGTCGTCCCCGATGGACACGGTCACCGAGTCCCGCATGGCGATCGCGATGGCCCGCGCCGGTGGTCTCGGGGTGCTGCACCGCAACCTCTCGCCGGACGCGCAGGCCGCACAGGTCGAGGTCGTGAAGCGGTCCGAGGCCGGCATGGTGACCGACCCGGTGACCTGCAGCCCGGACGCGACCCTGGCCGACGTCGACGCGTTGTGCGCCAAGTTCCGGATCTCCGGCGTGCCGGTGACCGACGAGACCGGCCGCCTGGTCGGCATCATCACCAACCGCGACATGCGCTACGAGGTCGACACCGACCGGCCCGTGTCGGAGGTCATGACCCGCGCGCCCCTGGTGACGGCCAAGGTCGGCGTCACCGCGGAGGCGGCGCTGGGCCTGCTGCGCCGGCACAAGCTGGAGAAGCTGCCGATCGTCGACGGCGACGACATGCTGCGCGGCCTCATCACGATCAAGGACTTCAACAAGACCGAGCAGTACCCGCTGGCGACCAAGGACCCGGACGGGCGGCTCGTCGTCGCCGCCGCGGTCGGGGTCGGCGACGACGCCTACGCCCGCTCGATGCAGCTCGTCGAGGCCGGTGTGGACGTCCTGATGGTCGACACCGCGCACGGTCACTCCCGTCGGGTGCTGGAGACCGTCGCGAAGCTGCGCGCCGAGGTCGGCGACCACGTCGACGTCGTCGGCGGCAACGTCGCCACCTTCGACGGCGCCAAGGCGCTCGTCGAGGCGGGCGCGGACGCGGTGAAGGTCGGCGTCGGGCCGGGCTCGATCTGCACCACCCGGGTCGTCGCCGGGGTCGGGGCCCCGCAGATCACCGCGATCTACGAGGCCACCCGGGCGTGCGCCCCGGCCGGCGTCCCGGTGATCGGCGACGGCGGCATCCAGTACTCCGGCGACGTCGCCAAGGCGATCGCGGCCGGCGCGTCGACGGTCATGCTGGGCTCGCTGCTGGCCGGCACCGCGGAGTCGCCGGGCGAGGTTGTGCTCGTCGGCGGCAAGCAGTTCAAGACCTACCGCGGCATGGGCTCGCTGGGCGCCATGCAGGGCCGCGCCGGCGCGGCGGGCCGGTCGTACTCGAAGGACCGCTACGCCCAGGACGACGTGCTCAGCGAGGACAAGCTCGTCCCCGAGGGCATCGAGGGCCGGATCCCGTTCCGCGGGCCGCTGTCCTCGGTCGTGCACCAGCTCGGCGGCGGGCTGCGCTCGGGCATGGGCTACGTCGGCGCGCAGACCATCCCGGACCTGCAGCAGGCGCGCCTGGTGCGGATCACCGCGGCCGGTCTCAAGGAGAGCCACCCGCACGACATCACGATGACCGTCGAGGCCCCCAACTACGCCGCGCGGTAGTCACGGGGGCCCCAGCACCGCTCTGAGCAGCGCCGCTTAGGGTGGTGCCCGTGCGTGACCTCGTGGAGATCGGGATGGGCCGGGAGGCCCGTCGTGCCTACGACCTCGACCAGATCGAGATCGTCCCGTCGCGGCGGACCCGCAGCTCGAAGGCCGTCTCGACGGCCTGGCAGCTCGACGCCTACCGCTTCGACATCCCGCTGCTGACCCACCCCACCGACGCGGTGGTGTCGCCGGACTCGGCGGTGCGGATCAGCGAGCTCGGCGGTCTGGGGGTGCTGAACGCGGAGGGCCTGTGGGCCCGGCACGCCGACCCGAAGGGCGCCCTGGAGCGCATCGTCGCGGCGGCCACCGGCGACGAGCCGGACTCCGCGGTCGCCCTGCTGCAGGAGCTGCACCAGGCCCCCATCCAGCAGGACCTCATCACCGAGGCGCTGCGCCCGCTGCGCGACAGCTCGCACACCGTCGCGGCGCGGGTCAGCCCGCAGCGCGCCCGCGAGCTCACCCCGGCGCTGCTCGCCGCGGGCGTCGAGATCCTCGTCGTGCAGGGCACGATCGTCTCCGCCGAGCACGTCTCGGACGGCGAGCCGCTGAACCTGAAGGACTTCATCGCCGACCTGGACGTCCCGGTCGTCGCCGGCGGGGTCGGGGACTACCGCACCGCGCTGCACCTGATGCGCACCGGCGCCGCCGGCGTGATCGTCGGGTACGGGCAGGCCACCTCGACCACCACCGACGAGGTGCTGGGGGTCGGCGTCCCGATGGCGACCGCGATCGTCGACGCCGCGGCGGCCCGTCGTGACTACCTCGACGAGACCGGCGGCCGGTACGTGCACGTGATCGCCGACGGTGGCATCGGCACCTCCGGTGACATCGCGCGTGCCGTGGCCTGCGGCGCCGACGCGGTCATGCTCGGCGAGCAGCTCGCCGAGGCCACGGAATCCCCGGCCGGCGGGCTCTACTGGACCTCCTCGGCGGCGCACCCGTCGCTGCCCCGGTCGGAGGTGACCGGGCTCGCCCGGTCCGGCCGGTCCCTGGAACAGGTGCTGTTCGGGCCGACCGACAGCCCATACGGCACCACGAACCTGTTCGGCGCGCTGCGCCGGGCGATGGCGAAGACCGGCTACTCCGACCTCAAGGAGTTCCAGCGGGTCGGGTTGAACCTGCGGACCTGAGCCGGCGCTCCGAGCCGTAGTTCCGCCGTCCGGCGGGACCACGAGCTGGTGGTCGTCGTCGCCGGTCAGCGCTCGCACTCTTCGTGCTCTGTCACTCAGGGCGAGTCAACACACTCAGGAACTCGTGGTTGACGAAGAGGGTCTCTCGACCGGCCTTGACGTCGTGGAGAAGGCCTGCCTCGACCAGGGCGTGCAGCCAGGTGGAAGCGGTCTGGCGCGATACGTCACACCGGCGTGCGACAGTGCTGATGCGGCAGTAGGGCTGTTCGAACAGCACGGCCAGGAACTGCGCGTCCCGTCCACCCGAGGTAGCAGCGCGAGCTCGCTCGGCGATGTCCTCCTGACACGTGCGGATGGCTCCGATCTTTCGCGTCGTCGACACAGCGGACTCGCGGACGACGTCGAGCATGTAGAGGACCCACTCGATCCAGGCGCCGTCCTCTGTCACGGCTCGCAGGAGTCGGTAGTAGTCGTTCTTGCGGGCGATGATGGCGCGTGAGAGGTAGAGGATCGGGTCGTTCAACAGACCAGCCTCGATGAGCATCAGGATGTTGATGACGCGGCCGGTACGACCGTTGCCGTCGTGGAAGGGGTGGATGGCCTCGAACTGATAGTGGCCCACCGCCATGCGCACCAGTGGATCGAGATCGTCGTCAGCGTGGACGAAGCGTTCCCAATCCGAGAGCTTGTCGCGAATGAGGTCCGCCCCCTCGGGCGGTGCGTACACGACTTGCCGTGTGGCCGGGTTGGCGATGCGCGTGCCGGGCACCGCACGAACGGCCATCTCCCGGCCCTGCAGCTCGGAGCAGATTCGAGCTGCAGTCACAGACGTGAGCGGCCGGTCCCTGATCGACTCGACCCCCGCGAACAGCGCGCTGCGGTAGCGCAGTGCCTCCTTGGTGGCGTGATCTCCCCCACCGGAGTCGACGTGCTTGAACAGCTCATCGGCCGTGGTCACGATGTTCTCGATCTCGGAGCTGGCCTGCGCCTCGAGTAGCGGGACAGCATGGATCAGGATGTTGGGGTTCGGCAGGAACTGGCCGGCCTGGGCGAGTGTCGCCAGCGCTGTTCGGGCTTCGATGGTTGCTTTGAGCACGGGCTTCGGCTCGAGGTCCAGTCCGGCCGGCGGCAGCGGGGGCAGATCGTTGAAGGGAACGTCGGGGCTCCAGGACACGCGTCAACTCCTTCACCTCATCCGTTCCACACGTTAAAAAATTCGGATGAACCTAACACGTTGGCCGGACGTGTCAGGTCTCGTGACACATCCACGCCACGCCTTGCCCGACTGATCCTGGTCGCGTCCCACGGCTCTCGGCCTTCGAGCCGTTCTTCGTGTCGTCGGGGGCGACCGGCCGCTCACTCCTCCCCGAGGTACTCGCGGACCGGGCCGAACAGATCCGGCATCAGCTCGCCCAGCTCGACCGGCGACACCCACCGAACCTCAGCCAGCTCTTCCGGCGCCGCGACCGGCTCGACCTCGCCGACGGGGCGACACGCAACGTAGACCATCAGCCGTCCGGTCCGCGGGTGGCGACGGCGCCCGATCTCAGCGACGACGTCGACCACGAGGCCCGTCTCTTCGGCCGTCTCCCGCACGGCGGCCGCGGCAGGGGTCTCGCCCTGCTCGACCTTTCCGCCTGCGAACACCCACAGCGGGATGCCATCAGTCCGGCGGCCGACCAGGACGCCGTGCGGGCCACGAACCACCGCGACCGCAATCAGCTCCTGATCCACCGGTCGAGTAGATCAGCACCACCACGTGCGGGCGCAGTAGCCGCCGGTCAGCGGTCGTGTCCTCGTCGTCGTTGTCGCAGGCAGCGACGAGGGAGCCGATGACGACAAGCGATGCGAGCAGGGGAGTGCTGGGTCACCCGGTGACGGCGGCGACGAACTCCACGGCCCGCTCCCGCAGCCCGGCCCGTCGCTCGTCGACGGTCGTGTCGGGGGTGGGCTTGAGCGCGGCCGTGGCCGTCTCCACGCGGACGTGCTCGGCGCAGGCGAGGTCGGCGCAGATGTAGGTGCCGACGGTGTCGCCCTGGCGTCCCTTCGCCCCGCGCCGGGGAGCGGCGAACAGCGCGACCCCGCCGACGGTGTGGGTGGTCCGACACAGCGCGCACATCGCGGCGGACCGGGCGCCGCCGGAGGCTGCGCGCAGGACGACACCGGCCGGGCCGTCGTCGGTCGGGACGAGCAGTACCCCGCGGTCGGGGGCCTTCGGGTCACGCCAGCCGCGGACGTCGTCGAGCCGGTCCGGGTCCAGGTCGCGGACCCACGCGGGCAGGACCAGCCGCGTCGCCTCCCCCTTGGAACAGTTGGTGAGGGCGCGGCGGATCCGGGTCTCGGTCGGGCTGGTCACGGCGGACCACGCTAGGCGCCTCCGGTGACGGCGGTCGAACGGGTTTCGCCGCGGTAGGTTCGGCGGTGACGCCGTCGTCACCCCAGGAGGAGCCCGCCGATGAGCCGCCCCACCGCCGGAGCCGCCATGGGCGGCGGACGTGCCTTCGTCGACGCGACCGGGACCCCGGTGCCGCTGCGCGGGCCGGTCGTGCGGGTGGTCGCGACCGATCCCCGGGTGGGGGAGCTGCTGCTGGAGCTGGGCGCGCAGCTGGTCGGCTGCGCGGGGAGGCTCGACGGCGTCGACCCGGTCGGCGAGGACCGCAGCCCGGAGCCGGAGGCGGTGCGGGCGCTGGGCCCGGACGCGATCGTCACCGGGACGGCCGGGGGCCGGTACGACCTGGCCGACCCGGCCCTGCTCGGGCGGCTGCGCGACATCGCGCCGACCGTCGCGGTCGACCTCGGGCGACGCGCGGCGAGCGCGGCGGACCTGCGGGCGCTGCTCGGGTCGGTGCAGCCGCCGCCGCTGCGGTCGCGCGGACGGCACGAGGAGTGAGGGTCAGCCCGCCAGGACGGCGCGGACCCGGTCGGTGACGGCGGTCAGGTCGTCGCGCACCAGGTTCGCCTGCGTGGTGAACACCGACAGCTGGGACGGGTCCAGCGCGAGCGCCCCGGAGGTCCCCGCGGTGGCGGCGGCGGCGCCGTGGTCGAGCAGCGCGGCCCAGGACCTCTGCGCGGCGGCGTCGGGCACGGCGTCGTAGGCCCGCGCGGCGTCGACGGCGGTCCGCAGCCGTCCGCAGGCGACGGCGAGCGCCACCGCGTCCTGACGGCCCGCGGCGTCGGCGACCCGGGTGAAGCCGTCGCCGATCGCGGTGAGGTGGGTGAGGCCGCCGTTGTCGCGCCACGCCGTCATCGCGACGACCGGGTCCCCAGCCCACAGGCCGGTCCCGGCGGCGGACCCGACCAGCGACGCGGCGACGGTCTGCGGCAGCGGCGGGCCCTGCGGCACCGTCGCGCCGGACGCGGTCACGGTTTGCGGGGTGGGCAGCGGCGAGGTCGCCGACGGGGTCATGATCAGCCCTGCGGCGGCGATCGCCGCGGTGCCGGTGGCGGCGGCGCAGAGGAACACCGGCAGGACCCGGGCCCGGAACGCGCGGGCCCGGGGGACGACCGGTGCCGCGGTCTCCCGGGCCGGCTCCGCGGCACCGGGCTCGTCGACGGGGGCCAGGGTGGGGACCGCGGCGGGGGCCGCGGTGGGCGCGGCGGCCGGACGGGTCTCCTGCTCCGGCGCGGAGCGCTGGGCGGGGACGAGCGGCGCGACGGTCGTGGTGGTGCCGTCGACGGCCGGGTCGGCGGGGGTATCGCCGGTGCCGGTGCCGGTGCCGGTGCCGGTGCCGGTGCCGGTGCCGGTGGTGTGGCCGGTCGGGGTGGTGGCCATCGGGGCGTGCCTCCAGGTCGTACGGTGCCGTCATCCCCCCATCGGAGCAACCGGGCCTCGCCGTTACGCCGCACGCCTGCGGCCGGGCGGGGATCATCAGGATCGACGAGACGGTGCCGGGGCGGTGCGAGACGGTGCGGACGGCGGGTGACCTGCGTCGCCCGTTTACCCTGGTCGTGTGCAGACCCCGACCGTCCTCGTCGTGGACTACGGCGCCCAGTACGCGCAGCTCATCGCCCGTCGCGTGCGCGAGGCGGACGTCTACTCCGAGATCGTGCCCGCCTCCCTGCCCGTCGCCGAGATCGTGGCCCGCGAGCCCGCCGCGGTGATCCTCTCCGGGGGACCCGCGAGTGTGTACGCCGAGGGCGCCCCCGCGGTCGACCCGGCGCTGTTCGAGGCGGGCATCCCGGTGTTCGGCATGTGCTACGGCTTCCAGGCGATGGCCCGCGCTCTGGGCGGCGAGGTCGCCCACGACGGCACCCGCGAGTACGGCCGCACCGAGGTCGCGCTCACCGGCACCCCCGGCACGCTGCACGACGGCCTGCCGCGCACGCACCCGGTGTGGATGAGCCACGGGGACTCGGTGACCGCGGCGCCGGCGAGCTTCACCGTCACCGCCTCCACCGACCGGGTCGCGGTCGCCGCGTTCGAGGACACCGAGCGGCGCCTCGCCGGCGTGCAGTACCACCCGGAGGTCGGCCACTCCCCGCACGGCCAGGAGGTGCTCCGTCGGTTCCTGCACGACGTCGCGGGCATCCGCCCGTCCTGGACGACGGCGTCGATCATCGACGACACCGTGGAGGCGATCCGCGCCCAGGTCGGCGACGGTCGCGCGATCTGCGGGCTGTCCGGCGGGGTCGACTCCGCGGTCGCCGCCGCGCTCGTCCAGCGCGCCATCGGTGACCGGCTGACCTGCGTGTTCGTCGACCACGGGCTGATGCGGTCGGGCGAGCGCGAGCAGGTCGAGAAGGACTTCGTCGCCGCCACCGGCGCGACGCTGCACGTGGCCGACGCCGCCGACCGGTTCCTCGACGCGCTCGCCGGGGTCACCGAGCCCGAGCAGAAGCGCAAGATCATCGGCCGGGAGTTCATCCGGGTCTTCGAGGCGGCCACGGCGGAGGTCGCCGCCGACCACCACGTCGGGTTCCTCGTGCAGGGGACGCTGTACCCGGACGTCGTGGAGTCCGGCGGCGGTGACGGCACCGCGGTCATCAAGAGCCACCACAACGTCGGTGGACTGCCCGACGACATCGAGTTCGAGCTCGTCGAGCCGCTGCGCGCGCTGTTCAAGGACGAGGTCCGGATGGTCGGCGCCGAGCTGGGGCTGCCCGAGGTCATCGTCGGACGTCAGCCGTTCCCCGGCCCCGGCCTGGGCATCCGCATCATCGGCGAGGTCACCCGCGACCGGCTGGAGACCCTGCGCGCCGCGGACGCGATCGCCCGCGAGGAGCTGACCGCCGCCGGGCTGGACCGCGAGATCTGGCAGTGCCCGGTGGTGCTGCTGGCCGACGTCCGCAGCGTCGGCGTGCAGGGCGACGGTCGCACGTACGGCCACCCGATCGTCCTGCGTCCGGTGTCCAGCGAGGACGCGATGACCGCGGACTGGACCCGGCTGCCCTACGACGTCGTCGAGCGGATCTCGACCCGGATCACCAACGAGGTGTCCGAGGTCAACCGGGTGGTCGTCGACGTGACGAGCAAGCCCCCGGGCACCATCGAGTGGGAGTGAGCCGGGGCCCGACGTAACAGGGGCGGGGCCGATGTCTCGGCCCCGCCCCGGCCAGCCCGGGCCTGTGCGGTGTCCGACCCCCGTCGGACGCCGCTGCCACGCGGGCGGCAGCGGGTCCGGCGGCGCTCCCCAGCCCGCCGGCTCCCGTGATGACCCTTTAGTCGTCCGATGTGGCCCGGGAGTTACGCACGCTCGCCATCAGGAATGCGATCCCCGCCACAACCGCGGTCCCGGCGAGCATCCAGCGCAGGTCGACGACCTCCCAGGGGGCGATCCCGAGGACCCCGCACACGGCCACCAGCAGCGACAGGATCCCGGCGACGAAGGCGAACGGGTCGGTGCGACGGACGAGCGAGCTATCCACGGGTGACCTCCACGGTTCCCAGCTCGGCCCGCAGGTCGAGCTCCAGCACCCGGCCACCGGGTCCGTCCGGGCCGGGGTCGTTCACGGTCAGGTCCACGTTCTGCCCGGTGCGTGTCTGTCCGTCGACGGTCAGGTCGCCGGTGCCGACCGAGCTGCGGACGCGCAGGTCGGCGTCACGCGGGACCCGGACCTGTACCAGCCCCGCGCCGACCTCGGCCCGGGTGCGGACGGGTCCGGTCGCGCCGGGCGTCGCGGTGAGGTCGAGGCGGGTCAGGTCGAGCTCGACGGCGCCGGTGCCCCGCCGGTACTCCGGGGCGAGTGCGGCCGCGGTCGTCGGGGCCTCGACGGCCTCCCCGATGCCACCGCGCACGGCCCATCCGTCGGGGCCGACGGCGTCGTTGAGCGGGATGGTGGCCGCGGTGACGAGCGCGAGCAGCACCGCGAAGGGCACCAGCCAGCGTCCGGCGCGTCGCAGCGCACCGACGACCAGCCCGATCCCGACGCCGGCGAGCGCGGCCCCCGGGACGGCCGAGGCCGGCACCGCCCCCGGTGCGGCCAGGGCGAGCCCGCCGACCATCCCGGCGACGACCAGCGACACGGCCAGCGTGATCGGCGTCAGCGACGACCGGGGGGCCGGCGGCGGACCCGGCTCCGGGCCCGGTTCGGGCAGGTCCCAGGCGAACGGGGCAACGCCGAGCGGATCCCAGGCCGGTGGTGCAGCCACCGCCACGGTGGGGGCGTGCGGGTCCGCGACCCACGGCACCACGGGTGTGGGCGCCGCGGCGGCCTCCCGGGCCCCGGGCCGGTTCCCCCGGGTCACGTGCAGCGTGACGAGCAGCGCGATGGTGACGGCGGCGGGGATCACCCGGTCGCTGGACAGCACCAGCGGGACGGCCAGCAGCGCGGCCATGACCAGCAGCGCCACCGACAGCGCGGAGGACGGTCCGTTGCGCGGCGGGACGGGGCTGCCGGGCGGCCCGGCGTCCGGCAGGACCGCGCAGCCCGCCAGGTAGAGCGGGATTCCGGGGCCGACGATCGCCGCGACGACGAACCCCACCCGGACCAGCGTCGGGTCGATCTCGTAGCGGCGCGCGATCGCGGCGGAGACCCCGGCGAGCTTGCGGTCGTCGCGCGGACGCAGGGGCCGGGAGTCCCACATGTCGCGCAGGGTGTTCCGGGCCGTCGTTGCCGCCGACGGTGGTCGGCCGCTCCCGGGCAGCTGCGTCTCGTTCATGGCGTCGAGCCTGCCGTCCGGGCGGGCCCCGGCGTCTCGGGGACAACCCCGAGACGACCCCGGTCCCGATCCGGAGGGGATCCGGCGGGGGTCGTGTGACGATGGTGTCGTGAACAGCTCGGATCCCTCGACCGGCGCCGCAGCGTCGTCGGCGGACGCACGGCCCTCTGCGGAGCCCTCTGCGGAGCCCTCTGGGGATGCACGGTCGTCGGCGGATGCGCCGACGGTGCCGGTCTCCGATGGCGCTGCGCCCGCGCAGCCCGCGTCCCCGCGGCCGGGCGGCCCGGTGCCGCCGAGCCCCGGAGCGCGCGTCCCGCTGGCCCGGCGCCGCTCCGGGCGGATGGTCGGCGGCGTCGCGGGTGGGGTGGCCGACCACCTCGGCGTCGACGTCCGGTGGATCCGGGCGGCTTTCGTCGCCCTGAGCCTGCTGGGCTGGGCGGGCGTACTGGCCTACGGCCTGCTGTGGGTGTTCCTGCGGCAGGAGGCCGACATCGTCGAGCGGACCCTGACCCGGTCCGAACGGCTGCAGGCCGCCGGGTTGCTGACGCTGGGTCTGGGGTTGTCGCTGGTCGCGGTGACCTCGGGCTCGGCGGTGCTCGGCTGGATCGCCGGCCCGTTGGGACTGGCGACGGTCGGCGCGGCCGTCGTGTGGCGGGAGGCCGACGAGGCGCAGCGACGGCAGTGGGCGCGCGACGCCCGCAGCCGTGTCGGGGCCGGCCGTGCGGCGCTGGCTCGCACCCTGCTCGGCGCCGCGCTGGTCCTGACCGGGCTGGCGGTGTTCCTGCTCGGGAACCTGGACCTGGGCCAGGTGCGGTTCGGGATCCTCGCGGCGCTGGCGACGCTGCTGGGTGTCGCGGTCCTCACCGTCCCCTGGTGGGTGCGGCTGGTGCGCGACCTCGGTGAGGAGCGGCGGGCCCGCGCGGTCGCCGCCGAGCGCGCCGAGATCGCCGCGCACCTGCACGACTCGGTGCTGCAGACCCTGGCCCTGATCCAGCGGCAGTCCGGCGACCCGCGCGAGGTGCAGCGGCTGGCCCGCGGCCAGGAACGGGAGCTGCGCGCCTGGCTCTACGGGCCCGGTGGGCGTGCCCGCGGCGGCAGCGGCAGCCCGGACGCGGCGGAGACGCTGCTGTCGGTGGCGATCACGCGCGTCGCGGGGGAGGTCGAGGACACCTACGCGGTGACCGTCGGCCCGGTGCTGGTCGGCGACGCCGAGCTCGACGACGACCTGCGTGCCCTGGTGCTGGCGGCGCGTGAGGCAATGGTGAACGCGGCGAAGCACTCGGGCACGTCCGAGGTCGACGTCTACGTGGAGGTCGAGCCCGCCTCGGCCGAGGGGCCGGGCGCCGCGGAGGTGTTCGTGCGCGACCGCGGCACCGGTTTCGACCCGGACGAGGTCTCCGACGACCGGCACGGCCTCGCGGACTCGGTGCACGCCCGGATGCGCCGCCACGGCGGTACGGTCCGGATCCGCACCGGGGCCGGCGAGGGCACGGAGGTGCGGCTGTCGATGCCGCTGAGGGAGAAGGAGACGGCATGACCACCGCCGACGACGTGCAGGACACCCCGGTTGGTCCGGACGACACCGGTATCCGGGTCTACCTGGTCGACGACCACGCGTTGTTCCGCTCCGGCGTGCGCGCCGAGCTGGAGCGCGGCGACGGGCGCAGCCCGGTGCTCGAGGTGGTCGGCGAGGCGGGCTCCGTCGACGAGGCGGTGGCCGGCGTCGGGCACCTCGCGCCGGACGTGGTGCTGCTCGACGTGCACATGCCCGGCGGCGGGGGCGCGGAGATCCTGCGTCGGGCGCGGGCGGCGGGCACCGAGTCGGTGTTCCTGGCACTGTCGGTGTCCGACGCCGCCGAGGACGTCATCTCGGTGATCCGGTCCGGCGCCCGCGGCTACGTCACCAAGACGATCTCGGGCCGGGACCTCGCCGACGCCGTGCGGCGCGTGCGGGCCGGCGACGCGGTGTTCTCGCCACGTCTGGCCGGGTTCGTGCTGGACGCGTTCTCCGACCGCCCGGGCGCGGCACCGCCGGTGGACCCGGAGGTCGACCAGCTGACCAAGCGGGAGCGGGACGTGCTGCGGCTGCTGGCCCGCGGCTACGCCTACAAGGAGATCGCGAAGGAGCTGTTCATCTCGGTGAAGACGGTGGAGACCCACGTGTCGAGCGTGCTGCGCAAGACCCAGACGTCGAACCGGCACGAGCTGTCCCGCTGGGCTTCCGACAGGAGGCTCGTGTAGGTCGCGCAGCGACCGGAGCGTGCCGGAAGGAGCATCGGCACCGACAGGAGGCTCGTGTAGGTCGCGCAGCGACCGGAGCGAGCCGGAAGGAGCATCGGCTCCGACCGTCGGCTGGCCTGACACGGCACGTGTGCGCCGGCACCGACACGGCCCCGGCCTCCGCGTGTGCGGGGGCCGGGGCCGTCGTCGTGGTGGGTGGGAGGGCGTCAGCCGCCCAGCAGCCCGCCGGCGCCCTTCGTGACACCGCCGAGCACCCCGCCGACCGGCTCGGTCACGCCGGACAGGGCGCTCCCGACCGGCTCGGTCACCGTGCTGACCGCCTGCCCCACGGGCTTCGTGACGGCCTGCAGCGGCTGGGTGGCCTCGTCGGACGAGGAACCGGTGTCGGGCTTCTTGGCCGAGGTGTCGAGGAGCCCGGTGACCGGCTCGGCGGCCTTCAGGATCGGCCCGGTGAGCGGCTTGGTGCTGTCGAGCACGGGCTCGGTGACCGGCGACAGCGCGCCGAGCACCGGCGTCGTCACCGGTTCGAGGGTGTCGGTGAGGGGCCGGGTGACCGGCTTGACCGCGTCCGTCACCGGGCGGACGGCCTCGGTGACCGGGGACACGGCGCCGCCGACGGCCCTGCCGACCGGTGCCGCGGTCTGCGCGACCGGGGCGACGACGCCGCCGACGGCGTTGCCGACCGGGCGGACGTTCTCGGTGACGTCCTGGAGCGGGCCGGTGCTGGTCCCGCCGCGCGACGGCGGGGTGCCCGTCACGGGCTCGAGCAGGTTGCCGGCGGGGGCCCGGTCGGGGTTGTTGATCGGCGCGACGATCGGCGCGAGCGGCGAGCCCGTGCCGCCGGCACCGCGCGGCCCCGGGACCGTCGGCGACGACGGGGACCCGGTGCCCGGGTTGCCGGTCGAGGGCGTGCGGGGCGCGGGGACCGCGGCGGCGGGCCCGGCGGCGGTGCCCGGGGTACGGCCGGCCGCGACCGCCTGCACCGGCTGCTGCGGGCCGAAGGCGACGGCCATCCAGTCGGTGGCACCGGGGGCGGGTGCGTCCGGCAGCGGCGAGCTCAGCGCCACGTTCGCCGGGAGGTACTGGGCGGTCAGCGTGTCCGGGGTGCCCGCGGTGGGCAGGCCGAAGCCGGGGAACAGGCCGTCGGCGGCGGCGCGCGCGTCGGAGTTCTCGGTGCCGACGCCGTTGTAGAGGGCGGCGCCGAGCACGGAGCCCGCGGCGAGCAGCGCTCCGGCGACCACACCGGCGCGCCGACGCCCGGACACCTGACGGCCGGTCCAGCCGTCGGCGACGGCCGCGGAGCGGGGCTGCGGGAGGTCGATGTCCGGCCAGCCGCCCGGGGCGCCCGCGGCGGCGATGTCACCGGCCGAGGCGGCGTCGGCGGAGGCACCCTCGGCCACCGGGGGACGCCCTTCCCGGCGCAGCAGGTCGCCGACGGACAGGACGGGCCCGGTGAGCGGGCCCGCTCCGTCGGAAGAGGCGCGGGAAGCGCGCGAGTGGCGCGCCAGTAGCTCGGCGACGCTCACCACGTCGCGGGGCCCGGTGGCGCCGGGGGCGCCGGGGAGCGGGGCTCCGGCAGGTGTGTCGGTCACGGCCGCACGTCCTCCTTCGGGTCATTTCGACCTGGGAAGATGTACCGGAAGGAGCGCTTGATTCCCAAGTGATCACCCTCCGCTCGTCGCAGGTAACCCTTTCGGGTGGTTCCCGTTCATCGGCCGTATCCGACCGCTCGGCCTGCTCGTTGCCTCGGAAGGCAACCCCTGCGCAAGGGTGACCTGACCTGAACCCCAGGTGGGGCGCTCGCCGGCGTGTCGCGCTGTGCACTGTGCGTGAATCGCCGAACGGTCGTCACCTCTACCCGGTCGCCGGACGCGACCGGGTGTCGCGCCAGGGGTCAGCGGCCGCCGAGGCGTCCACGGCCCAGCCGCAGGAGCATCATCGCCAGCTCGCGCCCCTCGGGTCCGAGGTCGGCGAACCGGTCGAGCACCGCCATCTCGCGGCTGTAGACGATCCGCGGTCCGCCCGCGGCCATGCGGGCGGCGCCGATGCGCTTCGACACCTCGGTGCGGCGCAGGATCGCGTCGAGGATCTCGGCGTCGAGCCGGTCGATCTCCCGGCGCAGCTGCTCGATCTCGGGGTCGGCTCCGGTGCGCACCTCGGTGCTCGTGCCGGAGCGGGGCTGCGGGATCGGTCACGGTCATGGTCTCCTCGTCTCGGTCACGGTCCGTCGGGACCGAGGACGTACGAACGCCCCGGGTCCGTCGGACTCCGGGGCGTGCGGGTGGCGTCTGGGCTCAGACGGGCGGCGCAGCGGGAACCGGGGTCCGGTACCCGTAGCGAAATCGCCCGTCGTGTGCCACGCGGTGAGTGTAGACCACCCGGCGCACCGGGGCGCCGTGATTCCTGGGGACCGGCGACGCCGGAGCGGGGTGTGTCGGACCCCCGGCGTACCGTGTTCGACACGATGAGTGCGCTGTTCGAACTCCCCGGGACGGGCCCTTCCGCCGCTGCCGAGCCGACGACGGCCCAGGGCCGCCGCCTGCTGGAAGGCCTCAACGACCGTCAGCGGGAGGTCGTGACCCATGCGGGTTCGCCGCTGCTGATCGTCGCCGGCGCGGGGTCGGGCAAGACCCGGGTGCTCACCCACCGGATCGGCTGGCTGCTCGCCGAGCGCGGGGTGCATCCCGGCGAGATCATGGCGATCACCTTCACCAACAAGGCCGCGGCCGAGATGAAGGAGCGCGTCGACGCCCTCGTCGGGCGGCGGTCCGGGCCGATGTGGGTGTCCACCTTCCACTCCATGTGCGTGCGGATCCTGCGCCGCGAGGCCAAGCACCTCGGCGTGCGCAGCGCCTTCTCCGTCTACGACGCCGACGACACCCGTCGCCTCGTCGGCATCGTCGGGCGCGACCTGGAGCTGGACCCGAAGAAGTTCGCCCCGCGGGCACTGGCCGCCCAGATCTCCAACCTGAAGAACGAGCTGGTCTCGCCGGACGAGGCCGCCGAGCGCGCCGCCACCGACCACGAGCGGCGCATCGCCGAGGTCTACGGCGTCTACCAGTCGCGGCTGCGCCAGGCGAACGCCTTCGACTTCGACGACCTGATCATGGAGACGGTCTCGCTGCTGGACCGGCTGCCCGCCGTCGCCGAGTACTACCGGCGCCGCTTCCGGCACGTGATGGTCGACGAGTACCAGGACACCAACCACGCGCAGTACGAGCTGGTCCGCCAGCTCGTCGCCCCGGCCACGGCGAACGGGCGGCCCGGCGAGCTGTGCGTCGTCGGGGACTCGGACCAGTCGATCTACGCCTTCCGCGGCGCGAACATCCGCAACATCATCGAGTTCGAGCAGGACTTCCCCGACGCGCGGACCATCCTGCTGGAGCAGAACTACCGCTCCACCCAGACCATCCTGTCCGCGGCGAACGCGGTGATCGCCCGCAACCCGGAGCGCCGGGACAAGCGGCTGTGGTCGGACTCGGGCGACGGTGAGCGCGTCGTCGGCTACGTCGCGGACAACGAGCACGACGAGGCGTCGTTCGTCGCCCGGGAGATCGACCGGCTCGTCGACACCGGCGAGTACCGCAACTCCGACATCGCGGTCTTCTACCGGACCAACAACCAGTCCCGTGTCTTCGAGGACGTGTTCCTGCGGGTCGGGCTGCCCTACAAGGTCGTCGGCGGGGTGCGGTTCTACGAGCGCCGCGAGATCCGCGACGCGCTGGCCTACCTGCGGGTGCTGTCCAACCCGGAGGACACGGTCAGCCTGCGCCGCATCCTCAACGTGCCCAAGCGCGGCATCGGGGACCGGGCCGAGGCCGTCGTCGCCGAGTACGCCGAGCGCGAGCGCACCTCGTTCGCCCGCGCGCTGCGCACCGCCGCCGAGGAGCCGCAGCGGCTCCCCGCGCTGGCGACCCGCTCGCAGAAGAACATCGCCGGGTTCGTGCGCATGCTCGACGAGCTGCGCGAGCTCGTCGACCGCGGCGACGACACCGCCGAGGTGCTCGAGGCCGTCTACGCGCGGACCGGTTACCTGGAGGAGCTGCAGGCGTCGGAGGACCCCCAGGACGGCACCCGGATGGACAACCTCGCCGAGCTCGTCACGGTGGCGCGGGAGTTCGCGGGGGACGCCGCGGTCGCCGACCTCGCGTCGGACGGAGGGGGCGCGATCGGGTCCGGCGCGGCACCAGAGGGCGTGGCACCCGACGGCGCGGCACCCGAGGGCGAGACCGACACCTACGACGACACCCCCGACGGTGTCCCGGAGCCCGGCTCGCTGGCCGCGTTCCTGGAGCGGGTCGCACTCGTCGCGGATGCGGACTCCATCCCCGACGACGACTCCGGCGTGGTCACGATGATGACCCTGCACACGGCGAAGGGTCTGGAGTTCCCGGTGGTCTTCCTGACCGGCTGGGAGGACGGGATCTTCCCGCACCTGCGCACCCTCGGTGATCCCAAGGAGCTCGCCGAGGAGCGCCGGCTGGCCTACGTCGGGATCACCCGCGCGGAGAAGCGGCTCTACCTGTCCCGGGCGATCGTGCGGTCCGCGTTCGGGCAGCCCAGCACCAACCCGGCGTCGCGCTTCCTCGACGAGGTGCCCCCCTCGCTGCTCGACTGGCGGCGCAGCGAGGAACAGCTCGCCGCGCAGCGCCCGTCGGCGCCGGTCGGGCGGTTCGGGTTCGGGAAGCGTCCGCAGGCGACCGACCGCGGGAGCTGGAAGGTCCCGGAGCGGTCGCTGAACAACCAGACGCTGAACCTCGACGTCGGGGACCGGGTCAACCACGACAAGTACGGCCTGGGCACGGTCGTCGCGGCCGACGGCATCGGCCCGCGCGCGACGGTGACGATCGACTTCGGCTCGGGCGGGACGGTCCGGCTGATGCTGATCGGTGGCGTCCCGATGCAGAAGCTGTAGACCTCAGTCGTCAGTCCTCAGTCGTCGTCGCGGTCCTGCACCGCGGCCTCGGCCGGGGTCAGGACCTTCACCGACCCGAACGCCCCGACGACGTGCACGTCCACCGTCCGGTCGCCGGGCGCGGCGCACGCCGTCGGGCACTCGGTCGAGCCGAACACGGTGAACCCGGAGACGTCCGCCCGGGTTCCCTCGGGCACGAGGACCGTCGTCGAGCCGAACACCGTCACCCCGCCCACCCGGTCGCCGGCCTCGGCCCCGACGGTGCGGGACCCGAACACGGTCAGTCCCTCGGTGATCGGCACGACCTGCGCCAGTCCCCAGACCGCGGCGACGGCCACCGCGGCCGCGGCGAGGATCCCGCCGGCGCGTCGCCCGGCGGCCGCGGCGAACTCCCCGGCCGGTGCCCGGAGGGCCCCGGTCGGCGCCCGTTCGACGGCGGCGGTGGGCGTCCCGGCGGTGTCGGCCGGGAGGTCGCGGGTCAACGGCTCCAGGTCGGCGCGGGTGCGGGCCGCCCAGGCCGTGGCCGAGCGCTCCTCGTACTCGGGCAGGGACAGCCGTCCCTCGCTGTGCGCGCGCTGCAGCCGGGCGTCCACTGCCCGCCGCTCGTCGTCCCCCACCCGGTACCCCGCCTCGTCCCCCACCCGGCCATTCTGACCCGCCCGGGCGGGTCGGGGGAGCGGTGCCCGGCGATCAGGCGTCGCGCGAGCCCGTCGCGGCGGTGACGTCGAGACCGCGCGCGGCCAGCCACGGCAGCGGGTCGATCTTGGTGCCGTCCGGCTCCCACACCTCGAGGTGCAGGTGCGGGCCGGTGGACTGGCCGCGGTTGCCGACCTCGGCGATCTCGTCGCCGGCCTTGACCTGCTGGCCCTCCTGCACGAACGACCGGTTGATGTGGCCGTAGACGGTGCTTGTGCCGTCGGGGTGCTTGAGCACCACCCACATCCCGAAGCCGCTGGCGGGACCGGACTTCTCCACGACGCCGTCGGTGAGGGCGAAGATCGGGGTGCCGATCGGGGCGGCGAGGTCGATGCCCTTGTGCTGCACGCCCCAGCGGGCGCCGAAGCCGGAGGTGAACCGGCCCGCCGTCGGCAGGACGAACGCCTCGCCGTCGTACAAGACGGCTTTCGGAGCGCCGTGCGACATCGCGGTCGTCACGGCCCGCTCCAGCTTGGCGGCCTCGCGGCCCATCCGGGCGGCCTTCGTCAGGTTGGCGACGTCGACCTTCGAGGTGGCGTCGAGGTCGGGCAGCGACGCGGCCTGCGCGCTGAGCTGCTCCCCGCCGATCGCGGAGGTGTCCAGCGGGGCGGTCGTGTCGGCCGGGCGGGTGTCGCCGGACACCGGCAGCATCGCCGACGCGGCGAGCCGGGCGTAGGACTCCTCGACCGAGGCCTCACCGCCCCAGCCGGGCACCCCGAGGGCCCCGGCGACCGTCTGACCGGCCGCGACCAGCGCACCACCGGCCGCCGCGGCGACGGTCACCCGGGTGCGCGAGACCACCGGCGGGGGAGCCGGGAGCGCCGGGAGCCGGTGACCGGCCGGCGGCACAGGGGGGAGCGTGCCGGGCCGGGCCTCCGGTCGCGTGGCGCCGCTGGGGGAGCGGTGGCGCGACAAGACTGCCCTTCTGGTGGTCAAGGGCGCCGCGGGCCGTTCGGCGGTGATCGTCGGAGTGGGGGCTCCGTCGGGGGATGGTGTCGTTCGGGGCGACCCCCGATCACCGTGACCGGTCCGTGACGTGGACAACGCGACGGTAACCCGGGCCTCGCCGAGCGGCAACGGCGGGCCATCGCGCCGTTGCGGACGGTCGTGGATCATCGGCGACCGGTCGGGCGGTCATCGACGCGACGGCGAACGGAGGAGCCCCGTTCCCCCGCGCGGACCGGTCCCTCAGGCGCCTTGCGCCGCGTGCCGTCCGACCAGTCGCAGCGACCCGCGCAGCCTCCGGTCGCGCACCCGGTCGTGCTCGCGGCGCTCCGCCTCGCCGCGGGCCAGCGTGCTCGCCACGAAGTGCACGGTGCGCCGGTCCACCGGCAGGGCGAGGTGGCCGACGTCGTCGAGCTCCAGCTCGGTGACGTCGAGGTCGGGGTGGCGCAGCCGGGAGTTCCGCTGCGGGACGATGATCTCGTCCATCCGTGACCAGACCACCAGGAACCGGGTCCGGCAGCCGGGGGCCGGTTCGTCCAGCTCACGCAGGATCGGCGAGCCGGGGCGGAGCTGGCGGCACAGCGGGAGCGGCGCGAGCCGGGCCAGGTTGCTGCCCGCGTGCGGGCTGCCGAGCGTCGCCAGGGTGTCGACGACGGCGTCGCCCCCCATCCGCTGCACGTAGTAGCGGGCGATCACGCCGCCGAGGGAGTGCCCGACGATGTGCACCCGGTCCGACCCGGTGGCCTCGCGCAGTCGTTCGACGTGGCCGCGCAGCTCGTGCGCCGCGGTGCGGACGTCGTCGGTGAGCAGGCTGTAGTTGATGGCGTGCACGACGCCGAAGCCGCGCCGGCGCAGCTCGTGGGCGAACACGGTGAACACCGAGCGGTTGTCCATGATCCCGTGCACCAGCAGGATCGGCGTCCCGGCCGCGGCGGGGTCGGCGACGACCAGGCTCCGCTTGACCGGCGGCAGGCTGTCGGTGCGCCAGTGGCCCTGCGGGCGGACGGTCTCCTCGGCCAGTCCGATCGGGTACAGCGCGAGGTGCGCGGCCAGCCAGGCGCCCTCCAGCGCCAGCCCGCGCAGGCCCGCACGCGAGGTGAAGGTCCGCGCGGCGTAGCCCGCCGCCTGCGCGAGATCGGACGTCGCGGCCGTCACTGTCGACAGCGCCCCGTCGGCGATCGCGTGCAGGCGAGCGCCTCCGGGTAGCGACGTCGCCATACTCGAAAGGTAAGGCAGGTCACAGGATTCCGCTGTCCCGCGGAGCGATCCGTGGTCCCGATCACTCGGACGGTCCATCTGAATCGAGCACTGCGCCGACAGGGTGACTGCGGTCACCGGCCCAGGTCAGGACCGGTGCGCGCGGCGTGGCTAGGCTCCCCGACGCAGCATCACCGACGTCCGCGACCGCTGCCGCCCGCCACCTGTGCGGGGCGCGCCCGGAGAACGAGCCGGGGACGCGCCGGTCGCGGCGAGAGCGAAGTGGAGCGGGAGAGCCGAGTGGACCTCTACGAGTACCAGGCGAAGGACCTCTTCGCCGCGCACGGAGTCCCGGTGCTGCCGGGCCGGACCGTGGACAACGCCGCCGACGCGGCGGCCGCGGCGGCCGAGCTGGGCACCGCCGTCGTGGTCAAGGCGCAGGTCAAGACCGGTGGTCGGGGCAAGGCCGGCGGCGTGAAGCTGGCGCAGAACGCCGACGAGGCCAAGGAGAAGGCCGAGGCCATCCTGGGCCTCGACATCAAGGGCCACACCGTGCACCAGGTCCTGGTCACCGAGGCCAGCGACATCGCCGAGGAGTACTACTTCTCCTTCCTGCTGGACCGGTCCAACCGCACCTTCCTGGCCATGTGCTCGGCCGAGGGCGGCATGGAGATCGAGCAGCTGGCCGTCGAGCGGCCGGACGCGCTGGCCCGGATCGCGATCGACCCGATCGCCGGCGTCGACAAGGCCAAGGCCGACGAGATCGTCGCCGCGGGCAAGATCCCGGCCGCCGTCGCCGACGAGGCCGCGAACGTCATCGTGAAGCTCTGGGAGACCTTCGTCTCCGAGGACGCGACGCTGGTCGAGGTCAACCCGCTGGTCCGCGACCCGCAGGACAAGGTGATCGCCCTCGACGGCAAGGTCACCCTCGACGCCAACGCCGACTTCCGGCACCCGGCGCACGCCGAGTTGGTCGACGAGCGCACCGAGAACCCGCTCGAGGCGAAGGCCAAGGCCAAGGGCCTCAACTACGTCAAGCTCGACGGCGGCCAGGTCGGCATCATCGGCAACGGCGCGGGGCTCGTCATGAGCACCCTCGACGTCGTCGCCTACGCCGGCGAGGCGCACGGCGGGGTCAAGCCCGCCAACTTCCTCGACATCGGCGGCGGCGCCTCGGCGCAGGTCATGGCCGACGGCCTGGACGTCATCCTGGGCGACGACGAGGTCAAGAGCGTCTTCGTCAACGTCTTCGGCGGCATCACCGCGTGCGACGCGGTGGCCAACGGCATCGTCGAGGCCCTCAAGATCCTGGGCGACGAGGCCACCAAGCCGCTGGTCGTCCGCCTGGACGGCAACAACGTCGAGGAGGGTCGTCAGATCCTCGCCGACGCGAACCACCCGCTCGTCACCGTGGTGGGCACGATGGACGACGCGGCCGCCAAGGCCGCCGAGCTCGCGAACGCTGGAGCCTGAGACATGTCGATCTTCCTCAACGAGAACAGCAAGGTCATCGTCCAGGGCATCACCGGTGGCGAGGGCACCAAGCACGCCACCAAGATGCTGGCGGCCGGGACGAACATCGTCGGCGGTGTGAACGCCCGCAAGGCCGGCACCACGCACACGGTCGGCGGCAAGGACGTCACCGTGTACGGCACGGTCGAGGAGGCGATCAAGGAGACCGGCGCCGACGTGTCGGTCATCTTCGTCCCGCCGAAGTTCGCCAAGGACGCGGTCATCGAGGCCATCGACGCCGAGATCCCGCTCGCGGTCGTCATCACCGAGGGCATCCCGGTGCACGACTCGGCGTACTTCTGGGCGCACGCGGTCGCCACGGGCAACAAGACCCGGATCATCGGCCCGAACTGCCCCGGCATCATCTCGCCCGGCAAGTCCAACGCGGGCATCATCCCGGCGAACATCGCCGGTTCCGGCAAGATCGGCCTGGTGTCGAAGTCCGGCACGCTGACCTACCAGATGATGTACGAGCTGCGTGAGTTCGGCTTCTCCACCGCCATCGGCATCGGCGGCGACCCGGTCATCGGCACCACCCACATCGACGCCCTCGAGGCGTTCGAGGCGGACCCCGAGACCGAGGCCATCGTGATGATCGGTGAGATCGGTGGCGACGCCGAGGAGCGCGCCGCGGACTTCATCAAGGCCAACGTCACCAAGCCGGTCGTCGGCTACGTCGCGGGCTTCACCGCCCCCGAGGGCAAGACGATGGGCCACGCCGGCGCGATCGTGTCCGGCTCGGCCGGCACCGCGCAGGCGAAGAAGGAGGCTCTCGAGGCCGCCGGCGTGAAGGTCGGCAAGACGCCGTCCGAGACCGCCGCCCTGATGAAGGAGATCCTCTCCGCCTGATCGGAGCGCTCTCCGTGCACGTCCGACGCGCGGGCCCCGGGAACTCCTCCCGGTGCCCGCGCGTCGTGCTGTGTGCACCCCCGTGCGCCTCACCCGGTCGTGTCGGGGGCATCGGCTAGCGTGCGGTGCAGCGAGTCCGTCCGTCACACGGGAGTGGTCGTCATGTCGAGCAACGAGCCAGGGGCCGCCCCGGCTCCCGAGCAGGCCCCGCCTGCTCCGACGGTGCGGATCGCCGTGCTGGCGGGGGCCGTGCTGGCCCTGCTGGCGCTGGTCCTGACCTTCTTCGACGTCACCACCGGGCTGTTCCCGGTCGCGATGGTCGTCGCCGGTGGTGTCGCGGGTGCGCTCACCCTGCTGCCCGGCACCGGCCGCACCCTGGTCGCGGGCGTGGTCCTGTCGACGACGGGTGCGCTGACGATGCTGCTGGTCCTGGCCGGTACCGGCACCGCGGCGATCGGCGGCACGCTGGGCTGGGTCGTGTTCGTGGTCGCCCTGCTCGCCGCCGCCGCACTGCTCTACGCCCAGCTCCTCCTGTCCGGCGTGGTCGCCGCTCCCGCCCCGCGGGCACAGCGCCCGTCGCACGTCGGGCAGCCCGGCTGGGGCCCCGGCCAGGTCCCGCCGGGCCAGCAGGCGCCCTGGATGCCGCAGCAGCCCTACGGCGTGGGCCAGCCGGGAGCCGCGGCGCCGTACGGCGCGGCCTCCGGTGCTGCGCCCTACGCGGCGGACCCCTACGCCGCGGGCCAGTACGGCGCGAGTCCCTACGGGGCCCCGTCCGGCGCCGCTCCGTACGCCCCGGGGCAGCCCGGTGGGGTGCAGTACGGCGCAGGACAGCCCGGCGCAGGGCAGCACGGTGGGGGCCAGCACGGCGTGGGACAGCACGGCGCCGCGCAGCAGGGTGCCGGCCAGTACGGCGCCGGTCAGCACGGACCGGGTCAGTACGGCGCCGCCCCCTACGGCGCCTCCGGCGCGGTGCCCGCGGCGTCGCAGCCCGCCGTCGGGCAGTACCCGGGCCAGCCCGGGGCCCACGGCGCGCCGGAGGCGCCCGGGGTGCAGGACCGGACCGGCGACGACGCGGGCCGGCACGCGGTCGGCGGCGGACGCGGCCCGCAGGCCGACGCGGCACCGCACACGCCGTCCGGCGGGGGCGGCGCCTTCTCCGGGGTGTCCTACGGCGATCGCGCCGCCGCGGTGACCGGC
The DNA here is from genome assembly GCF_020496255.1 of Pseudonocardia sp. ICBG1142. Classification (NCBI taxonomy): domain Bacteria; kingdom Bacillati; phylum Actinomycetota; class Actinomycetes; order Pseudonocardiales; family Pseudonocardiaceae; genus Pseudonocardia; species Pseudonocardia sp. ICBG1142. The sequence continues at coordinate 162,954 of NZ_JAHLJC010000006.1, read as the reverse complement.
ACGCCGGGATCCGAGCAGGCCCCGCCCGCGACCACCCCCCACACGGCGGGCGCGGACCAGGCGGGCGAGGACACGGGCGTCACCCGCCCCTCCGCGATCCCCGGCTCCACCCCGGCCGCCGGCGAGCAGACCGAGGATCCCGGGGCCCCGGCCACCGGCGACGCCGAGGCCCCCCGCACCTTCCGGCCCGGCGGTGACGGCTCCGCCTGACCTGTCGGGACCGTGGGCCCCGGCACGTCACGGCGTGCCTGCCCCTCCCGCGCCGGGTTCGCTGCGACGCTGACCGGGTGAGCACCACCCCGCCCCGTCCCGCCCGCGGTCGCCCGGCCTCCCGGGCCCGGTCCACCGGGCCCGCACCCGAGCGGTCCCGCGGTGGGCGCGCGACCGCCGTCGCGGAGCGGGAGCGGGGGCACCGCCGCCCCGTCCGGACCCCGACGCGCGGCACCGGGACCGGCACCGGGCTGGACCGGCTGCGGATCCTCCTCGTCGCCACGATGGGCGCCGTCCTCGCCGGGTACACGATGCTCGTCCCGGTGGCGGCGCTGCTGACCGGCACCGGCGGCGTCGAGGTCACCGCGGACGGGGCACTCGCCACCGCCGTCCCGCTGTGGCTGGCCGCGCACCTCATCCCGGTCGCCGTGGACGGGCGTCCGTTCGGGGTGCTGCCGCTGCTGCCGACGCTGGTGGTCGTCGCGCTGGTCGCCTTCTGCTCGCGCTGGGCGGTGCTCCGGCTGGGCGGGCGGGTCCGGCACGACGCCGGCGCCGTCGTCGCCTCCCAGGCCGGGGCCGCCGCCGCGGTCGCCGTGCTCGCCGGGGCGCTGCTGCCGCGGGACATGGCCGTGACCGCGCCCTGGGCCTCGATGATCGGGGCCGGGCTGGTGGCTGGGACGGCCGCCGGGATCGGCGTCGTCCACGCGTGCGGGGCCCCGGCCGCGTGGCAGCGGGTGCTGGCCGGATGGCCCGGCGCGGCACTCGCCGGGGCCCGGGTCGCGGCCGCCGGGCTGCTGCTGGTCGCCGCCCTCGTCCTGACCGTGGCGCTGCTCGCGAGCGCCTCGGACGTCGCCGACACCGCCGAGCGCATCGCCCCCGGGGCCTGGGCGGGCTTCGGGGTGCTGGTGCTGAGCGTGGGGTACCTGCCGAACGCCCTGGTCGGGGCGCTGTCCTGGGCGCTGGGCGCGGGGGTGTCGGTCGGCATCGCCCGGTCGGGTCCGTTCGGCGCCGAGCCGGGGCCGCTGCCGCCGTTCCCGCCCGTGGCGGTCCTGCCCGTCACCACCGTCCCGACGGCCGCGGTGCTGGTCGTGCTGCTGCCCGTCGTCGCGGGGGTGCTCGGCGGGATCGCCTGCCGCCGGGCCCTGGGTGAGGACGCGCCGGTCGTGGAGCGGGTCGCGGCCCCGGCGACGGCGGCGGTGGTCGTCGCGGTCGGAGCGGCGGTCCCGGCGGCGCTCGCGGGCGGTGCGCTCGCGGGCGGGCCCTACGACCCGGTGTCGTTCCACCCGTGGGCGGTCCTCGGCTGCGCGTTGCTGCTGGTCGGGATCCCGGCCGTGCTGACCTGCGCCGGTACCGAGCTCGCCCGGCACGTCCCGATGGGCGGCACCGACCGGCCGCGGACCGCGGTCGACCGGGCCCGGGCCGCCCGGGACCGCCGTCGCACCCCGACGGTGGCGGAGCTGGTCGAACGCCGTCGCACCGCCGGGGCACCCGTCCGCCGGGCCGACGCCACGTGGGACGACGACGGAGAGCTCGGCGACGTCCATCCCCACCGCCACGCCGTCTCCGACGAGGAGCCCGACGGAGCCGGGCGCACGGCCTCCCGCCGCGGCGCCGCGGACGAGGGCGCCAGCGACCGGGGCCGCGACTGCGGCGACCACGTGGCCGACCGGGCCGACCGGGACGACAGGGCCGACTGACCCGTCGCGGCCCACGACCAGGGCCGGGTGACCCGGGCCACCGCACCGGGCGCCGTCGCCGTCGGAGGGCGCGTCTACCCTGGCCAGGGGCCGTGGAGCGGCCCGGACCGGCGAGGAAGGGACACGGTGGGCGCGCAGGAGCGGCACGAGGCGCTGCGGGTCGTCGTCCTCGTCTCCGGGAGCGGGACCCTGCTGCAGGCACTGCTCGACGCCGCGGACACTGCGGACGCCGGGTTCGCCGTCGTCGCCGTCGGGGCCGACCGCCCGGGTGCCGCCGGGCTCGACCGGGCCCGTGCCGCCGGCGTCCCCACCTTCGTCGAACGGGTCGCCGACCACGCCGACCGCGACGCCTGGAACACCGCGCTCGCCGCGGCCGTCCTCGCGCACCGGCCGGGCCTCGTCGTCGGGGCGGGGTTCATGAAGCTCGTCTCCCCGGCCTTCCTGGACGCGCTCGGATGCCCGATGCTGAACACGCACCCGGCCCTGCTGCCGGCGTTCCCCGGCGCGCACGCCGTCCGGGACGCGCTGGCCGCCGGGGTGCCCGTCACCGGCGCGACCGTGCACGAGGTCGACGCCGGGCTCGACACCGGACCGGTGCTCGCACAGGCGGAGGTCCCCGTGCTCCCGGGCGACGACGAGACCTCCCTGCACGAGCGCATCAAGACCGAGGAACGACGGCTGCTGGTCGCGACCGTGCGACGGTTCGCCACCGCCGCCCAACCCCACGAGGTGAACAGTGAGTGAGCGCAGGCCGGTACGCCGGGCCCTGATCAGCGTCTACGACAAGGCCGGTCTCCTCGACCTGGCCACCGGGCTGCACGCCGCCGGGGTGGAGATCGTCTCGACCGGCTCCACCGCCCAGCGGATCGCCGACGCCGGCGTCCCGGTCACCCCCGTCGAGGAGGTCACCGGGTTCCCCGAGTGCCTCGACGGCCGGGTCAAGACCCTGCACCCGCGGGTGCACGCCGGGCTGCTCGCCGACACCCGCAAGCCCGAGCACCTCGCCCAGCTCGAGCAGCTGAACATCGCGCCGTTCGACCTGCTGGTGTCGAACCTCTACCCGTTCCGCGAGACCGTCGCGTCCGGCGCGAGCCGCGACGAGGCCGTCGAGCAGATCGACATCGGCGGCCCGGCGATGGTGCGGGCCTCGGCGAAGAACCACGAGAGCGTCGCGGTCGTCGTCGACCCGTCGCGCTACGCCTGGGTGCTCGAGCAGGTCGGCGCGGGCGGGTTCGTCGTGGAGGACCGTCGCAGGCTCGCCGCCGACGCCTTCCGGCACACCGCCGCCTACGACGTCTCGGTCGCGACCTGGATGGGCGAGCAGTTCCCCACCGGCGACGACGAGGCCTCCGCCGAGTGGGTCGGCGCCACCTGGACCCGCGAGCGCCCGCTGCGCTACGGCGAGAACCCGCACCAGTCCGCCGCGCTCTACACCGACGGCACCGGCTCCGGCCTCGCCGGCGCCGAGCAGCTGCACGGCAAGGAGATGTCCTACAACAACTACGTCGACGCCGCCGCCGCCTGGCGCGCCGCGCACGACCACGGGGACCGCCCGACGGTCGCGGTGATCAAGCACGCCAACCCGTGCGGGATCGCGGTCGGCGCCGACGTCGCCGAGGCCCACCGCAAGGCGCACGCCACCGACCCGGTGTCGGCGTTCGGCGGGGTCATCGCCGTCAACGGCGAGGTCTCGGTCGCGATGGCCGAACAGGTCGCCGAGATCTTCACCGAGGTCGTCGTGGCCCCCGGCTACGCCGACGGCGCGCTGGAGGTGCTGGCGCGCAAGAAGAACGTCCGCGTGCTCCGCATCCCCGACGGCGCCGCCCGCACCGGCACCGAGCTGCGCCCGATCTCCGGCGGGCTGCTGGTGCAGCAGCGCGACCTCGTCGACGCCGACGGCGACGACCCGGCCGCCTGGAAGCTCGTCACCGGCGACGCCGTGGCCCCCGAGGTGCTCGACGACCTCGCGTTCGCCTGGCGCGCCTGCCGCGCGGTGAAGTCCAACGCGATCCTGCTCGCCCACGACGGCGCCGCGGTCGGCGTCGGCATGGGCCAGGTCAACCGGGTCGACGCGGCGAAGCTCGCCGTGACCCGGGCCGGGGACCGGGCCCGCGGCGCGGTCGCCGCCTCCGACGCGTTCTTCCCCTTCCCCGACGGGCTGGAGGTGCTGCTCGACGCCGGTGTCGCCGCCGTCGTGCAGCCCGGCGGCTCGGTCCGGGACGAGGAGGTCGTCGCGGCCTGCGCCAAGGCGGGCGTGCCGATGTACCTGGCCGGGACACGGCACTTCGCCCACTGACCCGCTGCTGACCCACCGATCCACCCGACGGCCCGGGACCGCCTCGTGCGGCCCGGGCCGTCGGCGTTCGGAGCAGCTCGGAGGGTCTTCCGGCCGAGAATGTCAGGGGTGCGTGCGACGGTCCTCCCGTCGTCGTCGCCACCCCCCACCCGGGGGATGCGGAGCGGCGGCACGGGCCCTATGATTCGAACATCAGTTCGATCACGCGTCGCCTTCCCCGCGGCGCGCCGGGCGAGGTCGCGGCCGTTCGGCCGTGGCGCGGTGTGTGGCGGGGAGGTACTGCGGTGCGCGTCGGTGCGGGCGAGGGGCCGGTCGTCGTCGGGGGAGCGGCGGCGGTCGGCCGGGTGATCGGCGGTGCCGGTGGGGGAGCCGGCGCCGACGTCGGGGCCGACACCGGTCCGGAGGGGTCCGGGCCGGTGGTCGGAGCCGGGTCCCGTGTCCCCGGGGGCGGGCGGGAGCCGCTGCCCGGGGCGCGGGGCCCGGCCGGGGGGCCGGGGTCCTCGGCAGGCTCCGCCGCCGAGCGGCTCGCCCGGGCCCGGCACGTCCTGCACCGGACGGAGACCCGGGCGGGCCTGGAGCGGTCCCGGTCGGGGCCCGGGGGGCCCTGCCCGGAGCCGGAGGCCCCGGCCCGCAGGGTCGGGACGGTCGAGCCGCGTCCGGTGGGCGAGGCGGACCTGCTGCCGGTGCCGGGGCCGCTGGCCGGTCTGCTGCCCGGTGGGGGTCTGCGGCGGGGATCCACCGTGGCGGTGGGCGTGGGATCCGGTGCGGGGTCGCTGCTGTTCGCGCTGCTCGCCGCCGCGTCCGCGGAGGGCGCGTGGGCGGGTGTGGTCGGCCGCCCCGGCCTCGGCGCGACGGCCGCGGCGGAGGCGGGCGTGCGGCTGGACCGGCTGGCGCTGGTCCCCGACCCCGGTGCGGACCTGGTCGGGGTGACCGCGGCGCTGCTGGACGGGCTGGACCTCGTGGTCGTGGCCGGGCCGGAGCGGGCCGGGCTGCGGGCCGGGGACCGGCAGCGGCTCGCCGCGCGGACCCGGCAGCGGGGCGCGGTGCTGCTGGCGCTCGGCGGGTGGCCGGGGGCCGACCTGCGGCTGCACTGCACCCGTCCGCGCTGGGAGGGCGTCGGCCGCGGGACGGGGCGGCTGCGGTCCCGGCGGGTCGAGGTCCGGGCGGAGGGGCGCGGGATCGGCCCGGCCGGCCGGGGGGTGGAGGTGCTCCTCCCCGGGCCCGGCGGGACGGTCGCCCCGGCCCCGGTGACGCCCTCGGTCCCGGTGGCGCCGTCGGTGCCCGCGATCGCCTCGGTGCCGTCGGTCCCCGTGGGCCACGCGTCCGCGGTGGGCGAGGCCCCGGTTGCGCGCCCCGTGGCCCGGGCGGCGGGATGAGCACGTCCGGTACGACGGAGGCGGGCGGCGTGACGGGTGCGGTCGGCAGGGCGGACGCGGGCCCCGGTGGGAGAGCGGGCGGCAGCGCGAGCGTGCGCGGCGGAGCGGGCACGGGCGGCGGTGGGCGGGCGGAGCCCGACCCGCGGGTGCTGGCGGTCTGGTCCCCGGACTGGCCGGTCACCGCGGCCGCCCGCGCCGCGCACGTCCCGGCGGACCGGCCGGCCGCGGTCCTGCACGCCAACCGGGTCCTGGCCTGCTCGGCGACGGCCCGCCGGCACGGCGTCCGCCGGGGCCTGCGGCGTCGGGAGGCGCAGGCCCGGTGCCCGGAGCTCGTGGTGCTCGCCCCCGACCCGGGGCGCGACGCCCGGCTGTTCGAGCCGGTCGTCGCCGCGGTGGAGGCGCTCGCCCCCGGCGTCGAGGTGGTGCGGCCGGGGCTGCTGGTGCTGCCCGCGCGCGGTCCGGTCGGCTGGTTCGGCGGGGAGCGCGCCGCGGTGGAGCGGCTGATCGACCAGGTCGCGCTGCACGCCGGGACCGAGTGCCAGATCGGCGTCGCGGACGGGATGTTCGCCGCCGAGCTCGCCGCCCGCCGGGGGCGTGGGGTGCCACCGGGGCGGTCGGCGGAGTTCCTCGCACCGCTGGAGGTCGCCGAGCTGGACCGGGACCCCGACGTCGACCGGGCTGCGCTGGTGGACCTGCTGCGCAGGCTGGGGCTGCGCTCGCTGGGGGCGTTCGCGTCGCTGTCGGAGGCCGACGTGGCCTCGCGCTTCGGCGCCGACGCGGTGGCCGCGCACCGGCTCGCCCGCGGGCGCGACCCCCGCCCGCCCGCCCGCCCGCCGGGTCCCGCCGGAGGAGCTGGCCGCGGCGGTCGAGCTGGATCCACCGGTGGACCGGGTCGACGCGGCCGCCTTCGCCGCGCGGGCGCTCGCGACCCGGCTGCACACCGCGCTCGCCGGTCACGGCCTGGCCTGCACCCGGCTGGGGGTGCACGCACGCACCGAGAGCGGGGAGGAGCTGCTGCGGGTCTGGCGGTGCGCCGAGCCGCTGACCCCGTCCGGGACGGTCGACCGGGTGCGCTGGCAGCTCGACTCGTGGCTCGGGCGCGGCGGCTCCGGGACGCTGGTCGCGCTGCGGCTCACCCCGGAGGACACCGTGGTCGCCGGGGCGCTGCAGCGCGGGTTGTGGGGCGACGTCGGCGAGGGCGACGAGCGGGCCGGGCGGGCCCTGGTCCGGGTGCAGGCGCTGCTCGGGCCGGAGGCGGTGTTCACCGCGGTCCCGACGGGTGGCCGCGACCCGGGCGAGCGGGTGCGGCTGGTGCGGTGGGGCGACGAACGGGTCGTCGAGGACACCGCGGAGCCCGTCCGCCCGGGGCCCGCGGTCCCCGCGGCGGACGGTGTCGGGGGACCCGTCGGGGGCGCCGGGCAGGAGGACCCCGCGGGGGCGGCCCTCGTCCCGGGGCGGGTGACGGTGGCCCGCCCGGGCGCCGCGGCACCCGGGACGGTGCTGCCCGGGACGGCGGCCGGGTCGAGCAGCGCCCGGCCACGGTCAGCGGCGGGCCCGGCGGTGACGGCGCCCGCTGGTCGCGGAGCCGGGGAGCGCACCACCGCCCCGGCCGGGTCGGCAGGCCCAGTCGCCGGTCCGGGCGGTGGGCGGGCAGGGACCGAGCACCACCGCCGCGCCCCCGGCCGTCGTCCCCCTGCCGACCCCCCGGCGACCTGGCCCGGCCGGCTCCCGGCACCGTCGCCGGCGACGGTGCCCCCGGACCCGGTCCCGGTCCGGTTGCTCGCCGCGGACGGCACCGAGGTGCACCCGGCCGCGCCGGACCTGCTCGACGGCGTCCCGCACCGGGTCGCGGGCGGTGACCCGGACCGGGAGGTCACCGGCTGGGCCGGACCCTGGCCGGTGCACACCCGCTGGTGGGCCCCCGACGGCCCCGGGCCCGCGGTCCGGCTGCAGGTCGTGCTCGCCGACGGCGCGGCCCTGCTGCTCGTGCACCGCAGCGGCCGCTGGGAGGTGACCGGTGTCTACGACTGAGCCACCGGCCGACGGCGGGCACCGCAGGCAGCACCGTCGTGCCGACAGCGCTGCCCACGCGGCCGGAGCGGGGCCCGTCACGGCAGGGTCAGCGCTGCGGGACCCCGGTGAGGTCGACCGCGAACCGGCCGATCGCCGAGGCCATCGCCGTCACGTTCCGGTCCAACGCGGTCCGGTCGATGTTGGTCAGCCGGTCGCAGGGTGTGTGGTAGCAGGGGTCGTAGGACTGCCCCGCCGTGCCGCCCCACTTCTGCGCCTGCTCCGGGGTCTTCCGCTCCTCGGCGCCGGTGAACAGGCCACCGGCCGGGATGCCGGCCTCGATGAACGGGCCGTAGTCCGAGCGCCCGTCGAACGCTGTGCCCTCGGGGCCGTTCACGCCCGCCCCGACCAGCGCCTCGGTCAGGACGCGCTCCGCGGTGTCGGAACCGGGCGGGCCGGCCTCGCCGCCGAGGCCGTCGGAGTTGTCGCCGTCGTAGACGAGGTAGCCGGGGTTCGGCGAGCCGACCATGTCGAAGTTGAGGTACAGCGCGATCCGCGCGCGGTCGGCCTCGGACAGGCCCTCGACGTACTTCGTGGCGCCGACCAGGCCGATCTCCTCGGCGCCCCACCACGCGAAGCGCACCTTCTGACCGACCGGCGGGGAACCGCCGAGCTTCTGCGCGACCTCGAGCAGGGCGGCGCTGCCGCTGCCGTTGTCGTTGATCCCGGCGCCCTCGGGGACGCTGTCGAGGTGGGCCCCGGCGACCACGACCCTGGCCGGGTCACCGGTGGTGGTCTCGGCGATCACGTTCCGCGAGGTCTGCTGCCGGATCGTGGTGTCGAGCACGAGCGAGGCCTGCTGGCCGTCGCGCAGGGCGGCCCCGGCGGACTTCGTCACGGACGCCGTCGGGACGACCCCCGGGGTGTCGCCGAGAGTGGCGGGCAGGGCCGCGTCCTCGGTGTTGATGACGATCACCGCCGCCGCACCCGCTGCCCCCGCGAGCCGGGACTTCTGCCCGAACTCGCAGGTCCCGCGCTCGACGACGGCGATGGCCCCGGCCGGCATGCCGGTGTAGTCGGCCGCCTCGCAGCCCGGTGTCGGGTCCTGCGGGGTGCGCGGGCGCAGCGACAGCGGCGCGGTCAGCCCGCCGGGCGGGGTGGCGGGGGAGAAACCGAGCACCTCGGTCGTCACGGGGGCGCCGGCCACGGTCAGCCGCGCGTCGCCCGCGGAGAAGGTCCGCACCTCGAACGACGGCGTCGACACCGTGAACCCGCTCGCGCGCAGCGTCCCGACGACGTGGTCGACGGCCGCGTCGTACCCGGGGGTGCCCACGGCGCGGTTGCCGGCGTTCGCGTCGGCGAGCTTCTCGAACTGCTGCAGGTGGGCGTAGGCGCCGTCGCCGCCGACCGCGGCCGCGAGCCGCTGCGGGAGGCCGGGATCGCCCTGTGCGGCGGCCTGACCCCCGCCGCCGGCAGCGCCGATCGTCGCGGAGTCCGGTGCCGCGGGGACGTCCGCGCAGGCCGCGAGCGCGACGACGGCCACCCCGGCCGCCGCGACCCTGACCAGCCGGTTCCCCAGCCGCGGCCGGTACCGGCCCCCCGTCGTGCTCGCCCGTCCCATGGAGCCACCCCTGTCGTCCGGCCCGGTGCCGGGCCTCGTCCGCGCCGGGTGTCCGGCGCTGCTCGGTGCGTGCGCGGCACCGGTCGGGTGCCGCGGCGTCGGACCAGCATCCGTCATCGGGCGTGGTCGTGCGGTGAACCGACGATCACGACATGGCGTCACGAACACGACGGTACGGCCCGGCGCGACCCGGGCCGCGGTGATCCTCGGTCGATCCACACCGGGGTCTCAGTCGTTCCACAGGTTCGGCTGGTGGACTCGGAGATGTCGGCGTGGCGGTCCACGAACCACCTGCCGGCACCGGATGGGTACGTCCGGGTGGCCCGCGGGCCGGCGCTGGGGAGCGGCCGGTGTGCCGCGCCGGAGCCCGGATCCGCCGTGCGGGGCCGACCGGCGCTGGGGAGCAGCCGGCCGGCCCGCACGGCGACGCCCGTCCGCGGAACCCGGCACTCGACGTTCGAACTCATGTTCGAGTACCGTGCACGGATGGGCTGGCAGAACCCGGACGTCCCCTGGGCGGAGCTGGAGAGCGCGCTGTCGGGTCGGCCCGTGCGCGACGGCGCGAGCCTGCGCGGCGGTCCGGAGGCCGACGGCGGGGACGCCCCCGCCTGGTCCGTCCACCGCGACCCCTACGAGCCGCCCGAGGGCCTGCGCCCGGCAGGGCCCGGCGTCGTGCCGTACGCGGAGCTGCACTGTCATTCGCACTTCAGCTTCCTCGACGGTGCGAGCGCTCCGGAGGAGCTGGTCGAACGCGCCGCCGAGCTGGGGCTGGAGGCGGTCGCACTCACCGACCACGACGGCATGTACGGGGTCGTGCGGTTCGCCGAGGCGGCCCGCGCGCTCGGGGTGCGCACGGTGTTCGGAGCCGAGCTGAGCACCGGGCTGACCGCGCCGCAGAACGGCGTCGCCGACCCCGAGGGCGAGCACCTGCTGCTGCTGGCCCGCGGCCCCGACGGGTACCGCGCGCTGTGCCGCACCATCTCCACCGCGCAGATGCGGGGCGGGGAGAAGGGCCGGCCGGTCTACGACCCGGACGAGGTCGTCGCCGACACCGCGGGGAAGGTCGTCGTACTCACCGGCTGCCGCAAGGGCGCGGTGCGCCGGGCCCTGGACCGCTCGGGCCCGGCGGCCGCCGCGGCGGAGCTGGACCGGCTGGTCGCGTGCTTCGGTGCGGAGAACGTGCGGGTCGAGCTGACCGTGTACGGCGAGCCCGGCGGCACCGAGCGCAACGACGCGCTGGCCGCGCTGGCCGAGCGGGCCGGGGTCGCGACGGTGGCGACGACCGGTGCGCACTACGCCACCCCCGACCGGGCCCCGCTGGCCGCGACCGTCGCCGCGGTCCGGGCCCGGCGCAGCCTCGACGAGATCGACCCCTGGCTGCCCGCGGCGGGCACCGCGCACCTGCGGTCCGGGCAGGAGATGGCCCTGCGGTTCGACGAGCGCCACCCCGGCGCGGTGGAACGCGCGGCGGAGCTGGGCCGGGAGCTGGCGTTCGAGCTGCACCTGGTGGCGCCGGACCTGCCGCCGTTCGACGTCCCGGCCGGGCACACCGAGACGACGTGGCTGCGGGTGCTGACCGAACGCGGCCGGGTGGAGCGTTATGGCAGCTATGACGAGAACCCGTTCGCGGCGTACACCGTGCAGCGCGAGCTGGAGATCATCGAGGCGAAGAACTTCCCCGGCTACTTCCTGATCGTCCACGGCATCGTCGACTTCTGCCGCCGGTCGGACATCTTCTGCCAGGGCCGGGGCTCGGCCACGAACTCGGCGGTCTGCTACGCGCTGGGCATCACCAACGTCGACGCCGTCCGGCACGGGCTGCTGTTCGAGCGGTTCCTGTCCCCGGAGCGCGATGGCTACCCCGACATCGACCTCGACATCGAGTCCGGTCGCCGCGAGGAGGCGATCCAGTACGTCTACCGCCGCTACGGCCGGCTGTTCGCCGCACAGGTCGCGAACGTCATCACCTACCGGCCGCGGTCGGCGATCCGGGACACCGCCCGCGCGCTCGGGTTCTCACCCGGCCAGCAGGACGCCTGGAGCAGACGCGTCGAACGCTGGCACGCCCTGGAGGCGAGCGAGCTCCCGCAGGAGATGCCGCCGCTGCTGCTGGACCTCGCCGGGCAGCTGCTGGGCGCGCCCCGGCACCTGGGCATCCACTCCGGCGGCATGGTCATCTGCGACCGGCCGGTGTCCGAGGTCGTGCCGGTGGAGTGGGCGCGGATGGCCGACCGGACCGTCGTGCAGTGGGACAAGGAGGACTGCGCCGCGGCCGGGCTGGTGAAGTTCGACCTGCTCGGGCTGGGCATGCTCACCGCGCTGCACCTGATGGTGGACCTGGTCGAGACCGTCACCGGCGAGCGGATCGAGCTGCACGAGATCGGCGAGTCCGACCCGGAGGTCTACGCGATGCTGTCGCGCGCCGACTCGGTCGGGGTGTTCCAGGTGGAGTCCCGCGCCCAGATGGCCACCCTGCCGCGGCTGCGCCCACGCAAGTTCTACGACCTGGTCGTCGAGGTCGCGCTGATCCGGCCCGGCCCGATCCAGGGTGGCTCGGTGCACCCCTACATCCGGCGGCGCAACGAGCTCGAGACCTGGGAGCACGATCATCCGCTGCTCGAGCCCGCGTTGGACAAGACGCTGGGCATCCCGCTGTTCCAGGAGCAGATGATGCAGATCGCCGTCGACGTCGCGGGGTTCACCGCGGCCGAGGCCGACGAGCTGCGCCGGGCGATGGGGTCCAAGCGGTCCACCGAGCGGATGGAGCGGCTGCGGGAGCGGTTCTACGACGGGATGGCCGCGAACGGGATCACCGGCGAGCTCGCCGAACGGATCTTCGCCAAGATGCTGGCCTTCGCGAACTTCGGGTTCCCGGAGAGCCACTCGATCAGCTTCGCCGCGCTCGTCTACTACTCGGCGTGGTTCAAGCTCTACCACCCGGCGGCGTTCTGTGCGGGCCTGCTCAACGCCCAGCCGATGGGCTTCTACTCGCCGCAGTCGCTGGTGGCCGACGCCCGCAGGCACGGCGTGCGGGTGCACCGGCCGGACGTGAATGCCGGGCGGGCCGACGCCGTCCTCGAGCCCGACGACGACAGCACCGGTGGCCAGGCGGTCCGGCTGGGTCTGGCGGGCGTCCGCACCGTCGGTGCGGACCTCGCCGGGGTCATCGACGCCGAGCGCGACGCGGGCGGGCCGTTCGCGGACCTGCCCGACCTGGCCCGCCGGGTCCGGCTGACCGGCCCGCAGGCCGAGGCGCTGGCGACGGCCGGCGCGTTCGGCTGCTTCGGCGTGGAGCGGCGGGAGGCGCTGTGGGCGGCGGGCGTCGTCGCGGGGGTGCGGCCCGAGCACCTGCCGGGCACCGCCGTCGGGTTCGACGCGCCGGCGCTGCCGGGGATGACCGAGGCGGAACTGACCGTCTCCGACGTCTGGGCCACCGGCGTCTCCCCGGACAGCCACCCGGTGCAGCACCTGCGCGCGGACCTCGACGCGCTCGGTGCGGTCCGGATCGACCGGCTCGACGAGGTGGGCCGCCGCGCCGGCCCGGACACCCCGGCCCGGGTGCTGGTCGGGGGACTGGTCACCCACCGCCAGCGCCCGGCGACGGCGGGCGGGGTGACGTTCGTGAACCTCGAGGACGAGTCCGGGATGCTGAACGTGACCTGCTCGGAGGGACTGTGGGCGCGCTACCGGTCGGTGGCGCTGGGGAGTGCCGCGCTGCTGGTCCGGGGCCGGCTCGAACGCAGCCCGGAGGGCGTGCTGAACCTGCTGGCCGACCGACTGCAGCGGATGCCGCTGGCGGTGAAGGTGGCGTCCCGGGACTTCCGCTGACCGTCCTGCCCGCGGCCGACACCGGGTCCGGGCACACCGCGGGCCCCGCCGGAGGAACCGGCGGGGCCCGCGGGCAGGCCGCGACGGGGTCAGGACCTGACGAGCGGTCCGCCCATCGACATCGCGCGTCCGCCCAGGGTCTGGCCGAACGCGTCGAACAGGATGTAGGCGAACACGAGGCAGAACGCGAACGTCGCGATCCCGGCGATCGGGAACAGGCTCGCGTTGCCCGCGGTCACGCCGATGTAGGCCAGTACGAAGGTGATGTCGACGAGCACGAAGCCGATCGTGAACATCAGCGGCAGCCGCAGCGTCGCCAGTGTCAGCAGGACGAACACCAGGGTGAAGGAGAGCAGGTAGGTCGACTGGATCGATCCGACCTGCTCGGTGGACAGCGCCTGCCCGGTCCCGGCGTCGACGATCCAGCCGTTGTTCAGCGCCATGAGCAGCACGCCGAAGCTGGTCCAGAACGCGGAGAAGACGGCGAAGATCGCGGCGGTGACGCTGTCCCCGACGCGCAGCGCGGCCATGGCCGACAGCAACAGGAACAGACCCGCCGAGAAGGTCAGGATCGGGATCATGCCGCCGGGCAGCGCGGTGGTGTCCAGGTAGCCCACGAACCACAGGCCCAGCGTGATGCCGGACGGCAGGAAGCAGATGAGGCCCATCAGGGCCGGGTTGCCTGCCGGGGCGGCTGCTGCCGGGGCGGGCGGGGCAGCAGCCTGCGCCCCCGCGGTGTCGCTCTCCACGCTCATGGGAAACTCCTCGTCGAGTTCATGACCGGCCGTGCACCGGTGGTGTGATTCTCCTCTCATAGGGATCGTTCATCGCCCCTCCGTACGGCCAGACCCCGGCCTGTGCTCCGGTTGCACGCGATCGGACCGTCGTCGCAGGTCGCGGGGGCGGCGTCCCCTACCCGCCCGGCACGCGGGCGTCCTCCGGTCAGGTTCGACCGGCCCGGGCACTGCCTGAGAGGATGCCCGGGTGAGCGCACGCGTGATGGACGGCAAGGCGACGTTGGCGGAGCTGCTCGACGACCTGCGGGGCCGTGTCGAGAAGCTGACCGCCGCCGGGGTGACCCCCGGCCTGGGCACGGTGCTGGTCGGTGACGACCCCGGGTCACATGCCTACGTGCGCGGCAAGCACCGCGACTGCGCCAAGGTCGGGATCACCTCGCTGCAGCGTGAGCTCCCCGCCGACGCGAGCCAGGCGCAGGTCGAGGACACGATCGACGAGCTGAACGCCGACCCGACCTGCACGGGCTTCATCGTGCAGCTCCCGCTCCCGGACGGCCTCGACGCCGGCGCCGCGCTGGAGCGGGTCGACCCGGGCAAGGACGCCGACGGCCTGCACCCGACGAACCTGGGCCGGCTGGTCCTCGGCGAGCCGGGACCGCTGCCGTGCACCCCGCGCGGCATCGTCGAGCTGTGCCGCCGGTTCGGTGTCGAGCTGGACGGGGCGCGGGTCGTCGTGGTGGGTCGCGGCGTGACCGTCGGCCGCCCGCTGGGGCTGCTGCTGACCCGCCGCTCGGAGAACGCGACCGTCACCCTGTGCCACACCGGCACCCGGGACCTGACGGCGCACCTGCGGGAGGCCGACGTCGTCGTCGCCGCCGCGGGGAGGGCCGGGCTCATCACCGCCGACCAGATCAAGCCGGGCGCCGCGGTGCTCGACGTCGGGGTGACCCGGACCGACCTGGGTCTGGTCGGCGACGTGGCCCCCGAGGTCGCCGAGGTCGCCGGACTGCTGGCGCCGATGCCGGGTGGTGTGGGGCCGATGACCCGCGGGATGCTGCTGACGAACGTCGTCGAGGCAGCCGAACGCAGCTTGTCGGAGTGAGCGTCGGTACTGGACGCAGCTTGTCGGAGTGAGCGTCGGTACTGGACGCAGCTTGTCGGAGTGAGCGTCGGTACCGGACGCAGCTCGTCGGAGTGACGGACGGCAGGGAGCAGTGATGGTGGAGACCCGCTCCGGGCACGGTCTGCGGGCCCGGCTGCGGGCGCACTGGCCGCTGCTCGTCGTCCTCGGGGTGTCCCTGGTCGGTCTGCAACGGGTGGTGACCGAGCACTGGCGCGAGGGGTCCGCGGCGTTGGCGGTGGCGATGCTGGTCGCCGCGGGGCTGCGGGTGGCGCTGCCGCCGGACCGGGTCGGGCTGCTCGCGATCCGCGGCCGCTACGCCGACGCGCTGGTGTACGGCGGGTTCGGCGTCGTCGTCCTGCTGCTCGCGCTGACGATCACGCAGGGCTCGCTGACGATCAGCTGACCCCGCCCCGGTCCGGGCCGGGGTCAGCTCCGGCTGCCGCCGGTCGTCTCGGGCCCGGCGGGACGCCTGGTGGGTGGCCGGCGCGGGCCGGCGGGGCGCTTGCTGCCCGGACGGCCGGGGCCGGTGCTCGTCGCCCGCGGTACTCGCACCGGAGCGCCCGACGGGGCGGGGGAGCGCGGCCCGGTCGGGGTGGTGCGGGGCAGGGCGATGATGATCATAGCTAACGTAATTGTACCGGCGAGTACGGTCGGACCGTGACCGGGGTTGCGCCGGACGGGTCAGTGACGTCGCCCACGGCGCCGCTCATGATCACTCGATGATCGCAACGATCACCCTCCGGCCACCCGGACGGCGGTGTGGTGTCGCGAACGGGTCCACGGATGGTGGTCGTCCGGACACGGCGACGGCCCGCCCTCCCGGCGGCGGGGGGACGGGCCGTCGTCGGTGGGGCTACTTGCCGGCGAAGGCGTCGATCGCCGCGTTGAACGTGGCGCTCGGCCGCATGATCACGTCGGTCTTCGCGCGGTCGACGTAGTAGTAGCCGCCCAGGTCGACCGGGTCGCCCTGGACCGCGTTCAGCTCACCGACGATCGTGTCCTCGGCGGCGGCGAGCTTCTCGGCGAGCGGGGCGAAGATCGCGGCCAGCTCGGTGTCCTCGGTCTGCGCGGCGAGGGCCTGCGCCCAGTACAGCGCGATGTAGAAGTGGCTGCCGCGGTTGTCGAGCTCCCCGACCTTGCGCGACGGCGACTTCCCGTTCTCCAGCAGCCTGCCGGTGGCCTCGTCGAGGGTCTGGCCGAGCAGCTTCGCCCGCAGCGGCTCCTCGGTCTTCGACGCCAGCATCTCCAGCGAGACGGCCAGCGCGAGGAACTCGCCGAGGGAGTCCCACCGCAGGTGGTTCTCCTTCTGCAGCTGCTGCACGTGCTTCGGCGCGGACCCGCCGGCGCCGGTCTCGAACAGGCCGCCGCCGTTCATCAGCGGGACGATCGACAGCATCTTCGCCGACGTGCCCAGCTCCATGATCGGGAACAGGTCGGTGAGGTAGTCGCGCAGCACGTTGCCGGTGACCGAGATGGTGTCCTCGCCCTTGCGGGTCCGCTCCAGGGTGTAGCGGGTGGCCTCGGCGATCGGGAGGATCTCGATGGTCAGGCCGTCGGTGTCGTGCTCGCCCAGGTACTTCTCGACCTTCGCGATCAGCTGCGCGTCGTGGGCGCGCGCGGAGTCCAGCCAGAAGACGGCGGGGGAGCCGGTGGCCCGGGCCCGCTCGACGGCCAGCCCGACCCAGTTGCGGATCGGGGCGTCCTTGGTCTGGCAGCCGCGCCAGATGTCACCCTCGCCGACCTCGTGCGAGAGCTTCTCCTCGCCCGTGGCCGCGTCGACGACGCGCACGGTGCCGGCGGAGGCGATCTCGAAGGTCTTGTCATGGCTGCCGTACTCCTCGGCCTTCTGCGCCATCAGGCCGACGTTCGGGACGGTGCCCATCGTCGTCGGGTCGAAGGCGCCGTTGGCCTGGCAGTGCTTGACGGTCTCGTCGTAGAGCGGGGCGTAGGACGAGTCCGGGATGACGAACTTGGTGTCCTGCAGGGCGTCGTCGGCGTTCCACATCTTCCCGGAGGAGCGGATGGCGGCCGGCATCGAGGCGTCGATGATGACGTCGCTGGGGACGTGCAGGTTGGTGATGCCACGCGAGGAGTCGACCTGGGCCAGGGCCGGGCCGGTCTCGTAGGCGGCGGTGATGGCCTTCTCGATCGCCTCGCGCTTGTCGGCGGGCAGCTTCTCCAACGCGGTCAGGATCGAGGCGAGACCGTCGTCGGGGTCGGCGCCGACGGAGGCGAGGTCGTCGCCGTAGGAGTCGAAGACGTCGGCGAAGTAGGCGCGGACGGCGTGCCCGAAGATGATCGGGTCGGAGACCTTCATCATCGTGGCCTTGAGGTGCACCGAGAACAGCACGCCCTTGGCCTTGGCGTCGGCGACCTGCTCGGCGAGGAAGGCCCGCAGTGCCTCGCGACGCATGACGGCGCCGTCGAACACCTCGCCGTCCAGCAGCGCGATCTTCTCCTTCAGCACCGTGACGGTGCCGTCGGCGGCGACGTGCTCGATGCGGACCGCGCCGTCACCGGCGGCGGTGAACGAGGTCTCGGAGTGGCGGAAGTCGCCCTCGTCCATGGTGGCGACGTGGCTGGTGGAGTCGGGGCTCCACGCGCCCATCGAGTGCGGGTGCTTGCGGGCGAAGTTCTTCACCGACAGCGGGGCGCGGCGGTCGGAGTTGCCCTCGCGCAGCACCGGGTTGACCGCGGAGCCCTTGACCGAGTCGTAGGCGGCGCGGGCGGCCTTCTCCTGCTCGGTCTGCGGGTTCTCCGGGTAGTCCGGTACGTCGTAGCCGGCACCCTGCAGCTCGGTGATGGCCGCCTTGAGCTGCGGGATCGACGCCGAGATGTTCGGCAGCTTGATGATGTTGGCGTCCGGGGTCTTCGCCAGCTCGCCCAGCTCGGCCAGCGAGTCCGGGACGCGCTGGGCCTCGGTCAGCCGGTCCGGGAACTTCGCCAGGATCCGGGCGGCGAGGGAGATGTCGCGGGTCTCCACGTCGACCCCGGCCTGTCCGGCGAAGGCCTCGATGACCGGCAGGAAGGAGTGGGTCGCCAGCGCCGGCGCCTCGTCGGTGTACGTGTAGGTGAGCTTCATCGCGTCCTCAGGCCTGCCTCGGCTCGTCGTGTGTGCTGCCGTGTCCAGCGAGCGGGCCGCGACGGCGCCGGCGGACGGGCCCGGGACGACCGGGCGGGTCCCCGGCGCGGCGACCCGCTGACTGGGCCACACGCTATCTGTTCACCGGCTCCGCACGCCCGTAGGAGTAACCGGCCCGACACCCCCGTGATGGTCGAGCCCGTGGCCGCGGACCGGCTACCGTGGTCGGCGGCAGCGTCCGACGGGAGGGGAACCACGGTGGCGAAGGTCTTCGGGCTCACCCGGAAGTCCCTCCTGAGGGGCTGGCCGCTGGTGGGGCTCATCGGTGTCGGCCTGACGGCCGTCGCACTCGCCTACGGCGGTGTCACGGGCGATCTGGAGACGACCGGCTGCCGTGTCGTCGTGCAGGGCGAGCAGGTCACGGTGCGCGCGGCCCCCGGCAACTCGGCGGCACCGGTCCGCACGCTGCCGGTCGGCACCGAGGTCGCGGCCGAGACGATCGTCGACGGCGGCTTCCGCAAGCTCACCGAGCAGAACCAGTGGGTCCCGGTGGACTCCGTCGCCGCGACCCCGGGCAGCCGGTGCTGAACCCGTCGCGCAGCGTGATCATGGGTGCGGCACAGTAGACGGCGTGAACGCCCTCGCCACGGTCAACGTCAACGGGGTCCGTGCCGCCACGACAAAGGGGCTGCTGGAGTGGCTGGCCGCGACCGACGCGCGGGCGGTCTGCCTGCAGGAGGTCCGGGCCCTGCCCGACGAGCTGCCGGCCGCCTTCCTGGCCGCGCTCGACGCGGGCGGCTGGCACCTGCGGCTGGCGCCCTCGCTGACGGCGAAGGGGCGCAACGGCGTCGCCGTGCTGAGCCGTGACGAGCCGGAGGCCGTACGGATCGGTCTCCCGAGCGGAGCCCGCGGAGCGAGCAACAGCACCGACCCTGCGACCGACCTCGACGGCCGCTATCTCGAGGTGGACCTGCCGGGCGGGCTCACCGTGGCCTCGCTGTACCTGCCCAAGGGTGAGGCGGGCACACCGAAGCAGGACGCCAAGGACGCGTTCTGCGCCGCGTTCGGCGACCACCTGCGCACCGCGTTCGACCGGTGCGCCGCCACCGGCCGGGAGATGGTCGTCGGTGGGGACTGGAACATCGCGCCCACCGAGCTGGACCTGCGCAACTGGCGCGGGAACCGGCGCAACTCCGGTTTCCTGCCGCACGAGCGGGAGTGGTTCGCGAAGCTGCTCGAACACGGCTGGCGCGACGTGGTGCGCGAACGGCACCCGGGCGTCGACGGGCCGTACTCGTGGTGGAGCTACCGCGGGCGGGCCTTCGACAACGACACCGGGTGGCGGATCGACCACCTGCTCACCACGCCCGGGCTCGCCGACGCGGCGTACGAGGCCGTCGTGGACCGGGCACCCGCACACGACCGGCGCTTCTCCGACCACGCCCCGGTCGTCGTCCGGCTGGGGGCCGCGTGATCGCCGGACGGATGGTCGGCGGCCGCTACCTGCTGCTCGACGAGCTGGGCCGCCGCGGCTTCGGGTCGACCCACCGCGCCGAGGACCGCATCACCGGCCGCACCGTCGCCGTCACCGAGATCGCGCTGCCCCCGGTCGCGGGGGTCCGGGAGCGGCTGCTGACCGAGGTCCGGGCGGCCGGACGGCTGCGGCACCCGTCGGTCGTCGGGGTGCTGGACCTGGTCACCGACCGGTCCTCGGCCGGGGACATGCGCGAGTACCTGGTTACCGAGCACCCGGACGCACGGCCGCTGGGCGCGGTCGTCGAGGCGGAGCCGCCGTCGCCCCGGCAGGTCGCGCTGGTCGGGCGGGACGTGCTGGCCGCGCTGCGGGCGGTGCACGCCGACGGCGGCACCCACGGCGGGCTCGACGCCGACGCGGTGCTGATCACCGCGGAGGGCCGCGCCCTGCTCACCGACGTCGGTCTCGCCCGCGCGGTCGGCCCGCGCCCCGGCGGGACCGGTGCGCCCGCCGCTCCCGAGGGCACCGACACCCCGGCCGCGGACCTGTGGTGTCTCGGCGTCGTCCTGCGCGAGGCGGTGGGCCCGCGGCCGCCGGCGGGCAGCGCGCTCGCGACGGTCCTGGACGGCCTCACCGCCGACGACCCGGCCGACCGCCCGACCCACGACCGGGCCGCCGAGCTGTTCGAACGCGGTGCCCGGCCCCGGTCCCAGGGCGGGGACCTCGGCCGCAACCGCTGGATCCTGCTGGGCGTGGCCGGGGTGCTGGCCGTGGTCGTCGTCGTGTTGCTGGTCCTCGCCGTCCTCTGAGGAACCGCTGACGAGGAACCTCCGGGGAACCCGGCAGCGGCCGCGGCGCGGTGCGGGCAGGATGTCCCGGGTGAGCCCGAGCGTCGAACACCCCGCCGACCACCCCCGCGTCGCCGCCGTGAAGGAGGCGCTGCGCCGGGCCGGTGCCGATCCCGCGTCGATCGCGGGCCTGGTGCTGCTGCCCGACGCGGTGACCACCGCCGCCGCGGCGGCCGCCGCACTGGAGGTCGAGGTCGGCCAGATCGCGAACTCGCTGGTCTTCGACGCCGACGGCGCCCCGCTGCTCGTCCTCACCTCCGGCGCGCACCGGGTGGACACCGACCGGGTCGCGGCCCTGGTCGGCGCGCAGCGGGTCGGACGGGCGTCGACGGAGTTCGTGCGCGAGGCCACCGGGCAGGTCATCGGCGGGGTCGCCCCCGTCGGGCACCCGGCGCCGGTCCGCACCCTGGTCGACGTCGCGCTGGGCGGGTTCGACCGGGTCTGGGCGGCGGGCGGGGTGGCCCGCTCGGTGTTCCCGACGACGTTCGACGAGCTCGTCGCCGTCACCGGCGGCACGCCCGCCGAGGTCGCCTGAGCCGTATTCCCGTACCGGGCGTGATCCATCGCCGGGAAACGGACGGTCGCTGCGGTGTTCCGTGAAACCTAGTGTGGGTGGCATGGCCGATACTCCTGCCGCCCCTGTCCCGGCCGAGGCCGTCCCGCCGGTACCCCTCCCGACCCCCGCGCCCGCCGAGCCGGTCCCCTCGGACTCCGCGTTCCGCCGGGCCCTGCGCCGGGTCCGCGACGGGTCGACCCTCGACGTCACCGAGGCCGCGGTGCTGCTCGCCGCCCGCGGTGAGCACCTGGAGGAGCTGCTCGGCCACGCCGGCCGGGTCCGCGACGCCGGACTCGTCGAGGAGGGCCGCCCCGGTGTCGTCACCTACTCCCGCAACGTCTTCATCCCGCTGACCCGGCTCTGTCGCGACCGCTGCCACTACTGCACGTTCGCGACCGTCCCGCACAGGCTCGAGGACATGTACCTGGAGCGCGACGAGGTCGTCGAGATCGCCCGTCAGGGCGCCGCGCAGGGCTGCAAGGAGGCCCTGTTCACCCTCGGCGACCGCCCCGAGGACCGCTGGCCGCAGGCTCGTGAGTGGCTCGAGGCGCGGGGCTACGACTCGACGCTGGACTACGTCCGGGCGTGCGCGATCGCCGTCCTGGAGGAGACCGGGCTGCTGCCGCACCTCAACCCGGGCGTCATGAGCTGGGAGGAGCTGACCCGGCTCAAGCCGGTTGCGGCCAGCATGGGGATGATGCTGGAGACGACCTCGCAGCGGCTGTTCGAGAAGGGCGGCCCGCACTTCGGCAGCCCCGACAAGGAGCCCGCGGTCCGGCTGCGGGCCCTCACCGACGCCGGCCGCGTCGGTGTCCCGTTCACCACCGGCATCCTGATCGGCATCGGGGAGAACCGCACCGAGCGGGCCGAGTCGCTGTTCGCGATCCGCTCGGCGGCCCGCGCGCACGGGCACGTGCAGGAGGTGATCGTCCAGAACTTCCGGGCGAAGCCGGACACCGCGATGGCGAACGACCCCGACGCCGACCTGCACGACCTCGCCGCGACGATCGCCGTCGCCCGGCTGGTGCTCGGCCCGAAGGTGCGGCTGCAGGCCCCGCCGAACCTCGTCGGCGACGAGCAGGCGCTGATGCTGCGCGCCGGGATCGACGACTGGGGCGGTGTCTCCCCGGTGACGGTGGACCACGTGTCCCCGGAGATGCCGTGGCCGGCCGTCGACGAGCTGGCCGCGATCACCGCGGCCGAGGGCTTCACGCTGCGGGAGCGGCTCACCGCCTACCCGAAGTACGTGCGGGCCGGGTCGCCGTGGATCGACGCGCGGCTGCACGGCCACGTCGCCGCGCTGTCCGGACCGGACGGGCTCGCCCGGCCCGACGCCGTCGTGGAGGGGCGGGCGTGGCAGGAGCCCGACGGCGGGTTCGCCTCGACCGGGCGCACCGACCTGAACTCCACGATCGACACCACCGGGCGCACCGAGGACCGACGCAGCGACTTCGGTGACGTCTACGGCGACTGGAACGAGGTGGCCGCCGAGCTGGAGCACCAGCGCGCCGGGCACGGGGCGGCGCCGGAGCGGCTCGACTCCGACGTCCGGGCCGGTCTGGACCTGGCCGCGTCCGACCCGGCTGCGCTGCTCGACCCGGCGCACGCCGACGCGGCGATGGCCGTGCTGACCGCCGACGGGCCCGCGCTGCGCACCCTGCTCGACCTCGCCGACGACGTGCGCCGGCAGGTCAACGGGGACGACGTCACCTACGTGGTCAACCGGAACATCAACTTCTCGAACGTCTGCTACGTCGGCTGCCGGTTCTGCGCCTTCGCCCAGCGCGAGCGCGACGCCGACGCCTTCCGGCTCTCGCTCGACGAGGTCGCCCAGCGCGCCGCCGAGGCCGCCCGCGACGGCGCCACCGAGGTCTGTGTGCAGGGCGGCATCGACCCACAGCTGCCGGTGTCGTTCTACGCCGACCTGG
This sequence comes from Pseudonocardia sp. ICBG1142, assembly GCF_020496255.1. Taxonomy (NCBI): domain Bacteria; kingdom Bacillati; phylum Actinomycetota; class Actinomycetes; order Pseudonocardiales; family Pseudonocardiaceae; genus Pseudonocardia; species Pseudonocardia sp. ICBG1142. The sequence continues at coordinate 140,168 of NZ_JAHLJC010000006.1, read as the reverse complement.
TCCGCGCGGTCACCGCGGCCGTGCCCGGGATGCACGTGCACGCGTTCTCCCCGATGGAGATCGTCTCCGCCGCCGCGAAGGCCGGCGTGTCGATCCGGGAGTGGCTGACCGAGCTGAAGGCCGCCGGGCTCGGCTCGATCCCGGGCACCGCCGCCGAGATCCTCGACGACGAGGTCCGCTGGGTCCTGACCAAGGGCAAGCTGCCGGCGTCGCAGTGGATCGAGGTCGTCTCGACCGCACACGAGCTGGGGATCCCGAGCAGCTCGACGATGATGTACGGCCACGTCGACGAGCCCCGGCACTGGCTCGGGCACCTGCGCACCCTGGCGTCGATCCAGGACCGCACCGGAGGGTTCACGGAGTTCGTGCCGCTGCCGTTCGTGCACCACAACGCCCCGATCTACCTGGCCGGGATCGCCCGACCGGGTCCGACGGAGCGCGACAACCGGGCGGTGCACGCGTTCGCCCGGCTCGCGCTGCACGGACGGATCGACCACGTCCAGTGCTCCTGGGTGAAGCTCGGCGACGACCTCGCCGCGGACATCCTGGCCGGGGGCGCCGACGACATGGGCGGCACGCTGATGGAGGAGACGATCTCCCGGATGGCCGGCTCGGAGAACGGCTCCGAGCGCTCGGTCGCCGAGCTCACCGCGATCGCCGCGGCGGCCGGTCGCCCGGTCCGGCAGCGGACGACGACCTACCGCGGCGAGCCCCGCGTGCTCACCCCGGCGTCGGGCGCCGGGCCGCGGATGCTGCCGCTGACCCCGGCCTGACCCCGGCCCGGGCCTGGTTCGAGCCCGGCCGGTCCCGCGCCGCCCCCGGCCGCGCGGGACCGGCCCGGCCGCCGATCGCCGTACGGTGGCGGCATGGGTGTGCTCGGAGAGATGTTCCCGCGGAAGCGGATGCACGAGGACTCGGACGCCGCGCAGGGCGGGCAGCAGTGGCGGCTGGGCCCGATCGACCTCGACAAGGGCGTCGTGAGCGTCGAGGCGGTGACGGTCGAGGCGGTGGGGGACGAGGCCGCCCCGCAGCCCGAGGAGCCGGAGCGGGAGAACGGCCGGGAGAGCCGGGAGAACGGGTGACGTGCTGACCGGGACGACGCCCCGCAGCTGACGCAGCCCCCTCACCGCGCTGCCGCAGGACGTCCGCCCCGGCCGGTGGGCCGACCCCCCCGGATCCGGCCCACCCCGCCGACGGTCACACACCCGGGTGCGACTTCGATCGGCAGAGTGAGACAACGGTACGATCTTGCGCAGTCCGGGGTCAAGGGAGGCGAGCGGGTGCGGCCGCAGCAGCTGGGCGCCGTCGGGCGCGGTCTCGGCCTGCTCGCCGACACCTGGACGCTGCTGATCCTCCAGCGTGCGTTCCTCGGGGTCAGCCGGTACGCGGGGTGGCGGGAGACCCTCAACATCTCCGACGCGACGTTGTCGGCGCGGCTGCGCGGGCTCGTCGAGGCGGGCCTGCTCGAGACCTGCAGCTACGCCGACGGCGGCCGTGAGCGCCGTGGCTACGTCCTCACCGAGCGCGGCGGGGACATCTGGAAGCTGCTGATCTGCACCTGGGACTGGGAGAAGACCTGGGTCCCGCGCGAGGTCCCGCTGCCCGAGATCGTGCACCGCGACTGCGGGCGCCCCACCCGGGTGCGGGTGTGCTGCGCTACCTGCGGCGGCGAGGTCGGCCCGCGGGACACCGAGGTCGAGCGCGAGCCGTGGGCGCCGGGGCTGGAGGTGCTGGCCCGCCGGCACCCGCGGCGCACCCGCGGCACGCTGCCCGCCGACCCGCTCTCGTTCCTCCCCGGCGCCATGGAGATCATCGGCGATCGGTGGGGCGCCGCGGTCATCGGCGCCGCACTCACCGGTGTCCGGGCGTTCAGCTGCTTCGCCCACGAGCTGGCGATCTCCCCGGAGGTGCTGTCGGACCGGTTGCGCCGCTTCGTCGGGCTCGGGGTGCTCAGCCGCAGCGGCGACGGCGAGTACCGCCTCACCGACAAGGGACGCGCCTGCTTCCCGATCCACGCCTGCCTGGTCGAGTGGTCGCACCGCTGGTGCGGCGCGGACGGCGCCCCGATCGACTTCACGATCCGCCACCGGGCCTGCGGGCAGCCGCTCCGTGTGCGGCTGGACTGCGAGCAGTGCGGGCGGGCGTTCGCCAGGGACTCCGTGTCCCCGGTGTCCCCGGTGCGCCCGAGATGACCGACGGTAGGGAACGATGGCGGGCATGAACGACGCCCACCGTCCCCGGGTGCTGTCCGGGATCCAGCCCACGGCCGACTCGTTCCACCTCGGCAACTACCTGGGTGCGCTGCGGCAGTGGGTGGCCCTGCAGGACGACCACGAGGCGTTCTACTGCGTCGTGGACCTGCACGCGATCACGGTGGAGCACGACCCGGCCGAGCTGGCCCGGCGGACCCGGGTCGCGGCCGCGCAGCTCCTCGGGCTGGGGCTCGACCCGGACCGCTGCACGCTGTTCGTGCAGTCGCACGTCCCGGAGCACGCGCGGCTGTCCTGGATCCTGGAGTGCATCACCGGCTTCGGCGAGGCCGGCCGGATGACCCAGTTCAAGGACAAGTCCGCCAAGCAGGGCACCGACCGGGCGACGGTCGGGCTGTTCACCTACCCGATCCTGCAGGCCGCGGACATCCTGCTCTACCAGGCCGAACGCGTCCCGGTCGGCGAGGACCAGCGCCAGCACCTGGAGCTGACCCGCAACCTCGCGCAGCGGTTCAACCACCGGTTCGGCGAGACGTTCCGGGTGCCCGAGCCCCACATCCCGCAGGCCACGGCGAAGATCTACGACCTGCAGGACCCGACGGCGAAGATGAGCAAGTCGGCGTCGTCGCCCAGCGGGATCGTCGAGCTCCTCGACCCGCCGCGGACCTCGGCGAAGAAGATCCGCTCCGCGGTCACCGACAACGAGCGCGAGATCCGCTTCGACCCGGAGAACAAGCCGGGCATCGCGAACCTGCTCACCATCAACGCGGCGATGACCGACCGGAAGGTCGCCGAGGTCGAGGCCGAGTACGTCGGCCGCGGCTACGGCGACCTGAAGAAGGACCTGGGCGAGATCGTCGCCGCGTTCGCGGAGCCGTTCGCGGAGAAGGTGAACGGCTACCTGGCCGACCCGGCCGAACTCGACCGGGTGCTCGCCCGCGGTGCCACCCGTGCGCGTGAGGTGTCCGGCGCGACACTGGCCGCGGTTCACGAGAGGATCGGGTTCCTCCCGCCCGTCTGAGCCGCGCGCCCGGGGCGGGGAGTACCACCGAACCGGGGGAATGATGGCCGAGAACCGCGCCGCCACGATCGCGCACCGGCTGGAGACCGACGAGGAGGAGACCGACACCTTCCTCGACCGCCAGCGGGAGAAACATCCGTGGCTGGACCACCTGGTGCGGGCGGGGGAGCGCTACACCGAGAACCACGGCGACCACTACGCCGCGGCGATCACCTACTTCTCGATCCTGGCGCTGGTGCCGCTGCTGATGGTGGGCTTCGCGATCGCCGGTTTCGTGCTGCGGGGGAACCCGGATCTGGTGGCGCAGCTGCGGGACGGCATCACCAGCGCCGCTCCCGGCGACCTCGGCCAGACGCTCGGGCAGGTCGTCGACACCGCGATCAACCGCGCTGGCGCGATCGGCGCGGTCGGTCTGATCGGTGCGCTGTACTCCGGCATCGGCTGGATGAGCAACCTGCGCGAGGCGCTGACCGAGCAGTGGGGTCAGCGCGACGAAGCTCCACCGATGATCAAGCGGCTCGCGTTCGACCTGCTCGCCCTGGTCGGTCTGGGGCTCGCCCTGGTGGCGTCCTTCGCGATCGCCTCGGTGACCGGGGCACTCGGCTCGTCGCTGCTCGGCCTGGTCGGTCTCGGTGACGTGGGCTGGGCCCGGTTCCTGCTCAGCGTCCTGTCGTTCCTGGTCGGCATCGGCGGGAACTGGCTGGTCTTCCTGTGGGTGATCGCGCGGCTCCCGCGCGAGCCCGTCACCCTGCGCAGCGCGGTGAAGGCGGCGCTGCTCGGCGCGATCGGGTTCGCCATCCTGCAGCGCGTCATGGTCGTCTACCTCGCGACCATCGGCGCCTCGCCGGCCGGGGCCGCGTTCGGGTCGATCCTCGGTCTGCTCATCTTCATCTTCTTCACCTCCCGGTTCCTGCTGTTCGTCACCGCCTGGGCCGCCAGCGCCGAGGAGAACGACCAGGGTCCCCGCGACCTGCCCGCCCCGGCGATCATCCGGCCGCAGTACGTCGTCCGCGACGGTCCGGGCGCGCTGGCCTCGGCGGGCCTGCTGACCGCGGGTCTGATCGGTGGAGCGCTCGGCCTGCGGGCCCTGGGGCGCCGACGGCGCTGACCGGGTAGGGCGCTGATCAGGTAGGGCGCGCTGACCAGGTAGGGCGCTGACCGGGTGCGCCGACCAGGTGCTGCGCCGACCGGGCGCGGCGCTCACTGGGTGCGGCGCTGGCCCAGGCGCGGCGCTGACCGGGTGCGGCGCTGACCGGGTGCGGCGCCGGCCCAGGCACGGCGCCGCCTGCGGCACGGCGGCCGTCGTGCGGGTCGTCCGCGGGGCTGTGGGGACGGGGCCCCACGAACTCGCTTACCCGGTAAGCGACTACGCACCAGGCGCCCCCGCGTCCCGCGCCCGGCCCCGGGGTGCCGGGGCGATCGGTAGTGGAATCCCGGGCGGGTCCCGATGAACGTCCAGCCGGTGAACGGTGCGTGGAGGAGAGTCCCCAGGCCGCCGGTGTGGTCCGTGCGTCCGCACGATAGGCGTCCGGGACCGGGTCAACGACGCCGGCGCAGCCGCGCGGCCACCAGCGCCCCGACGCCGGCGAGCGCGGCGATCCCGCCGACCAGCACCGCGGCCGGAACCGGCGGGGCGCCCGCGGGATCCGGGGCGTCGGTCGTCGCCTCGTCGGTGCGCCCCGTCGCCCCGTCCGCGCCTCCGGACGCCGATGTCGTGCCGTCGGCGGCGCCGGCGGGGGCCGCGGCGCCGGGGGTCGTGCCCGAGCCGTCGGCGGAACCGGTGGCGCCGGGCTCGACCAGCGTCCCGATCCCGGCGGCCGGGGCGCCGAAGCCCCAGTCCAGCAGGGCCCGGGCCTGGTCGACCATCCGCACCGACCGTTGCTCGCCGCGCACCACGGCGACGACCAGGCGTCGCCCGTCGCGCTCCATCGCGCCGACGAAGGTGTGCCGGGCGGCGTCGGTGAAGCCGTTCTTCCCGCCGAGGAAGCCGGGGGTGCCGAGCAGCCGGTCGTCGTTGCCGAGCAGGAAGCCGGGCTTGTCGGCGAACCCGGGGAAGGGGATGTTCCGGGTGGTCAGCGCGGCCGCGATCCGCGGCCGCTCCAGCGCGGCGCGCAGCAGCAGGCTCAGGTCGTAGGCCGAGGAGGACATCCCCGGGCCGTCGAGACCGGCCGGCGTCGCGGGGCGGGTGTCGAGCGCACCCAGGCCGGCGGCCTCCTCGCGCATCGCGGCCAGCGTCGCCGGGACGCCGCCCAGCTCGCGGGCCAGGACGTTCGCGGCGTCGTTGCCCGAGGACAGCAGCAGCCCGTGCAGCAGCTGGTCGACGGTGTAGCGCCCGCCGGGGCCGATCCCGGCCCGGCTGCCGTCGACGTTCGCATCCTCGGTGGTGCCCACGACCACCCGGTCCATCGGCAGCCGCTCGTCGACGACCAACGCGAGCAACAGCTTGATCGTCGACGCCGGACGTTCCCGCGCGTGCGGGGCCCGGGCGGCGAGCACGGCACCGGAGTCGAGATCGGCGACCACGTAGGACGCCACCCCCACGGGCGGGGGCGGCACCGACCCGGCGTGGGCGTCACCGCAGCCGTCGAGCCCGCCGACCGCCGGCGACGGCACGGGCAGCGGGGCGACCGGCACCGTCTCCTCCCGTGCGGGCGGGCCGGGCGGGGCGTCCTGGCCCGGACATCCTGCGGTCGCGGTGACCGGCGCGGCGCCGGGCACCCCGCTCGGGGTCGCCGCGGTCCCGGAGGCGGCGGCCGCGGTCCCGGGGTGTCCGAGCAGCGTCAGCACCACGAGCAGCGGCACCACCACGAGGAGCGCGAGCGGCGTGGCACGGCATGCACGTCCTGGGGAGGCGGTCACCGGTGCAGCATGGCCCACCGCCGTGCGTCGTCGCACCGGACCGCCGGGGACCGGCACTGCGCGCCGCGGCCCCCGGACGATGATCGTCAGGAGTGGAGCGCCCCGGCGAGTGCGCTGCGTCCCGCGCTCCACTCCTGGCGATCATGCCCGGCCGCCGGTCGTGCCCAGCGCCCAGCCCCGTGCCCAGCCCCGTGCCCAGCCCCGTCCCCAGCTCAGTGCCCAGCCCAGTGCTCAGTGGCCAGCGGTCACTGCTCGACGATCTCCTTGACCCGGTCCAGGCTGCGCTCCAGCCCGTCGCGCATCAGGGTCTCGCGGTCCCGGCCCAGGATCCCGCTGCGCTGCAGCAGCCGCACCGGCAGCGCCGCCTCGCCGACCTTCTCCCGCCAGGCGACGACGGTCGTCGCCCCGTCGCCCGCAGGCTCCAGGATCCAGCCCCAGGCCGTCCGCGACTCGGTCACGACGAAGGTGAACCGGTGCGGCGGCTCGCACTCGGTGACCCGGCAGTGCGTCGACCAGCGGATCCGGCCGTGCCGGTTGCCGCCGGTGAACCGCGCGCCCACCGCGGGCCCGGTCGCGTCGCCCCGCCACCGCCCCCCGGTGGCCTCCGGGCTCCACTCACCCGCCCGGGTGATGTCGGAGACCAGCTCCCACACCCGCTCCGGCGGCGCCTGCACCGTACGTTCCGCGCGATCCATCGGTCCTCCTCGACGACAGCGGTCACCTCCCGGTACAAGATCGTCCGGGTGCGCGGACGGTACCGTCCGTCAACCGCTCGACGATTCCGCGTCACGGCCGTGTTTCGAGTTCTGCCGAAACCGTTGTCCAGCAGTTACGGTCCCGTCCGGACACGCGCCGCCGACCGGTGGCGCCGGAGGGGGAGGACACCTCGTGCGGATCAACCAGCGCATCGGAGGCAGGGGCCGGTACGCGACCGCGATCGCGCTCGTGGCCGCGGCGGCACTCACGCTCGCGGGCTGCGCGCGCGACACCGGCGGGGGCGGCGGGGCCCAGGCCGGGGAGTGCGAGCGCGTCGCGCCGCCGTCGGTCCCGGCCGCGGCGGCCCAGCCGGCGCCGGAGGCCCCGAAGGCGGACGCGAGCCGGCTGAAGGTCGGGCTCGCCTACGACATCGGCGGCCGCGGCGACGCCTCGTTCAACGACGCTGCTGCCGCCGGGCTCGACCGCGCCGTCGCCGAGCTGGGGCTGCAGAAGGCCAACACGCGCGAGGCGACCGCCCAGGCGGGCGAGAGCGAGGACGCCGGCACCAACCGGCTGCGCCAGCTCGCCCAGAGCGGGTTCAACCCGATCATCGCGGTCGGCTTCAACTACGCCACCGGTGTGAAGACCGTCGCGACCGAGTTCCCGGACGTCCAGTTCGCCATCGTCGACGACGACACGGTGGAGCTGCCGAACGTCAAGCCGCTGGTCTTCGCCGAGGAGCAGGGTTCGTTCCTGGTCGGCGCCGCGGCCGCGCTGAAGACCTCGACCTGCAAGGTCGGGTTCATCGGGGGCGTCGACAACCCGCTGATCCAGAAGTTCGACGTGGGCTACGCGCAGGGCGCCAAGGCCGTCGCGCCGAGCATCGACGTCGAGTCGGCCTACATCTCCCCGGCGGGTGACTTCACCGGCTTCAACGACGCCACCCGCGCCACCGAGATCGCCTCCGGCCAGTACGACGGCGGTGCCGACATCTCCTTCGCCGCGGCGGGCCAGTCGAACCAGGGTGTCTTCGCCGCCGCGCAGACCGCGCAGAAGAAGGCGATCGGCGTCGACTCCGACCAGTACAACTCGCCGCAGCTGACCCAGGTCCGCGACACGATCATGACGTCGATGATCAAGCGGGTCGACGTGGCGGTCTACGACTACGTCAACGCGGTCGCGGGCAACACCGTCGCCCAGCTCCCGGCGCGGTTCGACCTCGCCAACAACGGTGTCGGCTACTCCACCTCCGGTGGTCAGGTCGACGACATCGTCCCGCAGCTCGAGGCGTACAAGGCCGCGATCATCGCCGGACAGATCGACGTCAAGTCCACGAAGTGACCGAGGAGCGCCACGCGGTCGAACTGCGCGGGATCACCAAGCGGTTCCCCGGCGTCGTCGCGAACGACGGCGTGGACCTCACCGTCATCCACGGTGAGGTCCACGCCCTCTGCGGCGAGAACGGGGCCGGCAAGTCGACCCTGATGAAGATCCTCTACGGGATGCAGACGCCCGACGAGGGCACGATCGTCGTCGACGGGACGGACACGCACTTCCGCAGCCCCGCCGACGCCATCGCCGCGGGGATCGGGATGGTCCACCAGCACTTCATGCTGGCCGACAACCTGACGGTCGCCGAGAACGTGCTGCTCGGTGCCGAGCGCCTGCACGGCATCGGGAAGGCGGCCCGCGCGCGGATCGCCGAGCTGTCCGCGACCGTCGGGCTCGCCGCCCGGCAGGACGCGCTCGTCGAGCACCTGGGCGTCGCAGACCGCCAGCGCATCGAGATCCTCAAGGTGCTCTACCGCGGTGCCCGCACGGTGATCCTCGACGAGCCGACCGCGGTGCTGGTCCCGCAGGAGGTCGACGAGCTGTTCGCGACCGTGCGCGCGATGCAGGGCGACGGCTACACGTTCCTGTTCATCTCGCACAAGCTCGACGAGGTCCGCGCGGTCGCCGACCGGATCACCGTGATCCGGCGCGGCCGCACGGTGGGCACCGCGGACCCGCGGACCGTCACCAACCGCGAGCTGGCGGAAATGATGGTCGGCTCGGAGCTGCCCTCGCCGGAGACCCGCGACTCGACCGTGACCGACCGGGAGGTGCTGCGCGTCGAGGGGCTGGGGCTGCCGAGCCCGGACGGCGGCCGCGACCTGCTCGACGGCGTCGACCTCGTCGTGCACGCCGGTGAGGTGCTGGGCATCGCCGGCGTCGAGGGCAACGGCCAGACCGAGCTCGTCGAGACGGTCATGGGCATGCGCAGGCACGCCCGTGGCCGGGTGCTGCTCAACGGCACCGACATCTCGACGGCGTCGACGATGTCCCGCCGCGAGGCCGGCATCGGCTACGTCCCCGAGGACCGGTCGCGCCACGCCCTGCTCGGCGAGCAGCCGCTGTGGGCGAACCGGATCCTCGGGTTCCAGTCCCGGCCGCCGATCGCTCGGCGCGGGCTGCTGGACACCGCCGCCGCGCGCACCGACACCGAGCGGATCGTGCGCGACTTCGACGTCCGCACCCCCGGCATCGACGTCATGGCCGCCGCGCTGTCCGGCGGCAACCAGCAGAAGCTCGTCGTCGGACGGGAGCTGTCCGGTGACCCGGTGCTGCTCATCGCGGCCCACCCGACCCGGGGCGTCGACGTGGGTGCACAGGCCGGGATCTGGGCCGAGCTGCGTCGGGCCAGGGCCGCCGGGCTCGCGGTGCTACTGGTCTCGGCCGACCTGGACGAGCTGATCGGCCTGTCCGACACCCTCGCCGTCATCTCCGGCGGGCGGCTGGTCGGCACCGCCGATCCCGCGACCGTGACCCCCGAGGAGCTGGGTACCAAGATGACCGGAGCAGCCACGTGAGCCGGCTGCGGGGCGCCGTCGTCGCGCCCGTACTGGCGATCGCGGTCGCCGCCCTGCTGTGCGGGGTCGCGCTGGTGATCAGCGGGGCGTCGCCGTGGACGGCGGTCACCACCATCCTCGGGCAGGTCGGGTCGGGCACGGTCGTCGTGGACACCGTGAACGCCGCCGCCGTCTACTACCTCGCCGCGCTGGCCGTCGCGATCGGCTTCCAGATGCGGCTGTTCAACATCGGTGTGGAGGGCCAGTTCCGGGTCGCCGCCTGCGTCGCCGCGATCGTCGGCGGGACGGTGGCGCTCCCGCCGGTCCTGCACACCGTGCTGATCATGGTGGTGGCGCTGCTGACCGGTGCGGCCTGGGTCGCGATCCCGGCGCTGCTGAAGGCCTACCGCGGGGTCTCCGAGGTCATCTCGACGATCATGCTGAACGCGATCGCCACCGGGCTGATCGCCTACCTGATCCGCGCCGAGACCTTCGGCGAGCTGCGGGGCAACAACATCACCACCCCGCCGATCCCGGAGTCGGGCTGGTTCCCCGGCATCGGGGTCGGCAACGGCGAGATCTTCGGGATGGTGTTCGTCGCCGCCGCGCTGGGCGTGGGCTACTGGTTCCTGCTCGGGCGCACCCGGTTCGGCTTCGAGCTGCGCGCCTCGGGCGAGTCGGCGACGGCCGCCGCGACCGGCGGGGTGAACGCGCGCCGCACGATCGTCGTCGCGCTGCTGCTCTCCGGCGCCGTCGCCGGGCTGGTCGGGCTGCCCGAGCTGCTCGGGCGCGACCACGCCTACACGCTGTCCTCGCCGCAGGGCTACGGCTTCACCGGCATCGCGATCGCGCTGCTGGGACGCAACCACCCCGTCGGCATCGCGCTGGGCGCACTGCTGTGGGCGTTCCTGGACAAGTCCGCGGTGGCGCTCGACGTCGTCGGCATCCCGCGGGAGATCGTGCTGATCATGCAGGGCCTGATCGTGCTGTCGGTGGTCGTCGCCTACGAGATCGTCCGCCGGGTCGAGCGGCGGGCCGAGCAACGGCGGGTCGCCGCCGCGGCTCCCGCACCGCAACCCGCGGAGGTGTCGTCGTGACCGCGGTCGGAGAACGTGCGCGGACCCTGCCCGGCTGGGCCCGGTCGGCGCTGATCGCGGCCGCGCTCGTCGCGGTCCTCGCGATCACGGTGACGCTGACCGGCCAGACCCAGCTGACCTCCGGCGGCACCGCGTCCGCCGCGGTCCGGCTCGGGCTGCCGATCCTGCTCGCCGGCCTGGGCGGCCTCTGGGCCGAACGCGCCGGGATCATCAACATCGGCCTCGAGGGCATGATGGTGCTCGGCACCTGGGGCGCGGCCTGGGCCGGCTACCAGTGGGGCCCGTGGGCGGCGATGCTCGGCGGGCTGGTGTTCGGCGCGCTCGGCGGGCTGCTGCACGCCGTCGCGACGGTGACGTTCAACGTCAACCACATCGTCTCCGGCGTCGCGATCACCCTGCTCGGGACGGGCCTGACGAAGTACCTGGCCACGCTGGTGTTCACGCCGGTCTCGCAGAACCCGCGCCAGTCCCCGCGGCTGCAGGGGTTCACCGAGTTCTCGATCCCCGGGGTCTCCGACGGCCTCGCGGCGCTGCAGGCCCAGCAACGGGTGTTCGTCTCCGACCTCGCCGGGCTGCTGTCCGGGCTGGTCACCGGCCTGACGCCGATCCTGATCATCGGCGTCGCGCTGGTCCCGGTGAGCTACCTCGTGCTGTGGCGGACGGCGTTCGGGCTGCGGCTGCGCAGTGCGGGCGAGTCGCCGGTGGCCGCGGAGTCGCTCGGTGTGAACGTCGTGCTGCACAAATACGTCGCCGTCACGATCTCCGGCGCGCTCGCCGGTCTCGGTGGCGCGGCGCTGGTGCTCAACCCCGGCCAGCTCGGCTACCTGGAGAACCAGGTCGGCGGCCGCGGGTACATCGGTCTCGCCGCGATGATCTTCGGCAACTGGCGGCCGGCCGGGCTGCTCGTCGGCTCGGCGCTGTTCGGCTACGTCGACGGCCTGCAGCTGCGTGCCGGGGGCGGGGCGGTGCACGCGCTGCTCTACGGCGCGACGCTGGTCGCGGTCGTCGTCGCGGTGCTGTGGGCGATCCGCCGGATGTGGACCGCCGCCGCCGTCGCGCTCGTCGCGGGGCTGCTGGTGTACGCGATCTACTGGTCGGTCGACACCGTGCCGAGCGAGTTCGCCTCCTACGCCCCGCAGCTGGTGACGCTGATCGTGCTCGCGGCGGCCTCGCAACGACTACGGCCACCGGCCCGGCTCGGCGAGCCGTACCGGCGCGGGGAAGGACGCTAGATGGCAGGTGGGGGACCGTCCGGAGCGGGCGCGGACATGATGCGGCCCGACGCGCCCGTCCCGGACTGGGACGCCCTGCGGGCCGCCGCGGTGCAGGCCGCGGCCTGGGCCTACGCGCCCTACTCCCGGCTGCACGTCGGCGCGGCCGCGCTCGTCGACGACGGGCGGGTGGTCACCGGCTGCAACGTCGAGAACGCCTCCTACGGCCTCGGCGTCTGCGCCGAGGTGACCCTCGCCGGGCAGCTGCGCCTGTCCGGCGGCGGACGGCTGCTCGCGGTCGCCTGCCGCTCCGGCGACGGCGACCTGCTCATGCCGTGCGGCCGCTGCCGACAGGTGCTCCACGAGTTCGGCGGCGCCACCCTGCTCTGCGACACCCCGCGCGGGGTGCTGCCGTTCACCGAGGTGCTGCCCGACGCGTTCGGCCCGGAGGACCTGCCGTGAGCTTCTCCGCGGTCGAGGTCATCGCCGCCAAGCGCGACTGCCGCACGCTGTCGAAGGCCCAGATCGACTGGGTGGTCGACGCCTACACCCGCGGTGAGGTCGCCGACGAGCAGATGGCCGCGCTGGCCATGGCGATCCTGCTCAACGGCATGGAGCCCGGCGAGATCGCGCACTGGACCCAGGCGATGATCGACTCCGGTGAGGTCCTCGACTTCGGCGACGTCGGACGCCCGCTGGTCGACAAGCACTCCACCGGTGGCGTCGGCGACAAGATCACGCTGCCGCTGGCGTCGCTCGTCGCGGCCTGCGGGGCCGCGGTCCCGCAGCTGTCCGGGCGCGGGCTCGGCCACACCGGCGGCACCCTGGACAAGCTGGAGGCCATCCCCGGCTGGCGTGCCTCGCTGACCACCGACGAGATCACCGCGCAGCTGCGCGAGGTCGGCGCGGTCGTCTGCGCGACGACGCCGACGCTCGCCCCCGCCGACCGGCGGCTCTACGCGCTGCGCGACGTCACCGGCACCGTCGAGTCCGTCCCGCTGATCGCCAGCTCGATCATGAGCAAGAAGCTCGCCGAGGGCACCGGCGGGCTGGTCCTCGACGTGAAGGTCGGGTCCGGGGCGTTCATGAAGACCCTGCCGCGCGCCGGGGAGCTCGCCGACACGATGACCGCGATCGGCGCCGCCCACGGCCTGCCGACCACCGCGCTGCTCACCGACATGTCCCGTCCGCTGGGCCGCTGCGTGGGCAACGCCCTGGAGGTCGCCGAGTCGGTCGAGGTGCTGCGTGGCGGGGGGCCTGCCGACCTCGTGTCGCTCACCGTCGCGCTGGCCACCGAGATGCTCGCCCTCGCCGGTCTGCCCGACGCGGACCCGGCCGCGGTGCTCGCCTCGGGCGCCGCGCACGACGTGTGGGAGCGGATGATCGCCGCGCAGGGCGGGGACCCGTCCGCGCCGCTGCCGGTGGCCGCGCACGTCGAGACGGTCGTCGCCGAGCGGTCCGGCACCTTCGCCGGTGCCGACGCGCTCGCCGTGGGCACCGCGGCCTGGAAGCTCGGGGCCGGGCGCGCCCGCAAGGAGGACCCGGTGCAGGCCGGGGCCGGGGTCCGGATGCTGGTCGGCCCGGGCGACGAGGTCCGCGCCGGGACACCGCTGGCCGAGCTGCACACCGACGACGCCGACCGGCTCCCGGCGGCCCGGCGGCTGCTCGCCGGCGCGGCGCTGCTGATCACCGCGGACCCGCCGCCGGAGCGGGACCTGGTGCTGGACGTCCGCCGGGGCGGCTGACCCGCCCGACCGGGCGTCGTGCGGTCCCCGGACGGCGGCCGGGTCTCCCCGGGCGGACGTCACCGACCCCGGTAGGTCGCCCGTCCGGGACCGTCGGCGAGGAACGAGGCCACCGCACCGCGCAGGTCCTCGCTCGCGAACAGCGGCCCGGAGACCTGGGGCAGCACCGCGTCGGCGGCGCGGACGCCGTCGCGCACCGCGGTCGACACGAGCTGCTTGGTGGCGGCGTGCGCGACCGTCGGGCCCGCGGCGAGACGACGCGCGTACTCCCGGGCGGCCTCGGCGAACCCCTCGTCGGGCAGCACCCGGTTGACCACGCCCCACTGCTTCAGTCGGGCGGCCGGATACCGCTCACCGCCGAACACCAGCTCCTTCGCCCGGGTCGGGCCGGCGCGCTCGGCGAGCCGCTGCGGGCCGCCCATCGAGGGCGTGAGCCCGACGACGATCTCGACCAGCCCGAACGACGCCTGCTCGGCGGCGACGATCAGGTCGCAGGCCAGGGCCAGCTCGAAGGCGGCGGTCAGGGTCAGGCCGTGCGCGGCGAACACCGTCGGTACGGGCAGGTCCTCCAGGGTCTGGGCGAGCCGGATCAGCCGGGCCCACAGCGCGGTGCCCTCCCCGACCGGGTCGGGGCCCTCGGCGATGTCGCGGAACGCCTCCACCTGCACCCCGGCCGACACCACGCGGCCGCGGGCCTCCAGGAGCACGGCGCGGGCGCGGTCGGCGCGGCCGGGCGCGGTGAGCGTGACCAGCTCGGCCACGGCCCGCTCGAACCCGGCGAAGACGGACTCGTCGAACAGGTTGAGCGGCGGACGGTCGAGGACGACGACGGCGACGTCGCCGTCGCGCTCGACACGGACGGGGGCGGCGGGTGCGGGAGTGGTCACCGGGCCATCCTGCGTCGCGGCGACGCACGGTGCTGCCCCGGCCCGCCTCCGGCCGGCCTCGCGTGGGCCGCGACACGCCCGCGGCTGCGCCGTGCCGCCGGGCGGGTGCGCCCACCGGTGGGTGACGGCCCAGCACGGCACACGACGGCCCAGGACGGGACGGCACAGGACGGCACGGGACGGCACAGGACGGCACGGGACCGGGCGGGCGTCGGCACGACGATTCCGATCCGGCACGATGGACCACGATGCGTGAGGATCGACGAGCGGCGGAGCGGGCGCCCCACCCCGCGGTGGTACGGCACGAGCCGCTGCCCCGACCGGTGATGGGCGCGGACCCCCGACGGACCCCGCGGACGCCTCCGGAGGGCGCCGCCGAGGTGACCCGTCCGCTCGGATCCGGCCGGGTCCCCGACCCGGGGGAGCCGACGACCCCACTGGGACCGGTGGCCGACCCGAGCTCCCCCGCCGGGCCGACGGGTGGCCGGCCCCCGGTGCCCCCGAACGGCGCCGCCGTGGGCCCGGGAACGTCGTCGAACGGCACCGCGTCGGCCGGGGACGCTCCCGGGGGCGGGACACCGGTCCCGTCGACACCCGCGAACGGCTCCGCCGCCTCGACGCCGTCCGGCGGCGCGGAGCGCACCGGGTCGCTCGTCCGCTCCTCCGGCATGATCGCGATCGCGAGCCTGGTCAGCAGGATCACCGGCTTCGTCCGGAACCTCGCGCTGGTCGCGGTGCTGGGCTTCGCGGTCGTCACCGACTCCTACACGGTCTCGAACACGCTGCCGAACATCGTCTACGAGCTGCTGCTCGGTGGGGTCCTGACCAGCGTGATGATCCCGGTGCTGGTCCGCGCCCAGTCCGAGGACGCCGACGGCGGCGAACGGTTCACCCGGCGGCTGCTCACCGTGGTCGGGGCGGCGCTGCTGGTCGCGACGCTGCTCGCGATGCTCGCCGCGCCCCTGCTCACCGCGTTGTACGTCGGATCCGACACCAGCGGTAAGGCCAACCCCGCACTGGCGACCGCGTTCGCCTGGCTGTTGCTGCCGCAGATCTTCTTCTACGGCATCGGTGCGCTGCTCGGCGCGGTCCTCAACTCGAAACAGGTGTTCGGGCCGTTCGCCTGGGCGCCGGTGCTCAACAACGTCGTCATGCTGGGCGTGCTCGTGGTCTACGTCCTCGTGCCGGGGGAGATCTCGGTCGACCCGGTCCGGATGGGCGACCCGAAGCTGCTGGTGCTGGGCATCGGGACGACGCTCGGCATCGTCGTGCAGGCGCTGGTGCTGATCCCCTTCATGCGCAGCATCGGGTTCCGCTACCGCCCGGTGTGGGGCTGGGACCCACGGTTGTCGCTGGCCGGCGGGATGGCCCTGTGGATCGTCGCCTACGTGCTGGTCGGGCAGGCCGGCTACATCGTGACCACCCGGGTCGCGACGTCAGCCGACGCGGGCTCGGTCACCACGTACACCACGGCCTGGCTGCTGCTCCAGGTCCCCTACGGCGTGCTCGGCGTGTCGCTGCTGACCGCGCTCATGCCGCGGATGAGCCGGGCTGCGGCGAAGGGCGACGTCGGCCAGGTCGTCACCGATCTCTCGCTCGGCGCCCGCCTGTCCACCGTCGGGCTCGTGCCGATCGCGGCCGTCATGACGGCGTTCGGCCCGGCCCTGGGTACCGCGCTGTTCTCCGTCGGCGCGGGCCGCGGGGCCGGGGCCGAGCGCCTCGGCCAGGCCGTCGCATGGTCGGCGTTCGGGCTCCTGCCCTACGCCGTCACCATGCTGCAGATGCGCGTGTTCTACGCGATGACCGACTCCCGCACCCCGACCCTGATCCAGGTCGGCATGGTCGGGGTCAAGATCCCGCTGCTGCTGGCGTGCCCGCTGCTGCTCCCGCCGGAGCAGGTCGTGCTCGGCCTCGCTGCGGCGAACGGGCTCTCGTTCGTCGGCGGCGCCGTGCTCGGGCAGTGGCTGCTGCGTCGTCGCCTCGGCCGGGCCCGCTCCGGCGAGGTGCTCGCCTGCCTGGCGAGGGTGGCCCTCGCCTCGGCCGCCGCGGCCGTCGTCGCCTGGGGGATCACCCGGCTCGTGGACCCGGCGCTCGCGGACTGGCCGGACGTCGCCCGGGCCTGGACGCTGCTGGTCGGGGGCACGCTGATCGCCCTGCCGCTGGCCGTGGTCGCGATGCGGGTGCTGAGGGTCCGGGAACTGGACGCGGTCTTCCGGCGCTTCGCCCGCCGCTGACCCGGGGGCGGCACCCCGTTCCCCGGCGCGCCGTCGTCCCCGGCGCGCGTGTCCCGGGCATGTCCCCGGCGCGTCCTTTCCAGTACGTCCCCCGCCGCATCCCTCCGGTGCGCCGACGGCCGTGGCGCGGGGCCGGGTGCCGGGCGGGGCCGAGATCGAGGCCGGGGGACAGAGAAGAGCCCGGCGGGGATGCCGGGGCCGGACGCAGCGACGCCGCGCCCCGGAGCGGGACGCGGCGTCGCCGTGGTCGTCGTGCGCGCGGACGGCGCGCGGGCTCAGTCGTCCGGGTCGTCGCCGACCAGGTCGGCGGCGGAGGCACCGTTCTGGCTCTTCACCGCGACCTTCGCCCGCCCACGGCGCTGGGCCGGGCGGGGCGGGGGCGGCGGGGCCTGCTGGGCGTACTGCCCACCCCGGCCCATGATCAGCTCCGCGAAGGTCGCCATGGCCTCGTCGAGCTGGCTGGCGTTGCGGCGCTCGGACTCGGCGTTGGCCTTGGTGACCAGGTCGGTGACCGCGCCGGTGTCCGGCCGGTCGCGCAGCACCGTGTCGATGCCGGCCAGCCGGTCGTCGACGCCGGCGGAGAGCGTGGAGACGTCGCCCGTCAGCTTCTCCAGGCGGGTGTCGACCTCCCCGGTCAGCTTGTCGAGGCGGGTGTCGACGTCGCCGGTGAGCTTGTCGAGCTTCCCGTCGACGCTCTCGCCGAGCGCGTCGAACCGGCCGTCCACGGCCTCCGACAGCGACGTCAGCCGCTCGGTGACCGAGCCGTCGAGCTCACCCAGGCGGTCCTTGAGGGACCCGCCGAGCTTGCCGACCCGCTCCTTGACCGACCCGTCCAGGTCGGTCAGCTTGCCGTCCAGCCCGGACTCGACCGAGTCGAGCCGCGTGCCGACCTCCTCCAGACGGGCGGAGAGGGCCTCCAGCCGCTCGGTGAGGGCGTCGAACGCGGGGGTCGGGTCGACGGCCGGGCGCTGGGCCAGGTCCTCCAGGCGGCGGTGCAGGCCCACCGAGGTGTCGCCCAGCAGGTTGCGCAGGCCCTCGCCGGTCTCCTCGAAGGAGTGCACGGCCGCGTCGAGCTGCTCGCGCACCTGACGCTCGACGCCGTCGATGCGCTCCTTGATCGGGGAGGCGACGGCGTTGGGCATCGCGTCGAGCCGCATCTCGTGCCGGTCGAGCCGGTTGTCGAGGTCGTCGAGGCGCTTGTGCAGGCCGCCCAGGCGGTCGTCCAGGCCGTCCATCCGGCCCGAGACGCCCTCGAGGCGCCCACCCATGCCGTCCAGCCGCCCGTCGAGCTGGGCGATCGGCTTGGCCAGCTTGTCCGGCAGGGACTCGATGGCCCGGGTGATCGCGCCGAGCACGATCTCGGTGTTGTCGAGCTTGGAGACCGTCTCGTCGAGGCGCTCGGCCAGGACGTTCAGCTCGGTCCGGTCGGGGAGCTCGGTGAGTTTCTTGCGCACGGTGCCGATGGCGTCCAGGGCCGCCAGCCGGGCGTGGATCTCGTCGAGGGAGTCGAAGATCTGCTGCTGTTCGCTGTCACGGATCTCGGCCGCCCGCATGAGCATGCCGCGCATCCGGTCGAACGAGAGGTTCGAAGTGTCGCTCATGGCACCTGCTGCGCTTCCTCTGAGCCAAGTGGGGAGTGCCCAGAGGGTAGCGACCGCCGGACGAGGGTCGACGGACGGTGTTGTGTTGAGCCGTCCGGGGCATGTCTCCGCGCCCGGATCGAGTGCCGATCATGGCAGGTCCGGGCGCCGGTCGTCGCGCGCCACGCCGCTCGGTACGGTGCGCGAGTGGCAGATCCCACCGGTCCCGCCCCGGTCACCCCCGACACCGTCCGCCGCGCTCCCAAGGTGCTCCTGCACGACCATCTCGACGGCGGCCTGCGCGTCGGGACCGTCATCGACCTGGCCCGCGAGTACGGCTACGACAAGCTCCCCACCACCGACCCCGGTGAGCTCGCGGCCTGGTTCCTCGGCGCCGCCCACTCCGGCTCGCTGGTCCGCTACCTCGAGACCTTCGGGCACACCGTCGCGGTGCTCCAGACCCGCGAGGCACTGACCCGGGTGGCGGCCGAGGCCGCCGAGGACCTGGCCGCCGACGGCGTCGTCTACGCCGAGGTCCGCTTCGCCCCCGAGCTGCACGTCGAGGGCGGCCTGGACCTCGACACCGTCATCGCCGCCGTCCTCGACGGGTTCCGGATCGGCACCGCCCGCGCCGCGGCGGCCGGCAACACCATCCGGATCGGCACCCTGCTCACCGCGATGCGGCACGCCGCGCGGTCGCGGGAGATCGCCGAGCTGGCGGTGCGGCACCGCGACGCCGGCGTCGTCGGCTTCGACATCGCCGGAGCCGAGAAGGGCTTCCCGCCCACCCGCCACCTCGACGCCTTCGAGTACGTCCGCCAGCAGAACGCGCACGTGACCATCCACGCCGGGGAGGCGTTCGGGCTGCCGTCGATCTGGGAGGCGATCCAGTGGTGCGGCGCCGACCGCCTCGGCCACGGCGTGCGGATCGTCGACGACATCGAGGTCCGCGAGGGCGAGCCGCCGCGCCTGGGCCGGCTGGCCGCCTGGGTCCGCGACAGCCGGATCCCGCTGGAGATGTGCCCGACGTCGAACGTCCACACCGGGGCCGCGACGTCGCTGGCCGAGCACCCGATCGGGCTGCTCACCGCGCTGCGGTTCCGGGTCACGGTCAACACCGACAACCGGCTGATGTCGGGCTGCACGATGACCAGCGAGATGTACGACCTGGCCGAGACCTTCGGCTACGGCTGGGACACCCTGCGCTGGTTCACCGTCAACGCGATGAAGTCGGCGTTCATCGGCTTCGACGAGCGGCTGGCGCTGATCGAGGACGTCATCAAGCCCGGGTACGACGCCCTGTCCCGTTAGTGCTCCCGCAGCCGGGCCTCGAGCCCGGCGACGAGCTCGCCCCAGGCCTGCGCCTCCTGGGTGAACGGCGGGCTGGGTGCCATCCGGGTCGGGTCCGGCCGCACGACGAACGACACGAGCCAGCCGAGGCTGCTGGACTCGGCGAGGGCCTCGGCGGGCTCGGGGTCCCCGGCCCACTCGCCGACGTCGGTCAGCAGCTCCGAGGCCAGGTCGAGCTGGACCGGGTCGAGGTCGAGCACGCCGTCGGCGAGGTCCTGGCCGATCCCGGTCAGCACGTAGGTGTTCATGTCCTCGACGCCGCCGTCGAGCTCGCCGACGGCGGCCGCGTCGAGCACCTCGGCGAAGGTGACGGCCGCGGTCAGGTCGGTCCCGGCGACGGCGGGGTGCTCCCGGTCGGCCAGCGCCCGGAACAGCGCGCGCTCGGAGTCGAACACGTCGATCCGGCCGTCGGAGCCGAGGAAGACCGGCTTGTCGTCGAGGTAGCAGCGCAGGCTGACCACGGAGCGGTCGCCGATCTCGATGCGGATCGGGTCGATGCCGACCTCGGCCCAGAAGCCGGTCGGCTCGTCCTCGGCGGCGTCGGCGTCGTCGGTGCCCGCGGCGAGCGCGGCGGCCTCGAGGGCCTCGTCGTCGTCGAGGGGCTGCTCGGCGAGGCGGTCGCGGAGCTCCTGCTCCTCGGCCCGCGCCTTGTCCAGCGCGCCGGCGTCGATCTCCGGAGTGGCGACGAGGTCGTCGACGGCGTCCACGATCCCGTCCCAGTGCGTCGCGATCGCCTCGGACAGCGCGGTCCAGCGCCGGGCCCCGTCACGGCCGGCGAAGGCCGGCTCGCCCTCGCGCAGGAGCGCGAACGTGGGCTCGCCGTCGAGCGCGGCGATCACGTCGGTGAGGTCGCAGACGTCGGCCAGCGATCGGACGATCGAGACGGTCTCGTGCAGCTCCTGCACGGTCGCCGCGTCGGGGTCGGCGGCGGCCAGCTCCGGCAGACCCACCAGGCCGTACCGGTGCACGGCGTCGGGGGTCAGCTCGGCGACCGCGAGACCGGGGACCGCGGACCACGCGGGGTGGTCGACCAGGTCGTGCTCGGGCGCGGTCCGGACGAACGCGGCGAGACCGGCCACCTCGTCGAAGACGAACACGTGCTCGTCGTCGCCGAGGAAGGCTTCCCACTCCTCGCCGTCCTCGCGCCAGGGGGGAGCCCACAGGGTGACCACGTCGCCCCGGGTGAGAGCGAGCCGGATCGGGACGATGTCGCTTGCCACGGGGCGAGCCTATCGTCGCGTCCTTCCGCCGGCCGGTCCCACCACCTCGGGTGTCGCCGGCCCGGCGGATCACGGTCCTGCGGGGTCAGGCCTGGGAGTGCAGTCGGACCACTCCGATGGACACGTCCTCGAGTCCACCCCGGTCGAAGTCGCGGCGCAGCTGATCGGCCTTGATGGTCGCCGTCATCCCGTCGAACGGGCCGTGTGCGTCCACCTCCCCGGTCTGCGGGTCCACCGCCAGAACGACGTATCCGTCGCACTGCGTGAGCTTCTCGGCAGCAGCGATCAACGTCTGCTCCTCGGAAGTCGTGTTCTCCGGCATCGGATCACCTCCTTGTTGTCTAGTACAGCGTCGGCGGTGCCCTCGATGTGACACCGTTTCGGCCATACCACCCGTTCGGGTCAGGTGAATCGCGAGATCGGCGACCGCGTGTGCTGATCGTGGCACTCCTCGCGGTCGGTCACGCGATCCGGGGAACGAGACGTGCTCGACCGGACACCGTTGGTGATCACGGGTCGGTGCGGAGATCGGCTGTCACGCAAGGTCTGCGAGGGTGTCCCCGGCCTCACCCAGCAGGACGAGGGGGTGCATCCGGCCGGTTCCGGCGTCACTCGTCGGCGAGCGGCTGCTTCTCACGCTTCGTGAACCGTGACACGAACCAGTGTCAACGTTCGTGGATGACGTCCCGGTGTCCTTCCGGTCACGGGCCGGCATCGTCGCAGGATGCGCGGCGCGTCCCGGCCGGCGGGGTCCGCCCGCCGCGGGTGACGGCACCGGATCGGTGGGCCGGGCGCCTCCGCACGGGGGATCTCCCGGGGGCCGGACCGCCGTAGGCTGTGCGCCCGTGGACACGATCGTCGTCGACCACCCGCTCGTGCGGGCCCGGCTCAGCACCATGCGGGACGCCCGCACCGACAACGCCACCTTCCGGGCGGCGTTGCGCGAGCTCACCCTGATGCTGGTCTACGAGGCCACCCGCGCGGCGCCGCTCACCGAGGACCGGATCCACACCCCGGTCTCGCGGACGGTCGGCCACCGGCTCGCCGTCCCGCCGGTGCTGGTCCCGGTGCTGCGGGCCGGGCTGGGGATGGCCGAGGCCGCGCTGAACCTGATCCCGGACTCGCAGATGGGCTTCGTCGGCATGGCCCGCGACGAGACGACCCACCAGCCGGTGCCCTACATGGAGTCGCTCCCCGACAGCCTCGTCGGCCGGCCGGTGTTCGTGCTCGACCCGATGCTGGCCACCGGCGGTTCGATGGTGCACACCGTCGAGCTCCTGACCCGCCGCGGCGCCGACGACGTGACGATCCTCTGCGCGCTGTCCGCGCCGGAGGGGGTGGAACGGCTGCGCGCGTCCGGGCTGCCGGTCCGGATGGTGACCGCCAGCATCGACGAACGGCTCAACGACTCCGCGTTCATCGTCCCCGGCCTCGGCGACGCCGGGGACCGCCAGTTCGGCGCGGTCTGAGCCGGCCGTGAGGCCCTCCCGGCGCGTCCTCACCGGGGTCGTGGCGGCGGTGGTGGCGGTCGTGCTGTCCGCGCTGCCCGCGGCCGACCGGCCGGAGGACGTCGGGGTGCCCGCCGCCGTCGACGATCCCGGGGTGGTGCGGGTGATGCCGCTGGGCGCGTCGTCGACGGTCGGGGTGGGGAGCCCGGCGACGGCCGGCTACCGCCTCCCGCTGTGGCAGCGCCTCGCTGCCGACGGCGTCCGCGTCGACTACGTCGGCTCCCGCAGCTCCGGCCCGGACGCGCTGCCCGACACCGACCACGAGGGCCGCTCCGGCTGGACGGCGGCCCGGATGGTGCCGATGAGGGGTGGCTGGGTGCTGGCCGCGCAGCCGGACGTCGTGCTGCTGCACGCCGGCACCAACGACCTGCTGCAGGGGGCCGGCGCACGGGCGACGGCGGCGAGCCTGGACCGGCTGCTGGACCGCGTGTTCGCGGCTGCACCGCACACCCACGTGATCATGGCCGGGGTGTGGGCACCGCTGCCGAAGCAGCGGGCCGAGCGGGCGCGGCTGGCCGAGTACCTGCCCCGCGTCGCCGCGTCGCACCGGGCGGCGGGCCACTCGGTGGAGTTCGTGGACACCGCCGCCCTGTTCCCCGCCGGGCGGACCGCGGACGGCCTGCACGCCGGACCGGACGCCTACCGCACGATCGCGTCGATGTGGGCCGACCGGATCGAGGCGCACCTCGGGGTCCGGCCCGCCACCGGGCGCCGGTGACCGGGGTCAGTCCTCCGGCATGACGGTCGCGGCCACGACGGCGCCCAGCTCGCGGCACGCGGCCCGGGCGGCGGCGTCCGCGGGGCCGGCGACCTCGACCGGCGCGGCCGCGGCGGTCCAGCCCATCGCCTCGGCGATCGTCGTCACCGAGCGGGTCGCACCGGAGGTGTCCGAGCCGCCGTGCACCCACAGCCCGTAGGGCAGGCCGCGGGTGTCGTCGGCGCAGACGTAGAAGACCTGGTCGAGGAAGTGCTTGAGCGCGCCGGACATGTAGCCGATGTTCGCCGGCGTCCCGAGGACGACGGCGTCGGCGGCGAGCAGGTCGCTCGCCGTCGCGGCCAGGGCGGCGCGCGCGACGACCTCGACCCCGGTGATGTCCGGGTCGGCCGCCCCCGCGCGGACCTCGGCGAGCAGCTCCGCGGTCGCGGGGGACGGGGTGTGGTGGACCAGGAGCAGGCGGGCGCTCATCCGGCGAGCATCCCGTCGACCTCGGCGCGCACCGTGTCCAGGCGCTCTGCGGCGACGGCCCGCGACGCCGGCACGGCGGCCACGTCGCCGGTGGGGTCCAGGGCGACCTCCAGGTAGGCCTTGAGCTTCGGCTCGGTCCCCGACGGGCGGATCACCACCCGGGTCCCGGGACGGCGCAGCCGCAGCACGTCGGGGGCCGGGCGGTCGGCCTCCCAGCCGGCCGGGGGCGCGGCGCGCAGCCGGGCGACGGCGGCGTCGCGCTCGGCGGGGGCCATCCGGATCGAGACGCCCCGGGTGGCGTGCACGCCGAACTCCGCGGCCAGCTCGTCGAGCCGCCGTGGCACCGACGACCCGGCCGCGGCGAGCCCGCGCACCAGGTCCGCGGCGACGACGGCGGCGGAGACGCCGTCCTTGTCCCGGACGCCGTCGGGGTCGACGCAGAGCCCGATCGCCTCCTCGTAGCCGAAGACCAGCCCGTCACCGGCCCGCACGATCCACTTGAAGCCGGTGAGGGTCTCGGCGAACCGGGCCCCGCGGGCCCGGGCGATGCGGGCGAGCATCGACGACGACACCACGGTCGTCGCGACCAGCGGGTCCGGCGCGGTCCCGGTCCGCAGCAAGGTGGTCGCCGAGCAGCACACCGGTCTCGTCGCCGGACAGCATCCGCCAGCCGTCGGGGAACGCGACGCCGAGCGCGCACCGGTCCGCATCCGGGTCCAGCGCGACGGCGAGGTCCGCGCCGTTCTCGGCGGCCAGCGCGAGCAGCGCGTCGGTGGCGCCGGGCTCCTCCGGGTTCGGGAAGGCGACCGTCGGGAAGTCGGGGTCGGGCACGGCCTGGCTCGCGACGACGGCGACGTCGTGCACCCCGGCCCTGGCGAGCGCGGCGACCGCGGTCGCGCCGCCGACCCCGTGCATCGGGGTGAGCGCGATGCGCGGCGCGGGAGCCCCGGTGTTCGCCGGCAGCGTCGCGATCCGGTCGAGGTAGGCGCCGGTGACCTCCGCCGGGTCCGGCAGCGGACCGAGCGGGACCGACACCGCTGGCGGTGCGGCGGTGATCGCCTCCTCGATGGCGGTGTCGTCGGGGCCCACGAGCTGCGCGCCGTCGGCGAGGTAGACCTTGTAGCCGTTGTCCGCGGGCGGGTTGTGCGAGGCGGTCACGGCGATCCCGGCGACCGCGCCGAGGTGCCGCACCGCGAACGCCACCAGCGGGGTGGGGACGGGGCCGTCCAGCAGGGTCACGGTGAACCCGGTGCCGGTCAGCACGCGGGCGGTGGCCTCGGCGAACGCGGCGGACCCGTGCCGGGCGTCCCGGCCGACGACGACCCGGCCGGTGCCCGCGGTCCGGGCCAGGTGGGCGGCCAGCCCTGCGGTCGCCCG
This sequence comes from Pseudonocardia sp. ICBG1142, assembly GCF_020496255.1. Classification (NCBI taxonomy): domain Bacteria; kingdom Bacillati; phylum Actinomycetota; class Actinomycetes; order Pseudonocardiales; family Pseudonocardiaceae; genus Pseudonocardia; species Pseudonocardia sp. ICBG1142. The sequence continues at coordinate 115,159 of NZ_JAHLJC010000006.1, read as the reverse complement.
GGTCACGACGGCGACGTTCATCCCCGACGGCCCGGCCCGCACCGGCCCGCGCAGCCCGGCGGTGCCGAAGCGCAGCGGCCCGGACAGCCGGTCGGCCAGGTCCTCGGCTGCCTCCCCGGCGCCGTCGCCCCCGGCCATCGCGGTGGCCAGGATCCGCTGCAGCTCCGTGCGGGTGGCCGGGTCGGGGTCGTCGGCGATCCAGCGCAGCGCCGCGTCGCGCAGCGGTCCCGGGAGCACCATCAGACGCGGCCGACGAGGGCGCGCAGCAGCGAGCCCATCCGGGTCGCCGCGGCGGCGCCGGCGTCGAGGACCTCCTGGTGGTTCAGCGGCTGCCCGGACAGGCCCGCGGCCAGGTTGGTGACCAGCGAGATCCCGGCGACCTCCAGCCCAGCGGCGCGGGCGGCGATCGTCTCGGCGACGGTGGACATGCCGACCAGGTCCGCGCCCAGCGTGCGCAGCATCCGGATCTCGGCCGGGGTCTCGAAGTGCGGGCCGGGCAGCCCGGCGTAGACGCCCTCGACCAGCGACGGGTCCAGCTCGCGGGCGGCGGCGCGCAGCCGGGGGGAGTAGGCGTCGGTGAGGTCGACGAAGTGCGCGCCCTGCAGCGGCGAGCGGGCGAGGAGGTTGAGGTGGTCGGCGATCAGCACCGGCTGCCCGACCGACAGGCCCTCGGTGATGCCGCCCGCCGCGTTGGTCAGCACGACCGTGCGGACACCGGCCGCCGCGGCGGTGCGGACGCCGTGCACGACCGGGTCCATCCCGTGGCCCTCGTAGAGGTGGGTGCGCCCGAGCAGGACCAGCACCCGGGTGTCACCGATGCGCAGCGAGCGGGCGGTGCCGCCGTGGCCGACCGCGGACGGCGCGACGAAGCCGGGCAGCTCGGCCATCGGGACCTCGGCGTCGGGGGTGCCGAGCACGTCGGCGGCCGGGCGCCAGCCGGAGCCCAGGACCACCGCCACGTCGTGGGTGTCGGTGCCGGTGCGGCGGGCGAGCTCGGCGGCGGCGTCGTGGGCGCGAGCGGTGGGGTCGGCGGTGTCGGCCATGGGCGCCAGCCTAGGGGGCGCCGGCGCCGTGGCCGGCTCAGCCCGGGGTGGCGCGGAAGCCCGAGGCGACGGCGTCGAACAGGCCCGCGACGGCGTCCTCGGCGCGCCCGGCGGGGGAGGTCAGCTGCAGGACCCAGACCCCGCCCTGCCGGTCGCGGCCGGGGACGATGCGCATGAGCGTGCTGCGCTGCGCGCTGCCGCTGCCGGTGGTGAGCGCGACCTGGCTGGAGCCGTCGGGCAGCTGCTCGACCGGCCCGGCCTCGACCGGGTCGACGCCCAGCGCCTCGGGGGTGAGCGCGTCGGTGACGGCCTGCACGGAGGTGGCCGCGCGGACCGACAGCTCCTGACGGCCGTCCGGGCTGACGAAGCGGACGACGACCGACCCGTCCGGGGCGGGTGAGCGGAACTGCGTCCAGCCGTCGGGGACCGGCACGGTGAAGCCGAGCGGGTCCGGGTAGGTGGTGCGCGGCGACCGGTCGGTGGCGACGGTGACCGTCGACAGCGGTTCCTGGCCGGCCAGCGCGCGGACCCCGGTGAACCCGGCGAGTGCGCCGAGCAGCACCAGCAGCGCGCCGCCGAGCACCAGCGGGACGGCACCGAGCACGGTGGTCGGGCCGGTCGCCGCGACGCGGGCGGGCGCGGCCCCCCGCGACGACGGCCGGGCCGGACGCGGGCGCTCCGCCGGCGGCGGTGCCGGTGCGGGCACGGGGTCGGCGACCGGGGAGCGGCCGTAGGTGCCGGTGCCGGTGGGCCCGAGCGGGCCGGGAGGTGCCGGTGCGGGCACCCGCGGCGGGGCCGCGGTCCCACCGGGCGGTGCCGGCACCCGCGCCATGACGGTCGGCACGTCCGGCGAGCCGGGGAAGATCGGGTCGTCGGGGTCGGCGAGCAGCGGGCGCAGCCGGGCCCGCACCTCGTCGAGCGGCATCCGGGCGGCGGGCTCCTTGACCATCAGCCCGGCGATGACCTCGGCGACCGGGCCGGTGACCGTCGGCACGGGGACGGGGCCGTCGACGACCTCGGTGATGGTGCGGACCGGGTCGCCGTCGACGTCGTAGGGCGGGCGGCCCTCGACGGCGGCCCAGAGCGTCGCGCCGAGGCCCCACAGGTCCGCGGCCGGGGTGACCGGCTGGCCCGCGGCGACCTCGGGGGCGATGTAGGCGGGCGAGCCGAGCACGAGGCCCGCGGAGGTCATCGGCGCGTCGGACTCGTTGCGGGCGATGCCGAAGTCGGTGAGCTTGATCCGGCCGTCGTCGGAGATCAGGACGTTGCCCGGCTTCACGTCGCGGTGGGTGATCCCGGCCCGGTGCGCGGCCCGCAGCGCCGCCGCGGTGCCGTGCCCGACGACGCCGGCCTGCGCGGCGTCGAGCCTGCCCAGCTCGGTGATCGCCGCGGCCAGGTTCTTCGACGGCACCAGCTCCATGACCACCAGCGGCTCGTCGCCGCCGGAGTCGAGCACGTCGAAGACGGTCACGACGTTGGGGTGCGACAGCCCGGCCAGCGCCCGGGCCTCCCGCATGATGCGTTCCCGCAGCTCCAGCTTCTCCCCGGCCGGGATGCCGTCGGGGATCTTCAGCTCCTTGAGCGCGACGCGGCGGTGCAGGACCTCGTCGAAACCCGACCAGACGGTGCCCATCGCGCCGCTCCCGAGCGGACCGTCGACGCGGTACCGCCCGGCGAACTGTCGGCGCTGGACCTCGCCCTCGGGAACGGACACGGCGCCGATTGTTCCATCGTGCCCGCGCGGCCCGTCCCCGCACACCGCCTCCGCCCGTGATCGTCGCCGCCGGTGCGCAGGAGTGACGGTAGGTGACGGCGCCAGCCGGTCCGGACGGCGGCCACGGCGGGCCGGGCGTGCCGACGGTCACGGTCCGGTGGCGTTCCGGCCGCGGTCCGGTGTCGTCGTCGGCCACGCGTCCCGTGACGGGCGCCCGAACCGCCGGTGAACGGCGAGGACGCCCGTTCGCCGACGGGAGGAGCGGTCGCCCGCGCCCGTTCACCTGGGGAGGTGAACCCGCTGGCAGCACCCCGTCGACCCCTTGCCGCGCGGAGGCGTGAACGGACGATTTCGACTGGAACACCGCCGGACGGGTGAGCACCATCATGAGTGGTGGGACACGACCGATCGCCGTCCGCGTCGACCGCGGGCAGGCGGGCCGTTCCGGCCGGAGGCCAGTACGAGGAGGACAAGGTGACTGCGCTGCAGACCCGCACCGAGCTCCCGGAGATCACCGATCTCGCGGTCGACGATCTCGGCGTCGGCACGGGTCCGGCCTGGCTGGAGTCGTGGATGCGGGCGCACAGGGGCGAGATCGTGGGCTGGCGCCGCGCGATCCACGCCCAGCCCGAGCTGGCCCGTCGCGAGCACCTCACGACCGCGCGGGTCGCGGAGACCCTGGTGCGGGCGGGCCTGGAGCCGCGCACCCTCGCCGACGGCACCGGCGTCGTCTGCGAGGTGGGGTACGGCGAGCCGCTGGTCGCCCTGCGCGCGGACATGGACGCGCTGCCGCTGCAGGAGCAGACCGGTCTCCCGTTCGCCTCCGAGGTGCCCGGTGTCATGCACGCCTGCGGGCACGACGCGCACACCGCGATGCTGCTGGGCGCGGCACTGGCGCTGCAGTCCGCGCCGTCGCTGCCCGGCCGGGTCCGGCTGGTGTTCCAGCCGGCCGAGGAGGTGCAGCCGGGCGGCGCGCTCGACGCCGTCGGCCAGGGCGTGATGGAGGGCGTGCAGCGGATCTTCGCGCTGCACTGCGACCCGCGCCTGGAGGTCGGGCGGCTCGGCACCCGGGTCGGGCCGATCACCTCGGCCTGTGACCTCATCGAGGTCCGGCTGACCTCACCGGGCGGGCACACCTCGCGCCCGCACCTGACCGCTGACCTCGTGCAGGCGCTCGGGCTGCTGGCCACCCAGGTGCCGCTGCTGCTGACCCGCCACGTCGACCCGCGCTCGGGCACCGTCCTGACCTGGGGTGCGGTGCACGCCGGGGACGCGGCGAACGCGATCCCGCAGTCCGGGCTGCTGCGCGGCACCCTGCGCACCGCCGACCACGCGACCTGGACCGAGCTCGAGGAGAAGCTGCGGGCGCTCGTGGCGGCCGTGCTCGCCCCCACCGGTGTCGGCTACGTGCTCGACCACGTCCGCGGTGTCCCGCCGGTCGTCAACGACGAGGTGTCCACCGGGATGCTGCGCGACGCCGCGGTGACCGTCGGCGGCGAGGCCGCCGACGCCTCCACCGAGCAGTCCTCCGGCGGCGAGGACTTCGCCTGGTACCTGGAGCACTCCGCGGGCGCCATGGCGCGGCTCGGGGTGTGGTCGGGCACCGGCAAGCAGCGCGACATCCACCAGCCGACCTTCGACCTCGACGAGCGGGCCCTGCCGTTCGGCTCGCGGGTGCTGGTCCAGGCCGCGCTGTCCGCGCTGGCGCAGGCGGCCTCCTGACCCGCTGACGCACTCACCGACCCACCGCCTCCCGCGGTGAACGACGACGGCCCGGCCTCCGCACGTGCGGAGGCCGGGCCGTTTCTCGTCGGACGGTGGGCCCGGTCAGGAGTGGTTGCCGGGCGAGGACTTGCGGCTGGGCCTGCTGCGCAGCTCGTTCACGTAGTCGTCCGGGGCGCCCGCGGTCTCCGCGGCGTCGGCGATCACGCCCAGGTAGCGGGCCGAGGGCTCCCCGCCCTCGTAGGCGTTCAGCACGTAGATGAACGCGAGGACGCTGCCGTCGAGGGTGGCGACGCGCAGCCGGAGCTTCTTGTGCATGCCCAGCTCACCGCCCTCCCAGCGGTCGAGCTGGCGTTCGTCGTGCTCGGGGACGTCGTAGAGCACGACGAACACCTGCGAGCCCGGCTCCTCCACCACGGTGGCGAGCGCGCCCTCCCAGGTGTAGTCCTCGCCGCCGAACGTCAGCCGCCAGCCCTGGAGCCACCCGGTCCCGGCCATCGGCGAGTGCGGGGCGCGCTCCTTCATCTGCTCGGGGTCCATGTTCGACCCGTACGCGGCATACAGCGGCACGCATGCAGGGTAGTGGGGAGCCCGACGGGGCCTCGACCCGCCCGGTCGTAACGATGGGACACGCGTACTGTGAGCCCCGTCGACGCTGGCGGGCGGGACCGCCTGCCGGTCCACCACCACCGACTTCTCCAGGGGGATCTCCCGTGACCCGCATCGTCATCATGGGCGGCGGACCGGCCGGTTACGAGGCCGCACTCGTCGCGGCACAGCACGGCAGCGAGGTGACCGTCGTCGAGCGGGACGGGATGGGCGGCGCCTGCGTCGTCTACGACTGCGTCCCCTCGAAGACCTTCATCTCCTCCGCGGCCGTCCGGGTCGACCTGCACCGTGCCGAGGACCTCGGCGTCCTCGTGGACCGCGGCAACTCCGCGGTCGACCTGCCCGCGGTCAACGAGCGGGTCAAGTCCCTCGCCCTCGCCCAGTCCGCCGACGTGCGGGCCCGGCTGGAGAACGAGGGCGTCCGGATCATCGCCGGCACCGCGCGGTTCGCCGGGCCCGCCGCGGCCCGCGCCGCGCACGAGGTGACCGCCACGCACGCCGACGGGACCGTCGAGGACCTCGTCGCCGACGTCGTCCTCATCGCGACCGGGGCCACCCCGCGGGTGCTGGACTCGGCTCGTCCGGACGGCGACCGGATCCTCGACTGGCGTCAGCTCTACGACCTCGACGAGCTGCCCGAGCACCTGATCGTCGTCGGCTCGGGCGTGACCGGCGCCGAGTTCTGCTCCGCCTACGTCGAGCTCGGCTGCCGGGTCAGCCTGGTCTCCAGCCGCGACCGGGTCCTCCCGCACGAGGACGCCGACGCCGCCGCCGTGCTGGAGGAGGTGTTCGCCGACCGGGGGGTGGAGATCCTCGCCCACGCGCGCGCGGACTCCGTCGAGAACACCGGCGACGGCGTCCGGGTCACCCTGTCCGACGGTCGCGTCGTGGAGGGCTCGCACGCCCTGATGACCGTCGGGTCGATCCCCAACACCGCCGAGCTCGGCCTGGAGAAGATCGGCGTCGAGACCGACCGCGGCGGGTTCGTCCCGGTCGACAAGGTCTCGCGCACCTCCGAGCCGGGTGTGTACGCGGCGGGCGACTGCACCGGCGTGCTCATGCTCGCCTCGGTCGCGGCCATGCAGGGCCGGATCGCGATGTGGCACGCGCTCGGGGAGGGCGTGTCCCCGATCCGGCTGCGGACGGTCGCGGCGAACGTGTTCACCCGGCCCGAGATCGCGACCGTCGGGATCAGCCAGAACGCGATCGACTCCGGCGAGGTCCCGGCCCGCACCGTGATGCTGCCGTTGTCGACCAACCCGCGCGCCAAGATGCGCGGGCTGCGCCGCGGCTTCGTGAAGCTGTTCTGCCGCCCGGCGTCCGGTGTGGTCATCGGCGGTGTCGTGGTCGCGCCGGTCGCGAGCGAGCTGATCCTGCCGATCGCGATGGCGGTCCAGAACGGGCTCGGCGTGGACGACCTGGCCCACACCTTCTCGGTGTACCCGTCGCTGTCCGGGTCGATCACCGAGGCGGGCCGTCAGCTCATGCAGCACTCCGACCTGGACTGAACAGCTCGGCGAACCGGTCGCGCAGCTCGCCGTCGCCCGCGGGGGCGAGGGTGGACCACTCGGGTCCGCCGTGCGCGCCGGTCCCGCGGGTCAGCCGGTAGCGCCCCCGCGGCGTGTCGACGACGGCGACGTGCCCCGGCAGCCGCGCCGGGCTGCCCCAGTGGTCGTGCCGGACGGCACAGATCTGCGCACGGTGCGCGGGCCCGGCGAGCAGGGAGGCGAGCCGGGCCCGCTGCTCGTCGTCCCCGGCCGTGCCGGGATCGGCGCGTGCGTCCCCGTCGAGGACGCGGGCCAGCTCGGCGGTGGGCAGGGTCACGGCGGGCCCGGGTCCCGGCGCGCGCCGGGGCAGGGCCGACACCGCGGCGAACGCCGGTGATCCCGCCGCGGTCACGGTGACGGCCGTTCCGGTGTGGACGGCGAGGACGCCGTCGCCGTCGCGTTCGGCGGCGACCGCGCGCAGCGGGCCGTCGTCGAACCGGCCGCGCACCTCCAGGTGACGGTCGGGGCGGGCGAGCAGGGTCAGCAGCCGTACCAGCGCGGGGTCGGGTCCGGCCGGACCGGCGAGGCCGCGGGCGCGCAGCCCGGCGACGCCGGCCGCCACGACCCGGCGCCGCTCCTCGCGGGTGCGCCCGGGGGAGGGGAGCCGCAGCGCCACCGGGGTGGCGCCGAGCCCCAGGTGCTCCCAGACGACGTCGAACTCGGTACCGGTGAGCACGAACGGCACCGACGGGATCCAGGGCGCCGGCTCAGCCACGGCCCCGCCACCGGGCCTCGGGACGCAGGACGCCGGGGTCGGGTCGGGCATCGGGCTGCTCCAGGGGGTCGTCGGGGACGGCGTGCTGGTCGGCGACGAGGCGCCAGGCCGGGACCCGGGGGTCGGCGGGCGCGCCGACGGCCGCCGCGACCGGCGGCGGGGCGGCCGGAACCGCGCCCACCGGCACGCCGGCCGGGTTGACGGCCGGGTCGCCGTGCGACGGCACCGGCGGGGTGTAGCGGCCGTGGGTGGCGGCGCCGTGGGTGGCGGCACCGTGGGGCGCCGGGGCGTCGGGGTGGGGGACGGCGAGGTCGCCGGTGGTGACGGCGTGGTGGGCCGGGCCCGGGGGCCCTGCGGGGGCGGGGCAGTGCGGGGTGACGGCGTGGTCGGCGATGCGATGGTCGGCGATGCGGTGGTCTGCGATGCGGGGCTCGGTGACGTGCGGGTGCGTGGTGTCGGGGCCGGTGGGCTGGGCGCCCGCCGCGCTCCCGGGGGTCGGGCCGTCGGTCGTGGGCCGGTCCGGCGCGCCGCCGCCGGCCGTGGGGTCGTCGGGCCCGGTGGGCGTCGCGCCGTGTGGGGCGGGATCGCCGGTGGCGTCCGGGACGGGGCCGGCGTGCGTCGACGGCGGCACCCCGCCCGCGGCACCCGTCGCCGGCACGCCGCTGGGGGCGCGGGTGCCGCTGGTCGTCGCGCCGCCGGACGGCGGGCGGTGCTCGGCTCCGCTGGTCGTCGTGTCGCCCGGTCGGTCCCGGGTGTCGTCAGGGTGCGGTGTGTCGCCCGTACGTGGTGCGTCCTCAGGGGGCGGAGTGCCGTCACCGGGCGGAGTGCCGCCACTGGGTGGTGGGGTGCCGTCACCGGGCGGTGTGGCGCTGCCGGGCGGTGCCCCGTGGTCGGCGGCGCTGCCGGGTGGCGTCCCGCGGCCGGTGGTGTCGCCGTCGCCGGAGGGGCTCCGCCCGTCCCGGGCCTGCCGTTCCCGACGGATCGTGGCGCCGATCAGGATCCCGGCGCCACCGAGCGCCCCGCCCGCGAGCACCGCGGCGGTCACGGCCGTGCCGCCGTCGTCGGGGCCACCGCGGTCGCCCGGGGTGCCGGCGTCGCCCGCCGGGGACGCCGGAGCGGCCCCGGGGTCACCGGTCCCGGGTGCGGGGTCCGTGGCGGGGGTGCGGGGGTCGTCGGTCGCGGTGGCGTCCGCGGGGTCCCGCCCGGCGGAGGGCCCGCCGACGTCGATCGGTCGCGCACCGGGCACCCCGGCCCGTCCGTTCCCGGTCAGCACCGCCGCCGTGAGCCCGCCGAAGCCGATCCCCGCGAACACCGTCGTCCCCGACCCCGCGCCGTCCACCGGGACCGGACCCGCGTCGCCGCCGGCGCCGCCGGTGCCGTGCGGGGGCCCGCCGGGGGGCGGGGCCGGGACGGCGGGGGAGTCGGCCGCGGTGCCGTCGTGGGTCACGACCGGGGCCGCGCCCCAGCCGGTCCACGGTGCGCCGGTGGCGTGGGTGTCGTCGTCGTAGCGGATCATGAGCTCCGCGGCCCGACCGGCCGAGTTGCCCGCGGCGAGGTCGGCGGCCGCCCAGTCGTCGAGCAGGGCCGGGCCCACGGGTGCGGTCTCCGGCGGTGTCGGGGCCGCGGCGGCCGGCATCCGGGCCCGCAGGTCCGCGGCGAGCCCGGCCTGGGTGGCGAGTGCGTCGGCGGTGCGCTCGGCGTCGGCGGTGGCGGAGACGACCCATCCGTCGAGGGTCCCGAGCGCCACGGTGACGCCGTCCGCGGCCGTGCCGGACCATCCCCCCGGCAGGCCGCGGACCTGGCCGGACAGCTCGCGGTGGACGTCGGCGAGTGCGGCCGCGGCGTCGCGCCACGCCCGTTCCGCCCCGGCCGACGCCGAGGGGCCCGGACCGGCCGCCACCATCGCGGCGATCTCGGCGTGGCCGCGCCCCGCCCAGCGCGGCGCGGTCACCGGGCGCCGCCGTTCAGCGCGTCCGTCGTCGACTCCTCGGTGCGGGTGTAGGCGCGACCGGTGGCGGCGGCCGCGTCGCGTGCCCGCAGCAGCTCCGCGTGCACCGTGCGCAGCCGGCCGATCGCCGCGTCCGGGCCGTCCGCGGCGTGGACGGCGTAGCGGGCGGCGGCCTCGGCGCTGGCCGGGTCACCGAGCCAGGGCTCGACCCGGCGGGCGTCGGCGTCGAGGGTGCGCAGCGCGACGGCCAGCCGGGACGCGGCCCGGTCGAGCGCCTCCGCCGCCCCGGCCGGGGCCGCCGGGTCGACGCGCAGGTCCGGGGAGATGTCGGGCACGTCGGCCTCCGGTGCGGACGGGCGGATCACGGACGGGCACACGCTAGGCCGGCACGGTCGTCGCCGCGGGGATTCGGCGGGGACCGGTCGCGATCGCGAAGCCCGCACACGACGACACCCCCGTCCGCGGCCGGTGGGTACCGGTGCGGACGGGGGTGTGCGTCGCGGTCAGGCCGCCGTCACCTCGGCCGGGGCCGGGACCTCGACCGGAGCGCACCCGCGGAGCGGGCACGGCGGTGGGGCCCAGGGCCGTGGTGTCCCGTCGTGGGCGGGAACGGTCCCCGCGAACGGCCACCGGCCTGCGAAACGCTGCAGGTACCAGTAGACGAACAGGTGGTCCGGGTCCTCCGGGGCGGTGACGAACAACGCGCGTCCGCCCAGGTCGGTGACCCAGGCGGCGTACTCGTTCGAGACCTGGCCCGGTGGGCGCGAGGCCCGCCGGGTGAGGAGCCAGTCCTCCGCCCGGGTGCGCCAGGTCGCCAGCGCGGTCGGGTGCAGGGTGGCCCCCGGGAGCTCCCGGAGGTTGGCGGTGAAGGTGCCGATCAGGACCCCGCCCGCGCCGTACGCGGAGGAGGTCAGGGTGAGCAGGGAGTGCGGGCCCGGGATCGGGCCGTCGGTGTGGACGTGCGTCGTGACGTGGAACGTCGGCGACGCGGGGTCGAACTCTGGGGGCATGACGGATCCTGTGACGTCTCGGTCGAACTGGGACGGCTCACGGCGCGGCAGGGCCTGCGTGGTGAGCGGATCCGCGGCGCGGTACTCCGCGTGGCGGTAGTTCCGGGCCCCGTGGATCGGGCACACGGGTCGGCTGTGGAGTTGTCGTGGGTACTGCTCGGTGCATGCCGCGGGCGCCGGACGGCGTGCGCGACACACCGAGGACGCTAGAACGGCCGGGCGTGCCGGTCAACGGGCCGTGACCCGCTCGGCACCGCCCGTCGCCACGGCCCCGTCGCCACGGACCGCGGAGGGTGAGCGTGCCGGACCGCCTCAGCCCTCGTCCGCCAGCCGCCCCAGCACGACGACGTCGACTCGCTCGCCGTCGACGGTCCACGCCTCCCGCAGCCGGCCCTCCGGCACGAACCCCAGCGCCGCGGCGACGGCGGCGGAGGCCCGGTTCGGCTCGGCGTGGCACCAGGTGACGCGGTGCAGTCCGAGCCCGCCGAAGGCGAAGCGCACGACAGCCCCGGCCGCGGTGCGGGCCAGGCCGCGTCCGCGGGCGGCGGGCAGCGTCCAGCAGCGCAGCTCCGCGGTGCCGTGGGCCAGGTCGAGGTGCTCCAGGGTGATCTCGCCGAGCATCTCCCCGGTCGTCGGCTCGGCGACGGCCCAGGCGCAGCGGGTGCCGCGGGCCCAGCCGTCGATCCGGTCGGCGACGTGCGCGGTCACCTGTGCGTCGAAGTCCGGGGCCGCGGGGTCGGGCCGGTTGCGCCAGCGCCGGATCTCCGGGTCCCGGCAGGACGCGGCGACGGCCGGGCGGTCGTCCACCCGGCCGTCGTGCCGCAGCCCGCGCAGGTACCAGGCCCCGGCGTTGATCTCGACCGGGTCGAGCACCGGGTCGAGCACCGGGACGGGCACCGCGTCAGTCCTTGATCTCGCAGATCACGGTGCCCTGGGTGACCGAGGAGCCCTGCTCCGCGTCCAGGCCGGTCACGGTGCCGGCCTTCGTCGCGGTGACCGGGTTCTCCATCTTCATCGCCTCGAGGACGACGATCAGGTCCCCCACCTCGACGGTGTCGCCCTCGGAGACCGCGACCTTGATGATCGTGCCCTGCATCGGCGCGGTGACGGCGTCGCCCGAGGCCTTCGCCCCGCCGCCGCCCTTGCCGCCGCGCTTGCGCGGGGCCGCCTTGGCCGGGCTACCGCCGTTGCCGCCTCCGCCGAGGGCGAGGTCGCCGGGCAGCGAGACCTCCAGGCGTCGCCCGCCGACCTCGACGACGACGGTCTGCCGCTCGCCGGAGGTGTCCTCGGCACCCGCACCGCCCTCGAACGGCGGAACGGTGTTGTTCCACTCGGTCTCGATCCAGCGGGTGTGCACGGTGAAGTCCTCGAGGGTCTCGGCGGCGTAGGCCGGGTCCTCGACGACGAGACGGTGGAACTCGAGCACGGTCGCCATGCCCTCGACCTTGAACTCGGCGAGCGCGCGCCGGGCCCGCTGCAGCGCCTGCTGCCGGTCGCTGCCCCACACGATCAGCTTCGCCAGCAGCGAGTCGAACTGGCCGCCGATGACCGAGCCGTCCTCGACGCCCGCGTCCATCCGCACGCCCGGCCCGGCCGGGTACCAGATCCGCTCGACGGTGCCCGGCGCCGGCAGGAAGTTCCGCCCGGCGTCCTCGCCGTTGATGCGGAACTCGATGGCGTGCCCGCGCGGCTCAGGGTCGCCGTCAAAGTCCAGCTCCTGGCCCTCGGCGATCCGGAACATCTGGCGGACCAGGTCGATCCCGGTGGTCTCCTCCGAGACCGGGTGTTCGACCTGCAGCCGGGTGTTCACCTCCAGGAAGGTGATCATGCCGTCCTGGCCGATGAGGAACTCGACGGTGCCGGCGCCGTAGTAGCCGGCCTCCTTGCAGATCGCCTTCGAGGCCTCGTACAGGGTCGTGCGCTGCTCGTCGGTCAGGAACGGCGCGGGCGCCTCCTCGGCCAGCTTCTGGAAGCGGCGCTGCAGCGAGCAGTCACGCGTCCCGACGACGACCACGTTGCCGTGCTGGTCGGCCAGCACCTGGGTCTCGACGTGGCGCGGCTTGTCCAGGTAGCGCTCGACGAAGCACTCGCCGCGGCCGAACGCGGCGGTGGCCTCGCGGACCGCGGACTCGTACAGCTCGGCGATCTCGGAGCGCTCGCGGGCGACCTTCATGCCGCGCCCGCCACCACCGAAGGCGGCCTTGATCGCGACCGGCAGGCCGTGCTCGTCGGCGAAGGCGATGACCTCGTCCGCGTCCTTGACCGGGTCCTTGGTGCCGGGCACCAGCGGGGCGCCGGCCTTCAGGGCGATGTGCCGCGCGGTCACCTTGTCGCCGAGGTCGCGGATCGAGTGCGGCGACGGGCCGATCCAGGTGAGGCCGGCGTCGATCACGGCCTGGGCGAAGTCGGCGTTCTCCGACAGGAAGCCGTAGCCGGGGTGGATCGCGTCGGCGCCGGACTGCTTCGCGGCCCCGATGACCTTCTCGATGTCGAGGTAGGACTCGGCGGCGGTGGAGCCGCCCAGCGCGAAGGCCTCGTCGGCGAGACGCACGAACATCGCGTCCCGGTCCGGGTCGGCGTAGACGGCGACGCTCTCCAGTCCCGCGTCCTTCGCTGCTCGGACCACGCGTACGGCGATCTCTCCCCGGTTGGCGACGAGCACTTTGCGCAGTGCGGGCACGGTCGAACTCCTCCGGTCACGGCGCCGGCCCGATGCTCCGGCGCAGGGTTACCGGGGAGTGTAGGAGCCGAGGGCCGGGAAATTACCGGTGGGGAATGTGGTGATGGCAACGCCCTCACCCGTCCGAGCCCCGCGACCCCGGTCGTGATCGGTCCAGGCGTGACCGGTGCCACCACCGTGCGACCCGGCTGCGGGGCCGCGGGGTGGTCCGGCCGTCGTAGTGCAGCGCCGCCTCGCGCGCGGCCAGCTCACGTCGGGCGCCCGCACCGAGCCGACCTGCGGCCGCCAGCTCGCGGGCCAGGTCCCAGCCCTCCCGCTGGGCGCCGTAGGGGGCGACACCGTCGAAGCGGGCGGCGAACCGGGCCTGCCAGTCCGCCCCGGCGTCGACGGCGAGCAGCGGCCACGCCGCGGCGACGAGCCCGGCCCGCTTGCGCAGCAGGGCGGCCCGGGCCGCGGCCAGCCGCGCCTCGTCGAACCCGGCCGGGTTCGCCCCGCCCGCGACGAGCGCCGCCACCAGCTCGGCCTGCCGTTGCGCGAGGTCCCCGCTCACGTCGTGCCCGTCCCGTCCGCGGCGGGCGCGGTCACCGGCCCGGCCCCGTGGCGGGAGTCCTCACCCGTCCGGCACGGCGACGCGTGCCCGGCCGCGGCCGCCACTGCGTCCAGCTCCGCGCGCAGTTCCGCGGCGGGCGGGTAGCGGCCGTCGCGCTCCAGCATCACCGGCGGTGGCACCGGCAGCTGCGCCACGGTGTGGGTCAGCAGCGCCAGCACCGCGTCCGGGACGGGGTCGGTGTGGGTGTCGTGCGGCAGCCCCGTCGCGTCGGCGGCGTGCCCGGCGACGTGGCAGTAGGCCACCGCCCCCGGCGGCAGCCCGGCGAGCAGCGCGTCGACGTCGGCCCGCGGGTCGCGGCCCCGGTTGCGGGCGTTGACGTAGGTGTTCGCGACATCGAGCAGCAGCGGCGCCCCGGTCCTGTCGTGCAGCCGGTGCAGGAACTCCGCCTCGTCGAACTCGTCGTCGGGCCAGTCGAACAGCGCCGCGATCGGCTCCAGCGCCAGCGGGACGTCCAGTTCCGGCCGGGTCGCCGCCACGTTCGCGACGAGCACGTCGAGCGCCTCCCGGCTGCGGGGGAGCGGCAGCAGGTGCCCGGCCTCGACCCCGCCCGCCCGGGTGAACGCGATGTGCTCGCTGACCAGTGCCGCACCCGTCGCGGCGGCGCAGGCCGCGAGGTGGGCGACCCGCCCCGGGTCGACGCCCTCGGGGGAGCCGGGCGACAGCCGCACCCCGTGCACGACGACCGGCCTGCGCAGCAGCGACGCCGGGACCGCGTCGGGGTGCAGCGACTCGGCGACGACCTCGTGGAAGGCGAGGCCGTCGACGTCGTCGAGGACGGCCGCGATGCCGCTGCGCCAGCCGACCCCGGTTCCGCCCGGGACACCCGTCATCCGGTCACCTCCGCCGTACGAGCCGTCCCCGCAGCTTCACACCCCCCACGGTGCAGCTGCGGGGACGGCAGATCCGGTTCCCCCGCGGGCTCAGCCGCCCCCGCCGCAGCTGCTCCCGCCGCCTCCGCCGCAGCTGCTCCCGCCACCGCTGTCGCTGCCGGACCAGCCGACGGCGCCCCCGCCGTCGGAGGAGCCGCCCCCGGTCGCGGCGGGCGCCCCGCCGAGCGTGCCGAGCTTCTGCGCGGCGAGCTCCTCGGCGAAGGCAGGCTCGGCGGCCAGCATCGCGCCCACTCCGAACGCCCCGACCGACAGCGCGGCCGCGGCGGGCCCGACGGCCGTCCAGTCCGGGCGCATCGACGGCGACAGCGCGTCGTGGCGGGACCGCACGGCGGCGAGCGCGGCGTCCCCGGCCCGGGTCCGGGCGGGCACCTGCGTCGCGAGGACCACCGCGAACACCGCGGTGGCGGCCACGAGCACCAGCAGGAACCCGACCGGGCGCCCGCCGCCCAGCCCGGCGGCGATCCGGACCGCACCGACGAGGGCGAGCGCCCCGACCGGCCAGGCGGTCGCCCGATAGCGGGCCCGGTCGGCAGGGGACAGCAGCAGCCCCGCGGTCTCCAGCCGCTGGGCGGCCCGGGTCAGCTCGGTGCGGACCGGCTCGTGGGTGCCCAGCATCCGGCCCCGGGTCAGGCGCTGCGCGCAGCGGTGGATCGCGCGCTGCAGCGCCGACGCGCCGTGCCCGGGGACCCGGCCCGCCCGTACCTGGCCCGTGGTGCGGCCGGAGGTGACCAGGCTGCCGTCGACGTGCATGGCCGACAGGGCCGCGTACACGGCCAGCTCGGGCCCGCCGTTGAGGTACGCGACGTCCTCGGGTCTGCTGTCGAGGGTGCCGGCGCCGCGCGGATCCCCCTGCGCGATCGCCCGCCGCCGGCGCAGCACGATCCCGGACACCAGGACCAGCGCGACGACGTAGAGGACCAGGAAGGTCTGGCCCGGGATGCCCCAGGTGTCCCCGGTGAGGTTCGTGCCCATCTCCACCACCCCCTGCGGTGAGCGACACTTCGTCGTTCGAAGCAGTGTGCGCCCGCTCACCCCTGGAGAGTGACCGATTTGAGGTGGACTTGAGGAAGGTCCGCGCACGGGGACAGCCGGGGTCACCGACGGTGACCCCGGCTGTCGCTGGAGTGAACTCGTGGGGCCTCAGCCGGTGGCGGCCCGCACCTGGTTCTTGATGCGCGCCAGCATCGCGGCGATGCCACGCAGCCGCAGCGGGCTGACGGCCTCGGCGAGGCCGAGGTCGGTGTAGAAGTCGTCCGGGACGGCCAGGACCGTCGCGGCGGGCTGCCCGTCGAGCCCGGTCACCATGATCGAGGCGAACCCGCGGGTGGTCGGCGCCTCCTTCGGCGCGGAGAAGAACAGGTGGACCGGCCGCTCGCTGGGCGGGTCGCCCGGGGTGCCCGCCACCTCGACCGCGAGGAACAGCGGCGACTGGCACTCGTGGACCTGCTCCATGGTGTCCGCGGTGTCGGCGTAGCGCTCGGGCAGGTCCGGCAGCTCCTGGGACAGCTCCAGCAGCAGCTGGAGACGGTCCTTCGGGCCGACCGCGGCGAAGTCCTCGACCAGCTCGGCCAGGTCGGGGGGCAGTGTGCCGGGATCGCCGCTCACGCGGACCCGCGCTCCTGTCCCTGCACGATCGGCACGCGCACGGCGTTGCCCCACTCGGTCCAGCTGCCGTCGTAGTTGCGGACCCGGTCGAAGCCCAGCAGGTGGGTCAGCACGAACCAGGTGTGGCTGGAACGCTCGCCGATCCGGCAGTAGGCGACGACGTCGTCGGTGGCCGACAGCCCCTGCTCCTGCTCGTAGATGGCCGACAGCTCGGCACGGCTGCGGAACGAGCCGTCCTCGGCGGCGGCGCGGGCCCACGGGACGCTCGCGGCGCCCGGGATGTGCCCACCGCGGACCGCGCCCTCCTGCGGGTAGTCCGGCATGTGCAGCTTCTCGCCGGTGTGCTCCTGCGGGGACCGCACGTCGACCAGCGGCTTGCCCAGGTGGGCGAGGACGTCGTCCTTGAAGGCGCGGATGCCGGAGTCGTCACGCTCGACGACCGGGTAGTCGGCCCGGGCCGGGGTGGGCTTGTCGGTGACCATCTCGCGGCCCTCGGCGACCCACTTGGACCGGCCGCCGTCGAGCA
Organism: Pseudonocardia sp. ICBG1142; assembly: GCF_020496255.1. NCBI lineage: Bacteria > Bacillati > Actinomycetota > Actinomycetes > Pseudonocardiales > Pseudonocardiaceae > Pseudonocardia > Pseudonocardia sp. ICBG1142. The sequence continues at coordinate 98,540 of NZ_JAHLJC010000006.1, read as the reverse complement.
GTCGCACGTCGGCGTGGCCGAACAGGGAGAACACCCACAGCGCGTAGGCGGCCCACCAGTTGTTCCGGTCGCCGTAGACGACGATCGTGGTGTCCCGGCCGATGCCGCGCTCGGACATGATCTCGGCGAAGCGGGTGCCGTCGACGTAGTCCCGGGTGACCGGGTCGTTGAGCTCGGTGTGCCAGTCGACCTTCACCGCGCCGGGGATGTGCCCGGTGTCGTAGAGCAGGACGTCCTCGTCCGACTCCACGACCACCAGCCCGGGGTCGTCCAGATGCTCCGCCAGCCAGGCGGTGGTGACCAGGCGCTCGGGGTGGGCGTACTCGGCGAGCTTCGGGTCGGGGTCGTGTCCGACAGTCATGGCCGCAGGGTAACCACGTGCCCCGACACCCACACACCGGTCAGCCGCGCGGCGCCCAGAGGTCGACGACCGACACCCCGACCGCGCCCAGCAGGCGGCGCAGCAGCGGCAGGCTGATCCCGATCACGTTGGACGGGTCGCCGTCGATGCCCTCGACGAACCAGCCGCCCAGCCCGTCGAGGGTGAACGCACCCGCGACCGCCAGCGGCTCGCCGGTGGCGAGGTAGGCCTCCAGCTCGGCGTCGGTCGGCTCGGCGAAGCGCACCCCGGTGCCGGCGTGACCCTCGGCCTCCTGGGCGACCGCGCCGTCGGCCAGGCGCAGCACCGCGTGCCCGGTCAGCAGCTCCCCGGTGCGCCCGGCCATGGCCTTCCACCGCCGCCGCGCCGTCTCCGGGTCGTGCGGCTTGCCGACCAGCTCGCCGCCGACGAGCAGCATCGAGTCGCAGCCCACGACCACGCAGTCACCGGTCAGCCGCTCGGCGACGGCGGCGGCCTTGGCCGCGGCCAGCAGCGTCACCACGGCCGCGGGGTCGGCGTCGGGGTGCGCGGCGAGCAGGGCGTCCTCGTCGACGTCGGAGACCTCCACGGCGGGGTCGGCCCCGGCGGCGCGCAGGACCGACAGGCGGGCGGGGGAGGCGGAGGCCAGAACCAGACGCACGCCGGCAGACGCTACCGGCCCGCCGTCGCGGCGCCGTGGTCCGTCGCCGGGTCGGCGCTGCGGTCCGGCCCGGCGACCCGGTGCAGGCGCAGCGCCAGGTGCAGGTGGAACCGCCCCTCCGGGGTGCGCCAGTCCGGGCCCAGCAGGTCGTCGACGCGGTCGAGGCGCTGGCGCACGGTGTTCGGGTGCACCGACAGCGCGTCGGCGGCCGGGGCGAGCAGCTCGCCCGCGGCGAACCAGTGCCACAGCGTGTCGGCCAGCCGGGTCCGCCGGCGCCGGTCGTAGTCGAGGACGGGGCCGAGGTGGCGCCCGACGATCTCCCGCGACGTGGTGCCGGTCCGGTCCCGGATCACCGCGCCGACCGCGCCGAGCGAGGCGAAGTCCGCGTGCCCGGTGGTGCGGCCCAGGGCGCGGGCCGCGGCGGCGACGTCGGCGGCCTCGGTGTGCGCCCGGCGCAGGTCCGACGGCCCGCCCGAGAGGCTGTGCGCGGCGCCGACGAGCACCGGAGTCCCGGCCGCAGCGAGCCCGTCGGCGACGAGTGCGGCCGCCCCGGTCCCCGCGCAGCCGGGACCGGTCGTCCCGGCGGAGGCGATCACGCACACGTGCCCGTCGTGCACCGACACCAGCCAGCGGCCCGCCCCGTCCAGGCCCCGGACCGCCCGCGCCGCGGTCACCGCACCGGCCGGGTCGACGTCGACGACCAGCACCGTCGCCGGGACGTCGGGGGAGATGCCGTACTGCGCGAGCCGGCTCCCCAGCGTCGGCCGCGGCGGCACCCGGCTGTCGACGAGCTCCTCGACCAGTGTGGTCTGGGCGGCCTCGTCGGCCTCGGCCAGCGCCCGCTCGACCAGCAGCGCGACCGTCATGAACGCCGAGGCGTGCGCCAGCCGGGCGACGGCGTCGTCGTCGGCGCCCTCCATGACCAGCGTCGCCAGGTGCTCGCCCGCGGTGGTGATCGCGAGCAGCGCGTAGGTCCCACCGCCGGGCAGGTGCGCGATCGCGACGCCGCCGGCCTGCTGGGAGGTGCGGACCGCCGCCCGCAGCCGCCACCCGGCCAGCTCCTCGGGGGTGAGCAGCCGCCGCCCCGTGCGCAACGCTCCGGACGGGTCGTGCAGGGAGAGCGGGTGCCCGACCGACTCGGCGAGCACCGCGAACACCCCGGCCGCCTCGGCGGTGGAGCCGGCCATCGCCCCCATCAGGCGTTCGTCGAGGTGCAGGAGGTGCTCCAGGCGCAGCCGGGCGCCGGGGGCCGAGCCGTCGTCGCGGGTGGTGCGCAGGCGGCGGATCTCCTCGCCGCGCCGGGTCTGCTCGAGTGCGACGGCGGCCTGCACGGCCATGTGCTCCAGCGCCGCCTCCGCGGCCGGGCCGAGGACCCGGGGCGCGCGGTGGGCCACCAGCAGCGCCCCGACCACCCGGCCGCCCAGGCGCATGGGGGCGCCCGCGATGGCCCGCACACCCTCGCCGCGCACGATCGTGTCGATCCCGGACAGGTGGTTGAGCGCCCGGTCGGCCAGGTAGTCCGCGGTCGCGACGGTGCCCGCGCCGGCCGCCGCGCGACCGAGCACCCCGGTGCCGAACGGCATCCGGATCGCGCGGTACTCCGGGGTGCGGACGCCGTCGGTCAGCTCGATGTAGGTCGTACCGGAGTGCAGGTCGTTGAGGCTGAAGTAGGCCATGTCCGCGCCGAGCAGCGCCCGGGTGCGGCGCAGGACGGCGCCGAGCATGACGTCCCGGTCGCCGACGTTCGCGAGGTCCACGGCCGTCTGCCCGACGGCCTGCAGGATCGCGTCCTGGCTGGGCTCGGGGAACGGCGGAGCCGGCTTCATGCGCCCGACCCTATGTCTGTCCGCGCCATGTCCTGCGATCAAGACAGGCGCATACGACCATGGACGCCCGACCCCGGCTTCCCGAGACTGGCCCGGCGACGAACTGCCAGAACCCTCCATCGACGAAGGGACTCCTCATGGCCACGGCGAACAAGCTCAGTGTCATCCCCTGCGGGGCGATGCACACCAATCTCCCGTTCCTGCTCCTCAAGCCCGGTGTCAGCATCAAGCCACGGTCCGAGAAGGACTCCCCGATCGACTGGGTGGAGGTGCCGACGCACTGTGTCCTCGTCGAGACCGACGAGGGCAAGCTCCTGTGGGACACCAGCTGCCCGTCGGACTGGGAGACGCGCTGGGCGCCGACCGGTCTGCAGGAGTTCTTCCCCTACGACCAGGTCGCCGACGACGAGTACCTGGACAAGCAGCTGCACAAGATGGGCGTCGGACTCGACGAGATCGACTACGTGGTGCTCTCGCACCTGCACTTCGACCACGCGGGCAACGCCCAGATGTTCAAGAACACCAACGCGAAGATGATCTGCTCGGACAAGGAGAAGGAGTTCGCGCTCGGCTTCGAGGGCCCGTTCAACGGCGCCCACCTCAAGGCCGACTACGAGGGCATCGACTGGGAGATCGTCTCCGGCGACGTCGAGCTGCTCCCCGGCGTCAGCATGATCCAGACCCCCGGGCACACCCCGGGGTGCATGTCGATGCGCGTCGACCTCCCCGACACCGGCACGATGATCTTCACCTCGGACGCGGTCTACATGGGCGAGAGCTACGGCCCGCCGGCCGCCCCCGCGGCGATCGTGAACAACCTGGAGGACTGGTTCTCCTCGGTGGAGAAGCTGCGCGGCATCCAGGAACGGACGAACGCGCAGATGGTGTTCGGCCACGACGCCGAGCAGATCCACCAGCTGCGCAAGGCGCCCGAGGGGTCGTACACCTGATGACGTTCGAGGTTCCGGAGTTCACCGAGGAGACGATCTTCACCTGGGGCGCGCCGCCGCTGAAGTTCGGCGCGGGCGCGATCGACGAGGTCGGCTTCGAGCTGTCGGCCTACGACGTGTCGCGGGTCCTGATCGTGACCGACCCGGGCGTGAACGCGCTCGGCGCCCCGCAGCGGCTGGCCGACAACCTGGCCCGCTACGGCATCGAGTCCGAGATCTTCGACGGCGTGCACGTCGAGCCGACCGACGACTCGATGAACAAGGCGACCGAGTACGCCCGCGCGCAGGGCCCGTGGGACGGCTTCGTCGCCGTCGGGGGCGGGTCGGCGATCGACACCGCCAAGGCCATCAACCTGCTGACCAGCCACCCCGGCGAGCTGATGGACTACATCAACAAGCCGATCGGCAACGCCAAGGTGCCGCCGGGGCAGCTCAAGCCGCTGATCGCCGTCCCGACGACGGCGGGCACCGGCTCGGAGTCCACCGCGATGTGCGTGCTGGACATCCTGTCGATGAAGGTCAAGACCGGGATCAGCCACTGGCGGCTGCGGCCGACCCTGGCCGTCATCGACCCGCTGCTGACGATGACGCTGCCGCCGCAGGTCACCGCGGCCGCCGGGATGGACATCACCTGCCACGCGCTGGAGAGCTACACGGCGCGGTACTACACGACCTTCGACCGGAAGAAGCCCGAGGAGCGGGTCACCTACTGCGGCTCCAACCCGGTCTCGGACCTGTGGTGCGAGAAGGCGATGTCGTTGCTGGCGAAGTCGTTCCGGGCGGCGGTGCAGCGCGGCGCCGAGGACGTCGAGGCCCGTTCGGACATGATGATGGCCGCGACGTTCGCGGGCATGGGCTTCGGCAACTCCGGGGTGCACATCCCGCACGCCAACGCCTACCCCATCGCGGGCATGGTCAAGGACTACCGGCCGCAGGGCTACCCGCAGGACGAGGCGATGGTGCCGCACGGGGAGTCGGTGTCGCTGACGGCGCCGGAGGCCTTCCGGTTCTCCTTCGACTCTGCGCCGGAGCGGCACCTGAAGGCGGCGGAGCTGATGGACCCGCGGGCGGACAGGGTGAACGACCCGCGGGAGCAGCTGCCCGGGGTGCTGACCCGGCTGATGCGCGACATCGGCATCCCGAACGGCATCGGCGGCGTCGGGTACACCGAGGCCGACGTCCCGGACCTGGTCCCCGGCACGATGAAGCAGCAGCGGCTGCTCGCGACCTGCCCGCGGACCCCGACCGAGGACGACATCGCCGACATCCTCACGAAGTCCGTCCAGAACTGGTGACCCCCGTCCGCCGGCGGTCCCCGCGCGGGGCCGCCGGCGGACGCCGATCCGAAGGCGGCACGATGCCGATCTACGTCTTCCGGTGCGGGTGCGGAGCCCGCTTCGAGCACCTCGCGTCCATGTCGGACCCCCACACCCCGCCGTGCCCGGTCTGCGGCGACGGCGCGACGAGCAAGGTCCCGGCCGGGTTCGCGCTCGGCGGCCAGGCCAGCCCCGGCCTGTCCAAGGACGAGATGCCCCAGACCTGGCGCGGGGTCTACAACGGCAACTCCGAGTACATCGACTCGATGCGCCGGACCTGGGACCAGCGGCGACGGCTGGAGGAGAAGTACCCGGAGATCGCCGGGGACCAGCGGCCGATCCTGGCGCACGAGGGCAAGTACCACGACGTCCCGCTGCGGGCCGGCGACATCCAGCTGGGTGGCACCGCCCCGATGCCCGGCGCGGGCGTGGCCGCCAAACAGGGCCACGGCCACGGCCACGGCCACGGACATGGCCACGGCCACACCCCCGCACCCCCCACCACGGGCACCTCCGACTGACCCCGACCCCCGTCGGCATCCACACCCCCTGGCCGGCACCCACACCCGTTGCAACGGGTGTGGCTACCGGCCAGGGGGTGTGGACACGGGGGTGTCCGGGTCAGCGGCCGGTCAGGCCGTGGCGGTAGGCGTAGCCGACGGCCTGGGCGCGGTCGCGCAGCCCGGTCTTGGCGAACAGGTGGTTGACGTGGGTCTTCACCGTCGCCTCGCCGACCACGAGCCGCCTCGCGATCTCGGTGTTGGACAGCCCGTCGGCGATCAGCCCGAGCACCTCGACCTCGCGCGGGGTGAGCCCGTCGGGCGGGTCGACCGGTGCCGGCGGGGCGGTCGTCGCGCGGGCGGCGACCAGCCGGGACAGCACGCCGGCGTCGACGGTGGACACGCCGTCGGCGGCCGAGCGCAGGGCCCGGCCGATGGCCTCGGCGTCGGCGTCCTTGGACAGCCAGCCCGAGGCGCCCGCGGCGATCGCGTCGACCACGGCGTCGTCGTCGACGTAGGTGGTGAGCACGACGACGGCGGTGCCCGGGTGCTCGTCGCGGACCCGGCGGGTCGCGGAGACGCCGTCGCCCGCGGGCATCCGCAGGTCGGTGAGCAGCACGTCCGGGGCCAGCTCGGCGACCCGGGCGAGGGCCTCCGGACCCGCACCACCAGGATCAAGCAGCTCCGGATGAGCCGCAGGGCCCCGGCAAAGTCGTGATGGGTGGGTGCTGAGCTGCGGTGACGCGCGGGGCGTCAACAGGTCAGAAGGTTCGGGACCACCGGCCATCGAGGACTCGCTTGAGGTCACGGCGACTGACAGCGACGAGGACGTTGTGCCCACGGGGTCGACCGGTCGGATAGCCAGCCATGAGCGCGGCGGCGATGAGCTGCCCGTTGCTGACGTAGGTACCGATCGCTCTCTCGGCGATGTGCTTGAGGCTGTAGCTGCACTCGGTCAGGGTCTTGATCGGCGACAGGTTGGTGACCAGCCAGTCGTAGACGGTGTCGATCTCGGCTCGGTGGCTGAGTAGCTCTTCACGCAGGCGGCGGAGCTCGGCGGCGCGATCAGTCGGGGTCTTAGTCCAGCCTTTATAAACCCCGTAGCCGTGCTCGCCGAGCGTCGGGTCCTCGGCGAGCACCTGGTCGAGGGTCAGGACGCGAGGACGGGCCGCGGAATAGAGCGCACCGGCCGCGAGCTCGCGGGAGCAGGAGGCTTATTCAGGGCCGCCTGGCGGGCTACCTCGCTGCGGTCCCGACCTGGAGAAACACCGCACTTCATGATCACCCTGAATAAGCCTCCAGGCATCGGCCTTGCTGCGGTTCGAGACCACCAAGGACAGCTTCTTATTCATTGTTGACGCCCTCTCCACCGTCGGGGACTCCAATCACAGACCTGTCGCGCGACCGAACCGCCTACTGTCGTTTTGTCGATAACAGTATCGACCCCTAGAAAGAGATTGCCAGATCTCCAGACACAGGTCGAGGCCATCCCCCGGAAGGCGGAATCGAATACCCACTATCCGGGCCAAACAACGCCGCACCGAGCATCTCATCATCTCTCTCACCAGGCACGCCGTCAAGAGAGTCCAGCTCCATCTGCGCCCAGTGAGGCTTATTCAGGCCCCGTGAAATAACGATCTAGCCCGGCGTGTCGGGTTGGGCGACAGCCCGTCCATCGCGAATATTGGTTTGCCGAATCAATCCGAGATGAACGGGCTGCCGCAGTATGTACTATACCACTGGTTTCCGGCGTGATGAAATTCAGGATCTTGTCGCTATAGTGTATGAGCAGGATCAGCGGGACGCGACGGAGGCATGTTTGTCTTGGCCGCCGGTTCTGGGGTTGTTCTGGTCGGTGGTGATCACGTTGGCGTATCTGCGCGGGAATCGTGTGCAGTGGGAGTTGGCGGAAACCTATGGGGTGTCGCAGTCGACGGTTAGTCGAGCGATCGCGGGGGTGACACCGTTGCTGGCACAGGCGCTGCGGAGTGTCGTTCCGACGGCAGAGGAGCTTCGTGCCGATCGGCAGTACATCATCGATGGAACCTTGCTGCCCTGCTGGTCATGGGCCGCGGTGCCGGGTCTGTGGTCGGGCAAGCATCGCACCACCGGCGTCGTCGTCCAGGTCGCAGCCACCCTGGAAGGGCAGCTGTCGTGGATCTCCGACCCGACCCCAGGCTCCCGACACGACCTATATTGCCTCGACCAATCCGGCGCCCTCGACCACCTCGCCACATACCCCCGATCGGCGATAAAGGATACATCGGGCGCGGCATGCTCACCCCGTTCAAAAAACCACCCGGCCGGGAACTTCTCGACTGGCAAAAAACATTCAACAAGAGCCTCAACCACACACGCGCCACCATCGAACGAGTCATCGCCCATATCAAAACGTGGAAAGTTCTCCACACAGACTACCGGCGGCCCTACGCCACATTTAAAACGACAATCTCGGCAGTCATCGGACTCATCTTCTACACACTTACCTGACGGAGCCTGAATAAGCCTCACTGTCTCTGTTGAACGCCACTCTCCTCCTCGGGCGACACCGATGAGCGCGTCAGGGAGGAGTGGATCTCTGCCTTCCGGCGGTGCTGCGCCAGTGATCCGGTGCATCCCAGGGGTTTTCGGATCGCAGACTGATCCTTCATGTCGGATCGGGTCGCCGAGCCCCAGTCGCAGGTCAGACATGCAGCCTGGGTAGGCCCCGTGTTTGTCCACTCCGATGATCCAGCGAGCCGATCGTTCCTGCTCTGTCAATGGGCGAGCCCAGAGCAATTCTCTTTCGCTATTGGTGACTTCTCTCGGTGGATGCCAGGACGGCGGTGTCAGCTCAGCAGCCCCAGTCCTCTTGTGTAGCATCCCCAGCAGCCCCATGGCTGTTGCTGCTGGGCCTGCCCGGAAGCGCATCCCGATCGCGGCTTCATACTCCGCCAGGGCTGCGGCTAGCTCACGCCCCGTCTGTGGGTCAGCCCACGATCCTGTTCCTGTCATCCACTCCGGGATCGCCACTTCCAGCTGGTCCGGCTCACCCCGGCCGTCAACGCTCCAGCCGTCCACCCCTTCCGGTCGTGTCTCCGGGTCGAGCCCGAGGCTCTCCAGGGCACTGGTGTGAATCCACAGAGCTTCGCAGTTCAGCTTCCGCGCGAAAGACACAGCTGCCCGCAGGGAAGAAGGACGGTCCCCATCCCATGGCTCAGTCGGCCCGGCCCGCCGATCAGCAACGATCGTGAAGCCTTCACCGCACAAGACCCCATACAGGTGAAGTCCCCGGCGGTCGCTGCGCCCTGAACGGCGACGGTCAGCAGACGGTGACGGTGCAGGAGTGTCCGAGGCCCTGGGAACCGGCGATCCGGAGGCTGTTCCAGGCGCAGCAGGAGTAGTCGAAGCCCCCCGGGGTCCCGCTTCGGCAACCTCATGGGTCACCGGTAGCGGGTCCGGGGTCGTTACGTCATCGTCCTCTCGTGGCGTGCAGTGTGCGTGCCGCGGAGTTCCGCATGGGGCACGCACCACCGTCGCTGCGCCGCATAGAACACACGGCAAAACCTCAGTGGCAACCGTGACCTGCCCGCAGACTGGCCCTGGGCCCTTACACGTGTCGCAGTCAGCACCCATCAGGGGCAGTTCCTCCGCGGCCGGGGCAGGTTCGTGGCGAGACGACACCCCAGCAGGGGAAGGCTGCTCTACATCCTCAGTAGCGGGCATCTCGATGACTCCGGAATCGCTGACCCCTGGCTGCGGGATGCAACGGATGGTCACCTGACGACGGGAAGCGCTGCGGCCTTCGCCTCTTACTACCTCGATACCGGCTGCACGCAGCGGACCCAGCACCCCATACAGACGCTTGCTGAACGCCGCGGCCGTCGCAGGCCAGTACCGGGACCGGAAAGCCCCGGGCGTCAACACTGCATGCAGGTCAGAAGGACGTCCTTCCCAAGCCCCTTGACCTGCCTTGACCCGGTCGGCCATAAATACCGTCACCGCGGCAGCCACTTCGTCTTCGTCAGCAATATCGCCCGCCTGATCGTTCAGCAGACGGGCATAGGCACCGAACCGATCCGCCGACGGAAGACCAGCATCAACGTCAAGAACGTCAAGCGCCTTACACGCCTGGGCGAACCCTGACAACCGCGGCAGGTCCAGCGGCATCGACCGCACCCGCGGCAGGACCCTCAGCACCCCAGATACCCGGTCCAGCACAGCACCCAGCAGCCGAGGGAGAGCCTCCTCCCGAGCCTCTCGGTGAGCATCTTCGCCGATACGGCCGCCACGGAACCTGTTCAGTCTGATCGGCAGCATTCGGGTGACCAGGTCCGCAGCCTGCGCGCCCAAGTCCACCGAGGTCAGAGTGACGCACTGCTGCCCCCCGAACGACGTGACCCCTCGGTTCGTATGGAGCGTGCGGAACGAGATCTCCCCTCCAGTCACCGCCATGCATAACGCATCGGACTGCCACTCCGTCAGCCCACGCAAGTTATCCAGTACCGGGCTGTAGGACTGGCTCACGCGGACTGCCCAGTCACGGATGTCCTTCGGCTGAGACACCACCGGCGCCGGATCAATGAGCGACGCCAGGGTCACGGCAGCCGTGGTCTTCCCCGCACCCGCCTCACCCGACAACGACAGGATCGGGTGAGAGACATCAGCGAAGTAACGGAACACCAGCTCCGCCTCAGCCAGACCCCGGTCAGCAGGGTCAACATGAACCAGCGACCACAGCTCGGACACATCTCCGCCCCGGACCGGGACCGGGAGAGCCTCCGTCTCAGTAGTTCGCCAGAACAGCACCGGCGACACCGAGCGGACCTCCCACCCTGCGGAAGTGATCACGACGGCCCGACCGGTCTCATCGCCCAGATCAAGCACCAGGCCGTCATCGTACCGAGCGACACGGCGGTGCAAGCGCACCCGGGGACCCCGCTCAGCGATCCCCTGCAAGATCAATAAGCAGTCAATGAGGGCGTAATGACCAGCGACCCGCCCGGACTGCTCGTAGTACAGCGCCGCCAGTTCGGCCGAGAACAAGGGAGAGCCCTCTCGGAGCAGACGCGCGATCCGAGGGCCTTCACGGGGGATCAGATACGACTCGCCCCCCTCAGAGCAGATCGGCTCCCAATGCTCCAACGCCAGCTTCAGCAACGCCTGCGCGGCGGAGAGCTTCCGCTTCTTCTCCGCACCAAGGCCGAAGCCGTGATCCTGCCGCTTCTCGTCCAATTCCGCTACGCGGGCCGAAGCAACACCGCTCAACTCGACCTCCTCCTCGACTCCTCCACCGCCGGAGACAGCCAGCTCAGGCTCGACAGGCAGCTTCAGCAGCACCGCCGGGACCTCTTCGAACTCTTCTAGCCCTAGACCTGCGTCGAGATGATCTGAAGCGTCACCGTGCTCTTCATTCAACGGCGTGCGAACGAGCCGCAACACCACTCCCGCGCGCCGTAGAGAAGTCGCCACCTGAGCAGCATGCCGGTAACCAGGCTCATCTCGGTCAGCGACCACAGTGACCGTTGCCCCCGCCAGGACCTGGGCGTACTCATCGCGCCACGAAGCACCTCCGTCCGGGGGTGTGGTCGCCACCTCCCCCGGCGGAAGTACCGCGCCGAGCTGGTCAGCGTTCTTACAACCTTCCACCAGCCAGATCCGGGCACCCGCCGCAACCGCCGCCTTCACCGCCGACAGCCGATACAACGACACCCCTCCCGGGGGCTTCCCCGAGACCCAGCCACCACCAGCACCACTCCGGTGCTGCCACATGAAGCCCTTGCGTTCACCCGACGAGACATCGACCGGATCGAACCGAATCAGCCGAGCAACAACCCGTCCTGACTCATCCTCGAACCCGTACTTCGTCACCCTCGCCGGTCCACGCGCCGGCGGCGGCGGCGCCTCCCTCGGCTGAACGGGGGCCCTCATCGCGGGGCCTCCCGCCCGAGGAGCCAGGCTGCCTTGTCACCCGCGGAGAAGCAGGGGCGGGGCGGCGGGGCTTGTCATCGAACAAATCCACCAGGGCCAGCCCGAGCACACTCAACAACTCAGAGTTCCGCCCCTGACCACACGCGCGACACCGCATCGCAATACGGCCCACCGGGTGGCGCCCGTCCGCAGCCAACCAGCGAGCTCCCGCCGACGCGTTCGAATCATCGTGATCCGGCAACGGGCACCGGAACGACACCTCGTCCCCTCGGACCCGGTGCCAGACTCCCGCGCGCTCCAGCGCCGCGATGAACCGCCCCAGAGACGCCCGCAGGGCCCCGGCAAAGTCGTGATGGGTGGGTCCTGAGCTGCGGTGATGTGGGGGGTGGGGGTGGGTGCGGACACAGGCTTGGCGTGATCATGAGGGTGTCGAATCCTTGCTCACGTCAGGAAGCCTGTGTCCGCAGTGTCAGTGTCTCCGATCGTTGCTGCTCTGGAAGGCCTGGAGGTCGGTCCTGACGCGGGGAGAGCCGCGCCGGTCGGTGAGGCGGCGGGGTTGTCGCTGGTGGAGGCCCTGTCGCGAGTGCCGGACCCGCGGAAACCACGCGGTGTCCGCCACGGTGTCCTCGCGGTGTTGCTACTGGGGGCGTGCGCGGTGTTGGCGGGGGCCCGGTCGTTCACCGCGATCGCCGAGTACGCCCATGACGTCGGCCGCGCCGTGCTGGACGTGCTCGGGGTGGGCGCGGTCGCTCCGCACGAGTCGACCATCCGCCGGGTCCTGCAACGGGTCGACGCCTCGGCGCTGGAGGCGGCGTTGCAGTCCTGGGTGTTGCCCCAGCTCAGCGCCCAGCCGGCGGCGGAGGGCACACCCCGGCGAGAACAGCGTCGCGTGCTGGCCTTGGACGGCAAGACCCTGCGCGGCGCCCGCGTCCGTGCCGCCGACGGCAGGGTCTGGCTCCCGCATCTGGTGTCGGTGCTCGACCAGACCAGCGGTGGCGTGCTCGGCCAGGTTCAGGTCGCAGAGAAGGGCAGCGAGATCACCGCGTTCACCGCGCTGCTCGACCCCCTCGACCTCGACGATGTACTGGTCACCGCGGACGCTCTGCACACCCAGCGAGCCCACGCCGACTACCTACACCGCCGCGGCGGGCACTACCTGATGACGATCAAAGCGAACCAGCCCACGCTGCTGGCACGGGTACGGGCGCTGCCCTGGACCCAGATCGGCGTCGCTGATCGTCAACGCGGGCGTGGGCACGGCCGCGTCGAGACCCGCACGATCAGCGTGGTCAGCCTGCACCCCTGTCCCGACCTGGGCGCAGAGTTCTTCCCCCACGCATCCCAGGCGATCAAGCTGGTGCGCCGGCGTCGCCCACTGCGGCCTGGCGGGAAGTGGAGAACCGAGACCGCCTACGCGATCACCAGCCTGACCAGCACCGACGCCGATCCAGGACTGCTCGCCCGCTGGATCCGTGGGCACTGGTCGATCGAGAATCGCCTGCACTGGGTCCGTGATGTCTGCTTCGACGAAGACCGCGCCACCGCCCACACCGGTCACGCCCCGCAGGTCATGTCGGCGTTGCGGAACCTCGCGATCACCGCGCTACGCCTGCACGGCGTCAGCAACATCGCCGCAGCACTCCGCCACCACGCCCGCGACCCCCATCGACCACTGACCACCTACAAGATCATCTAGCGACTTTGCCGGGGCCCTGGAGACGCCCGGGGGACATCAGCCGCCTCATCACTGGCCGACGCCCCCGAGTCAAACGCCGCCGCGCTCATCGCTCCGATCCAGCGCAACCAGGAACACCGCAGGTCACAGCCGTCATTGGTCGACCAGCACAGGATCCGCCTACCGGGCGGTTCCCTTCGTCAAGACTGAGCATGTACTCTTGCACGTACGGAGAGGCTTATTCAGGCTCCGTCAGGTAAGTGTGTAGAAGATGAGTCCGATGACTGCCGAGATTGTCGTTTTAAATGTGGCGTAGGGCCGCCGGTAGTCTGTGTGGAGAACTTTCCACGTTTTGATATGGGCGATGACTCGTTCGATGGTGGCGCGTGTGTGGTTGAGGCTCTTGTTGAATGTTTTTTGCCAGTCGAGAAGTTCCCGGCCGGGTGGTTTTTTGAACGGGGTGAGCATGCCGCGCCCGATGTATCCTTTATCGCCGATCGGGGGGGATGTGGCGAGGTGGTCGAGGGCGCCGGATTGGTCGAGGCAATATAGGTCGTGTCGGGAGCCTGGGGTCGGGTCGGAGATCCACGACAGCTGCCCTTCCAGGGTGGCTGCGACCTGGACGACGACGCCGGTGGTGCGATGCTTGCCCGACCACAGACCCGGCACCGCGGCCCATGACCAGCAGGGCAGCAAGGTTCCATCGATGATGTACTGCCGATCGGCACGAAGCTCCTCTGCCGTCGGAACGACACTCCGCAGCGCCTGTGCCAGCAACGGTGTCACCCCCGCGATCGCTCGACTAACCGTCGACTGCGACACCCCATAGGTTTCCGCCAACTCCCACTGCACACGATTCCCGCGCAGATACGCCAACGTGATCACCACCGACCAGAACAACCCCAGAACCGGCGGCCAAGACAAACGTGCCTCCGTCGCGTCCCGCTGATCCTGCTCATACACTATAGCGACAAGATCCTGAATTTCATCACGCCGGAAACCAGTGGTATAGTACATACTGCGGCAGCCCGTTCATCTCGGATTGATTCGGCAAACCAATATTCGCGATGGACGGGCTGTCGCCCAACCCGACACGCCGGGCTAGATCGTTATTTCACGGGGCCTGAATAAGCCTCGGAGTTCCTCTCTTCTCTTCGGGGCTTCCGTTGCATGAGTCGGGTTCCTTTCAGACGGTCCGGGTCATGTTGAAGCTCCCTTCGAGCTTCGGGTTGCACCGAGCCCTCCTCCGCCGGGTCAACAGCGAAAACGGGGGGGGGCTCGATCCTTTTAAGTCGTCGGACAGGTGTCGAGGAGCTTAGTCAAAGCGGCACGTTCCGCTGGCTTGACCCAGAGCCGGTAGCGTTCCTTGACCATGACCTGCCTCGTTCCGTAGTCACACCACGTGGACTTCTGCGGTGGTAACCAGGTTGCTGCGTCACCGTCGCCCTTGTCAGCGTTGGTCGGCCCGTCCACCGCGAGGAGATTGTCCGGGTCGTTGGCGAGTCTTTCACGAGCAGCCTCATCGAGCTGCTGGGCACCGCTCTGCCACGCGTCCGACAAGGACACCACATGATCGATCTGGACCGCCGCTGAGGTGTCCGAGCCCCGTTTAAACTCGACGACCTTCCCGGTGTAGGGGTCCGGATCGAGCACTCCCGAGTCCACCACACACTGCGCCCCACCCGGCCGGTACACGACGTTCTTCAGGTCGCGCGCGAGGATGTCGTTGCGCTGGTCGCAGCCGTTCCCGTCCGTGTCGGCCCAACGCTGACCGAACGCTTCACGACTGTACCCGGTTTTCGGTGCGCGGCCTTTGGTGGGGAGCATCGCCAACTTCTCTGCTTCCTGTTCATTGATCATTGTTGATCAGGACGGATGTTTCGCTCTCCGCACCTGCAGTAGCCAGCGGTGCTGGAGTCCTGGTCCGGCAGTCTGGACCGGTGACGATCTCGTTCCTGGATGATCTGTTTCACCTGCGTGTGCGGGGTCCACAGGGAGATGTCGGGGTCTCCGTCTCGATCCAGGATGTTGATCGCGGCAGCATGATCAGCATCCCACACGACCCCGCCCTTATGAGGGCAGTGAAGCCAGCCTCGTCGCCGCCCGAGGCGGTGCCGACGACCTCGATGCCGTCGAGCAGGCCCAGGACGGTGGCGAGGCCGTCGCGCACGATCCGCTGGTCGTCTGCCAGTACCACCCGCAGGTCGCTCACGTCGTGATCCTCTCGCGGTCCGGGGAACGGGCGGGCAGCCGGAGCCGGACCCGCCAGCCGTCGGGGGTGGGGCCGGTCTGCAGCTCGGCGCCGACGAGTGCCGCCCGCTCGGCCATTCCGGTCAGCCCGGAGCCCTCGCCGTCACCGGGCGCCGGCGGCACCCCGGCGACGTCGACGACCTCCAGCTCGGCGCCGTCGCCGTCGCGGCGCAGGTGCACCGTCACGGGGGCGCCGGGGGCGTGCTTGCGGGCGTTGGACAGCGCCTCCTGCGCGGTGCGCAGCACGGTCTCGCCCTCCCGCGCGCCGAGCCGCAGCCCCTCGGCGACCTCGACGGTCGCGTCCGGGTGCGCCCGGCCGAGCTCGCGCAGCTCCTCGGCGACGTCGACCGGCGTCGGTCCCTCGCGCAGCGCCCGCACGGCGCGACGGGCCTCGGTGATCCCGTCGGAGGCGAGCCGCTGGGCCCGTTCGATCTGGGCGATCGTGTCCGGCGCCGCGCCGTCGCGCAGCGCCATCAGCCGGGCGCCCTGGAGCTGGACGGCCAGCGCGGACAGCGAGTGCGCCAGCACGTCGTGGACGTCGCGGGCGACCCGGGCGCGGTCGGCGATGGCCTCGGCGCGGGCGTGCTCCTCGCGGGCCCTCGCGTCGGCGACGAGCGCCTGCTCGTGCTCCTCGACGCGCCGGGCCGAGTCGCGGCGGCCGAGCCCGAACAGCACCATCGCGGTCAGCGCGGAGACCACCAGCAGCGCTTCCCAGAGGGAGTCGTAGGGACCGACGGCGATCGTGGTGGCGGCGATGAGCGGCACGTCGACGAACAGCGCGGCCCGGTAGGGCAGCCGCAGCGCGGCCACGAACACCGCCAGCATCGGGAAGGCCGCCGAGGTGGTCCAGCCGTCGGACCCGGCCATCAGGGCGATCCCGCCTCCGCCGAGCGCGACGCTGGTCAGCACCGTCGCGACCGGCGGCATGTCCCGGTAGAGGGCGAAGGCCACCCACCCGGCGACGGCCGGGACGAGCCCGGCGTAGAGCCAGGGCGGCGAGACCTGCTGGCCCGGCGACCAATACAGCAGGAACAGCACGATCGGCAACCACACCAGTGACAGCAGCCGTCGGGGGACCCCGAACAGCGGCGACCGGTCGGCCTCGACGCGACGGGCCGCGTGGGCGGTGGGCGTGCTCACTGTTTCACTCTGACACAGCAGCCGGGCCGGGCGGGCCGGTCAGGCCACCGTGCGGGCACGGCGCGGCTCGGCCGGCCGGACCGGCAGCCCGGCCGCGTCCACCCGGTGGCGCAGGACCAGGCTCTGGACCAGCAGGCTCCCGCCGAAGACCAGCGCCGACGACGTCGAGAGCAGCAGCCCGGCGCCGACGGCCCCGCCGAGCACCCCGGCACCGACCCGCACCCCGATGGTCAGCACCCAGGCGACCAGCAACGCGGCCGAGCCGCTGCGGTAGGCCCAGCCGTCGCGGGTGCCGAGGCGGAAGGCGTACCCGCGCAGCACCCCGAGCCCGGCCGTCAGCACCAGCTCGGCGGCGAGCAGCGCCAGCCCGGCCGCGGTGACCTCCGGACGGGCCTGGGCGAGCGTGAGCACCCCGATGCCGATCACGATGAGCGGGAGCTTCATGTCCCGTGATCCGCCGACGAACTGCCCGCGGAACTGCTTGTAGAGGACCAGGCCGACGATCGCGACCGTGATGACGAGGGAGGTGGCGTCCATGGGGAGAACGATCTCTCCGCGGGGCCGGTCGTCGCGTCGGCGCCGGGGTCGATCCCGGGTGGACGCGCGCCCTCCACCCCCGGGTGGACCGCGCCCGGCCCCGGGCACCGTGGTGTGCCGGGACCGGGCGTCGGCCGGTGGTGCGTAGGTGGGTCAGCGGGGGAGGCCGGAGGCGCGCCACGCGCCGGGGCCCGCGTGCAGCGGGGCGCGGAGCTGGGCCGCGGGGTGCGACCACAGGTCCGGCGTCCGCGGCGGGTCGGGCGGCCCACCGACGCTCGCCGCCGCGGCGACCACGGCGGTCAGCGCGGCGAGCTCGCGGGCGTCCGGGGTGCCCCGTACGACCCGGAACAGCGCGCGGCGCTCCTCCGGGGTGGCCTCGGCCGACTCCTGCGTCTCCTGCGGCTCGCCCATCAGAGCGGGATGTTCCCGTGCTTGCGGGTCGGGCCCTGCTGCCGCTTGGTGGACAGCATCCGCAGCGCCCGGCCGACGTAGCCGCGGGTGTGCGACGGCGGCACGACCGCGTCGATGTAGCCCCGGTCGGCGGCGATGTAGGGGTTGCAGAGGGTGTCCTCGTAGTCCTGCTGCAGCTCCGCGCGCTTGGCGGCGAGCTCGTCGCCCTCCAGGCCCTTGAGCTCCTTGCGGTAGAGGATCGACACCGCGCCCTGCGCGCCGGTGACCGCGATCTGCGCGGTCGGCCAGGCGATGTTGACGTCGGCGCCGAGGTGCTTGGAGCCCATGACGTCGTAGGCGCCGCCGTAGGCCTTGCGGGTGATCACGGTGACCTTGGGGACGGTCGCCTCGGCGTAGGCGTAGATCAGCTTCGCGCCGCGGCGGATGATGCCGTTCCACTCCTGCTCGGTGCCCGGCAGGAAGCCCGGCACGTCGACGAAGGTCAGGACCGGGATGTTGAACGCGTCGCAGGTCCGCACGAACCGCGCGGCCTTCTCCGAGGCGTCGATGTCGAGGCAGCCGGCGAACTGGGTCGGCTGGTTCGCGACGATGCCGACGCTGCGGCCCTCGACGCGGGCGTACCCGATCACGATGTTCGGCGCCCAGAGCTCCTGGACCTCGAGGAAGTCCTCGTCGTCGACGACCCGGTTGATGACCTCGCGGATGTCGTACGGGGTGTTCGCCGAGTCCGGGATGAGGGTGTCGAGCTCGCGGTCGGAGTCGATGATGCCGTCCTCGATCGACCCCTCGACGGGCTCGCTCGCCGGGAACGACGGCGGCTCGGACAGGTTGTTCGACGGCAGGAAGCTCAGCAGCTGCTTGACGTAGTCGAGCGCGTCGGCCTCGTCGCCGGCCAGGTAGTGGGCCACCCCGGACTTGGTGTTGTGGGCCCGGCCGCCGCCGAGCTCCTCCATGTCGACGTCCTCACCGGTGACGGTCTTGATGACGTCCGGGCCGGTGATGAACATGTGGCTGGTCTCGTCGACCATGACCGTGAAGTCGGTGATCGCGGGGGAGTACACCGCGCCGCCCGCGCACGGACCCATGATCAGCGAGATCTGCGGGATCACACCGGAGCTCGACACGTTGCGGGTGAAGATCTCGCCGTAGAGGCCGAGGGCGACCACGCCCTCCTGGATGCGGGCGCCGCCGCCGTCGTTGATGCCGACGACCGGGCAGCCGATCTTCGCGGCCACGTCCATGACCTTGACGATCTTCTCGCCGTAGACCTCGCCCAGCGCCCCGCCGAAGACGGTCGCGTCCTGGGAGAACACCGCGACCGGGCGGCCGTCGATGGTGCCGGTGCCGGTCACGACGCCGTCGCCGAACGGGCGCTTGGCCTCCATCCCGAAGTTCGTGGACCGGTGCCGGGTCAGGGCGTCCAGCTCGACGAAGGAGCCGGGGTCGAGCAGCTGGTCGATCCGCTCACGGGCGGTCTGGCGCCCCTTCGCGTGCTGCTTCTCGACCGCGGACGCCGAACCGGCGTGGACCGCGTCCTCGAAACGCTGGTAGAGGTCGGCGAGTTTGCCGGCCGTGGTGTGGACGTCCGGCTCGGCGCTTCCGTCTTCCGGGGTCGCCATCGGCTCCGTTGCGGCGCTCATGAGATCGGAGCCTAACCCGCAAGTAGCGTCGGTCCGGGCGTGACGTCCGACGCAGCCGACCGGGTGGCCGTCCCCGGACAGCGTTACCGATCCGTGCACCCTCCGCGGTCCCCGGCGGGTCGCGGTGCCGTTACGGTGCGCGGTGATGACGATCGGGACGAATCACGGTGACGGGGACCCGCTGGACCCGTACGCCCTGCGGACTGCCGTGCTCCGTCCCGCCGGGGGCTGGACGGCGCTCGACGTCGTCGCCTCCACCGGATCCACCAACGCCGACCTGCTGGCCGAGGCCGTGCGCGGTGCCCCGGACCGCTCGGTGCTGATCGCCGAGGACCAGGTGCGCGGCCGCGGCCGCCTCGACCGTACCTGGCTCTCGCGGCCCGGGGCGGCGCTGACGCTGTCGGTGCTGTGGCGCCCGGAGGGCGTGCCCGCCGACCGGCTGGGCTGGCTGCCGATGCTCGCGGGCGTCGCGCTCGCCGACGCGATCACCGAGCTCGCCCCGGACGTGCCGGTGGCCCTGAAGTGGCCCAACGACCTGCTCGTCGGGACGACGCGGGGCAAGGCCGCGGGGATCCTCGCCGAGATGACCGCGGTCTCCGGCGGCGGCCCGGGGATCGTGCTGGGCATCGGGCTCAACGTCTCCACCCCGGCCACCGACCTGCCGTGGGGCGCGACCTCGCTGGCCGCGCACGGGTTCACCGCGACCCGCGCCGAGACCGCGACCGTGTTGCTGGGGCACCTGTACCGGCGCGAGGCGCAGTGGCGGGACGCCCACGGCGACGCCGACGCCTGCGGCCTGCGCCGCGACTACCGGTCGGCCTGCGCCAGCCTCGGCTCGCGGGTCCGGGTGGAACGCCCGGCCGGGGACCACCTCATCGGGACGGCCGAGGACGTCGACCCGCAGGGCCGGCTGCTGGTCCACCCGGACGGCGGAGCCCGCGTCGCGGTGGCGGCCGGGGACATCGTCCATCTGCGCGCGGCCGACCAACCCTGAGTCACCCGCTGCGCTGACCTGCGACGCAGCCCCCGCGCGTCGCGGTGGCGGCGGGCCCCCTTCGTCCTACCGTGGGGGACATGGCGTCCCCCGACAGCGCTCTGGACCGGGCACTGGACCGGGTTCTCGACGAGGGTGAGCGCGTCGTGCTGCTCGGGCACCCGCACTGGCGGCTGGGTCTGCGCCCGGCCGCGGTGCTGGTCGGGGTGAGCGCCGCCGCCGGGTTCGGCGCCGCCGTCGTCCGGCTGCAGCCGTGGGCACCGTGGGCCTGGCTCGTGCTCGGGGTGCTCGCCGCGCTCGTCGCGGTGCGCTGGACGCTGCTGCCGATCGCGCGCTGGCGCGCCACCCTGCTGGTCGTCACCGACCGGCGGTTCCTCGTCCGGGAGGGGCTGCTCGTCCGCGACGGTCTCGACGTGCCCATCGACCGCATCGACTCGGTCCGCGTCCGGACCGGCGCCGCGGGGCGGCTGTTCGGCCACGGCACCCTGCTGCTCGACGTCGCCGGGGAGCGGCTGCGGTTCACCGACGTCGCGGGCGTGGAACGGGTCCAGGCCCGGCTGCACCGCGAGATCGGCCTGCTCGCCGAGCGGCGCCGCAGCCACGAGAAGGCGAGCGAGCACACGGCCCGCCGCGCTCACGCCGACGCGGCCGTGCGGGGCAGGATGGAGGCTCCCGCACCGCAGCGAGAGAGGGCGTCCCTGTGAGCAACGGTCTACCCACGACGGTGCGCGACCCCGCGCTCCCGGAACGCGTCGAGATCTACGAGGTCGGCCCCCGCGACGGGCTGCAGAACGAGAAGACCGTCCTCCCGGTCGCGGTGAAGGCCGAGTTCCTCGACCGGCTCGCCGACGCGGGCCTGCGCACGCTGGAGGCGACCAGCTTCGTGCACCCGAGGTGGGTGCCCCAGCTCGCCGACGCCGCCGACCTGCTGGCCGTGCTCGACCGCCGCGCCGGCCTCGACTACCCGGTGCTCACCCCGAACGAGCGCGGCCTGGACCGTGCGATCGAGGCGGGCTGCGACCACGTCGCGGTGTTCGCCTCGGCCACCGAGACGTTCGCGAAGCGCAACCTCAACCGCACGCTCGACGAGCAGTTCGCGATGTTCGAGCCCACCGTCACCCGCGCGGTGCGCGAGGGCCTGCGGGTGCGCGCCTACGTGTCGATGGTGTTCGGCGACCCGTGGGAGGGCGGCGTCGACCCGGACCAGGCCGCCGCCGTCGGGGCCCGGCTGATGGAGATGGGCTGCGACCAGCTCTCCCTCGGCGACACGATCGGCGTCGCCACCCCGGCGCACGTCGGCGCGGTGCTCGACGCCTGCATCGCCCGCGGGGTCGGCGTTGAACGGCTCGCGGTGCACTTCCACGACACCTACGGCCAGGCGCTGGCCAACACCCTCGCCGCGCTGCGGCACGGCGTGACCACCGTCGACGCCAGCGCGGGCGGCCTGGGCGGCTGCCCCTACGCCGGGTCCGCGACCGGCAACCTCGCCACCGAGGACCTGGTGTGGATGCTCGACGGGCTCGGCATCGACCACGGTGCCGACCTGGCGAAGCTGGTCGACACCAGCGTGTGGATGGCCGGGCACCTGGGCCGGCCGTCGCCGTCGCGGGTGGTCACGGCGCTGTCGGCCTGACCGCGGGCACCCGCTCGGGCTCAGCCGCGCAGCACTCCCAGCACCGCGTCGTGCAGCAGCCCGTTGCTGGTCAGGCCGTGCCCGCCGGACCAGGTCGGGTTCCCGGCCAGGTCGGTCAGCCGCCCGCCGGCCTCGGCGACGACGGCCGCCGGCGCGGCCAGGTCCCACGGGTTCGCCGCGGGCTCGACCGCGACGTCGACGACCCCCTCGGCGACGAGCACGTGCTGCCAGAAGTCCCCGAACGCACGGGACTCCCAGCAGGCCTCGGTCAGCGCGATCCAACCCTCCCGCGACGCCGGGGACGGGTCGGTGCGGAAGGTCTCGGTGTTGGTGGTCGACACGTAGGCGTCGGCGACGTCGGCCACCCCCGACACCGCGATCCGCTTCGGCGTCCCCGACGGCAGGTCGCGCGCCCAGGCCCCGGCCCCCGCCGAGCCCCACCAGCGGCGGTGCAGCGCCGGCGCGCTCACCACACCCACCGTCGGCACGCCGTCGACGACGAGCGCGATCAGGGTCGCCCACGCGGGCACCCCGCGGGAGAAGTTCTTCGTCCCGTCGATCGGGTCGATCACCCAGCCGCGGCCGTGCGCGGTGTCGGTGGACCCGCCGCGCTCCTCGCCGAGGATCGCGTCGCCCGGGCGCTCGTGACCCAGCGCGGCCCGGATCGCGTCCTCGGCGGCGGTGTCCGCGTCGGTCACCGGGGTGCGGTCCGGCTTGCGCTCCACCCGCAGGTCGGCGGCCCGGAACCGGGGCAGCGTGATCGCGTCGGCGAGGTCCGCCAGGCGCAGGGCGAGATCCAGGTCACCGGGTTCGGCGGGCACGCATCGCTCGGGGTTCACGTTGGGCGAGCATGCCAGCTCGCACCGCCACCGTGCCCGGGGCCCGGAGCCCTATGCTCGGTGAAATGACCACAGTGGTTCTGGCCGAGGACGACGCGGCGATCGCCGAGCCGCTGTCGCGGGCCCTGCAGCGCGAGGGGTACGACGTCGACGTCGTCGCCGACGGCGTGGGCGCCGTCGACCGCGTCACGCGTGCCCAGGTCGACCTGCTCGTGCTCGACCTCGGGCTGCCCGGGATGGACGGCCTGGAGGTCTGCCGGCGGGTCCGCGCGACCCTGCCGGACCTGCCGGTCCTCATGCTCACCGCCCGCACCGACGAGGTCGACTTCGTCGTGGGGCTCGACGCCGGCGCCGACGACTACGTGTCCAAGCCGTTCCGGCTGGCCGAGCTGCTGGCCCGGGTGCGGGCGCTGCTGCGCCGCCGCACCCAGGACGTCGTCGAGGTGGACGGGCTGCGGATGGAGCTGTCCGGCCGCCGTGTCCTGCTCGACGGCGAGGAGGTCTCGCTGGCCAACAAGGAGTTCGAGCTGCTGCGGGTGCTGATGATCCACGCCGGTCAGGTCGTGACGCGTGAGGAGATCCTGCACGCGGTCTGGGGCGACGCGGACATGAAGTCGTCGAAGACGCTGGACATGCACATGTCGTGGCTGCGCCGCAAGATCGGCGGCGAGAAGCGGATCGCCACCGTCCGGGGCGTCGGCTTCCGGTACAACTCGGACTGAGGTCGCCGTGCGCCGCCGGATCCTGATCTCCACCCTGCTGACGGTGGCGCTGACCGCGCTGTTCCTGGGCGGTCCGCTCGCGCTCGCGACCTGGCAGCTCGTCGAGGACTTCACCCGTGCCGAGCTGACCCAGCGCCTGGAGCAGGTCACCGAGACCGTCGAGGAGTACGGCACCGGGCCGCAGTCGCAACAGCTGGTGGAGGCGGCGATCCCGCCGAACTCGCGGCTGGTCGTCGTGCCGCCGGACTCCGCCCCGATCGTCTACGGCGTGGACCGGGTCGACGAGCCGGTGACCGAGTCGCTGCCGTTCGGGCCCGGCGGGATCATGGAGCTGTCCCAGCCGACCTCGGTGATGCGCTCCCAGCAGACCCAGGTGGTGGCGGTCGTCGTGCTGCTGGTCGGGTTCTCCGTCACCGTCGGCACCGGGGTCGCGGTGTACACCGCCCGCCGGCTGTCCGACCCGCTGCGTGACCTCGCGGCCCGTGCCGCCCGCCTCGGGGCGGGCGACTTCCGCCGGTCCCCGGCCCGCTACGACATCGCCGAGCTCGACCGGGTCTCGGAGGTGCTGGACTCCTCGGCGACCGCGCTGTCCCAGCTGCTGCACCGCGAACGGTCGCTGGTCGGGGACGTGTCCCACCAGCTGCGCAGCCGGATCACCGCGCTGCAGCTGCGCCTCGACGAGCTGGCCTGCCACCCCGACCCGGACGCCCGCCGCGAGGCCAACGCGGCACTGGAGCAGACCGAGCGGCTCACCGCCGTCCTCGACGACCTGCTGGAGTCCGCCCGCGCCGCACGGGCGGTCGGGGCCGAGCCGGTCGACCTGGCCGAGGCCGTCGCCGACGCCGAGCGGGAGTGGCGCGGTCCGCTCACCGCGGCCGGCCGGTCGCTCCGGGTGCGGGTGCCCGAGGGGCTCCTCGCGCGGGTCACCGCGGCCCGGCTGCGCGAGGCGATCGGGGTGCTGGTCGACAACGCCCTGCAGCACGGCGAGGGCACCGTCACGATCGCGGCCCGGGAGGGCGAGAACGCGCTGCTGGTCGAGGTGTCCGACACCGGCCCGGGGGTCCCGGAGGACCTGGTCCCGCACGTGTTCGACCGCGGCATCTCCGCGCAGTCCTCGACCGGTCTGGGGCTCGCGCTGGCCCGGACGCTGGTCGAGGCCGACGGCGGGCGGCTGGAGCTGTCGCGGGCTCGGCCGCCGGTGTTCCGGCTCTACCTGCCCGCGGCGCGCACCGACGACGTCGCCGCCGCCGCGCCGGTCCCGGACCGGACCGGACCCCGTTAGGGGCGCGGCTCCTGGTCCACCGGGGCGGGCGGGGGCTGACGCCGCACGAACTGGTCCGGCCACACGAACCGACGGAAGGCCCACCAGCGGAAGGCCATCCCGACCAGGGTGCCGACGATCTGCCCGGCCACGAAGTCCGCGGACTCCTGGGCGACCAGCGAGACGAACGGCACCTGCAGCTCGAAGACGTAGCGCGAGACCCACAGCGGTGCCGAGTACACCGCGACCCCGATCCCGCTGATCACGAAGAACAGCAGGGCCTCGTGGTGCCGCTCCCGCCCGCCGCGGGTCCGGAAGGACCATTCGCGGTTCAGCACGTAGGACACCATCGTCGCCACCAGCACCGCGATCACCTTGGCGGTCACCGGCTTGTCGGCCAGCACCGTGGCCTTCAGCACCAGGAACACCACCGTGTCGATGACCCAGGTGCTGCCGCCGACCATCAGGAACTTGATCAGCTCACGGTGTTTGATCGCCTTGTCGCGGTACGGCTGGGGGATCCTGGCGAGCGTCGCCTCCACCACCGTCACGGGATCGATCGTGCCAGATTAGGCTCCCGGTCTCGTGGAGAGGGTTGACGCGCAGAAGACCGCCCTGCCCGTCGTCGGCATGGTCGGCGGTGGCCAGCTGGCCCGGATGACCGCCCAGGCCGCCGTCGCGCTGGGGCAGACGCTGCGGGTGCTGGCCGCGTCGCCGACCGACCCGGCGGCCCGGGTGACGCCGGACGTGGTCCTCGGCGACCCCGACGACGCCGCCGCGCTGCGGGAGCTCGCGACGGGCTGTTCGGCCGTCACGTTCGACCACGAGGGCGTCCCGCAGGAGGTGCTGGTCCCGCTCGCCGAGGCCGGGGTGCCGCTGCGGCCGCCGCCCTCGGCGCTGGTGCACGCGCAGGACAAGCTGGTGATGCGCCGACGGCTGTCGGAGATGGGCCTGCCAGTGCCGGCGTTCGCCGAGGTGGCCGCGCCCGGCGACGTCGCCGCCTTCGGGGCCGAGCACGGCTGGCCGGTCGTGCTCAAGGCCACCCGCGGCGGCTACGACGGCCGCGGGGTCTGGTTCCTGCGCGCCGGTGGCGACGACACCGAGCGGCTGGTCGCCGACCTGCTCGACGCCGGCACCCCGCTGCTCGTCGAGTCGGCGGTCCCGATGACCCGGGAGCTGGCCGCGAGCGTCGCCCGCTCGCCCTTCGGCCAGGCCGCCGCGTGGCCGGTCGTCGAGACCCTGCAGGTCGACGGCCAGTGCGCTCGGGTCACCTCGCCCGCCCCCGGGCTCGACCCGGACCACGCCGCGCGGATCCAGGAGCTGGCACTGCGGATCGCGGCCGAGCTCGGCGTCGTCGGGCTGATGACGGTCGAGCTGTTCGAGACCGCGCCCGGCGAGGTCGTCGTGAACGAGCTGGCGATGCGCCCGCACAACTCGGGTCACTGGACGATCGAGGGCTCGGTCACCTCGCAGTTCGAGCAGCACCTGCGCGCGGTGCTGGACTACCCGCTCGGCTCGACCGCCCCGGTCGCCCCGGTCGCGGTGATGGCGAACGTGCTCGGCGCGGCGCAGGAGCCCGCGATGGATATGGACGAGCGGCTGCACCACTGCTTCGCGCGCTTCCCCGAGGCGAAGGTGCACCTCTACGCGAAGGACGGCCGCCCGGCGCGCAAGATCGGCCACGTGACGATCCTCGGTCGCGACGAGAGCGACGTGCGCACCCGCGCGGAGCTCGCCGCGGGGTGGCTCGCCACCGCGACGTGGGCGGACGGCTGGTCCGCCCACACCGGTGATCCCCGCTCCCCGCACTCCCCGGAAGGACCTCGATGACGCAGACCGGCTCCCCGCGCGTGGGCGTGATCATGGGCAGCGACTCCGACTGGCCGGTGATGGGCGCCGCGGGCGCCGCGCTCGACGAGTTCGGCGTGCCGTGGGAGGTGGGCGTCTACTCCGCGCACCGCACCCCGCAGCGGATGCTCGACTACGCCGCCTCGGCCGCCGACCGCGGCCTGCAGGCGATCGTCGCCGGGGCGGGCGGCGCCGCGCACCTGCCCGGCATGGTCGCCGCCGCGACGCCGCTGCCGGTCATCGGCGTGCCCGTGCCGCTGAAGTACCTCGACGGTCTGGACTCGCTGCTGTCGATCGTCCAGATGCCCGCCGGTGTGCCGGTGGCGACCGTCGCGGTCGGCAACGCGCGCAACGCCGGGCTGCTCGCGGTACGCATCCTCGGCGCCGGCGACGAGCGGCTCCGGCAGGCGATGGTGGAGTTCCAGGCCGACCTCGAACGCAGCGTCCTGGACAAGGACGCGGCGCTGCGCGTGACCGCCCGCGAGAGCCGCTGAAATTGCGGTGGCGGGCCGCTGGACCCCGTGCGTACGGTGTGGGCACACGGGAGAGGAGGTGGTCCAGCAGATGAGCTACAGCAGGACACGTGAGGTGGCCGTCAGCTAGCACCACGTTCTGCTCCGGCGGGGAGAACCCGTCGGAGAGGCGGTCGTGGAAGCCGGTGTGGTGCCGGCGAGTTCCCGACGGTCACCCGTGATCCCCGGGTCCGAACGCTGTCCGGTTCGGTCGACGCACTCCCGGTGCGGCCCGGGGATCACGCATGTCCGGGGTTCGTCCGGATCGACACTCCCGGGGTCCCGGATCGGCTACCCCGGCCCGGGTTCGGGGTGGTCCCCGATGAGACCGGCTACGGGCTCCGACACGCTCGGTGACACGGCACACACCGTGCCGGCCGAGGGGGATCCGTGCGCCACACCACCGAGCCGCAACCGCCGTCCTGGCACCGGCCACTGCTCGTCATGTCCGTTCTGATGGCCGCCGTCGCCGCGGTCGCCGCGGTCGGCCTCGTCGTCGACGACCGCACTCTGCTCGCCGAGTCCGTCTGGGCCAAGCCGCTGAAGTTCGGCGTCTCGTTCGCCGTCTACGGTCTGACGCTCGGCGCACTCGTCCCGATGCTGCCGCGGGCCCGCCGCACGATGTGGTGGCTCGGTACGGCGTTCGCCGCCACCGGCGTCGTCGACGTCGGGTTCATCGTCCTCGCCGCGGCGCGGGGCACCTACAGCCACTTCAACCAGAACACCGACCCGGTCAACGCGATCGGTCAGCAGGTCTTCTCCAGCGGTGTCGTCGGACTGTTCGGGGTCAGCCTGGTGATCGCGGTGATGCTGTTGTTCCAGCGGGTCGGCGACGTCGCCCTGACCCGGGCACTGCGGGCCGGGCTGCTGCTCGCGACGGGCGGGATGGCGGTCGCGTTCGGGATCGCCGGTGCCGGTCCGAGCCGGACGGTGCCCGACGCGTACGGCCGCCCGGTCACCCTCGCGGGTGCGCACGGGGTGGGGACGCCCGACGGAGGTGGCATGCCCCTGACGAACTGGAGCGTCACCGGGGGCGACCTGCGGGTGCCGCACTTCGTCGGCCTGCATGCGATCCAGGTGCTGGTGCTGTTCGCGTCGGCGCTGGGGTTCGCGGCGGCCCGGGTGGTCTGGCTGCGGGACCCGGGAGTGCGGGCCCGACTCACGGGGGTGGCCGTGCTCGGGGTGACCGGTGTCTTCGCGATCACGACGTGGCAGGCGTTGCGGGGGCAGCCGCTGGTGCACCCGGACGGGCTCACCTGGGGCGCCGTCGGACTGCTGGCCGTGCTGACCGGCGGGCTCACCCTGGCCGTCGTCGCGGACGCCCGGCGGCGGGTCGGACCACCGAGTCCGGACCTGGTCCGGGCGTGACCGGTCCCCACGGCGATGCCCCGGGGCGTGCGCCGCCGGTGTGGTGCTCGACGTGGCGGTACTGCGGGGCGGGTGCTGGTGACCGCGCACTCCCGGCCGCCGCGCGATCGCGGGCTTTGGCGGCTCGGCGGTGGGTGCCGATGATCGGGCCCGGCGGCCGCTCAGCCCGTCCGCCGGGTCGACTCCCGCTCCAGGGTCCGTGCCGCGCGCTCCAGGCGCCGGGTCACGTCCTCCAGGTCGGGCGCCGCGGCCGGCTCGTCCGCGTCCTCCAGCGGCAGCATCGGCGCGACCCGCCGGAAGTGGTCGACGGCGCCGGGCAGGTCGGCGTCGCGTGCGCCGTCGACCAGCCAGCGGCGCAACGCCTGGTTGTGCGCCGCGACCAGCGCCGCGGCCGTCACCGCGGCGCGCAGCTCGCCGTCGGGACGGTCGCCGAGGCGCGCGGTGAGCTCGCGGGTGAACAGCCGCCGGTAGTGGTGCACCGACGCGGCCTCGCGGTCGCGCAGCGCCGGCACCGAGCCGACCAGTGCGAACCGCAGCCGGGCGACCTCGGGGTCCTCGGTGTAGAGCTCGAACACCGTCTCCGCGGCACGCAGTGCCAGCGACGGCAGCGGCTCGTCGGGGTGCGCGCCGTCGAACACCTCGCTGATCCGGGCCAGCCCGCGCTCGTGGTCGGGGGACAGCGCGTCCTCCTTGCCGCGGAAGTAGCGGAAGAAGGTCCGGCGGCCGACGCCCGCGGCGGCGGCGATGTCGTCCACCGTGGTGTCGTCGTAGCCGCGTTCGGTGAACAGCCGCGCGGCCGCCGCGACCAGGTCCCTCCGCACCTCGGCGCGCCCCTCGGGGGAACGCCCGCGCCGCGTGCTGGTCGCCATGGCACGGAGGGTAGCAAGGTCCCCTGGCCTGTGGCACGGAGTGCCGTTAGCATGGGCGGCATGAACAGCGAGTTCGACAGCTACCGGCTCAGCGACGAGCACATGGCCCTCCGCGAGGCGGTCCGGGACCTGGCGGAGAAGGAGATCGCCCCGCACGCCGCCGAGGTCGACGAGCAGGGCCGGTACCCCGTCGAGGCGCGCGACGCCCTGGTCAAGGCCGGTTTCCAGGCCGTGATCATCCCCGAGGAGTACGGCGGCCAGGGCGCCGACGAACTCGCCGGCTGCATCGTGATCGAGGAGGTCGCGCGGGTCTGCGCGTCGTCGTCGCTGATCCCGGGGGTCAACGGGCTCGGGCTGACCCCGATCCTGCTGTCGGCCTCGGACGAGCTGAAGAAGCAGGTTCTCCCGTCGGTCGCCTCCGGCGAGGCCATGGTGAGCTACGCGCTGTCCGAGCGCGAGGCCGGCTCCGACGCCGCGTCGATGAAGACCCGCGCCCGCCGCGGCGGCGACGAGTGGGTGCTCAACGGCACCAAGTGCTGGATCTCCAACGCCGGCGAGTCGACCTGGTACACGGTCATGGCGGTGACCGACCCGGAGAAGAAGGCCAACGGGATCTCGGCGTTCGTGGTGCACAAGGACGACCCGGGCTTCGTCGTCGGGACCAAGGAGCGCAAGCTCGGCATCCACGGCTCGCCCACCCGGGAGATCCACTTCGAGGACGCCCGCATCCCGGCGGACCGGATCATCGGTGCCGAGGGCACCGGCTTCAAGACCGCGCTGCGCACCCTGGACCACACGCGTCCGACCATCGGCTCGCAGGCCGTCGGCATCGCCCAGGGCGCGCTCGACGTCGCGACCCAGTACATGAAGGAGCGCAAGCAGTTCGGCAAGCACCTGGCCGAGTTCCAGGGCCTGCAGTTCATGCTCGCCGACATGGCGATGAAGGTCGAGGCCGCCCGCCAGCTCTGCTACGTCGCCGCCTCGCGCGCCGAGCGCGACGAGCCCGGACTCGGCTTCATCTCCTCGGCCGCCAAGTGCTTCGCCTCCGACACCGCGATGCAGGTGACCACCGATGCCGTCCAGCTGCTCGGCGGAGCGGGCTACACCCGTGACTTCCCGGCCGAGCGCATGATGCGCGACGCGAAGATCACCCAGATCTACGAGGGCACCAACCAGATCCAGCGCATGGTGATGGCGCGCAACCTCCTGAAGTGACACCCTGACAGCCCATGGACGGGGCTGTCGTGGACCGAGCACTGCTCGACCGGCTGCTCGACACCGATCCGGCGCTGCGCTGGCAGGTCGAGCGCGACCTGGCGGGTGCGCCTCCCGAGGTCTGGGAGGCCACCCGTGCTCGGGTCGCGACAGAGGGGATGGGTGCGCGGCTGCTCGCCCGTCAGGACCCCGACGGCACCTGGGCGGGCGGGGCGTACTTCCCGGCCGAGCCGTCGACGGTGGAGGGCCAGCCGTGGACGGCGACGACCTGGTCGCTGAACGCCCTGCGGGAGTGGGGCCTGGATCCCGCGGCGCTCGCGGGCACCGCGGAGAAGCTC
The DNA here is from genome assembly GCF_020496255.1 of Pseudonocardia sp. ICBG1142. Taxonomy (NCBI): domain Bacteria; kingdom Bacillati; phylum Actinomycetota; class Actinomycetes; order Pseudonocardiales; family Pseudonocardiaceae; genus Pseudonocardia; species Pseudonocardia sp. ICBG1142. The sequence goes on along the minus strand of NZ_JAHLJC010000006.1, from coordinate 67,767 downwards.
GAATCGTGCCGCTGGGAGTACGACGACCTGCCCTACTGGGACGGCGAGGTCGACGCCTGCATCAACGCCTGGACCGTCGCCAACGGGCTCTGGCTCGGCTGCGACATGGATGCGCTCGCCGCCTGGTTCGCCGAGCACCAGCTCCCCGACGGCGGTTGGAACTGCGACTGGGTGGACGGTGCCACCCGGTCGTCGGTCCACTCGACGCTCAACTCCCTGCACGGGCTGCTGGCCCACGAGCGGGCGACCGGAGGGACGTCGGGGACCTGGGCCGCCCGCCGCTCCGGTGAGGAGTACCTGCTGTCCCGACGCCTGCTCTACCGGCTGTCCACCGGGGACCGCCTGGCGCTCGAACGGGACCCCGCCGAGCTCGCGTACCCGCTGCGCTGGCGGCTCGACGTGCTGCGTGGCACCGAGTACTTCCGCCGCGCCGCGGAGCTCGACGGCGCGGCGCCCGACCCGCGCCTGGCGGAGGCCGTCGCGGTGCTGCGCGCGGCGCGGCGTCCGGACGGGTGGTGGCTGCAGGGCCGTCGCGATCCCGGCGAGATGTGGTTCGAGGTCGACGTGCCGCCGGGGGAGCCGTCACCGTGGCTGACCCTGTACGGCACCCGGATCCTCGCCTGGTGGGACGCGGCGGCCTGACGATCAGTACCTGAGCGCGGGCCGGGGCGGCGCGGATCGCGCTCAGGTACTGATGATCATGGAGTCGGTGGGGTGCGGATGACGAGCACGGCAGCGGCCGGCTCCCCGGCGAGGGCGGCGTAGGTGTGCTCGCCGTCCGCGGGCCAGTGTGTGGCCTCGCCGGTGCCGAGGTCGGCCTCGTGCCCGCTGCGTCCGGCTCGGACGGCACCGCGGGTGACGAGCAGGTGCTCCACCACCCCGGGACCGTGCCCGGGGGACACGTGCACCGCCCCCGGGACAAGTGCCAGCGCGTACACCTCGACGGTGCCGTGGTCGTCGGTGGTGGTCTCCAGCAGGCGCACGGTGATGCCGGGGCCTGCGAGCTCGGCCCCGGGATGCTCGGCGAGCAGCCGGGACAGCGGCACGGCGAGGGTGTCCGCGAGGGCGTACAGCGTGGACAGGGTCGGGTTGCGGCTGCCGTTCTCGATCTCGGACAGCGACCCCTTGCCGATCCCGGCCCGCTCCGCGAGGACCCCGAGGGAGAGACCGCGTGCGGTCCGGGCCGCCCGCACCCGTGCGCCGAGGGCCGTGCGCAGCGCCCCGTCGTCCACCGGGCGACTGTAGCCGGGGCCGGTCGACACGAGGCCCCTGCGCCCGGGCTACCGGGCCGGGGTGTCCGGACCGCGCGGGGGGCCGGGTGTTCCGGGGTCGCGCACCGCGGTGGCCGCGGAGAAGCGTGCCGGGAGCGCCGTGACCTGGTCCCGCAGATCCTCCACGTCCCAGAGGTCTCGGCCGTCCGGTTCGCGGAAGGCCGGCGTCACCAGACCGGCCCTGGCCCAGCGGTGCAGTGCCCGCGGGCTCAGGGCCAGCCTGGTCGCGGCCTCGCCGGTGGTCACCAGTCGCACCGGGTGCCGCCGCCGGTCAGGCCGCGGCGGGTGCCGTGGCGCGGGCGGTCAGGCGGCCGACGATCAGGCTGCAGCCGTAGCCGAGCGCCACCGAGCCGACCACGAACGACAGCAGCATCACCGTGAACGGGCCGGTGGGCAGCGAGAAGTCCGTGCCGGAGGCGCCGCTGAGCAGGCCGAACGCCGCCGTGGTGGCGAACCCGACGACCGACCCGGGCACGAACCCGAGCGCCGGCACGAGCGCACCGAGGATGAACACCGCGGTCATCCCACCGATGATCAGGCCCAGCAGGGCGGGGTTCGTGGTGAGTCCCGCCAGGATCAGCATGACGGTGCCGGTGACGATGCCCCAGATGTTCGTGGCGAGGGCGGTGACCAGCGCTGGCCGGTCACCACCGGCCGCGAAGAAGGTCGCGGCACCCAGGAACGTGGCGGGCACGAACAGGCCGAGACCGGAGAGCGGGCCGAGGTAGAGGTACGCGATCACCGCCCCGGCGACGCCGATCACCAGGGCCAGAGCGACGGGCAGCTTCATGGGACGGACCTCCCGGTAGGGCCGCGCCCGGCAGGCGCGGCGACCCACGCAGGATGGGCCGCCGCCGGTGCCCGTTCCAAGATCGCCGGGCCGGACGTCACCGCCTGTTTTCCGGACGACACGGTTCGGTCATCTTTGGTCCCGCAGAGGGCGTCCCGTGTATCGGCTGCAGAACATCCTGCTTACCGCCCGAAGAGAGTTCTGTTTACAGAACGACGCGGTTAGAGTGGGCCCGTGGATCGTTCCTGGGCGCAACCGGTGTCGGTCGGTGTGGTCTCCGCGGTGATCGGGGTGACCAGTTCCTTCGCCGTCGTCCTCGCGGGGCTGTCGGCGGCCGGTGCCGACCCGGCGCAGGCCGCGTCCGGGCTGGTGGTGCTCACCGCCCTGATGGGGCTGGCGACGATCTGGCTGTCCCGCCGGTTCCGCCGCCCGCTGACGATCGCCTGGTCCACGCCCGGTGCCGCGTTGCTGGCGTCCACCGGCGCCGTCGCGGGTGGGTGGCCCGCGGCGGTCGGCGCGTTCGTCGTCGTCGGCCTGCTGGTCGTCGCGACGGGGCTCGTGCGCCCGCTCGGGCGGCTCGTCGGGGCGATCCCGGCGCCGATCGCGCAGGCGATGCTGGCCGGGGTGCTGCTGCCGCTCTGCCTGGCGCCGGTCCGGGCGCTGGTGGAGCGGCCGCTGCTCGTCGCGCCGATCGTGGTGCTGTGGGTCGTCCTGTCGCGCGTCGCGCCGCGCTGGGCCTCGCCGGCCGCGTTCGGGCTGGCACTGGTGATCGTCATGGCCCTCGCCGACGGCTGGGGGTGGCTGCAGGCCCCGCGGATCGCGCTGACGGTGCCGTCGTTCTCCCTCGCCGCGGTGGTCGGGGTGGCGCTGCCGCTGTGGGTGGTGACGATGGCCTCTCAGAACGTGCCGGGCGTCGCGGTGCTCGGCGCGGCGGGCTACCGCGTGCCGTGGCGGTACGCGATGGTCCTCACCGGCGCCGGCACGGCGCTCGGCGCCCCCGCCGGGGCGCACGCGATCAACCTGGCCGCGATCACTGCGGCCCTGCCGGCCTCGCCCGAGGCCCATCCCGACCCGGCCCGGCGCTGGATCGCGTGCCAGGCCAACGGCGTCACCTGCCTGCTGCTGGCCCCGCTCGCGACGACGCTGGCCGCCCTCGTCGCGGCCGCGCCGCCCGGGGTCGTGGAGTCCGTCGCGGGGCTCGCCCTGCTCGGCACGTTCGGTGCCGCGCTCGCGGGGGCCCTCGCCGTCGCCGACGGGACGCCGGACCCGGCCGTCGCGCGGGTGCCCGCGGCGGCCACGTTCCTGGTCTCGGCGGCCGGGGTCACGATCGCCGGGATCGGCGGGGCGTTCTGGGGGCTGCTCGCCGGGGTGGTGCTGCACCTGGCGCTGCGCCGACGTGCGGCGGCCGCGTGAGGCGCGGGATCAGCGGCGGAAGCCCTGCACCCGCACCTCGTCGGTCGGGGCGAACCGTCCCGCGGCGGCGTCGATGAGCGCGATCGTGCGGGCCGACTGCGCGCAGCCGAACCCGTACTTCGCGCGGACCCGCGAGTCGGCGATCTCCATGCAGGTGCGGCTGCGGGTGACGAACTCCGCCACCGGGTAGGTCGTGCCGGTGTCCAGGTGCTCGGTCACCACCAGCGACGGGGAGTAGTAGCTGACCTCGGTGCCGTCCGGCCAGCGGACGTCGAACATCATCTCGGGCACGGTCGTGCACGGTAGGCGGCCCGGATTGCCAGCGTGTTGCGCGCGACGTCTACAGGATGAAGCCGAACAGCGGGCTGTCCGGCGGGATGGGCTCGATGTGCGGGGGAGCCTCCTGCATCCGCTTGAGCAGCGCGGGCAGGTCGTCCGGGGAGCCCAGCTCGATGCCGACCAGCGCCGGGCCGGTCTCCCGGTTGGAGCGCTTGGTGTACTCGAACAGGGTGACGTCGTCGTCCGGGCCGAGGACGTCGTCGAGGAAGCGGCGCAGCGCGCCCGGCTCCTGCGGGAACTCGACGAGGAAGTAGTGCTTGCGTCCCTCGAAGACCAGGGCGCGCTCGACGATGTCGGCGTAGCGCGAGACGTCGTTGTTGCCGCCCGAGATCAGGCAGACCGTCGTCGCGTCGCGGGGGATGCCGAGCCGGTCCAGCGCCGCGGGGGACAGCGCCCCGGCGGGCTCGGCGATGATGCCGTCGGACTGGTAGAGCGCGAGCATCTCGACGCAGATCCGGCCCTCGGGCACCGCGAGCAGCTCCACGCCCGCATCGCGCACCACGTCGAAGGTGGCCGCGCCGACCTTGCGCACGGCGGCGCCGTCGACGAAGGGGTCCAGCGTGCCCAGGTCCACCGGCTCGCCCGCGGCCACCGCGGCCGCCATGCTCGCCGCCCCGGCGGGCTCGACGCCCACGATCCGGGTCGACGGCGCGTGCTCGCGCAGGTAGGTGATGGCCCCGGCGAGCAGCCCGCCGCCGCCGACCGGGACGACCAGCACGTCCGGCGGGTCGGCCAGCTGGGACAGGATCTCGCGGGCGATGGTGCCCTGGCCCGCGACGGTGCGCGGGTCGTCGAAGGCGGGGACCTGGGTGGCGCCGGTGGACTCGGCGTCGGCGCGGGCGGCCGCGGCGGCCTCGTCGTAGGTGTTGCCGACCACCCGGATCTCGACGGCGTCGCGGCCCAGCCGCGCGACGCGGTCCCGCTTCTGGCGCGGGGTGGTGCCGGGCAGGTAGACCCGCCCGGTCACGCCGAGGCGCTGGCAGGCGAACGCGACGCCCTGGGCGTGGTTGCCGGCGCTGGCGCAGACGACGCCGGCGAGACGGTCGGTCTCGGGCAGCTGCGCGATCAGGTTGTAGGCGCCGCGGATCTTGTACGAGCGGACCGGCTGGAGGTCCTCGCGCTTGACCCAGACCTCGCCGCCGAGCGCGTCGGACAGGCGGGGGTTGAGCTGCAGCGGGGTCGGGCCGATGACGGCGCGGAGCCGGGCCGCCGCGTCGTCGACGTCCCGGGCGCTCACAGAGGGGGTCACGGTCGACCAGGGTGTCATGACCCCCGGCCGGGGCCGCCGCTCACCCCAGGCGCAGGGTGACCCGCTCGGTCTCGGCGCGCCGGTCCAGGGCGGCGGGGTCGGCGGCCGGGTTCACCGTCTGAACCAGCGACGCCCCCGCCGCGAGAACGGCGAGCAGCCCGTCGCGCAGGCCGTCGGCGCTGTCCCAGCCGATGACCGACAGCACCCGGGCGCCCGCGGTGATGCCCAGCGCGTCCGCCCGCTCCCGGGCCGTGGCCAGCACCTGCTCGCCGCTCGCGCCGTCCCAGGCCGGGGCCGCGCCGTCGACCGGGTCCCAGGGGACGAACTCGTCGCCGTGCGCCCGGACCTCGGTCGCGAAGTCGACGGCCCCGCCGGCCAGGTCGCCCAGGCCGCGGCCGAAGAAGTCCAGCGAGAACGCGACGACCGTGCCCGCGCCGGCGGCGAGCGCCACGTCGAGCCGCGCCGCGTCGGCGAGGACGACGTCGGCGCCCGCCGGGTCGCCGACGAGCTCCGCGCCGCAGGACCAGACGGCGAGCAGCGCCGCGACGGTCTGCCAGTGCGCGGGCAGCAGCGCCGCCACCCGGGTGCCCGGCTCGACGTCGACCTCGTCGCGGAGCAGGTTCGCCGCCTTCGCGGTCCAGTTCGCGGTCGTCGTGCCGGACAGCTCGGTCCGCTCGCCGGTCGCGTCGTCGTAGTGGGTGACCAGCGGGCGCGGGGCGGCGGCGCCGAGCGCCGGGCCGAGCAGTGCGTCGGTGAGGAACAGGCCGGAGCCGAAGACGGTGTCCATCGCCCCGGAACGCTACGTCAGTCGATGCACGGGACCCCGCCCGCGGTGATCGGCGGGGTCGACGGCGCCGGGGCGGCGGCGGGCGCGGCCGCCGCGGCGCTGGTCCGGCCGCCGTTCGCGCGGTCGGTGCCGAGCAGGACCTGCACCCGGCCCTGGGCGACGGCGTCGGACTGCTCGACGCCGATCCCGCCCAGCGCGTCGGCGACCCGGCGGGCGGCGACGTCGCCGTCGGCCTGGCTGTAGCGGACCACCGAGGTGGTGCGGTCCGGGGCGTTGCCGACCTCGCCGGGGGTGAACCCGTTGCGGCCCAGGGTGTCGGCGACCTGCGCCGTGAGCCCGGTCACCCCGGACCCGTTCGCCACGTCGGCCACGACCGGCGGCGCCGCCTCCGTGGAGGTCGCGGCGGACTCCTCGGGCTCGGGCTCGGTGTGGCGGGCGACGAAGTCGCGGACCTCGGCGGGGTCGACGAGCAGCACGTCCTTGCCGCCGGTGGTCTCCGGGCCGCCGGTGGGGATGGTCAGGAAGTCCATCTTCCCGGCGGCGATCGACGACGCCTCGCGGGCGAAGCCGAGCAGGTCCCAGCCGCTGTCGATGACGACGGACTGCTGGATCACCTCGACCAGCGCGCCGAGCTTGCGGGGGTCGGTGAGCGTGCCCGAGGAGAGGACCTTGTTGGCGACGGCGGCGAGGAACACCTGCTGGCGGTTGATCCGTGACAGGTCGCCGCCGGCGAGGCCGTGTCGCTGCCGCACGAACGCGAGCGCGTCGGCACCGGAGATCGTCTGCGGGCCCGCGGGGAAGTCGGCGCCGGAGAAGGCGTCCTTGGCCGGGGCCTTCAGACAGACGTCGACGCCGCCGACGGCGTTGGTGAGGTTGTAGAAGCCGAGCAGGTTGACCTCGGCGAAGTGGTCGATGGCCAGCCCGGTGAGGTCCTGCACGGTGTCGATCAGCGCCTGCCGGCCGGCCTGCGAGGAATCCTGGTCGATCTGCCGGGGGTCGCGCACGCCCTCGGCGACGAGCCGGGACGCGGTCTGCGCCTTCGTCTGCGGGTACGCCGCGTTGATCTTGTTGCGGCCGATCCCGGGGATCGACACCTCGGAGTCGCGCGGGATGGAGAACGCGGTCGCGCTGCTGCCGTCGGCGGGCAGGTGCACGACGATGATCGTGTCGGAGTTGAGGACGCCGGACTCGGCGCCGCTGCGCAGCTGGGCCAGGACGTCGGCGGGCAGCGGGTTGCCCTGCGCGTCGGTGCGGCTGTCCACACCGACCAGCAGGATGTTCTGCTCGCCCCCGGCGGAGCCGCCGAACAGCAGGTTCGTGGTGGTGATGCCGCCGGTGACGTCGCGGTAGAGGGTCCACGCGGCGCCGGTGAGCAGCACCGTCAGCGCCGACAGCACGGCGACGGCGAGACGCAGCCGGGCCAGCAGCCCGCGGCCCCGGGGTGGCCGTCCGCCGGTGCGCCCGTCGCGCGCCGGGTACGGCGGGTGCTCGTCGGGGCCGGTCCCGGCCCGGCTCCAGCCCGCGGAGCCCGCCGGTCGCCCGCGTGCGGCGCCGGTGTCGGGGCGGACGCGGGGCGAGCGGGACCGGACGTCGGGAGCGGTGGGGCGGCCGGACCGCCGGGCGGCGGCGCGCTCGGCCGCCGACGGGCGGGAGCGGTCCCGGTAGCTCTCGCCCATGCTCGCTCCCCTCGGGGTCCGTCTCGTCCGCGCAGCCGTGTCTCACCCGGACGGGGGAGTCCGGTGAACCCGGGCGCGCGCCGTGCGTCTCCAGGACCGGACACCCCGGTCGGGACCAGGGTGCAGCATCGGGACCCGCGCCGCGGGCCGCGCGGGCCTGCGTGTCGGGCCGCTCGCCCGGTCGTCGTAGGGGGTCGGGACTTGAGGGTGACGCACGGCTGTGGCGTGTCGCCGCAGCTCGGGGACGGTCCCGATATTAGGGTTACAGTATCGCGATCTCCGGTATGGTGACGGAGTGTGATCTTCGCTGGCGCGAACGGGCGGTGCCGCCGGGCCCGGTCGCACCGGTGCTGACTAGGTTGCCGGACATGCGCCGGGTGGACGGAGAAGGACGGGGAGACCAGGTGGCCGACGACGTGCGGTCCTACGGCGACGAGGTCGCCGTCGTCACGGTGACCTACTCGCCGGGCGCGCTGCTGGACACCTTCCTCGACTCGCTGCGCGGTGCCACGACCCGCACGGACGTGCCGGTCGTCCTGGCCGACAACGGATCCGTCGACGGCGCCCCGGAGCGCGCGGCCCGCGAGCGCGACCACGTGACGTTCCTGCCGATCGGGGAGAACGTCGGCTACGGCGCCGCCGCCAACCGCGGGGTGGCCTCGCTGCCCGACCGCTACGGCTGGGTCGTCGTGGCGAACCCGGACCTGGAGTGGGGCGCCGGGTCGCTCGACACCCTGCTCGACGCCGGCCGTCGGCACCCCCGTGCCGGGGCGCTCGGCCCGCTGATCCGCGAGCCGTCCGGCGAGGTCTACCCCTCCGCGCGTGAGGTCCCGTCGCTGCTCGCGGGCGCCGGGCACGCCGCGCTCGCGCCGGTCTGGCCCGCCAACCCGTGGACCGCGGCCTACCGGCGCAGCCGCGAGGACCTGACCGAGCGGTCGGCCGGCTGGCTGTCCGGGTCGTGCCTGCTCCTGCGGCGCGCCGCGTTCGACTCCGTCGACGGTTTCGACCCGCGCTACTTCATGTACTTCGAGGACGTCGACCTGGGGGAACGCCTGGGGCTCGCCGGATGGCGAAACGTGTACGTCCCCGGTGCCGATGTCGTACACGTGGGCGGAGCGTCCACGGGCAAGCCGGGGGTGTCGGCACGGATGCTCGCCGAGCACCACCGCAGCGCCTACCGGTACCTGGCCGACCGCCACCGCGGTCCGGTGCACGCACCGCTGCGTGCGGCCCTGCGTGCCGGCCTGGCCGTGCGCTCGGGTCTGCTGCGGCGGACCGGCTGAGCGCGAACGAGAAGAAGGAACCTGAGGGGGAACCTGCATTGCAGGACGTCGAGGCGGTCGTGCTGGTCGGGGGCAAGGGCACCCGGCTGCGGCCACTGACCCTGTCGGCGCCCAAGCCGATGCTGCCGACGGCGGGGGTGCCGTTCCTGGCGCACCTGCTGTCGCGGATCCGCGAGGCGGGCATCCGGCGGGCGGTGCTGGGTACGAGCTACCTGGCCGAGACCTTCGAGGAGCACTTCGGCGACGGCTCGTCGCTGGGGCTGGACCTCACCTACGTGACCGAGACCGAGCCGCTGGGCACGGGCGGGGGCATCCGCAACGTGGCCGGCAAGCTCTCGGCCGAGCACGTCATGATCTTCAACGGCGACGTGCTGGCGGGCACCGACCTGACCGCCGTCGCCGACACCCACCGGAGCACCGGTGCCGACGTGACGCTGCACCTGGTGCGGGTGCAGAACCCGCGGGCCTTCGGCTGCGTCCCCACCGACCCGACCGGCCGGGTGCTGGAGTTCCTCGAGAAGACCGAGGACCCGCCGACCGACCAGATCAACGCCGGGTGCTACGTCTTCCGTCGCGAGGTGATCGACACGATCCCCGCGGGCAGGCCGGTGTCGGTGGAGCGCGAGACGTTCCCCGACCTGCTCGCCTCCGGGGCGCACGTGCAGGGCCACGTCGACGTCGCGTACTGGCGCGACATGGGCACCCCCGGCGACCTGGTGCACGGCTCGGCGGACCTGGTCCGCGGGGTCGCGCCCTCGGCGGCACTGCCCGGCCCGACGGGCGAGTCGATGGTGCTGGAGGGGGCCGAGGTGGCCGCCGACGCGTTCGTGTTCGGCGGGACGACCGTCGGCCGCGGCGCCCGGATCGGCTCCGGGGCCCGGGTCGAGGGCTCCATGCTGTTCGACGGCGCGGTCGTCCGGGCCGGAGCGGTCGTGGAGAACTCGGTGATCGGGGCCGGAGCGGTCGTCGAGGAGGGCGCGAGCATCCGCGACACCGTGGTCGGCGACCGGGCCGTGATCGGCGCGCACTGCGAGCTGCGGCACAACATGCGGGTGTGGCCGGACGTCACGCTGCCGCCCCACGGGGTCCGGTTCTCGCCCGACGTGTGACCATCGGGGGCGTGGACGCGGTCGCCGTGGTGGTGGACCGGGAATGGCGGCCGCCGTTCCCGCTCGACCTGCACGGTGTGCTGGCCCCGCTGCGCCGCGGCCGGGGCGACCCCACCTGGCGCACCGCCGTCGACGGCGCCGTGGTCTGGCGGGTCTCGACGACGCCTGCCGGCCCCGCCACCGTCGCGATCCGCCGCCGGGCCGACGGGGGCCCGTACGGCACCGTGCGGGCGACCGGCTGGGGACCGGGCGCGGCCTGGGAGATCGACCGGCTGCCGTCGCTGCTGGGGGCCGACGACGACCCGGCGGCGTTCGTGGCGCACCACCCGCTCGTCGCCGACGCGCACCGGCGCCGTCCCGGCCTGCGGCTGGGCTCCACCGGCCGGGTGTGGGACGCGCTGCTGCCCGCGGTGCTGGAACAGAAGGTCACCGGCACCGAGGCGCGCCGCAGCTTCCGCGAGCTCGCCCGGCGCTTCGGCGACCCCGCGCCGGGGCCCGCCGGGGTGGTGCCCGCCGGGATGCGGGTGCCGCCGACGCCCGAGCAGGTCCGGGCGATCCCCGAGTGGGAGTGGCACCGGGCCGGCGTCGACCACGCGCGCCGGACGGCGATCCTGCACGCCGCCGTCGTCGCCCACCGGTTGGAACGGGCCGCCGAGCTGGGCGGGGAGCAGGGCCGGGTGCTGCTGCGCCGGGTCCGCGGCATCGGGGTGTGGACGGCCGCGGAGACCGCCCAGCGCGCCTGGGGCGACCCGGACGCGGTCAGCTTCGGCGACTTCCACGTGCCCAACACCGTCGGCTGGGCACTGCTCGGCCACGACCTCGACGACGCCGGGATGCTCGAGGTGCTCGCCCCCTACGTCCCGCAACGCCAGCGCGCGGTGCGCTACATCGAGGCGTCCGGGTTCCGCCGCCCCCGGTTCGGGCCGCGGTTCTCCCCGCGCGACTACCGCTCGTTCTGACCGACGTAGGGTCGTACCCGTGAAGGTCACCGTACTGGTCGGCGGCGTCGGCGGGGCCCGCTTCCTGCAAGGCGTGAAGGTCGCGCTCGGACTGCCCGCGGTCGGCGCGGGGGAGTCCGAGCACGAGGTCTCCGCCGTGGTCAACGTCGGCGACGACATCTGGCTGCACGGGCTCCGGGTCTGTCCGGACCTCGACACCGTCATGTACACCCTCGGCGGCGGCATCGACGTCGAGAAGGGCTGGGGCCGGTCGGACGAGACCTGGTCGGTCAAGGCCGAGCTGGAGGCCTACGGCGCCGACGCGACCTGGTTCGGGCTGGGCGACCGCGACGTCGCCACCCACCTCGTCCGCACCCGGATGCTGCGTGCCGGCTACCCGCTCTCCCAGGTCACCGAGGCGCTCTGCCACCGCTGGCAGCCCGGGGTGCGGCTGCTGCCCGCCACCGACGACCGCGTCGAGACCCACGTCGTGATCGACAACCCCGACCCGGCCGCGGTCGAGGAGACCCCGCAGGTCGCGATCCACTTCCAGGAGTGGTGGATCCGGCACCGGGCCGCCCCGAAGGCGTACCGCTTCGCCTCGGTCGGAGCGGACCAGGCCGCGATCCTGCCCGACGCCCGGGCCGCGATCGCCGGGGCCGACGTCGTGCTCGTCGCCCCGTCCAACCCGGTCGTGTCGATCGGCACCGTCGTCTCGGTGCCCGGGGTCGCCCAGGCCCTCGCCGCGACGCCCGCGAAGGTCGTGGGGCTGTCCCCGATCGTCGGCGGGGCGCCGGTGCGCGGCATGGCCGACGCCTGCCTGACCGCGATCGGCGTCGAGACCAGCGCCGAGGGCGTGGGCCGGCACTACGGCGGCCGCGGCGAGGGCGGCCTGCTCGACGGCTACCTGGTGCACACCGGTGACGCCGCGACCGTGCCCGGCGCGACCGTGCGCGAGGTGCCGCTGCTGATGACCGACCACGACGCGACCGCCGACATGGCCCGCGCCGCGTTCGAGCTGGCGGGCGTCGGTGTCTGACGGGGCCGACGGGGCCGACAGGGCCGAGGTGGCCGGCGGTTTCCCCGACCACGCGTCGCAGAAGCTGGAGATCCTCCCGGTCCCCGGCCTGCCGGAGTTCCGCCCCGGCGACGACCTCGCCGCCGTCCTGGCCGAGCGGATGGCCTGGCTGCGCGACGGCGACGTCGTGGTGGTCACCAGCAAGGTGTTCTCCAAGGTCGAGGGCAGGCTGGTGCCGGCCCCCTCCGACGACGAGGAGCGCGACGCGCTGCGTCGCAGGCTGGTCGACCAGGAGACCGAGCGGGTGGTGGCCCGCAAGGGCCGGACGCTGATCGTGGCCGGGAAGCTCGGCATCGTGCAGGCCGCCGCGGGCATCGACGGCTCCAACGTCCGCCGCGACGAGCTCGCCCTGCTGCCCGTCGACCCGGACGCCAGCGCGGCCGGGCTGCGCGCGGGGCTGGCCGAGCGGCTCGGCGTCGAGGTCGGCGTCGTCGTCACCGACACCCTGGGGCGCAGCTGGCGGGTCGGCCAGACCGACATCGCGATCGGTGCGGCCGGGCTGCCGGTGCTGCACGGCTACTCCGGCGCCGTCGACGGCCAGGGCAACGACCTGGTCGTCACCGAGATCGCCGTCGCCGACGAGATCGCCGCGGCCGCGGACCTGGTGAAGGGAAAGCTCGGCGGGCTGCCGGTGGCAGTGCTGCGCGGCGCGGCCCTGCCCGACGACGGGTCGACCGCCCGCGACCTGATCCGGCCGATCTCCGAGGACCTGTTCTGGCTGGGCACCGAGGAGGCGATCGACCGCGGACGCCGCGAGGCGGTCCTGCTGCGGCGCAGCACCCGGGACTTCGCCGAGGAGCCGGTCGACCCCGACGCCGTGCGCCGCGCGGTGGGCGTCGCGCTGACCGCACCCGCGCCGCACCACAGCACCCCGTTCCGGTTCGTGTGGCTGCGCGACGCGGCGCGGCGCACCGCGCTGCTCGATGCCCTGCGCGAGCGCTGGCGTGCCGACCTGGTCGCCGACGGGCGCCCGGCCGACGAGGTGGAGCGCCGCCTCGCCCGCGGGGACCTGCTGCGCCGCGCCCCGGAGCTGGTGCTGGCGTTCCGGTCCACCGCGGGGATGCACGGCTACCCGGACGCGGCCCGCAACGCCGCCGAGCGGGACATGTTCACCGTCGCCGGCGGGGCGGCGGTGCAGTCCCTGCTGGTCGCGCTGGCCGCGGAGGGACTGGCGTCCTGCTGGGTCGGCTCGACGATCTTCGCCGCGGACGTCGCCCGGCGGGTCCTGGACCTGCCCGAGGACTGGGCGGCGCTCGGCGCGGTCGCCGTCGGTGTGCCGGTCGAGCCGATCGCCCCGCGCGAGCCGCGGCCGGTCGGCGACGGCCTGCTGGAGCTGTGAACCCGTGGTAGCCCCGGCGACGGCTGCCCGCGAGCTCGCTGCCTGGACCCCGCCCGACGCCGGTCAGCGGGCTCTGCAGCACGCCCTGCTGGCCTTCCTGGACGCGCGCCCGGACGACGCCTGCGACCGCTCCTGCGTGCCCGGTCATCTCACCGCGTCGGCGCTGCTGCTCGACGCGACCGGCGAGCACACGCTGCTGACCCTGCACCCGCGGGTCGGGCGCTGGATCCAGCTGGGTGGGCACTGCGAGCCCGGCGACGGCTCGCTGCGCGCCGCGGCGCTGCGGGAGGCCACCGAGGAGTCCGGGATGGCGGGGCTGGAGATCGGCGAGCACCCGCTGCACGTCGACGTCCACCCGGTCACCTGCTCGCTCGGCGTCCCGACCCGGCACCTCGACGTGCGCTACCTGGTCCGCGCCCCGGCCGGGGCGACCCCGCGGATCAGCGACGAGTCGCTCGACCTGCGCTGGTGGCCGGTCGACGCCCTCCCGGACGACGACGACACCGTCGCGACGATGGTCGCCGCCGCCCGCTGACCTGCCGCCCCGCCCGCCCCACCCCGGCGGTGTCCGTTCGGGAGACCGGCGGCCGTTCGGGAGACCGGCGTCCGCTCGGGAACCGGCGCCCGCGCGAGACCGGCGTCCGCGCGCGGAACCGGCGTGCGCTCGGGAAACCGGCGTCCGCGCGCGGAACCGGCGTGCGCGAGCGACACCTGAGTCCGCGCGCAGAACCGGCGTCCGCGCGGGAAACCGACGTCCGCGCGCAGAATCGGGGTTCGCGCGCGGGACCGAGGTTCGCGCGCGTCACGACACGCGCGGACTCCGAACTCGCGCGCGAACCGCGGAGCGGTGAGCGGGGCTCAGAGGTTGCGCCAGAAGAACAGCTCGGAGTAGCCGAGCTGGAACAGCTGTTGGTTGCCGCCGGCGGCGCCGAAGAGCAGCTGGGTGACGGCGAAGAACAGTGCGCCCACCCCGGGCACGAACAGCAGCAGGGCGAGCAGCACGAACGGCGCCCAGGGCCGGACCCGCTCGCCGAGGCGCAGTGCCGGCACGGACAGGTACGGCTCCAGCACGCCCCAGCCGTCGAGGCCGGGCACGGGCAGCATGTTCAGCACGAACGCGATGATCTGGAAGTAGGCGAGCGCGGACAGTCCCGCCGCGACGGGGATCGGCATCCCCGGGAACGCGGCCACCGTGATGATCAACACGATGCCCAGCACGAGGTTCGCCGCGGGGCCCGCCAGCGAGACCGCGCTGCGCCGGGCCCGCGACCGCAGCGCCCACTGGTTGATCCACGCCGCGCCGCCGGGCAGCGGCAGCCCGCCGATCAGCAGGATGATCAGCGGCAGCACCAGTGACAGGCCGGGATCGGTGTAGCGCCGTACGTCGAGGGTCAGGTAGCCCTTCGCCGCGACCGAGGTGTCCCCGCCGCGGTAGGCGGTGATGGCGTGCCCGTACTCGTGCAGGCACAGCGACACCACCCAGCCGCCGAGCACCATGACGAAGATCCCGAGGGTCGCCAGGGCCGGCGACTGGGCGGGGACGGCGGCGGCAGCGAGAACACCACCGAGCAGGGTGACGCCGAGGATCAGCAGGAACCAGGGGCTGATGCGGCGTGTCAGGGACGGCACATACCCATACTCCATGTCGGAGGAAACGTCCGCGCGCGACCCTTCACTCAATCGGCAGAGCCGGCTTGCACAGAGCGAGTGTCAGCGCTGTACTTACAGCGGTGTCATTCGCCAGTGCGTTGCGGGGAGGTGGGCGAGTGGACGACGTCGAGGGGTTCATGCGGATGCTGCGGCCGGTGGAAGCCGAGCCGGTGGGGGCGGTCGAACGACCCGGCCAGGAGATGGCCGACTACGACCAGGTCGCCCAGATCCTGGACCTGAGGGGCCTGCTGGACGACGGCTCCGCCGAGGAGGTCCCGGACTGGCAGGAGCGCGCGCTGTGCGCCCAGACCGATCCGGAGGCGTTCTTCCCCGAGAAGGGCGGCTCCACCCGGGAGGCCAAGCGCATCTGCTCCGGCTGCGAGGTCCGCGCCGAGTGCCTGGAGTACGCGCTGGCCCAGGACGAGCGCTTCGGCATCTGGGGCGGGCTGAGCGAGCGGGAGCGTCGTCGCCTCCGCCGGGCCGCAGTCTGAGCGGAGCGAAGAGCACAGACAGCACAGCCGTCTGAGCGGAGCGAAGAGCGCAGACAGCACCGCAGTCTGAGATCCGCCTGCGGGGGAACGAGCACGGGGCCGGTCGCCGTCACGGTGACCGGCCTGTCGTCGTATCCGGGTTCGGTGGTCCCCGGTCCGCCGCGCGCGGGTGCCGGGCGGCCGTACCGCGCCGCTCAGTCGCCGTCGACGGCGTCGGGCTCGATGTTGAGGTACTCCGCGACCTGTTCGACGAGCACCTCGTGCACGAGGTCGGCGAGGTCCTCGCCGTTGCGCGCCCTGGCCTCGAGCGGGCGGCGGTAGAGCACGATCCGCGCCCGGGTCGGCATCCCGGCGGAGTCGACCCCGGCCGGGACGAGGTGCGCCAGCGGGACGCCGACGTCGGCCAGCACCCCGGTGCCCCACACGATCTCGTCGGGCGAGGTGCGGTCGACCGACGGCACGTCGTCGACGGCGAGGTCGAGGTCGACCAGCTCCGGGCCCCAGCGCGCCTCGATCGGCTCGAGCGCCTCCAGCACCTTCGCGTCGAAGCGTTCGGCGCGGGTGCGGAAGGCCGGCGTCGACACCGGGTACATCAGGCCGCGCAGGCCGCGTCCGCGCCGGTCCCGCCGGCGCGGGCTGCGCGGCGGCCGGCGGTCTTTCTCGGGGCGAGCGGTGGGCACCAGGGCATTCTAGGACCCCGTGCCCCGTCGAGGGGCGACCCGCGACCGCGGCGGGCGGACCGTCCGTCGAGCGGGGTGCGCGTCGCAGTACGGCGGCGGGCCTGCGACGGGCTATCGTCGACGACGTGTTGAGTGTGCGGAGATGTTCACGGACGGGCTGCACCGAGCTCGCCGTCGCCACGCTCACCTACGTCTACGCCGACTCGACCGCCGTCGTCGGCCCGCTGGCCACGCAGGCCGAGCCGCACTCCTACGACCTCTGCACCGGGCACGCGCACAACCTCACGGCCCCCCGCGGGTGGGAGGTCGTCCGGTTCGAGGGCGAGTTCGCCCAGCCCCAGCACAGCGGTGAGGACCTCACCGCGCTCGCCGACGCCGTCCGCGAGGCGGGCCGGGTGGACCGGCCGGTCGAGGTCGTCGCACGGCCGGGTGGCACGGGTCGTCGCGGGCACCTGCGGGTGCTCCCGAAGCCCGAGGACGGCTGAGCCGCCCCACGGGGTGAGGAGACCTGCGCGGACGGGTGACACGACTGCGCTAGGGTCGTGCGTCGTGCCCGACCTCTCGGCGATCGTGAAGGCCTACGACATCCGCGGTGTCGTCGGCGACCAACTGGATGAGTCCACCGCGCGTGCACTGGGTGCGGCGACGGCGCGGCTCGTGGCGGGCGACGACCCGGCGCCGTCGGCGGTGGTCGTCGGGCGGGACATGCGGGACAGCTCGCCCGCGCTGGCGGCGGCGTTCTCCGACGGGGTGACCGGGCAGGGGCTCGACGTCGTCGACATCGGGCTCGCGAGCACCGACATGCTCTACTACGCCTCCGGCTCGCTGGACCTGCCCGGCGCGATGTTCACCGCGAGCCACAACCCGGCCGCCTACAACGGCATCAAGCTGTGCCGTGCCGGCGCCGTCCCGGTCGGTCAGGACTCGGGTCTCGCGACGATCCGCGACGAGGCGGCCCGCTTCCTCGACTCCGGGGTCCCCGAGGTCCCGTCCCGGGGGGCGGTGCGCACCGAGGACATGCTCGACGGCTACGCGCGTCACCTCCGCGGCCTGGTCGACCTGACCTCGCTGGACGCATCCCCGGAGCTGACCGTCGTCGTCGACGCCGGGAACGGGATGGGCGGGCACACCGTCCCGACCGTGTTCGACGGCCTGAACGTGCGCGTCGTCCCGCTGTACTTCGAGCTCGACGGGAACTTCCCGAACCACGAGGCGAACCCGCTGGACCCGGCGAACCTGGTGGACCTGCAGAAGCGGGTCGTCGCCGAGGGCGCGGACCTCGGGCTGGCCTTCGACGGCGACGCCGACCGCTGCTTCGCCGTCGACGAGCAGGGCGAGGCGGTGAGCCCGAGCGCGATCACCGGTCTGGTCGCGGCCCGTGAGCTCGCCAGGGCGCACGCGGCGGGGGAGTCCGACGTCGTCGTGATCCACAACCTGATCACCTCGCGGGCGGTCCCCGAGCTGGTCGCCGAGCACGGCGGCCGCGCGGTCCGCACCCGGGTGGGGCACTCGTTCATCAAGCAGACGATGGCCGAGACCGGCGCGGTGTTCGGCGGCGAGCACTCCGCGCACTACTACTTCCGCGACTTCTGGAAGGCCGACTCCGGGATGCTCGCAGCGCTGCACCTGCTGGCCGCGCTCGGCGAGCACCGGGCGGCGGCCGACGGCGCGACGGTGTCCGGGCTGATGGCCGACTACGACCGCTACGCCGCCTCCGGCGAGATCAACTCGACGGTCGAGGACCAGGCGGCGCGGGTCGCCGAGATCGAGCGCGTCTTCGGCGCGCGCGACGGGGTCGAGCTCGACCGGCTGGACGGGCTGACCGTCTCGCTGCCGGACGGCTCGTGGTTCAACCTGCGGGCCTCGAACACCGAGCCGCTGCTGCGGCTCAACGTCGAGGCGGCGGACGCTGCGGCCGTCCGTGCCCTGGTCGACGAGGTGCTGGCGGTCGTGCGCGCCTGATCGCACGACCCCGCACACCTGCGGTGACGGCGTCCGTACCCGGTCGGCTGCCGCGGAGTGTCGGTACCGGGTGGCAGCATCGAGAGCGCGAGATGACGACGAGGAGAACCGTGGCCCTACAGCTCGACCCCCAGCTGCTGGAGATCCTGGCCTGCCCGTGCGACGCGCACGCGGTCCTGACCCCGGGTGAGGACCGGCTGACCTGCACGGCGTGCAGTCGCGCGTTCCCGGTGACCGACGGGATCCCGGTGCTGCTCCTCGACGAGGCGCTGCCCGGTACCGGGCCGGCGGGGGACGGACGGGACGACGGGTGAACGGGGTGCTCGACGACACGCTGCTGGCCGATCCCGAGGAGCTGGCGGCGCGGGACACCACGGGCGTCCTGCGGGCCGCCGCGACCGCGGGCGCCCAGGTCCGGTCCGCGTTGTACACCGCGGGCCAGGCCGGTCTGGACCGGCTGCGCGGGCACCGTCCCCGCGCGCTGGTGCTGCTGCGCCGGCCCGGCGTCTCCGGGGCGGTGGCCGACCTCGTCACGGCCCTGCTCACCGACCGCTGTCCGGTTCCGGTCGTGGTCGCCGAGCGGATGCCGGGCTGGATCGGGCCGCTGGACGTCGTCGTCGCGCACTCCACGGACCCCACCGACCCCGAGCTGGCCGAGTCGGTCTCCGTCGCGGTGCACCGCGGTGCCGAGGTCGTGCTCTCCGCGCCGGACTCCGGGCCGGTCGCCCAGGCGGGCGCCGGGCGCGCCCGGCTGGTCGAGCCGCGCATCCCGCTGCCCGAGGGCCTCGGGTTCGCCCAGGCGCTGACGGTCGCGCTGGTTGCCGTCGCCGAGCTGGACCTGCTGCCCGGGATGCGCAGCGAGGAGGTCCCGGCCCGGCTCGAGGCGCTGGCCGACGCGCTCGACGCCGAGGCCGAGCGCTGCCAGCCCGCGCACGAGCCGTTCGTGAACCCGGCGAAGGCGCTCGCGCTGCGGCTGGCCGAGCGGACCCCGCTGCTGTGGGGGGTGGACCCGGCCGCCGCCGCGGTGGCCCGGCACGGCGCGCTGGCGCTGGCCACCCACGCCGGTGTCGTCGCGCACGCCGACGGGCTCGCGCAGGCCGGCACCCTGGCCGGGCTGCGCGTCGCCGTCGACCTGTCCGAGCGGGGCGGGGGCGACATCTTCCACGACCCGTTCGACGACCCGGCCCCCGGTGGCGACGCGCCGCCGCCGCGCCTGGTGCTGCTCGGCACGGGCGAGGAGGACCCGCAGGCGGTGAGCCGCCGGGTACTCGGCCGGGAGTGGCCGAACGCCGACCTGGCGCACCCGGTCGACGAGATCCCGCGGGGCACCCGCGACGCGGCGCTGCTGCGTGCCGGCGTCCTCGCCCTGCGTGCCGACATCGCCGCCGTGTACCTCGGCCTGGCGACCGGCGCCACCCTGATCACCTGACCCCCGCGCACCTGACACCGGGAGACCCGTGGAACTGCTGGAGAACCCGATCCGCACCTACGCCTGGGGTTCGCGGACGGTCATCGCCGAGCTGCTCGGCGAGCCCGTCCCGTCACCGCACCCGCAGGCGGAGCTGTGGCTGGGCGCGCACCCGGCCGCCCCGTCGACGGTCGCCGGGGGCACCCGCCCGCTGCACGAGCTCATCGCCGCGGACCCGGTCGCCGCGCTCGGCCCGGGACGCGACCGCTGGGAAGGGCGGCTGCCGTTCCTGCTGAAGGTGCTGGCGGCCGAGGAGCCGCTGAGCCTGCAGGCCCACCCGAGCCTGGAGCAGGCCCGCGAGGGCTGGGAGCGGGAGAACGCCGCGGGGATCGCGGTGGACGCGCCGGACCGCAACTACCGCGACGCCCATCACAAGCCGGAGCTGATCTGCGCGCTGACCGAGTTCGTGGCGCTGGTCGGGTTCCGTGAGCCGGCCCGCACGGTGGAGCTGCTGCGCGCCCTCGACGTCCCCGAGCTCGCCACCTACACCGAGCTGCTCGCCGGTCAGCCGTGCCCGGACGGGCTGCGCGCACTGTTCACCACCTGGATCACGCTGCCCCAGTCGGTGCTCGACGGGCTCGTCCCGGCCCTGCAGGACGGCGCGATCAGGCTGCTGGAGCGCGGCACGGCCCCGGAGTGGACCGGCGAGGCGAAGACCACGCTCGACCTGTCCGAGCGCTACCCCGACGACGCGGGCGTGCTCGCCGCGCTGCTGCTCAACCGGATCACCCTGGCCCCCGGCGAGGCGCTGTACCTGCCGGCCGGGAACCTGCACGCCTACCTGTCCGGGGCGGGCATCGAGGTGATGGCCAACTCCGACAACGTGCTGCGCGGCGGCCTGACGCCCAAGCACGTCGACGTGCCGGAGCTGCTGCGGGTCCTCGACTTCACCGCCCCGCCGCCCCCGGTCCGCACCCCGGTCCCCGACCCGGGCGCCGACGGCTGGCAGCGCTACGACGTGCCGGTGGAGGAGTTCCTGCTCCGCCGTGCGGTCACCGACGGCCGGGACAAGCTCGACGTGCCCGGCACCGGCGCCCGCATCCTGCTGTGCGTCGACGGTGACGCCGCGGTCGACGCCGACGGTGGCAGCGTCGAGCTGCCCCGCGGCCGCGCGGTGTTCCTCTCCGCGACCGACAGCGGCGCCGTCCTGACCACCGGCGAGCACGGCGCCACCGTCTTCCTGGCGGGCGACGCCCTGTAACCGCGCCCGCACTCGCGGGCAGCGCTGTCGCACCGGCGGCTCATCCGCGGCGGGCCCGGTCCCCCTCGGCTGCCGCGGCGACGGCCGCTGCCACCTCGGCGAACGCCGCCACCGGGTCCGCGGCGGCGGCCGCGGAGAAGAAGCGCTCCAGCCCCTGCGCCGCCGCGGCGGCGTTGGCCTCGGCCCGCGGGAACATGGTCGCCTCGTAGCGGGTGACCGCCGCGACGAGGTCGTCCGGGGTGGCGGCGATCTCCCGGGCCAGGTCGGCGGCGTCGAGCATGGCGGAGTTGGCGCCCTGCCCGGAGAACGGCGACATCAGGTGGGCGGCGTCGCCGATCAGGGTGATGCCCGGGACCGGCTCCCACCGGTGCCCGACCGGCAGCATCTCCAGCGGCCGGTCGATGATCCGGTCGTCGCAGCGGACGATGAGCTCCCGCAGTTCGGGGGCGGCGTCGCCGAACGCGTCGAGCAGCACGGCGCGGGCGGCCGCCGGGTCGTCGAGCACCCCGCCGGTGCTGCCGAGCCCGTGCGCGGCGGCCCACCCGCGCTCCCGGCGGAACCCGGCGTACACGCGGGCGGAGCCGTCGGCGAGCCGCTGGCAGAACAGCGCCCGGCCGGTGGCGCGGGCGCTCATGGAGCCGCGGCCGACCAGGTCGTCGAGCCCGGGGAACGCCGACGGCGTGACCCGCAGCTCGACGAACGTGACCCCGGCGTAGGACGGCGTCGCGTCCGACAGCAGCGGGCGGACCCGGGAACGTGCCCCGTCCGCCCCGACGACGAGGTCCGCGGTGATCCGGTCGCTGCCAGGCTCCCCGTCGAGTACGGCGTCGAGTCGTCCGTCGTCGCGGTGTTCGACGTGGTCGAGCCGGGCGCCCCAGCGCACCGTGCCGGGGCCGAGCGACCCGAGGAGCAGGGTGCGCAGGTCGCCGCGGTCGATCTCGGGGTTGAACGTCTCGCCGGGCGCGGCGCGCTCGTCGAGCAGGACGGTCCCGTCGAGGGCGAGCATCCGCATGTCCTGACCCTCGGGCCGGGAGATGCGCAGGAACTCCTCGAGCAGGCCGGCGGCGTCGAGCGCGATCTGTCCGCTGTCGCGCTGCATGTCCAGGGTGCCGCCCTGGTCGCGGGTGGCGATGTCGGTCTCGCGCTCGAGGACGGTGACGGCGATGTCGTGGCGCTGCAGGACGCGGGCGAGGGTCAGGCCGCCGGGGCCGGCCCCGGCGACGAGGACGTGCGGTGCGGTGCTGCTGGTGTCGGTCATGACGCCGACTGTAGATGAAGCGACTACAAAAGTGTAGTCACTTCACTTACAGAGTGACTGCGCTAACCTGTCGTCGTGACCACGCCCGGACGCCGCGAACGCAAGAAGGCCGCCACCCGCCAGGGCATCGCGGACGCCGCACTGCGGCTGTTCCTCGACCGGGGCTTCGACGAGGTGACCGTCGACGAGGTCGCCGAGGCCGCGGACGTCTCGGTCACCACGCTGTTCAAGCACTTCGGCAGCAAGGAGGCGCTGCTGTTCGACGAGGACGGGGCGCAGGAGGCCGAGCTGGTCGCCGCGGTGCGCGACCGTGCGCCGGGGACCGACGTCGTCGACGGGCTGCAGGCCTGGCTGCTCCGGCGCGTCGACGGGCCGCCGTCGGACCGGCGGCCGGGCTCGGAGGAGCTGGAGCGCTTCCGCAGGATCATCGATGCGGCGCCGAGCCTGCGCGACCACGCGCGACGGATGTGGGCCCGCCACGAGGCCGCGCTCGCGGCGGAGCTGGCCCGCGACGCAGGTCGGGACGAACCGTCACCGGCAGACCGGGTGCTCGCGCACGTCGTCGTCGGGATCCCGCCGCTGCTGCGTGAGCAGGCCGGTCGGGCCCGCGAGCACCTCGACGCCGCGTTCGCGCTGATCCGCCACGGCTACGACGCGGCTCGGTAGGAGACGCGGCTCGGTAGGAGACGCAGCTCGGTAGGAGACGCGGCTCAGGTGGTGACGCTGCTCAGTAGGTGTCGGGCGCCCGGTGGTGCTCGAAGATCAGTGACGTGCGGGTGCCCGCGACCTCGGCCCAGGCGTTGAGCGTGCCGACCAGGTCGCGCAGTGCCACGGTGTCGGCGGTCGCGACCCGGATCATGTAGTCGTCCTCGCCGGCGAGGAAGTACACGTCGCGGACCTCGGGGCGGCGGGACACCCGGGTCACGAACTCGGCGAGCCGGTCGCGGGCGTCGGACTGCAGACGGACCGAGATCATCGCCTGCAGGGGGTGGCCGGTCGCCGCCGGGTCGACGTCGGCGTGGTACCCGCGGATCACCCCGCTCTCGCGGAGTGCCCGGACCCGGCCCAGGCACGTCGACGGGGCGATTCCCGCCCCCGCCGCGAGTGAGTTGTTCGGCGTCCGGGCATCCCGCTCCAGCTGGCGCAGCAGGGCGCGGTCGACCCCGTCGAGCCGAACAGGGTTCGACGACGGCGGCCTCTTCCGCGGCGTCGACGAAGGATCGTCGTTCATCAGTCACCTCAGAGAATCTTGCTCAGTTCTGTTGGCAGCTTATCGATGTTTCTTCACCATTGATGCAGGACAGGGCCCCGAGCGGAGGAGAAGGACATGCGCGTCGCAGTGCCGAAGGAGACCAAGGACAACGAGTTCCGGGTGGCGCTCACGCCCGCCGGGGTGCACGAGCTCGTCGGGCGGGGGCACGAGGTCGTCGTCGAGCACGACGCCGGCGCCGGGTCCGCGATCTCCGACGCGGACTTCAAGGAGGCCGGGGCGCACATCGTGTCCGACACCGCCGAGGTGTGGGGGTCGGCCGAGCTGCTGCTCAAGGTGAAGGAGCCCATCGAGTCCGAGTACGGCTTCCTCCGGCCCGACCTGACGCTGTTCACCTACCTGCACCTGGCCGCGTCGCGTGCCTGCACCGACGCGCTGCTGTCGGCTGGGACGACCTCCATCGCCTACGAGACCGTCACCGACTCCCGCGGCCGGCTGCCGTTGCTCGCCCCGATGAGCGAGGTCGCGGGCCGGCTCGCCCCGCAGGCCGGCGGCTACCACCTCATGCGCTCGGCCGGCGGGCGCGGCATGCTCCTGGGCGGCGTCCCGGGCGCCCCGGGCGCCGAGGTCGTCGTGCTCGGGGCCGGTGTCGCGGGGGCGAACGCCATCGCCATCGCCGCCGGCATGCGGGCGAAGGTGACCGTGCTCGACGTCGACGTCGACAAGCTCCGCGCGATCGACGAGCAGTACGGCGGGGCCGTGCGCACCCAGTACTCCACCGCGCTGTCCGTGCGCGAGGCGGTGACCACCGCCGACCTCGTGATCGGCGCGGTCCTGCTGCCCGGGGCCAAGGCGCCGACCCTGGTGTCGAACGAGCTCGTCTCCCAGATGCGGCCCGGTGCCGTGCTCGTCGACATCGCGATCGACCAGGGCGGATGCTTCGAGGACTCGCGGCCGACCACCCACGCCGATCCGACCTACCAGGTGCACGACACGATCTTCTACTGCGTCGCGAACATGCCCGGCGCCGTGCCGCACACCTCGACCCGCGCGCTGACCAATGCCACGATGCCGCACGTGCTGCGCCTGGCCGACCGGGGCTGGCGGGCCGCGACCGAGGCCGACCCGCACCTGGCCGCCGGCCTGTCGACCCACGCCGGGAGGCTGCTGTCGCACGAGGTCGCGCAGGCCCACGGGCTGCCGTACGGCACCGTCTGACCGGGACCGGTTCGACGGCGCAACACCATCGTGACCTTAAATCCGGCCCCGGATTCGTGACGCAGGCCGCAACGCGGTCGTAGTTTCACCGGCCATGACGGTCACGAGCCGTGGTGGCGGCATGTTCCGCACCAAGACGGTCGAGCAATCCATCCGGGACACCGACGAACCGGACACCCGGCTGAAAAAGGACCTCGGGACGATCGACCTGATCGTCTTCGGAGTCGCGGTGGTCATCGGCGCCGGCATCTTCACCCTGGCCGCCAGCACGGCCGGCAACATCGCGGGACCCGCGGTGTCGCTGTCGTTCGTGCTGGCGGCGGTCGCCTGCGGTCTGGCCGCGCTCTGCTACGCGGAGTTCGCCTCGACGGTGCCGGTCGCCGGCAGCGCCTACACCTTCTCCTACGCCACCCTGGGCGAGTTCATCGCCTGGATCATCGGCTGGGACCTGGTGCTGGAGTTCGCTGTCGGCTCGGCCTACGTCTCGAAGGGCTGGTCGGAGTACCTCGCCCAGACCCTCGGCCTGCTCGGCATCGAGGTGTCGACCTCGTTCGAGCTGGGGAGCTTCTTCTCCTTCGACTGGGGCGCGCTGCTGCTCGTCGTCGTCCTGGCGTTCCTGCTCTACCGCGGCACGAAGCTGTCCAGCCGGGTCAGCCTGGTGATCACCACGATCAAGGTCGCGATCGTGCTGTTCGTGATCATCCTGGGTGCCTTCTTCATCAACGCGGCGAACTACACCCCGTTCGTCCCGGAGCCCACGCCCGGCAGCGTCGACACCGGCACCGGCATCCAGCAGTCGCTGCTGTCGTTCTTCGGGGGCGCCTCGTCGAGCGTCTTCGGCGTCTACGGGGTGTTCGCCGCCGCCGCGATCGTGTTCTTCGCCTTCATCGGCTTCGACGCCGTCGCCACGACCGCGGAGGAGACGAAGAACCCGTCCAAGGCGCTGCCGCGCGGCATCCTCGGCTCGCTCGCGATCGTCACCGTGCTCTACGTCGCCGTCGCGCTCGTGATCACCGGCATGGTGCCCTACACCGACCTGGCCACGAAGCCCGACGGCACCCGCGCCACGCTGGCCACCGCCTTCGCCTCGCTGGGCATCAACTGGGCGGCGACGATCATCGCCATCGGTGCGCTGCTCGGTCTCACCACGGTCGTCATGGTGCTGATGCTCGGCCAGATCCGCGTCATCTTCGCGATGTCGCGCGACGGGCTGCTGCCGACCGCGCTGGCGAAGACGAACCGCTTCGGCACCCCGGGGCGCGCCACCTGGCTGATCGGCGTCGTCATCGCCCTGGTCGCGACGTTCTTCCCGGCCCAGGACCTCGAGCAGATGGTCAACATCGGCACGCTGTTCGCGTTCGTGCTGGTCTCGATCGGCGTGGTGGTCCTGCGCCGGACCCGGCCGGACCTGCCGCGCGGCTTCCGTACCCCGCTGGTGCCGCTCGTGCCGATCCTGGCCGTGCTCGCCTGCGTCTGGCTGATGCTGAACCTGTCGGTCGAGACCTGGCTGCGGTTCATCATCTGGATGGTCATCGGTGTGGTCGTGTACTTCGCCTACTCGCGGAAGAACTCGATCCTCGGTCGTCGCGAGCGCGGCGACCTGCCCGCCCAGGCGTCGTCCTCGGACTGACCCGACCCGCTCCACGACGGCGGCGCACCCGGACCGGGGGCGCCGCCGTTCCGCATCAAACGGACTTTCCGTATCTTTTCCGCCATGACGGCCAGAAGCCCGAACAGTGGGATCTTTCGTACGAAATCGGTCGAGCAGGCGATCCGGGACACCGAGGAACCGGAGTTCCAGCTCAAGAAGGCCCTCGGCCCGGTCCAGCTGACGATCATGGGGATCGGTGTCCTGATCGGCACCGGCGTGTTCGTGCTGGCAGGGGAGGCGGCGGCGCTCTACTCGGGTCCCGCGGTGTCCCTCTCGTTCCTCATCAGCGGGATCGTGTGCGCGCTCGCGGCGCTCTGCTACGCCGAGTTCGCCTCCACCGTCCCGGTGGCGGGCAGCGCGTACACGTTCTCCTACGCCTCGATGGGCGAGTTCATCGCCTGGATGATCGGCTGGGACCTCGTCCTGGAGTTCACCCTCGGCGCGGCCACGGTGTCGAAGGGCTGGGGCGGCTACTTCGACACGGTGATGGCGAGCATCGGGCTCCCGGTGCCCGACGCCGTCTCGGCCGGGCCCGGCGGCGGCGGGATCGTCGACCTGCCCGCGGTGTTCATCGCGCTGCTGATGATGGCCGTGCTGATCGTCGGCATCAAGCTGTCGGCCTGGGTCAACGCCACGGTCACCACGCTCAAGCTCGTGATCGTCGCCGGGATCATCGGCATCGGTGTCTTCTTTGTCTCGGGCGAGAACTGGATCCCGTTCGTCCCGGAGGCCCGGCCGGCCGACTACTCCACCGCGGCGGGCACCCCGCTGATCATGGACCTGTTCGGCATCGATACGGCGTTCGGCCTGACCGGCGTCTTCACCGCCGCCGCGCTGGTCTTCTTCGCCTACCTGGGCTTCGACATCGTCGCGACGCTGTCGGAGGAGGTACGGGAGCCGCAGCGCACGATGCCGATCGGCATCATCGCCTCGCTGACCATCGCGACCCTGCTCTACATCATCGTGTCGCTGGTCTACACCGGGATCCTGCCCTACGGGCAGCTCGGGGTGGAGGCGCCGGCCGCGGCGGCGATGGCCGCGACCGGGCTGCCCGCGGCGGAGTTCATCATCTCCTTCGGCATCCTGATCGGCCTCACCGTCGTGATCATGACGCTGATGCTCGGCCAGACCCGCGTCGCGTTCGCGATGAGCCGCGACCGGCTGCTGCCGCCGTGGCTGGCCCGGGTGCACCCGCGGTTCCGCACCCCGTACCGGCTGACGATCATCACCGGCGTCTCGGCGGCCCTGATGGGCGGCTTCCTGGAGCTCACCGAGCTGGGCCAGCTGGTCAACATCGGCACCCTGGCCGCGTTCGTGCTCGTCTCGATCGGCGTGATCGTGCTCCGCAAGCGCCGCCCGGACCTGCCCCGCACGTTCAGGGTGCCGTTCATGCCGGTGCTGCCGATCGTGTCGGCGGTGGCCTGCTTCGGCGTGGCGCTGTTCCTGCCGGCCGACACCTGGATCCGGTTCTTCGGCTGGATGGCGCTGGGTGCGGTCCTGTACTTCGTCTACGGCCGCAGGCGCTCGCGGCTGGCCACCGGCCAGTCCCTGGCCGAGATCGCCGCCGAGTCCCGCGGACGCAAGGCCCCGCAGCAGTCCGAGCAGTAGTCGATCCGAGACGCAGTCGATCAGTACCTGAGCGCTGTCCGGCCGGACCGCGGCAGCGCTCAGGTACTGCTGATCATGGTGTCGATCGTGGGGCCGGGGCACCCACCTCTCGGCCACGTGCGCGTCGCAACCGATCTTCCCCGGACCACTCCCTGTAACCGCCCGGCCGCAGTACGCTCGCCCTCCATGACCGACGCGTCGCCGGACGACCCGCACACGCCTGCGGTCTGCCTCGACGTCGGCTCCTGCTGGACCAAGGCCGTGCTGGTGCTGCCCGACGGGACCCCGGCGGGATTCGCCGAGCACCCGACCACCCCCGACGTGCTCACCGGGGTCGACGCGGCGGTCGCCGCCGCCGCGGCCGCCGCGGGCCGGCGCAGGCGTGCCGCGCCGCGGGTGCTGGCCTGCTCCTCGGCCGGCGGGGCCCTGCGCCTGGCCGTGGTCGGGGCCGAGACGTTGACCGCGACCGAGGCCGGGCACCGGGTCTGCCGCTCCGCGGGGGCTCGGGTGGTCGGGGTGCACCCCGGTCCGCTGGAGCCCGACGCGGTGCTGGAGCTGTCGAGCCGTCGTCCCGGGGCGGTGCTGCTGCTCGGCGGGGCCGACGGGGCCGACCCGGCGGTGCTGCTGCACAACGCGGGCAGGCTGGCCCGCACCCGCGGGCACTGGCCGGTGCTGCTCTCGGTCGGCGAGGACGCCCGCGCCGACGCGCTCGGCCTGCTGCTGGCCGGCGGGCGGGCCGTGACGACCTGCCCCAACGTCACGCCGCAGCCGGGCACGATCGTCGCCGGACCCGCGCGGGACGCCGTCGCCGCGCTCTACGCCCGGCACGTCCTGGGGTCGGGCACCGGCCGGTTCGGCGCGCTGGTCCGGTCCGGCACGCACGCCGCCGTCGGCGACGGGGCCGGGGTGCTGGCCCGGCTGACCGGGACCGGGGTGCTCGTCGTCGACGTCGGCTCGGCGACCACCGACGTGCACCGCCACGGCCCCGGCTCCGGTCCGGCGGCCGCGACCGTGGAGGGTGACCTCGGGGTGCGCGACGGCGCCGTCGGCGTCCTGACGGAGGCCCAGACCGAGGGCATCGTCGACCCGGTCGAGGCCGACCTGCTCGGCCCGGCCGTCGCCACGCTGCAGGAGTCGCGGGCCACCGTGCCCGCCGACCGGGGCGCGGCGGCCGAGGACCGCAGGCTGGCGGCGATCGCCGCGGTGGTCGCGCTGCGCAGGCACCTGCGCCACACCGGCGTCCTCGCCGACCCCGCGCAGCCCGAGCCCGGCCCGGACACCCCCGTCGACGCAGGTGAGTTCGGTCTCGTCGTCCTCACCGGGGGCGTGTTCCGCCAGCGCGACGCGGCCGGGCTGGCCGCCGCGGCCCGCACGGTGCGCCACGACGCCGTCCTGGCCCCGTTGCTGGCCCGGGCGGAGGTGCGGGTCGACAGCGAGTCCGTGCTGGCCCCGGCCGGGCTGCTGGCCGCCCACGGCCGCGAGGTCGCGGCGAGCGGGCTGCTCGCCGAGCACCTGACGGGCTGATCACGCATGAGTTGACACCCCCGCACCGGCTCGCGACCATGGAGGTCGCGACATCGCCGGGCGCCGAGAGGCGCTGCAGCGGCCGTGACCGGTCACCGGTCCGTCCGCCACGCTCGGGCCCGGCCGGCACGGACGAGAAAGGGCGCCTGTCTCCGACGAGGAGGGAGGACGCCGTGCCCCGTGCACGTCGCTCCTCCTCGCCGTCGGACCGCACCCGTCGTGCCGACGAGTACGACTCGATCGCCTGAGGAGGCGCACCCACCCCATGACCGATCACCCGAAGCTGCAGCACGCCGGCGGCCTGGACTTCGCGATCGCCGACATCTCCGAGGCGGAGTACGGCCGCAAGGACATCCGGCTCGCCGAGAACGAGATGCCGGGCCTGATGGACCTGCGCCGGGAGTACGGCGAGTCGAAGCCGCTGTCGGGCGCCCGGATCGCCGGGTCCCTGCACATGACCACCCAGACCGCGGTCCTCATCGAGACCCTCGTCGCGCTCGGCGCCGACGTCCGCTGGGTGTCCTGCAACATCTTCTCCACCCAGGACTACGCGGCCGCCGCGACCGTCGTCGGCCCGCACGGCACCCCCGAGGAGCCCAAGGGCGTCCCGGTGTTCGCCTGGAAGGGCGAGTCGCTGGAGGACTACTGGTGGTGCACCGAGCAGCTGTTCAAGTTCCGTGACGCCGACGGCAACGTCGTCGGCCCGAACATGATCCTCGACGACGGCGGCGACGCCACCCTGCTCGTGCACAAGGGCGTCGAGTTCGAGAAGACCGGCGTCGTTCCGAGCTTCGCCGACGACGACCTGTCGGTCTCCGACGAGGAGCGGGTCGTGTTCGACACCCTGCGCCGCAGCCTCGCCGAGGACCCGCAGCGCTGGACGACGATCAACTCCGACATCCGCGGCGTCACCGAGGAGACCACCACCGGCGTCAACCGGCTGTACCAGCTGGCCGAGCGCGGCGAGCTGCTCTTCCCGGCGATCAACGTCAACGACTCGGTCACCAAGTCGAAGTTCGACAACAAGTACGGCATCCGCCACTCGCTGGTCGACGGCCTCAACCGGGCCACCGACGTGCTGCTCGGCGGCAAGGTCGCGGTCGTCGCGGCCTACGGCGACACCGGCAAGGGCTCGGTCGAGGCGCTCGCCGGCCAGGGCGCGCGCGTCATCGTCGCCGAGGTCGACCCGATCTGCGCGCTGCAGGCGCTGCTCGAGGGCCACGAGGTCAACACCCTCGAGAACGTCATCGAGAAGGCCGACATCGTGGTGACCGCGACGGGCAACAAGGACATCGTCACGGTCGACCTGATGAAGCGCATGAAGCACCAGGCGATCGTCGCCAACGTCGGTCACTTCGACAACGAGATCGACATGGCGGGCCTGTCCCGCGTCGAGGGCATCAAGAAGATCAACATCAAGCCCCAGGTCGACGAGTGGAGCTTCCCGGACGGGCACTCCATCATCGTGCTGTCCGAGGGCCGGCTGATGAACCTGGGCAACGCGACCGGTCACCCCTCGTTCGTGATGTCCAACAGCTTCTCCAACCAGGTGATCGCCCAGATCGAGCTGTTCACCAAGCACGAGGAGTACAACAACGACGTCTACCGGCTGCCGAAGCACCTGGACGAGAAGGTCGCGCGGATCCACGTGCAGGCACTCGGTGGTGAGCTGACCAAGCTCAGCAAGGACCAGGCCGAGTACATCGGCGTGGACGTCGAGGGCCCGTACAAGCCCGAGCACTACCGGTACTGAGCGAGTAGCTCGCGGATCGCGCATCGGTACTGAGCGAGTAGCTCGCGGATCGCGCATCGGTACAGTTTTCTCGCTCCGACGGCGCGGCGGCCCCTTCCCGGGCCGCCGCGCCGTCGGCGTACCAGGAGGTCACCGTCGAGATGACGATCGAGGCCGGGTCGGGTGACGGCTGGGTCCACTGCGCCCTGGGGCACCGGCACTGGGGCCTGTTCGGCGCGGCCGGGCTGCTCGTGCGGCACCACGACGACGCCGACCCGGTGGGCGTCGACCGGGTGCTGCTGCAGCACCGGGCGTCCTGGAGCCACCACGGCGGCACCTGGGGGATCCCCGGCGGTGCCCGGGACCGGGGGGAGTCCGCGGTGCAGGCGGCGCTGCGCGAGGCGGCCGAGGAGAGCACGCTCGACGTCGCCGGGCTGGCACCGGTGCGGGAGTTCGTCGACGACCACGGCGGCTGGAGCTACACCACCGTCGTCGTGCGGACACCGGACGCGCCGCCGGTCCGAGTACGGGGCGCGGAGAGCACCGAGCTGCGCTGGGTGCGTACCGACCGGCTGGGCGAGCTGGAGCTGCACCCCGGTTTCGCGACGAGCTGGCCCACGGTCTCGACCCTGGGCGCCTGACCCCTAGGCTCGACCGCCGTGGGGAGACTGGTGGTCGTCGAGGGGCTCGACGGCGCGGGCAAACACACGTTCACCACGGCGCTGGTCGCCGAGCTGGGCGGGCGCGGCGCCTCGGTCGCCACGCTGGCCTTCCCCCGGTACGCCGACGACGTGCACGCGGAGCTGGCCCGCGACGCGCTCTACGGACGGATGGGCGACCTGGCCTCCTCGGTGCACGCGATGGCCGTGCTGTTCGCACTCGACCGGCGGGCGGCCGCCCCCGGCCTGCGCGACGCGCTCGCCGCCCACGACGTGGTGCTCGTCGACCGCTACGTCGCCTCCAACGCGGCCTACAGCGCCGCCCGGCTCGGGCAGGACGCCGCGGGCGAGGTCGTCGCCTGGGTCCGGGCGCTGGAGATGGACCGGTTCGGCCTGCCGGTCCCGGACCACCAGCTGCTGCTCGCCCCGCCGCGCGAGGTCGCGGCCGAGCGCGCCCGGGCGCGGGCGGCCGCCGACGCCGCCCGCGCCCGCGACGCCTACGAGAGCGACGACGGCCTGCAGGCCCGCACCGACGCCGTCTACCGGGCCCTCGCGGCCGGGTCGTGGCTGAGCCCGTGGACGGTGCTCGACGACCCCGCCGTCACCCCATCGGCGCTGGTTCCCGCCCTGCTGCACGGGGCCTGACCGGACGACTGGGATAGTGGGGTCCATGAAGTCGCGCGTACTGGTGGTCGACGACGACCCGGCCCTGGCCGAGATGCTCACCATCGTGCTGCGGGGCGAGGGGTTCGAGACAGCGGTCGTGTCCGACGGCACGCGGGCGCTGCCCGCCGTCCGGGACACCCAGCCGGACGTGGTGCTGCTCGACCTGATGCTGCCCGGCATGAACGGCATCGACGTGTGCCGGGCGATCCGGGCGGAGTCCGGCGTCCCGATCGTCATGCTGACGGCCAAGAGCGACACCGTCGACGTCGTGCTCGGCCTGGAGTCCGGTGCCGACGACTACGTCGTGAAGCCGTTCAAGCCCAAGGAGCTCGTCGCGCGGATCCGGGCCAGGGTCCGCCGCAACGACGCCGAGCCCGCCGAGCAGCTGTCCATCGGCGAGATCGACATCGACGTGCCCGCGCACCAGGTCACCCGGGAGGGCCGGCCGATCGCGCTGACCCCGCTGGAGTTCGACCTGCTGGTGGCGCTGGCCCGCAAGCCGCGCCAGGTGTTCACCCGCGAGGTCCTGCTGGAGCAGGTGTGGGGCTACCGGCACGCGGCGGACACCCGGCTGGTGAACGTGCACGTGCAGCGGCTCCGGTCGAAGGTCGAGCGCGACCCGGAGCGCCCCGAGGTGGTCCTGACCGTCCGCGGGGTGGGGTACAAGGCCGGTCCTCCGTGACCGGCGCGCCGTGGGTGGTGCACCGGCCGTGGTGACCGGCCGCCGCGGACTCCGCACCCGGCTGGCCCGGCTGCCCGGCGCCCGGCGGGTCGCCCGCGTGCTGGGCCCGCTGCGGGTGCAGGCGCACGAGCTGGGCGCGCTCACCGCCGCGGCCTGGCGGCGGTCGCTGCAGCTGCGGGTGGTCACCTCGACGCTGGCGCTGTCGTCGGCGGTGGTGCTGGTGCTCGGTCTGGTGCTGCAGAGCGAGATCGCCGAACGGCTGCTGCAGAGCAAGCTCGACGCCGCGATCTCCCAGTCGGACGCGAACCGGCAGGTCCTGGAGGGGCAGCTGGCGAGCGTCGACCCGGACCGCGAGGGCGTGCAGGAGACCCTGGACAGCGCCCTGGAGCGGCTGACCGACACCACCGGTCCCGGGCGGGCCGGGTCGGCGGGGGAGTTCAGCGCCGCGCTGACCACGGGATCGGCGAACGGGCCGGAGGTGTCCGCGGGCGACGTCGGCCAGATCACCGCGCGCCAGCAGGACATCACCGCCCGCGGGTCGCTGGACAGCCTGAACCGCCAGTACACGACCGTGGATGGCGTCCCGAACCTCGTCATCGGGCAGAAGATCGCCACCGCGGGCCGGGAGATGCAGTTCTACCTGCTGTTCCCGCTCAACGGTGAGCAGCTGACGCTCGGGCTGGTGCAGAGCACG
Organism: Pseudonocardia sp. ICBG1142; assembly: GCF_020496255.1. Lineage (NCBI taxonomy): Bacteria > Bacillati > Actinomycetota > Actinomycetes > Pseudonocardiales > Pseudonocardiaceae > Pseudonocardia > Pseudonocardia sp. ICBG1142. The sequence goes on along the minus strand of NZ_JAHLJC010000006.1, from coordinate 34,141 downwards.
CTGATCGTCGGCGGGCTGGTGCTGCTGGTGCTGCTGGCCGCGATCGCCAGCCTCGTCACCCGGCAGGTCGTGCGTCCGATCCGGCACGCCGCCGACGTCGCCGAACGCTTCGCGGGGGGACACCTGGACGAGCGGATGGCCGTCCGCGGCGAGGACGAGGTCGCCCGGCTCGCCGAGTCCTACAACGAGATGGCGGGCAGCCTCGCCGCGCAGATCGCCCAGCTCGAGGAGTTCGGTGCGTTGCAGCGGCGGTTCACCTCCGACGTGAGTCACGAGCTGCGCACGCCGCTGACCACCGTGCGGATGGCCGCCGACGTCCTCTACGCCTCCCGCGACGAGCTGCTCCCGGCGCTGCGCCGCAGCTCCGAGCTGCTGGTCACCGAGCTGGACCGGTTCGAGGAGCTGCTCGCCGACCTGCTGGAGATCTCCCGGCTCGACGCCGGCGTGGCCGAGCTGGGTGCCGAACGGGTCGACCTGTCCGCGGTGGTGCGGCGGGCGACCGACGCGGTGCGCGGCATCGCCACCGACGCCGGCACCGACCTCGTCCTGGACCTGCCGGCCGGCGAGCTGATCGAGGCCGACCCGCGCCGGGTGGAGCGCATCGTGCGCAACCTCGTCGCGAACGCGATCGACCACGGCGAGGGCCGCCCGGTGGAGGTGACGGTGGCCGGTGACCACGCCGCGGTCGCCGTGGTCGTGCGCGACCACGGCGTCGGGCTGCGCCCCGGCGAGGCCGACCTGGTGTTCAACCGGTTCTGGCGGGCCGAGGAGTCGCGGGCCCGGCGCAGCGGCGGCACCGGCCTCGGGCTGTCGATCAGCATCGAGGACGCCCGGCTGCACGGCGGCTGGCTGCAGGCCTGGGGGGAGCCGGGCAACGGCTCGGCGTTCCGGCTGACCCTGCCGCGCGAGGTCGGCGGGCACATCACCGCCTCGCCGCTGCCGCTCGGCCCACCGGCCGCGGATGCTGGGGAACGGCGCAACGGCAGCTCGGTGCCGACCCCGCCGCAGGGGATCGGCCGCGAGCTGCGTGAGGAGGACCTGTGGCGGCTGCGGGCCGAGGAGCACGCGCCGATGCAGCCCGCCGAGCGCGCCATCATCGACCCGGGTGGCGACCGGTGACCGCCCGGCCCGCGTGGGCGGCCCTGGTCGTGGCGGTCGTCGCCGCCGTGGTCGCCGGGTGCGCGACGGTGCCCCAGCAGTCCGACGTGCAAGTGCTGCGCCAGGGCGAACAGGCGGCCGAGCGGGACCTGAGCGGCCCGATCGAGGACGACGAGCCGCTCGGCCTGGTCCGCGGGTTCGTCTACCGTTCCGGCTCGCCCGACGACCGGCACGCGCAGGCCCGCCGCTACCTGACGGCGTCGGCGTCGGGATGGGACGACGCGGCGTCGCTGACCGTCCTGGACGACCGGTTCGACACCGTGGTGTCCCCGGACGGCGGCACCCCGGGCCCGGACCGGATGACGGTGCGGGTGCGGGGCACCCGGTTGGGGACGGTCGGGCCCGGCGGGGCGTTCGAGTCCTCGCCGCAGCGGGTCGAGGTCGACGTCGGGGTCGTCCGGGAGGGCGAGCACTGGCGGATCGACCGGCCGCCGCCCGGGGTGATGGTCCGGCTGGCGGACTTCCGCCTGTACTACAGGGAGCTGCAGGCCTGGTTCGTCGACCCGGTCCGCCGGATGTTGCTCCCCGACGGGCACTACATCCGCAGCGGGCGTCCCGGCGAGCTCGCGATGGACGCCGTCGACGTCCTGCTGCGCGGGCCGTCCACCGGTCTGGCCGGGGCCGCGGTGACGATGTTCCCGGCGACCGCCCGGATCCGGTCGGCCACCACCGACCCCGCGGCGGGTACCGCGTCGATCGACCTGACCGGGGTGTCGGGGCTGTCCGTGCAGGACCGGGAGCTGCTCGCCGCGCAGGTCGCGCAGACCCTCGGCGGGGTGGGCGTCCCGCGGGTGGAGCTGCTGGCCGACGGCGGGCCGCTGGTCCCCGGCAGGCCGACGGTGGCCGCCGCGGACCAGGCCGACCTCGTCGCCGGCCCGGGCCGGGCCCCCGCCTTCCCCTACGTCGTCGACGGTGGCCGGGTACACCAGCTCAGCGCGACCGGCGTCAGCTCGCCGGTCGCCGGGCAGGCCGGGAACGGCTCGTTCGACATCACCGAGGCCGCCGCGTCCGCGCGCAGCGGGCGGATCGCCGTCGTGTCCCGGGAGTCGACGGGCACCCAGCGGCTGCTCACCGGCCCGCTGGGCGGCGAGCTGACCGCCACCCCGGTGTCCGGAGCGGACGTCCGCTCGCTGAGCTGGAACGGGCCCGGCGACGAGATCTGGGCGGTCGTGGACGGCAGGCTGCGCCGGGTCCTCGTCCCGCGGACCGGGCCACCGGTCGAGGGCGCGGTGGACGCGGGCAGGCTGGCGCCGCTGGGCCGGATCGGGGACATCGCGCTGGCGCGTGAGGGCGGCCGGATCGCCGTCGTCGCGGACGGTGCGCTGCTCGTCGGCCCGATCGTCCCGCTGGAGGCCGGCGAGGTCGCCGTCGGGCCGCTGCGCCGGCTGCGCCCCGGCGACCTCGACGACGTGGTGTCGGTCGACTGGCACTCGGCGGACCGGATCGTGGTCGCCTCCGACTCCGACCGCCCCATGTCCGAGGTGAGCGCCGACGGGCTCCGTCTGGACCAGATCCCCGGGACGAACCTGACCGCGCCGCTGCGGGCACTGGCCGCCGCCGAGGGGCGCCCGCTGTACGTGACCGACCGGACCGGCCTGTGGAGCTACACCGGCAGCGAGTTCGACGCCTGGCAGCAGGTGGGCGGGACCGGGGCGGCCACCCAGCCGTTCTACCCCGGCTGACGCCGTCCCGGTGACCGGACCGCTGGCCTGTGGACAACTCCGGAGCATGTGGACAACCCGCCTCCGGCGGGCTCCGGCGGCGCCGCGGTGACGGTGGCCGGGGCGAGTATCGGTGCCGTGACCCCCACCCGAGCCCCGTCCCCGGCCGCCGCCCTGCTGGACCTCCTGCTGCCCCGGACCTGCGGCGGCTGCGGTGCCGGGCCGCCCGGTGGCGGGGGCTGGTGCCCGGCCTGCGCGCAGGACACCCCGGGCCCGGTGCCGGTCCGGGTACCCCGCGCCGGCCGGGTCGCGGCGGCCGGGCGCTACCGCGGGCCGCTGCGCCGGGCGGTGCTGGCCTACAAGGAACGCGGCCGGCGGGACCTGGCGCCGGACCTGGCCCGGCTGCTGGTCGGACCGGTGTCGGCGGTGCTCGCGCCGCGGGCCGACGGGACGCCGGACCCGACCACGGTGCGCCTGGTGCCCGTACCGTCCCGGCCGTCGGCGGCCCGGGTCCGCGGCGGTGACCACGTGGTGCGGCTGTGCCGGGCGCTGGTGCCGCTGCTGACCGCGGCCGGGCTACCGGCCCGCACGGACGCGGTACTGGCCCTGCACCGCCGCGCCAGGGACTCGGTGGGGCTCGACGGCGCGGGCCGGGCGGCGAACCTGGCCTCGGCGCTGCACCCGGCCCGCGGCCGCGAGCCGGTTCCGGCGGTCCCGGGGGAGGCGGTGCTGCTGGTCGACGACGTCGTGACCTCCGGGGCGACGCTGCGCGCCTGCGGGGCCGTGCTCGCCGGGGCCGGGCTGCCCGCGGTGGGCGCCGTGGTGCTCGCCGACGCCTCGGCGCGGCGACGTCGACCGAACCGCTGATTGTGACGGCTGTCACATACGGAGACGGTCGCGTGCCGGTCCTGTCGGGGGTCCACTGTGGTCGTCGGGCGCGCGATCGGGAGGTGGGCGCGTCACCCCAGGGGCGGTGGGTCACCCGGGTGCCGCGGGGTCGTCGCACACCGCGTCCGTCGGCGCCAGGGTGTCCACCCGACGGGTCGGCGAACGACCTGTCCCGGAGGCAGATTTCCCGATAACGTCGGCCGAACTCCGACCGCTACCACATCAGGAGGAACGACCGCGAGCCCACCCCCTGGGGCCGTCGTCGGGTCCCGGGTTCAGCACGACTGAAGCGAGGGATGTTCGAGTGGAGATCGTCGTCACCGGCCGCAACGTCGAGGTGCCGGAGCACTTCCGTGGCCTGGTCCAGGACAAGTTGAGCCGCCTGGAGCGCCACGACCACAAGATCGTCGGAATGGAGGTGGAGCTCTTCCACGAGCCGAACCGCCGTCAGCAGAAGTCCTGCCAGCGCGTCGAGATCACCGGACGTGGCGGCTGCGGAGCGGTCGCCCGCGCCGAGGCCTCCGCCGCCGACTTCTACGCCGCACTCGACCTGGCCGTCGGCAAGCTCGCCGAACGGCTGCGCCGCTCCCACGACCGTCGCAAGCCCAGCCGCCGCGACCGCGTCGCCGCCTCCCGCGCCGCCGCCGACGCCTCGGCCGTCGCGCTGATGGAAGCGGCTCCTCCGATGACCGACACCATTCCCGCACCGCGCAGCCACGACGAGTCCCTGACCGACGACGAGCTGGCCCGCCTCGAGGAGCAGTGGGAGGCGGAGTACCGGCCCGGCCGTATCGTCCGCGAGAAGTCCCACCCGGCCACGCCGATGAGCGTCGACGAGGCGCTGTCGCGGATGGAGCTCGTCGGCCACGACTTCTACATGTTCTCCTGCAGCGAGACCGGCCGTGCCTCGGTCGTCTACCGCCGCCGCGGCTACGACTACGGCGTGATCCGGCTCGACGGCTGAGCATCCGCGCCCGACGGTGCCCCGTACCGCGGCGGGAGACGCCTCCCCGCCGCGGCGCGGGCCATCGCCCGGGTGCCCGTACCATGGTCGGCGGGGTCGGTCCGCCGCGCGGCGCCGGCGCCGCGCCGGTGCCGTCCGAGGCGCCGGGACGCGGCGCGGAGACCGTGGTGGGAGGCCCCGTGTCCTGACCGCGACGTGAATGAGGTCGGCAGTGCCCTTCCTGAGTCGACTCCTCCGGGCCGGCGAGACCAAGCTGGTGAAGCGGCTCGCGAAGATCGCCGCGCACATCGACGGACTGGAGCCCGAGTTCGAGGGCCTCACCGACGCCCAGCTGCGCGCCAAGACCGACGAGTTCCGTCGTCGCCGCGCCGACGGTGAGTCGCTCGACGACCTGCTGCCCGAGGCCTTCGCCACGGTGCGCGAGGCCGCACAGCGCACGCTGGGCCAGCGCCCGTTCACCGTGCAGCTGATGGGTGCCGGCGCGCTGCACATGGGCAACGTGGCCGAGATGGGCACCGGTGAGGGCAAGACCCTGACCTCGACGCTGGCCGTCTACCTCAACGCGCTGCCCGGCGACGGCGTGCACGTGGTCACCACGAACGACTACCTCGCCAAGCGCGACTCCGAGACCATGGGCCGCATCCACCGCTGGCTGGGTCTCACCGTGGGCGTGATCCTGTCGGAGATGACCCCGGCGCAGCGCCGCGAGCAGTACGCCTGCGACGTCACCTACGGCACGAACAACGAGTTCGGCTTCGACTACCTGCGCGACAACATGGCGTGGAACACCGCCGACATGGTCCAGCGCGGGCACAACTTCGCCATCGTCGACGAGGCGGACTCGATCCTCATCGACGAGGCCCGCACCCCGCTGATCATCTCCGGTCCGGCCGAGCAGAGCGCCCGCTGGTACCAGGAGTTCGCGCGGCTCGCGCCGATGCTGTCCAAGGACATCCACTACGAGGTCGACGAGCGCAAGCGCACCGTCGGCATCACCGAGGAGGGTGTCGCGCTGATCGAGGACCAGCTCGGCATCGACAACCTCTACGAGTCCGCGAACACCCCGCTGGTCGGCTACCTCAACAACGCGGTCAAGGCCAAGGAGCTGTTCAAGAAGGACAAGGACTACATCGTCAACGACGGTGAGGTCCTGATCGTCGACGAGTTCACCGGCCGGGTGCTCGCCGGTCGTCGCTACAACGAGGGCATGCACCAGGCGATCGAGGCCAAGGAAGGCGTCGAGATCAAGCCGGAGAACCAGACCCTGGCGACGATCACGCTGCAGAACTTCTTCCGGCTCTACGACAAGCTCGCCGGCATGACCGGTACGGCCCAGACCGAGGCCGCCGAGCTGCACGAGATCTACAAGATGTCGGTCGTCTCGATCCCGCCGAACCGCCCGCGGGTGCGCGTCGACCAGTCCGACCTGATCTACAAGACCGAGCCCGCGAAGTTCGAGGCGGTCGCCGACGACATCGCCGAGAAGCACGAGAAGGGCCAGCCGGTCCTGATCGGCACGACGAGCGTCGAGAAGTCCGAGTACCTGTCGAAGCTGCTGCTGCGCCGCGGCGTGCCGCACGAGGTGCTCAACGCCAAGAACCACGCGCGTGAGGCGCAGATCATCGCCCAGGCCGGGCACGCGGGCGCCGTCACCGTCGCGACGAACATGGCCGGCCGCGGTACCGACATCATGCTCGGCGGCAACCCCGAGTTCCTCGCCGACCTGGAGCTGCGCAGCCAGGGGCTGGACCCGGTCGAGACCCGTGAGCAGTACGAGGCCGCGTGGGACGCGGTGCTCGACCGCATGCGCAAGCAGGTCAAGGCCGAGGCCGACGAGGTCCGCGCCGCGGGTGGTCTCTACGTGCTCGGCACCGAGCGGCACGAGTCCCGGCGCATCGACAACCAGCTGCGCGGCCGCTCCGGCCGCCAGGGCGACCCGGGTGAGTCCCGCTTCTACCTGTCCCTGGGCGACGAGCTGATGCGCCGCTTCAACGGCCAGGTCGTCGAGTCGATCATGAACCGGTTCAACCTGCCGGACGACGTGCCGATCGAGGCGGGGATGGTCACCCGCGCGATCCGCAGCGCGCAGACCCAGGTCGAGCAGCAGAACTTCGAGATCCGCAAGAACGTCCTCAAGTACGACGAGGTCCTCAACCAGCAGCGCAAGGTCATCTACGACGAGCGCCGCCGGGTCCTCGACGGCGAGGACGTGCAGCGCCAGACCCGCAACATGCTCGAGGACGTGATCCACGCCTACGTCGTCGGCGCCACCGCCGAGGGCTACTCCGAGGACTGGGACCTCGAGAAGCTGTGGACGGCGCTCAAGGGTCTGTACCCGATCCAGCTCGACTGGCGCACCGTCGCCGAGGACATCGACGACCTGTCGGCCGAGGAGCTCGAGCGGGTCATCCTCGCCGACGCCGAGGCCGCCTACGCCCGACGTGAGGCCGAGATCGACGCGCTCATCGGCCCGCAGGGCGGCATGCGCGAGCTCGAGCGCCAGGTCCTGATGCAGGTCATCGACCGCAAGTGGCGCGAGCACCTCTACGAGATGGACTACCTCAAGGAGGGCATCGGGCTGCGGGCGATGGCCCAGCGCGACCCGGTGATCGAGTACCAGCGCGAGGGATTCGACATGTTCTCCGCGATGCTCGAGGGCATCAAGGAGGAGACGATCGGGCACCTGTTCAACGTCGTCGTCCAGGTGCAGCAGCCGGCCGCCCCCGTCCAGGAGGCCGAGCCGGAGACGACCGAGATCCCGGTCGTGCGCCGGGTCCCGGCCGAGGACCCCGCCGAGTCCACCGTGGTCCTGCCGAACCTGTTCCGCACCAGCCCGCCGCAGAACCTGCAGTACAGCGGTCCGGGTGAGGACGGCGGGGTCGCGCGTCGCGGTGACGGCGGAGCGGCCGCCCCGGGCACCGGTCGCACCGGCCGCCACCAGGTGCCGGCCCGCGGCAACGGGGCCTCCCCGAACGGCGACGAGGGCGTCAACCGCGCCGAGCGGCGTCGCGCGGAGAAGGCCCGCCGGCGGCGCTGAGACCGTGCGCCGTCCGGTGGGGGCCTCCCGCCGGCGGCGCCGATCCCGCGGTCGCGACCCGCACGAGCGGGGGCCCGACGGCAGGTCTCCCACGGTCCCACCGGCAGGACGCGCACGAGCGGGCACCCGGACGCGGGTCTCACACGAGCCGGACGGCGGTGGCGAGCCACCGGCCGTCCGGTGTGCGGTCCAGCCGCAGCGCCAGGGCACGTACCCGCCCGCCGACGGTGACGGTCGCACAGACCTCGGCCACCTCCGGCCGGGGCAGGCCCACGTGCACCCGCGGCGCCCGGCGCGCGGTCGGTCTGCCCGGACGCCCGCAGCCGGGGGCACCGGCCCGTCCTCCGACGCCCGAGAGGCCACGGGACCGGTGGCCCGAGTGCACGAACCGGGCCGCGGTCAGGTAGCGACGCACCGCCGGGGTGGTGACGGCCGCGACCCCCTCCGGCGGGCGACGCCCGGCGAGCACCTCGGTCAGCAGTCGGACGATCCCGGTGGCCGGGGCCCGTACCCGGGCGAGGTCGGCCGGGGAGACGTCCTCCGGCACCGTCGGCACCGGGACGGGGCGGACCGCCTCGCGCGGTGCGGGCGCCGGTCCGGAGGACATCCGGAAGCCACCGGGCAGCACGACGACCACCCCCGGCGCGAGCGGTTCGGGCACGTCGGCGGGGGTGCGGGCCAGGAGCGGTGCAGGTCCGGACGGCAGGGCCGGCGCCGGCTCCTCGGCGGACCCGGGGCGGGCGGTGTCGGTGCGTGGACCGGATCCGGCCCCGGAGTCCGCTCCGGTCCGGGTCCGGGTCCGGGTCCGGGTCCGGGTCCGGCCTCCGGCATCCGGGGCGGTGTCGGCCCGCACGCGGGTACCGCTCCCCGGAGCGGTGCCGGTCCGGGTGCGGGCACCGGCATCCGGGTCGGCGTCGGTCGTCGTCGTGGTCACGGCGTCAGACTGCGGCGCGCCCCGACGCCACGGCGGGAACCGGCTCGCGTCCGCCACCGGACCGTCCGGCTCCGCATGGTCCGGCTCCGCATGGTCCGGACCAGCACGACCCGGGGGAGGCGGGTCGGGCCGCGGCTGATCCATCGGCGTGGGTGTGGCCGTGCGTGGCTCACGACGGCGAGGGGCGTCGAGAGGAAGGCCGTGCGTGGCCCACCACAGCACGGGAAGGCCGTGCGTGGCCCCACCACGGCGACGAGGCGGGCCGTGTGTGGCCCACCACGGCGACGGCGGCCGGTGTTCGCGAACGCGACCGGCTCCGCCCGACCGCGCCCGCCGGGTCCGGCCCCGTCCTACCCTCCCGCGATGCCCGCACCCCGCCCACCGGGACGGATCGATCTCACCCCGCCCCGTCTCGTCGCCGCGCCCGACCCGGTGGAGGGCCCCGCGGAGTCGCTGGCCGACCTCGTCGTCCGGGCCGGGGCGGCGGTGCTCGCCGAACGTCGCCGGCGGACCGGGGCGCACGGCCTCGGCGTCACCGGGTTCGCCGTCCTCGACGTGCTGCAGCGGTGCGGCGGGCTCGCCCAGCGCGAGCTCGCGGCCCGGGTCCGGGTCGCCCCGACCAGCCTGACCCCGGTCGTCGACGCGCTGGAAGCGGCCGGGTTGGTGGCCCGCCGCGGTGACCCGGCCGACCGGCGGGTCCGGCTCGTCGCGCTCACCGACGCCGGACGGGACCGGTGGCGCGCCGCCCGTCCGGACGGTCGCGGGCCGTGGCTGCGGGAACCACCGGACGGACTCGACGCCGCCGTCCGCGACTATCTGGTCGCGGTGATCGTCGACCTGGAGCAGGATCGGTCCGACGCGACGTGATCGGCAGGGGAGTGCGATGGGGCGGACCGCGGTCGAGGTGGTCGACCTGGTGAAGCGGTATCCGAAGGCGAAGGGCAACGCCGTCGACGGCCTGTCGTTCTCGGTGGCCGAGGGCGAGGTGTTCGGACTGCTCGGCCCCAACGGCGCGGGGAAGACCACGACCGTCGGCGTGCTCACGACCCGCGTGGTGCCGACCTCGGGCACGGCCCGGGTCGCCGGTCTCGACGTGCGCGCCGACGCCGTCGCCGTCTGCGCGAAGCTGGCCGTCGTCCCGCAGCGCCAGAACCTGGACCGGTCCCTAGGCGTCCGCGACAACCTGATCTTCCACGCCGCCTACCACGGTGTCGGTCGGGCCGAGCGCAACCGCCGCGCCGACGAGCTGCTGGAGCGGATGGGGCTGACCGACAAGGCGAAGGCGATCGCCGACGACCTCTCCGGTGGTCAGGCCCAACGCGTCATGATCGCCCGCGGGCTCATGCACCGGCCGGAGGTGCTGTTCCTCGACGAGCCCTCCACCGGCCTGGACCCGCAGGCCCGGCTGTTCGTCCACGACCAGATCGGCGGCCTGCGCGCCGAGGGCGTGACCGTCGTGCTGACCACCCACGACATGGACGAGGCGCACAAGCTGTCGGACCGGATCGGGATCGTCGACCACGGCAGGCTGCTCGCCCTGGACACCCCGGACGCGCTGGTCCGGTCGCTGCCGGGGAGCGCGACGGTGGAGATCGTCGCCGACCACGGCCCCGGTGCGGCGGAAACGCTGCGGGCGGCGCTGGCCGGGCTGGGCGGTGTCGCCCGCGCCGAGACCCCGCCGGGCCGCGGCCCGGGGGAGAGCGGCACCGCGACGGCGTTCCGGCTGTCGGTCACCGGGGAGCCGGCGGCGCTGCTCGCACCGGCCGTCGATCTGCTCGGGCGGCACGGCGCCACGGTGCGCGACGTCAGCCTGGGGCAGGCGACGCTGGAGGACGTGTTCATCGACCTGACCGGGAGGGACCTCCGATGACCGGGCGCGCCTTCCTGGCGGTGCTGCGCCGCGACCTGTTCGTCACCGGCCGGGAGCTGCCGTCGTTCCTCGCCCAGACGCTGGTGCAGCCGTTCTTCTTCCTGCTGGTGTTCGTCGTGGTCCTCGGCCGCGGCGGCTTCGTCGCGCCCGAGTACGGGCAGATCATGCTGCCGGGTCTGATCGCGCTGAACGCGATGTTCGGCGCCCTGCAGGCGGTGACGCTGCCGCTGGTGTTCGAGCTGTCCTGGACCCGGGAGATCGACGACCGGCTGCTCGCGCCGATGCCGGTGTGGGCCGTCGCCGTCGAGAAGATCGTCTTCGCGGGGCTGCGCGGCCTGATCGCCAGCCTGCTGATGGTGCCCATCGGCTTCCTGATGATCGACATCCGGTGGCCGGTCGACGGGCTGGCACCCGCGCTGCTGATGGTGGTGCTCGGGAGCCTGCTCGGTGCGGCGATGGGGCTCACGCTCGGCACCGCGGTGCCGCCGCGGCGGATCAACATCCTGTTCGCGGTGATCTTCACACCGCTGCTGTTCACCGGCTCGGTGCAGTACCCGTGGCTCACGCTGGCGGACCTGCGCTGGTTCCAGGTGCTGTCGGCGCTCAACCCGCTGACCTACGTCAGCGAGGGGATCCGCGCGTCGCTGGTGCCGCAGGTCCCGCACATCCCGCTGTGGGTGTGCGTGCTCGTCCCGGTGGCGGCGATCGTGCTGTTCACCCTCCTGGGGATCCGCGGCTTCCTGCGCCGCGCGCTGGACTGAGCCGCGCCGGTCGAGCGGCGAAGCAGCAGCACTGAGCCGCGGCGGTCGAGCGGCGAAGCAGCAGCACCGAGCCGCGGCGGTCGAGCGGCGAAGCAGCAGCACTGAGCCGCGGCGGTCGAGCGGCGAGGCGGCAGTGCTGGGCGAGGGCCCCGGGCGGCCGCGACACTCGGTACCGTCGGTCGCGTGGCGGACACCCGGACCCTGCGCGGCCTGATCGTCGATTACGGCGGTGTCCTCGACGACCCTGCCGGCGGCGCCCTGCTGCTCGCCTACGCCCGTCGCGCCGCGGCCGCGGGGATCCGCACCGCGCTGTTCTCCGGCGCGCACGCGGTGCCCGACGAGGTCGCCGCGGCGTTCGGCACGGTGCTGCTCGGCGCGGTCCGCGGTGCCCGCAAGCCGAGTCCCGACTCCTTCGCCGCCGTCGCGGCGGAGCTGGGCCTGCCCGCGGGGGACTGCGTCGTCGTCGACGACATGGGGGCGTGTGTGCGCGGCGCCGCCGCGGCCGGGGCGGTCGGGGTGCGGCACACCGGCGCCGAGACCACCCTCGGCGAGCTGGAGGTCCTGCTCGGGGTCCCCGCCCGGGGCTGAGCCGCCGGGGACCGGGCCGGGCGGGTCGTGACGTGCGGAGGCGCCGCCCGCGGTGAGCGGACGGCGCCTCGTGGGCGGCCCGGCGGTCGGCCGGGTCGGTCGTGCTCTGCCTACTGCTGCGAAGGCTTACTGCTGCGGAGGCGGCGGCGGGGCCTCACCCGGCGCAGGCGGCGGCGGGGCCTGCCCGTCCGGGCCCGGCTGCTGGGCGGTGGTGTCGCCGGTGCCGGTCTTCTCCCGGGCGAACTTCGTCGCCGCGTCGATCTGGCCGTCGTGACCGGCGTACTTCTGCTTCGCCGCGTCACCGGCCTTGTTCAGCGCCTGGTCGACCTTGTCGTCGTGCTGGCCGAGCAGTTCCTTGGCCTTGTCCAGGAAACCCATGCGCCCCATGCTGGCCCGGTCAGCGCCGGGGCGCAGCGCCGGGACGTCGCTCGTTCGGGTGATGGTGGCCGCTGGTCGACGAGCGGAGCCGTGCGTGCTCCGGGCGGAGGTCGTCGACCCGGGTGACGCCGAGCAGCTGCATCGTGCGCTCCACCTCGGCCCGCAGGATCTCCACGGCGCGCGCCACCCCGGCCTCGCCCCCGGCCATCAGCCCGTACAGGTAGGCGCGGCCGACCAGCGCCGCGCGGGCGCCGAGCGCGACCGCCGCGACGACGTCGCCGCCGTGGGTGATCCCGGTGTCCACCAGGACCTCCGCGTCGTCGCCCAGCTCCTGCACCACCGGCTCGATCAGCTCGGCGGGCACCGGGGCGCGGTCCAGCTGGCGTCCGCCGTGGTTGGACAGCAGCACGCCGTCGGCGCCCGCGTCGGTGACGCGGCGGGCGTCGGTGACCGACTGGATGCCCTTGACCACAAGCTTCCCGGGCCAGGCGCCGCGCAGCCAGGTGACGTCGTCGAGGGTGAGGGCCGGGTCGAACACCCGGTTGATCACCTCGTACGGGCTGCCGTCGCCCGCGGCGAGCGACTCGAACGTCAGCGGCTCGGTGGTGAGCAGGTCGAACCACCAGCGGGGGTGGCGGGCACCGTCGACGAAGGTCCGCAGCGACAGCGCGGGCGGAATGGACAGGCCGTTGCGCGCGTCGCGGCGCCGGTTGCCGCCGACCGGAGTGTCCACCGTGAGCAGGAGCGTGTCGTAGCCGGCCTCGCGTGCCCGGGAGACGAGCTCGTGGGCGACCGATCGGTCACGCCACAGGTAGAGCTGGAACCAGTGCCGCCCGCCGCGCCCCGCCTCGGCGACGCCCTCGATCGTCGTGGAGCCCATGGTCGAGAGGGCGTAGGGGATCCCGGCCCGGGCGGCGACGGCGGCGACCGCGCGCTCGCCCTCGGTGTGCATCATGCGGGTGAAGCCGGTCGGGGCCAGCGCGAACGGCAGCGACGAGCGCCCGCCGAGGACGTCCCGGCCGGTGTCCACCCGGGAGACGTCGGTGAGCACGGTCGGCGAGAACTCCACCGAGGCCCACACCTCGCGGGCCCGGCGCAGGCTCACCTCGTCCTCGGCGGCCCCGTCGGTGTAGTCGAACACCGCCCGCGGCGCCCGCCGCCGGGCCAGCTCGCGCAGGTCCCCGATGCTCGACGCGCGGGCCAGCCGGGCCGCCGTGCGGTCCAGGGTGAACGGGGCGGGCCGCAGCAGCGGCGCGAGCTCGGACGGGCGGGGAATGCGACGGCGCACCATCGCCCCGACACTAGGTGACCGCTCAGCGTCGGCGCAGCAGCTCGTAGGCGGCGACGGCACCGGCGGAGGCGACGTTGAGCGACTCGACCCCGCCGTACATCGGCAGCGAGAGGATCCCGTCGAGCCGGGAGCGGACGTCCTCGGTCAGGCCGTCGGTCTCGTTGCCCAGCACCAGGGCGACCCGGGGCGGGAGCGACGCCTCCAGCAGCGAGTCGCCGCCGGCGTCGAGGCCGAACACGCCGAACCCGGCCGCGTGCATGAGGTCGACGCCCTCGGCGGCGGTGGCGCAGCGCAGCACGGGCGCGGCGAACGCCACCCCGGCCGAGGCCTTGATCACCAGCGGGTCGATGGCGGGCACCCCGCGGCGGGGCAGGAGCACGCCGTCCAGACCGGCGGCCGTCGCGCTGCGCAGGATCATCCCGACGTTCGACGGGTTGGTGACGGCGTCGAGGACCAGCACCGACGCCGGCCGCCTGGTGCCCAGGTCGGACAGGAAGTGCTCCAGCGGCGACATCCGCGGGGCGACGACGTCGGCCAGCACACCCTGGTCGTGGCGCCCGTTGCCGGCCAGCACCTTCACCCGCTGCGCGGTCGCACGCTGCACCGGCACCCCGCGGTCGCGGGCGGCCGCGGTGATCTCGCGTTCGCCGCCACCGCGCACCGTGTCGGCCAGCACGACCTTGTCGACCTCCAGGTCGGGGTCGGCCAGCGCCTCCAGGACGGGCTTGCGGCCGTAGACCGTGATGAACCGGTCCTTCGGGGAGACCGCACCTGCATCGCTCACGGGGAGAAGCGTCGCACGTAGGATCGCGGCCATGCCGTCCCGGCTCTCCGCACTCGACGCGTCCTTCCTGTACCTGGAGGAGGCGACCACCCCGATGCACGTCGGCGGGGTCGCCGTCTTCGAGCGCGCGGACGACGGGTTCGACTACGACCGCCTGGTCGAGTTGATCGAGCAGCGGATCGCGCTGGTGCCGCGCTACCGGCAGAAGGTGCGCCACGTCCCGGCCAACCTCGCGCGTCCGGTGTGGGTGGACGACCCGGAGTTCGACATCGCCTACCACGTGCGGCGCTCGGCGCTGCCCCGTCCGGGCAGCGAGGACCAGCTGACCGACCTGGTCGGACGGCTGATGTCCCGGCCGCTGGACCACACCCGTCCGCTGTGGGAGATGTACCTCATCGAGGGGCTCGGCCCCGCCGGGGACGGCGACACCGGCCGGGTCGCGATCCTCACCAAGACCCACCAGGCGATGGTCGACGGGATCTCCGCGATCGACATCGGCCAGGTCATCCTCGACGTCTCCGCCGAGCCGCGGGCCACCCCGGACGAGCTGTGGATGCCGCGCCCCGAGCCGACCGACGGGCAGCTGGTGCTCGACGCGATCTCCGAGGCCGTCACCCGCCCCACCGAGATCGTGGACAACGTGCGGGTCGCCGCGGGGGACGCGCTGGCCACCGTCGGCAAGCTCGCCGGGGCCGCGGGCAAGGTCCTGAACATGGCCCGGACCGCGGGTCGTCGCGCGCCGGGGCTGCCACTGAACGCCGAGATCTCCACCCAGCGCCGGTTCGCGCTGGCCCGCACCGACCTGGAGGACTACCGCAAGGTCCGCGCCGCCTACGGCTGCGACGTCAACGACGTGGTGCTCGCCGTGATCGCCGGTGCCCTGCGGACCTGGCTGATGTCACGCGGCGAGCCGGTCGCCGGGTCGTCGTCGGTGCGGGCGCTGGTGCCGTTGTCGGTGCGCGGCGAGGGCGACGTGCCCAGCTCGGCGGCCGGCGGGTCGCTCGGGAACCGGGTGGCCTCGTTCCTGGTGGACCTGCCCGTCGGCGAGCCGAGCCCGCTGGTGCGGCTGCACCAGGTCACCCACCAGATGCGCGAGCACACCGACACCGGCGACGCCGTCGGTGCCGACACCCTGGTCCGGATCGGCGGGTTCGCCCCGCCGACGCTGCACGCCGTCGGTGCCCGCGCCGCGAACGGCATGGCACGGCACTTCTTCAACCTGGTCGTCACCAACGTCCCCGGGCCGCAGTTCCCGCTCTACGCGGCCGGGGCGCGGATGCTGGAGATGTTCCCGGTGGTCCCGCTGGCGAAGGGCCAGGCCGTCTCCATCGGCCTGACCAGCTACGACGGCGGTGTCTACTACGGCCTGAACGGGGACCGGGACGCCATGGGCGACCTGGACGTGCTGGCCGGGATGGTGGACGAGTCGCTCGAGGAGCTCCTCGAGACACTGCGACAGTCGGGGTGAGCCCCGTCAGAGGAGAGCACCGTTGAGGATCTACCTCCCCGCAACCTGGCCGATGCTGGCCCGCGCCGTGAAGACCGGGAACTTCGAGCCGCTCGGCGGCACCGCGTTCGCACTCACCCCGAAGCTGCGCGAGTCCTACACCGCGGGTGACGACGAGGAGCTCGAGTACGCCGCGATGAACGAGGCGGCGCGGGCGTCGCTGCGGCTGCTCGCGGTCGAGTTCGGCCTGGGCGAGAACGACACCCCCGCCCGCCGGGTCGTGGTGTCCGCCGACACCGACGACGTCACCCTGCGCCCAGACCTCGACGACGGCGCGGTCCGGGTGACCGGCCCGGTGCCGCTGTCGAAGATCGCCGCCGTGCACGTCGACCTGCCGGAGGCCGAGCACGCCGTCCGGGAGGCGGCCGGTGCGGTCGACAAGGCCGACCTGGGCGACATGGACGCCGAGTTCCTCGTCGGCGAGGCCGAGGACCACGAGCTCGCCTGGTACGACGGCACCGAGCTGCCGTTCCTGGTCGAGCTGGGCTGAGCCCTCAGCCTGCGGGTGCGGGTCGCGTGGAGGACCGCACCACCAGCTCGGGGGAGAACACGACGCTGCGCTGCTCGCCGCCGAGCAGCAGCTGCGCGGCCTCGACCCCGAGCCGGCGCGCGGGCTGGGCGACGGTGGTGAGCGGGACGCTCGCGGTCTCGGCGAAGGAGATGTCGTCGTAGCCGACGACCGACAGCTCGTCCGGGACGGCGACGCCGCGGCGCACACAGGCGTTGAGCACCCCGATGGCCAGCAGATCGTTGGCACAGAACACCGCGGTCGGGCGGCTCGCGGTCGGCAGCGCGAGCAGATCGTCCAGGACGCGTGCGCCGGTTCGGATGGTGAGCTCGTCGACGTCGACCACGTGCACCGGCTCGCGGCCGCGGAACGCCGACCGCAACCCGTGCAGCCGGTCGACGACCTGGCGCAACCCCGACGGACCACCGGCGAAGGCGATGCGTTCGTGCCGGGTGTCGCTGAGCAGCTCCCCGACCAGGGCACCACCTCGGACGTCGTCGACGGCGACGGAGGCGAACCCCCACCCCGAGGGCACCCGGTCGACGAACACCACCGGCGGACGGGACCGGCGTGACGCGAGCTGGGCGGCGCCGGCGACCTCGTGCACCGGGGAGAGCAGGATGCCGCCGACCTGCTGCTGCAGGAGCCGGTCGAGGTGGCGGGCCTCCCGCGCGGGGTCACCGGCGCTGTTGCAGACCACCACCTGCGCGTGATGGGCCTCGGCGACCTCCTCCGCGCCCTCGACGATCTCGCCGAAGAACGGGTTGGTGACGTCGAGGACGACGACGGCCACGGTGCGGCTCATCCCGGCGCGCAGCTGCCGGGCCGGCTCGCTGCGCACGAACCCGAGCTCCTCGATGGCCCGCTCGACCCGTGCCCGGCGCTCCGCGCCGACCCGCTCGGGCCGGTTCAGGACGTTGCTGACCGTGCCGAGCGAGACGCCGGCCAGACGCGCGACGTCCTTGATGCTGGCCACGGACCACCCTCCGGCCGACCTGAGGTACCCGCCCACGGTAGCCGTCGCGCACGGTGGCCCTCCGCACCCACCGGGGCGGGCCCGGTTACGCGCCGGGGGATCCGGCGCGGTCCGTGGCCGGTCGGGTGACGGTGTCGGAGAGGACCTCGCCGTAGCGCTCGATCTCGAGCTGGGTCAGCGTCTTCCCGCGGGTGTCGGGGGACCAGACCGCGCCGACCACCAGGGACAGCAGGAGCAGCCCGATCATCAGCAGCCCGACCGCGGGGACACCGCTCGTGGCGAGCATGACCGGGAAGAAGTAGCTCAGGAGACCGATCGACACGCGCGCCGCGAAGAACAGCACGCCCTGGGCACTGGCCCGGTACGGCGTGGCGAAGAGCTCGCTGGTCCACAGGGCGTAGAACGCCTGGGCGCCGATTCCCGCGGACACACCCCAGGAGACCGCGAAGAGGAGCAGCACGGGCAGCGTCGCGTCGGCGAAGACCAGCAGGACCCACGCGAACACCCCCAGCACCGCGCCGATGACGTACAACGTCCGACGGCTCATCCGGTCGGCGTAGCGCTGGAAGCCGAAGTAGGTCGCGAGCAGCGTGCACGTCCAGAGGAGCACCTGGAGCAGGTTCTGCTCGACCTCGCTCTGGACACCGGCGGTCTCGTAGACGCGGGGCATGAAGATGCCCATCTGGCCGGCCACGATCCCCCAGAACCCGTAGATGCCGAACAGGAAGGCGAGGGCCTTGATGTTGGTGCCGCGCGAGAACAGCTCCCGCAGGCCGCGGCGCGGCGCCGGCGTGCCGCCCTCGGAGGCACGGGCGGCCTTCCACAGCGTCGACTCGCTCAGGCCCCGCCGGATCCACCAGACCACGGCCGCCACCAGGAACAGGTGGAAGAAGACCAGGCGCGCCCCGAGCAGCCCGAGCGGGGCGGTGAGCACCACGGCGAGCAGGAACCCCACGACCGGACCGGCTGACCACGCGAGCTGGGCCGCGCCGACGTGCTTGGCGCGCTCGTGCGCGGGTGCCTCCTCGGCGATGTAGGTCCACGACGCCGGGACACCTGCCCCGACCGCGATGCCGGTGATCAGGAACGCGGCGAGCAGCATCGGGAAGCTGACCGCGAACGTCGCGATCAGGACGCCGACCATGAACACCACGAGGTCGTAGGTGTAGATGAACTTGCGGCCGTAGCGGTCGCAGAGCGGCCCACCGATCGCGGCTCCGATGGCCGCGCCGAAGGCGTTGGCACTGAACGCGGCGAGCAGTCCGACGGCGAAGTCGTCGATGCCGAAGGCGTCCTGCCAGAGGGAGAGGCTGGTGGCGATGGCGATGATCGCACCGGCCTCGATGTAGTTGGACATGGCGACGGCGGCCGTCGCCTTCCATCCGGTGGTGCTCGTGCTTCCGATTCGCATCGTCGCAGCCCTCTCAGGGGTCGGAAGGTGGGTCGGGGTCAGTCGAGGTGGAAGTACTCGGTGAGACGGTCCAGCCCCTGGTCGGGGCGGGTGCCGTCGCCGGTGGAGACGAGGGGGGCCATCGCGGCCTGCCAGCGCGCGTTGACCGGCTCGCCGTCCATGCCGGCCAGTGCGGCCGCGAAGTCGTCGCAGACGACGACGCCGACGACGAGTGCGGCCTCGGGCTTCACGAACAGCGAGTAGTCCCGCCAGCCGTGCCGGCGCAGGGCGTCGAGCATCTCCGGCCACACCTCGCGGTGTGCGGTCAGGTACTCGTCGACCCGCTCGGGCCGCAGGTGCATCAGGAAGCACACGCGCTCGGCCACCGGAATCCCCCTCGATCCGCCGCAACAATGAACCGTTTCATTCCTGCGGTCGGCGCAGTGTGACACAGCGCACCGACGGCAAGCAAGGGCCTACGAGCACGACGTTTCGTGGTCGATGCGAGACTCGGGTTGACCGGATCCTCGCCGCAACCGTACGGTGTCGCTCTGACATTGATTCGTTTCAATTCGCGGCCACCATGAGGTGGTCTCGTGTCGAACACACCGGGGTGATCACCGATGACGCCGTCCGAGACGGTCCTGTCCGCGTTGTCCGCGCAGACGATCGAGCTGCCGAGCTGGGCGTTCGGGAACTCGGGCACCCGGTTCAAGGTGTTCGGGCAGCCGGGCACCGCGCGGAACCCGTTCGAGAAGGTGTCCGACGCCGCGACGGTGCACCGCTTCACCGGGCTGGCCCCGCGGGTCTCGCTGCACATCCCGTGGGACCGGGTCGAGGACTACGCCGCGCTGTCCGCGCACGCCGCCGACTCCGGTGTGCGCATCGGCGCGGTCAACTCCAACCTCTTCCAGGACGACGACTACCGCCTGGGCTCGCTGACCCACCCGGACCCGCTGGTCCGCAAGAAGGCGATCGCCCACCACGCCGAGTGCGTCGAGGTCATGCGCGCCACCGGGTCGACCGACCTGAAGCTGTGGCTGCCCGACGGCACCAACTACGCGGGCCAGGACGACATCCGCGCCCGCCAGGACCGCCTCGCCGAGTCGCTGTCGGAGATCTACGCGCTGCTCGACCCGGACATGCGGCTGCTGCTGGAGTACAAGTTCTTCGAGCCGTACTTCTACACGACCGACGTGCCGGACTGGGGCACCTCGCTGCTGCACTGCCTGGCGCTGGGGGACCGCGCCCAGGTCGTGCTCGACACCGGCCACCACGCGCCGAACACCAACATCGAGTTCATCGTCGTGCAGCTGCTGCGCGCCGGGCGGCTGGGCGCGTTCGACTTCAACTCCCGCAACTACGCCGACGACGACCTGATCGTCGGCGCCGCGGACCCGTTCCAGCTGTTCCGGATCATGAACGAGATCGTCGGCAACGACGCCCTGAGCGGTCAGGGCGTGAACTTCATGCTCGACCAGTGCCACAACATCGAGCCCAAGATCCAGGGCCAGATCCGCTCGGTGCTCAACGTGCAGGAGGCCACCGCGAGGGCGCTGCTCGTCGACCGCACCGCGCTGCGCGAGGCCCAGGCCGCCGGTGACGTCCTCGGCGCCCACCAGGTGCTCGTCGACGCGTTCACCGCCGACGTCCGCCCGCTGCTCGCCGGGTTCCGCGAGGCCCGCGGCCTACCCGTCGACCCGTTCGTGGCCTACCGCGCCTCCGGTCACGACCAGCACCTCGCCGCGACCCGCGTCGGTGGCGAGCAGGCGTCCTGGGGCGCCTGATGACCGCCGCCGACCCGACCCCGAACGAGGAGACCATGACCACGCACCCCGTCGTCGCCGACCTGATCGCCCGCTCGAACAGCCTCGGGGCCGACCCGGGCACCACGAACTACGCCGGCGGCAACACCTCCGCCAAGGGCACCGCCACCGACCCGGTCACCGGCGGCGACGTCGAGCTCCTCTGGGTCAAGGGCTCCGGTGGCGACCTCGGCACGCTCACCGAGGCCGGCCTGGCGGCGTTGCGGCTGGACCGGCTGCGCTCGCTGGTGGAGGTCTACCCGGGCGTCGAGCGCGAGGACGAGATGGTCGCCGCGTTCGACTACTGCCTGCACGGGCGGGGCGGGGCGGCGCCGTCGATCGACACCGCGATGCACGGCCTGGTCACCGCACCGCACGTCGACCACCTGCACCCCGATGCCGGCATCGCGATCGCCTGCGCCGCCGACGGCGAGGCACTGACCAAGGAGATCTTCGGCGACCGCGTGCTGTGGGTGCCGTGGCGCCGCCCCGGGTTCCAGCTCGGGCTCGACATCGCCGCCGTCGCCGAGGCGAACCCGCAGGCGATCGGGGTGATCCTCGGCGGGCACGGCATCACCGCCTGGGGTGAGGACGCCGCGTCCTGCGAGGCGCACTCCCGGGAGATCATCCGCACCGCGCAGGAGTACCTGGACTCCCGCGGGGTCGCGGAGCCGTTCGGCGCCGTCCGTCCCGGCCACGAGCCGCTGCCGCCGGAGCAGCGGCGCGCCCGGGCCGCCGCACTCGCCCCGGTGGTCCGTGGGCTGGCCTCCACCGACCGGCCCCAGGTCGGACACTTCACCGACTCCGAGGTCGTGCTGGACTTCCTGTCCCGGGAGAAGCTCGCGCCGTTGGCCGGGCTGGGCACCTCCTGCCCGGACCACTTCCTGCGCACCAAGGTGACGCCGCTGGTGCTCGACCTGCCGCCGTCGGCGACGGTCGAGGAGTGCGCGGCGCGGCTGCGCGAGCTGCACGCGGTCTACCGCGAGGACTACCGCGCCTACTACGACCGGCACGCCGACGCCGACTCGCCCGCGATCCGCGGCGCAGACCCGGCGATCGTGCTGGTCCCGGGCGTCGGGATGTTCTCCTTCGGCGCGAACAAGCAGACCGCACGGGTCGCCGGCGAGTTCTACGTCAACGCGATCAACGTGATGCGCGGTGCCGAGGCCGTCTCCCGCTACGCCCCGATCGACGAGTCCGAGAAGTTCCGCATCGAGTACTGGGCCCTGGAGGAGGCCAAGCTCGCCCGGATGCCCAGGCCGAAGCCGCTGGCGACCCGGGTCGCGCTGGTCACCGGCGCGGCGTCCGGGATCGGGAAGGCCGTCGCCGCGCGGCTGGCCGCCGAGGGTGCCTGCGTCGTCGTCGCGGATCTCGACCTGCAGAAGGCCACCGACGCCGCCGCGGAGCTCGGCGGCACCGACGTCGCGATCGGGGTGGCCGCCGACGTGTCCTCCGCCGACGGCGTCGCCGCCGCGTTCGCCGAGGCTGCGCTGGCCTTCGGCGGCGTCGACCTCGTCGTCAACAACGCCGGGCTGTCGATCTCCAAGCCGCTGCTGGAGACCACGGAGGCCGACTGGGACCTCCAGCACGACGTGATGGCCAAGGGTTCCTTCCTGGTCTCCCGCGAAGCCGCCCGGATCATGATCGACCAGGGGATGGGTGGCGACATCGTCTACATCTCCTCGAAGAACGCCGTGTTCGCCGGGCCGAACAACGTCGCCTACGGCGCCACCAAGGCCGACCAGGCCCACCAGGTCCGCCTGCTGGCCGCCGAGCTCGGTGGGTACGGAATCCGGGTGAACGGCATCAACCCCGACGGTGTGGTCCGCGGGTCCGGGATCTTCGCCGGCGGCTGGGGTGCGCAGCGTGCGGCCGTCTACGGCGTCGAGGAGTCGGAGCTGGGCGAGTTCTACGCGCAGCGCACGATCCTCAAGCGCGAGGTGCTCCCGTCGCACGTCGCCGCTGCGGTGTTCGCGCTGACCGGCGGCGATCTCACGCGCACCACCGGGCTGCACGTGCCGGTGGACTCGGGCGTCGCGGCGGCGTTCCTGCGATGAGGACCGGCACCGTCGCCGCGGTCGACCTCGGTGCCTCCAGCGGGCGGGTCATGACCGTCCGGATGGGGCCGGGGACTCTCGACCTCACCGAGGCGCACCGGTTCGCGAACCGGCCGGTGCGGGTGCGCGGCATCCTGCACTGGGACGTGCTCGACCTGTACCGCGGTGTCCTCGACGGCCTGCGGGCCGCGGGCCGCGCCGCCGGGCGGCTCGACGGCGTCGGCGTCGACGGCTGGGCCGTCGACGTCGGCCTGCTCGACGACGACGGCACGCTGCTCGGCAACCCGGTGCACTACCGCGACCCGTCGCACCGGGCCGGGGTGGACGCGGTGCACGCCGTCGTCGGCCCGGAGGAGCTGTACGCGGTCAACGGGCTGCAGCACCTGCCGTTCAACACGGTGTTCCAGCTCGCCGCCCGCCAGGGCGGCGCCGCCCTGGCCGTCGCGCAGCGGATGCTGCTCGTGCCCGACCTGCTGGGGTACTGGCTGACCGGCGCGGTCGGGGCGGAGGTCACCAACGCCTCCACCACCGGCCTGCTCGACGCGCGGACCCGCCGGTGGTCCACCGACCTGGCGGTGCGGCTCGGGCTGGACCCGGGGCTGCTCGTGCCGCTGGTGGAGCCCGGTGACCGGATCGGAGAGCTGCTGCCGGAGGTGCTGGCCACGACCGGGCTGTCCGGCCCGGTCCCGCTCACCGCAGTGGGGTCGCACGACACGGCGTCGGCGGTGCTCGGGGTCCCCGCGGCCGGCGACGACTTCGCCTACGTCTCCTGCGGCACCTGGTCCCTGGTCGGGGTGGAGCTGGAGAAGCCGGTGCTCACCGAGGACGCCCGCACGTCCGGGTTCACCAACGAGCTGGGTGTCGACTCCACCGTGCGCTTCCTGCGCAACGTGATGGGGCTGTGGCTGCTGCAGGAGTCGCTGCGCACCTGGACCGACGCCGACGGCGGCGCCGCGCCCGACCTCGACGCGTTGCTGGCGGAGGCGGGCCGCAGGCCCGCGTTCGGCTCCGTCGTCGACGCCGGGGACCCGCGGTTCCTCGAGCCCGGCGACATGCCCGCCCGGATCGCCGAGGCGTGCCGCGAACGCGGGGAGCCGGTGCCCGCCGACCGGGCCGCGGTGGTGCGGTGCGTCCTCGACAGCCTCGCGCTGGCCTACCGGTCCGCCGTGGACCGGGCCGCGGAGCTGTCCGGGCGGTCCGCTCCGGTGGTGCATCTGGTCGGCGGGGGTGCGCGCAACAAGCTGCTGTGCGACCTCGCCGCCGACGCCTGCGACCGCCCGGTCGTCGCCGGGCCGGTGGAGGCCGCCGCGCTCGGCAACGCGCTCGTGCAGGCCCGCACCGCCGGGCTCATCAGCGGTGACCTCGGCGCGCTGCGGGCCCTGGTACGTGACACCCAGCCGGTCCGGACCCACCGGCCCGACCCGGTGCGAGCACGGGCCGCCGAGCGCGCGCGGGAGCGTCTCGACCGACGCTGACCCCGTCCTCAGGAGGGGTCGTCGAACACCGGGTCGCGGCCCTCCAGCCGCGCGGCGACGGCCTCGCGCTGGTTCGGGCTCGCGATCAGCGCACCGATCTCGGCCTGCTCGGCGGCGAGCTGCTCGGCGGGCGGACGGGGCGTCGCGAGCAGCCGCTTCGCCGCGCGGACCGCGTACGGGTTGCGGGCGGCGATCTCCCGTGCGGTCGCCAGCGCGGCGGCCCGCGGGTCCTCGGCGGTGCGGGTCGCGAGCCCCAGCGCGACGGCCTCGGTGCCGGACACCGTGCGCCCGGTGAAGGTCAGGTCGCGGGCGACGTCGCGCCCGACCAGCTGCGGCAGCAGCAGCGTGCCGCCCATGTCGGGCACCAGGCCCCAGACGATCTCCAGCACCGACAGCGTCGCGGTGGGGGCGACGACCCGCAGGTCCGCGCCGAGCGCGATCTGCAGTCCGCCGCCCAGCGCGTGCCCCTGCACGGCGGCGATCACCGGCACGTCCAGTTCGGTCCAGGCGTACGCGGCGCGCTGCCCGGTCGCGCGGGCCGGGGAGCCGTCGCGCGGCGGGGGCAGCTCGGCGGTGGCCGAGAGCCGTTCGCCGGCGCGCATCGCGCGGAACATGTCGCGGTCCAGGCCCGCGCAGAAGTCCGGCCCCTGCGCCGACAGCACCACGACGCGGACGTCCGCGCGGTCGCGCAGCGCGTCCGCGGCGTGCACGATCGCGGTGAACTGGGCGACGTCGAGGGCGTTGCGGCGCTCCGGCCGGGTGAACCGCACCTCGGCGACGCCGTCGTCCACGGTGGTCCGGACCCGCTCGCTCATGCATCGCACCGTAGCCCGGATCGGAGGCCGCCACGGCCCGTCGTCGCGCCGCAGCGGCACCCGGAGGGCCGGGGCCCTCAGCCGCGGACGGGCGGCTCGATGGTGATCGGGGCGCCCCAACCGTCGTAGCGGACGAGGACGTCGAGGGCCGCGCCGTCGGGGAGCTGCTGGCGGACCCGGCTGCGCAGCGGCCTGCGTTCGGCGTCGACCCAGATCTCCGAGCTCAGCCGGGTCAGCCCGGCCCGCTGCTGGGCCTGCAGCGCCGCCCGGCGCGCCGGGTCGGTCTCGGTCGCCACGGCCCGCACCAGGTCGACGACCAGCGTGTAGTGCACGGCCGGGGTGCCGTCGACGGCGTCGTCGGCGGCGTCGGCGGCGTCGGCGACGAGCACCGCGTCCGGGTAGCGGGCCACCGCCCCCAGCGGGTCGACCCCGGCGGCGACGTTCGCGGCGAGCGTCGCGTGCGCCATCTGCTCCGGTGGCAGCGGGACCCGCCCGGCCTCGCCCCAGCCGCCGTCGCCGGGGCGCAGCCAGGTGCGGCCGCCGATCCGGATGATCTCGGTGCTCCGGGCGACCGTGCCGGAAGGCCCCGAGCGCAGCAGCAGCCGCACGGCGGGGGCGTCCCCGGCCCCGTCGACCCGCAGGGCGCCGTCGCCGGTCACCGGGACGGTCGTGCCGTCGTGGGTCAAGGTGCCCGCCACCGACAGCGTCGAGCCGCCGTCGAGCCGGGTGCGAGCCCGCACGTCGGCGACCAGCGGGGCCGGGTCGTAGTACTTCGGCAGCGCCGCCGGCGCGACCGCGGGCGGCGGGGTGGCGCCCGACGAGCCGGGCCACGAGCACCCGGACAGCCCGGGTACCAGCACCGCCCCGCACAGCAGCAGCGTCATCGCGCGCCGTCCCGGCACTACCCGCTCCCCGGCCTTCATCGTGATCGTCGGAACTGTCAGGACCGTCAGAACCTGTCGGTCGCCAGCGCCACCAGCACGCGGCGCAACGCGTCGAGTCTGCCTCCTCCGAGCGCGCCGGAGGCGACCAGGTCGTCCAGTGCACACTCCGGGTCGGCGGGCGGCCCGAGGTGTCCGCAGCCGCGCGGGCAGTCCTCGATGGCCTCGGCGAGGTCGCCGAACGCGGCGACGACGTCGTCCGCGCTGACGTGCGCGAGCCCGAACGACCGGACCCCCGGGGTGTCGACGACCCAGCCGTGGGCGTGCGGGAACGCCAGGGCCGCGGTGGTCGTGTGCCGCCCCTTGCCGACGCCCGACACCCGCCCGATGGCCTGGGTCGCGGCCGGGACGATCGCGTTGACCAGCGTGGACTTGCCGACCCCTGAGTGTCCGACGAGCGCGCACAGCCGCCCGGACAGCTCCGCGCGCAGCGCGTCCAGCCCGGTCGGCGGCCCGGACTCCGAACGTCCGGTCACCAGCACCGGCACGCCGAGCTCGCGGTACTGCGCGGCGAACGGCTCCGGGTCGGCGAGGTCGGACTTGGTCAGGCACAGCACCGGCTGCAGCCCGCCGGCGAACGCCGCGACCAGGCAGCGGTCGACGAACCCGCTGCGCGGCACCGGGGCGGCGACGGCGGTGACCACGATCAGCCGCTGCGCGTTCGCGACGACGATCCGCTCGTAGGGGTCGGTGTCGTCGGCGGTGCGGCGCAGCACGGTCTCGCGCTCGGCGACCCGCACGATCCGCGCGAGGGTGTCCGGCTCGCCGGACAGGTCCCCGACGAGGTCCACCCGGTCCCCGACGACGACCGGCGTCCGGCCCAGCTCGCGGGCCCGCATGGCGACGACCTGGGGGAGGCTCGGGTCGGCGTCGACCGCGCAGGTCCAGCGGCCCCGGTCGACGGCGGTGACCATCGCGCGGGTCGCGTCGGCGTGCGCGGGGCGGCGCTTGCTGCGCGGACGGCTGCCGCGCCGTCCCGGGCGGACGCGGACGTCGGACTCGTCGAGCCTGCTGATGTCGCGGGGCACGTCAGTTCCCGACCAGCGCCGCCCACCGGCCGGGGAAGTCCGGGATGGTCTTGTCGGTGCTGGCGACGTCGTCGATCTCGACGCCCGGCACGACCAGACCGATGATCGCGCCCGCGGTCGCCATCCGGTGGTCGGCGTAGGCGCCCCAGGGCCGGTCGGCGCGCCCGGTCAGCGGCTTCGGTTCGATGACCAGCCCGTCGTCGGTCTCGGTGACGGCGCCGCCGAGCGCGGTGATCTCGGTGGCGAGCGCGGCGAGCCGGTCGGTCTCGTGCCCGCGCAGGTGCCCGATCCCGCGCAGCCGCGAGGTGCCCGAGGCGAGCGCGGCGATCGCCGCGACGGTGGGTGCGAGCTCGCCCGCGTCGTGCAGGTCGACGTCGACGCCGTTGAGCCGGTCCGGGCCGGTCACGGTCAGCCCCTCGGCGGTGTGCGACACGGTCGCGCCGAACTGCTCCAGCACCGGCAGCACGTCGACGCCGGGCTGGGTGGTCTCGGCGGGCCAGCCGCGCACGGTGACCCGCCCACCGGTCACGACGGCCGCGGCGAGGAACACCGCGGCGTTCGACAGGTCCGGCTCGACCGTCCAGTCCCGCGCCGCGACCGGGCCGGGCTCGACCCGCCAGCGGTTCGGCTCGCCGTCGTCGACGACCACCCCGGCGGTGCGGAGCATCTCCACCGTCATCGCGATGTGCGGCAGCGAGGGCAGCGGCTTCCCGTCGTGGCGGACGGTCACCCCGCGCTCGAACTGCGCCCCGGACAGCAGCAGCCCGGACACGAACTGCGACGACGCCGACGCGTCGATCGTGACCTCGCCACCCCGGACCGGGCCCCCGTCCAGGACGAAGGGCAGCGCGTCGGCGGCGCCGTCGAAGGACACGGTGGCGCCGAGGTCGCGCAGGGCGCCCAGCACGGTGCCTATCGGGCGCTCCCGGGCGCGCGGGTCGCCGTCGAAGCGGACCGCACCCGACGCCGTCGCCGCGGCCGGCGGGACGAACCGCATGACTGTCCCGGCCAGCCCGCAGTCGACCTCCGCCGGGAACGCCGCCGTGCCGCCGCGCAGCCCGCCGTGCGCGCCGATCCGCACCGTGTCGCCCTCGGTGACGACCGGGACGCCCAGCGCGGTGAGCGCGCCGGTCATCAGCGCGGTGTCGCGGGTGGGCGGCGCACCGTCGACCCGGACCCCGCCGCCGGACAGCCCGGCGAGCAGCAGCGCACGGTTGGTCACCGACTTCGACCCGGGGACGGTCACGGTGCCGGTCACCGGCGACCCGGGCGTGGGGGCGGTCCAGTAGCTCACGCCCCCATCCTTCCCCACATGGGAGCATGGGATGCATGTGCGGCCGTTACGCCTCCACCAAGGCCCCCGCGGACCTGGCCGACGAGTTCCACGCCGTCGACGCGACGCAGGAGTCCTCGCAGCGTCCGGACTACAACGTGGCGCCGACCAAGGACATCACCGTGGTGGTCGAACGCCACCCCCGCGACGAGAGCGGCGAACCCGACCGGGACACC
This sequence comes from Pseudonocardia sp. ICBG1142, assembly GCF_020496255.1. Classification (NCBI taxonomy): domain Bacteria; kingdom Bacillati; phylum Actinomycetota; class Actinomycetes; order Pseudonocardiales; family Pseudonocardiaceae; genus Pseudonocardia; species Pseudonocardia sp. ICBG1142. The sequence continues at coordinate 5,816 of NZ_JAHLJC010000006.1, read as the reverse complement.
ACCGAGCGGTCGCTGCGGACCGTCCGCTGGGGCCTGGTGCCGTTCTGGGCGAAGGACCCGTCGGCGGGTGCGCGGATGGTGAACGCCCGGTCGGAGACGATCACCGAGAAGCCCGCGTTCCGCCGTGCGGCCGCGTCGCGGCGCTGCCTGTTCCCGATGGACGGCTGGTACGAGTGGCAGCGCCACGACGCCGTCCCGAAGAGCCAGGGCGGGACCGGCAAGCCGACCAAGCAGCCGTACTTCACCCACTACGCCGACGACGCCACGATGGCGATGGCCGGCCTGTGGGAGTACTGGCGGCCCAGCGGCGGCGAGCTCGCCGAGAAGTACCCGGACGGCCTGGTCACCGCCTGCGTGCTCACCACCGAGGCGGTCGGCCCGCTCGCCCAGGTGCACGACCGGATGCCGCTCGTGCTGCGCCCCGACGACTGGTCGGACTGGCTCGACCCGGACCGCGGCACCGGCGACGACCGGGTCACCCGGCTGCTCGTCCCGCCGACCCCCGAGCTGGTGTCCACCCTCGAGATCCGGCCGGTGTCGCCGCAGGTCAACAACGTCCGCAACAACGCTCCCGAGCTGCTCGACCGGATCCCCGACGACCAGGTGACCGAGCCGATCCAGCTCGACCTGCTGTCGTGACCGGGGCGCGCGAGGTCGACACCCCGCGCGGACCGGCCGGGTCACCCTGCACCGGGCGGAACAACCGCGCGGGCTGCTGCTGCTCGGGCACGGCGCCGGCGGCGGTGTCGACGCCCCCGACCTGGTCACCGCGACCGCGGCGGCCACCGCCGCCGGGTTCGACGTCGGCCTGGTCGAGCAGCCCTACCGGGTCGCGGGCCGGCGGGCCCCCCGCCGGCCGGGCACCTCGACGAGGCGTGGCTCGCCGTCGTCGCGGCGGTGCGGCCCGGCCACGACGGGCCGCTGGTCGTCGGCGGCCGCAGCTCCGGTGCGCGCGTCGCCTGCCGCACGGCGACGACGGCCGGTGCCGCCGCGGTGCTGTGCCTGGCCTTCCCGCTGCACCACCCCCGGGCCGTCCGGAGCGGACCCGGGCACCGGAGCTCGACGGCGCCGGGGTGCCGGTGCTCGTGGTGGAGCAGGGCCGCAGCGACCGGTTCGGCGTCCCGGCGACGGTCCCCGACCGGCGGGTGGTGCTGCTCGACGGCGATCACGGTCTGAAGAAGCAACAACACGACCGGCTGCGCGAGGTCGTCGCCGGATGGCGGCGGCGAGAGCAGCTCGACCGGTAGAAGCCGGCAGAAAAGGTATGCCTACCCTATGTGCCCGGTATGTTCCCTCCGTGTCGAAGATCCGATCTCTGAGAGCGTCGGCGGCCGCTGCGGTCCTGTCCGCGCTGCTGCCTCGTGGTGGCCGGGTGCGCCGCGGCGCCCGAGCCGGCCCCGTCCGGGGGAGGCGGCTACACGGTCACCCACGCGGATGGTGAGACGCGGCTGCCGGCGCGGCCGTCGCGCGTCGTGGTGCTGGACTCCCGCACCCTGGACCGCGCTGGTCGCGCTCGGGATCGTCCCGGTCGGGGCGAGTGAGTCGTCGGTCGGGGCCGGGTTCCCGCCGTACCTGGTCGACCGCCTGACGGGCACCCGGCCGACCGGAGCGATCAACGATCCCGACCTCGAGGCGGGTCGCGTCGCTGCGGCCCGACCTGATCATCGGCTCGGCCACGCGGCACACCCCGCTCCACGCGCAGCTCGCGCGGATCGCCCCGACCGTGTTCCTCGATCGGCAGCGGCACCGACTGGACCGAACAGGCCCGGGTCACCGCTGCCGCGGTGCAGCGCACCGGCGAGATGGAGGAGCTGCTCGACAGGTGGCGGCTGCGCGCCGAGCAGGTGGGCAGGGAGGTCGGTGCGCCCGGCCGCGGACGGCGTCGATCGTGCGGTTCCAGCCGGAGTCGTTCCGGCTCTACGGCCGAGGAGCTTCTCCGGGTCCGTGTTGACCGCGATGGGCTTCGACCTGGGCGACCGTGCCTGGAACGAGTACTCGATGCTGCAGGTCGGACCGGAGATGGCCTCGGAGATCGACGGCGACGTCGTGTTCTTCACCGACCGGGCCGGTGACCCGTCGGCCGGTGCCCGGGGTGCGGTGAGCAGGCTGTGGGCACCGCCGCCCCGCCGTCCGCGCCGGCCGGGTGCACGAGGTCGAGGACGAGACCTGGATGGTGGGATCGGCCGTGCTCGGCGCGCCGACCGGATCGTCGACGACGTGCGGCAGCGTCTGGCCCCGGGCCCGCCGTCCTAGCGGGCCCCGGCCAGCAGCGCGGCGAGCTCGGCCGCGGGGCGTGGCGACCCCCAGGTGCCAGCCCTGGCCGATGTCGATCCCAGGTCGTGCAGCCTGCGGGCCTGCCAGCCGGTCTCGACCGACTCCGCGACGACGGTCAGCCCGAGAGGGTGTGCGCCAGCTCGATCATCGCCGAGAGGATGACCGGGCTGTCGACGTCGCCGGGGCCCGGGTCGTCCGGACCCTCCTCGCCGGGGCAGGCGCCACCCCCGGCCGGTGACGAACGACCCGGCCAGCTTGAGCCCGTCCACCGGGCATGTCGGTGCAGGTAGACCAGGTTCGGAGTAGCCGGTGCCGAAGTCGTCGATGGCGATGCGCACACCCGAGCCGCGACAGCTCCTCCAACGCCTGCACCGGGCGCCCCGCAGGGCGGACATGAGGTCGCTCTCGGTCAGCTCCAGCTGCACGCGACGAGGCGGGCCACCCGCCGTCCGCTCCAAGCACGTCGGCGATGCGGAGGACGGCGTCGGGCCTGCGCAGCTGCTGGCCCCCCGCCTTTCACGCTGAGCACCAGGCCCGCGTCGGCGCCCGAGTCCACCCAGGACCGGGCGTCGGTGCAGGCCTGCTCCAACAGGTGCAGCCCCCCAGCGGGACGATAAGGCCGGTCTGCCGGCCAGCGGGATGAACACGTCGGCCGGCCGCCGCCGCTCGCCGTCGGCGGTGCGCCAGCGGGCCAGCGCCTCCACCCCGACGACGGCGCGCCGTCGTCGAGCGCGACCAGCGGCTGGTACTCCAGGTGGAACTCGCCGCGCTCCAGCGCGCCCGGCATCCGGCCGGCCAGCTCGAACAGGTGCACGTCGTTCGCGTGCCGGGCCGGGTCGAAGACCGCGATGCGGTCCGGCCGTCGCGCTTGGCCCAGTACATGGTGGTGTCCGCGGCCTGCATGAGCTCGGCGGCGCCCGCGGCACCGGCGACGGTCCTCGCCGGTGGCGGTGCCCGCGGCGTCGCGGAACGGGCGGGCGACGATCCCGATGCTGGCCGACACCACCACCTCCCGGCCGCGCACGTGCACCGGCCGCCGGACGACCGCCAGCGCCCGGTCGGCGACCTCGGCCAGCTGCTCGACGCCGGTGCACTGCTCCACGAGGACCACGAACTCGTCCGCCGCCCATCCGGGCGACGGTGTTGCCCTGCCGGGCGGAGCTCGGCGTCGAGGCGGTGCGCGACGGTGCGCAGGAGCTGGTCGCCCGCGTCGTGGCCGAGGGTGTCGTTGACGGCCTTGAAGCCGTCCAGGTCGAGGTAGCAGACCCCGACCGGGGCGGGGGAGCCCGTACGGCCCGGCGAGCGCGGTCCTCGAGCCGGGTGAAGAAACAGCGAGCGGTTCGGCAGCCCGGTGAGCGGGTCGTGCTCGGGCCTGGTGACGCAGCCGCGACTGTGCACGACGACGGCGCTCGGTGACGTCGGAGACCATCGCGCGACGAGGTAGCGGGGCTCGCCGTCGGGGGAGCGGACCAGCGAGACGGTCAGCTCGGTCCACACCTGGTCGCCGTCGACCCGGAAGTAGGCCTTCTCCATCCGGACGTGCCCGATCCGTCCGGCGAGCATGGCCTCGATCTGCGGCCACATGTCGGGGGTGTCCTCGGGATGGATGAACTCGAACACCGAGCGGCCCACGAGCCGCCGGGCCGGTGGCCGAGCATCTGGGTCAGCGTGCGGTTGGCCTCCAGGATCCGGCCCTCGGTGTCGGCGACGCTGATGCCGATCACGGAGCTCTCGAACACCACGCCGTAGCGCGCCTCGGAGCGCCAGCGGGCGTCCTCGGCGGCGGCGCGTGCGTGCGGCGAACGCGGCCGAGCTGATCCGCTCCTGCTCCAGCCGGGTGCGGTCGCGCAGCATCCGGGCGTATCCCGTCGACAGCGCCCCGACCGCCCTGCTCCAGCGGCGGAACCCGCTCCGGGTCGAGGGTGTGCTCGGCGAAGTGCTCGGACAGCACGTCGATCGAGCAGCGCAGGGCGGCCGGGTCGGTGAGGTGTGCGGCGACCAGCTCGGCGCCGACCTCCTCGGCCATGACCTCCTCGGCCCGCCCCTCGACGACGGCGGTGAACCACCAGCCCGCGCCGGACAGCACCGCGTGCAGGTCGGCCCGGGCGCGGCGGAGACGAAGCTGCGGGCCTCGATCGCGGCGACGCACCCAGGCGTCGGCCAGCGTCGACGGCCCCGGGCCCCCGTCGTCGGGCAGGACGGGGACGGGTTTCGCCATGACGGCTCTCCTCCCACTGTCAGTCGCCGGGCGGCCCGGTGTGACGGGCGACGGCGGCCAGGCCGGGGTAGCGCTGCGCCTCGGGGCCCACCGGGGTCTCCGGACGCCAGAGCGGGATCCGCACGACTCCGGGTTCCACCAGCTCCAGGCCGGCCAGCAGCGCCGTGAGCTCCTCGGTGTCGCGCATCCGCATCCGGTTCGGGGACGTGTCCCTGTTGTAGAGGTTGTCTTGGGCCTGGCTCGCACCGGAGAGGCCCCCCTCGTCACTCGCGTGGCTGACGACCACGTGGCTGCCGGGGACGGTGTCGCGGCGGCGTATGCGGCGATGATCCCGGCCGGGTCGGCCTCGTCCGGGACGAAGTGCAGCACCGAGACGAGCAGCACGCCACCGGCTGCGTCAGGTCGAGGTGGCTGCGGGTCAGGGGGTCGTCGAGGACCCGTCGCGGGTCGGTCAGGTCGGCGGCGAGGACGGCCGTCGACGGGTCGTCATCGAGCACGCACGGCTGTGCGCGACGGCGATCGGGTCGTTGTCGACGTAGAGCACCCGGGCGTCGTCGCAGGCGGTCGCCGCGACCTCGTGCACGTTGCCGACGGTCGGGATGCCCGAGCCGAGGTCGAGGAACTGGCGGATCCCCTGCGCGCACAGGTGGGCACGGCCCGGCGCAGGAACGCCCGGTTGGCCTGCGCGACGGCCGCCATCTCGGGCAGCGCGTCGAGCACCCGTCGGCGAAGGCACGGTCGACCTCGAAGTTGTGCGACCCGCCCAGGTAGTAGTCGTAGACCCGGGCGACGCTCGGCTGGTCATGTCCACCTCGTCGGGCGCCCATTCCGGTCGGTCCACGCGTGCTCCCCGTTGCTCGTCTCGACGGTGCCGACGGCGGTCCGGGGCCGTCGGTGGCCCGACCCTACTGGCGTGGAGCCCGGATCGGACCCGTCCGTGTGACCCCTGCGGTCAGCCGTCGGTCGCGGTGCGACGGTGCGACGACGGCGCCGGTGAGTGCCACCAGGTCCGCCGGGGCGAGCTCGATCTCCAGGCCGCGCCTGCCCCCGGAGCAGAACACCGTCGGGTGCTCCTCGCGGAGAGACGTCCAGGACCGTCGGCAACCGCCGACGCTGGCCCAGCGGGGAGATGCCGCCCGCGCGTAGCCGGTGGTCCGCTCGGCGTCGCGACGTCGGCCATGACGGCCTCTTCCCGCCCGCGGCGGCGGGGCCAGCGCCTTGAGGTCCAGCCTGGGCCGCCACCGGCCACGATCCCGCGGTCGTTATGGTCCCGTCGACGAGTGCGACGAGGGTCTTGAACACCCGTCGCGGGTCCTGCCCCATG
>NZ_JAHLJC010000005.1:0-833121 GCF_020496255.1 Pseudonocardia sp. ICBG1142 | reverse complement strand
ACGCCACGAGCAGCGGGGTGTGGCCCTGGCCCCGGAGCCAGCGGGCGAGCTTGCCGGCCAGGGTCGTCTTCCCGGCGCCCTGCAGACCGGCCAGCATGATGACCGTCGGCGGTTCCTTGGCCAGGTTCAGCCGCCGCGTCTCGCCGCCGAGGATCGCGACGAGCTCCTCGTTGACGATCTTGACGACCTGCTGGGCCGGGTTCAGGGCCTGGGAGACCTCCGTCCCCTTGGCCCGCTCCTTGATCCGCGCGATGAAACCGCGGACCACCGGCAGGGCGACGTCCGCCTCCAGCAGCGCGATCCGGATCTCGCGCGCGGTGGCGTCGATGTCGGCGTCGGAGAGCCGGCCCTTGCCGCGCAGGTCGCGCAGCGTGGATCCGAGCCGCTCGGAGAGGGAGTCGAACACCCTTACCAGCCTACTTGGCCAGTGCCAGTCCCCCACGGGCACCGGAGCGATCGGTGCGGCGGACCGAGGACCAGCCGGTCTCGGTGCCCGCCCGCAGGGCGTCGACGGTGTCGCGGGCGCGCCGCGCGTGCGTCGCGAACGGGCGCGAGCGGACCACCCGTCCCCGGGCGTGCTGGCCGTCGAGTGCCTGGTCGGGGGTGGTGTCGAGCCACAGCAGGTGCGGCGCGCGGCGGCCGAGCCTGGCCAGTGCCCGCACTGCGGCCCGTACCCGCGGCGAGGTCGCGGGCAGGTGGACGACGACGGTGCCCGCGGGCCCGAGCACCGCCGTGACCACCGACGCGCGGTGGGCCAGGTGGGTCAGCCACCGGTACGCCGGATACGGCGTCGCGGCCGGGAGCAGCCGCGCCAGCGTGGCCCGGGTGGCCCCCGAGTCGAGGACCCGGGTGTCCGCCGGCGCGTCGAGCCCGGCGAGCAGGGTGGACTTCCCCGCTCCCGGCAGGCCCGCGACCAGCAGCAGCGACCGCCCCGGCAGTACGACGACCAGCGGCGCCGCCGGATCGTCGCCGGACGGGGTGCCGGCCACCGGGCCGACGCGCGGCGCCGCGCCGGGGCCGCCGGGCGGACCGGGGTCGGCGGGGCGGTGCTCGGTGTCGCGGTTCGGCGGGACGGCGCCGGTCGGCACGGCACGGGCGGTGGTCATGTGTGGTGAAACGGTCCGGTCGCCCGAATCGTTCCGTTCACACCGCGCCGCGCCGCACCGTGCTGCGTCACGTGCCCGTGTGGGCCTCGCCCTGCCCGGCGGCGACCGTGAGGACCGCGGACTCGATGGCGGCGCGGGCCGCCCCGTCCGGGGACCCGCCGATGCCGAAGGAGTCGACGACCGAGGCGCCGAGCGTCTCGACCCGGGCCCAGACGAGGTCCACCCCGGCCCGTTCGAGCGCGGCGGTGACGTGGTGGAGCAGCCCGATGCGGTCGGTGCCGCGCAGCTCCAGCACGACCGCCCCGGTGGCCTCGTCGTCGAACCACAGCACCCGGGGCGGGGCGGTCCGTTCCACCTCCGGCGTCGACGGCGCGTAGTCGCGCTCCTTGCGCGCCAGCGCCTGCGCCAGGTCCAGGGTTCCGGCACGCACCCGCGTCAGGTCCGAGCGGACCAGCGCCGGATCGGGCAGACCGCCGAACCGCGGGGTCACCGCGAACGTCTCGACCGTCACCCCGTCGGACACCGTCACGTCGGCGGTGTGCACCTGCAGCGAGTGCAGGGCGAGCACCCCGGCGACGGCCGAGAGCACCCCCCGCCCGTCGGGCAGCGCGACGGTGACCGAGGAGACGTCGCCGTCGCCGGTGAAGCGGACCTGCGGTCCCCCCTCCGCCACGGCCTCGACCATCTCGTGGTGGGCCGGATCCGGCGGACCGGGCTCGACGAACGGACGGCCGTCGAGCGCGGACAGGCAGCGCCCGGCCAGCCCGTGGATCAGGGTCCGCCGCCACGGGGTCCAGACGCCGGGCCCGGTGCCCAGCGAGTCGGCCTCGGCCAGGGCGTCGAGCAGCTCGACGAGCAGCGCCACGTCGGCGTCGCCCCGGCCGCCGGGGGCGACCGCCTCGCGCAGCGTGTCCAGCACCCGCGACACCGTCGCCGGGTCCTCCGGGTCGCGACGGGTCGCGGTGTGCGGCAGCAGCAGGTGGTGGCGCACCATCGCCGCCAGCAGCACGAGGTCACCCTCGCGCAGACCGAGCCGCTCACCGATCTGACCGACCAGCGACTCCCCCACCACCGAGTGGTCGCCGCCGCGGCCCTTGCCGATGTCGTGCAGGAGCGCCCCGACCAGCAACAGGTCCGGACGCGCCACCCGGGTGGTGAGCCGGGCGGCCTCGGCGCAGACCTCGACGAGGTGACGGTCGACGGTCCAGACGTGCGTGCGGTCCCGCGGCGGCAGGTCACGGACCGCGCCCCACTCGGGGAACAGCCGTCCCCACAGCCCGGTGCGGTCCAGCGACTCGATCACCGCGACGGCCGCCTTGCCGGTCCCGAGCAGGGCGAGCAGCTCGGCCAGCGCGGTCCGCGGCCACGGCGCGCGCAGCTCGGGGGCGGTGTCGGCGAGCCGGGACAGGGCGCCCGCCGAGATCGGCAGCCCGGTGCGGGCGGCGGTGGCGGCGACCCGCAGGACCAGGGCCGGGTCCTTCGTCGCCGACGCGTCGCGGGCGAGCCCGACCTCCCCCGCGTGCTCGACGACGCCGGAGTCCAGCGGCCGGCGCACCGGCGCGCGGCGGAGCGCGGCGAGTCCCCGGCGGGGCAACGCGTTGCGGGCCTGGCGCAGCCCGACCTCGGTCGCGAAGGCGACCGCGCGGGCCGCCCCGGACAGGGCACGGGCCAGGTCGAAACGGTCACCGACGTCGAGGGTCGCGGCGATCTCGTCGGCCTCCTGGGCCCGCAGGACGTCGCGGGCCCGCCCGGACAGCCGGTGCAGCTCGGTGCGCACGTCCAGCAGCAGCGACCGGGCGGCGACGACGTCGGCCCCCGGCCGGTCGACGAGCTGGGCGGTGGCCAGGGCATCGAGCAGCTGCACGTCCCGCAGGCCGCCGTGGCCGTTCTTCAGGTCCGGCTCGACGCGGTGGGCGACGTCGCCGTTGCGCTGCCAGCGGTCGGTGGTGGTGTCGACGATCTCGTCGAAGCGACTGCGCATCCCGGCCCGCCAGGCCGTGCGGACGGCGTCGCGGACCTTGCCGGTGAGCGCAGCGTCCCCGGCGACGTGCCGCAGCTCCAGCAGCCCGAAGGCCGCCCGCAGGTCGGTCGCCGCGACCTGGACGGCCTGGCCGGGCGTGCGCACCGAGTGGTCGAGACCGATCCCGGCGTCCCAGAGCGGGTACCAGAGCTTCTCGGCGAGCGTGTCGACGTCGGTCCGGCCGTCGCGCAGGAGCACGAGGTCGAGGTCGGACCACGGGCAGAGCTCGCGCCGGCCGAGCGCGCCGACGGCCGCCAGCGCCGTCCCGCTCCCCTCACCGCCGACCCCGAGTGCGGCGCATCGGGAGGAGAGCCAGAAGTCGTGCAGGTCGACCAGCGCGGCCCGTAACGCCTCCGGGCCGTGGTGGTGCCGGCCGTTGGATTCCAGGAGGACCGCTTTCGCCTTGACCAGGTCCGCCGCTTCGCCCGACCCCAGGACCGTCATCGCCCTGCGCCACCCGCTTCCTGTTCGTTCGAATAGTCGACCGCATACATGTCGTGATGTCCGTTTCGAGCCTGGACGGCGGACGGCCCGCCGCACTCCGGGAAGGGAGCGCGACGGGCCGTCGCGAGGAATTCGTCGATCAGATGGCGTCGGCGCCGCGTTCCCCGGTGCGGACGCGGACCACGGTCTCGACCGGGGTCACCCAGACCTTGCCGTCACCGATCTTGCCGGTGCGGGCGGCCTCGACGACCGCGTCGACGACCTTGTCCTGCAGCGTGTCGTCGACCACGACCTCGACGCGGACCTTCGGCACGAAGTCGACCGAGTACTCAGCGCCCCGGTAGACCTCGGTGTGGCCCTTCTGGCGGCCGTAGCCCTGGACCTCGCTGATGGTCAGACCGAGCACGCCGATCTGCTCCAGGGCGCCCTTGACGTCCTCGAGGACGAACGGCTTGACGATGGCGGTCACGAGCTTCACGGATCAGACCTCCTGCTTCGCGGCGGGGGTGGCCTTCGCCTCGGTGGCGGGCTTCGGCGAGGAGCCGATGCCGCTGCCGCCGCGCAGGCCGGAGAACTCGTAGCCGGTCTCGGCGTGCTCCGCCTCGTCGATGCCGGCCTGCTCGGCCTCGTCCTCGACGCGCAGGCCGAGGGTGGCCTTGACGATGAGCGCGATGATCGCGGTCACGATGCCGCAGTAGATCAGCGTGGCGAGCGCGGCCACGGCCTGGCGCCAGAGCTGGTCGACGCCACCGCCGTAGAACAGGCCGTTGGTCTCGTCGGGGGCGATGTCGGTGGCGAAGAAGCCGATGGCCAGGGTGCCCCAGAGGCCGGCGACGAGGTGGACGCCGACGACGTCGAACGAGTCGTCGTAGCCGAGCTTGTACTTCCAGCCGACCGCGTAGGCCGACAGCGCACCGGCGAGGACACCGATGGCGAGCGCACCGAGCGGGGAGACCGAGGCACAGGCCGGGGTGATCGCGACCAGACCCGCGACGATGCCGGAGGCGGCGCCGAGCGAGGTGGCCTTGCCGTAGCGGATCTTCTCGATCAGCAGCCAGCCGAGGATGGCGGCGGCGGTGGCGGCGATGGTGTTGGTGAAGGCGTAGGCGGCGGCCCAGTCGGCAGCACCGGAGGAACCGGCGTTGAAGCCGAACCAGCCGAACCAGAGCAGACCGGCACCGAGCATGACCATGGTCAGGTTGTGCGGGCGCATGGCCTCACGCGGCCAGCCGCGGCGCTTGCCCAGGATGATGCAGAGGACCAGGGCTGCCATACCGGCGTTGATGTGGACGGCGGTGCCACCGGCGAAGTCGAGCGCGCCCAGCGAGGTGGCGATCCAGCCCTGCTCCAGGTCGAAGACCCAGTGCGCGATCGGGAAGTACACCAGGACGGCCCACAGGCCGGAGAAGAGCATCCACGCGCCGAACTTCATGCGGTCGGCGGCGGCACCTGCGATCAGCGCGACCGTCAGGATCGCGAACATTGCCTGGAAGCTGACGAAGGCCAGCTGCGGCAGCGTCTCGGTGGCCTGGTCGTTCGCCAGGATCGAGGTGAGGCCGAAGTAGGCGAACGGGTCGCCCAGCAGACCGCCGCCGAGGTCCGGGCCGAAGGTCATCGAGTAGCCGAACAGGATCCAGAGAACACCGACGAGGCCCAGCGAGCTGAAGCACATCATCATCATGTTCAGCACGCTCTTGGACCGGGCCTGGCCGCCGTAGAACAGCGCGACCCCCGGTGTCATGAGCAGTACGAGCGCGGCGCTCGCCAGAATCCAGGCGGTATCGCCGCCGCTGAGGGCCTCTGCAGGCACTGTTCCTCCCATGTCCGTCCATCTGGCTGACTGGGGAGGAAGAATGATGATCGCGTGTTTCGCATTCGACGCCTGTCCGTTTCGCACCGGTTAACAGGGCGCCGAGCAAGATGACGGTTGCGTTACTCAACCGGATCCGGAGGACCGAAGGTCATCCGAATGGTCCGGTTCGTGACGTGGCGCACGGCGCGGGTCGTCCGGGAGGGCGACCCGCGCCACTACCTCAGTCGAGCAGTGCCTCGACGAACGCGGCGGGCTCGAACGGGGCCAGGTCGTCGGGGCCCTCACCGAGCCCGACGAGCTTGACCGGCACGCCCAGCTCGCGCTGGACGCGGAACACGATGCCGCCCTTGGCCGTGCCGTCGAGCTTGGTGAGCACCACCCCGGTGACGTCGACGACCTCGCCGAACACCCGGGCCTGGGTCAGCCCGTTCTGGCCGGTGGTGGCGTCGAGGACGAGCAGGACCTCGTCGACCCGGGCCTGCTTCTCGACGACGCGCTTGACCTTGCCGAGCTCGTCCATCAGCCCGGTCTTGGTGTGCAGCCGGCCGGCGGTGTCGAGCAGGACGGCGTCGACGCCGTCGTCGGTGCCGCGCGTGACGGCGTCGAAGGCGACCGAGGCCGGGTCGGCGCCCTCGGGCCCGCGGACGACGCCCGCCCCGGAGCGCTCACCCCAGGTGACGAGCTGCTCGGCGGCGGCGGCCCGGAAGGTGTCGGCCGCGCCCAGGGTCACCCGGTGCCCCCCGGCGACCAGCACCCGGGCCAGCTTGCCGGTGGTGGTGGTCTTGCCGGTGCCGTTGACCCCGACGATCAGCAGCACCGCGGGGCGCCCGTCGTGCGGCAGGGCGTGCACGGAGCGGTCCTGGCCGGTGCCGAGGGCCTCGACGAGCACGTCACGCAGGGCGGCGCGGGCCTGCTCGGCGGTGCGGACACCACGGGTGGCGATCTGCTCGCGCAGCGCGTCGACGATCTCGGCGGTCGTCTCGGGCCCCAGGTCGGCCTGCAGCAGGGTGGCCTCGACGTCCTCCCACGACTCCTCGTCGAGGTCGCCGGCGCCGAGCAGGCCCAGAAGGCTCTGGCCGAGCCCGGAGCGCGACCGGGACAGCCTGCCGCGCAGCCGGCCGATCCGGCCCTCGGCCGGGGCGATCTCCTCGGTGGGGGTGCCGGGGGCCTGCGTGTCCGGCGTCCCCGGGCGCGCGACCGGCTCGGTCGGCGCGGACGGCGCGGGGGGTGCTGCCGGCGGGGGCGCGGCCTCCGGGCGGGCGACCGGCTGGGTGGGCGCGCTCGCCGCGGGTGCGTCGGCCCCGGCGGTCCCGGCGGCCCCGGCGGCCCCGGCGGTCCCGGCGGGGCCCTCGGGGCGGCGGAGCTGCCGGGTGGCCGGGTCCTTGCTGGCCTCGGCCGTGTCGATGACGCGGGCGTCCGGGGTGCCGGTGACGGTCCCGGTCTGCTCGGTCGGGACAGGCGGGCTGCTGGGCGGCGCGGTCGACGGGACCGGCGGTGCGGTGCTGACCGGGACGCCGCGGGGCGGCGTGCGGGCCTCGGTGGCGCCGTCGACGACGGGGGTGCCACCGGGCGGGGTGCGGACCTCGTCGGCGGTCGGCGCGTCGGCGGCCTCGGCGGGGGCCTCCGGGGCGGACGGGGTGGTGGTCGGTGTGGCGGCCGTCGGTGCGTCGGCGGCGGCGTCGGCGGGCGACGCCGGGGCGGACGGGGTGGCGGTCGGGGTGGCGGCGGTCGGTGCGTCGTCGCCGGGGGCGCGCGGCCGCTCGGGTGCGGTGGCCGTCCCGGAGGAGAAGGCGAACCCGCTCCCGGCCTGGTAGCCGCCGCCGGTGCGCGGTGGCTCGTCGGTACCGGTCCCGAGCTCGCGCTGCTGCTCGTCGGACCGCAGGCTGATGCGCCGTCGGCGGGCGATCACCAGCCCTGCGACGACGGCGATCAGCAACACCGCCACGACGATCGCGACGACGATCCAGAGGGTCTGCGTGGTCACGACGCCACCCTGCCACGCCCGGTCGACGCGCCGCGCAGGACGGGCCGGTCAGCAGGTCAGGAGGCGGGTCGCAGGCGCTGGGAGATGACCTGGGTGATGCCGTCGCCCCGCATGGAGACGCCGTAGAGGGCGTCGGCGACCTCCATCGTCGGCTTCTGGTGGGTGATGACGATGAGCTGGCTGGTCGTGCGCAGCTCCTCCATCAGCGAGATGAGCCGGCGCAGGTTGACGTCGTCGAGGGCCGCCTCGATCTCGTCGAGCACGTAGAACGGCGAGGGACGGGCGCGGAAGATCGCGACGAGCAGCGCCATCGCGGTGAGCGAGCGCTCGCCACCGGACAGCAGCGACAGCCGCTTGACCTTCTTGCCGGGCGGGCGGGCCTCGACCTCGATGCCGGTGGTGAGCATGTCGTCGGGGTCGGTGAGCACGAGCCGGCCGTCGCCACCGGGGAACAGCGTCGCGAACACGGTCTCGAACTCGGCGGCGACGTCGTGGTAGGCGGTGGTGAAGACCTCGAGGATCTTGTCGTCGACCTCGCGGACGACGGTGAGCAGGTCACGCCGGGTGTTCTTGAGGTCCTCGAGCTGGGTGGACAGGAACTTGTAGCGCTCCTCCAGCGCCGCGAACTCCTCCAGCGCGAGCGGGTTGACCTTGCCGAGCAGCGACAGGTCCTTCTCCGCTCGCTTGAGGCGGCGTTCCTGGGTGGGCCGGTCGAACGGGACCGGCGGCGGCGCGGACACCTGCTCGCCGCGCTCGCGGGCGGCCTCGTACTCGGCGGTCTCGTCGGCCGACGGCGGCACCGGGACCTCGGGCCCGTACTCGGCAACGAGGTCGTCGACGCCGATGCCGTGGTCGCCGAGGATCTTCTCGGTCAGCTGCTCCAGCCGCATCCGGGTCTGCTGGCGCACCATCTCGTCGCGGTGGACGGCGTCGGTGAGCTTCTCCAGCAGCGCGGTCAGCTTCGTGGTGGTGTCGCGTGCCTCGGCGTGCGCGCGCTCCCGTTCGGCGCGGGCTGCCTGGATCTCGTCGCGCTCCGCGGCCGCGGCGGCCAGCGAGCGTTCGATCCGCTCGGCGGCGACGTGCCCGGCGTCGACGACGAGGCGGGCGACCTCCGAGGCCCGCTCCCGTTCGGCGGCCGCGGCGGCGGCCCGGGACCGGGCGACGCGCTCGCCGTGCGCCTGGCGGCGCAGGGTCTCCGCGCGCCCGGCGATGGCGCGGGCCCGCTCCTCGGCCGTGCGCAGCGCGAGGCGGCACTCGACCTCCTCGGAGCGGACCTCCTCCACGCGCTCGGCGGCCTCGTCGCGCAGCTCGGTGTCGGGCTCGTCGTCGACCGGGGCATCGGAGGCCAGGGACAGCTGGTGCTCGGCGGCCTCCAGCTCGATCAGCGAGTCCGACCGCCGCCGCTCCACGGTGTCGCGGCGCTCGCGCAGCCGCTGGGCCTCGGCGCGGGCCGAGGTGACGACCTGTTCGAGCCGCCCGAGCTGGGCGGCGGCGGCCGCGCGGCGACGGTCGGCGTCGGCGACCGCGGCGCGGGCCGCGGCCAGGTCGGTGCCGCGGGCGGCCTCCTCGGCGCGGGCACCGTCGAGGGTGGGGCGCAGCGACTCCAGCTCGGCGTCGACGGCGTCGCGTGCGGCCAGCGCGTCGTCGACGGCGGCCTGCAGCTGCAGCGCGCCCTCCCCGGCGCCGGTGCCTCCGCGTGCGGCGTGTGCGGTGAGCAGGTCCCCTTCGGTCGTGACCGCGGTCAGCCCCGGCCGGGCCCCCACGGCGGTGGCCGCGGTGTCCAGACCGTCGACGACGACCACCCCGGCCAGCAGCTCACCCAGCGCCGGGGCGAGCGCGGGCGGTGCGGTGACCAGCGCGGCCGCCCAGCGCCCGGCGGGCGGGTCGCCATCGGGGACCGGGACCGGCACCCGCCCCGCGGAACGGTCGGCCCCGGCGGCCCCGGCGCCGACGAGCAGCGCGGCCCGGCCGGCGTCGCCACGGCGCAGGGACCGCAGCGCGTCGGCCGCAGACACCACGGAGGCGACGGCGACGCCCTCGGCGAGCTCGCCCAGCGCCGCGGCGACCGCGGCGCGGCCGGACGGCTCGACCTCGACGAGCTCGGCGACGGCGCCGAGCACGCCGTCGGCGCCGGAGTCCAGCAGGGCGCCGGTGCCGTCACGGCGGACCAGGCCGACCTGCAGGGCGTCGACCCGGGCCCGCCAGTGCGCGCGGCGCTGCTCGGCGTCGCGTTCGGCGGCGACCAGCTCGGCGACCCGCTCGGCAGCGCTGCGGTGCGCGGCCTCGGCCTGCTCGACCCGCGTGGCCAGCGCGTCGGTGTCGGCCGCGTCCCCGGAGACGCCGAGGGACTCCCGCGCGGTCTCCAGCTCGGCCTCGGCCTCGGCGGTGCGGGCGCCCGCCTCGGCGAGCGCCTCGGACAGCCGCTCGATCTCCTCGGCGGTCGCGGCGACGCCGGAGCGCAGCGCGTCGGCCTTCCCGGCGAGGGTGGCGATCCCGGCACGACGGTCGGCGATGGCGCGCACGGCGGCCAGGTGCTCGCGTTCGGCGGCGGCGAGGGTCCGCTCGCGCTCGGCCTTCTCGGTCACGACCTCGTCGAGCCGGCGCCGGGCCTCGGCGACGGCGGCGACCAGCTCCTCCTCCTGCTCGGCGATCGCGTCGGCCTCGGCCTCGGTCTCGTCCGGGTCCCGGCCGGGGGTGCGCCCGGCCTCGGCCGAGGAGGTGAGGTGGCGGACGCGTTCCTCGGCGAGGCGCACGGTGCCGCGCAGCCGCTCGGCCAGCGCGGAGAGCTGGTACCAGGTGTCCTGCGCGAGCTGCAGCCGCGGCGCGTCCGCGGCGAGCGTGGTCTCCAGCTCCTCCTGGCGCTCGCGGGCGACGTCGAGCTGCTCCTCGACCTCGGCGCGGCGACGCCGGGCCTGCTCCTGGGACGCCTCCTCGCGCTGGGTCTCCTCGGACAGGGTCACGTAGTCGTCGGCGGCCAGGCGGAGCCGCGCGTCGCGCAGCTCGGTCTGCACGGCCTGGGCGCGGCGGGCGATCTCGGCCTGCCGGCCCAGCGGCTTGAGCTGGCGGCGCAGCTCGGCGGTGAGGTCGGTGAGCCGGGTGAGGTTGGCCTGCATCGCGTCGAGCTTGCGGAGCGCCTTCTCCTTGCGCTTGCGGTGCTTGAGGACCCCGGCCGCCTCCTCGATGTAGGAGCGGCGGTCCTCCGGCTTGGACTGCAGCACCCCGTCGAGCTGGCCCTGCCCGACGATGACGTGCATCTCCCTGCCGATGCCGGAGTCGCTGAGCAGCTCCTGCACGTCGAGCAGCCGGGCACGGGAGCCGTTGATCTCGTACTCGCCGGCGCCGTCGCGGAACATCCGCCGGGTCACCGAGACCTCGGAGTAGTCGATCGGCAGGGCGCCGTCGGAGTTGTCGATGGTGAGGGTGACCTCGGCACGGCCCAGCGCCGCGCGGCCGGACGTGCCGGCGAAGATCACGTCCTCCATCTTGCCGCCGCGCAGCGCCTTGGCTCCCTGCTCGCCGAGCACCCAGCTGATCGCGTCGACGACGTTGGACTTGCCCGAGCCGTTCGGCCCGACGACGCAGGTGATCCCCGGTTCCAGGCGCAGCGTGGTGGCCGAGGCGAAGGACTTGAAGCCCTTCATCGTCAGCGTCTTCAGGTGCACGGGCGGGGATCTCCAGGTGCGCGGGGGCCCACAGGGTAGCGGGGGACCTCAGGCGGCCGGTGCCGAGGCGTTGACCAGCCAGCGGACCCCGAACCGGTCGGTGAGCGGGCCGAACTCGTCGGCCCCACATCTGGTTCTCCATCGGGACGTCGACGACGCCGCCCTCGGCGAGCCCGGCGAAGAAGCCGCGCAGCTTCTCCGGTTCGTCGCCGGAGAGGCTGACCGAGATGCCCGAGGGTGCCCCGGTCGGGCGCTGCGGGTCACCGTCGGACGCCATCAGGGCGAACCCATCGGGGGTGCCGAGGTAGGAGTGCATCACGCCGTCCGGCGGCGGGACGGGACCCTCGGCCCCCATGTCACCGAAGGTCATGACCTGTAGCTCCCCGCCCAGCACGGACCGGTAGAACTCCATCGCCTCGCGCGCACGGCCGTCGAAGTGCAGGTACGGGTTCATCTGGACGGGCATCGGGACCTCCGGGGATCGGTGTCGGCAGCTTCGGTGTGGACACAGGTGTAGACCCCGGCACCGACAGAACTGAGCGGTCAGGCCTCGATGAACCCGGAGAATGCGCCGGACGGCTCAGCCCACTGCTCCGACACCGACGTCACCCGTCCCGGGGTGTCCCCGCCGCGCAGCAGCTCCAGCAGGCGCTCGCAGGAGGCGCGGTCACCCTCCGCGGTGACCGCGACCCGGCCGTCGGACAGGTTGCGGGCCTGGCCGACGAGGCCGAGCTCGAGCGCCCGCGACCGCGTCCACCAGCGGAAACCGACGCCCTGCACCTCCCCCTGGACCCATGCGATCAGCCGAACGGTCGAATCTGTGTTACCACTCACAGTGCTGATACGTTACCGGCCGTGACCCGACGACGCACACCGCGCGCCGCGAGCGCCGTGCTCGGCGGGGTGGGGGCCGGCGCCGTGCTGGCCATGGCCGCCCCGCTCGCCGCACCGGCGCTCACCGCGGCGGGCTGGACCGACGCCGAACGGGCCGGTGGACGGGCGTCCGACACCGTGCCCCTCCGGGCGGTCGGTGCCGCGTACGCGACGACGGCCCCGACCGGCACCGGTGCACGCCTCACGGTCGACGGCGCCCCCGTCGACGGCGCCGCGCTCGTCCGCGGCGCGCTCGCCGCGGCCCCGGCCGCACCGGGCTCCTCCGTCCGCACCGCACTCGACGCGCTCGCCGCGCACGAGGCCGCGGCCACCGCGGCCGCCGCGAGGACGACCGGCCCCGCCGCCGGCCAGGCCCCCGCGGCCCGCCCGGCGGCCCCGTCGGCGACAAGTGTCGTCGCGGGGCTGTCCGGTGAGCTCGCCCGGGTCGTCGCGCTGACCAACGCCGAGCGGGCCGCCGCGGGATGCGGTGCGCTGCGGGCCGACCCGCGGATCAGCGCGGCCGCCCAGGGCCACAGCGAGGACATGGCGGCCCAGGGCTACTTCGCCCACGACAGCCGCGACGGGCGCGACTTCGCCGACCGCATCACCGCGGCGGGCTACGCCTCCCCCGGCGCGGAGAACATCGCGATGGGACAGCCGGACGCGGCGACCGTGGTCGCGGACTGGATGGAGTCCCCCGGGCACCGGAAGAACATCCTCGACTGCTCGCTGACCACGATCGGCGTCGGGCTGGACGACGGCTACTGGACCCAGGACTTCGGCCGCTGAGGGACACCCCGCCTCAGCCGTCGAACCGGTACCCCATCCCCGCCTCGGTGATCAGGTACTTCGGCCGCGACGGCACCGGCTCCAGCTTGCGCCGCAGCTGGGCGAGGTAGACCCGCAGGTAGTGGGTCTCGGTGCCGTACTGCGGCCCCCAGACCTCGCGCAGCAGCCGCTTCTGCTCGACGAGCTTCCCGCGGTGGCGCACCAGCAGCTCCAGGATCCCCCATTCGGTCGGGGTCAGGTGCACCTCGGCGCCGTCGGCGCGCACGACCGTCTTGGCCGCCAGGTCGACGGTGAAGTCCGCGGTGGTCACCACGGCCTCGCCGTCGACGGACGACACCGCGGCGCGGCGCACGGCGGCCCGCAGCCGGGCCAGCAGCTCGGCCATCCCGAACGGCTTGGTGACGTAGTCGTCGGCGCCGGCGTCGAGCGCCCGCACCTTGTCGGTGGAGTCGGTGCGCGCGGACAGCACGATCACCGGCACCGTGCTCCAGCCGCGCAGCCCCTCGACGACCTCGGTGCCGTCGAGGTCGGGCAGCCCCAGGTCGAGCACGACGACGTCCGGGTGCCCGTCCGCGGCCACCCGCAGCGCCGCCGAGCCGTCCGCGGCGACGAGCACCGTGTAGCCGTGCGCGGTGAGGTTGATCCGCAGGGCCCGCAGGATCTGCGGGTCGTCGTCGACGACCAGCACCCGCACCCCGTTCCCGCCCCCGCTCATCGGGCCGCCCCCACCGGTGCGGCGGGCAGCGAGATGACCACGGTGAGACCGCCGCCCGGGGTGTCCTCCGCGGTCAGCTCGCCGCCCATCACCACGGTCAGCCCCTGCGCCACGGACAGGCCCAGGCCGAGCCCGGACGTCGCGGCGCGGTCACCGAGGCGCTGGAAGGCGGCGAACAGCGCGTCGCGTTCGCGCGGGGCGACACCGCGGCCCCGGTCGACGACGCGCAGCTCGACCCGGTCGGAGTAGGCGCTGGCGCGCAGGACCACCTCCGTCCCGCCGTGCCGCAGCGCGTTGTCGACGACGTTGGCGACCACCCGGTCGAGCAGGCCCGCGTCGGCGAGCACGTCGGGCAGGTCCTCGTCGATCTCGACCCTGACCCCGTCGGCGCCCTCCAGGCCGAGCAGCGCGGTGGCGGCCACCTCGTCGTAGCCGACCGGGGCGAGCAGCGGGGTCACCGCGCCCGCGGCGAGCCGGGAGGAGTCGAGCAGGTTGTCCACCAGGCCGGTGAGCCGGTCCGCGGACTCCTCGACGGTCGCCAGCAGCTCGGCGCGGTCGTCGGGCCCGAGCGGGAGGTGCTCGTCGCGCAGGCTGCCCGCGGCGGCCTTGATCGAGGTCAGCGGGCTGCGCAGGTCGTGTCCGACGGCGGAGAGCAGCGCTCCCCGGGTCTCGTTCGCGGCCGCGCGGCGCTCGGCGTCGGCGGCGCCCGCCTCGGCACGCTGCCCGCGCAGCGCCAGCAGCGCCTGCCCGCCGACGACCTCCAGCAGCCTGCGGTCGGCGGCGGGCAGGGCCCGGCCGGTCCCGACCAGGTGCAGACCCTCGTCGACGACGACGTCCACGTCGGCCTTCTCCGGCCGGTCGCACGCCCCGGCGTCGCCGGTGCACGCCACCCGGCGCCACACCCGGTCCTCGCCCTGCTCGAGCAGGGCCACCGACTGCAGCGCCCAGGTCTCGCGGACCCGGTCCAGCAGCCGCGGCAGCGGGTCGGACCGGGTCAGCACGGTCCGCGCGAACGACGCCAGCAGCGCCGCCTCGGCCCTGGCCCGCACCGCCTGCTCCGCGCGCCGGGCCGCCCGGTCGACGACGAGCGCCACCAGCACCCCCACCAGCAGCATCGTGGACACGGTGATGACGTTGCCGGGGTTGGCGATCGCGAGCGAGTACAGCGGCGGGGACAGGAAGAAGTTCAGCAGCAGCCCTCCGAGCAGCGCGGCGAGCAGCGCCGGACCGAGCCCGCCCGCCAGCGCGGCGAGCACGGTCGCGAGGAAGTAGAGGACGACGTCGGTGGACAGGTCCACCCAGTCGGTCAGCGCGATCCCGATCACGGTCGCCGCCGCGGGGGCGAGCACGGCGGTCGCCCAGCCGAGCGCCTGGCGCCCCGCCGGCAGCCCGTTGCGCAGCCTCGGCAGCCGCAGGGCCCGCCCGGCGGCGGAGTGGGTGACCATGTGCACGTCGATCGGTCCGGACTCCTGCACCACCCGCGCCCCGATGCCGGGGTCGAACACCCGGGCCAGCCGGGAGCGCCGGGAGGTGCCCAGCACCAGCTGGGTGGCGTTGGCCCCGCGGGCGAAGTCGAGCAGGGCGTCGTCGACGGACTCCCCGACGACGGTGTGGAAGCTCGCGCCGACCCCCTCGGCCATCCGCCGGACCCGGTCCGCGGCCCCGACACCGGTGGCGGCGAGGCCGTCGCCGCGCAGCACGTGCACCGCCATCAGGTCGGCGCCGCCGGAGCGTTTCGCGATCCGCGCTGCGCGGCGCAGCACGGTCTCGGACTCCCGGCCGCCGGTCAGCGCGACCACCACCCGCTCGCGGGTCTCCCACACGTCGGACACCTGCTGCTCGGTGCGGTAGCGGCGCAGCACCACGTCCACCTCGTCGGCGATCCACAGCAGCGCGAGCTCCCGCAGCGCGACGAGGTTGGGGACCCGGAAGTAGTGCGCCAGGGCGGCGTCGACGCGTTCGGGCGGGTAGACGTTGCCGTGCGCGAGCCTGCGGCGCAGCGCCTCCGGGGTGATGTCGACGATCTCGATCTGCTCGGCGCGGCGCACCACCTCGTCGGGGACGGTCTCCTGCTGGCGGGCCCCGGTGATGGTCTCGACGACGTCGCCGAGGGACTCCAGGTGCTGCACGTTGACCGTGGAGATCACGTCGATGCCGGCATCGAGCAGCTCCTCGACGTCCTGCCAGCGCTTGGCGTTGCGCGAGCCGGGCGCGTTGGTGTGGGCGAGCTCGTCGACCAGAGCGACCTGGGGGCGGCGGGCCAGCACCGCGTCGACGTCCATCTCGTGCAGCTCGGTGCCGCCGTGCAGGACGGTGCGCCGCGGCACCACCTCCAGTCCCTCGAGCAGCCCGGCGGTGCGCTCGCGGCCGTGGGTCTCGACGACGCCGACGACCACGTCGGCACCGCGGCCGACCCGCCGGTGGGCCTCGCCGAGCATGGCGAAGGTCTTCCCGACCCCGGGTGCAGCACCGAGATGGATGCGCAGTTCTCCCCTCACCCGGCCATTGTGGTCCCGCCCCACTACCGCGCGTCCCGCACGGACAGGTTGAGTTCGGTGACGTTCACCCTGGGCTCGCCGAGGAAGCCGAGGGTGCGGCCGCTGGTCGCGTCGGCGACCAGCTGTTCCACCCGGTCGAGCGACAGCCCGGTGACCCGGGCGACCCGCGGTGCCTGGAGCGCGGCGTAGGCCGGGCTGATGTCGGGGTCGAGCCCGGAGGCGGACGCGGTCACCGCGTCGGTGGGGACGGCGGCGGGCGCGACACCCTCCCGGGCGGCGATCACCGCGCGGCGCTGCTGCACCGTCTCCAGCAGCCCGGTGTCGAAGCCGCCCTTGTTGGACGCCCCGGAGGTCGTGGTGTCGGCCGGGCCGAGACCCAGGTCGGCCTCCGCGGTCGCCGAGGGCCGGGTGTGGAAGTACGGGTCGGCGGCCGGGTCGGCGGCGACCGGGTCGATCCCGATGAGCGACGAGCCGGTCCCGCCCGGCAGCACCGAGCCCTCCGCGGCGGTGGACAGCCCGGGGATCCGGGCGACCCCCCAGATCGCGAGCGGGTACACGATGCCGCACAGCACGGTCATGACGAGGAGCACGCGCAGACCGGTCGCGGTCTGGCGGCGCAGGGTGGTGAGCATCAGATCCCCGGGACGAAGCGGACGAGCAGGTCGATGAGGAAGATCCCGACGAACGGGGTGACGACCCCGCCGAGGCCGTAGATCAGCAGGTTCCGCCGCAGCAGCGACGCCGCCGACGACGGCCGGTACCGCACCCCGCGCAGCGCCAGCGGGATCAGCGCGACGATGACGAGCGCGTTGAAGATCACCGCGGACAGGATCGCGGACTCCGGCGTCGCCAGGCCCATCACGTTGAGCAGTCCGAGCGACGGGTACAGCGCGACGAACATCGCCGGCAGGATCGCGAAGTACTTCGCGAGGTCGTTGGCGACGGAGAACGTCGTCAGCGCGCCGCGGGTGATCAGCAGCTGCTTGCCGATCTCGACGATCTCGATGAGCTTGGTCGGGTCGGAGTCCAGGTCCACCATGTTCCCCGCCTCCTTGGCGGCGGAGGTTCCGGTGTTCATGGCGACGCCGACGTCGGCCTGGGCGAGCGCGGGCGCGTCGTTGGTGCCGTCACCGGTCATCGCGACGAGCCGGCCCCCCTCCTGCTCGCGGCGGATGTAGGCGAGCTTGTCCTCCGGGGTGGCCTCGGCGATGTGGTCGTCGACGCCGGCCTGCGCGGCGATCGCGGCCGCGGTGCGCGGGTTGTCGCCGGTGACCATGACGGTGCGGATGCCCATCGCGCGCAGCTCGGCGAACCGTTCGGACATGCCGGGTTTCACGACGTCGGACAGCTCGATGACGCCGAGCACCCGCCCGTCGGTGCCGGTCGGCCCGGAGGCCCTGGCGACGACCAGCGGGGTGCCGCCGCCGTCGGAGATGGTCTCCACCAGCCGGTCCACCTCGGCCCGGTCGCCCGCGTGGGCCCAGTCGAGGACCGCGGCCGCGGCGCCCTTGCGCACGACGCCGCCGGACAGGTCGATGCCCGACATCCGGGTCTGGGCGGTGAAGGGCACGAACTCGGCGACGGCCTCGGTCGCGTCGGCCTCGGGGGGCAGGCCGTGCTCGGCGGCGCAGAGCTCGACGATGCTGCGTCCCTCGGGGGTCTGGTCGGCGAGGCTGGACAGCCGCGCCGAGCGGGCCAGCTCGTCGAGGTCGGTGCCGCCGACCGGGTGCAGCGCGGTGGCGCGCCGGTTGCCGAAGGTGATGGTGCCGGTCTTGTCGAGCAGCAGGGTGTCGACGTCGCCCGCGGCCTCGACGGCGTGCCCGGAGGTGGCGAGCACGTTGCGCTGCACCAGCCGGTCCATCCCGGCGATGCCGATCGCCGACAGCAACGCGCCGATGGTGGTCGGGATGAGGCAGACCAGCAGCGCGGTGAGCACCAGCAGCGGCACCTGGGTGCCGGCGTAGGCGCTCATCGGCGCGATCGCGACGACGGCGAGCAGGAAGATGATCGTCAGCGCCGAGAGCAGGATGGTCAGCGCGATCTCGTTGGGGGTCTTCTGCCGGGCGGCGCCCTCGACCAGGGCGATCATCCGGTCGACGAAGGACTCCCCCGGCTTCGTCGTGATCCGCACGACGATCCGGTCCGACAGCACGGTGGTGCCGCCGGTGACGGCGCAGCGGTCGCCGCCCGCCTCCCGGATGACCGGTGCGGACTCGCCGGTGATGGCGGACTCGTCGACCGAGGCGATGCCGTGGACGACGTCGCCGTCACCGGGGATCGTCTCCCCCGCCTCGACGACGACCAGGTCGCCGAGCGTCAGCGTGGCGCCGGGCACCTGCTCCTCGGCCGCGGCCGGGTCGGCCGGGTCGGTGCCCAGCAGGCGGCGGGCGACGGTGTCGCGCTGGGTGGCGCGCAGCGACGCGGCCTGGGCCTTGCCCCGTCCCTCGGCGACGGCCTCGGCGAGGTTGGCGAACAGCACGGTGAACCAGAGCCACACCGCGACGAGCACCGCGAATACGCTCGGGTCGGCGACGGCGAGCACCGTGACCAGCACGGACCCGACCCAGACGACGAACATGACCGGGTTGCGGGCCTGCACGCGCGGGTCGAGCTTGCGCAGTGCCTCGGGCAGGGCGGCCAGGAGCTGGCGCGGCGCGAACGCCCCGGCGGCGACAGGCGCCGCGCTCTGCGGCGCCGCCTGCGGCTCGGTCGTCACGGACACGGATTCCTCCGACTCGGCACGGTGGTGGTGGGTGGCGGTCACGACAGGGCCTCGGCGATCGGGCCGAGCGCGAGCGCCGGGAAGAAGGTCAGCGCCGACACCAGCAGCACGGTGCCGCCGACCAGGCCGGCGAACAGCGGCCCGTCGGTCGGGAGGGTCCCGGCACCGGCCGGGACGCGGCGCTGGCGGGCCAGCGAGCCGGCGAGCGCCAGCACCGCCAGCATCGGCACGAACCGTCCGAAGAGCATGGCCAGCCCCAGACCGGCCTGGAAGAAGTCGCTGGTCGCGGTGAGCCCGCCGAATGCGGAGCCGTTGTTGTTGGCCGCGGAGGCCCAGGCGTAGAGGACCTCGGAGAAGCCGTGCGCCCCCGAGTTGCCCAGCGCGTCGGCGGTGCCCGGCAGCGCGATGGCCAGGCCCGCGCCGATGAGGACGAACGCCGGCATGACCAGGATCGACACGGCGGCGTAGGTGATCTCGCGCCGGCCGAGCTTCTTGCCCAGGTACTCCGGGGTGCGCCCGACCATCAGCCCGGCCAGGAACACCGCGATGACCGCGAGGACCAGCAGGCCGTAGAGCCCGGAGCCGACGCCGCCGGGTGCGACCTCGCCGAGCAGCATGTTCAGCAGCGCGACGCCACCGCCCGCGCCGGTGAGGCTGTCGTGGGTGGAGTTCACCGCGCCGGTGGACGTGCCCGTGGTGGACACGACGAACAGTGCGGAGCCGGGGATGCCGAACCGCACCTCCTTGCCCTCCATCGCCCCGCCCGCGGCGAGCGCGGCCGGGCCGTTGGGGTGCAGCTCGGCCAGCCAAGTCGCGGCGAGGAACAGCGCCCACAGCCCGCCCATGACCGACAGCAGCACGACGCCCTGGCGGACCCGTCCGACCAGCACGCCGAACGTGCGGGTCAGCGCGACCGGGATCACGAGCATCAGGAAGATCTCGAGCAGGTTCGACAGCGGGCTCGGGTTCTCGAAGGGGTGCGCGGAGTTGGCGTTGAGGATGCCGCCGCCGTTGGTGCCGAGCTCCTTGACCGCCTCCTGCGAGGCGGCCGGGGCGAGCGCCAGGGTGTGGGTGCTGCCGTCGACCGTCGTCACGTCGACGCCCGATCGCAGCGACTGCACCACCCCGGTGGCGACGAGCACGACCGCGGCGACGGCGGCGAGCGGCAGCAGGATCCGGACGACGCCGCGGGTCAGGTCGACCCAGAAGTTCCCGATCCGGCCCCCCTCGTCGTCGCCGGTCGCGCCGTGGGCCACGAAACCGCGGACCAGCGCGATCGCGACCGCCATGCCGACGGCGGCGGACACGACGTTCTGCACGGTCAGCCCGGCCATCTGCACGGTGTGGCCGAGCACCTGCTCGGGCACGTAGGACTGCCAGTTCGTGTTGGTCACGAACGACACCGCGGTGTTGAACGCCATCGCCGGGGACACCGAGGCGGCGCCGTCGGTGCCGCGGCCGAAGCCGAGCGGGAGGAAGGCCTGCAGCCGCTGCATCAGGTACAGCAGCACGATCGAGACGAACGAGAAGCCCAGCACGCCCGCGGCGTAGGTCGTCCAGCGCTGCGTGGACGTGGCGTCGATGCGGCAGATCCGGTAGACGAGCCGCTCGATCCGCCAGTGCCGGGTGTCGGTGTAGACCCGCGCCATCCAGTCGCCCAGCGGCTTCCAGGTCACGGCGAGCAGCGCCACCAGCGCCGCCGCCTGCGCGAGCCCGGCCATCAGAACCGCTCCGGGCGGAGCAGCGCGATGACCAGGTACACCAGCAGGCCCAGGGCGAGCAGGCCCCCGGCCGCGTTCTCGACGACGGTCGCGATCACAGCTTCTCCATCCCGCGCAGGGTGAGCGCGAGGACGGCGAAGGACGCCACCAGCAACGCGATGTAGGCCAGGTCGGCCACGGGACTCTCCTCGGTCGTGCTCACCCGCCGGGGATCTCCGGCGGGCCGCCGGGGATCGTGCGCCGAACGAGGTCCCCCCGGACCGGTCGATGACGGCGGATTGACGCCCACCGGCTCCCGCGTTGACGCGTTCTTGACGCCCGGTGGTGGCCATCACGTCCCCCGGACGGGCGGTCGGTCTCAGGAACCCGTCAACACACGCGTGTGACGACGCCAACACCGCGTCAGGAGCCCGGCCGGCGGCCCACCGGGGGCGCACGCTCCCGCGCATGCTGCAGCGCCGCCCCGCCCGTCCGGTCCCGCCGCCGCCCCTGACCGGGGGCGCCGGCTTCGTCGCGGGGATCGCCGCCGGTGTCGCCGCGGGCCTGACCGGCGGCGTCGCGGCCCTCGCCGGTGCGGGGCCTGGCGGCTCCGCCGCGGCCGCGGTCGTGGTCGCCGGGGTGGGAACCGTGCTCCTGGCCGCCGCGACGACGGCGGTGGGCGCACTCGCCGTCGCCGTGGTCTGCTGGGGGTTCAGCGACGGCTTCGGCCTGCGCCACCTGGCCGAGCTGCACCTCGCGGGCCCGGACCTGTGGCTGCTGGCGGTGCTGCTCGGGGCCGCGCTGCTCACCCGTGCCGCGACGGTCGCACCGTCGGCGGTGGCGCGTCGGCGGCCCGCTCGTCGTCGCACGGTTGCGGACCGCACCGCTGGATACCCTTCCCGGTGACGGCCGGGGCGCTCCCCGGCCGGGACCGGAGGAGGCCCACGCATGTCCGTGATCGACAACGCGGTCTACGTCGACGGCAAGCGCGCCGCGGCGCCGGAGTCCGTCGACAGCGCGGTCGAGGTGATGCAGGGCTGCCGCGCCGACCACGGCGAGGGGGCCACGGCGTTCTGCTGGATCGGGATGCTGCGCCCGGACGTCGAGGAGCTCCACCAGGTCGCGGACGAGTTCGACCTCCACTCGCTCGCGATCGAGGACAC
This sequence comes from Pseudonocardia sp. ICBG1142, assembly GCF_020496255.1. Taxonomy (NCBI): domain Bacteria; kingdom Bacillati; phylum Actinomycetota; class Actinomycetes; order Pseudonocardiales; family Pseudonocardiaceae; genus Pseudonocardia; species Pseudonocardia sp. ICBG1142. The sequence continues at coordinate 811,632 of NZ_JAHLJC010000005.1, read as the reverse complement.
CGTCAACGCCCACCAGCGCCCGAAGCTGGAGCGCTACGGCCGCACCGAGTTCGTGGTGCTGCGCCCCGCCCGCTACGTCGACGCCGACGAGGTCGTGGAGATCGGCGAGGTCCACCTGTTCCTCGGACCCGACTTCGTGATCACCGTGCGGCACGCCGTCGAGCCGCAGCTCAGCGAGGTCCGCGACCGGCTGGAGAACGACCCCGAGCTGCTCGCGCACGGCCCGATGGCGGTGCTCTACGCGGTGCTCGACCGGGTCGTCGACGACTACTTCCCCGTCCTCGACGGCCTGCAGGACGACATCGACGGGATCGAGGAGGAGGTGTTCCGCGGCGACCCGAACGTGTCGCGGCGCATCTACCAGCTGACCCGGCAGGTCATCGCGTTCCAGCGGGCCGTCGAGCCGCTGCAGGAGATCTTCATCGAGCTGCGGGCCCGGTTCGCCAAGTCCGGCGACGCCCCGGACCTGGAGCTGCGCCGCGCGATGCGCGACGTGATCGACCACGCGACCCGGGTCCGGGAGCGCGTCGAGGGTTTCCGGGACCTGCTCGGCAACATCCTCACCGTCAACTCGACGCTCGTCGCGCAGCGCCAGAACGAGGAGATGACCCGGCTCACCGAGGCGGGCTACGCGCAGAACGAGCAGATGAAGCGGGTGTCGTCGTGGGCGGCGATCCTGTTCGCGCCGACCCTGATCGCCGGCATCTACGGCATGAACTTCGACGAGATGCCGGAGCTGCACTGGGCCCTGGGCTACCCGATGGCCATCGGGCTGATGCTGCTGCTCGGCCTCGTGCTGTACGTGGCGTTCAAGCACAACGACTGGCTGTGAGGGCCGGGCGCCCACCCCCCGTGGGCGCCCGGCCCCGGCGTCAGCCCGTCGTGGTCGGCGCGGCCGGCACCGGCACGGTCGACTGCGCGGTCGACGGGGCGGTCGACGGGGCGGTCGACGGGGCGGTCGACGGGGCGGCCGGCGCGCTCGTCGGACGGGGCGCCGTGGTCTGCGGGATCGTCACGACCAGTGGCTGCGGCGGCCGGGTCACGCAGCGCCCGGTCGTCGGGTCGGTCGTGCGGACGCCCCGCGGGTACGGCCCGGGCGCCGGCGGGGTGGACGTGGTGGCATACCGCTCGTCGACCCCCTCGTCGACGCAGGAGTGGTCGTCGACCGCGAGCGGGCGGCCGTTCTCGTCGAACAGGTACACATCGCTCAGCGGCCTCCCCTTCGCGTCGAAGGGCCGCACGTCGGCCACGGTGGTGCCGTCGAGGCTCAGCCCCGGCGGGGTCGAGTAGGACACCGCGTCCCCGGTGCGGTCCTGCCCCTGCGTCAGCACCGCGGCCACCAGCAGTCCCACCGCGAACGCGTTGAGCGGTACGACGGCCCACAGCAGCCGCCGGTCGGCCGCACTGCGCCGGCCGAGCAGCACCGACAGCGGCACCGAGGGCACGGCGAGGACCAGCGCCGTCACCAGCCCGGCGGACCCGCCGCCGCCGAACGCCCACCCGATGAACCCGGCCGCGACCAGGGCGCGCAGCACCCACCAGCCGGGTTGCAACGACACGAGGAACCCCGTGGCGCCGCCGTCGGTACGGGCCCGGTCCAGCCGCTCCCGCAGCGCGACCGCCGACGGCAGCGCCGCGGTGCGCGGCAGCGCGGGTCCCTCGGACCAGACGGTTACGAATCCCGCACCGGCGGTCACCGCCGCGACGAACACCAGCAGCGCCGTCCGGTCCCCGAGCTTCCACAGCACCGATCCGGCCCAGAGCATGAAGAACGCGGCGACGACGAGTGCGGCCACGGCGACCCACGACGTGGCGGCCCGCCCGCGTGGCGCGGGTGCCTGCCGGGCCGGGTAGCCCGCCGCGGTGCGCAGCTCCGCCGCGTAGGCCTCCGGCGTGCCGAGACGGTCGCGGACCGCGGCCCGGTCGAAGGCGGGGCCCAGCTCGTCGGAGAGGTCGGCGAGGTGGCCCCGCGCGTCCTCGACGATCTCCTCGACCTCCGCCGGCGGCAGGTCGGACAGCGCCTCCCGCAGCCCGAGCAGGTACTCGATGCCGACCGGGTCACCGATCCGGGTCGTGGCGGCGCCGTCGGGGCCGCCGGTGCTCTCGGTGCTCACGTGCCCACCAGGCCTTCCATCGTGGTGGCGAACGCACGCCACCGGTCGGTCGTCTCCCGCAGCCGGACCCGGCCCGGTTCGTTGATCGCGTAGTACTTGCGGTGCGGCCCCTCCTCGCTGGGGACCACGTACGAGGTCAGCAGGCCCGCGCCGTAGAGCCGGCGCAGCGTGCCGTAGACCGAGGCGTCCCCCACCTCGGCGAGGCCGGCGCCGCGCAGGGCCCGGACGACCTCGTAGCCGTATCCGTCCGCGCGGTCCAGGACCGCGAGCACCGCGAGGTCGAGCACTCCCTTGAGCAGCTGGCTGGTGTCCATCGCACCTCCTTACGCATCGCAGACTACTACGCGATGCGCAGTAGTCTGCGCACCGCTGCACCGGGCGCGTGTCGAGCCGGGTGTCGGAGCCGGGTGTCAACGGGCCGCCAGTCCTGCGCCGGACGGCGTCAGGGGGGCGTAGCGACGGCGGACGCGCGCGGCCCCGCGGGGCGACAACGGAGGGGCACGGCGCCCGCACCGGGCGCCCGCGACCAAGGAGTCATTCCGGTGACCCTCGCCGACCTGCTCCCCTCCCTCCGCCCGACGCTCGCCGCCCGCCTCGAGCCGGGCCTGTGGCCGGTCACGACCCGCACGACCTCCGACGGCGCCCTGCAGATCGGCGGGGTCGACCTCACCGAGCTCGCCGCCCGCTTCGGCACCCCGGTGCAGGTGCTCGACACCGCCGACGTCCGCGCCCGCTGCCGTGCCTACCGGGCCGCGCTGCCCGACGCCGAGATCGTCTACGCCGGCAAGGCGTTCCTCTGCCGCGGGATGGCCCGCCTGGTCGCCGACGAGGGCTGCTCGGTCGACGCGTGCTCCGGCGGCGAGGTCGCGGTGGCCGCGGCCGCGGGGCTGCCCGGTGACCGCATCGTGCTGCACGGCACCGTCAAGACCGACGAGGACCTGAAGGCGGCGTTCGCCGCGGGCGTCGGGCGGATCGTGCTGGACTCGGCGGCGGAGGTCGACCGGATCGCCGCGCTCGCGCCGCGCCGGCAGAAGGTGCTGCTGCGGATCAGCCCGGACGTCGACGCCGGCACCCACCCGGGGCTCACCACCGGCACCGCGTCGTCGTGGTTCGGGATGCCGCCCGCCGAGGCGCTGGAGGTCGCCGGACGGGTACTGGCCCGCCCCGAGCTGGAGCTGGCCGGGCTGCACTGCCATCTCGGCTCGCAGGTGCCGTCGGTGTCGCGCTACGAGCGGGCCGCGGTCCGCATGGTGGGCGTGATCGCGGCGCTGCGTGCGCGGTACGGGGTCACCGTCGCCGAGCTGGACCTGGGCGGCGGGCACGCGGTCGGCTACGCCGAGGGCGAGCCCTGCCTGGACCCGGCGATCTTCGGCCGGGCCGTGCGGGGCACCCTGGCCCGGGCCTGCGCGGCGCACGGCATCGACGAGCCGCGGCTGCTCGTCGAGCCGGGGCGCGCGATCGTCGCCCGGGCCGGGGTGACGCTCTACCGGGTCGGCGCGGTGCAGCGCTGCGGCGACGGCCGCACCACCGTGCTGGTCGACGGCGGCATGAGCGACGACCCCCGCCCCGCCCTCTACGGCGCCCGCTACCCGGTCCGGCTCGTCGGGCGCGCCACCCGGGCACCACTGGAGTCGGTCCGCGTGGCGGGGCGGCACTGCGAGTCCTCCGACGTGATCGCCGACGGCGTCCGGCTGCCCGCCGACGTCGCCCCCGGGGACCTGCTGGCGGTGCCGGTGTCCGGCGCGTACCACGCCTCGATGGCCTCGACGTACAACCAGGTCCCGCGCCCGCCGGTGGTCGCCGTCGCCGCGGGGGCGTCGCTGCCGCTGCTGCGCCGCGACACCCCGGAGGACCTGCTGCGCCGCGACTGCTCCTGAGGCCCCGCGCCGGTCGGCGCCCGGTCAGCGCCGGTCAGCGGCGGGGCCGTGGGGCCGGCTGGCACCGCGGGCAGGTGAACGACGAACGGTTCATGAACGCGTCCCGGCGGATCGGGGTGCCGCAGCGACGGCACGCCCGGTCCGCCTGGCCGTAGACGTTCAGGGAGCGGTCGAAGTAGCCCGAGGCGCCGTTGACGTTGACGTACAGCGCGTCGAAGGAGGTGCCGCCCTGGGCGAGCGCCTCGTGCATGACGGTCGTCGCGGCGTCGAGGACGGTGTGGCCCTGGGCCCGGGTCAGCTTCTCGGTGGGCCGGGTGCCGTGCAGCCGGGCCCGCCAGAGCGCCTCGTCGGCGTAGATGTTGCCGATCCCGGAGACGACGGTCTGGTCGAGCAGCGCCCGCTTGACCTCGGTGCGACGGCGACGCATCGCCGCGACGGCGTCGTCGGCCGAGAACGCCGGGTCCATCGGGTCGCGGGCGATGTGGGCGACCGGCTCGGGCACCAGGCCGCCGCCCGCGGCCGCGGCGAGGGGGTGCACCGACAGCCCGCCGAAGGTGCGCTGGTCGACGAAGCGGAGCTCGGGGCCGTCGTCGTCGAACCGGACGCGGACCCGCAGGTGCTTCTCGTCGGGCGCGTCCGGGGGTTCGACGAGCATCTGCCCGGACATGCCCAGGTGCGCGAGCAGCGCGTCGTCGCCGGGGCCGGCGGTGTCCAGCTCCAGCCAGAGGTACTTGCCGCGCCGGGCGGCCGCGGACAGCGTGCGCCCGGCCAGCCGGGCGGTGAAGTCGTCCGCCCCGGTGGGGTGCCGGCGCACCGCGCGCGGATGCAGGACCTCGACGCGCGCGATCCGCCGGTCCAGCACGTGGTCGGCGAGGCCGCGGCGGACGACCTCGACCTCGGGCAGTTCCGGCATCGCGGCTACCGCCCGGAGCCGGCACTCTCGTCGGACAGCGCGTGCCAGGCGATCTCGGCCGCCTTCTGCTCGGCCTCCTTCTTGGTGCGTCCCGCGCCGCTGCCGAGGTCACGACCCCCGACGACGGCCGTCGCGGTGAACACCTTCAGGTGGTCCGGGCCCTCCTCGTCGATCCGGTACTCGGGCACACCGTGCCCGCCGGCGGCGGTGAGCTCCTGCAGGCTGGTCTTCCAGTCCAGGCCCGCGCCGAGCAACGGGGCACTGTGCAGCAGGTCCGCGAACAGCCGGTGGATCAGCTCACGGGACGGCTCGAGGCCGTGCGCGAGGTACACCGCGCCGAGCAGCGCCTCGGTGGCGTCGGCCAGGATGCTGGCCTTCGACCGGCCACCGGTCAGCTCCTCACCGCGCCCCAGGTAGAGGTACGCGCCGAGGCCGTGCGGCACACCGTCCGGTGTGGGCAACGCCACGGCGACGGTGGCGAGCGCGTGCATGTTGACCACGCTCGCGCGCAGCTTCGCCAGCTGCCCCTCGGGGAGGTCCGGGTGGTCCCGGTACAGCCGCTCGGTGATCACGATCGACAGCACCGAGTCGCCCAGGAACTCCAGGCGCTCGTTGGTCGGCAGTCCACCGTGCTCGTAGGCGTAGGACCGGTGGGTCAGCGCCAGCGTGAGCAGCGTCTCGTCCAGGTCCACACCGAGTGCGGACAGCAGAGGTGACCGGTCCGTCACCGGACCGGTCACACTCTTGTCGCCCACTGCTGCGATCAGGCCGGGCTGGTGACCTGACGACCGTCGTACTGCCCACAGGTCGGGCAGGCGATGTGCTGCAGCTTCGGCTCACGGCAGGCGCGGTTCGAGCAGGCGACCAGGGTCGGCGCAGTGGCCTTCCACTGCGACCGGCGCGCACGCGTGTTCGACCGCGACATCCGGCGCTTGGGAACGGCCATGATGACACTCCTCGGTACTTCGAACGATCAGGTCTGCCCACCGGGGAGCGGGCTCACGGGGAGCCGCCGCTCAGTCGGTGGAGGGCAGGCGCTCACGGAGCGCCGCCCAACGAGGATCCAGTGTCTCATGCCCGTGATCCGATGGGAGATCGGCCCACCTCTCCCCGCACTCGACGCACAGACCAGGGCAGTCCTCGCGGCACAGCGGTGCCATCGGCAGCTCGGTCACGATCGCGTCGCGCACGGCCTGGGTGAGGTCGATGCGCTCGTCGACCAGGCGCGGGATCTCGTCGGCGTCGGTGGTCTCCTCGGTGACCGAGTCCGGGTAGGCGAACAGCTCGCCGATCCGGACCTGCACGTCCTCGCCGATCGGCTCCAGGCAGCGCGAGCACTCCCCCGCCAGCCGGGCGTCGGCGGTGCCGGAGACGTAGACGCCCTCGGTCACCGACTCCAGGGACACGTCGAGCTCGACGTCGGACCCGCCGGGGACGGTGATCACCCCGGTCAGGCCGATCTCGGCGTCGCCGGACGGCGCGGGGACCGTGCGGGCCACGGTGCGCTGGTTGCCGGGGCGGCGGGCCAGCTCGCGGGTGGAGAGGACCCAGGGGTTGTCGTCGGGACGGTTCTGGCTGCGCGCGGTGTTCATCTCGCCGACCAGCGTACGCGGCCCGGTCAGTCGCGTCGTCGCACGTCGAACGCGTCGGCGACCAGGGCACCCAGCTCCAGGAACGCGTCCGCGGTGGCCGGTCGGAGCCGGGCCGGGTCGATCCGCCCGCCGGTGGCCAGGTGCGGGTCGTGCGGCACCTCGACGACGCCGCGCACCCGCTGGGCGAAGTGCTCGCGGATCCGGGCGGCGTCGACCTCGGCGCTGCGCCGGTCGCAGGACAGCACGACCACCGCGTTGCGGACGAGGTCGCCGTGGCCGTGCGCGACCAGCCAGTCCAGCGTCTTGCTGGCCCGACCCGCCCCGTCGACGGTGGGGGCTCCCACGACGACCACGGAGTCGGCGCGAGCGAGGGTGCCCTGCATCGTGGAGTGCACCATCCCGGTGCCCGAGTCGGTGATGATGATGTTGAAGAAGCGGCCCAGCAGGTCGACGACGCGCTCGTACTCGTCGCGGGAGAACGCCTCACCGGAGGCGGGGTCCTGCTCCGAGGCCAGGACCTGCAGGCGTCCGGCGAGGCTCGTGTAACGGGACACGTCGGTCCAGGTGCCGACCCCCTCCAGGTCGTTCAGCAGCTCGCGGACGGTGATCCGGGAGTCGCCGGTCAGCCGGTCGGCGAGCGTGCCGGCGTCGGGGTTCGCGTCGAGGACGACGGCCCGGTCCCCTCGGTGCTCGGCCAGCGCCTGCCCGAGGCAGGCCGCGACCGTGGTCTTGCCGACGCCGCCCTTCACCGACATGACCGCCACCCGGTGCGCACCGGCCAGTGGTGCGCGGACCCGGGCCAGCATCCCGGTGCGGAGCTCCTCGGCGTCGCTGGGGCCGGGGTTCACCCGGCCACCGGTGATGTCGTAGAGGGCACGACGCCAACCGGTGCGCGGCCGGTCGGGCCGGGGCCGCAGCATGGCGTCCTCACGCAGGTCCGCCGCGGCCGCCCCGGCGTTCCCACGCCGAGCCTCGGAGCGGGGCAGCTCGGGACGCGGGGCCTCGGGGGCGGGGCCGGGTTCGTCACGGGGGGTCCTTCCAGCCGGTGCCCATAGCGTTCCCACCAGGTCGTCGGGTCGGGTTCGGGCCGGCGTGCCATGCGCGGGAGAGTAGTACGGCGGGTGACCTGGATTCCTGCTTCCGGCGTATCCGATCACAGTGTTTGCCCGCGGTGAAGCACCTGCGCCGCAGCCGTTGCCGCGATCACCCGGCCGCGCGGGCCGCCTGCCGGGTGGCGCCGGGGGTCTCGCCGAGCACGGCCCGGTAGCGACGGGTGAAGTGGGCCTGGTCGGCGTAGCCGAGTTCGGCGGCCAGCCCGGCCAGCGCGGCGTCCGGGTCGGTCCGGAGCACCGCGGCGGCGTGCTGCAGGCGACGGCACTCGATCAGCCACAGCGGGGTCAGCCCGATGTGGCCGCGGACCAGCCGTTCCAGTGTCCGCGGCGCGACGCCGACGAGCTCGGCGAGCTGGTCGGCGCGTACGACGTCGGTGCGGGACTCGGCCAGCGCGCAGGCCCGGTTGACCAGGCGTCCGGCGTCGGTGACCCGGTCGGCCAGCGGGGCGAGCCAGTCCCGCACCGTCGCGGCCGGGTCGCCGCACGCCACGGCCGCGGCCAGCTCCGCCACCGGCGCGGCGTGGACCTCCTCGTCGGCGCCACGCAGTGCGGCCGGTGCGGTGGCGGTGAACAGCGGGGTCGCGCCGGGCCGGAGCAGCACGCCGACGACCCAGGACCGCCCGGTCAGCTCCCGGACGTCGACGCCGGTGCGCGGCCCGTGCAGCGTCGCGGTGACCGGGTCGGTGACGAGGTTGAACGCCGGGTACTGCAGCACCCGCTGGCGCACCGTGCGCCCGGGCGGCACGTCCCAGCGGGCGGTCCACACCCAGCGCACGAGGTCGTCGAGCCCGATCCGAACCCGGTCGAGGGCGACCTCCGGGGCGCCCGGGTTCAGGTGCCCGCGCGACTCGACGGTCATCGGCCACTCCTGTCGGCAATGTTCAATCCGCCTGTGTCGCGGGGCGGGCACGCTCGTCCCATGGAGCTCACGAGCAGCGTCACCGGCACCCACACCACCGACGGCCGCCCGCACGGGGTCACCTCGCTCACCCCGCACCTGGTGGCCTCACCCGCCCGCGCGGCGATCGAACTCTACTGTGCCGCCTTCGGGGCCCGGGTGCTCTCGGTCACCGAGATGGGCGACATGATCGGGCACGCCGAGCTGGAGCTGGCGGCCGGCCGGTTCACCGTCTCCGACGCGATGCCCGACTACGGCCTCGTCGCCGCCCCGGCGGGCGACCACCCGGTGTCGCTGTCGCTCGCGGTGTACGTGCCCGACACCGACGCGACCGTCGCCACGCTGGCCGAGGCCGGATCGACCGTGCGAGAGCCGGTCTCGACGTTCGTGTCCGGGGACCGGTTCGGCTCGGTCGTCGACCCGTACGGAGTGCGGTGGGCGGTGATGACCCGGGTGGAGGACCTGTCGCCGGAGGAGAGCGCGCGGCGGGTCGCCGAGTGGGCGGCGGAGCAGGGCTGACGGTGGGGCGAGCGGGGCCCCGATCGGCGCGCCGGCGTCCCGGCCGCAGCCGACGGCACACGGCAGGGCCGGCCGGGACCTCGGCCCTGCCGTGGTCCCGGGGTGCCGGCGCATCGTGCTCCCGCTGATGCCTGGGCGCAGGACCTTCACCGTTCTCGCAGCTCACGAGTTCGCAATGGTGAACGGGAACTAGCGATCGAACACACATTCGAATAGCATCGGCGATGTGACCGCGACCCAGGAGCCACCCGCCCACGCCACCGGCGTGGGCTCCGGCCGGTTCCGCTCCGGTGACCTCGCCCTCATCCAGCTCCTGATCGACCAGGCCATCGGCGACGACACCACACTGCTCTCCGAGGCCGACCTGATCGACCAGGTCCAGCAGATCGAGTCCGTCCAGGCCTCCCTCGCCGCGCTGCAGGCGAGTCGGATCCGGGCGTTCGCCCAGACGCACATCCAGAACCGGCTCACCGATGACGGGACCGACGGGAGCGACCGCGCCCGGACCGACCCCGAGCGGCTCCACCGCAGCGTCGTCGCCCAGATCCAGCTCGCCTGCCGGGTCTCCACCACCGAGGCCCGCACCCGCGTGGCGAACGCCCGCGACCTGCACTCCGGGCTCGACCACGTCCGCGGCCTCCACACCGCCGGCGAGCTCAGCGCCGCCAAGGTCACCGCCATCGCCGTCGAACGCCGCGACCTCGACCCACACCAGCGCAGGCACCTCGACACCCGCCTCGCCACACACGACCTCACCCGGCTCGGCATCGGCCGGCTCCGCGCCATGACCCGCCGCATGGTCGCCGAAATCGCGCCCGAACGCTTCCGAGCCCGCGTCCACGCCGCCGCGGCCGAACGCCGGGTCACCCTGCGCCCGGCACCGGACGCGATGAGCTACCTCACCGCCTACCTCCCCGTCGCACAGGGCGCGGCCTGCCTCGCCGCACTGCAGAAAGCCTTCGTGCAGGTCCAGGTCGACCCGGCACCCCTGACCCGCAGCCGCGGGCAGATCATGGCCGACACCCTGGTCGAACGCGTCACCGGACAGGCCACCGCGACCGCGGTCAACCTCGAAGTCCAGGTCACCGTCCCGGTCCAGGCCCTGCTCGACCCCACCTCCCCACTGCCCGCGGAGATCCCCGGACTCGGACCCGTCCCGGTCGAGCTGCTCGCCACCAGCGAGGGCACCGCGTCACTGCGCCGACTGCTCACCGACCAGGGCCTGGTCATCGGCGGCGACTCACGCCAACGCACCTTCACCGGACTCCTCGCCACCCTCGTGAAAGCCCGAGCGAACAACCGGTGCACCGAGCCCTACTGCGACGCACCCCTCCGCCACATCGACCACATCCACCGCCACACCGACGGCGGACACACCGAACTCGACAACGGACGCGGACTGTGCGAGTTCCACAACCACATCCGCGAACAACCCGGATGGCACGTCACCCGAACACCCGACGGGACCGTCCTCACGACCACACCCACCGGACACACCTACCGCGGACCGGACTGACCCGACCCGGTGCCGGCGGCCGTCAGTCGATCAGGTCCATCCCGGTGCCGGTGCGCCCCTGCTCCGGGGGCAGCCCGCCGCCGTAGTTCGGGCCGTACTGACCGCGCCAGATCTGGCTGCGCCCGCGCCCGACGACGCCCAGCGCGTTGTTCAGGGTGGTCTCCAGCTCGCCGAGGGTGGTGTCGACGTAGTCGTCGCACTCGCGGCGCAGCCGGTCGGCCTCGGCGTGCGCGCCGTCGACGATCCGGCCGGCCTCGGCGTGCGCGGAGCGGACGACCTCGGTCTGGGACACCAGCCGGGTCTGCTCGTTCTGCCCGTCGGCGATGAGCCGGTCGTGCGCGGCCCGCCCGGCGTGGCTCATCCGCTCGGCCTCGTCACGGGCCCGGTCGGTGAGCTCGGCGTACTGACGGCGACCCTCGGCGACGGCGCGCTCCGCCTCGTGGCGGGCCTCGGCCAGGGTGCGCGCGGCTTCCTCCTGCGCCTCGGCGACGAGCCGCTCGGCCTCGGTGCGCGCGTTCTGCAGCGTCTCCTCGGCCTCGGAGTTCGCCGCGGTCCGAGTCTCCTCCGCCTCGCGCTCGGCCTCGGACACGATGTCGTCGCGCCGGTCGAGCACGTCCTGGGCGTCGTCCATCTCGCCCGGGATCGCCTCGCGGACGTCGTCGAGCAGCTCCAGCACGTCGCCGCGCGGGACCACGCAGTTCGACGTCATCGGGACGCTGCGCGCCTCCTCGACGATCGTCACCAGCGCGTCCAGCGACTCGAAGACCCGGTACACGCGAGCGATCCTCTCACCGTCGCGGGCGCGGACCCGTTATTCGGCGCCGCTCCCGCGTGTCAAGTTCCGACCGGGTGAGCCTCGCAGGGGTCCAGGCTCAGCCGGACAGGCGCTCCAGCAGCCGGGTGTGCACGCTCGGCGGGAGGAACGCGGTGACGTCGCCGCCGCCGCGGGCGACCTCCTTGACCAGCGAGCTCGACACGTAGACCTGACCGGGCGCGCCGGGCAGGAACAGCGTCTCGATCCCGGTCAGGTGCCGGTTCATGTGCGCCATGGGGAGCTCGTAGTCGTAGTCCGTCGCGCCGCGCAGGCCCTTGACCATCGCCCGGGCGCCGCGCTCACGGCAGTAGTCGACGACGAGGCCCTGGAACGACTCGACCCGCACGCCCGGCAGGTCCGCGGTGATCTCGGTGAGCATCGCGACACGCTCGTCGACGGAGAACAGCCCCTCCTTGCGGGGGTTCACGAGGATCGCGACGTACACCTCGTCGAACAGCCCCGCGGTGCGGGCGATGACGTCGAGATGCCCCACCGTCGGCGGGTCGTAGGAACCGGGGCAGACGGCGCGGCGGACCTCGGGCATGGGGCGGAACCTATCAGCCGGTGATCACCGGTCAGGCCCAGCTCCGGTCGAGCGACATGTGCAGCTCGTAGCGGTCACCGCGGTAGTGGGACACGGTGTACTCGACCGGCCGGTCGCCGGAGCTGGCGGTCCGGTCGAACACCAGGACCGGGTGCCCGGCGGGGATCCCGAGCAGGACCGCCGAGGCCTCGTCGGCCTGCCGGGCGGCGACGGTCTGCTCGGCGCGGTCGATGGGGAGCCGGTAGTGGTCCTGCAGGATCTTGTAGACCGAGCCGCTGAGGTCGTGGGCGTCGAGGTCGGGGACCCGCTCGGCGTCGTACCAGGCGTCGTCGATCGACATCGGCACCCCGTCGGCGACGCGCAGCCTCCGCAGGTGCCAGCACCGGCCGTCGGGACCCTGGCCGAGCGCACGGACGGCCTCCGGCGGCCCGGTGGTGCAGGCGACCTCGAGGACGACCGTGGTCGGGGTGAGTCCGAGCCGGCGCATGTCGTCGTGGAAGGACGCGAGGTGCAGCCGGGAGCGCGCGGTGCGGGCGGCGACGTAGGTGCCCTTGCCGCGGACCCGGGTCAGCAGCCCGTCGCGCTCCAGCTCGCCGACGGCGGCCCGCACCGTCACCCGGCTCACGCCGTGGTCAAGACACAGCCTGCGCTCGCTGGGGAAGGGGTCGCCCGGTGAGAAGTCCCGCGCGATCGTCTCCGCGAGCAGGGTGCGGAGCTGCTCGTGCTTGGGCACGACCCCGTCGCCGATCCGGACCTCGCCGTTCATGGTGCCGTCCACCGTAGCCACTACCGCCCCCGTCCCGGTGCGCCGACCTGCCCGGCCGCGACGGGCCCGGCCCGCTCCCCGGCGGCCGCCCGGTCGAGCACGAGCGTGCAGTGCGGGTGGGTGCGCAGCACGGTCGCGGGCACGTCGGTCGTGACCGGTCCGGACACGGTCGCCGCCACGGCTGCGCGCTTGCCCTCCCCGGTCGCGACGAGCACGATCCGCCGCGCACCGGTGATGGTGGCCAGCCCCTGGGTGAGCACCCGGTGCGGCACGTCGGCCGGACGGTCGAAGAAGCGTGCGTTGTCGGCGCGGGTCCGCTCGGTCAGCGTCGTGACCCGGGTGCGCGAGTCGAACGGCGAGCCGGGCTCGTTGAACCCGATGTGGCCGTTCCCGCCGATGCCCAGGATCTGCAGGTCCACCGGGCCGTGCGCGGCGAGCAGCCGCTCGTAATCGGCGGCGGCCGCCTCCGGGTCGGCGCGGGTGCCGTCGGGAGCGTGCACCGCGGCCGGGTCGATGTCGAGGTGGTCGGTCAGCTCCCGGCGGATGACCTCGCGGTAGGACTGCGGATGCCCCGCGGGCAGGCCCAGGTACTCGTCGAGCAGGAACGCCCGCGCCCCGGCGAAGGACAGCCCCTCCTCGCGGTGCCGCCGGATCAGCTCGGCGTAGGCGGGCAGCGGGGAGCTGCCGGTGGCGAGCCCGAGGGTCGCCGGCCGGCCGGTGTCACGGGCCAGGACCTCGGCGACGGCGTCGGCGACCGCCCGCCCGCAGGCCCGTGGGTCGTCGAGGACCACGACCTCCATCACGCACCCCCACCGATGACGGGCTCCCCGGCACGCAGCACGTGGCGCGGCCGCAGGTCCGCGTCGGTGACGAGCACGTCGGCGCGGTGGCCCGGGACCAGCGACCCGACCTCGCCGTCGAGCCCGAGGAGCCGGGCCGGCGTGCGGGTCGCGGCGAGCACCGCGTCCGGCAGCCGGACCCCCGCGTCGCGCACCGTGGCCCGGACGACGTCGACCAGGCACGCGGTGCCGCCCGCGATGGGCCCGTCCGGGATCCGGGCGACGCCGTCCTCGACCCGGACCTGCATCGTGCCCAGGCGGTACTGGCCGTCGGGCATCCCGGCCGCGGCCATCGCGTCGGTGACCAGCGCGACCCGGTCCGGCCCGACGAGGTCGAACACCGCGGCGACGGTCTCGGCGGCCAGGTGCACCCCGTCCGCGACGAGCTCCACGACGAGCTCGCCCCGCGCAGCCGCCGCCAGGCACGCCGCGGCCGGCCCGGGCGCCCGGTGGTGCATCGGGGGCATCGCGTTGAACAGGTGGGTGGCGCTCATCGGTGCCCCGCCGGCCCGTTCGATCCCGGTCGCGGTGGTGCGGGCGTCGGCGTCGGTGTGGCCGATGCTCGGCAGCACGCCGTGCGTGGCGAGCACCGCGAGCAGGTCCGCCGCGTGCGCGGTCTCCGGTGCGTAGGTCACCGACGCCACGGCGCCGTCGGCCTTGGTCAGCAGCTCGTCGAGCAGCACGGGGTCGCCCGGGCGGATCGCGCGCGGGTCGTGCGCTCCGCACCGCGCGGTCGCCAGGAACGGGCCTTCCAGGTGGATCCCGGCGAGGTCCCCGGCGACGACGAGCGGGCGCAGCGTCGCGATCCGTTCGGCCAGCACGGTCGGCGGGGCCGAGACGAGCGAGGCAACCGTCGTCGTCGTGCCGTGCGCCCGGTGGTGGGCGACGGCCGCCGCGGCCCCGGCCGCCGTCGCGTCCGGGAAGCCGTGTCCGGCACCGCCGTGGTCGTGCACGTCGACCAGCCCGGGCAGCAACAGCGACGACGACGCGGGCGGGAGCGGACCGTCGTACGCCGCGGCCGGGACGACCGCGACGATCCGGTCCCCCGCGACCGCGACGACCGAGTCCGGGAGCAGCCGGCCGTCGGTGACGACGGTGCCGCGCAGCACGCGGTCCGCCGTCACGCGTCGTGGTCCGTCTCGAGCAGCGCCACGAGGCCGTCCAGCGCGGCGGGTGCGTCGTCGCCGGCGGCCCGCAGCACGACCTCGTCACCGAAGACGACGCCGAGGGTCATGAGCCCGAGGACGCTGCGGGCGTCGACCGGGTCCTTCCCCTGCGTCGCGACGGTGACGTCCAGTCCGGTGGCGCCTGCCGCGCGGGCGAACAGCGCGGCCGGGCGGGCGTGCAGCCCCACCCGGGACGCGACGATGGCGGTGCGGGTGTGCACGGTGCTCTCCTGCTCCTCGTGGGTGGTCACCGGTCGGTCCGTCCGGCGGTGTCGGTGTCCCCGGTGGCCCCGGTGGTCCCGGCGCTCTCGGTGGTCGCGGCCGTGACGGTGGCCGGTGTGGTCTCGGTGCCGGTGGTCTCGTCGTCCTCCCGGCCAGGGGTGCGCAGGTTCCAGCGGCGGATCACGAAGCGGAACAGCACGTAGTAGACGACGGCGTAGGCCAACCCGATCGGGATCAGCCACAGCGGACGGGTGGACTGGCCGAAGTTGAGGACGTAGTCGATCGCGCCGGCGGAGAAGGCGAACCCGCTGTGGATGTCGAGCGCGTTGACCAGCGCGAGCGAGGTGCCGGTGAGCACCGCGTGGATCAGGTACAGCGGCCACGCGACGTAGACGAAGGCGTACTCGAGCGGCTCGGTGATGCCGGTGACGAAGGAGGTCAGCGCGACCGACACCATGATCCCGCCGACCAGCTTGCGCCGCTCCGGGCGGGCCTCGTGCCAGATCGCGAGTGCCGCGGCGGGCAGCGCGAACATCATGATCGGGAAGAAGCCGGTCATGAAGGTGCCCGCGGTCGGGTCACCCTGGAAGAACCGCTGCAGGTCGCCGTGCACCCCCTGGTAGTCCCCGATGAGGAACCAGACGACGTTGTTGACGATGTGGTGCAGCCCGATCGGCAGCAGCAGCCGGTTCACCAGGCCGAAGATCCCGCCGCCGACGACCGCGTTCTCCCCGACCACAGTGCCCAGCCCGGTCAGCCCGGCGTTGAAGACCGGGTAGACCAGGCTCATCACCGACGCGATCACCATCATCGAGACGGCGGTGAGGATCGGGACCAGCCGACGGCCGTTGAAGAAGCCGAGGAAGGTCGGCAGCGTCGTGCGGTGGAAGCGCTGCCACAGCAGCGCCGCGACGAGCCCCGCGACGATGCCGCCCAGCACCCCGAAGTCGATCGTGGCCTGCTCGCCCTTCGAGTCGAGCACCCCGGGCAGCAGCACCGGGGACAGCGCGGTGAACACGCCGTCCATGACGAGGTAGCCGACGAGGGCCGCCAGCGCGGTGGAGCCGTCGGAGCGGCGCGCCCAGCCGATCGCGATGCCGACCGCGAAGATCATCGGGAGGTGGTCGAACAGCGCGCCGCCGGCCGCGGCGAGCACCGCCGCGGGCTGCTTCAGCGCCTCGACCCCGCCGAGCAGGTCGTCCTGCCCGAGACGCAGCAGCAGACCGGCCGCGGGCAGGACGGCGATCGGGAGCATCAGGCTCCGGCCGAGACGCTGCAGGCCGGCCAGCCCGGCCCGTCGTCGTACCGGTTCCGCTGTGGAGGTGCTCATGGGCTCGCACTCCTCGTGAGGTGTCGGCGACCGGGGCCGGTGCGCGGGCGTTGTGGAGCCGCCGCGTCAGCCGGTACGGTCTGGTTATAACCAGTGAGGGTGCGGGGCGATCGCGGCACTGTCAAGACACTGGTCATGACCAGTAGTGACCGGAGAGCGGAGGAACCCCATGAGCAGGGCCGACGACATCGTGGCGGGGCTGGGCGGGCCCGGGAACATCACCGACATCGAGGCGTGCATCACCCGGCTGCGGACCGAGGTCGGCGACCCCGGCCTGGTCGACGACGCCGCGCTGAAGGCCGCCGGGGCGCACGGTGTGGTCCGGTCCGGGACCGTCGTGCAGGTCGTGATCGGGCCGGAGGCGGAGAACCTCTGCGACGACGTCCGGGACCTCCTGTGAGATCCGTGCTCGCGCCCGTCGACGGGACCGTGGTCGGGCCGGCGGGAGTGCCGGACCCGGTGTTCCGTGACGAGCTGCTCGGCGGTGGGACGGCCGTCGAGCCGTCCGCGGACGCCACCGAGGCGGTCGTGCTGGCCCCGGTCGGCGGGACGGTCGCGGCGCTGCACCCGCACGCCTTCGTCGTCGCCCCCGCCGACGGGCCCGGGGTGCTGGTGCACGTCGGGATCGACACGGTCTCGCTCGGCGGGGCCGGGTTCACCGTGCACGTCGCGAAGGGCGACCCGGTCGAGCCGGGCACCCCGGTGCTGACCGTCGACCTCGCCGCCGTGCGGGCGGCCGGACTGGCCGCGACCTGCCCGGTCGTCGTGCTGGACTCACCCGCCGGGTCGGTCAGCGCCCCCACCGGGCACACCGTGCACGCCGGCGACGAGCTGTTCCGCCTGTGAGCGGCGCCGACGCAGTGGCCACCGTCCCCGACGGGGCCCCGGTCGTCTTCGACCTCGACGGCACCCTCGTGCGCAGCGAGCACGTGCACCGTCGGATCTGGGCCCGGTTCTTCGCCGAGTGGGGCGCCGAGGTCGACGACGACACCTACCGGCACCGGTTCATGGGCCGCCGCGCGGTCGACGTGCTGCGCGAGGTCGACGGGCCGTGGCGCGGCGAGGACCCCGACGAGCTCGCCGCACAGCTGGCCGGGCACGGCTCCGCCCTCGCCGAGGACGTCGACGTCGTCCCCGGCGCACCCGCACTGCTCCGCTCGCTGGCCGAGCGCGGGCACCGGCTCGCGGTGGTGACGAGCGCCCGCCGCGGCTGGGCGGACCGGGTGCTGGGCGACGTGCTCGGCGCGGCCCCGCTGGTCGAGCTGGTCGTCACCGCCGAGGACGTGGTGCGCGGCAAGCCGGACCCGGAGGGCTACCTCGCCGCATGCCGCCGTCTCGCCGCCGACCCGGGCGGCTGCGTCGCGTTCGAGGACTCCGTCGCCGGGGTGTCCTCGCTGGTCGCGGCCGGGATGGGCACCATCGTCGGGGTACGGACGACGGCCGGGGACGCGGAGCTGACCGCAGCCGGGGCGCACCGCACGGTGCCCGACCTGACGCCCGACCGGCTGCTGGGCCCGGCGGCCTGATCCGGGCTCAGCCCACGAGCGAGCCGTGGTGCAGGACGGTGTCGCCGTAGCGGCGTGACCGGCCCGCGGTGAACCCCTCCGGCCAGGCGAACTCGCCCGACGCCTTCGCCCGCTCGACGACGACGGCCGCCCCGGGTGCGAGCCAGCCGTGGACGGCGGCGGCGCTCAGCCAGCCCGCGACCTCGTCGTCGGGCACCGCGTAGGGCGGGTCGACCAGCACGACGTCGAACGCCCGCGGCGCGGGCCCGGCCAGCACGGTCCCGGCCCGCCCCGCGACGACCGTCCCGCCGAGCCCGACCGCGGCCAGGTTGCGCCGCAGCACCCCGGCGGCCCGCTTGTCCGACTCGACGAACAGCGCCTCGGCGGCGCCCCGGGACAGTGCCTCCAGCCCCAGCGCGCCGGAGCCCGCGCACACGTCCAGCACGGCGGCGCCGTGCAGGCCCGGGTCGTGGTCGAGCGCGGAGAACAGCGCCTCCCGGACCCGGTCCGACGTCGGCCGGGTCCCCGACGGCGGCACGGCGAGCCGTCGTCCGCCCGCCGTGCCCGCGATCAGCCTGGTCATCGCTCCATCGTGCCGTGCGGCTCAGTCCAGCTCGACCAGCAGGTCCCCGCCCTCGACCTGGGTGACCTTCCCGATCGCGAGCCGCGTGACGGTGCCGGCCCGGTGCGCGGTGATCGACGCCTCCATCTTCATGGCCTCGATGGTGGCGACGGTCTGGCCGTCGTCGACGGTGTCGCCCTCCTCGACCTGCAGCGTCACGACACCGGCGAACGGGGCGGCGACGTGCGCGTCGTTGCCCTTCTCCGCCTTCTCCGCGGCCTTCACCTCGGTGGCAACCGACTCGTCGCGCACCGACACCGGGCGCAGCTGGCCGTTCAGGGTGGTCAGCAGGGTGCGGTAGCC
This sequence comes from Pseudonocardia sp. ICBG1142, assembly GCF_020496255.1. Lineage (NCBI taxonomy): Bacteria > Bacillati > Actinomycetota > Actinomycetes > Pseudonocardiales > Pseudonocardiaceae > Pseudonocardia > Pseudonocardia sp. ICBG1142. Next base: position 792,980 of record NZ_JAHLJC010000005.1, on the reverse strand, counting down.
GCGCTCGTCGGGCTCGGAGACGGCCTCCAGCTCGATGATCAGCGTGACGCCGGGCTCGAGGTCGACGGTGTGCTCGAGGTCCTCCTCCAGGCCGTAGAAGAAGTCCTTCGACGACAGCACCGCGGTGTTGCCGTACTGCTCGCGGTGGGTGTCGAAGTCCTTGGTCGGGCCGGGGAACAGCAGCCGGTTCAGCGTGCGGCGCCGGTCGTGGGCGAGACCCTCGCGGTCGTCGCCGGACAGTTCCGCCTTCTCCGCCTCGGGGCTGCGGCCCTCCAGCGCGCGGGTCCGGAACGGCTCCGGCCAGCCCGCGGGCGGCGAACCCAGCTCACCGCGCAGGAACCCGATCACCGAGTCCGGGATGTCGAAGCTCGCCGGGTCCTTCTCGAAGTCCGCGGGCTCCACCCCGGCCCCGACCAGGTGCAGGGCCAGATCACCGACAACCTTCGACGACGGCGTCACCTTCACCAGCCTGCCCAGCATCCGGTCCGCGGCGGCGTAGCAGTCCTCGATCAGCTCGAACCGGGCGCCCAGCCCGAGCGCGATCGCCTGCTGGCGCAGGTTCGACAGCTGCCCGCCGGGGATCTCGTGGTGGTAGACCCGCCCGGTCGGCGCCGCGAGCCCGGACTCGAACGGCGCGTAGACCTTGCGCACCGCCTCCCAGTACGGCTCCATGTCCCCGACCGCGGCCAGGCTCAGCCCGGTCGCACGGTCGGTGTGGTCGGTGGCCGCGACCAGCGCCGACAGCGACGGCTGGCTCGTGGTGCCGGCCATCGAGGCGACCGCGCCGTCGACGGCGTCGACCCCGGCGTCGATCGCCGCGACCAGCGTCGCGAGCTGACCGCCCGCGGTGTCGTGGGTGTGCAGGTGCACCGGGAGGTCGAAGCGTTCCCGCAACGCCGTGACCAGCGTCCGCGCCGCCGGCGGGCGCAGCAGCCCGGCCATGTCCTTGATCGCCAGCACGTGCGCACCGGCCTCGACGATCTCCTCGGCCAGGCGCAGGTAGTAGTCGAGGGTGTAGAGCTTCTCCCCCGGGTCCGACAGGTCCGCGGTGTAGCAGAGCGCGACCTCGGCCAGCGCCGTGCCGGTGCTGCGGACGGCGTCGATGGCCGGACGCATCTGGGACACGTCGTTGAGGGCGTCGAAGATCCGGAAGATGTCCATGCCGGTGTCCGCCGCCTCCTGCACGAAGGCGTCGGTCACCTCCGTCGGGTACGGCGTGTAGCCGACGGTGTTGCGCCCGCGCAGCAGCATCTGGGTGCAGATGTTCGGCGCCGCCGCCTTGATCGCGGCGAGCCGGTCCCACGGGTCCTCGGCGAGGAAGCGCAGGGCGACGTCGTAGGTCGCACCGCCCCAGCACTCCAGCGACAGCAGCTCGGGCATGGTGCGCGCCACGTAGGGCGCGACCGCGAGCAGGTCCCGGGTCCGGATCCGGGTCGCTAGCAGCGACTGGTGGGCGTCGCGGAACGTCGTGTCGGTGACGGCGACGGCGGTCTGCTCACGCAGCCGGCGCGCGAAGCCCTCGGGACCGAGCTCGCGCAGCAGCTGCGCGGAGCCGTCCGGCGCCGGCGTCTCCAGGTCGACACCGGCGGGCAGCTTGTCCACCGGCTCCACGACCAGCGGCCGGTCACCATTGGGCTTGTTGACCGTGACCTCGCCCAGGTACTGCAGGATCCGCGAGCCGCGGTCGGCCGACGGGCGGGCCTTGAGCAGGTGCGGGCGCTCCTCGATGAAGCTGGTGGTCACCCGGCCCTGCTTGAAGTCCTCGTCCTCCAGCACGGCGGCCAGGAACGGCAGGTTCGTCGCCACACCGCGGATCCGGAACTCGGCCAGCGCGCGCCGGGCGCGCCGGGCGGCGTTGGCGAAGTCGTGGCCGTGGCAGGTCAGCTTGACCAGCATCGAGTCGAAGTGCGCCGAGACCTCGGCGCCGACGTGCACGGTGCCGCCGTCCAGGCGCACGCCCGGGCCGCCCGGGGAGCGGTAGACCGACAGCGTGCCGACGTCGGGGCGGAACTCGTTGGCCGGGTCCTCGGTGGTGATGCGGGTCTGCATCGCCGCACCGGTGAGGGTGATGTCGTCCTGGGTCAGCCGCAGCTCCGGCAGCGTGAGCCCGGAGGCGATCCGCAGCTGGGCGATGACCAGGTCGCGGTCGGTGACCTGCTCGGTGACCGTGTGCTCGACCTGGATCCGCGGGTTCATCTCGATGAAGTGGTGCTTGCCGCGCTCGTCGAGCAGGAACTCCACGGTGCCGGCGTTCACGTAGCCGATCGTCTTCGCGAAGTTCACCGCGTCGGCGCAGATCCGGTCCCGCAGCTCCGGGTCCAGGTTCGGGGCCGGGGCGATCTCGACGACCTTCTGGTGGCGGCGCTGCACCGAGCAGTCGCGCTCGTAGAGGTGCACGACGTTGCCCTCGGCGTCGGCGAGGATCTGGACCTCGATGTGGCGGGGGTTGACCACCGCCTGCTCCAGGAACACGGTGCCGTCGCCGAAGGCCGACTCCGCCTCCCGGCTCGCGGCCTCGATCGCGTCGCGCAGGTCGCCGGGCTCGGTGACCCGGCGCATCCCGCGCCCGCCGCCGCCGGCGACGGCCTTGACGAAGATCGGGAAGTCGATGTTCTCGGCGGCGGCGAGCAGCTCCTCGACGTCGTCGGAGGGGTCGGAGGACTCCAGCACCGGCACGCCGGCCTCACGGGCGGCCGCCACGGCGCGGAACTTGTTGCCCGTCAGGTGCAGGACCTCGGTGGGCGGGCCGACGAAGGTGATGCCCTCCTCGGCGCAGGCACGGGCGAGGTCGGGGTTCTCCGACATGAAGCCGTAGCCGGGGTAGACCGCGTCCGCGCCGGCCTTCTTCGCGGCGCGGATGACCTCCTCCACCGACAGGTACGCGCGGACCGGGTGACCCGGCTCACCGATCTGGTAGGACTCGTCGGCCTTCGCGCGGTGCAGCGAGTTGCGGTCCTCGTACGGGAACACCGCCACCGTCGAGACACCCAGCTCGAACGCGGCCCGGAACGCCCGGATGGCGATCTCGCCCCGGTTGGCCACCAGCACCTTGCGGAACATCGGTCTCCTCATCACGGTCGGCGACGAACCCCGTCGCGACAGGGGTTCCCCCGCGACGGACGCGTGATCCTGACACGATCGGAGCGGTCCCGACCACCGCTCGGGACGGGGTGCCCACCCAGCGGGACGACGCCCGGCTCCGGGCGGGCGGCACGTGGCGCGATCCGCCCACCTGGGGCACCGTGGACGGCGGTCCGGGGGCGGAGGGGCGGTGGTGCCGGTGCTGACCGTGGTGGTCCAGCTCCTGTCGCTGGCGTTGCTGGTGATGGCGGTGGTCGGCGCCTACCGGCGGCTGCGCGCCGACCGCGGCCCGGCGGACGGTCCGGCGGCGGAACCGGTCCCGCGGCCCGCGCTGTCGCCCGACGCCGTCGCCGCCGAGCAGGCGTGGCGATGTGCACGGGCCGAGTTCCAGCGGCTGCGCGGCGAGTTCGCCGCGCACGAGGCCGACCCGCTGGCCGTGCTGCGCCGCCCGGCGCTGTCGGACACCACGGTGGCGGCCACCGCACGGTTCGTCGACGCGTTCGCCGAGGCCCAGGCGCTGGACACCGACGGCTACCCGGCCGAGCCGCACGCCGCGACCCACGTGCGCGCCGTCGACGCCGCCCGCCGCGCCTGGACCGCCGCGGTGGACGCCGCCGACCGGATCCGGCTCGCCGGGCTGGACCCCGAGGAGCGGCGCACCGTCGAGCGCGTGGTGAAGCTGCTGACCACCGCGCGGGACTCCGACTCCGAACCCGAACGGCTCGCCGCCCACGGCCGCGCCCGCGCCGAGCTGGACCGCCTCGAGCGGTCCGGGCGGCTGCACCTGCCCCGCCCGGCCCGCGCCCGGCTCGACGCCGCGGCCCGCGGTGAGCTCCCCGGGCCGTGACCGGTCAGGACTTGTCCAGGTAGGCGGCCCGCTCCTCGTCGCCGAGGGTCTCGGCCACCAGGGCCCGCAGCCGCGGGTGGCCGGCCAGGCCCGGGTCCTCGGCGACCAGGTGCCGGGCGTAGACCTGGGCCTTCTCGATGACCTCGCCGTGGCGCAGCAGCGACAGCAGCTTGAGCCCCGAGCGGGACCCGGACTGGCTCGATCCGAGCACGTCGCCCTCGCGGCGCAGCTCCAGGTCGAGCCGGGCCAGCTCGAAGCCGTCGGTGGTCCCGGCGATCGCGTCGAGCCGCTCGCGGGCGGCGGTGGCGGCGGGCATGTCGGTGACCAGCAGGCACAGCCCGGGAGCGCTGCCCCGGCCGACCCGGCCGCGCAGCTGGTGCAGCTGGGACAGCCCGAACCGGTCCGCGTCGAGCAGCACGATCCCGGTCGCGTTCGGCACGTCGACGCCGACCTCGATCACCGTGGTCGCGACCAGCACGTCCAGCTCGGCGCGTTCGAAGGCCCGCATCACGGTGTCCTTCTCCTCCGGCGGGAGCTTGCCGTGCAGGATCCCGACCCGCAGCCCGGCCAGCTTCTCGGAGATCAGCGGGGCGATGTCGAGCACCGCGAGCGGGGCGCGCCGCTCCTCGCCGCCGTCGTCGTCCGGCGGGGGCTCCTCGGCGTCCTCCTTCTCGCCGCCCTCCTTCTCGGCACCGCCGACCCGGGGGCACACGACGTAGCACTGGTGGCCGGCCTCGACCTCCTCGCGGATCCGCTGCCACACGCGCTCGATCCACGACGGGTGCTCCGCGAGCGGGACGACGGTCGTCGCGATCGGGGAGCGGCCCTTCGGCAGCCCCTTCAGCTCGGACACGGCCAGGTCGCCGTAGACGGTCATGGCCACGGTGCGCGGGATCGGCGTGGCCGTCATGACCAGCATGTGCGGGGCCTTCTCGCCGCGGGCGCGCAGCGCGTCACGCTGCTCGACACCGAAGCGGTGCTGCTCGTCGACCACGACCAGCCCCAGCTCGGCGAACCCGACGGTGTCCTGGATCAGCGCGTGGGTCCCGACGACGATCCCCGCCGCCCCGGACTGCGCGTCGAGCAGCGCCTGCCGCTTGGCCTTCGCCCCCATCGACCCGGTCAGCAGCGTCACCGCGGTCGCGTTCTCCGCCGCGCCGAGCTCGCCGCTGCGCCCGAGCGGGCCGAGCATCGCCCGCAGCGAGCGGGCGTGCTGGGCGGCGAGCACCTCGGTGGGGGCCAACATCGCGGCCTGGGTGCCCGCGTCGACCGCCTGCAGCATCGCCCGCAGCGCGACGATCGTCTTGCCCGCGCCGACGTCGCCCTGCACGAGGCGGTTCATCGGGTGCTCCCGGGCGAGGTCCGCGGCGACCTGCTCACCCACCTCCTGCTGGCCCTCGGTGAGCGGGAACGGCAGGTTCGCGTCGAACGCGGCGAGCAGGCCGTCGTCACGGCGCGCGCACACCGGGGCCGGTCGCGCGACGGCGGCCTCCCGGCGCAGCGCGAGCGCCAGCTGCACACCGAGTGCCTCGTCCCACACCAGGCGGTGCCGGGCGGCGAACAGGTCGGCCTCGGTCTCGGGGACGTGGATGCGCCGCAGCGCCCGCCCCAGCTCGGGGAGCTTCTCCCGCTCGCGCAGCGACTCGGGCAGCGGGTCGGTCGGGTCGTCGATCTGGTCCAGCACCTGGCGGACCGACCGCGCGATCGCCTGCGAGGTCACCTTGGCGTTCGCCGGGTAGACCGACAGGAACGGGCGCAGCGAGTCGCTCTCCTCGATCTCCTCGAACTGCGGGTGGGTCAGCTGCAGCCGGTTGTTGAACACCCAGACCTTGCCGGAGAACACCCCGACGACGCCCTGCTTGATGAAGCCCTGCAGCTTCCAGCCGTTGAAGAAGGTGGCGTCGAGCTCGCCGCCCTTCTCGTCCCGGATGACTGCCTTGAGCATCTTCCCGCGCCGGTTGCGCATGTCGCGCAGCTCGGCCCGCGCCACCTGCGCGACGACCGTGACGTGCTCCCCCGCGACGAGACCGGCGATCTCGGTGAGCCTGCCGCGGTCGACGTAGCGGCGCGGGTAGTGCCGCAGCAGGTCACCGACGGTCTCCAGCCCGAGCGGGGCCAGCGCGTCGGCGGCCTTGCGCCCGAGCGGCCCGTCGAGCCGGCTGTCGAGGTCGAACCCGTCGTTCATCTACTCCACTCCCAGCACCAGCGGGTAGTCGCCCTGCTCCCCCCGGTGCACCACCACGTCGACCTCCGGGTGGGTGCGGCGCAGGTCCTCGGCGAGCCGCTCCCCGAGCTCGTCGGGAGCGGCCGAGCCGAGCAGCACGGTCACCAGCTCCCCACCCGGAGTGAGCATGCGGTGAGCCAACCACAGGGCACCGACAGCGAGATCCGGGGCGATCAGCACGACCTCGCCGTCGGAGATCCCGAGGATCTCCCCCGGACGGCAGGGACCGGCCCAGGTGAGCGCCTCGGCCTCGGCGACGGCCAGCCCACCGGTCCGGGTGGCGGCCGCGGCCTCGGCCATCGCGACGACGTCGTCCGGGGCGCGACGGGCCGGGTCGTGCACCGCGAGCGCGGCCAGGCCCTGCAGCACCGAGCTCGCCGGGACCACCACGACGTCGATGCCCTCGAACCGCACCCGCTCGGCCGCGGTCTCGGCGACCGTGCGCCGGTGCGTCGCGCAGGGCAGCACCACGACGTGCTCCGCACCGGTCGCCCGGATCGCGGCCAGGACCTCGTCGACGGTCGGGTCCGGGTCGGCGACCAGCACGTTCCCACCCGCGGCCCGGGCCAGCGCCCCGGCCCCGCTGCTCTCGATCATCAGCAGGACGGCGCGGTCCCGGCTCGGCGACACCGGCGGCAGCGCCTCGATCCGGATCCCGGACGGGCGCCCCGCCGCGAGCCCCGCCTCGACCGCGGGCCCGGCCTCGGTGGTGTGCACGTGCACCATCACCCCGCCGCCGCCGTCCCCGGCGAGGCCGACCGAGTCCCCGAGCCCGGCGAGCCGGGCGCGCAGCGTCTCCACCGCGGCGGGGTCGGGGGCGGGCAGCCAGTAGGTGACCTCGTAGACCGGCTGGGGCACCCACGGCACGAGCTCGCCGTCGGCGGTGACCGTCGAGGCCGGACCAGGCCCCTCCACCTGCGACGACGGCGGCGGCGGCGGATCACCGCCGGCCGCGGCGACCAGCGCGTCGAGGACGACGACCAGGCCGAGCCCGCCCGCGTCGACGACCCCGGCCCGCACGAGCTCCGGCGGGCGCCCGGTGGACCGGGCCAGCGCGGCCCGCGCCGCGTCCGCCGCGACGCGCGCGGCCTCGGCGAGGGCGACGGTCGTCCCGTGTCCCGCGTCCGTCCCGTGTCCCGCGTCGGCGGGGTCCGCGGGGTCGGCGGGGTCGGCGACCCGGGTGGGCGTCGCGCCGGGGACCAGGGGCTCGGACGCAGGCCCGGACGCCGTACCGGCGGCGACCCGCGCCGCGACGGCCGCGGCGGCGGCGTCGAGCACGGTGAGTGCGGTCCCCGGACGCGGCGCGGACACCGCGACGGCCGCCAGCGCCGCCGCCCGCCGCAGCGCCCCGGCGAGCAGCTCACCGGCGGGGGTGTTCGGGCGTCGTGCCGCCGCGGCCTCCAGCTCCTCGGCCAGGCCCCGGAACAGCTGGGACAGGATCAGGCCGGAGTTCCCGCGGGCTCCGCGCACGGCGGCCGCGGCCAGGGCCGACGCGGCCCGCACCGGTCGGACGTCCTCGGCCGCGTCCCCGTCGAGCGGGGCCGAGGCTGCCGCGCGGGCGGTCAGCAGCAGGTTCGACCCGGTGTCGTGGTCGGCGACCGGGAAGACGTTGATGCGGTCGATCTCGGCCCGCCCGGCGGTGAGCCGCTCGGCGGCGGCGTCGATCCAACGGCGCAGCAGCGCGGGGTCGAACGGCGAGGCCACGGGCACCACACTAGGTGCGCCGCGGCCCCCGGTGCCGCGGGACGGCCCCGCGCGCCGGTCGCGACACGGGGGTGGCTAGACTTGAAGGCCGAGCCTCGGCACGTCCGTGCCGAGAATCTGTTCGTGAATCTGTTCGTCAACCCGAGGAGTGTCCGACGTGGCTGCCGTCTGCGACGTCTGTGGCAAGGGTCCGGGCTTCGGCATGTCCGTCTCGCACTCGCACCGCCGCACCCACCGCCGCTGGAACCCCAACATCCAGACGGTGCGCGCCGCGATCAACGGTGGCAACCGCCGTCGGATCAACGCCTGCACCTCCTGCCTGAAGGCGGGCAAGGTGACCCGCGTCTGAGTGCGCGAGACCCGAACCACGATCGAGGCCCGGTCCCCTGGGGACCGGGCCTTCGTCGTTCCCGGGGCGGCTCACTCGACCATGGACCGCCACCAGCTGCGGCGGGGACCGCGCACCGTGACCGACCCCATGCCGACCTTGCCGTGGACCACGACGTGCGGCCCGGCGGCCCCGGGCGTCGAGGGCACCTTGGTCTTCACCTCGCCCCAGGACGCCTTCGTGCCGTCGACGTCGGCGGTGCCGCCCTCGGGCAGGACCAGCACGACCTCGCCCATCCCGAGCGCGACCTCGACGTCGATCCGAGGCGGCAGCGACCGCACCTCGGACAGGTCGAGGTGGATGGTCTCCATCGACGACTGCAGGTACAGCGCCGCCGGGACCTGCCAGTCCCCGGTGCGCTTGATCGTCCCGGCGGCGGTCGTCAGCCGCACCCGCTCCGACGGCGCGGGGGGACTGGCCGGGACCGGCGCCAGCGCGGTGACCGACGGCGGCAGCCCACCCGGCAGGTCCGCCAGCGGCGGCCGCAGGTCCCGGGCGACGCGGGCGGCGTAGACCGCGTCGAGCCGTTCCTCCAGCTCGGCCAGCGTGATGCGGCCCTCACCGAGGGCGTCGTGCAGCCGGCCGGCCGCTGCCTCACGGTCGGCGTCCGATATGCGCATGTCCCCCGGGTCGTCCACCCGGTCCAGCCTAGGGCAGCTTCCAGTCGACGGGTTCCCCGCCGATCTCCTCGAGCAGGTCGTTGGCCCGGCTGAACGGCCGCGACCCGAAGAAGCCGCGGTCGGCCGACATGGGCGACGGGTGCGCCGACTCGATCGTCGGCACGTCCTCCAGCAGCGGCGCGAGGTTGCGGGCGTCGCGGCCCCAGAGGATCGCCACCATCGGCGCGGCGTCGCGGGCCACCAGGGCGCGGATCGCCTGCTCGGTGACCTCCTCCCAGCCCTTGTTGCGGTGCGAGGCCGGCTCTCCCGGTGCGACGGTCAGGCACCGGTTGAGCAGCAGCACGCCCTGCTCGGTCCACGGGGTCAGGTCGCCCGAGCTCGGCGCCGGGTGCCCGAGGTCCTCGGTGTACTCGCGGAAGATGTTCTGCAGCGAGCGCGGCAGCGGCCGGGTCCCGGGGGCGACGGAGAACGACAGCCCGACCGCGTGACCCGGGGTCGGGTAGGGGTCCTGGCCGACGAGCAGCACCCGGACGTCGTCGAAGGGCTGCTGGAACGCGCGCAGCACGTTCGCCCCGGCAGGCAGGTAGCGACGGCCCGCGGCGATCTCGGCACGCAGGAACTCGCCCATCGCGGTGATCGTCTCGGCGACCGGCTCCAGGGCCCTGGCCCACCCGGCCTCGACGACCTCGTGCAGCGGCTTGGCCATCAGCCCTCCAACCGGCGCAGCTGGGAGGCGAACCGGCGGCCCCGGTCGACGTAGGACTCCACGGCGTACCGCCAGCGGTCGGCGGGCACCTCGTAGCCGTCGCGGACGCGGGCGGGCACGCCCAGCGCCATGCGGTACGCGGGCACGTCGGCCTTCGGGGAGACGACCGCGCCCGCGGCGACGACCGCGCCCTCGCCGACCGTCGCCCCGTTCAGCACCACCGAGCCCGACGAGACGAGCGCGCGGTTGCCGATGGTGGCCGCCTCGATGTGCACGTTGTGCCCGACGGTCACCTCGTCCCCGATGATCGTCGGCTGGTGCAGGGTGGTGTGGATGATCGACCCGTCCTGGATGCTGCTGCGGGCGCCGACCTCGATCCGGCCGTCGTCGCCGCGCAGCACCGCGGTCGGCCAGACGGTGGACTCCGGGCCCAGCGTCACGTTGCCGATCACGACGGCGTCCGGATGGACGTAGGCGGTCGGGTGGATGTCCGGTTCGGCGTCACCGAGCGCGTACAGAGGCACACCGGGAGGGTACGAAGCCCCCGCGGACCGCCACGCCGGGGGCCCACCCACTCCGGGAAACCGTGCGCGGCGCAACCGAGCGGAGTGACCGGGAACCTCGGTGTGGAAACCCCGTCGAACGGGTAGAAGCTCCCGAGTCATGATCAGGGTGCCTGGCACCCCCGGCCCCCTGGACGGAGGCGCTGCCCGGTGATCCCCCTGGTCACCCTGGGTGGGGCGGTCGCGCTGGCGCTGCTCGCCCCGGTGCTCGCCCGGCTGCTCGGCGGCAACGCCGGCTACCCGCTGGCCGCGGGTCTCGCCGCGCTGGCCGTGTACGCGAACACCGCCGCCGGAGAGGTCGTCCGCGGGGAGGTCCTCACCGCGGGCGTGTCCTGGATGCCGTCGCTGGGCGTCTCCTTCGGCCTGCGGATGGACGGCCTGTCGCTGCTGTTCGTGACGATCGTGCTGGGCGTGGGCGCGCTGGTGATGGCCTACTGCCCGCGCTACCTGGAGGCGTACTACCCGATCGGCACGGTCTACGGCCTGCTCACCGGGTTCGCCGCCGCCATGATCGGCCCGGTCACCGCGAACGACCTCGTGCTGCTCTACGTGTTCTGGGAGCTCACGACCGTCCTGTCGTTCCTGCTGATCAACACCGCCGGTCCGGCGGCGGCGCTGCCGGCGGGCCGCGCGCTCGTCGTGACGGCGATGGGCGGGTTCGCCCTGCTCGGCGCGGTGGTGATGATCGGCGTCGCGGCCGGGAGCACCAGCCTCGACGTGGTCCTCGCCGACCCCGGCGCGGTGCTAACCAGCCCCCTGGCCCTGCCCGCCGGGGCGCTGCTGATCCTGGCCGCGGCGACGAAGTCCGCGCAGCTGCCGTTCACCTTCTGGCTGCCCGGCGCGATGGTCGCGATGACCCCGATCAGTGCCTACCTGCACGCCGCGACGATGGTGAAGGCGGGCATCTACCTGCTGATGCGGTTCACCCCGATCTACGTGCCGTCGGTGGCCTGGTCGGCGGTGCTCGTCCCGCTCGGGCTGGCGACGGCCGTCGTCGGCGCGGTGCTGGCGCTGCGCGAGCACGACCTGAAGGCGATGCTCGCCCACTCCACGGTCAGCCAGCTCGGCCTGCTCACCGCCGCGATCGGCGTCGGCACGTCCTACGCGCTATCCGCGGCGGTCCTGCACACCTTCGCCCACGCCCTGTTCAAGGCGACCCTGTTCATGCTGGTCGGGATCATCGACAAGGAGGCGGGCAGCCGGGACGTCCGCGAGCTCGGCGGCCTGTGGAAGGTCATGCCGGTCACCGCGGCACTGACCGGGGTCGCCGCGCTGTCGATGGCCGGGGCGCCGCCGCTGCTCGGGTTCGTGTCCAAGGAGAACCTCTACGAGGGCTTCCTGGAGGCCGACTTCGCGCCCGGTGCCGGGCCGGTCGCCGCGGCCGTCGCGGTCGTGGCCTCGGCGCTGACCTTCGCCTACTCCGCCCGGATCGTGCACGGCGCGTTCGGCGGCAGGCTCACCCAGCCCGGCCTCTACGAGCCGTCGTGGGCCTTCCTCGCACCGGCCGCCGTCGCCGCGCTGCTCGGGCTGGTCCTCGGGCCCGCGGTGCGGGTGCTCAACCCGCTGACCGACCGGGCCGCGCGCGACCTCGACCCGGGCTCGGAGCCGGTCACGTTCGTGCTCTGGCCCGGGTTCGGCACCGCCCTGGTGCTGTCGGTGCTCACCGTCGCCGCCGGTCTCGCGCTGTTCCACTGGCGCGGCCGCGCCGACCGGGAGCTGGAGCGGCTCCCGGTGCCCGACGGCGCCGCGGTCTTCGACCGGATCCGGGCCGGGGTGCTCGACCTCGGCGCCCGGGTGGGGCGGCCCGACACCGACCCCTCCCCCGCCGCCGTCCTGGTCCGCCCGGTGCTGGCGCTGCCGGTGCTCGCCGTCGTCGCCTGGGTGGCGCTGCCCGCACCGGCACCGTTCCCCGGGCCGGTCACCCGTCCTCTGGACTGGGTGGTCGTCGTGCTCGTGGCGGCCACCGTCGCCGGGGCCGTGACGACCCGTTCGGTCACCGCGGCACTGGCGCTGACCGGCTTCGGCGGGCTGGCGACGGCGCTGTGGCTGCTGCTCGCGGGCGCCCCGGACGTCGCGATGACGCTGCTGCTGGTCGAGGTGCTGACCACGGTCGTCGCGGTGCTGGTGCTGCGCGGGCGCGGGGTCCGGCTGCGCCGCCCGGCGCGGTGGCGGCGGGTCCCGGCCGCGGTTGCCGCAGTGGCCGCGGGCCTGTCGCTGGGGGCGGCGACCTACGTCCTGACCGGGCGTCGCGCGCCGTCGCCGGTCGGCGGGTACCTCCTCGACACCGCGGAGGCCGCGACCGGCGGGACCAACGTGGTCAACACGATCCTCGTCGACTTCCGCGGCATGGACACCTTCGGTGAGGCCGTCGTCGTCGGGGCCGCGGCGCTCGGCCTGCTCGTGCTGATCCGCCGCGGCGAGGCCGGGGCCGATGCGAGCCCGCGGCAGCGCGTCGCCACCGACGGCCCGGCCGACACGATCGTCATGCGGGTCGCGAGCCGGGTGCTGGCCCCGCTGATGCTCCTGATGTCGCTGTTCCTGCTCTGGCGCGGCCACGACGAGCCCGGCGGCGGGTTCATCTCCTCGCTGGTCGGCGGCGTCGCGATCGTGTTCCTGCGGCTCGCCCACCGCGGCGACGCGTGGGCGCTGCGGCTGCGGCCCGAGCCGCTGGTCGGGTCCGGGCTGCTGCTGAGCCTGCTCACCGGGATCGCGGTGTACCCGCTGGGGCTGCCGTTCCTCACGCCGGTGTACCTGCCCGGTGGGGTGCTGTTGTCGTCGTTCGTGTTCGACCTGGGGATCTACCTGATGGTGGTGGGGCTGATCGTGGCCGCGACCGACCGGATCGGCGGGCGCGCCCGCACCGGCTCCGTGCTGGGGAGCTCCGAGTGACCGCCGCGGTCGTCGTCGCCGTGCTGGTCGCGGGCGGGGTGTACCTGGTGCTGCAGCGCGAGCTGCTGCGCACGGTGCTCGGGTTCGTGCTGCTCGGCCACGGGGTGAACGTCCTGATCATCTCCGCGGGCGGGATGGCGACCCGCGAGCCCGCGCTGCTGGGCCAGCAGGACCGGGCACAGATGGCCGACCCGCTGCCGCAGGCGTTCGTGCTCACCGCGATCGTGATCGCCTTCGCGATCACGGTGTACCTGCTGGCCCTGCTGAAGGCCGGTGGCACCACCGACACCGAGGAGGATGAGCCCCGGTGACCGGCCTCGAGGCGCTCGTCGTCGTACCGATCCTGGTCCCGCTCGCCGCGGCGGGCCTGCTGATCCTGCTCACCGCGCGCCCGCCGGGCGGGGGCGGACCGTTCCTGCTGCCGATGACGGCGCGCCGGGTGGTCGCGTTCACCGCGCTCGTGGTGTCGACGGCGGTGTCGGCGATCCTCCTGGCGGCCACCGCGGACGGCGCGGTGATCGTGCAACGGCTCGGGAACTGGCCCGCGGGCATCGCGATCCCGCTGGCCGCCGACGCGTTCGGCACGATCATGCTGACCGTCACCGGGGTGCTGGGGATCGCCTGCCTGGCCTTCGCCGCGGTCACCGGCTCCGACACCGACCGGGCGTTCCTGCCGCAGTCGCTGCTCCTGCTCGCCGGGGTGCACGGCGCCTACCTCACTGCGGACCTGTTCAGCCTGTTCGTGTTCGTCGAGGTCATGCTCGTCCCCAGCTACGTGCTCATCGCGACCGGCCGTGGCCCGGAGCGGATCGCGGCGTCGCGGCTGTACCTGACGGTGAACCTCCTGGCCTCGACGCTGTTCCTCGCCGGGCTCGGCCTGGTCTACGGCGTCGCCGGGACCGTGCAGCTCGGTGACCTCGCCGGGCGCGCGGTGACCGACCCGGCACTGGCCGCGGCGACCGCGGTGATCCTGCTGGCGCTCTCGGTGAAGGCCGCGCTGGTGCCGCTGCACAACTGGCTGCCGCGGGCCTACACCGCCGCGCCGGCCGCGGTCACCGTGCTGTTCTCCGGGCTGCTGACCAAGGTCGGTGTGTACGCGCTGTTCCGGATCTACGCGGTCGTCTACGACGGCGACCCGCGCTTCCTGCCGGTCGTCCTGGTGGCGGCGCTGCTGACGATGGTCGTCGGGGTGCTCGGCGCGGTCGGCGCCGGCGGGATGCGCCGGATCCTGACCTTCCACATGGTCAGCCAGATCGGCTACATCGTGCTCGGCCTGGCGATCTCCACCCCGGCCGGGCTGGCCGCCGCGATCTACTTCCTGGTGCAGTACGTGCTGGTCAAGGCGGCGCTGCTGATGGTCGCCGGCGCCGTCGAGCAGTACGCCGGCACCGACACGCTGTCCCGGCTCGGTGGGCTCGCCGCCCGCAACCCGGCGACCGCGGTCGCGTTCGCGGTGTCGGCGCTGAGCCTGGCCGGGATCCCGCCGCTGTCCGGGTTCGTCGCGAAGTTCGCCCTGGTGCTCGGCGCGGTCGAGGCCGGCATGGTCGCCGCGGCGGTCGTCGCCGTCGCGGTCAGCGTGGTCACCCTGCTGTCGATGCTCAAGATCTGGAACGGCGCGTTCTGGGGCGGTGAGACCCCCGCACCGGACCCCGGGGGCGGTGCGGGCACCGTGGTCGCCGTGGCGGTCCCGGTCCGCGCGGTGGTCCCGGCGCTGGCGCTGGGGGCGCTGTCGCTGCTGCTCGGGCTGTGGGCGGAGCCGCTGCTGGCGCTCTCGACGGTCGCCGGGCAGGGGCTCGCCGACACCACCGCCTACGTCGGGGCGGTGGGGGCGCCGTGACCACCCGCCGACGTTCACCCGGGCGCGGCGGGCGCCTGCGCGCCGCGGTGGGGTTCCTGCTGTGGTTCACCGGCGAGTTCCTCCGCGCCAACGCCGTCGTCCTCCGCGAGGTCCTCACCCCCGGGCACGGCATCGACCCGGCGGTGGTCCGGGTCCGGCTGCGGGCGCGGAGCATGGTCGAGATCGCGTCGATCATGAGCCTGCTCAGCCTGACACCCGGCACCCTCGCCCTGAACCTGACCACCGGCGCGCGCAGCCCGGAGCTGCTCGTGCACGGCATGCACGCGTCCGACCCGGAGCAGCTGCGGGCGAGCGTGCACGAGATGGAGGACCGGTTGCTGGCGTTCCTGCGCCGCCCCACCCCGGGTGTGGTCGACCGCGATCCGGAGGAGACGCCGTGAGCACCCTGTTGCTGGACGCCGGGATCGTCCTGCTGGCCCTGGGCCTGCTCGTCGCGGTCTGGCGGGTCCTGGCCGGGCCCACCGACGCCGATCGCGGGCTGGCCGTCGACTACGGCTTCGTGGTCGTCGTCGGGCTGATCGCGCTGCTGGCGCTGCGGTTGGGCTCGGTCGCGATGCTGGACCTCGTCGTCGTCGCGACGCTGGTCGGGTTCCTGACCACGGTCGCCGTGGCCCGGCTGATCTGGGCGGAGAAGGGGGCTCGCAGATGAGCGGCGTCGACGCCGGCCTGGGGACCGTGCTCACCGGCGGGCCCGTGCAGAACGCGATCGGCGGCCTCGTACTGGGTGCCGGGGTCCTGCTCGTCGCGGCGGGCGCGGTCGGCATGGTGCGCCTGCCCGACGTCTACAACCGCACGAACGCCGTCACCAAGGCCGCCGGGCTCGGGATCGTCGCGATCCTCGTCGGGGTCGCGATCCTGGTGCCCGAGCCGGGGGTGCTGCTCACCCTCGGCGTGGCCGTGGCACTGCAGCTCTTCACGATCCCGGTCGCCAGCTTCGCGATCGGGCACGCCGCCTACCGGTCCGGGGCCCCGTCGACCCCGTCCACGCTGCGCGAGGACGACCCCGGCTCCGGCGACGACGGCTGAACCGTCCGCACCTCCCGGGCGCGCGCGTCGCTGTCGATGTCCTCCCCCAGGTCGTCGACGACGAGTGCGTCCCGGTCGATCGCACCGCTGCGGTAGGCCGAGCGCCCGACCACCTGCGAGATGACCGGCGCCGTCATCACCTGGAACAGCACGACCAGGATCAGCGTCGAGGAGTTCTCGAACTCCAGGTTGACTGCGACGCCCAGCAGGATCAGCAGCAGGCCGAGGGTCTGCGGCTTGGTGGTGGCCTGCAGCCGGGCGGGCAGGTCCGGCAGCCGGACCAGCCCGAGCGCACCGAGCAGGCAGGACAGCCCGCCGGCGAGCATCAGTGCGGCGGAGACCACGTCGAGCACGTCGTGCAGGCCCATCAGCGGTGCCGCTCCCATCGTTCGACCAGGCGGGCCGCCGTCGCCGAGCCGACCAGCGCGATCAGCGCGACCGCGGCCAGCAGCGGGATGTTCGACCCGTCGGAGTAGATCGCCGCGTACACCGCGGCCGCGGCCACGATCAGCACGACGAACACGTCCAGCGCCGCGATGCGGTCCAGCGTCGTGGGGCCCTTCAGGAGCCGCCACATCGTCAGCACCCCCGCGGCGGTCAGCATGATCAGTACCAGCGTGTGGACGACGGTCACCGGTCGTTCCTCCCCGTGTCCCCGGCGGCGACCGCGGCGACGGCGGCGGCGCACCGGTCCCGGTCCTCCTGGCTGCCGACGGCGTCGATCACCCGCAGCTGCAGCCGCATCATGTCCCGGCGGAGCCGTTCGACGGCGCCGGGCCGGTGCAGGCCGAGTGCGTAGACGTACCAGCGACGCCGGGCCCGGTCGATCTGCAGTGTGAAGCTGCCCGGGGACAGCGCGCAGGCCGCGACGATCGTCGTCGCGGTGCGGTCCGAGCCGGTGCACAGCGGCAGCCCGACGATCCCGGACCGGGCGCGCGGCCCGTGCCGCAGCGTCACCATGCTGACCCGGATCCCGGAGACGACCAGGTCCGAGGCCAGGAACGCCAGCAGCCGCAGCAGCTTCCACGGCCGGAACGGGAGCCGTTCGGGCAGCAGCGGCAGCGGGAAGATCGCCGTCACCGCGAGGCCGACGAGCAGACCGCCGACGATCGCGGCCGCGGACACGCTCCCCCACAGCAGCACCCACACCAGCGCCAGCGCGAGCACCTGCGGGATCCGCCGGCGCACGCTCCCGCCGCGGGCGGACCCGCCCATCGGCTCGGCGACGGTGTCGGGGACCGGTGGCGGCACCCGGGCGGGGGTGCGGGCGTGGTCGGGCTCCGGCGGCTCGCCGACCTCGGCCGCGCCCATCTCGGCCTCGCGGCGCGCCTCCGGCGAGGAGAGCACGGCGTCCTCGCGGTCGTCGCCGTCGGGGCGGCCCTGCGGGTCCGGGCCGTCGGCCGTGCCCGCGCCACCCCGGCTCGGGGTCTGCTCGCTCACGGGGTCACCTCCGGGGTGTCGCCGGCCGCGGTCCGCACGGTCGTGTCCCCGGCGAGGTCACCGGACCGTCCGCTCGCGCTGATGGTCCCGTCACCCCCGGGGTCGGCGCCCGGCCCGAGGACGGCGGCGGTGTAGCCGGTCCGGTCGTGCAGGTCCACCCCGGCCCTGGCCGTCACCCCGGACAGCGGGCCGGCGAACACCGCGATCGCGACGCTGACCACGACCAGCGTGGACGCGCCGACGTACATGCCGCGGGCGCTGCGCGCGGTCCCGACGACGAGCTCGTCGTTCGGGTCGTCGTCGGCCAGGGGCTCCTTCGGGGCGCCCCAGAACACCCGCACCCAGACCCGGGCGACGGCGTAGAGGGTCAGCAGGCTCGCCAGCACGACGACGGCCGCGACCAGCTCCCCGGCGAAGCCCGCGCCCGCACCGGCCTGCAGCAACGCGAGCTTCGCGACGAAACCCGAGGTCGGGGGCAGCCCGGCCAGGGTGATCGCCGGGATCGCGAACAGCACGGCCAGGTGGGGTGCCTGCTGGGCGAGCCCACCCATCTGGGAGATCGACACGGTCCCGGTCCGCCGGGTGATGAGCCCGCTGACCAGGAACAGCGTCGCCTGCACGGTGATGTGGTGGACGACGTAGAGCCCGGTCCCGGCGATGCCGTCGGGGGTGTGCAGAGCCAGCCCGAACACCATGAACCCGATGTGGCTGACCAGTAGGAACGACAGCAGCCGGTTGAGGTCGTCCTGCGCGACGGCGCCGAGCGCGCCGACCACCATCGTCACCGCGGCGATCACCAGCAGCAGCGTCGAGGGGCTGTCCTGCGGGAACACCAGGGTCTGGGTGCGCAGCAGCGCGTAGATGCCGACCTTGGTGAGCAGGCCCGCGAACAGCGCGGTGACCGGGGCGGGAGCGTTCGGGTAGCTGTCGGGCAGCCAGAAGTGCAGCGGCACGATCGCCGCCTTGATGCCGAACACCACGATGAGGACCAGGGCGAGCACCGCGCGCAGGCCCTCCGGCAGCGCGCCCATCCGCCCGGCGAGGTCGGCCAGGTTGACCGTGCCGGTGGCGGCGTAGACGAGCCCGACCGCGGTCAGGAACAGCAGCGACGAAGTCAGCGACACGATCACGTAGGTCATGCCGGACCGGATCCGCGACGCCGACGTCCGCCGGGTGATGAGCACGTAGCTCGACGCCAGCATGATCTCGAACGCCACGAACAGCGTGAACAGGTCACCGGTCAGGTAGGCCAGCGACACACCCGTCGACAGCAGCAGGAAGATCGGGTGGAAGGTGGTGCTGGCGGTCTCCCGGCCGTAGTCGGAGATCCGCTGGTCGATCGCGTAGACCAGCACCGCGAGCGTCACCACCGAGGAGATGAGCAGCAGCAGCGCCGACATCCGGTCGGCGACGAGCACGATGCCCATCGGGGCGGGCCAGCCACCGAGCTCGGCGACGACCGGCCCGTAGGTGTCCGCGGCCACCAGCAGCACCGCGCCGACGACGCACACCAGCGCCAGGGTCACCACGCCGATGACGCGCTGGGCCGAGGCACGGCGGCTGACGACGACGCTGGTCGCGGCGCCCAGCATGGGCAGCAGCACCGGCAGCGTGACCAGGGCCTGCAACGGGGTCACTTGCGGCCCTCCTCGAGCTCGTGGGAGTCGGCGGTGTCCTCGGGCTCGGCGTCGGTCTCGTCCGCGGTGCCCTCCTCCATCGCGCCCTTGGGCTTCTGCCGGTCGGCGATGCGGCGGTCCTCCACGTCGTCCTGCACCTCGTCGTGCCCGACGAGCACCCAGGAGCGGTAGCCCAGCGCCAGCAGCAGCGTGGTCAGGGCGAAGGTGATGACGATGGCGGTCAGCGCCAGCGCCTGCGGGAGCGGGTCGGCGATCTGCTCGGGGAGCACCGCGTCGAGGATCGGGGCGCGCCCGGGCGGTCCGCCGGAGACCTGCAGCAGCAGGTTCGCGCCGTGCCCGAGCACCACGATGCCGATCAGGATGCGCATCAGCGAGCGCTGCATCAGCAGGTAGAAGCCGACCGAGTACAGCACCGCGAGCACGATCGCCATGCTCAGGTTGATGGTGGTGTTCACCTCGGGCCACCTCCGCGGGGGAGGTCCTCGCCCGCCTCGCGGGCGTCGCGGGCGATGCCGGACCCGAGCGAGCGCAGCAGGTCGAGCACCACACCGATGATCAGCAGGTAGACGCCGACGTCGAGCAGCAGGCTGCTCACGATGTCGAGGTAGCCGAACGGGCCGAAGGTGATCGTCCACTTGACCGAGGCGAGCACCGGGTCGCCCCAGGCCACCGGGGCCAGCGCGGTGAGCACCGCGATGATCAGCCCGGTGCCGACCAGCACGGGCGGACGGATCCGGAACCGGGAGCCCAGATTGTCGTCGCCGCCCGCGATGTGGCGCAGCACGAACGCGAGCCCGGCGACCAGGCCGCCGGAGAACCCGCCGCCGGGACCGTAGTGGCCCTCCAGCAGCAGGAACACCGAGAACACCAGCACCACCGGGAACAGCAGCCGGGCCGCGGACTCCAGCACCAGGGTCCGTTCGCGGACGTCCGGGCAGGTGCCGGTGAGCATCCATCGGCCGCTGGGCTGGTCCATCCGGGCCCAGCTCTCGGCGTCCCCGGCCGGGGACGCGGGCTTCTCCTGCGAGGTCGTCATCCGAGCACCTCCTTCTCGTGCTTGGGCGATCCCGAGCCGCTGCGCACGACCTTGCCGTTCTGCCTCTTGTCGTACCGGGTCGCGAGCACCAGGCTCGCGGTGCCGGACGCGCAGATCAGCAGCACGGTGATCTCACCGACCGTGTCGAGTGCGCGGAAGTCGACCAGGATCGCGCTGATCAGGTTGGTCGCGCCGGCCTCCGGTGCGCCCGCGATGAACGGCTCCGTGGTGGCGGGCGGCAGGGTGCGGGCCCCGGAGAGCATCACGGCCATCCCGGCGACGAGCAGGCCGCCGACCGCGGCGACCGCGGCCTTGGGGCCCCGGACGCGGCGCTCGGTGTCCGGCTCGTCGAAGTGGGCGGGCAGGCGTCGCAGCACGAAGACGAACGCGACCAGGGTGAGCGTCTCGACCAGGAACTGGGCGAGTGCCAGGTCGGGGGCGCCGTCGATGACGAACAGACCGCCGATGCCGTAGCCGACGGCACCGACCAGCAGCACCGCGGTGAACCGGCGGTGCGCCAGGCAGAGCGCGATCGCCGCGACGATCACCATCAGTCCGACCGGGACCTGCATGATCGAGTGGTACGGGGCCTGGTCGGTCGGCCACGTCCCGGTGACGGCGATGACCGGGCCGGGCAGCGCGATCAGGGTCGCGAGGATGCAGCCGAGGTAGACCGGCAGCGACCCGATCTGGAGCCGGCCGGTGACCGCGATCGCCGAGCGCTCCAGCCCCGTCACGACGGCCTCGTACCCCCGCTGGGCCGACACGTGCGGCACCGAGAGGTGCCCGGTCAGGGGCTGCCCGTAGCGGTGCAGGAGGAGCCCGCCGACCAGCGCGACCCCGGTGAACAGCAGCGGCAGCCCCGGGGTGTGCCACAGGGCCAGCTCGTAGCGGGCGGCGTAGGCGTCGCCGACCGGGGGCAGCGACGCGGCGTAGGAGGCGGCGAGCTGCTGGACCAGCGGCGCGGCGAACCCGGCCGCGATCCCGGTCAGCGCGCACAGCCAGGCCGGGCCGGACAGGCCGAGCGGGACCGGGTCGCCGCCGGTGGGGTGCAGCCCCTTGGTGGAGAACGCCCCCCACAGGAACCGTGCGGTGTAGGCGACGGTCAGCAGCGAGCCCGCGACCAGGCCGATCGCGGTGACCCAGCCACGGACGCCGCCCTCGAGCACGAACGCCTCGAACGCGGCCTCCTTGCCGACGAAGCCGAGCATCGGCGGGAGCCCCGCCATCGACAGCCCGGCGAGCGTGGCGACGACGGCCAGGCCGCGCCGGCGGCGTCCGAGCCCGCACAGCTCCCGCAGGTCACGGGTGCCGCAGGCCTTGTCGATCGCCCCGACCACCATGAACAGTGGCGCCTTGAACAGGCCGTGCGCCAGCAGCATCGCGATGCCGGCGAGACCGGCGACCCGCGAGCCGGACCCGAACAGCACCATGAGGAACCCGAGCTGGGAGACGGTGCCGAAGGCCAGCAGCCGCTTGAGGTCGGTCTGGCGCATCGCGCGCCAGCCGCCCAGCACCATCGTCGCGAGGCCGAGCACCATGACCGGTGCCCACCACACGGGGTGCACCGAGAACGCGGGCCCGAGCCGCGCGACGAGCACGACCCCGGCCTTCACCATCGACGCCGCGTGCAGGTACGCCGAGATCGGCGTCGGGGCGGCCATCGCGTACGGCAGCCACGGGTGGAACGGCAGCTGCGCGGACTTGGTCAGCGCGCCGAGCAGGATCAGCACCAGCGAGACCGAGAGCGCGACCGGGCTGTCGGGGGCGAGCGTGCCGGACGTCGCGGCCGCGGTGATCTCCGGGATCGAGTAGGTGCCGGCCAGCTGGCCCAGCAGCACGATCCCGAGCAGCATCGCCAGCCCGCCGAAGACGGTGACGACGAGCGCCTGCACCGCGGCACGCCGGTTCTCCCGGTGCTGGCCGCCCTGCCCGACGAGCAGGAACGACGTCAGCGACGTCAGCTCCCAGAACACGTAGAGGGTCAGCAGGTCGTCGGCCAGGACGAGGCCGAGCATCATCCCGGCGAAGGCGACCAGCAGCGCCGCGGAACGGGCCGCGTCGGTGGAGCGCGGCCCGAAGTACCAGGCCGCGTAGATCATGATCAGCGCTCCGACGCCGGAGACGAGCACGATCATCGCGATCGCGAGCGCGTCCATCCGCAGGCTCAGCGTCAGCCCCAGCTCGGGGGCCCACTCGATGCGGTCGGTCACCCCGCCGGCGAGCGCGGTCGGGGCCTGCGCCATCGTCCACACGAGAGTGGCGGCGAGCAGGGCGGCGCCTGCGCCGAACGCCAGCCGCCGGCGGTACCGGGCGAGTGCGGGCAGGCACAGCGCCAGGACGAGATGGGCGGCCACGACGGCGAGCACCGACACCTCCTGGGGTCACGGGGTCGTTCGGACCAGCGGTTCCGCTCACGTCACGGCCGGACACGGGGAGCGCCGGAAGAGGCCGCCGCACGCTCACCGGAGGGGACGCGGCGACGACGCCGAGGTCATCCTATCGGCGCAACCGGACGTTTCGCCCGTGACCGTACCGAGGCTCACCCCGGCAGCGGTTTGGCGAAGCACCGGGAGCGGGGGTCGTTCCGGTACACACCGAACCTGCTGGTCCGACGGTATCCGCTGCTCTCGTACAGCGCGATCGCAGCGGACTGGGGGTCACCCGTCTCGAGGATCATCCGACGACGCCCGGCGGCGGCCGCCGCGCGCTCCAGCGCGACGAGCACCGTCCGGGCGTGTCCCCGACCGCGGGCGGCGGGCTCGACGTACATCCGCTTCAGCTCGGCGTCGCCGTCGCGGCGCGCGGGGTCGGCCGGGTCGGCGTCCACGGCGCGCCACGCCCCGGTGGCGACGGGGACGCCGTCCTCGTAGCCGACGAGGAACAACCCGGACGGGGCGCGGAAGTCGGCCGGGACGACGGGCGTGACGTCACCGTCGCCGTAGACCTCGCCGTAGAACGCCTGCAGCCGCCGCATCAGCGGCGTGACGTCCGGATGGTCGATCCCCGACACCCTCAGTTCGAGCTCCCCCACACCCTCATGATCGGTCCCAGGTGACCGGCAACGCGCGCAGCCCCCCGGTGAGCACGTCCGTGCGCAGCTCCAGCTCGGAGCGCGGCACGGCCAGGCGCAGCGACGGGAACCGGGCGGGCAGCGCCCGGAACACCTCGGTCAGCTCGACCCGGGCCAGGCTCGCGCCCACGCAGAAGTACGGCCCGTGCCCGAACGCGAGGTGCGTCGGCTTCCGGGTGACGTCGATGTCCTCGGCCTCGTCGAAGTGGCGCGGATCCCGGTTCGCGGCACCGAGCGCGAGCAGGATCGCGTCGCCCGTACGGATCTGCACCCCGGCGATGTCGATGTCGGCGTGGGCGTAGCGCGGGATGCCGCCGTTGCCCCCGCCGGGCACCGCCAGCCGCAGGACCTCCTCGACCGCGCCCACGGCCCGCTCCGGGTCCGCGGCGAGCGCCGCCCACTCCCCCGGCCGGTCCAGCAGCAGGACGGTGCCGGTGTCGATCCGCCCGACCGTCGTCTCGTGCCCGGCGAACAGCAGTCCGGCGCCGAGCGCGGCGAGCCGGTCGCGCTGCTCCGGCGCCGAGCCGAGCGCGGCGAAGTCGGAGAGCACGTCCTCCCCCGGCTCGTCGTCCTTGCGGTCGATCAGGCCGCGGACGTAGGCGAACAACGCCTGCGCCGCGGCCTCGGCGCGGGGCCGGTCGTGGAGCAGCCCGAGCTCGCCGGACCAGCGACGGAACTCCTCGCGGTCGTC
Organism: Pseudonocardia sp. ICBG1142; assembly: GCF_020496255.1. NCBI lineage: Bacteria > Bacillati > Actinomycetota > Actinomycetes > Pseudonocardiales > Pseudonocardiaceae > Pseudonocardia > Pseudonocardia sp. ICBG1142. Next base: position 769,197 of record NZ_JAHLJC010000005.1, on the reverse strand, counting down.
GAAGGGGACGCCGAGCAGCTCGCAGATGACCAGCACCGGCAGCGGGAAGGAGAACAGCTCGTGCAGGTCGCAGCCGGGCCCGGCGGCCTCGACGACGTCGAGCCGGCTGTGCACCAGCTCGGCGACGTGGTCGGACAGCCTGCGCATCCGCCGCGCCGAGAACGCGGGCGCGAGCAACTTGCGCATGGCAATGTGGTTGCTCCGCTCGGTCTCCGGTGAGTCGCCGCTGGGCCCACCGAAGATCATCGAGTCGGAGATGCGCGCGGCCCGCTCCGGCGCGGGATGGCTGCGGCCGAGCCGGTCGTCGGCGAACAGGGCACGGGCCTCGTCGTAGCCGGTGACCAGCCACGCGACATCGCCGGCCGGGGTCCGGACCGGGGTGATCGGGGACCGGTCCCGCAGGTGGTCGAACTGCGGCGGGAGGTCGAGGACGTCGTGGCGCGGGAACGGCAGGCGCGGCAGGTCCGTGGCGTCGGAATCCGTGGTGGTGGTCACCCGCCCGACGCTACGAGCGCGGGCCGGCACCCGCCTCCGCCCGGAGGTGGACATCAGGTGGATCCGCGGCCGGCCGCATGATCAGCTCCGCGCGCGGTGATCCGTTGCCCGCGCGCGTCCGGACGCGCGCGCCGACCGGATCAGCGCGCGGAGCGGATCGGCCGCGGGGGCCGGTTCCGCCGCCCGGTGCGCTCCGGCCCACACCAGGACCAGGCAGAGCGCCTGCACCCCGGCGACGACGAGCAGCAGCACCGGGTACCCCGCGACCCCGGTCAGGGCCGAGAGCAGCATCGGCAGCAGGAACCCGAGGTAGGTCAGCGAGTAGAACACCGCGGTGAGCCCGACCAGGTGCTCCGGCGCGGCGATCCGCTGGACCTCCTGCAGCCCGGACAGCAGCACGAATCCGTAGCCGGCACCGAGCAGCGCGGCCGCGACGAACGCCACCGGGATGCTGCGCCCGGCCGCGCCCAACGCGGCCACCACCGTCCCGGCGACGACGAGCGCGAGCCCGATCCGGGTGGCGGCCAGCGGCGAGCGGGCGTCGACGGCGCGGGCGGCGGACTGGGCGAGGAACCCGCAGCCCAGGGTGACGGCGGTGAGCAGGGTCGCGTCGAGCAGCCCGTAGCCGCCGAGGACGTCGCCGAGCGCGGTCGGCTGCACCGCGAACGACAGCGCGGCGGCGCCGAACACCCAGGGCGCGGCGGGCAGCACCAGCCACCGGAAGCGCGGGTGGGCGGCGGCGGGCACCCGCAGGTCGCGCAGCCAGGACCGGGAGCGGCCCGGCTCGACCGTCTCCGGGGCGGCCACGAGCCACCAGGTGACGGGGACCATGAGCACGATGTGCACCAGGTAGGGCAGCTCCATCGGCAGCGGCGCGAACTGCGCGAGCAGCCCGCCGACCAGCGGGCCGAGTCCGAATCCCGCGGTGAGCGCGAGTGCGGCCCGCCGCGCACCCTCACCCTCGCCGGACAGCTCCTTGACCCAGGTCGTCGCCACCGCCATCGCGACGCCGATGCACAGGCCGAACAGCAGTCGTCCGATGTAGAGGAGGGGCTCGGAGAACGCCCCCAGCGCGATGACGGCACTGGCCGGGATCGAGGCGGCCGTGGCGGGCAGCAGCACCCGGCGCCGCCCCCAGCGGTCCGACGCCGGCCCGCCGACGAGCAGGCCCGGGGCGAGACCGAGCACGTAGACGCCGAAGAACGCGGCGACCACGGTCGCCGAGTAGTGGCCCTGCTCGCGGTACATGACCATCAGCGGGCTGAACTGGTTGGCGCCGTAGCCGACGCCGAACAGCACCAGCGCGGGCCGCATCCACGACTTCACGATCCTCGTCCTCCCTGATCACGACGACGCCCCCGGGAACCCGTCCCGGGGGCGTCGTCGTCGACGGTGGTGGTGACGGTGATGCGACCTCAGGCCGCGGCCTTGGCCCGCTGACGCCAGCGGGTGAGCGTCCGCTCGGTGTAGCCGTTCGGCTCGGTCGCCCCGCTGAACACCAGCTCCAGCGCGGCCTGGAACGATTCGCTGGACTCCAGGTCCTTGGCCATCGCGGGGTAGCCGTCCTCGCCGGCGTTCTGCTCGTCGACGACGGCGGCCATCCGGGCGAAGGTGTCGCGCACGACCGCCTCGTCGACGACGCCGTGCCGGAGCCAGTTCGCGACCAGCTGCGCGGAGATCCGCAGGGTGGCGCGGTCCTCCATCAGCCCCACGCCCTCCAGGTCCGGCACGGTGGAGCAGCCGATGCCCATGCCGACCCAGCGCACCACGTAGCCGAGGATCGACTGGGCGTTGGTCTCCAGCTCGTGGGTCACGTCCTCGGCCGACAGCGACGACGCGTCGGTGACCGGGACCTCGAGCAGCGCGCGACGGTCGGCGGTGGGGCGGGAGGCGATCTCGTCCTGGACCCGGTGCACGTCGACGCGCAGGTAGTGCAGCGCGTGCAGGGTCGCGGCGGTGGGCGAGGGCACCCAGGCGCAGTTCGCGCCGGCCTTCGGGTGGCCGATCTTCTGCTCGATCATCTCGGCCATCGCGGCGGGCTTGGCCCACATGCCCTTGCCGACCTGCGCGGTGTGCGCGAACCCGGCGGCGAGCGCGACGTCGACGTTGCGGTCCTCGTAGGTCGTCAGCCAGGTGGTCGACTTCATGTCGCCCTTGCGCAGCACCGGGCCCGCGGCGAAGCAGGTGTGGATCTCGTCGCCGGTCCGGTCGAGGAAGCCGGTGTTGACGAAGATGACCCGGTTCGCGGCCTCGGCGATGCAGGCGGAGAGGTTGACCGAGGTCCGCTTCTCCTCGTCCATGATGCCGATCTTGAGGGTGTTCGGCTGCAGTCCGAGGGCCTCCTCGACGGCGCCGAACAGCTCGACGGTGAGCGCGACCTCCTCGGGCCCGTGCTGCTTGGGCTTGACGATGTAGACGCTGCCCGCGCGGGAGTTGGTGTGCGGGCCCTTGCCCTGCAGGTCGTAGAGCCCGGCGACGGCCGAGACCAGTGCGTCGAGGACGCCCTCGGCGATCTCGCCGCCGTCGGCGGTGCGCACGGCGTTCGTGGTCATGTGGTGGCCGCAGTTGCGGACCAGCATGAGCGACCGTCCGGGCAGGGTGAGGGCGGAGCCGTCGGCCGCGGTGTACTCGCGGTCCGGGTTGACCCGGCGGGTGACGGTCTTCCCGCCCTTGCGGAACTCGGCGGTCAGGTCACCGCGGAGCAGGCCGAGCCAGGTGCGATAGGCCAGGGCCTTGTCCTCGCCGTCGACGGTCGCGACCGAGTCCTCGAGGTCGACGATCGTGGTGACCGCGGACTCGAGCACGACGTCGGCGACGTCGGCGTGGTGCTGGGTGCCGACCTGGGTGGTCGGGTCGATCGTGATCTCCAGGTGCAGCCCGTTGCGGGTCAGCAGGACGGCGCCGCGGCCGTCACCGTCGACCGGGCGGAAGCCGGCGAACTGCGCGGGGTCGGCGAGCCCGACCGTGCCGTTCGCGGCGGTGTCGACGACGAGCCCGTCGGTCGACGGCCGGTAGGCGGTGGCGTCGGCGTGGCTGCCCTTCGCGAGCGGGAACAGCTCGTCGAGCAGCTCGTCGGCGGCGGTGATGACCTGCGCGCCGCGGCGCTCGTCGTAGCCGGGGGCGAGCTCGTGGTCCTGCGGCAGTGCGTCGGTGCCGTAGAAGGCGTCGAACAGCGAGCCCCAGCGCGCGTTGGCGGCGTTGAGCGCGTAGCGGGGCACGGTGGAGGGCACGACCAGCTGCGGGCCGGGGATCTCGGCGATCTCCGGGTCGACCCGGTCGACGTCGATCGTCGGGGACCGTTCCGGGAGCAGGTAGCCGAGGTCGGTGAGGAACTTCTCGTAGTCCTCGACCGAGCCGGTGCCGTGCTCGCGGTGCCACTCGTCGATGCGTGCCTGGATCTCGTCGCGACGGGCCAGTGCGTCGGCGATCTTGGGAGCGAAGCGCTCCTGGAGCCGCGCGAGGGTCGCCCAGAAGTCGTCCGCCGTGAGGTCGACGTCGGACAGGAGCTCGCCCTCGACGAAGGACCTCAGGTGCTCGTCGACCTGCAGGCCGGCGGTGTCGGCCATCTGTGACCACCCTCTCCGTGTGGATGTCGGAACTGGTCGCATTTCTACCAGTGGATTATCTTTTCCGCATCACGGAAGTGACGCGGACCCTGTCCGTGACGTCGAACAGGCGTGGCGTCACCGTGTCGACGTACCCTCCCGTGAGCCCCGCCACGCGCAGCAAGGGAGTCCAGCGATGCCTCTGGCCCGCTCGATCCACGACGAGTTCGTCGCCCTCCTGGGTGCCGCGGACGTGCTCGACGACCCGGTCCGGACCCGGACCTACGAGTGCGACGGCCTGACCGGCAGCCGGGTCGTCCCCGAGCTGGTCCTGCTGCCCCGCACCGCCGACGACGTCGCCGGGTGTGTACGGATCTGCGCCCGGCACCGGATCCCGTTCGTCGCCCGCGGCGCCGGTACCGGCCTGTCCGGCGGCGCGCTGCCGGTGGCCGAGGGCGTCGTCATCGGGCTGAACCGGCTCAACCGGGTGCTCGAGGTCGACCCGGAGAACCGGCGCGCGGTGCTGGAGCCCGGCGTCACCAACCTGGAGATCACCGCGGCGGCGTCGCCCCACGGGCTGTACTACGCCCCGGACCCGTCGAGCCAGCAGGTGTGCACGATCGGCGGCAACGTCGCGGAGAACTCCGGCGGCGCGCACTGCCTGAAGTACGGCTTCACCACCAACCACGTGCTGTCGATGGAGGTCGTGCTCCCCGACGGCGAGGTCGTGACCCTCGGGTCGGACTCGATGGAGCAGTCCGGGCCCGACCTGCGCGGGGTGTTCCTGGGGTCGGAGGGCACCCTCGGGATCGTCACGAAGGTGACCGTGCGGCTGCTGCGCACCCCCGAGGTCATGCGCACGCTGCTGGCGGACTTCCCGTCCGTGTCGGCGGGGGGCCAGGTGGTCTCCGACATCGTGGCGGCCGGGATCGTCCCCGCCGCGGTCGAGATGATGGACGCGCTGGCGATCGAGGCCGCCGAGGGCGCCACCGGCGCCGGCTACTCTCTCGACACCCCGGCCGCGCTCGTCGTCGAGCTCGACGGCACCGTCGAGGAGTGCGAGGAGCAGTTCGCGCTGGTCAAGGAGATCTGCGACCGGCACGGCTGCACCCGGCTGCACATCGCGGGATCGCCGGAGGAGCGGGCGAACATCTGGCGCGGCCGCAAGGCGGCGTTCGCCGCGGTCGGCCGGATCTCGCCGGACTACATCGTCCAGGACGGCGTGGTCCCCCGGACCCGGCTCGCCGAGATCCTCGAACGGATCGACGAGATGGGCTCCGAGGCCGGGCTGCGCGTCGCGAACGTCTTCCACGCCGGCGACGGCAACCTGCACCCGCTGGTCCTGTTCTCCGCCGCGGAGGGCCAGACCGACGAGGCCGAGCACCTGTCGGCGCGGATCGCGGAGCTGTGCGTCGAGATGGGCGGGTCGCTGTCGGGCGAGCACGGCATCGGCACCGACAAGGCCTGTTCGATGCCGCGGATGTTCGGCGAGGACGACCTGGCCGTCATGCGCCGCATCCGCGACGGCTTCGACCCTGACCACATCTGCAACCCCGGCAAGCTCCTGCCGACCCCGCGGCTCTGCGGCGAGAAGCCGGGGCGCTACCGCCCGCACCCGCTGGAGGAGGCGGGCCTGATCGAACGGCTGTGACCCGTCCGGCCGACCCGTCCGGCCGACCCGTCCGGCCGACCTGTCCGACCGACCCGCACGCGACCCGGAAGGGCCCGACGACATGACACGCGCCGCTCCCACCACGCTGCGCCCCATCTCGGCCAAGGAGGTCCGGGACGCCGTCCTGGACACCCCCGGCCGCCTCGCGATCACCGGCGCCGGCACCGCCGCCGGCTGGGCAGGACGCGCGGACGACGACGTCGCCGCGACGCTCGACCTCTCCGGGCTGTCCGGGGTGATCCACCACAACCCCGGCGACATGACCGTCTCGGTGCACGCCGGGACCCCGGTGCTCGCGCTGCAGGAGCACCTGGCCGAGCACGGCCAGCGCCTCGCGTTCGACGCCGCCCGGGTCGCCCGCGGCGCCACCGTCGGCGGGCTGCTCGCCACCGCCGACGCCGGCCCGTCCGCCCTGGTCTGGGGCGGTCTGCGGGACCTGGTCATCGGCACCACCTCGGTACTCGCGGACGGCACGATGGTCCGCTCCGGCGGGCACGTCATCAAGAACGTCGCCGGCTACGACATGGCCAAGCTCCTGCACGGCTCCCACGGCACCTTCGGCCCAGTGGTCGAGGTCGTCCTGCGGCTGCACCCGGTCCCGAAGGCGGTCGCCTGCGTGGCCGTCGACGGCCCGGTGGCCGAGGCCGCGTCGCGGGTGCTGGAGCTGATGGCCAGCCCGCTGGAGCCGATCGCCGTCGAGTGGGTCTCCGGCGACCCGGGACGTCTGCTGGTCCGGCTGGAGGGCGGGGCCGGGACCCTGCCGGCGCGGGTGAAGAGGCTGCGCGAGCTCCTCGGGGCCGACGCAAGGGAGGTGGGTCCGGACGCGTGGGACGCCCACGCGTCGCTGACCGACGGCCCGCACGCCGGCGGCGGCGCCGACGGGCCCGCCCGCGACGGCGCCGTCGTCCGGATCGGGTGCGCCCCGACCCGGCTGGCGCCGCTGGTGGAGCAGCTTCCCGCCATCGCCGTCACGGCCGGGCTCGCGACCGGCGTCGCGACCGTCACCGTGCCGGGGGCCGCCGTGACCGAGGTGCACGACGCCGTCGCCGCGGTCGGCGGCACGAGCATGCTGCGCGACCGCCCCGAGGCGCTGGACGCCCCGGCGTGGGGCCCCGCGCCGTCCGCGCTCGCGCTGCTGAAGGCGATCAAGAACCAGCTCGACCCCGAGGCCCGGTTCGCCGCCGGTCGCTTCGCCCCCTGGATGTGAGGCACGCATGACGAGCACCCACGAGCCCGCAGGCACCCCCGCCGGAGCGGCCGAGACCAAGATCCCGCAGCAGGGACCGAGCGCGTTCGACCCGGGCCACCCGCCCCAGCGCGAGCTGCTCGACGACTGCGTGCACTGCGGTTTCTGCCTGCCGACCTGCCCCACCTACGTGCTGTGGGGCGAGGAGATGGACTCCCCGCGCGGCCGGATCCTGCTGATGGACCTGGCCGAGAAGGGCGACATCACCCTCGACGGCCCGTTCACCGAGCACATCGACAACTGTCTGGGCTGCATGGCGTGCGTGACCGCCTGCCCGTCCGGGGTGCAGTACGACAAGCTCCTGGAGTCGGTGCGCCCGCAGATCGAGCGCAACGTGCCCCGCAGCGCGTCGGACAGGCTGTTCCGGGACGCGATCTTCTCCCTGTTCCCCTACAAGCGACGGCTGCGCGCCGCCGCCCTGCCCGGCGCGCTCTACCAGCAGCTGCGCAAGGTCCCCGCGATCCGCAGGCTCGCCGAGAAGCTGCCCGGCCAGCTCGCGGCGATGGAGTCGTTGCTGCCGCCGGTCTCGGTGCGCGAGGCGTTCGCGCGGCTCCCGGTGCACACCCCGGCCGTCGGCACCCGCCGGGCCCGGGTGGCGCTGCTCACCGGGTGTGTGCAGGACGTGTTCTTCCACCGGGTCAACGAGGCCACCGTGCGGGTGCTCTCCGCCGAGGGCTGCGACGTGCTCGTCCCCCGCGACCAGCAGTGCTGCGGCGCGCTGGAGGTGCACGCCGGGCGCGAGGAGTCCGCCCTGGACCGGGCCCGGCGCACCATCGCCCGGTTCGAGACCCTCGACGTCGACGCGGTCGTCACCAACGTCGCGGGCTGCGGCTCGTCGATGAAGGACTACGGCCATCTGCTCGCCGACGACCCGGAGTGGAAGGACCGCGCCGCCGCCTTCTCGGCGCGCTGCCGCGACGTGCACGAGGTGCTCGCCGACCTGTACTCCCGCGACGACGACGGCGGCCCCCGTGCCCCGCGCACGCCGGTCCCCGGCCGGGTCGCCTACCACGACGCCTGCCACCTCGGGCACGCCCAGGGTGTGCGCAGCCAGCCCCGCGAGGTGCTGCGGACCATCCCGGAGCTGGAGCTGGTCGACATCGCCGAGGCGTCGCTGTGCTGCGGCTCGGCGGGCATCTACAACATGGTCAAGCCGGACGCGGCCGCCGACCTGGGCGTGCGGAAGGCGGAGAAGATCCGGGAGGCGAGGCCCGACGTCGTGGTGACCGCCAACCCGGGCTGCCTGCTGCAGATCGGGAAGTACCTGCCGAGCGAGGACGTCGCCGACGTCCCGCTGCTGCACCCGGTGCAGCTGCTCGACGCGAGCATCCGCGGGGCGGCCGTCCCCCGGCGCTGACGGGCCGCCGGACCCGGTGCCCCGTCATGCCGACGCCAGATCGGTGAGGTCGGCGTCACGGAACGCGTCGACGACCGCGGCGAGGCAGCCCGGGGTCGTCGACGACGGCGCGACCACCGACCCGGTGACCGTCACCGGTGGGTCGAGCGGGATCTCACGCACCCGCGACGCCCCGGACGCCGCGGCCCGCCCGGCGGGCAGCAGCGTCCACCCGGTGGGATCGGCCCCCATCTCCGCGACGACGGCCTCGCCCACCCCGACCGGCCGGCCCATCCGGGCCCCGGACGGGGCGACCGTCCGGGCGAGGGCGTCGTGCCAGGGCGGGTCGGTGTCCCGGCACGGCGGCCGGAACGGCCCGGCCGCGGCCAGCGCCGACAGCCGCACCGAGGACCGGCGCCCCAGCGGGTGCCGGTCGGACACGACCGCGTGCAGCTGCTCGCTCCACGCCGGGCGCACCACCAGGCCGGGTCCCGAGGGCTCCCCCCGGGCCACCGCGAGGTCCAGGAGGCCGTCGGTCACCGCCGACAGCCGCTCGGGCACCGGCAGGTCGAACAGCTGGACCTCGAGATCCGGGGAGCACTCCTGCAGCCGGCGCAGCGCCAGCTCCAGACGACCGGTGAGCCCGGGCGCGGTGCCGACGCGGATCCGGGTCGCCGGCGCGTCCACGACCGCACGCACCCGCTCCGCCGCCGCCAGTGCCTCCCGCGCCGCGGCCAGCACCCGGTGCCCGGCGGGGGTGAGCCGGACGTGGCGCGAGGACCGGTCCAGCAGCCGGGTCCCGAGCTCGCGTTCGAGCCGGGCCACCTGTTGGCTCACCGCGGGCTGCACGATGTGCAGCCGCTCGGCGGCCCGGCCGAAGTGCAGCTCCTCGGCCACCGTCACGAAGAGGCTTATTCAGGCTCCGTCAGGTAAGTGTGTAGAAGATGAGTCCGATGACTGCCGAGATTGTCGTTTTAAATGTGGCGTAGGGCCGCCGGTAGTCTGTGTGGAGAACTTTCCACGTTTTGATATGGGCGATGACTCGTTCGATGGTGGCGCGTGTGTGGTTGAGGCTCTTGTTGAATGTTTTTTGCCAGTCGAGAAGTTCCCGGCCGGGTGGTTTTTTGAACGGGGTGAGCATGCCGCGCCCGATGTATCCTTTATCGCCGATCGGGGGGTATGTGGCGAGGTGGTCGAGGGCGCCGGATTGGTCGAGGCAATATAGGTCGTGTCGGGAGCCTGGGGTCGGGTCGGAGATCCACGACAGCTGCCCTTCCAGGAGGCTTATTCAGGCTCCGTCAGGTAAGTGTGTAGAAGATGAGTCCGATGACTGCCGAGATTGTCGTTTTAAATGTGGCGTAGGGCCGCCGGTAGTCTGTGTGGAGAACTTTCCACGTTTTGATATGGGCGATGACTCGTTCGATGGTGGCGCGTGTGTGGTTGAGGCTCTTGTTGAATGTTTTTTGCCAGTCGAGAAGTTCCCGGCCGGGTGGTTTTTTGAACGGGGTGAGCATGCCGCGCCCGATGTATCCTTTATCGCCGATCGGGGGGTATGTGGCGAGGTGGTCGAGGGCGCCGGATTGGTCGAGACAATATAGGTCGTGTCGGGAGCCTGGGGTCGGGTCGGAGATCCACGACAGCTGCCCTTCCAGGGTGGCTGCGACCTGGACGACGACGCCGGTGGTGCGATGCTTGCCCGACCACAGACCCGGCACCGCGGCCCATGACCAGCAGGGCAGCAAGGTTCCATCGATGATGTACTGCCGATCGGCACGAAGCTCCTCTGCCGTCGGAACGACACTCCGCAGCGCCTGTGCCAGCAACGGTGTCACCCCCGTGATCGCTCGACTAACCGTCGACTGCGACACCCCATAGGTTTCCGCCAACTCCCACTGCACACGATTCCCGCGCAGATACGCCAACGTGATCACCACCGACCAGAACAACCCCAGAACCGGCGGCCAAGACAAACATGCCTCCGTCGCGTCCCGCTGATCCTGCTCATACACTATAGCGACAAGATCCTGAATTTCATCACGCCGGAAACCAGTGGTATAGTACATACTGCGGCAGCCCGTTCATCTCGGATTGATTCGGCAAACCAATATTCGCGATGGACGGGCTGTCGCCCAACCCGACACGCCGGGCTAGATCGTTATTTCACGGGGCCTGAATAAGCCTCCAGGGTGGCTGCGACCTGGACGACGACGCCGGTGGTGCGATGCTTGCCCGACCACAGACCCGGCACCGCGGCCCATGACCAGCAGGGCAGCAAGGTTCCATCGATGATGTACTGCCGATCGGCACGAAGCTCCTCTGCCGTCGGAACGACACTCCGCAGCGCCTGTGCCAGCAACGGTGTCACCCCCGTGATCGCTCGACTAACCGTCGACTGCGACACCCCATAGGTTTCCGCCAACTCCCACTGCACACGATTCCCGCGCAGATACGCCAACGTGATCACCACCGACCAGAACAACCCCAGAACCGGCGGCCAAGACAAACATGCCTCCGTCGCGTCCCGCTGATCCTGCTCATACACTATAGCGACAAGATCCTGAATTTCATCACGCCGGAAACCAGTGGTATAGTACATACTGCGGCAGCCCGTTCATCTCGGATTGATTCGGCAAACCAATCTTCGCGATGGACGGGCTGTCGCCCAACCCGACACGCCGGGCTAGATCGTTATTTCACGGGGCCTGAATAAGCCTCGAAGTAGCGCAATCCGCGCAGTTCCATCCCGCACCCTCCCCGACCTCTGTCGATCACGAACGCCGATCGCTGCGCGGGTTGTTCCGGTCTGGTTCCCCGGGCTCGGCGCGGCTGCACTGGTGACCATGCGGATCGGAACCCTGAACCTCACCCCCGACGGCCCTGCCGCCGTCCGGGAGACCGTGCTCGACGCGGGCCGCCGGGGCCTCGACGCGGTCTGGGCCAACCAGATGCCCGGCAGCTGGGACCCGTTGACCCTGCTCGCCGCGGCGGAGCCGGGTACCGGGCCCGCCGAGCTCGGCACCGCGGTCACCCTGACCGGTCCCCGGCACCCCATCGCGCTCGCCGCCCAGGCACTGACCACGCAGGCGGCCCTCGACGGCCGGCTGACGCTCGGGGTGGGCCCGGGCCACGCCCCCTACCTCACCGGTGAGCTCGGGCTGCCGTTCGACGCGCCCGCCGCCCGGACGCGGGAGTACCTGGAGGTGCTGATCCCGCTGCTGCACGGGGAGCGGGTGACCCACCGAGGCCGGTTCCTCGACGTCGACACACAGCTCACGTTGCCGCGGCCGGTGCCGGCGCCGCGGGTGCTGCTGTCGGCCCTCGGCCCCCGGATGCTGGAGATCGCCGGGGAGCTGACCGACGGCACCGTCGTGACCTGGGTCCGTCCGGAGTTCGTGCACGACCACCTGCGGCCCGCGCTCCCGGACACCGCTCGGATCGTGGTCTCCGTGGTGGTGGGCGTGACCACCGACCCCGACCGGATGCTGGAGTCGGTCGCGCAGGACTTCTCCGCCGTCGGGACGCTGCCCAGCTACCGGGCGCTGCTGGACCGCAGCGGGCTCCGCGGGCCGGAGGACACGGTGGTGGCCGGATCGGAGGAGCACCTGGCGCGGGAGTTCGCCCGGTTCGCCGAGGCGGGGGCGACCGACCTCGTGGTGCTCGACCTGAACCCCGAGGGCCGGTCGGCGCTCGACGTGGCGACCACCCTGTCGTCCTCGCACGTCACCGCCTGACGCCGCCCCGTTCAGGAGGGGCCCCGCCGGGTACGACCCTCCGGGCGCCGGTGCGACCGGCGCCATGCCGTGGCGCCGGCCGTCCGGGTACGTCCGGGCGCCCCGCCGGCGGGGACCGGGGACCCGGTGTCGCCGCCGGCCGGGCGGGAGCCACCGGCAGTGCGGGAGCCGCTGGCAGGGCGGGAGCCGTCGTCCGGTCGCCGGTGCAGCGCCCGCAGCTCCGCACGCAGCGCGACGATGTCCCACTTGCGGGCGGTGTGTTCCCGCTCCAGCCGTTCCAGCCGCCGGTGGGCCACCACGAGCAGCACGCCGGCGGCGATCCATCCCGCCAGGGCGGCCCACGCCACCACCGCCACCAGCCCCGACACACCCGCTCCGTCCACTCGTCCCGCCTGCTCGGCATTCACCGTAGCGAGCACCCGGGTGCCCGACGGCCCGCCCGGTGAGCCACCGCACACGTCTCCGGCACACGTCACGTCGGTACCCTGGGCGGGCAGGCACCGCCGCCCCGCGCTCCCCTTCCCGGGCCCCGCGGTGGCCCGTCACGAATGCGGCACGCGCGGAGGGACCCCGGCCCCGGCGGGCACGGGACCCGGCGATGTACCCCGCCCGAGACCGTGAGGAGGCCGGAGATGCAGCAGTTGGTCGGTAACGATCGAGCCACCGCGAGCGATGGAACGGCCGTGGAGGAGACGACCGTGCACCCCGAGAAGACCCCGTCGCCCGATGCGCGCCACTTCCCGCAGACCCTGGTCGCGATGGACCCGCCGACCCTCCCGGCGGCCCACCTGACCCCGCCGCCCGCGGAGTTCCGGCAGTTCCCGGCCCCGCAGCGGTCGGTCCCCGGTCACCCCAGCCTGCGCAACCGGCTGCGCCGGGCGCTGCTGTTCTGGCGCCGCGGCGCCTGAGCCCCGATCTTCCGGCGGCCCGGTCCCTCACCGAGGGGCCGGGCCGCCGTCGTGTGCGCGTGCCGCGGTCGGTGGCCGCGGTCAGTAGCGGGTGAAGTGGGCCCAGCCGGCGTCGCCGTCGTAGGGGCGGCCGTCGACAGTGACCGCGGGGCCCTCGGCATCCGCTGCCTCGACGGCCCCGACCTCGGTCCAGCCCTCGGGCAACGGCGCGTCGCCGGGGAAGGTCGCCGCGAGCGCGTGGTCCTCACCGCCGGTCAGGACCCAGCGCAGCGGGTCAAGGCCCAACGCCGACGCGATCTCGGCCAGCCGCGCAGGCACCGTGAACGCCCGCGACCGCAGCCGCAGCGTCACCCCCGAGGCCCGCGCGACGTGCGCCAGGTCGGCCAGCAGGCCGTCCGAGACGTCGATCATGGAGGTGGCGCCGGCGTCGGCGGCCTGCGGACCCGCGGAGTAGGGCGGTTCCGGGACCCGGTGCGCGTCGACCAGCACCGCCGGGGACCGGAACCCACGCTCGAGTACCGCCAGCCCGGCCGCGGACCAGCCCAGCCGCCCGCACACCGCCACCCGGTCGCCCGGCCGCGCGCCGGAGCGCAGCACCGGCGAGCGACCCTGCAGGTCCCCCAGTGCCGTCACCGAGACCACGATCACCGGCGCCGAGGTCAGGTCGCCCCCGACGAGCCCGGCCCCGGTCGAGCGGGCCTCGGCCCACAGCCCGTCGGCCAGCTGCTCGAGCTGCGCCGCGGGCGTCGACGAGGGGCACGCCAGCCCCACCAGCAGCGACGTGGGCACCGCCCCCATCGCGGCGATGTCGGCGAGGTTCGCGGCCGCGGCCTTGCGTCCGACCTGCTCGGGGCTCGACCAGTCGAGCCGGAAGTGCACGCCCTCGACGAGCACGTCGGTGCAGGCGACGACCCGCCCGTCGGCCGCGGTGACGACGGCCGAGTCGTCACCGGGTCCGAGCTCCGTCGTAGCCGGTTGGACACGGTCCGTGGTGACCCGGTCGATCAGGGCGAACTCACCGACCTCCCGGAGTGAGACACCGGTCTCGGAACCGCCCTCGGGCGTGATCGCGGATGGGGACACGGGGGCGGCCTCCGGTAGGTTCTGCGTCCGACATTCCTGCCGTCAACCATCCGGCAGGTCGGCAGTTACCGGAAAGGGGCACGCCGTGGTGCAGGCATACATCCTCGTCCAGACCGAGGTCGGCAAGGCCGCCTCGGTCGCCTCCGAGATCGGGGGTCTGCCGGGCGTCGTCTCGGCCGAGGACGTCACCGGCCCGTACGACGTGATCGTGCGCGCCGAGGCGGACGACGTCGACGAGCTCGGCCGGCTGGTCGTGGCCCGGGTGCAGAACGTCAACGGGATCACCCGGACGCTCACCTGCCCCGTGGTCAAGCTGAGCTGAGACGGGGACAGACGTGGCAGGGGCACGCGTGTCACCACCGGTCGTGGTGGCACTCGCGCTGCCCCTGCTGCTCGCCGTCGTCGTGGCGGGGCTCGCGGTCTGGGCCCGCCTGACGACGGGGCCGGACACCGGCCCCCTGGAACTGCCGGCACGGGCCGCACCGCAGGCGTCGTCGCCGTCGTGCGAGGCGGTGCTGCGGGCGCTGCCCACCGCGCTCCCCGGTGACACCGGCGACCTCGCGCCGCGCGAGATCGACCCGCAGGTCCCCGGCGCACGGGCCTGGGTCGCCGAGCCCGAGCCGGTCGTGCTGCGCTGCGGCACCGAGCGGCCCGCCGAGCTGGGGCCGACCTCGCCGCTGATCGTGGTCAACGGGGTGAGCTGGCTGCCGCTGGGCACGCCGCCGGGTGCGCTCGCCACGACCTACGCCGTCGTCGACCGCGGGGTGTACCTGGAGCTGTCCGCACCCACCGAGACCGGCCCGGGGCCGCTGCAGGCGGTGTCCGACGCGGTCGTCGACACCCTCCCGCCGCAGCCGGTGCGGGTCCGCTAGCTACCGCAGCCCCGTCCCGCGGGCCAGCGCGGTGTCGATCATGGTGCTGAGCAGCTCGGAGTAGTCGAGGCCGGTGACCGCCCACATCTTCGGGAACGCCGAGCTCGGAGTGAAACCGGGCATCGTGTTGACCTCGTTGACGGTGATGTCGCCGTCGTCGGTGACGAAGAAGTCGACCCGGGCCAGCCCCTGCACGTCGAGCGCGCGGAACGCGGTGATCGCCTTCCACCGCAGCGACTCGGTGATCTCGTCGTCGAGCTTGGCGGGGATCTGCAGGTCGGAGGTGTCGAGGTACTTGGACTCGAAGTCGTAGAACTCGCCGGTGTAGCGCAGCTCGGCGGGCAGGCTGGCGCGGACGCTGCCGTCGGGGAACTCCAGCACCGCGCACTCGATCTCGCGGCCGGGCACGGCCGCCTCGACGAGCACCTTCGGGTCGTGCCGGCGGGCCTCGGCGACGGCGGCGTCGAGCGCGGCCGGGTCGGTGACCCGGGTGACGCCCATCGAGGACCCGGCGCGGGCCGGCTTCACGAACAGCGGCAGCCCGAGGCGGTCGCGGTCGGCGAACCCGATGTCGGTGCCGGGGCGGAGCACGACACCGTCGGCGACGTGAAGGCCCTCGGCGCGCAGCAGCTTCTTCGCGAACTCCTTGTCCATGCCGACCGCGGAGGCCAGCACGCCGGCGCCGACGTAGGGCAGGCCGGCCATCTCCAGCAGCCCCTGGATGGTGCCGTCCTCGCCGAACGCGCCGTGCAGGATCGGGAAGACGACGTCGACCGAGGTCAGCGCCTCGCGCGCGTCGAGGCGGACCAGGCCGCGGCCCGGCTCGCCGGGCAGCACCAGGGACTCGGCCGCGCCGTCGACCTCGGGGAGCTCCCGGCCGGAGATCGCCAGCCGGGCGGGGTCGGACGGGCCGGCCACCCATGCGCCGTCCGGGGTGATCCCGACCGGGACGGCCTCGAACCGCTCCGGGTCGAGGTGGGTCAGCACGCTGCCCGCGGACACGCACGAGATCGCGTGCTCGGAACTGCGGCCGCCGAAGACGACGGCGACCTTCACCCGGTCGGCACTCATGGGGCCCGAGGGTAGGCGGGGGCTCACAGCCGGGCGGCGGCGCACCCCACCAGCGCCGCCAGCGCGGCGGTCAGCTCGGCCCGTGTCCCGGCCGCGTACCCGACGACCAGCCCGGACGTGCGGGGCGTGCCCTGGTGGTAGTCGGCCAGCCCGCGCACGGCGACGCCGCGCCCGGCGGCCGCCGCGATCGCGGCCCGCTCGCCCTCGGGCGGACGCAGCACCAGGTGCGCTCCGGCCGGGTCCCCGTGGACCGCCCAGCCCGCCGCGCGGGCCGTGGCCAGCACCTGGGTGCGGCGCTCGCGGAGCTCGCGGCGCAGCCGTCGCAGGTGCCGGGACAGGTCGCCGCGCGCGGCGAGCGCGGTGAGGACGAGCTGCCCCGCCGGCGACGGCCGGGTGCCGGTCCGGGCGCGCAGGTCCCGCCAGGCGTCGACGACGGCGGGTGGCGCGACCACCCAGCCGACCCCGAGCGTCGGGCTGAGGATCTTGCTCGCCGTGCCCAGGTGCACGACGTGGCCGGGTGCGAGCGCGGCCAGCAGGGGCAGCGGGGCGACGTCGTAGCGCAGCTCGCCGTCGTAGTCGTCCTCGATGACCAGGAGGTCCTCGGTGCGGGCCCGCTCGACCAGGGCGACCCGGCGGGCGGCGGAGAGCCGCACCGCGGTCGGGAACTGGTGTGCGGGGGTGGTGTAGACCGCCGCGCATCCGGCCGGGACCGCGTCGACGACCAGGCCGTCGTCGTCCACCGGCACGCCGACGACCCGCAGCCCGGCGGCGCGCAGCGCGCTGACCGCCCGCGGGTACCCCGGTTCCTCCACGGCGACGGTCGCCCCCGGGGGCAGCAGCCGGGCCAGCTCCGCGACGGCGGCTGAGGTCCCGGCGGTGGCCAGCACGGTGTCCGCGGGCGGGGTGAGCCCACGGTGGCGCAGCAGGTGCCCGGCGACGGCCTCGTGGAACGGGGCCAGCCCGTCGGCGCGGGGGCGGTCGTCCGGGGGCGGGTCGGCGGCGGCCCGCCAGGCACGGCGCCACATCGCGGGGTCCAGCGCCGCGACGCACGGCCGCCCCGGGTCCAGCACCGACGGCTCGGCCCGCGGCCGGGGCCCGGTGGTCGCTCCCGGGCCCGTGGGGGCGGGCCCGGGGACCGCGGTCACGAACGTCCCCGCGCCCACCCGACCGGTGACCCAGCCCTCGGCGAGCAGCTGGTCGTAGGCCGCTGCGGTAACCGTCCGGGACACCCGCAGCGTCGTCGCGAGCCCGCGGGTCGACGGGAGCCGGTCCCCGGGCCGCAGTGCACCGCCGGCGGCCGCGGCGCGCAGGGCGGCGGCGAGCTGGACCGCCAGCGGGGTCGCCCCGGCGCGGTCGAGGACGATCGGGAGATCCGGCACAGTGGCCTTTCGTAAGGGGACGGAAGTGGCCGTTCCAGGATGCCACTGTCGCCGGTCATGCTCGGGGTGTGACGCTATCCCCCACCACCCGCAGCACGCTGGGCCGCAAGCGCGACCGGGCCGCCGTCGACCGGGCCGACCTGCACGCGGTCCTCGACGACGGCCTCGTCGCCCACCTCGGCTTCGTCCGCGACGGCGCACCCGTCGTCCTCCCGACCGCCTACGGCCGCGACGGCGACACGCTGTTCCTGCACGGCTCGTCCGGGGCCCGCTACCTGACCGGGGACACGCTGCCCTGCTGCGTGACCGTGACCCACCCTCGACGGCATCGTGCACGCCCGCGCGCTGATGCACTTCTCGATGAACTACCGCAGCGCCGTCGTCCACGGCGACGCCCGCCGCGTCACCGGTGACGACGAGCGTCTGCACGCACTGCGGGTGATCGTCGAGCACCTCGCCCCGGGCGCCTGGGACCACGCCCGCCGCCCGGACCGCCGGGAGCTGGCCGCCACCGCGGTGTTCGCCCTCGACCTGGCCGAGGCGAGCGTGAAGAGCCGCTCCGGGCCGCCGTCGGACGACGACGCCGACGTCGCCGCCGGTCTCGCCTGGGCCGGCGTAGTGCCGCTGCGAACCGTCGCAGGGCCTCCGGAAACTGCCCCTGACCTGCAAGGACACCGACCGGTTCCGGACCACGTGCGCGACCGCCGTCACACCGGAGGGTGACGTAGCCTCGGGGGCTCCGACGCAGCCCTCACCGCCCCCGAGGAGGACTCGTGACCCCCGTCGTGCTGCCCGACATTCCTCTGCAGGACGTGTCGCTGATGCCCGACTGCGTCCAGGACGCCGGCTCGTGGTGCGCCACGCTCTACCGCTGGACCAGCAACGACTTCCTGGCCCAGCACGCGGACACCCTGGTCAGCAAGACCGTCGCGATCACCGTGATCGTCGTGGTCGCGGTGCTGTTCCGCTGGCTGGCGCACCGGGCGATCGGGCGGATGGTCGACGGCGCCACCAACGGCCGGTTCACCGCGCTGGTCGGCCGGGCCCGCCGGTTGCGGCCGGGCGGCCGTGGGGCCGCCGCCCCGGCGGACCCCGGCACCCAGCGACGGGCGCAGCGGGCACGCACGATCGGCTCGGTGCTGCGGTCGATCGTCTCGGCGGTGGTGCTGCTCGTCGCGGTGATGATGGTCATGAACGAGCTCGGCTACCCGCTGGGCCCGCTGCTGGCCGGCGCCGGGGTGATCGGGCTCGCCATCGGTTTCGGTGCGCAGAACCTGGTGCGCGACTTCCTGTCCGGCATGTTCATGCTGCTGGAGGACCAGTACGGCGTCGGCGACGTCGTGGACGTCGGGGAGGCCGTCGGCACCGTCGAGGCGGTCGGCCTGCGGATCACCACGATCCGCGACATCAAGGGCACCGTCTGGTACGTCCGCAACGGCGAGATCCTGCGCGTGGGCAACATGAGCCAGGGCTACGCGGTCGCGGTGGTCGACCTGCCGATCGCGCACCACGCCGACGTCGAGGAGGCCACCGAGCTGGCAGGGAGGACCGCCACCGAGCGCGCCGCCCAGGACGACATCGCCGGGGACGTGCTGGAGGCCCCCGAGGTGCTCGGCGTCGACAAGATCGGCCCGGAGGGCGTCACGCTGCGGATCACCGTGCGGGTCAGCCCGGGCCGGCAGTGGGCGGTGCAGCGCGCGCTCAACGGCGCGATCACCGACGCCTTCGACGACCACGGCATCCCCCGGCCGATGGTGTTCCCCGGCGCGGCCCTCGACGGCCCGGCCCAGAAGCAGAACTGACGGATCCTGGGAGACTGGTCGGCGTGAGTGCACCGCAGAACTTCTACGCCGAGGTGGGCGGCGCGCCGGTCTTCCACCGGATCGTCCACCGGTTCTACGAGGAGGTCGCCCGGGACGAGGTGTTGCGGCCGCTGTACCCGGAGGAGGACCTCGGCCCGGCCGAGGAGCGCCTGCGGCTGTTCCTGGAGCAGTACTGGGGCGGCCCGCGCACCTACTCCGACCAGCGCGGCCACCCCCGGCTCCGGATGCGGCACGTGCCGTTCAGGATCGGCCCGATCGAGCGCGACGCCTGGCTGCGCTGCATGCGGATCGCCGTCGACGAGGAGAACCTCTCCCCGGAGCACCGTGACCAGCTGTGGAACTACCTGCAGTACGCCGCGGCGAGCATGCAGAACTCCGAGTTCTGACCTCGGTAGGGGCATTACCACACAGCGTGATCATCCACTCGCCAGTCCGGCGGCCGTTCGAGTGATGTTCGGACGCTTTCCGGGCTGATCCACCGCCGAACGTGACCGAACGCGTCCGGGCTCGTTGGACGGATCGCCGCCGCGGCACGTCGGGCGGCTCGTAGTCACCCGTCTTGGGGGTTCATCGTGAGCGTCTCTCCCGCACCGTCCGGTCCGCATCGGCACGAGCCGGTCAACGGGTCGTCCAACGGGTCGTCGCGGCACGCGCACCCCGGCGGTGACGCCGGGGCCCACCCCGACCGCCACGACGGCGAGGACGGCTCGTGGTTCACCGTCGTGCTGCGCGGCTACGACCGTGGCGAGGTCGACAGCCGGCTGGCCGAGCTCGACCACCGCATCCACGACGAGATCCGCCGCGCGGACGCCGCCGAGCAGTCGCTGTCCGCGGCCCGTGCGCAGATCCGGCGACTGCAGGAGCAGCTGGAGAACGACTCCGCCGCCCGGGCCGGCGAGGACCGCCGCGCCGAGGAGGCCGGGTTCGGCCGGCGCGTCGAACGCGTCCTGCAGGCCGCCGAGCAGGAGGCAGCCGAGCTGCGCGGGCGCGCGGCCGACGAGGCCGCGGAGATCGTGGAACGCGCCCGCCGCGAGGCCGAGGACCGTCGTTCCCGCACCGAGGAGGCACTGCTCGGCCGCGCCGCCACCCTGGACCGCGAGTTCACCTCCCGCAGCAGCACCCTCGACGACCGCGAGCGCGACGCCGACCGCCGCGAGCGCGATCTCGCCGAGCGGGAGCGCACCGTGTCCGACCGGTTGTCCGACGTCCGCACCGAGGCCGAGCGCATCCTCGCCGACGCCCGTTCCGACGCCGAGCAGACGCTCTCCGCCGCGCGCGCCGAGGCCGCCGCGCTGCTGCGGGACGCCGAGCAGGGCGCCGGGGAGCGGCGGTCGGCGGTCGTGCGCGAGGTAGAGCGGCTCGCCGCGCTGCGCGACGACGTCCGTGACGAGCTGACCCGCGTGCAGCGCACCCTCGCCGAGGAGCTGGACCGTGAGCCGGTCTCGGCCGCCCTCGACGACGCCCTGTTCGGCCCGGCACCGCTCTCCCCGCCGGCCCTGCTCACGTCGTCGGTCTCGTCGTCGTTCCCGGGGCCGTCGTCGGTCTCGTCGTCCTCCCCGGCTTCGTCCGCGGCGTCGTCCTCGGACGGGGACCCGATCGCGTCGGTGTCGGAGCTGGGCTCCCGGTCGCCGATCGACCCTGCCGACTCCCTCTCCGGGTCGAGCACGGACCACGGCACCGACGACGACACCGACGACGAGGACGCGCCCGTCACCGGCTCCCTGCTCCTCGGCCCCGGTCGCCGCCCGGCCGAGGAGGACGCGGACAGCACCACCGTCGGTCGCATCCCGCCGATCTCGCTCACCTCGATCGGGGTCCTCCCGTTCGGTGATCTCGGAACGGGCCGTGACCAGCCCCGGACCAGGACAGACGCCGCAGGCGGGACGACCCGGACGGGGCGGGGGGCGACCCGGGGTCCGGGCCCGGGACGACGCTCGCGATAATCGAATCGTTATGTGCACCCGACCGCCGCAGAACGCATGACGTCGGCGCCCGGTCACCCGGGCCCCGACGACCGCTCCCCCCGGCGTGCCGACGGCCCGCCGGGCCCCGATCCGAACCCCGACGGGCTCGGCGAGGCGATCCGGACCGGCCGCGTGCCGGTGGTCCCCGGCTCCCTGGTCGATCTGGTCATGCGGTCGGGCTCCGGGGAGGAACCGGAGCGGGAGGCCACGTCCGAGGACGACGGCGCCCGGCGCGAGCCGACCCCGACGGGCTTCACCGAACTGGTGTCCCGCGACGGCGGTCCCGCGCCCTCGGCACGTCCGACCCCGGGACCGCGGCCCGCCGCCCCCGAACCGCCGTCGGATCCGGGTGACTACGCCGATCTCGGCGACCTCGGCGACGACCCGTTGGGCGTCGGGCCGCTGCCCGACGAACCCGGCGATGACGGTCTCGACCCCCTGCACACCCCGGCGGACCGCTTCGCGCCGCCGCCGTCGTTCGCGCCGGACTCACCGGACGGGCTGACGACGCCCGCGCCGGACGGCGCTCCGACGCCGCCCCGGCCCGGTCCGGTGGACGCTGCTCAGCCGGATCCCCGGCCCGCTCCGTCGGACTCCTCCCGGGCGGAGGACGCCCCGCCGGGTCCCGCACCGGAGGCGGGGAGCCCCGTCACCGGGACGGGTGGGGACCGGCCGGACCCCGTCGCCACCCCGGCGGAGGGCGGCCGTCGCACCGACGCCGGCCCCGGGCCGGACGGTGTGCCGGTCACCGAGCCCGCACCGACCGTCGTCCCCCCGATCGCGCCCACCCCGCGGCCGCTCGGCGACGACACCCGCCCCGCCGCGGGCCCCACCCCGAACCAGGACCCGACGCCGTCGCCCTCGGCCGGGGACAGCACGGGCTCCGGCGCCACCGGGTCCGACGACGAGGGCCGGGACACCGGGGAACAGCACACCGCGAAGCGGTGGCCGCCACGCCCGGCGCGCAGCAGCGCCGACGGCCCGGAGACCGACATCCTGCCCCCCGGCGCGCTGATCGGGCACTACCCGAACACGGGCTCCACCGACGGCCGGGCCGAGCAGCCGCCCGCGCGGCCCTCGACCCCACCGTCCGGGAGCCGTCCGACCATGCCCGGCCACCGGCCCCCCGCCCCCGCGGGCCCGGAGCGGCGTCAGGCGCCCCGTCCGGCGATGGGTGGTGTCCCGTCCGGTCCGGCGATGGCCGGTCTGTCGGGCAACGACCTGTTCGCCACCGTCGGCGGCGACCCGGGCAGCGGTTTCGGCCGGCTCCCGAGCCGCGCCGACGACCCGCGGGACTCCCGCACCGACGGCGCGGCCGCCACCCCCGACGCGGAGCGCCCCTCCCCCGACGGCGCCCCCGACGACCTCGACCGCGCCGCCTCCCTCCGGGCCGACTCCGTCGGCGACGGCTCCCCCCGCGACGATTCCCTCCGAGACGACTCCGTCCGGGACGACTCCGTTGCCCGGGGCGACGTCCCGGGCCCGGCAGCCGCCGCGTTCTCCGGACCGACCCGGACCGGGGCGTTCCCCGGCCTCGGCGCGGGTCCGGACGAGCGGCCCGGCGGAGAGGGCACCAACGGGTACCCGGACGGTCGGCCCGGCGGGCACGGCACGAACGGTTACCCGGACGGTCGGCCCGGCGGGCAGGGACCGCACGGGTACACCGACGGTCGGCCCGGCGGGCCGGGCACCGGCGCGTACCCGGCCCGCATGCCGGAGCGACAGGGCGCCGGCATGTCCCCGACCGACCGCGCCGGGGGGCAGGGCACGGGCACGTACCCCGTCGGCCGACCGGGTGGACAGGGCCCGGGGCCGTATCCGACCGACCGGCCCGGCGGCCCGGGTACCGGCGGTCACCCTGGCGGCCCGGGTACCGCCGTCCCCCCGCCGCACGGGCCCGGCGCCCCCGGCACCGGCACGTTCCCCGCGGGCGGTGGCCCACGCCCCGCCCCGCGCGACCCCGGTGCCCGTTCCTGGGCGCCCACCCCGGACCGCCCCGGCCCAGCAGGACCGGACGGTCGGACCGCAGCGCGACCGGACCCCGCGTCCGACACTGCGTCCGGCTCCGCGCCCGACACTGCGTCCGACACCGAGACCACCGTGGTCCTGCGGGCCGTCGGCACCGACGACGAGCCGCCGACGCTGCGGGGCCTCACCCCGGCCACCGGGCAGCCGGACGCTCCGGCACCGGCGGACGGCACGGCCGGCCCGTCGGCCCCGGACCAGCCGGACGCCGCGACGACCAGTCGCAACGCCGACGCCGCGGCCTCGGTCGGGGCCGTCTCGGTGGCCGCCGCCCGCGCCGCGTCCGGCCGGGACGGCACGGTCGAGGACACCGGTGAGAGCACCGCGGTCCAGCCCGCAGCCGCGGAGGCCGCCGCCCACGCCGCGGCGACCGGGGACAAGCCGGTCACCCCGCGCCACGAGGCGATCATGTCGGCGAAGCCGCGCAACGGCCGTCGCAGCCCGTCCGCGGCCGGCCTCGCGATCGCGCTGGCGATCGTGCTCCTCGGCGCGCTGACCCTGTGGGCGATGCTCTCGCCCAGCACGTCCACCCCGGGTGCGAACGCGACCCGGCCGGCCGTCTCGGCCGGCCCGGGGACAGGACCGCGGCCGGAGGTGGCCGCGGCCGGGACCAGCCTGGCGCAGCCGACGGTGCGGGCGACCGTGCAGGTCCCCGGCGCCCCGGTCGCCGTCGCGGCCGCCCCCGACGGCGCGACGGCGCTCGTCGCGGTCCGCGACGCGAACCGGCTCGCGGTCGTCGACACCGCGACCGACGCCGTCACCGGCGAGGTCGGGCTCCCGGCAGCGCCCCAGGGGCTGGTGACGTCCCCGGACGGCACCCGTGCCTACGTCAGCACCGGTGGGCCGGGCGGCGGGCAGATCGCCGTCGTCGACGTGCCGGGGCGGACCGTCGTCGGCACGGCGGCCGTCGGCGGGGACCCCGGTGCGGCCTCGGTCTCCCCCGACGGCCGGTTCCTCTACGTGCCGTCGCGCACAGACGGCACCGTGCAGGAGCTCGACCCGAACGCGGGCACCGTGACCCGGACGGTGCCGGTGTCACGCGACCCGTACGCCGGTGCCACGAACGCCGCGGGCGACCGCGTCTACCTCGCCACCCGCGGCGCCGACCAGCTCACCGTGCTCGACCCGGACAGTCTCACCGTCCTCGGCAGCTTCCCGGTGCGCGGTGGTGCGGAGTCCCTGGCCGTCAGCCCCGCATCGGTCCCGCGGACCATGGTCGCGGTCGGCGGGCCGGAGTCCGGGACCGTGATGGTCCTGGACCCCGCCGACGGGCGCGAGATCGCGACCGTGCAGGTCGACGGCGGCGCGACCGGCATGGCCTTCGCCCCCGACGGCCGGCACCTCTACGTCGCGACCCGGCAGGGTCTCGTCACCGTCGACACCGGGACCTGGCAGGTCACCGGTACCACCGACGTCGCCCCGAACCCGACCGGGGTCACCGTCGCCCCCGACGGCCGGACCGGCTGGGTCACCGGTGACGGCGCGGTCAGCGTCCTGAACCTGACCTGAGCCGGTCCCCGCGGCGGGAACGGCTCAGGGCGCCACCGACAGCGGCAGCGACACCACCCGTCGCTTCACCACCGCCCCGTACCGGGCGTCGAGCCGAATCCACGACCCGGAGGCGGAGACCCGTACCTGGGGGCCGTCGGTCTCCTGCGGTGCCGAGCCGAGGAACCCCATCCCGGACATCGCGAACAGCACCCGCATCGGCACCGTGACCGGGCGGCCCTGGTCCGGTGGGGACACCGTCAGCACCGTCTGGTCCAGCAGCGACGCCGGCGGGCCCATCGGGCCCGCGTGCTCCCGGGCCAGTGCCAGCCCCCGGTCGGCGAGCTCGTCGAGTTCCGCGGCGGGGACGTCGTCGACCCGGGACCAGCCGTCGTCGGGCGGGAGCTCGTCGAGCCACGGCGCGGGCGGGCCGGGGTCGACCGCGGTGGAGCGGTCGACGGCCAGCGCCGTCAGCAGCGTCGACGCCTGTGCGGTGACCGGCACCGCCGGGTCGAGCTCGCCGGCCACGGAGCGGGTCACGAGGACGTCGAACGGCGTGCGGGCCCACGCGGTGACCCGGCCGACACCGGCGGTGAGCCGGACGGCGGCGGTCTGGTCGAGCCGGACGACGCGGGCGGTGAACGCGCCGAGATCGTCGCGCTCGGTCGCGTCCGCCAGCCGCAGGGTCACGACACGTCTCCCAGGTGACGCTTCAGGAAGTCCCGCTCCTCGGCGGTGAGCCGGCGGACCCGGTTCGCCCCGAGGTCGTAGAGGGCCATCCGGGTCCACGCGGTGACCGCGACCGGGTCGTCCGCGCCGGGCCCGTCGTGCAGGGCGTAGTCGAGGACGAACGACGCCGCCCGCAGCTCCCGCACGGTGATCGCGCAGCGCAGCGGCTCGGGCCGCCACGGCAGCTGCCGCTTGTAGTCCACGTGCAGCCCGGCGACGAGCAGCCCGGAGGAGAACCCGGCGAGCCCCTCCCGCCCGGCGGCGGTGAACGCCAGCGCGACGCGGGCCTCCTCGATGAGCGTGACGATCCGGGCGTGGTTGACGTGCCGGTAGGCGTCCTGGTCGGTCCAGCGCAGCGGGACCTCGGCGACGAATGCGGTCACGAGCGCCCCCTACCGGGCCAGCCCGCGCAGCTGACGCGAGATCACCGACAGCGTCGCGAGGTCCAGCGACGCCGACGCCCCGATCTCCTCCAGAGCGCTGCGCGCCCGCGACAGCTTCGAGGCGTTGGCCTGCTCCCACGCGGCGATGGCCTCGTCGACGTCGGTGCCGGGCGGGGTCTCGCGCAGCGCGTCGAGGGTGATCGAGCGCAGGGAGCCGTAGAGGTCGTCGCGCAGCGCGAGCCGGGCCAGCGCGTGCCAGCGGTCGCCGCGGTCGAGCCGGGACACCGCGGTCAGCGCCTGGTCGACCCCGAGGTGCTCGGACAGCGCGTAGTAGAGCCGGGCGACCTCGGCGCCGGGCCGCGGCTCGGCCTCCCGGTCGGACAGCTCGACGAGCTCGACGACGTCGAGCAGCCCGTAGGCGTAGAGCGACAGCGCCGCCGGGTCCACCATCTCCGCGGGGACACCGCAGTCACGCAGCTCCGCGGCGCGGGCCTGCACGGCGTCGAGCTCGCGGCCCTGCAGCAGCTCGGGCAGCTGGGCCCGCAGCTCGGCGATCGGCCCGGCGAACCGGTTGATCTCGGCGCCGACGGCCAGCGGCTGCGGTCGGTTGGTCAGGAACCAGCGCGACACCCGGTCCAGCAGCCGTCGGGACTGCAGGACGACACCGTCGGCGACCGCGACCGGGACGTCGGCCCGGCGGACCGCGTCCCACAGCGCGGGCAGCTCGAACACCCGGGTGGCGACGGTCCAGGCGCGCACGACGTCGTCCGGCCCGGCGGAGATCTCCTCGCCGAGGCGGAACGCGTAGCTGATCCCTGCCCCGTCGACCATCTCGTTGACCAGCGAGGTGCCGATGATCTCCCGGCGCAGCGGGTGGTTGCGCACGGCGTGGCCGAAGCGTTCCCGCAGCGGGTGCGGGAAGTAGGCGGGCAGCGTGGGCGCGAACGCGGGCAGGTCGGGCAGGTCGGTCTGCAGCAGCCGGTGGGTCAGGTCCAGCTTGGTGTGGGCCAGCAGCGTCGACAGCTCGGGACCGGTGAGGCCGAGGCCGGCGGCGGCGAGCCGGGCGAACCCCGCCTCGTCGGGCAGCACCTCGAGGGTGCGGTCGAGCCCGGTGCGCTCGGCGAGGTCGGTGACCATCCGGGCGTGCACGGCGACCATGCCGGGAGCGTGTGCCCTGGCGACCCCGAGGACCTCGTTCTGCGCGACGTTGTCGGCGAGCACGAGCTCGGCCACCTCGTCGGTCATCGACGCGAGCAGCTCGTTGCGGGCGTCGCGGTCCAGGGTGCCGTCGGCGACCGGGCGGTCCAGAAGGATCTTGATGTTGACCTCGTGGTCGGAGCAGTCGACGCCCGCGGAGTTGTCGATGGCGTCGGTGTTGATCCGCCCGCCGAGACCGTCCGGACCGCCGTGGCGGGCGAACTCGATCCGCCCGCGCTGGGTGAGCCCGAGGTTGCCGCCCTCGCCGACGACCCGCACCCGCAGGGCGCGGCCGTCCACCCGGATGGCGTCGTTGGCCTTGTCCCCCACCTCGGCGTCGGTCTCGCCGGACGCCTTGACGTAGGTGCCGATCCCGCCGTTCCACAGCAGGTCGGCGGGGGCGAGCAGGATCGCGTGGATCAGCTCGGGCGAGGACATCGCGGTGACCGTGTCGGCCAGCCCGAGCGCGGCGCGCATCGCCGGCCCGACCGGCACCGACTTCGCGGTCCGCGGCCACACCCCGCCGCCGGCGCTGATCAGGGAGGTGTCGTAGTCGGCCCAGGAGCTGCGGGGCAGCTCGAAGAGCCTGCGGCGCTCGGCGTAGGAGGTCGCGGCGTCCGGCGTCGGGTCGACGAACACGTGCCGGTGGTCGAACGCGGCGACGAGCCGGATGTGGGGGGACAGCAGCATCCCGTTGCCGAACACGTCGCCGGACATGTCACCGATGCCGACGACGGTGAACTCCTCCCGCTGGGTGTCGACGCCCAGCTCACGGAAGTGCCGCTTGACCGACTCCCACGCGCCGCGGGCGGTGATGCCCATCGCCTTGTGGTCGTAGCCGACCGAGCCGCCGGAGGCGAACGCGTCGCCCAGCCAGAAGCCGTAGGACTCGGCGACGGAGTTAGCCAGGTCGGAGAACGTGGCGGTGCCCTTGTCCGCGGCGACGACGAGGTAGGAGTCGTCGCCGTCGTGGCGGACGACGTCGGTGGGCGGCAGTGTCTCGGTGGAGCCGTCGGCGCGGGTGAGCAGGTTGTCGGTGACGTCGAGCAGCCCGGAGATGAAGGTCCGGTAGCAGTCCCGGACGTGCTCGGGTGCCGGTGCGGGCCGGCGCACGACGAACCCGCCCTTCGCCCCGACCGGGACGATGACGGCGTTCTTCACCGCCTGGGCCTTGACCAGGCCCAGCACCTCGGTGCGGTAGTCCTGCTGGCGGTCGGAGAAGCGCAGGCCGCCACGGGCGACCGGGCCGAACCGCAGGTGCACGCCCTCCACCGCGGGCGAGTACACGAAGATCTCGAACCGCGGACGCGGCAGCGGCATGTCCGGCACGGCGGCCGGGTCCAGCTTGAAGGAGAAGAACGGGCGACCCCGGAACCAGTTGGTCCGCAGCGTCGCCTCGATGACGGCGAGCAGGCCCCGCAGGATGCGGTCGGCGTCGAGACCGGACACCTCGTCGATCAGGGTGGTGACGTTCTCCAGGGCCCGCTGGTGGGCGGCCTGGCGCTCGTCGGGGTCGGCGGTGGCCGGGTCGAACCGCGCCCGGAACAGGGTGATCAGCCCCTGGGCGACCTGCGGGTGCGCGACCAGGACCCCGGCCGTGTACTGGAGGGTGAACAGCCCGCCGAGCTGGCGGGTGTAGCGGCTGTAGGCCCGCAGGACGGCGGCCTCGCGCCAGTGCAGACCGGCCCGCAGGACGAGCGCGGAGAACCGGTCGGACTCGGCGTCACCCCGCCAGGCGGCGGCGAACGCCTCCTCGAAGCGCCGACCGGCGTCCTCGACGGTGACCGTCGGTACCGCGGGCGCACCGGCGGGCTGCGGGGGCCGGAGCCCGAAGTCGTAGAGCCAGCAGCGACGGCCGTCGGGGCGGCGGAACTCGTAGGGCCGTTCGTCGACGACCTCGACGTCGAGCTGCTGCAGCAGCGGCAGTACGCCGGTGAGGGTGACCGGGTCGTCGCCGACGTAGAGCGCGAACCGGATGTCGCCCTCGACGCTGCGGTAGAGACGCAGGTCGAACGCGTCCTCGCCCTTCTCCCCCAGCGTCATCAGCCGGCGCAGGTCCTCGACGGCCCGCAGCGGGGTCGCCGTGGCCTTGTAGGACTCGGGGACCCCGGCGAGCATCGGGCGGGCGGCGGGCCCGGCGTCGCCGAGCGCGGCGACGAGCAGGTCGTCCCAGGTCCGGGTCGCCTCGGCGACGTGGTCCTGCAGCTCGGCCAGGTCCACCGTGGGCGCTTCGGCGCCGGGGTCGGTGGTGATCGTCAGGTGCAGCAGCGCCAGCTCGGCGTCGCCGACCTGGGCGGTGTAGCTGACGTCGGTGCCGCCGAGCCGGGTGCGCAGGATGTCGGTGATCTTGAGCCGGGTCGCGGTCGTGTAGCGGTCGCGCGGCAGGTAGACCAGGCAGGACAGGAAGCGCCGGTACGGGTCGGGGTGCACGAACAGGCGCACCGCGCGGCGGGCGCCCGCCTCCAGCACACCGACCGCGGTGTCGTGCAGACGTTCCTGCGACGAGGTGAACAGCTCAGCGCGGGGCAGCTGGGAGAACACCTCGAGCATCTGCTGCCCGGAGTAGGAGTCGGCCGGGAAGCCCGCGCGCCGGATCGCGCCGCGGATGCGCCGGGCGACGACGGGGATGTCCAGCACGGACTCGTGCCGGGCCGGCACGGTCAGCATCCCGAGGAAGCGGTGCTCGCCGGTGACGGTCCCGTCGGCGTCCCGGGTGCGGACGCCCACGTAGTACGGGTGCACCGCGCGCAGGACCCGGCTGCGCTCGCTCGCGCGGGTGAACAGCAGCAGGCCCGCGGGGTCGGCGGCGCCGGTCTCCTCGGGGAGGAAGACGTTCGCGCCGGCGTCACCGGGGCGCAGCACACCCAGGCCGGTGTCGGTGTCGGGCCGCAGCTGCCCTTCCGGGCCGCCCTCGCCGTCGGTGCGCCGCGAGTAGTGGCGGTAGCCGACGAACACGAAGTGGTCGTCGACGAGCCAACGCAGCAGGTCGGCGACCTCGGCCGGGTGCACGTCGTCCTCGTCGGCCTCGACGGCCGTGGCGGCACCGGCACCCGAGAGGTCGTCGGCGAGTGCACGGGCGCGCAGGGTCATCGCGGCGGTGTCGTCGACCACCTGCCGGACCGCGGCGAGGGTGCGCTCCAGCTCGGCGTGCAGTGCGTCCGGGTCGAGATCCCCGGAGGACACGACGTCGACGTGCATCCACGACTCGACCGAGGCCCCCTCGGTGGGGTCGGTCGGGTCGGCGTCGGTGTCGACGCCGGTCAGCGTGCCGTCGGCGGCGCGGTGCACGACCAGGATCGGGTGCACGACGCGCCGCGCGGTGCCGCCGGCCCGGCCGATCCCGGCGAGCACCGACTCGACGATGTAGGGCATGTCGTCGGTGACGATGTCGACCGTCACGGCGTCGCCCCCGGCGGCGGTCACCCGGACGGCGGCGCGGCCGGGTTCGCGGTGCGCACCGAGCCCGAGGTGGGTGTCGACGACGGTCGCCGGGCCGGGCAGCTCCGTGCCGCCGGCCGTGTCGGTCTCGGGCGTGTGCCGGGCGTAGAGACGGACGAGGTCCGCGGCGGCACCGCTCCCGGGGCGGGGATCACCGCCCGGCCCGTCGGTGCTCGTGGTGTTCCCGGTCTGCCCCGTCGTACCGCTGCT
The DNA here is from genome assembly GCF_020496255.1 of Pseudonocardia sp. ICBG1142. NCBI lineage: Bacteria > Bacillati > Actinomycetota > Actinomycetes > Pseudonocardiales > Pseudonocardiaceae > Pseudonocardia > Pseudonocardia sp. ICBG1142. The sequence goes on along the minus strand of NZ_JAHLJC010000005.1, from coordinate 738,602 downwards.
CACGATCCACTCCGGCCCCGTGCGTGTGCTGACGGCAGTCACCCTATCCCGCGGTACCGACGCCACCGGCGGACCGCCGACGGTCGCGCCCGCGACGACCGGACGAGCGGTTCCCCGCGTCCGGTCAGATCTCGCGGTAGGCCGCGAGGGCCCCGGCGAGGAGATCGGCGAGGCCCATGTCCTCGGGGATCGCGCCGGGCTCGGACGGGGCAGGTGTCGCCGGGGAGCCCGGCGTCTCGTCCGTCGATGACGACGTCGTTCCCGGGCGTTCTGTCGTTCCCGGGCGTCCTGTCGTTTCCGGCCGCTCGGTCGTCCCCGAGTGCTCCGTCGTCCCCGGATACTCGGTCGTCCCCGGCTCCGTCGCACCCGTGTGTTCGGCTGTCGCGGATCGCGCGTCGTCCCAGGTCGCGGGGGTTCCCGCTTCGCCGTGCTGCGGATCGGTCGCCGGACCGTTCGCGGTGGTGGATCCGCTGGCGGTGCCCGGGCCGTTCACGGGGGTCGGTCCGCTCGTGGTGGACGGTCCGCTCGTGGCGGCGCCGTCGTCGGTCCCCGGAGCGACGATGTCCGGCGCGCCCCGCACGACGGTCGGTCCGGCCGCGGAACGCAGTGTCCAGGTCCCCGCGCCGCTCCCGTCGGGCTTCCCGGACGCACCGTGCGCAGCACTGTCGTGCTGGTGGCCACCGCCCCGGACGGAGGCGGTCCCGTTCCCGTCGAACAGTCCTGCGGTCCCGTCGTGTCCGTCGTCGGCCGGCGGAGTGGCGTCCCGCCCACGACGACGGGGCAGCGCGGACTCCCCCGCCCCGTCGTCGACCCCGGACCACCGCACCGGCAGGCCGGAACGCTCCCGGGCCGGGCCGTCGTGCCGGGAGGCGGCGCCGTCCGTCCCGGGGAGGTCGAGGTGGGCCCGAACGGCCTCGGCGAGGCGTCGGTCCGGTTCCGGGGGCAGCGCGAACCGGGTGTCCAGCGGGTCCGGTGCCGACGTGCGGTCCACCGGGGCGGAACCGCCCCACACCTGTGACGTCGTGGTCCTCTCCGGGTCGGTGGAGTCCGTGCCCGCCGCACCGCGGCCGGACGGGGCCCGGACGTTGTCGTCCCCGGCGGAGGGGCGCGGCTCCGCGGCGCTCCCGGAGGGACGATCCGGACCACCGGGGTCAGGGCCGGCCAGGTCCCGGGCGGTCCGGTCGGGGGGCGTCGGGCTCCCGACGGGTCCGTCGGAGCGCCGCCGCCCGCCGCTCCCGGGCCGGACGGTGAGACCGACGGCGCTCAACGACGTCGCCGCGTCACCACCGGCCCGTCGACGCCCACCCCGGTCCGCGCCTCCGCCGGTCAGGTCCAGCGGCGTGGCCAGTGCCGGCCCGGCGACCGGCTCCGGGGCCGACGACCCGCCGCCGTCCGACCGGTCCGCCTCGGCGTTCTGTGTCGTGCCGGAGTGTCCGTCGGCCCGGTCCCGGAACGAGGAGGCTTCGGGGAGGGGCGCCGGTGTGTCCGGCCCGGTCAGCTCGGTGACGATCTCCCCGCCCTCGACACCGTGCGGGCCGACGGCCTGCACCCGCAGGGACGTCCCCGCCGGCAGCCCGCCGCGGCGTACGCGGGCGCTGAGGTGCGTCGCGAGCGACCGTGCCCAGAGCAGGACGGTGACGTGGTCGACGTCGGGCAGGGTGACCCGCACCGTGTCGTCGTCGCGACGTGTGGTCCCCGACGGCGGAACCAGCCGGCGGGTCCGGACGACCACGTCGTGCAGGGCCCCCACCGCCGCCGTACCGGTGATCGTCTCGAGATCGCCGTCGACGAGGTCGAGGACGATCGACCGCTCCGCCGGCCCCGGTGGCCCGGTCGGGGTCGCAGGGGCGGCCGGGGTCGCAGCCCGGCCCGTCTCCGGAGCACGGCCCCCAGCGCGCCCGCTCCCCTGATCGGTGCGCGTGCCGGCGTCGGCGGGGGGCGGCTCGGGCGCCGCCCGATCGGCGACGACGGTCGGCTCCGGAACGGGAGAGCCGTTCCGGTGGTCGCCGGCGCGGCCTGGGTCGTCCGCGCCATCCGCGCCGTGGTCCTCGCCGGACCGGTGGGCCCCGTTGCGTCGTGTTCCGTTCCGTCGTCCGGACTCGGCCGGGACGTGGGACCCGTTGCGGGGCGCGGCGGGAGGCGGCTCGGGGGTGCGCCACTCGGCCAGGAGGGCGTCGGCGAGCGGTGAGCCACCTGCCGCGTCGGGGGTCCACGACGGACCGGTCCACGAGGGATCCCGAGGTGCCGTCGACGCCGGCTCGTCCGTGAGGAGACCGGAGATACCCAGCGGGTCGGCGGGGTCGATGCCCGTGGGTCGTTCGCGGCCGCTGCTCGTGGTGCCGTCGACCCCACGGTCGGCTGCCCCGGCTGCCTCCGCAGGGCCCGCAGGGTCGGGTCCGGTCGGCTCCGTGCTGCTCGTCGTGTCCGGACGGGCTGTCCCCGGGTGCCCGGTGGTGTTCGGCGGGCCGACCGTCTCCGCGGGGTCCGTGGTGTCCGGCGCGGCAGCCGTCTCCGCGGGGCCCGTCGTGTCCGCGAGACCCGTCGTGTCCCCGGGGATCGTCGTGTCCGCGGGGATCGTCGTGTCCGCGGGGATCGTCGTGTCCGGGATCGTCGTGTCCGGCGCACCGGTCGCCGACGACGTACCTGGTGCGACGCCGGCGTCGCCGGTACCGCGACCGTTCCGGTTCGCGCCGGCGGACCGGTCCACGGCGCGGTCGTCGCGCGACGGATCAGCCGGTCCGGGACCGTTCGCCGTGCCGGGGCCCAGGAGCAGGCTCGCCGAGGGCGCCCAGCGCAGCGGGAAGCGTCCGGGCAGGTCGTTCGCCGGACGGCCGTTCGCATCCCCGGGTCCCGCGGCGTCGTCGTCCCCGGGCCGGGCCGGCCCGTCGTCCCTGGCGCCGCCCGAACGGTCGTCCCTGCTCGGCGTGCCGGTGGAGCGGTCCTCCCCGGGCCGGTCGCCGGCAGGACCGCCGTGGTCGGACTCGGTGGGTCCGGTTCCGGCGGGCCGGTCGGTCCCGACCCTCGCGCCGACCGGTTGGTCCCCGACCGGCGTCCCGGTGGACCGGTCGTCCCCAGCCCGCTCGTCCCTTCCGGACGGCGACACGGCCCTGCCGGAGCCGGTCCCGGCGAGACCGCGCTCCGACGCACCGCGACCTGCGTCCTCCCGGGCCCCGGCACCGGGCCCACCGCTCGGGGCCCCGGCGACGGTGCCTCCGGTGGCAGCCGAACGCTCCGCGGACGCGGCTGGCACTCCGCCCGTGCGCGGGAACGGGGTGGGCCGCTCGGCGGTGGTGAGGACGTCCGCGAGCGGCAGCAACGCCGCCATCGCGGCGCGGAAGCGCGTGCCGCGGTCGCGATCGATCTGGTCGGCCTCCATCGCGGCCCGCATCGCCTCGAGGGCATCGCGGTACCGGCCCGAGCCCTCGTGCAGCTCGGACTGGGCGGTACGGCAGGCCGCGACCAGCGCGGGGACGCCCGCCTGTTCGGCGCCGTCAGCGGCCTCCACCAGGGCGCGGGCGGCGTGGTCCGCACGGCCCGCCTGCACCCGGGCGAGCGTGAGCCGCAGCAGAACGCCCTGACGGCCGGCGTCCGCGGCATCGCGCTGTGCGGCGGCCGCGGCGACCGCATCGGCCGGGACGTGCCCGGAGTCGAGCAGCGCAGTGATCCATTGGCTGAGCAGCGCCGCAGCGAGGTGGGTCGACAGGGGGCGGGCCCCGGGCCGTTCCGGCGTCCAGCCGAGCTGGGCCAGGCCGCGCAGCGCGCGGTCGACGGCGGCGTCGTGTTCGCGCCGCGCCCGGTGGACCGATCCGACGACGAGGTCCGCGTACGCCGCGGGCTCACCACCGAAGCCGGACCCGCAGGAGTCGACGTCGCTGCGCAGCCGCTCGAGTTCGGCGGCGGAGGCTCCGGCCAGTGCGCAGCGCACCTCGACCGCGAGCCGGTCGAGGCGCAGCAGCCCCGGGTCCTCGCCCGGTGCGTCGTCCGGCAGTCCGACGACGAGTGCCCGGGCCGCCTCGAGCTCACCGTCGGCCTGGGCGACCCCCGCCAGCTCCACCCGCAGACGAGCGCCCTCGGGGCGGGTGAGCACTTCGGTACCGGGCGCGCGGAGGGGGACCGGGACCGTGGTGTCACCCGCGGTGACGTGACCGGTCACCCCGGCGACGACGGCGGTGGCGACGTCACGGGCGTCCCCACCGGCGGCGTGGCCGTCGAGCAGCCAGCCCGCAGCCTGCAGCCAGCGCAGATCGTCACCGTCTGCGACGGCTCGCCCGCACGCCTGCTCGGCCAGCTCCGCGGTGAGCAGCGGCCGCTGCCAGCGCAGGGCCGCCGCTGTGCGCAGCTCGGCCGTCGTCGCGCCGGCGGCCCGACCTCCCAGGTCGAACGTCACATCGCCTCCCGTGAGTGACACCACCGTCCGGACCTCCCGGTGAGCCGGTCACCCGTCTCCGGGGACCGGACCGACCGGATGGCGAGGTCCGGACCGGGCGGTGATCAGTCGCGGGTGAGCTTACGGTGGGTGACCCGGTGCGGTCGCGCCGCCTCCGCGCCGAGCCGCTCCACCTTGTTCTTCTCGTAGGCCTCGAAGTTGCCCTCGAACCAGAACCACGCGGCCGGGTTCTCGTCGGTGCCCTCCCACGCCAGGATGTGCGTGCAGGTCCGGTCGAGGAACCAGCGGTCGTGGGAGATGACCACGGCGCAGCCGGGGAACTGCTCGAGCGCGTTCTCCAGCGAACCGAGGGTCTCGACGTCCAGGTCATTCGTCGGCTCGTCGAGCAGGATCAGGTTGCCGCCCTGCTTGAGCGTCAGCGCCAGGTTGAGCCGGTTGCGCTCACCGCCGGACAGGACCCCGGCCGGCTTCTGCTGGTCCGGGCCCTTGAACCCGAACGCAGCGACGTAGGCGCGCGACGGCATCTCGGTGTTGCCGACCTGGATGTAGTCGAGTCCGTCGGAGACGACCTCGAAGACGGTCTTCTTCGGGTCGATGCCGCCGCGGTTCTGGTCGACGTAGGACAGCTTGACCGTGTCGCCGATCTTGACCTCGCCGGAGTCCGGGTGCTCCAGCCCGACGATCGTCTTGAACAGCGTCGTCTTGCCGACACCGTTCGGACCGATCACACCGACGATGCCGTTGCGCGGCAGCGTGAAGGAGAGGTCCTTGATCAGCTGGCGGCCGTCGAAGCCCTTGTCGAGGTGGGAGGCCTCGACGACCTGGCTGCCCAGACGCGGGCCCGGCGGGATCTGGATCTCCTCGAAGTCGAGCTTCTTGTGCCGCTCGGCCTCGGTCGCCATCTCCTCGTAGCGGTCGAGCCGCGAGCGGCTCTTCGCCTGACGCGCCTTCGGGTTGGAGCGGACCCAGGCCAGCTCCTCCTTCAGCCGCTTCTGGAGCTTGGCGTCCTTCTTGCCCTGGACGGCGAGACGCTCGGCCTTCTTCTCCAGGTAGGTGGAGTAGTTGCCCTCGTAGGGGAAGGTGCGTCCCCGGTCGAGCTCGAGGATCCAGCCCGCGACGTTGTCCAGGAAGTACCGGTCGTGGGTGACCGCGAGGACGGCGCCCGGGTAGCTCGCGAGGAACTGCTCGAGCCACAGGACGCTCTCGGCGTCGAGGTGGTTGGTGGGCTCGTCGAGCAGGAGAAGGTCGGGCTGGGACAGCAGCAGCTTGCACAGCGCGACGCGCCGGCGCTCACCACCGGAGAGGTGGGTGACCTGGGCGTCCCCGGGCGGGCAACGCAGCGCGGCCATCGCCTGCTCGAGCTGGGAGTCGATCTCCCACGCGTCGGCGTGGTCGAGCTCCTCCTGGAGCTGGCCCATCTCCTCCATCAGCTCGTCGGTGTAGTTGGTCGCCATCTCCTCGGCGATCGCGTTGTACCGGTCGAGCTTGACCTTCACGTCGCCGAGGCCCTCCTCGACGTTCCCGAGGACGGTCTTCTCCTCGTTGAGCGGGGGCTCCTGCTGGAGGATGCCGACCGTCGCGCCGGGCTTGAGGAACGCGTCGCCGTTGTTCGGGTTCTCCAGCCCTGCCATGATCTTGAGGACGGTCGACTTCCCGGCCCCGTTGGGGCCCACGACACCGATCTTCGCCCCCGGCAGGAAGCTGATCGACGCGTTCTCCAGGATGACCTTGTCGCCGTGCGCCTTACGCACGTTCCGCATCGTGTAAATCAGATCCGCCACGATGCGATGGTAGATCGGGCCGGCTCAGCCGCTCGAGGCCGGTGCGGTCGTCAGCCGCGCGAGCTCCTCGATCTCCGCACTCTCCGCCTCGTCCGGCTCGTCGTCGTACCCGTCGTGGTCCGGCGCCTCGGTCGGCGGGACTCCCCACCGGGAGACGGCATCGTCGGTGTCGCGGACCGCCGGAACCGACGGACCTGCCTGCACCAACGGACGCGGCGCGACGGCCGCCGGGGAGAAGCGGATGTCGAGCCCGACGCTCGACGGCTCGATCCGGATGCTCTGACGGACGTCGCCCTCCCGGCCCGTCCACTCCTCGACGTACATCCGGCCGATGACGATGACGCGGTGCCCCTTCTCGAAGGTCCGTACCGCGTGCTCTGCCAGGGTCCGCCAGCACGTCACCGTGTAGTAGGTGCAGGTGACGTCGCGCCACTGCTCGGTCATCGGGTCCTTGCGTCGGTGGTTCACCGCGACCATCAGGTCCGTGACCGGGATGTTGTTCGCGGTGTAGCGCAGGACGGGGGTGCGGGTCAGGTTGCCGACGATGGTGGCGGTGTTGTCGCTCATCGGATCCTCCGGAGCTCTCGGGTGCGTTGTCCCCATGAGCTTCACCCGCCCACGCCCCGTCAACGGGGTCGCTTCGCTGTCTGTGGACAACTGCGCCCATTGGGGATGAGTGGCCATCCCATCTGGACGGAGCCACGGAGATTGTCGGGCCGCTGTGCCTGCCCTGGCCTCTCGCCTACCCCGACGTGTCCAGCGTGGTGGCCGACACTCCCGTGAGCAGCGACGACGACAGCCGCACGGAATCCTCACGTCGCAGGTCGCCTGTGAACCGGAAGAACTCGGGGACCGCGGCGCTCCATCGGAGCAGGCACCGTCGCACGTCCACCACCCTCATGATCCGGTCGCGCCGGACGAGAGCCACTGTCCGCACAGAACTGAGATGCCAAGGATCAGCGGAGCACCCGGTGCGATCCCCCGGTATTGCACTGACGGGGCACGTCACGGAGCTGCGCTACGACCGGGCCCGGTGGTGGCCCTGGCGATGGAGCCGGCCGACCACAAGGGATCGCTCACCGGCGCACGGGCAAGGTCAGCAGCACAGCAGGACCTACTGCGCCCACGCTGATCTCCGGACCACCGTGCCACACATGGCCTGGAAAGCGTGCGGACCTGGCCGACGGCTCCTCGTGTGTCGACGACGCCGTCGGTGCCGATCTCTGACAGCTTTGGTGGCTGGTGTTGCCGCCGGAGGTGGCTGGTGTTGCTGGCGGGGGTAGCTGACGTTGCAGGCGGCGGTTGTTCTCGGCCGACTGGGTGTCCTCACAAGCGAGACTCCGCCTGTGTGTGCCTTATTGGCCCTGGCGTGCTCTCTCGCCGGTGGTGGAGAGTCGCGGGCTAGCCGGTGGTGCAGGGTCACGTCTTATCGACGGTGCGAGTCGCGACGGAGCAGCGTCATCGGCGGAGCAGCGTCATCGGCGGAGCAGCGTCATCGGCGGACCGGGGGTCGCCGGGGCCCCGGCCCCAGGCCGAGTCCACGCCCACTCTCACCCCGCATCGCCCTGCCTTACCGCGCCTCGTCTATCGCCGCGGGTGCGTTCGACCTCGCACACCGTCCTACGACGTCGCAGCCCCTGCAGCAGATGCGAGGTCGCAGAAACCTGTGCAACGTGCCCCGCCCGGCTCACAGCCAGCGCAGAACAGAACAGAACGGGACGGGACGGGTGCGACTCCACGACAGAAGGCGCCCAGAGCACAGGCACACAACGCCCCGCACCCCGCCGGCCGCACTGTGGGCAGCGCTGTCGTGCCCTGGCAGCCTACGAAGAGCCGACCGGAACAGAGCCCAGAAAACAGGAAACGCCCCGGACAATGAAGTCCGGGGCGTTTCCAGTTCATGTTGAATGTCGGCGGCGACCTACTCTCCCACACCCTGGCGAGTGCAGTACCATCGGCGCTGGAAGGCTTAGCTACCGGGTTCGGAATGGGACCGGGCGTTTCCCTACCGCAATGACCACCGACAACACTATTCAACAAACCCCCACACAAACATGGGGGGACCTACGAACACACAACCCGCACAGGGGTTGTGGGCTCAGGGTCACACAGTGGATGCGAACAACTCGTTGTGGCAAGCCCTCGGCCTATTAGTACCGGTCAACTCCACCCCTCACAGGGCTTCCATCTCCGGCCTATCAACCCAGTCATCTCCTGGGAGCCTTACCCACTCAAAGGTGGTGGGAGACCTCATCTTGGAACAGGCTTCCCGCTTAGATGCCTTCAGCGGTTATCCCTCCCGAACATAGCCAACCAGCCGTGCCCCTGGCGGGACAACTGGCACACCAGAGGTTCGTCCGTCCCGGTCCTCTCGTACTAGGGACAGCCTTCCTCAAGTCTCCAACGCGCGCGGCGGATAGGGACCGAACTGTCTCACGACGTTCTAAACCCAGCTCGCGTACCGCTTTAATGGGCGAACAGCCCAACCCTTGGGACCTACTCCAGCCCCAGGATGCGACGAGCCGACATCGAGGTGCCAAACCATGCCGTCGATATGGACTCTTGGGCAAGATCAGCCTGTTATCCCCGGGGTACCTTTTATCCGTTGAGCGACACCCCTTCCACAAGGTGGTGCCGGATCACTAGTCCCGACTTTCGTCCCTGCTCGACCCGTCAGTCTCACAGTCAAGCTCCCTTGTGCACTTACACTCAACACCTGATTGCCAACCAGGCTGAGGGAACCTTTGGGCGCCTCCGTTACTCTTTGGGAGGCAACCGCCCCAGTTAAACTACCCACCAGGCACTGTCCCTGAACCAGATCATGGCCCGAGGTTAAGACACCCAATTCGACCAGAGTGGTATTTCAACAACGACTCCACCACCACTGGCGTGATAGCTTCACAGTCTCCCACCTATCCTACACAAGCCGAACCGAGCACCAATACCAAGCTATAGTAAAGGTCCCGGGGTCTTTCCGTCCTGCCGCGCGTAACGAGCATCTTTACTCGTAGTGCAATTTCGCCGAGTCTGTGGTCGAGACAGCGCCCAAGTCGTTACGCCATTCGTGCAGGTCGGAACTTACCCGACAAGGAATTTCGCTACCTTAGGATGGTTATAGTTACCACCGCCGTTTACTGGCGCTTAAATTCTCCGCTTCGCCCCCCGAAAGGGACTAACAGGTCCTCTTAACGTTCCAGCACCGGGCAGGCGTCAGTCCGTATACATCGTCTTGCGACTTCGCACGGACCTGTGTTTTTAGTAAACAGTCGCTTGGGCCTGGTCTCTGCGACCGGCCATCCCTAGCCCGCACGGGGCATCAAGACAACCGGCCCTCCTTCTCCCGAAGTTACGGAGGTATTTTGCCGAATTCCTTAACCACAGTTCGCTCGATCGCCTCGGTATTCTCTACCTGACCACCTGTGTCGGTTTGGGGTACGGGCCGCAACAACACTCGCTAGAGGCTTTTCTCGACAGCATGGGATCACCCTCTTCGCCTCAATCGGCTACGCATCACCTCTCACCCCTCACGACCCCCCGGATTTACCTAGGAGATCAGGCTACAGGCTTACACCACGACAACCACCGCGTGGCGGAGCTACCCTCCTGCGTCACCCCATCACTTGCCTACTACCAGATCGGATCCCACGCTCCCCCACAAACAACACTCCCGAAGGAGCGAAGGTGGGTTCGGATGGTTAGCATCACCAGCCTCGGCATGGACGCACTATCACGAGCACGGGAATATCAACCCGTTGTCCATCGACTACGCCTGACGGCCTCGCCTTAGGTCCCGGCTCACCCTGGGCGGAACAACCTGGCCCAGGAACCCTTGGTCATCCGGCGGCAGAGATTCTCACTCTGCATTCGCTACTCATGCCTGCATTCTCACTCCCACACCCTCCACCCGTAAATCACTCCCGGGCTTCACCAGACGCAGGACGCTCCCCTACCCAACAACACCACAAAGATGTCATTGCCACGGCTTCGGCGGTGCGCTTGAGCCCCGCTACATTGTCGGCGCAGGACCACTTGACCAGTGAGCTATTACGCACTCTTTCAAGGGTGGCTGCTTCTAAGCCAACCTCCTGGTTGTCCGGGCGATCCCACATCCTTTCCCACTTAGCGCACGCTTAGGGGCCTTAGCCGGTGATCTGGGCTGTTTCCCTCTCGACCACGAAGCTTATCCCCCGCAGTCTCACTGCCGCGCTCTCACTCACCGGCATTCGGAGTTTGGCTGACTTCGGTAAGCTTGTCGGCCCCCTAGGCCATCCAGTGCTCTACCTCCGGTGAGAAACACACGACGCTGCACCTAAATGCATTTCGGGGAGAACCAGCTATCACGAAGTTTGATTGGCCTTTCACCCCTACCCACAGCTCATCCCCCAGGTTTTCAACCCTGGTGGGTTCGGGCCTCCACGACGTCTTACCGACGCTTCACCCTGGCCATGGGTAGATCACTCCGCTTCGGGTCTACACCCCGCGACTCAACCGCCCTATTCGGACTCGCTTTCGCTACGGCTACCCCACACAGGTTAACCTCGCCACGAAGCATAACTCGCAGGCTCATTCTTCAAAAGGCACGCCATCACCCCGCCCCGAAGGACTCAAGGCTCTGACGGCTTGTAAGCACACGGTTTCAGGTACTATTTCACTCCCCTCCCGGGGTACTTTTCACCTTTCCCTCACGGTACTTGTCCGCTATCGGTCACCAGGTAGTATTTAGGCTTGACGGGTGGTCCCGCCAGATTCACAGCGAATTTCACGGGCTCGCTGCTACTCGAGAACAATGCCCACAACAGAACCAAACATTTTCGCGTACGGGGCTATCACCCACTACGGCCGACCATCCCAGAATCGTTCCGCTAACACCGGTTCTCGTTGTCCCATCCTCGGCAGAAGATGAACGACACGCCTCACAACCCCGCACCCGCAACGCCTGCCGGCTTGACACGGACACGGTTTAGCCTCATCCGCTTTCGCTCGCCACTACTCACGGAATCACTATTGTTTTCTCTTCCTGTGGGTACTGAGATGTTTCACTTCCCCACGTTCCCTCCACGCACCCTATGAATTCAGGTACGGGTAACGCCCCATGACGGGCGCTGGGTTTCCCCATTCGGACACCCTCGGATCACAGCTCGGTTGACAGCTCCCCGAGGCCTATCGCGGCCTCCCACGTCCTTCATCGGCTCCTGATGCCCAGGCATCCACCATGTGCTCTTAACAACTTGACCACAACAAGATGCTCGCATCCACTATGCAACACTCAACCCACAACCACACCCAACCAAGAAACAACCACCACCCACCACAAGCAGGCGTTAGGAAGCCCCCGACCAGAGCGGCCAAAGAAAACAACCCGTTCACCAGGTGTCTCCTCAGGACCCAACAGTGTGCCAAGCCAAACCGGTCCAACGAACTGCGTTCCACCCAACGCACCCAACCCACAGACGGAGTTGATGGCGCGATTCAATGAAGGAACCACAGAAACCCACAGAGCAAAACCCTGTGAAGCCATGTGGTGCCCCATCACATGATGGGACTCCTTAGAAAGGAGGTGATCCAGCCGCACCTTCCGGTACGGCTACCTTGTTACGACTTCGTCCCAATCGCCAGTCCCACCTTCGACAGCTCCCTCCACAAGGGTTGGGCCGCCGGCTTCGGGTGTTACCAACTTTCGTGACGTGACGGGCGGTGTGTACAAGGCCCGGGAACGTATTCACCGCAGCGTTGCTGATCTGCGATTACTAGCGACTCCAACTTCACGGGGTCGAGTTGCAGACCCCGATCCGAACTGAGACTCACTTTAAGGGATTCGCTCCACCTCACGGTCTCGCAGCCCTCTGTATGAGCCATTGTAGCATGTGTGAAGCCCTGGACATAAGGGGCATGATGACTTGACGTCATCCCCACCCTCCTCCGAGTTGACCCCGGCAGTCTCCCATGAGTCCCCACCATAACGTGCTGGCAACATGGAACAAGGGTTGCGCTCGTTGCGGGACTTAACCCAACATCTCACGACACGAGCTGACGACAGCCATGCACCACCTGCACACCAACCACAAGGGAAGCCCTATCTCTAGGGATGTCTGGTGCATGTCAAACCCAGGTAAGGTTCTTCGCGTTGCATCGAATTAATCCACATGCTCCGCCGCTTGTGCGGGCCCCCGTCAATTCCTTTGAGTTTTAGCCTTGCGGCCGTACTCCCCAGGCGGGGCGCTTAATGCGTTAGCTGCGGCACAGAAACCGTGGAATGGTCCCCACACCTAGCGCCCAACGTTTACGGCGTGGACTACCAGGGTATCTAATCCTGTTCGCTCCCCACGCTTTCGCTCCTCAGCGTCAGTATCGGCCCAGAGACCCGCCTTCGCCACCGGTGTTCCTCCTGATATCTGCGCATTTCACCGCTACACCAGGAATTCCAGTCTCCCCTGCCGAACTCAAGTGATGCCCGTATCGACCGCACGCTCAGAGTTAAGCCCCAAGTTTTCACGGCCGACGCGACACACCGCCTACGAGCTCTTTACGCCCAATAATTCCGGACAACGCTCGCACCCTACGTTTTACCGCGGCTGCTGGCACGTAGTTGGCCGGTGCTTCTTCTCCAGGTACCGTCAATCACTCTTCGTCCCTGACGAAAGAGGTTTACAACCCGAAGGCCGTCATCCCCCACGCGGCGTCGCTGCGTCAGGCTTCCGCCCATTGCGCAATATTCCCCACTGCTGCCTCCCGTAGGAGTCTGGGCCGTGTCTCAGTCCCAGTGTGGCCGGTCGCCCTCTCAGGCCGGCTACCCGTCACCGCCTTGGTAGGCCATCACCCCACCAACAAGCTGATAGGCCGCGGGCCCATCCCCCACCGAAAAAACTTTCCACCACCAACCATGCAGCCAGTGGTCCTATCCGGTATTAGACCCAGTTTCCCAGGCTTATCCCAGAGTGGAGGGCAGGTCACCCACGTGTTACTCACCCGTTCGCCGCTCGTGTACCCCCGAAAGGGCCTTACCGCTCGACTTGCATGTGTTAAGCACGCCGCCAGCGTTCGTCCTGAGCCAGGATCAAACTCTCCAACAAAACCCTGACAAACAAACACTAGCCACAACACCCGACGGAGGCCGAATGCTGCAACCAAACAAACAATTTGGCACAAAACGCCAAACCGATTCAAATAGCTCGACACACTGTTGAGTTCTCAAAAGACACCCGCACCGCAATCACCCACACCCTCCAACAGAGAGCGGGATCCTGAAGACGGATCGCCTCGACCCACCAAGACAATCACACCAAGACAATCACACCGAGAAACTCGGCGAACCACCGGGGGTCAGCTGTCCGCGGGGCCTGTTGACCGAACCACTCAGGGCCCGTTCTGTCCGGCTCACTCGCTGACGGAAAGAAAGTTACACCCCCCGTCGGACGCCGTTCACAGGGGGGTCGGTTTTCGACATCTCCGCAGGTCAGAGGCCCTCAGACCGGGACCCGGACGCGGACCGGGCGGTTGGGTCCGGCGGCTGCCCGTCGTCGGTGGTGCTCCCGGTCGTCCGCAGGGGGTCAGGCCGCCTGTGCGGCAGGCCGGCGGAGCAGACCGCGGCGCTCGCGGCGGTGCTCGGCCTCCCGGATCCCGCGGGCCGGCAGCGACAGCCGCCAGATCGAGCGGGTGGCCTGCCAGAACTGCCGGGGGAAGGGGCCCGTCGTGTACGGCAGGTCGTACTTCTCGCAGAGGGCGCGGACCTTCACCGCGATCTCCGGGTACCGGTTCGACGGCAGGTCCGGGAACAGGTGGTGCTCGATCTGGTAGCCGAGGCTGCCGGACATCACGTGCATCAGGCGGTTGCCGGTGAAGTTGGCGGAGCCGAGCAGCTGGCGCAGGTACCACTCGCCGCGGGTCTCCCCGTCCAGCTCCTCCTCGGTGAAGACCTCGGCGCCGTCCGGGAAGTGCCCGCAGAAGATGATCGCGTAGGACCAGATGTTGCGGACGATGTTGGCGGTGGCGTTCGCGGTCAGCGTCGAGACCGCGGCAGGACCGGTGAGCAGCGGGAACAGCAGGTAGTCCTTGCGCATCTGACGGGCATGCTTGCGCCCGACGTCGAGCAGCTTGCGCCGGAACTCCTCGGGGTCCTCGATCTGCCACCTGATCAGTCCCTCGACGTCGAGGTCGTGCAGCGACACCCCGTGCTCGAACAGCAGCATGAGCAGCACGTTCCAGAACGGCTGGCCCAGGTAGGCGGGGTGCCAGGGCTGGTCGGCGCGGACCCGGAGGATCTCGTAGCCGACGTCCTTGTCCTTGCCGATCACGTTCGTGTACGTGTGGTGCAGGTAGTTGTGCGAGTGCCGCCACTGCTCGGCGGGACACACGTTGTCCCACTCCCACGTCGACGAGTGGATCTCCGGGTCGTTCATCCAGTCCCACTGGCCGTGCATGACGTTGTGCCCGATCTCCATGTTCTCGAGGATCTTCGCGACCGAGAGCATGGCGGTGCCGGCGAGCCAGAGCGGCGGGATCCGGCTGCCGAACAGCGTCACCCGCGCGGCGACGTTCAGCCGCCGCTGCCAGGTGATCATCGTGCGGATGTAGTCGGCGTCGTACTGGCCGCGACGCTCCTCGACGTCGGCGCGGATCGCGTCGAGCTCACGCCCGATCGCCTCCACGTCGGCGTCGGTGAGGTGGGCGAACTCCTTGACGTCGGCGATGGCCACGACGTTCCTCCAGGGTGTGGGCGGTGCCGGACTCTCGGGGTCGGATCTCAGGGGGTCAGATCACGGGTCAGATCTCCAGGACGCAGTCGCCGGCGGCGGCGGTGATGCAGGTCTGGATCCGCTCGGCGGGGGTGTCGGGGTCGCCGCGGCGTTCGGTGCCGTCGCGCAGGTCGCGGACCGATCCGGACCGCAGGCCGACGGTGCAGGTGTGGCAGATGCCCATCCGGCAGCCGTAGGGCAGGTCGAGACCGGCCTGCTCACCGGCGTCGAGCAGGGTGGTGGCGCCGTCGATCTCGACGGTGGTGTCGCCGTCGTCGGAGGAGCGGGCGGCGGAGCCGCGGCGGACGAAGGTGACCGTGCCGCCCTCCGCCTCGCCCCCGCGCAACGACGCGGAGAAGCGCTCGACGTGCAGTGCTTCGCCCCGGCCCGCGGACTCCCACAGCTCCTCGGCCTCGTCGAGCATCGCCTCCGGCCCGCACGCCCAGGTACTGCGCTCGCGCCAGTCCGGGCAGTACTCGGCCAGCCCGGCGGGGGTGAGCCTGCCGCGCTCCCCGGTGAGGTGCAGCTGCACCCGCAGCGACGGGTGTCGCGCGGACAGCGCGTCGAGCTCGGCGGCGAAGATGACGTCGCCGTCGCGCGGAGCCGAGTGCACGAGCACCACGTCGGTCACGGTGTCGCGACGGTCCAGGGTGCGCAGCATCGCCATGATCGGGGTGATGCCGCTGCCCGCGGTGAGGAACAGCAGCTGCTCCGGTGGCGGGTCGGGAAGCACGAACTCGCCCTGCGGCAACGCGAGCCGCACCACCGTGCCGGGCCCGACGCCGTCGACGAGGTGGCGGGACAGGAAGCCCTCCGGCATCGCCTTCACGGTGATCGAGATGTGCCTGCGGTCGCGGCGCGGCTCGGAGGTCAGCGAGTAGGAGCGCCAGTGGAAGCGGCCGTCGACCTCGACGCCGATGCCGACGTACTGGCCGGCGCGGTGGTCGAACGACCAGCCCAGGCCGGGCCGGATGACCAGGGTGACGGCGTCGGCCGTCTCGGGCACGACCTTCACCACCCGCCCGCGCAGCTCCCGCACCGACCACAGCGGATTGAGCAGCAGCAGGTAGTCGTCGGGCAGCAGGGGCGTGGTGAAACGGGCGGCCGCCTTCCGTGCGCGGCGCAGTCCCCTCGGCAGTACGGCGTCGGTCATGACCCACCTCGTCGTCGCGGTCGGGACCATCGGACCCGATCTCGATGGCGACGGCAAGTTGGGATGGCGACACCCTCGCCACCAGTGAGGACGAGGTCGGCCCCCGACCTGCGGGAACGTTACATCGGTTTCGTCGACAACGATGTCGAGATCGGCTGTCTAGGATCGTCGAGGTGGCGGACTTCCCGATCGAGGAGCTGGCCCGCCGGGCGGGGATGACCGTGCGGACGGTGCGCTCCTACATCACGCGCGGGCTGTTGCCGCCGAGCGGACGGGCCGGGCGGGCCGCCCGCTACACCGAGGCCCACCTCGACCGGCTCGACCTGGTCAACGGGCTGCGGCGGCGTGGTTTCTCCCTCGGGGCGATCGAGGTGCTCGTCACCCAGGACCCCGGACGGACCGCCGAGGAGGCGCTGCGGCTCTACCGCGGGATGCTCGCCCCGTGGCAGCCGGAGGAACCCGTCGAGGTGGACGGGGCGGAGCTGCCCGGGCATCTCGGGCTCACCCCGGACATGGTGTCCGCCGACGAGCTGGTCCGGCACCTGTGCGAGACCGGCGTCGTCGAGACCACCGAGGACGCACGGCTGCGCATCCTGCGACCGGACCTCGCCCGGGCCGCGGCCGAGGCCGTGCGGCTGGGCATCCCGCCCGCCGCGCTGG
The DNA here is from genome assembly GCF_020496255.1 of Pseudonocardia sp. ICBG1142. NCBI lineage: Bacteria > Bacillati > Actinomycetota > Actinomycetes > Pseudonocardiales > Pseudonocardiaceae > Pseudonocardia > Pseudonocardia sp. ICBG1142. The sequence continues at coordinate 721,889 of NZ_JAHLJC010000005.1, read as the reverse complement.
TGGGGCTGCGCCGCAGGCTCGACGACCACACCGGCGCCGTCGCCGAGATGTTCGTCGAGCTGTTCGCCCGGCAGGTGTGGGACGGCTACGTCGAGGCCGGGCTGCCCGCCGGTGACGCACCCCGGATCCAGCAGACCGTCGAACAGCTGCAGCCGGTCGCCACGCTGGCGCTGCTGTCGTCGTTCCGCTCGCGCATGCAGGACGCGATGGACGCCTTCATCACCCGGATCTCCGACGACATCTCCGCCGACGCCGGGCGCGCCATGGGGATCCGGACGACCGACCTGGACGATCGTTGACTGCTCAACCATAATCCGGTCCGTGAGCGACACCGTGACGACCGACGTCCTCGTGATCGGCAGCGGGCCCGCGGGCTCGTCGGCGGCCCTGTTCCTCGCCGGTCTCGGCGTGGACCACCTCGTGATCACCAAGTACCGGTGGACGGCCGACACCCCGCGCGCGCACATCACCAACCAGCGCACCGTGGAGATCCTGCGCGACCAGGGGGTGGAGGCCGACGTCGTCGCGGAGGGGACGCCCTCGCACCTCATGGGCGACACGGTGTTCTGCACCGCGCTGGCCGGCGACGAGCTCGGCCGGGTGCGGACCTGGGGCACCCACCCGGCGCGGCGCGCCGACTACACCCTGGCCAGCCCGTCGTCGCACTGCGACCTGCCGCAGAACATCCTCGAGCCGATCCTGGTCGGCCGGGCCGCCGAGCGCGGCAGCCGGATCCGCTTCGACACCGAGTACCTCCACCACGTCCAGGACGACGACGGCGTCACCGTCACCGCGCGGGACCGCATCACCGGCGCCGAGCTCACCATCCGGGCCCGCTACGTGATCGGCGCCGACGGTGGGCGCAGCGCCGTCGCCCGGGACGCGGGCCTGCCCTTCGACGGCCGCGGCGAGCTCGCGGGCAGCATGAACATCGTCTTCGACGCCGACCTCACCGCGCTGGTCGAGCACCGGCCGAGCGTCCTGTACTGGGTGCTGCAGCCGGGCGCCGACGTCGGCGGCATCGGGATGGGCGTGCTGCGCATGGTGCGGCCGTGGACCCGCTGGATGGCGATCTGGGGCTACGACCTCGCGGGTCCACCGCCGGAGCTCGACGACGCCGCGGCCACCGCGATCGTGCACGACCTGATCGGTGACGACTCCGTGCCGGTGACGATCCGCTCGACCTCGGTGTGGACGGTCAACGAACAGTGGGCCACCCGCTACCGGTCGGGACGGGTGTTCTGCGCCGGTGACGCCGTGCACCGCCACCCGCCGTCGAACGGGCTGGGCTCCAACACCTCGATCCAGGACTCCTACAACCTGTGCTGGAAGCTCGCGATGGTGCTGCGCGGCACCGCCGGGCCCGGGCTGCTGGACTCCTACGCCGCCGAGCGCGCCCCCGTCGGCGAGCAGATCGTGCGCCGCGCCAACCGCTCGGTGGAGGAGTTCGGGCCGATCTTCGCCGCGCTCGGGCTGGAGCCCGGCGCGGACCCGGCGGCGATGCGTGCCTCGATGGCCGCCCGCGCCGACGACACCCCCGCCGGGGCCGCGACCCGCGCGGCGCTGCGGGCGGCGCTGGAGCACAAGGACTACGAGTTCAACGCGCACGGCGTCGAGATGGGGCAGCGCTACGCGTCCGGCGCGGTGGTGCCCGACGGCACCCCGGAGCCCGCATACGACCGCGATCCCGAGCTGTACTACCACCCGACGACCTGGCCGGGGGCGCGGCTGCCGCACTGCTGGCTGGGCCGCGACGGGCACCGCGTCTCCACCCACGACCTCTCCGGCAAGGGCCGGTTCGCGCTGCTCACCGGCATCGCGGGCGGAGCGTGGGCCGCGGCCGCGCGGACCGTCGCGGCCGAGCTGGGGATCGAGCTGGCCGCACACGTGATCGGCCCCGGCCGCGAGGTCACCGACGTCTACGACGACTGGGCCCGGCTGCGTGGGGTCGGCGAGGACGGCTGTGTGCTCGTCCGCCCGGACGCCCACGTCGCCTGGCGCGCCGAGGCGCTCCCCGACGACCCGGCCGACGCGCGGCGCCGGGTGCTGGGGCGCATCCTGGACCGGACCCCGGAGGTGACCGCATGACCGGCTTCGTCCACGAGCCCTCCCCCGCGCGGGTGGTGTTCGGTCCCGGCACGCTCGACGACCTCGCGACGGAGGTGACGCGGCTCGGACGGTCGCGGGTGTTCCTCGTCGCCGGCCGCCACCCCGCCGGCGCGGCGGACCGGGCGCAGGCCGCGCTCGGGTCGCTGCTCGCCGGGCGGTTCGACCGGGCCGCCGTGCACACCCCGGTGACCGTGACCGACGAGGCGCTGGCGGCGTTCACCGCGGCCGGGGCGGACTGCGTCGTCGCGATCGGGGGCGGCTCGCAGATCGGGCTGTCGAAGGCGCTCGCCGTGCGGACCGGCGCCGACCAGGTCGTCGTCCCCACGACGTACTCCGGTTCGGAGTGCACCGCGGTGCTCGGCGAGCTGGGGGTGGACACACCGGGGGTGAAGACCACCCGGACCGACCCGGCGATCCGGCCGGAGACCGTCGTCTACGACCCGACGCTCGTCGCCGACCTGCCGTCGCAGGTGGGGGTGCCGAGCGCGGTGAACGCGCTCGCGCACGCCGTCGAGGCGCTGTGGAGCGTCGACCGCGACCCGCTGACCGACGCCGCCGCGCTGGAGTCGGTGCGGCTGCTCACCGCGGGGCTGCGCGACGGCGACACCGACGCGCTGCTGCGCGGGGCCTGGCTGGCCGGGACCTGCCTGGACCGGGCCGGGATGGCGTTGCAGCACAAGCTCGCCCACACCGTCGGCGGCACGCTGGACCTGCCGCACGCGCCGACCCACGCGGTGTTGCTGCCCCACGTGATCGCCCACAACGCGGCCGCCGCTCCGCGGATCGCCGAGGCGCTCGGGCCGGACCCGGCCGGCGCGGTGTACGACCTGCTCGTCGCCGCCGGCGGGCCGACGTCGCTGGCCGCGCTGGGTGTCGACGAGGCCGACCTGGACCGGCTCGCCGAGCAGGCCGTCGCGCGGCCGTACCCGAACCCGGTGCCGGTCACCCGTGACGGCGTGCGCGCCCTGCTCGGGCGGGCCTGGGCCGGTGAGCGGCCCGGCGACCCGGTGCGCGCCACCCTGGACGCACTGACCGCGCAGGTCACCGCATCGTTCGGTGGGCCCGACGAACGGCTGCGGACCCTGCTGGCCGGGCTCGCCGCCACCCTGCACGGCTACGCGCGCGAGTACGACCTCACCCAGGACGAGTGGCAGACCGCGATCGACTTCCTGACCCGCGCCGGACACGTCACCGACGAGCGGCGCCAGGAGTTCGTGCTGCTGTCGGACACCCTGGGGCTGTCCAGCGTGGTGGACGTGCTGACCAACTCCCGCACCCCGGACACGACGTCCTCGGCGGTGCTCGGGCCGTTCTACACCGACGGACCGCCCGAGCTCGACCAGGGAACCGACGTCTCCGCGGGGAAGAAGGGCACCCCGCTGTGGGTGGACGTCGTCGTCACCGACACCGACACCGATGACGAGCCGGTGCCGGGGGCGGTCGTCGACATCTGGCAGTCCGACGAGGACGGCTTCTACGACCTGCAGCTGCCCGAGACCGAGGGCCCCGTCCTGCGCGGCCGGTTCCGCACCGACGACGCGGGCCGGCTGCGGTTCCGCTCGATCCTGCCCGCCGCCTATCCGATCCCCGCCGACGGCCCGGTCGGGGAGATGCTGGACGCCACCGGACGGCACCCCTTCCGGGCCCCCCACCTGCACTTCCTCATCGAGGCACCGGGCCACCGCAGGCTGATCACGCAGCTGTTCGTCGCCGGTGGGGAGCACCTCGACTCGGACACGGTGTTCGGGGTGAAGGACGACCTGGTGGTGGAGTTCGCCCCACGCACCGGCCCGATGCCCGACGGCGTCGAGCCCGACGGGGAGTGGCGACTGCTGGAGTTCACCTTCCGGATCGCCCGCGATCGCTGATCCCTGCCCGATTCCGGGCAGAGTTCTGGCCCTTCGTCCCGCACCCGGTCAGGATCGACGGCGTGGATCCGGATCTCGTGCGACACGTGGCCGCCACCACCGGGCTCACCGAGCCGGTGGCGGCCCGCGTGGTCGCCGACGTCGTCGCCTACTTCGGCGAGACCACCGAGGAGTTCGTCCGTCGCCGGCACCGCGAGCTCCAGGCCCGCGACCGGCGCAACGACGAGATCTGGCCGCGGATCGCGGCCGAGCTCGCCGCGCGGGTGGTCGCCCCCGGGGACGTCTCCCAGCGGCGGCTGCGTCGGATCGTCTACGGCTGACACGACGACGGACACGACGGACACGACGGACACGACGACAGAGGGACGTGCATGTGCGGGATCGTGGGTTACGTGGGGCCGCGGGAGGCCGCGGGCGTGCTGCTCGACGGGTTGTCCCGGCTGGAGTACCGGGGCTACGACTCGGCGGGCCTGGCGGTGGCGCACCGCCGGAAGGTGACGGTGCGGCGCACCGCGGGACGGGTGGAGGACCTGCGCGCACTGCTGGGTGAGGCCCCTCCCCCGGGCCGGTCGGGCGTCGCGCACACCCGGTGGGCGACCCACGGCGAGCCGAGCGAGGCCAACGCGCACCCGCACACCGACGCGTCCGGGCGGGTCGCGATCGTGCACAACGGCATCGTCGAGAACGCCGAAGCGCTGCGTGCGGGGCTCACCGCCCGCGGGGTCGTGCTGCGCAGCGACACCGACTCCGAGGCGCTCGCGCACCTGGTCGGCGAGGCGCTCCAGGGTGGTGCCGCCACCCTCGCCGACGCGGTGCGCACGGCGCTCGCCGGCGTCGAGGGCACCTACGGGCTCGCGGTGCTCGACGCCCGCACCCCCGACGAGATCGTCGTGGCGCGCAACGGCAGCCCGATCGTGCTCGGCATCGGCGACGGGGAGATGGTCGTCGCGTCCGACCTCGCCGCGGTCGTACGGCACACCCAGAAGGTGGTGTTCCTCGACGACGGCGAGATCGTCACCGTGCGCGCCGACGGCATCGAGGGCTCCACCCGGATCAGCCCGACCACCGTCGACACCGGGTCCGAGGACTACGCGCTCGGCGGGCACCCCGACTTCCTGGCGAAGGAGATCGCCGAGCAGCCCGACGCCGTCCGCCGGGCGCTGGCCGGGCGGCTCGACACCCGGTTCGCCACCGCCCGGCTCGGCGGGCTCGGGATGGACCCCCGCGAGCTGCGCGGGGTGCGGCGGGTGCTGTTCCTGGGCTGCGGGTCGGCCTACTACGCCGGGGAGATCGGCGCCGGGCTGGTCGAGCAGCTGGCCCGCATCCCGGCGGCGGCCGAACCGGCCGGGGAGTTCCGTCACCGCAACCCGGTCGTCGACCCGGACTGCCTCTACGTCGCGGTCAGCCAGTCCGGCGAGACCGCCGACACCCTCGCCGCGGTGCAGGAGCTGCGCCGCAAGGGCGGCCGGGTGATCGGCGCGGTGAACGTGATCGGCTCGGCGATCTCCCGCGAGTGCGGGGCCGGGGTGTTCCTGCACTCCGGGCCGGAGGTGTCGGTCGCCTCGACCAAGGCCGTCACGACCATGAGCGTGACGTTCGCGATGCTCGCGGTGCTGCTGGGCCGGGTGCGGGACCTCTCGGTGGCCGACGGGCGGCGGCTGCTCGACGGGCTGGCCGCGCTGCCCCGCCACGTCGAGGCCGTCCTCGCCGAGGACGCCGCCCACGGCACGGTCGCCGCGGTCGCACAGCGGTGGGCGCACGCGTCGTCGATGTTCTTCGTCGGACGCACCCGGGCCAGCCCGGTCGCGCGGGAGGGTGCGCAGAAGCTCAAGGAGATCTCCTACTGCCACGCCGAGGCCTACCCCGCCTCCGAGCTCAAGCACGGCCCGCTGGCACTGGTCACACCGGACATGCCCAGCGTCGTCGTGGTGCCCGACGACGAGCTGCTCGCGAAGAACGTCGGCACGATCGAGCAGATCCGGGCCCGGGGCGGGCCGGTGATCGCGGTGACCGACGCCGAGCTGCCCGCCGGGCTCGCCGACGCCGTGCTGCGGGTCCCGCGCACCGAGCCGGAGCTGGCCCCGATCCTGCTCGGGATCCCGCTGCAGCTGCTGGCCCGGCACACCGCCGTCGCGCTCGGACGCGACGTGGACCGGCCGCGGAACCTCGCGAAGTCGGTGACGGTGGAGTGAAGGTCCTCGGGTTGCACGTCGCCGCGGAGCGGGGTGGGCCGATGCACGACGTCGAGCGGGTCGAGGTGCTCGCGGGCAGCGGCGTCGTCGGCGACCGGTACTTCGGCACCCGGCACCGGCACGTGTCGGTGCAGAGCCGCGACGAGCTCGACGCCGCGGCCGCCGAGCTCGGTGCGCCGGTCCCCTCGGGCCGCACCCGGCGCACCGTCACCCTCGACCACGGCACCGTCCCGACGACACCCGGGACCCGGCTACGGCTCGGCGGGGTCGAGCTGGAGGTGGTGCGCCGGGCCGCGCCCTGCCGGGTGATGGAGACCGCCGTCGGACCGGGAGCGCGCCGCGCCCTGCACGACCGTGGCGGCGCGGTGTGCCGGGTGCTGAGCTCCGGCACGATCGCCGTCGGGGACGCGGCGGCCGTGGTCGACGCCGCGGTGCCGGCCCCGCCCTCAGCCGACCGGGGTCTCCGCCGCGGCGCGGCGCCGGACCAGTAGCGACAGCAGGACGGCCAGCACCCCGACCCCACCGGCGACGGCGAACGCGGCGTGCAGCCCGCTCGCGTCCGGGGAGGCCCCGGCGGCGGCCGAGCCCAGCGCGGCGACGGTGACGAACAACGCCGTCCCCAGCGCGCCCGCGACCTGCTGCAGCGTGGAGAGGATCGCGCTGCCGTGGGAGTACAGCTCGTCGGGCAGCGAGCCCAGCGCCTCGGTCATCAGCGGCGTCATCATCAGCGCGAGCCCACCCATCAGGACCAGGTGGAAGGCCACGACCACGCCGAGCGGGGTGCCCGGGCCGAGGGTGGAGAACAGCAGCAGGCCGGCCGCCATCAGCACCGCGCCCGGGATCACCAACGGCCGGGCCCCGACGCGGTCGAACAGCGCGCCGACCGGACGGCCGAGCAGCCCGAGCAGCAGCCCGCCGGGCAGCACCACGAGCCCGGAGACCAGCGTGCTCGTGCCGAGCACGGTCTGCAGGTAGAGCGGCAGCAGCACCGCCGCGACGCCGATCAGCGACAGCAGCACCAGCGCGGTGAGCACCAGCGCCACGACGAACTGGCGTCGCCGGAACGGGCGCAGGTCCAGCAGGGCACGGCCGTCGCGCATCAGCCGCAGCTGGCGCAGCACGAACACGGCCAACGCGACCAGCCCACCGACGACCGGCACCCACGGCGGGAGCCCCCCGCCGCCGTGGCCGCCCAGCGAGGACAGCCCGTAGACCAGCCCACCGAACCCGACGGCGGACAGCAGCACCGAGACCACGTCGAGCGGGACCGGGCGGCCGCCGCCGTCGATGCGCAGCCACCGGGCGCCGGCCGCCATCGCGAGCACGGCCAGCGGCAGGACCAGCCAGAACATCCAGCGCCAGCCGAGACCGGACAGGATCGCGCCGCCGATCGTCGGACCGATCGCGGGCGCGACGGCGATGACGATCGTGATCGTGCCCATCGTCGCGCCGCGCCGCTCGGCAGGCACCAGACGCAGGATCGTGGTCATCAGCAGCGGGATCATCATCGCCGTACCGCCCGCCTGCACGATGCGGCCGACGAGCAGCATCGCGAAGCCGGGCGCGAACCCGGCGACGGCGGTGCCCACGGTGAACAGCCCGAGCGAGGCGAGGAAGACCTGCCGCGGGGTGAAACGGTCGAGCAGGTAGCCGGTGGTGGGGATGACCACGGCCATCGTCAGCAGGAACCCGCTGGTCAGCCACTGGGTGGTGGTGGCGGGGACACCGAGGTCGACGCTCAGGTCGCGCAGCGCGACGCTCAGCACGGTCTCGTTGAGGATCATCACGAACGCGGCGCCGACGAGGACGGCGATCAGCGCTCCGGTCCGGCTCGCCGGTACCTGCTCGGTACGGGACGGGGTGGTGGTCACGCGGGGTCTCCTGCCCGGGGAAGGGTCGTGGTGGCCGCGCGCAGGGCGCGGCCGAGTCGGTCGACGGGGTCGGCGCACCGCACGCCCGCGGCGAGCTCGGCGGCGAGGTCCTCGCCGCTGATCCGCAGGGCGGCGGCGACGGCGGCGGCGTGCACCCGGACGTCGAGGTCACCGGGTTCGCGGCCGGCGCGGGCCGCGATCACCTCGGCGAGCACCGGCTCGGCCCGCTCGTGCACCGCCAGCCACACCGCCCGCAGACCGGGCTCGGTACGCGAGAGCGCGATGACGGCCATCGCGGCGTCGGCGTCGGCGGCGTCGCGCGGGTCCTCCGGCGGGCGGTACTCGGCGATCAGGTGCTCGTCGAGGCTCACCCCCGCCGGCCAGCGTCGCAGCGTCGCGACGACGGCGTCGATGCTGCGGGCGAGAACGGGCTCGACGCAGCTCTCCTTGGTCCGGAACCAGCGCCACAGGGTGCGGCCGGACAGTCCGACCTCCTCGGCGATCCGCTCGCCGCTGGTGGCGTGCACGCCGTGCTCGCGGAACAGCGCCACGGCCGCGCGGGAGATCTCGAGGCGCTGCAGCTCGCGCCGGCGGTCGCTCATCGGCGCCCGCCCGCGTCGGGTGTCGTCGAGTGTCTTCATGTCACTGCCCGACAGTAATGAGACGGGTCGGGGCCGACCACGAGACGCTCGTCTCACAGTGCCTTTTTGGCAGTTCGTGCCACCCTGGTGCGGCAGCTGATCATGCGATGCCGAGGGAGCCACCAGCGTGACGACGACCGGGACCACCGGGACCACCGACCCCACCGCGGCCGACCTGGACCGGCTGCGGGAGCGCTACCGCGCCGAGCGCGACCGCAGGCTGCGACCCGACGGCGTCGCCCAGTACCGGTCCTCGACCGGGGAGTTCGGCTTCTACGCCGAGGACCCGTGGTGCGAGCCCACCGACCGCGACCCGGTCCGTGACGAGGTGGACGTGTTGGTCGTGGGCGGCGGCTTCGGCGGGTTGGTCGCCGCGGCCCGGCTGCGGCAGGCCGGCCACGAGCGGATCCGGATCGTCGACGTCGCCGGGGATCTCGGCGGGACCTGGTACTGGAACCGCTACCCCGGGATCGCCTGCGACATCGAGAGCTCGATCTACCTGCCGCTGCTGGAGGAGCTGGGCGGGATGCCCAGCCGTCGCTACCCGCCGGGCGGGGAGATCCGGGCGCACGCCCGCGCGATCGGCGAGCACTTCGACCTCTACCGCGACGCCCTGTTCGGCACCGAGGTCACCACCCTGGTCTGGGACGACGACGCGTCGGCCTGGCAGGTCGGCACCGACCGCGGCGACACGGTCACCGCCCGGTTCGTGGTGATCTCCTCCGGGCCGTTCAACCGGCCCAAGCTGCCGGGGATCCCCGGGATCGCCGACTTCGCCGGGCACACCTTCCACACCAGCCGGTGGGACTACGACTGGACCGGCGGCGACGAGCGGGGCGGCCCGCTCGACCGGATCGGCGACCGCACGGTCGCCGTGGTCGGCACCGGGGCGACGGCGATCCAGTGCGTCCCGCACCTGGCCGGGGCCGCGCGGCACCTCTACGTCGTGCAGCGGACGCCGTCGTCGGTCGACACCCGCGACGACGCCCCCTACGACGAGGCCTGGTGGCGGTCGCTGGCCCCGGGCTGGCAGCGACGCCGCCGCGAGGACTTCCTGGCCCTGATGGACATGCGTCCGGCGCCGCACGGCTCGTTCGGCCCCGACGGCGTCGCGGACAAGTGGACCGACACCGCCCCGGTCCGGGGCGCGCGGCGGCTCGCCCGGACCCGGGGCGTCGAGGAGCCGGCCGAGGCGCTGGAGATCGCCGACGCCGAGAAGATGGACGAGATCCGGGCCCGGGTCGACGCGATCGTCGCCGACCCGGCGACGGCCGCGGCGCTCAAGCCCTGGTACCGCCAGATGTGCAAGCGCCCCACCTTCAGCGACACCTACCTGCAGACCTTCAACCGGGACGACGTGACGCTGCTCGACACCGGCGGGCAGGGCGTCGAGCGGATCACCCGCGACGGCCTGGTGGTCGACGGCGTCGAGTACCCGGTGGACGCGATCGTGTTCGCCACCGGGTTCGAGCTCGGCGCCGACCCCGCCACCCGGGCCGGGGCCGACATCCGCGGCCGAGGCGGCGTCACCCTCGCCGAGCACTGGGCGGACGGGCTGTCCACGCTGCACGGCTGGGTCAGCCGCGGCTTCCCCAACCTGTTCCACGTCGGGGCCGGGCAGAACTCGGCGTCGCCGAACTTCGCGCACGTGCTGGAGGAGCAGGCCGGGCACATCGCGGCGGTCTGTGCCGAGGCCGCCCGGCGCGGGGTGCGGATCGTCGAACCGACCGCGGAGGCGGAGGCCGCGTGGGTCGCGACGATCCGCGAGCGGGCCCGCGACCAGCAGGGTTTCCTCGCCGAGTGCACGCCCGGCTACTACAACTCCGAGGGCCGCCCGCGACGGCGCTCCGAGCAGTTCGGCGGCGGTCCGGTCGAGTTCCACCAGATCCTGCGCGACTGGCGCGCCGGCGGGATGGACGACGTGCTCTCCGGCGGCGCCCCGTGAGCGTGCGCCCGGTCGCCGGGCCGGACCGGGGGCCCGTGCGGACCGCGCCAGGGCTGCGTGCCGAGCCGCTGTGCCCGCCGAACCCGCTGTGGGCGTCCAACGGGATCGTGGCCGGTCCGGACGGACGGCTCTGGATCGCGCAGTTCCTCGGCGGCACCGTGTCCGCGTTCGACCCGGCGACCGGCGGGCTCGAGACGGTGCTCGGGCCGGACGGGCCGCTCACCGCGCCCGACGACCTCGTGTTCGGCGCCGACGGCGAGCTGTTCGTCGTCGACCTGCCCGCGGGGCTGGTGTGGCGCCGGGCACCCGGCGGGGCCATGACCGTCGTCGCCGACGGGATCACCGCCCCGGACGGGATCGCCTGGCACCGCGGACGGCTGTTCGTCAACGAGCTGTGCCCGGACGGCCGGCTGCTGGAGATCGACCCGACCGGCGGGCCGCCGCGGGTGCTCGCGACCGGGCTCGCGCTCGGCAACGCGATGGAGGTCGGCCCGGACGGGCTCCTGTACTACCCGCACCTGCTCTCCGGCGAGGTCTGGCGGGTCGACCCGGACGGCGGCGCCCCCGAGCGGCTGCTCGCCGGGCTGGACCGGCCGGTGGCCGTGCGCTTCGACCCGGGGGGCGGGCTTCGCGTCCTGTCCAACGGCGGCGGCGCCCTGTGGACCGCGGAGGACGGTCGGGTGACCGCCACCCTGGACACCGGCGTCGGCGGCGCGGACAACGTCGTGTTCACCGCCGACGGGTCGGCCTGGGTGACCGGTGCCTTCCACGGCGGGCTGGTCCGGGTCGGCGTCGACGGCACGGCGACCACGGTGCTGCCGCCCGGACTCTGCGGCCCCTGGGGCGTGGCCGCCGACGGGACGGACGCGCTCGTCGCCGACCACTTCTCCCTGGCCCGGGTGGGTGGCGGCGCCGTCACCGCACTCGGCGACGTCGTCACCGAGGTCCGCGGCGGGATCCGCGGACTCACCCGGCACCACGGCGACACGGTGGTGACCACCGGGACCGGGGTGTGGCGCGGCCGTCCCGGTGCCTGGACCCGGGCGGCCGACGGGCTGGCCGGGGCGACCGGCGTCGCCTCCTGCCCCGACGGGCTGCTGGTCGCCGAGACCGGCGCCGGGCGGGTCCTGCACCTCGGCGACGACGGCAGCGTGACCGTGCTCGCCACGGGACTCGACGGGCCGGTGGACGTGGCCGTCGACCCGACCGGCGCCGTGTACGCCACCCTGACCGGCGGCGGGCAGGTCGCACGGCTCGACCGCGACCCCGCCGGCGACCGGGGCGGTGACCGCGGCACCGTCCTCGCCGCGGGGCTGCACCGACCGGAGGGACTCGCCGTCGCCGGGGGCGCGCTGTGGTGCGCCGAGGCCGCCGCGGGACGCCTGCTGCGGATCGACCCGGTGGACCGCACGGTCACCGTCGCGGCGTCGGGGCTGGCCTTCGACGTCCGGCCGCCGCACGTCCCCGCCGACTGCCGCAGCGGCGCGGCCACCCGGCCCGCCCCGTTCGCCGGGGTCGCCGCGGCCGGGGACGGGTCGGTGCTCGTCGCGGTGAACGGCGAGGGTCACGTGCTGCGGGTCGGCCCCTGACCGGCCGCCCGCTCGCCGTCGACGCCGTGGATCGCGGCGTCGACGGCCGCCGACAGCCGCGCGCGCAGCTGGGCGGCCGGCGGGCGGCGCCCGTCGGCGGTGGCGGCGGCGATGTCCTCGGTCGCGACCCGCAGCGCCCCGTTGAGCGCCGCGGCGTGCACCCGCACGGCGACGTCGCCCGCGTCGCGGCCGAACCGGCCGGCGAGGATCCCGGCCAGGACCGGCTCCGCCCGCTCCTGCACGACCAGCCAGATCGCGCGCAGCGCGGGCTCGGAACGGCTCATCCGGATCACCTCGAAGACGAGGTCACCGTCGTCGGGGCCCGCATCGGGGTGCTCGGCGTAGTCCCGTGCGAGGTGCTCGGCGAGCGGGGTGTCGTCGGGCCAGCGGGCCAGGCTCGCGGTGAACGCGTCGGTGGCCAGGCTCAGCACCGGCTCGACGCAGCTCTCCTTGGTGCGGAACCAGCGCCAGAACGTGCGTGCCGAGAGCCCCACCGCCTCGGCGATCTGCTCCCCGCCGGTCGCGGCGACGCCGTGCTCGCCGAACAGCCGGATCGCGGCCCGGGAGATCTCCAGGCGCTGCAGGGTGCGGCGGCGGTCGCTCATCGGCCGCCGCCCGCGCCGGACCGCCGTCCCCTCCGTCACACCGCACCCCCGAGTGCTCGCCGGGCGGTCAGCCTAGTCGGCGCGCGTTGGCACGCACCCGGGTGCGGATCGGCTCCAGCGCACGCCCGAGGGTCGCCGGTCCCGGCGGCGAGGTGGCCAGGACGACGGCGGCCCGGGAGAACCCGTCGACCTTCTCCGCCCACATCCGGTGGAACTCCCGGACCTCGCGTGCCGGGCGCGGGAAGCCCGAGGTGAGCATCCGGGCGGTGCGGCGTGCGACGACCAGCGGCGCGAACACCGCGATCTCGGTGAGCGAACGGAGGGCACGAGTGGTGGCGGGCACGAGACGGACGGTAGCCCCCACCTCCGACACCGGCCCCCGCCTCCGACACCGAGAGTCCGCGCGCCGGTCACCGAGGGCTCGCCGCCGGTCACCGCCGGTTCGGTGGCGACACCCCCTCCCGCGTTAACGATGGAGTGCGGGGCCACGACAGGTAACCGAACGCGACCCCGGGGAGGGCTCACACGCATGGCCGTCGAGACGTTCTGGGACGGGCTGGAACGGCGCATCGCCGCCGGCGAACCGCCGTACGGGGAGCACCCGGGCGTCGCGCCGGACGGGGTGACACCCGAGGCGCTGCGCCGCGTCCTGGACCTCGAGGCGCACCACCTGCGCCGCTCCGGCACCGCACCGGTCGCCCAACACCTGCTCGCCGGGGCCGTCCTGGCCGGGGAGGCCGCACTGGCCGGGGCGGCCCGGGCCCGGCTCGCCGCCCAGGGTGTCCCCGCGCTGACCACCCGCTGGCGCACCCGGCCGCCGTCGGCGGCGCTGAGCCGGGTCCTGGAGGGCCACGGCGACGCGGTCGTCGCGCTGCTCGCCGGGCCGGACGGCCTGCTGCTGTCGCTCGACGCCTCCGGCGAGAGCGGCGCCTGGGACACCGCGACCGGACACGCGGCCCCGGACCCGCTCGCCGGGCCCGACGGTCCGCGGCCGCCGACCTCCGCGGCCCGCGCCCGGACGGTCGCCCTGTCCCCCGACGGCGGTCTGCTCGCCCTCGCCGGGGACACCCCCGGCGTGCGGGTGCTGGCCACCGACGGCCCGGCCCGCGGCGCCGAGGTCACGGCCCTGGCCGGGCCGTCCGGCCCGGTGACCGCGCTCGCGGTGACCGGGGCCTCCCCGACCCGGGTGCTCGCGGGCGGCGCCGACGGCGCGGTGCGGGTGTGGGACGTGACCAGCGGCGCGGCCGTCTCGGTCGCCCACGGCCACGTCGGCCCGGTCACCGCGCTGACCGCGACCGGCCAGGGCACCGTCGTGTCCGGCGGGGTGGACGGCACGCTCCGGTCCTGGGACCCGGCCAGCGGGGCCCCGCTGGGGCTGCTGGAGGGCGGGCCCGCCGTGGTCGCCGTGGTCGTGCCGACGGCGGGACAGCTGCTCGCGGCCACCGCCGACGGCGCCCTGCACGTGTTCGCGCTGGTCGACGGGGTGCCGCGGGACGCGGTGCGGCTCGACGTCCCCGGCGACGAGGTCGCGGTCACCGCGGCCGCGCGCGCCGGCGAGGGCCGGGTCGTCGTCGGACGGGTGGACGGGACCGTGCAGCTCGTCCCGACCACCGGCTCCGGCCCGGTCACCGAGCTCGCCGGGCACGGTGCCGCGGTCCGCGCGGTCGTCGCCGACCCGGCGGGCACCGTCGTCGCGTCCGGGGACGACCACGGCCGCGTCCTGATCTGGGACCCCGCACGGGCCCGGCCGGGCACCGGCGGGCCCGCCGGGGTCTCCCCCGCGGTCGGCGCGGTCGCCGCGACCGGGAGCCTGGTCGTCTCGGCCGGCCGCCGCTCCGACGGGGTGCTCGCCCACGACCCGGCCACCGGCACGCGCCGCTGGAGCGTCCCGGCCGGCGCGGGCCCGCTGTGGTTCGACCCCTCCGGCACCCGGCTGTTCGCCGTCACCGGGGCCTCGACCGTCGAGGAGCGCTACGCGACGACCGGGGTGCGGGCCGGGGCGGTGTCGCTGCCCGGCCGTGTGCTGGCCGGGCGGGGCGCGCTGGTGGTGACCGGTGAGCCGGACGGCACGGTCGCCGTGCGCGACGCGCGCACCGGGCGTGCCTTCCGCACCACCCAACTGCCGTCGGCACCGCGGGTGGCCGCGCCGACCCCCGGCGGGGCGACCGTGCTGCTCGCCGCGGACGGTCTGCTGGTCTGCTGGCGGCCCGCCTCCGCGAAGGTGTCCATCGTGGCGCTGCCGGCCGGGCTGGTCACGGCCGTGGCCGTCGACGACGACGGCTGCCACGGCGTCGTCTGCGACGCCGACGGCCGGGTGCACGTCTGGCGGGCCGGGTCGGCCACGGTGACCACGGTGCGTGCCGACGCGGCGCACCTGACCGCGGCCGCCGGTGCGGGCCGGTGCCGCGCGGTGACCGCAGGCTCGGACGGCTCCGCGGTGCTGTGGGACCTGACCTCGGCGACCGCGCTCGGCCGGGTTCCGCTCGACGCGCCGCTGACCGCGGTCGCGGTCGGGGGCGGGACGGTGGTCGTCGGCGACGGGTGCGGCGAGGTGCACTGCCTCGACCTGCTCGCCGGGGCCACCGCGGCCGTCCCGGACGGAGTCATCCCCGAGCAGGGCGGCTCGGCCGTGGTCCCGGCGCCGCGCACCGGGACCACGGACCGCGAGACGGCCGGTCAGGTCAGCGAGTAGCCCTCGAACTTCTCGCGCAGTGTCTTCTTCGAGAACTTCCCGACGCTCGTCTTGGGCACCTCGTCGATGAACTCGACGGCGTCGGGGAGCCACCACTTGGCCACCCGGTCGGTGAGGAACGCGATGAGCTCGTCGGCGGTGAGGGTCTCGCCGGCCTTCACCACGACGCACGCCATCGGGCGCTCCACCCAGCGCTCGTGCGGGATCGCGATGACCGCGGCCTCGGCGACCTTCGGGTGCGCCATGATCTCGTTCTCCAGCTCCACCGAGCTGATCCACTCGCCACCGGACTTGACCAGGTCCTTGGTGCGGTCGACGAGCTTGACGTAGCCCAGGCCGTCGACGACGGCGACGTCACCGGTGCGCAGCCAGCCGTCGGCGGTGAACTGAGTGCCGCAACCCTCGCCGCGGTAGTACTCCGAGGCGATCCACGGGCCCGCCACCTGCACCTCACCGGTGCTGGTGCCGTCCCAGGGCTGCTCGGCGCCGGTCTCGGGGTCGGCGATCCGCAGGTCGACGAGCGGGACCGGGGGCCCCTGCAGGGCGCGCACGGTGGCCTTCTCGTCGTCGGAGAGGTCGTCGTGCTGGGAGCGCAGCACACCCAGGGTCGCCACCGGCGAGGTCTCGGTCATCCCCCAGCCCTGCAGGACCGGCAATCCGATTGCGGCACGGAAGCCCTCGGACAGGGACTTCGGCACCGCCGAGCCGCCGCAGAGCAGGACCCGCAGCGACGAGCAGTCGTAGTCGCCGAGCTTGGGCAGCAGGCCCATCCAGATCGTCGGGACGCCCGCCGCGACGGTGACCCGGTGGTCCTGGATCAGTGACAGCAGCGCGTCCGGGGTCATCCCGGGGCCGGGCAGCACGAGCGAGGTACCGGCCAGCAGGCAGCCGTAGGGCAGGCCCCAGGCGTTGGCGTGGAACATCGGGACGACCGGCAGGACCACGTCGCGCTCGCGGAGCCCGACACCGTCGGCGAACAACGTCGCGAGCGAGTGCAGCAGCGTCGAGCGGTGCGAGTAGACGACGCCCTTGGGGTTGCCGGTGGTGCCCGAGGTGTAGCACATCGCGGCGGCGGTGTTCTCGTCGTCGACGACGAACCGGCCCGCGAAGGGCTCGGCCGCGGCCAGGAGCTCCTCGTAGAGCCGGATCCGCGGGTCGTCGGGGATCTCGGTCGGCGCGCCGTCGTCGATGACGACGACGTGGCGCACCGTGGTCATCCGGTCCACGTGCGGCCAGAACAGGCCGAGCAGGGAGCGCTCGACGAACACGACCTCGTCCTCGGCGTGGTCGGCCACGTAGACGAGCTGGTCGGGGAACAACCGCAGGTTGAGCGTGTGCAGGACCCGGCCGGTGCACGGCACCGCCAGGTACAGCTCCAGGTGCCGGTCGGTGTTCCAGCAGAACGTCCCGACCCGGCCGTCGGCGGAGACGCCGAGGGTGTCGAGCACGGTGGCCAGCCGCCGGGTCCGTACGGCCCACTCGGCGACCGTGGTGGTGCGGACCGTCCCCGCCGGGGTGGCGGTGACGATCTCCTTGTGCCCGAAGTACTGCTCGGCACGGTGGAACACGTGCGGCAGCGTCAGCGGACGGTCCTGCATCAGACCGAGCATCGTTGCTCCTGGAAAGCGGTCGGGTGGGGTCGGCGCGAGCCTACCGTAATCTCGTATATGGAATGGACTATCCGGTCACGGAGGCTTATTCAGGCTCCGTCAGGTAAGTGTGTAGAAGATGAGTCCGATGACTGCCGAGATTGTCGTTTTAAATGTGGCGTAGGGCCGCCGGTAGTCTGCGTGGAGAACTTTCCACGTTTTGATATGGGCGATGACTCGTTCGATGGTGGCGCGTGTGTGGTTGAGGCTCTTGTTGAATGTTTTTTGCCAGTCGAGAAGTTCCCGGCCGGGTGGTTTTTTGAACGGGGTGAGCATGCCGCGCCCGATGTATCCTTTATCGCCGATCGGGGGGTATGTGGCGAGGTGGTCGAGGGCGCCGGATTGGTCGAGGCAATATAGGTCGTGTCGGGAGCCTGGGGTCGGGTCGGAGATCCACGACAGCTGCCCTTCCAGGGTGGCTGCGACCTGGACGACGACGCCGGTGGTGCGATGCTTGCCCGACCACAGACCCGGCACCGCGGCCCATGACCAGCAGGGCAGCAAGGTTCCATCGATGATGTACTGCCGATCGGCACGAAGCTCCTCTGCCGTCGGAACGACACTCCGCAGCGCCTGTGCCAGCAACGGTGTCACCCCCGTGATCGCTCGACTAACCGTCGACTGCGACACCCCATAGGTTTCCGCCAACTCCCACTGCACACGATTCCCGCGCAGATACGCCAACGTGATCACCGCCGACCAGAACAACCCCAGAACCGGCGGCCAAGACAAACGTGCCTCCGTCGCGTCCCGCTGATCCTGCTCATACACTATAGCGACAAGATCCTGAATTTCATCACGCCGGAAACCAGTGGTATAGTACATACTGCGGCAGCCCGTTCATCTCGGATTGATTCGGCAAACCAATATTCGCGATGGACGGGCTGTCGCCCAACCCGACACGCCGGGCTAGATCGTTATTTCACGGGGCCTGAATAAGCCTCAGTGAACGCGGCGTCCGGCGTAATCGGACACCCGCTGTCAGCACACGTGACGCACTGTCTTAACGTTCTCGCCGACGTCCACGAACCGTCAGGTTCCGGGCGCACGCACGCAGGGTCAAGCAACCGGCCCGGCATCCCGGGTCTCCCCCGGGAACCGTTCCCGCGCAGACACCATCTGCCGGTCGCGCCGGGCCTGGCCTCCGGTGCCGCTCGCTGCGGCATCCGCCGAACCGTCGCGTTCCGGCGCGGCGGAGGTCGAGATGTTTTCCGGGTCCTCGGACGCGCTGATCCTGCGCGCCTGCTGCGACGATCCCGCGTTCCGTGCCACGCGCTCCCCCTACGCGATCCTCGACCGCGAGCTCACGATCGTGGGGGCGAACGGCGCCTTCTGCGCCGCGACCCTGCGCGCGCCCGACGAGCTGGCCAGCCGGCCGCTCGCGGAGGCGCTGCCGGACGACCCGCGACGGCCCGGCGCCGACGGCGTCGCGATGCTGACGGCGTCGTTGTCGCGGGTGCTGCGCCTCGGGCAGCGCGACCACCTGCCGGTCCGGCGCCACGACGTGCCCGCGGCGACCGGCACGCCCGGTTTCGTCGAACGGCTGTGGGTCACGGTGAACTCCCCGCTGGCGGCCCCGGACGGACGAGTGGTCGGGGTGCTGCACCACGTCGAGGACGTGACCGGCCTGCTCGGCCCCGGCCCCGACGGCCGCGACCTCGCCGCTGCGGCGCTGGCCCGCGCGCTGGACACCGAGAACACGCATCTGCGGGCCCGTTTCGCCCGGCACGTCAGCATCGAGCAGGCCAAGGGGGCACTCATGGCCCGGCGCGGCTGCTCCGCCGACGAGGCGTTCACGCTGCTGCGCCGGCTCTCGCACGAGACGAACCGGAAGCTGCACGTGGTCGCCGAGGCGCTGCTGGCGGACACCGTCGAGCCGAGATCCTGACCGGACGCGCCGGGGCGGCCGCAGACCGTGCCGGAGCGCGGTCGCTGCGGCACGATGGGTGACCGAGACGTCGATCGACGGAGGCGACATGGTGGATCCGCACGCGGCCGTTCCGGGCCGGGCCGCAGGCACGCTGACCGGCCGGTACCTGCTGGTGCTCAGCGACGACCTGCTGACCGACCACGACACCACCCGCTCGGCGGTGGCGGAGCTGACCGGGCTGTCCGAGGTGACCAGCAGCCGCGACGACACCCCGGTGGCCCACCCGACCCTGTTCGCCCGGCTCGGCGTCGCCGTCGCCGAGCTGGACCCGGCGCGGCTGCGCACGGTGCGGGCCGACAGCCGGGTGCTGTCCGTGGAGCCCGAACGCGTGCTGCGCGCCCTGTCCGGGCCCAGCGCCGACTACCTGCGCGGGTTCGCCGACGCGGCGGGCTTCCTGGCCGAGCGCGCCGCCGCGACGGAGGCCGCCGACGCGCCCGGCGCGACCCGGTTCGCCGACAACGACCAGGTCACGTGGGGTCTGCAGGCCACCGGCGCGGACGTCGCCGTCGAGACCGGCGCCGGGATCACCGTCGCCGTCCTCGACACCGGCCTCGACCTCGGCCACCCCGACTTCGCCGGCCGGCAGATCGAGTCGCGCTCGTTCGTCGACGGCCAGGAGGTCGCCGACGTACAGGGACACGGCACGCACTGCACCGGCACCTCCTGCGGGCCGCTCGCGCCGGGCTCGGGACGCCGCTACGGCATCGCCCACGAGGCGAGGATCCTGGTCGGGAAGGTGCTCGGCGACGACGGCTCCGGCACCGACGCCGGCATCCTCGAGGGCATCGAGTGGGCGATCTCCTCCGGCGCGCACATCGTGTCGATGTCGCTGGGCGCGGACCTGAACGAGGTCTCCCCCGCCTACGAGAACGCCGGACGTCGCGCCCTCGACGCGGGCACCCTGATCGTCGCCGCGGCCGGCAACAACGCCGAGCGCTCGACCGGCAACGTCGGTTTCGTCGGCGTCCCGGCGAACAGCCCGTCGATCATGGCGGTCGGCGCGGTGGACGCCGCGCTGGCCATCGCCGACTTCTCCGCGGCCAGCTCCGCGATCGAGGGCGGGCAGGTCGACATCGCCGGGCCCGGCGTGGACGTCTACTCGTCGTGGCCGATGCCCCAGCGCACCAACACGATCTCGGGCACCTCGATGGCCACCCCGCACGTCTCCGGGATCGCGGCGCTGTGGTCGCAGCGCACCGGCGCCCGCGGGCGGGACCTGTGGACCCAGCTCACCCAGGCCGCCCAGCGGCTGCCGCTGCCCTCGGGCGACGTCGGCGCGGGCCTCGTCCGGGCCCCGGGCCGATGACCACGACCGGGAGGCTGCTGGTGTCGGTGGCCGACGGGCACGTCGCCGACGACGTCGCGCGGGCCTGTGCGGCCGTCGGATTGCAGGTGGAGAAGGTGCTCTCGGGGGTCGGCGTGGTCGTCGGCACCTCCGCCGACCCGGACGCCCTGCGCGCGGTCACCGGGGTCGCCGCGGTGGAGCCGGACCGCGAGGTCCACCTGGACCGCGATCAGCAGGGGCCGGCGTAATCGGTCGACGCGCGAGGAGGATGTCCGATATGGTGGTGCACGTCGACCGTGCCCGGTAACACTCCGGCCGCGGCGGCCGACGAACCGCCCGGACCGTCCCCGGGAGGCGCCGACCCGGCGCCCCGGCCACGGCCGGTGCCACGACCCCGTACCGGCACCGCGCGATCCCGCGCGGCGCGGCACTCCGCCGCGTACCGGACACCACCTCAACCGAATCGACCATTCCTGTGCAGGCCTCCGTCCACCCACCCGTCACCGACCCCACCGTCCGGGGCGCCGTCGACCGGCTCACCGCCGAGTTCGCCGGCCGATTCCCCCAGGACCTCGTCGACCACGTCGTACGCGGCTCGCACCGCGACCTCGACGTCGTCTCCGCCGCCGCGCTCCCCGAGATGGTCGAGCGCCTGGCCCGTCAGCGGCTGATCGACCACCTCTGAGCCGTCCGGCCGCGCACGCCCGGGCAGGATGGTCGACATGTCGCGCCCGCTCTCCGGTCTGCACGTCGTCGAGTGCGCGAGTTTCGTCGCCGGTCCCACCGGTGGCATGACGCTCGCGCAGCTCGGTGCCTCGGTCGTCCGCGTCGACCCGCTCGGCGGCGGCCCCGACCACGGTCGCTGGCCCGCCGCCGGGAACGGCACCGGCGACTCCTACTACTGGGCCTCGCTGAACAAGGGCAAGCGCTCGATCAGCATCGACATGCGCTCCGACGAGGGCCGCGAGCTCGTCCTGGCTCTGGCGACGGCGCCGGGCCCGGACCGCGGCGTCCTCGTCGACAACGTCGTGGGCCGCCGCTGGATGGCCAACGACGCGCTCGTCGCACGTCGCCCGGACCTGGTGCACGTGCGCGTGCAGGGCTACCCCGACGGCCGTCCCGCCGTCGACTACACCGTCAACGCCGAGGCCGGGATCCCGCAGATCACCGGCAGCGAGGAGGGCGCGGCCCCGGTCAACCACGTGCTGCCGGCGTGGGACCTGGTCACCGGCATGTCGGTCGCGACGGCCGTGCTCGCCGGGGTGTACCAGCGTTCCCGCACCGGCGCCGGGGTGTACTCCGAGATCGCGCTGTCCGACGTGGCGCTGGCCGGGGTCGCGAACCTGGGCTGGCTCTCCGAGGCCGCCGAGCGCGGGCACGAGCGGCCGCGGCACGGCAACCACGTCTACGGCAGCTTCGGCGTCGACTTCGCCTGTTCCGACGGGAACCGGGTGATGGTCGTCGCGCTGACCCCGGCGCAGTGGAACGCGCTGGTGTCGGTCACCGGGACCGGCGACGTGTTCGCCGCCCTGGAGCCCGCGCTCGACGCCGACCTGTCCTCGGAGACCGAGCGCTACCGGCTGCGCGAGACGATCGCGGCGGTGCTGCGGCCGTGGTTCGCCGCGCGCGACTCGGCGACCGTCGAGTCCGAGCTCAACACCGCGCGGGTGCTGTGGGGCCGCTACCAGGGCATGACGCACGTGGTCGCCGAGCACCGCGCAGGTGGGCACCCGCTGCTCGCGGACCTGGCGCTGCCCGGCGGCGCCACCGGGATCACCGCACGCTCGCCGATCCGGTGGGACGCCGACCACGGCGACGCCGGCGCCGCCCCCGAGCTGGGCCGGGAGACCGACGAGGTGCTCGCCGACGTCCTCGGCCTCGACGAGCGCACCATCGGCGGGCTGCACGACCGCGGCGTCGTCGGGTAGAGAATCCCCGTGACCGACGCACAGCTGACCGAGGCGCGGTGGACCCACGTCGCGCTGCCGACCGGCGACCTCGACGCCGCCATCGACTTCTACACGACGATGACACCCCTCACGGTCGTCGAGCGCTTCTCCGACGACGCCGGGCGGAGCGCCTGGCTGTCCAACGCCGGTCAGGTCGAGACGCCGATGGTGCTGGTCCTGGTGTCGTTCGACGCCGACAAGGGCGGCGAGCTGGGCCTGCTGCGTCCCTTCGCCCACCTGGGGATCGAGGTGCCGACCCGCGCCGACGTCGACGCCGCCGCCGACCGCGCCCGGGACGCGGGGTGCCTGCACTGGGAACCCCGGCAGATGCCGGGGCCCGTGGGGTACATCTGCGCGCTGACCGATCCGGACGGGAACGTCGTGGAGTTCTCCCACGGGCAGAAGGTGTTCACCTCGGTGCGGGAGAAGTGGGGCTGAGGCCGCTCCCCCGTGCCCGCCCCGGTCGCGGCTCGCGACTGTCCTGAGACAGCACAGTCGCGGCTCGCGACCACGGACTAGCGGATCGAACGCATGTTCGAGTATCGTCGACGTCGTGACCGCC
The DNA here is from genome assembly GCF_020496255.1 of Pseudonocardia sp. ICBG1142. Classification (NCBI taxonomy): domain Bacteria; kingdom Bacillati; phylum Actinomycetota; class Actinomycetes; order Pseudonocardiales; family Pseudonocardiaceae; genus Pseudonocardia; species Pseudonocardia sp. ICBG1142. The sequence goes on along the minus strand of NZ_JAHLJC010000005.1, from coordinate 699,002 downwards.
GTCCAGGAACCACCCACCCACTGCCCCGGTACGGGCGCGGGCGGGTTCCTGCGGGTCGACCTGCTGCTGGCCCAGATCGCCGTCGAGGACGCCGCGCACGAGGACCTGTCCGGGTGCACCGAGACCCAGCTGGTCGACCAGGTCCGCCAGATCGAGTCCCTCCAGGCCTCGCTCGCCGCGCTGCAGGCCACCCGGGTCCGGGCCTTCGCCCGCGCCCACGTCGAGAACCGCCTCGCCGACGCCGGTACCGCCGGGCACGGGGCCGACCCCGGGAAGCTCCACCGCAGTGTGGTCGCCCAGGTCCAGCTGGCCTGCCGGATCCCGACCGGCGAGGCACGGGCCCGGGTCGCGAACGCCCGTGACCTGCACGACGGGCTGGACCACGTCCGGGAGCTGCACGTGGTCGGCGAGCTCAGCGCCGCGAAGGTGGCCGCGGTCGCCGTCGAGTGCCGCGGCCTGACCGGTGCCCAGCGGGCCGCGGTGGACGCCCGACTCGCCGCGCACCGGGACCTCGCACGGCTCGGGATCGGCCGGCTGCGCGCGATGACCCGGCGGCTGGTCGCCGAGCTCGTCCCCGACCGGTTCCGCGCCCGCGTCCACGCCGCCAGAGCCGAACGACGGGTCACCCTCCGGCCGGCGCCGGACGCCATGAGCTACCTGACCGCCTACGTCCCCGTCGAGCAGGGCGCGGCCTGCCTCGCCGCCCTGCAGAGGGCCTTCACCGAACTCTCGGTGAGCCCCGAGCCGCTGACCCGCACCCGCGGACAGGTCGCCGCCGACACACTCGTCGAACGCGTCACCGGGCAGAGGTCCGCGACTGCGGTCGACCTGGAGGTCCAGGTGACCGTGCCGGTGCAGGCGCTCCTCGATCCCGGGTCGCCGCTCCCGGCGGAGATCCCCGGGCTGGGGCCCGTCCCGGTCGAGCTGCTCGCCACCTCCGACGGTGCCACGTCGGTTCGCCGGTTGCTCACCGACCAGGGCATCGTGATCGGCGGCGACTCCCGCAAGCGCACCTTCACCGGGCTGCTCGCCACCCTGGTCAGGGCCCGGGCCGGCCACCGCTGCACCGAACCGTACTGCGACGCCCCCGTCCGCCACCTCGACCACATCGAACGCGCCGCCGACGGTGGGCCCACCACGTTGGAGAACGGGCGCGGGGTGTGCGAGTTCCACAACCACGTACGCGAACAACCCGGCTGGCACGTCGCCCGCGCCCCGGACGGGACCGTGGCCACCACGACACCCACCGGGCACACCTACTACGGACCGGGCCCGCCGGCACCGGCCTGACCGAGCCGACCGACGCCGCCTACGGCGAGGGCTGAGCCCGCGCCCGTACCCCGGCCAGGACGGTGTCGACGACGGCAGCCGCGTAGCCGCGGCCGCCGTCGCGGGCGGCGAGGTGCGCGGGGGTGGTCGCGACGTGGTTGCGCACCGCCCCCGCAACCAGGTCCGCCACCAGCGCCACCGAGGTCCCGGCCGGGAGCTCGCCGCGGTCGATGCCGCGGCGCACCATCGTCCGGGCGCCGCGGACGTGCTCGGGGTAGGCGTCGTCGGCGAGCGCGGCCGCGATCTCCGGGACCCGGTGGGAGTCGACGAGCAGCCGCTCGACCAGGCGACCGTCGTCGCTGGTGGCGAACGCCGTCCACTGCTCGGCGAAGGTCACCAGGTCCTCGCGCAGGGAGCCGGTGTCGATGTCGGCGACGAACCGGGCCCGGTCGCGCACCGCGGCCACCAGCAGCGCGGCCCGGGTCGGCCAGCGCAGGTACAGCGACCCCTTCCCGATCGACGACCGGCGGGCCACCTCCTCCAGCGACAGCCCTGACCAGCCGCGTTCGCCGTAGACCTCGCGGGCGGCGGCGAGCGCGCGACGGTCGACGTCCGGGTCGCGCGGACGTCCGCTGCGGCGCGGCGACGGGGGCACGGCGGCGATCCTGCCAGACGTCGTTGTGACCACCGACCCACTTCTGGACGCTGGCCGTCCGTAATAGGCTCGGCGGTGTGATCAGGACAGCGCTGACCGATCTGCTGGGCGTCGAGCACCCGATCGTCGGGTTCAACCGGTCCCCCGCGGTGGTGACCGAGGTGAGCCGGGCCGGTGGGTTCGGGGTGCTCGCGGCCGTGTCGTACACCGCCGACGAGCTCGACGCGCAGCTGCACTGGATCGAGGAGCAGCTCGACGGGCGGCCCTACGGCGTCGACCTGCTCGTCCCGGAGAAGACCGCCGACCCCGGCGCCGACCGGGAGGACCTGGTCGCCGCACTGCGCGCACAGCTCCCGGCCGAACACCTCGCGTTCGTCGACGACCTGCTGGACCGCTACGGCATCCCACGGCTGCCGGCCGACCCCGGGCGGGACGCGATCGCGGCAGGGATGAGCCGGCGCGGCGCCGAGGCCCAGCTCGACGCCGTGTTCGCGCACCGGCCCGCGCTCGTCGCGAACGCGCTCGGCACCGCGCCACCGCACCTCGTGGAGCGCGCGCACGACGCCGGGATGGCCGTCGCCGCCCTGGTCGGGACCCGGCGGCACGCCGAACGGCAGCTGGCGGCCGGGGTCGACGTGCTCGTCGCGCAGGGCACCGAGGCCGGTGGGCACACCGGCACGATCGCGACGACCGTGCTCACCCCGGAGATCGTCGGCATCGCCGGGGACCGTCCGGTGCTGGCCGCCGGCGGCATCGCCTCGGGTGACCAGATGGCCGCCGCGCTCGCGCTCGGCGCGGCCGGGGTGTGGTGCGGCTCGGTGTGGCTGTCCAGTGTGGAGGACGTGGCGCCGGAGTCGGTGAAGCGCAAGTTCCTCGCCGCGGGCAGCGGCGACACCGTCCGCTCCCCCGCCCGTACCGGCAAGCCCGCCCGGCAGCTGCGCAGCGCCTACCACGACGCCTGGGAGGCACCCGGCGCGCCGGCGCCGCTGCCGATGCCGCTGCAGCCGCTGCTGACCCTGCAGGCCTGGTCGAGCATCGACGCCGCCGCCGACGCCGGGAACGCGGGCGCGCAGGAGCTGCAGTCGTTCTTCGTCGGGCAGGTCGTCGGCGCGTTCACCGAGCTGCGCGGCGCGGGCGAGATCACCCGGGAGATGGCGCGCGGGTGCGAGCAGCGCATCGCCGCGCTCGCGGGACTGGTCCGATGAGCCTCGACCCGCGCACACCCGTCGTCGTCGGGGTCGGGGAGGCCTCCGAGCGGATCGGCGAGCCCGGCTACGCCGCCCTGTCGCCGGTCGGGCTCGGGGCCGCCGCGGCCGCCGCGGCGCTCGCCGACACCGGCGCGGACCCGTCGGCGGTCGCGGCGGCGCTGACCGTCGTCGCCGGGGTGCGGCAGTTCGAGATGTCGCTCCCGGGCGCCGTCGCGCCGCTGGGCCGGGCGGACAACTACCCGCGCGCGGTCGCCCGCCGGGGCGGCGCCGACCCGGAGCGGGCGGTGCTCGACGTCGTCGGCGGGCAGTCCCCGCAACGGCTGGTCACCGAGTTCGCCGGCGCGATCGCCCGCGGCGAGGCCGGCGCGGTGCTTCTGGTCGGGGCCGAGGCGATGTCGACGATGCGGCACATGATGTCGCGCCCCACCGACGAGCGGCCCGACCACGGCGAGCACGTCGGCGGCACGCTGGAGGACCGCGGGTACGGCTCCGAGCTGCGCAGCCCGGTCGCCGGGGAGCACGGCGTGCGCACCCCGGCCGGCTACTACGCGCTGTGCGAGAACGCCCGCCGGGCCCGGCTCGGGCTCGACCGGGACGCCTACGCCCGCGGGATGGGCGCGCTGTTCGCGCCGTTCACCCGGGTCGCCGCCGGGCACCCGCACGCCGCCGCACCGCGCGTCCGCACCGCCGAGGAACTCGTCACCGTCGACGACCGGAACCGGATGATCACCGACCCGTATCCGCGGTTCCTGGTCTCGCGCGACCAGGTCAACCAGGGTGCCGCGGTCGTCCTCACCTCGGTCGGCACCGCCCAGGACCTGGGAATCGCCCCGGAACGGTGGGTGTTCCTGCACGGCCACGCCGACCTCACCGAGAAGGCCGTGCTCGACCGCCCCGACCTGGGCGCCTACCCGGCAGCCGAGGCCGCCGTACGGCACGCCCTGGAGCTGGCCGGGACCGGTGTGGACGACCTGTCCGCGATCGACCTGTACTCCTGCTTCCCGATCGCGGTGTCCAGCGTCGCCGACCCGCTCGGTCTGGCCGCCGACGACCCGCGCGGGCTCACCGTCACCGGTGGGCTGCCGTTCTTCGGCGGGCCGGGGAACGACTACGCGATGCACGCGATCGCCGAGGTCGTGCGACGCCTGCGGGCCGACCCGGGCACCTACGGCCTGGTCGGGGCGAACGGCGGGTTCCTGTCGAAGTACTCCGCCGGGGTCTACTCCACGCGCCCCACCCCCTGGCGCGACGACGACAGCGCCGCGATCCAGGCCCGGCTCGACGCCGTCGCCACCGTCCCGACGACGACCGCGGCCGACGGGGCGGCGACCGTCGAGACCTGGACGGTGCGCCACCGCCGCGACGGCAGCCGGGACGCGGTCGTCGTCGGCCGGCTCGACGATGGTGGCGCGCGGTTCGTCGGGCGCGGCGACGACGACGAGCTGCTGGAGCTGCTCGACGGCGACCCGGCCGGGGCGGCGGTCCGGGCCCGGCCCGACGGTGACCGCACGCTCGTCACGGCCGGCTGACGGGCCCCCGGGTCACCCGCGTCGACCCGCCTCGCCCAGGGCCGTGCCCAGGATCTCCACACCGCGGCGGATCTCGTCCTCGGTCGCGGTCAGCGGCGGCGCGATCCGGAACGTCCCGCCCATGCCGGGCAGCTGCACGATGTTCATGTGCAGCCCCAGCTCGGCGCACCGCATGGTGACGGCCGCACCGAGCGCATCGGTGTCGGAGCCCGCCAGCTCCAGCCCGACCAGCAGGCCGCGGCCGCGGACGTCGCCGATCGTCCCGGACGTGCGGGCCAGGTCCCGCAGACCGTCCTGGAGCAGCGAGCCCAGCTCGTGGGCGCGCAGGTCGAGCCGGTCGCGGGTGAGCACGTCGAGCACGGTGAGCCCGACCGCGGCCGGGAGCGGGTCGTTGACGTGGGTGGTGAAGAACAGGAAGCCGCGCTCGTGCGCGACCTGTTCGATCGCGGCCGTGGTGAGGACGGCGGCCAGCGGCAGGCCCGCCCCGAGCGTCTTGGACAGGGTGAGGATGTCGGGGACCACGCCGTCGCGCTGGTGGGCGTACCAGTCGCCGGTGCGGCACAGACCGGTCTGGGCCTCGTCGAGGATCAGCAGCATCCCGCGCTCGTGGCACTTGTCGCGCAGCGCCGCCAGGTAGCCCGGCGGCAGGTCGACGACCCCGCCCGAGGACAGCACCGGCTCGACGATGCAGGCCGCGAGGCTGCCGACGGACTGGGCGTCGATCAGGGCGAACCCGAGGTCGAGCTGGCGGCGCCAGTCGAGCTCCCCGGCGTCGTCGACGAGGTCGGGGCGGTAGCGGTCGGGTACCGGCAGCGCGAAGTTGCCGGGGGCGGCGGGCCCGTAGCCGGCGCGGCCGGCGACGTAGGTCGCGTTCGCCGCGGCCTGGGTCATCCCGTGCCAGGACCGGGCGAAGGACACGATCTCGTGGCGGCCGGTGACGAGCTTGGCCATCCGGATCGCGGCCTCGTTGGACTCCGCGCCGGTCGTGAGCAGCATCGCCCGGTCCAGGCCGCCGCCGACCGAGGCGCACAGCCGTTCGCACAGCTCGATCACCGGCCGCGACAGCATGCCGCTGTAGAGGTGGTCGAGCCGGCCGACCTGCTCGCGGACGGTCGCGACGATCTCCGGGTGCGCGTGCCCGAGGATCGCGCTCATCTGACCGGAGGTGAAGTCGAGCAGCTCGCGGCCGTCCTCGAAGGTGACGGTGCTGCCGTGGGCCCGGGCGACGACGCCGGGGGTGAACCCGCCGCGGCCGGAGTAGCGGATGAGGTGCTCGGTCACAGCCAGGTCCTCTCGCGGGTACGGACGGTCCGGGCGACGGTGTCGTCGACCGGGGTCGGAGCGGGCCCGGCACGCCGACCTCCCCCGGCGCAGTCTGGCATCCCGGCCGGACCCGGGTCTGCCCGCCGACGGGACGACGGATGCGGCAAGGTGGAGGGCGGAGCAGGAACCGGACGAGGGGGACGTCGTGACCTGGAGCACCCGTGAGGTCGCCGAGCTGGCGGGGACCAGCCTGCGGGCGGTGCGGCACTACCACGAGATCGGCCTGCTGGCCGAGCCCGATCGGCGCGCGAACGGCTACAAGCAGTACGGGGTGGCGCACCTGGTGCGGCTGCTGCGGATCAAGCGGCTCGTCGACCTCGGGTTCTCGCTGGCCCAGATCTCGGAGATGAACGATGTCGGGACGCATCCGGAGGAGGCCGCCCGCGCGCTGGACGCCGAGCTGGCCGCCACCATCGAGCGGCTGCAGCAGGCCCGCGCCGAGCTCGCGCTGATCCTGGACCGCGCCGCACCGACCGACCTGCCCGCCGAGTTCGCCGGGGCCGCGGACCAGCCGATGTCCGACGCCGACCGGTCGCTCACCCTCGTCCTGCCGCGGGTGCTGGGCTCGGAGCGGCTGCAGGCCGTCGCGGACATGCTGGCCGAGGCCCGACCCGACCCGGCGCAGGAGCGGTTCGACACGCTCCCCGCCGACGCCGACGAGGCCACCCGCCAGGAGCTCGCCGACCGGATGGTGCCGTACATGCGCGCGCTCTACGAGACCCATCCCGGTCTGGTCGCGCCGAACACCGACGCGCCGATCGGCGAGCAGCGGGCCGAGCAGACCCTCGGCCGTGCGATGCGCGAGCTGTACAACACCGCCCAGCTCGACGTGCTCGTCCGCGCAGGGAAGGCGCTCGCCGCGGAGCGCGACGGTGAGCCGGCCCCACCGACCTGAGCGCCCGTCCTCAGGCGTGACCGACGCACGCCCGCCCGACCGCCCGTGCCGGTCCGCGCAGCGGGAGCCTGCCCCCCGCGGGCACGGGCGCCGGCGCCGGACGGGTGAGGGGCGCGGCCAGCACCACGTCCGGCAGCACCGTCCCCGGCGCGAGGTGCACGTGCTCACCGTGCGGCACGGGCCCGGCGACGGCCGGGGCCGCGACGAGCAGGTGCGTCCCGGCCGGCACGCGGACGGCGAACCCGCCGTCGTCGCCGGTGGTGACACGGTCCAGCTGGCGGCCCGCCCCGTCGACGACGGTGACCGTCGCCGCGGCGGGGGCGCCGTCGGGGCCGCGGACCCGCCCGACCGTGGCCGGGACGGACCCGTCGTCGCCGGTCTCCAGCAGCGCCGGGAGCTCGGCGGCCAGCAGCCCCGCCTCACGGGCGAGCGCGGCACCGCGCCCGGTCCCGCCGGCCGGGCCGATCAGCAGGTCGAGCACGCCCGCGCAGCTGCCCGCGGGGACCGGTCGCCCGGCGACGGCGTCCGCGGTGAGCTGCGCGAGCCGGGCGCAGGCCGCGGTCAGTGCCGGGGTCCCGGACACCCCTTCGGCGGAGCGGGCCAGGCGCCGCGCGTGCTCGGCGACGGCGGTGCAGGCGGTCAGCTCGTGCACGACGTCGCGGTGGGTGGAGCCCAGCCAGGTCCGGGCCAGCGGGCGCCCCAGCAGCAGCGTCTGGTGCAGCGCGGCGTCGAGTGTGCGCGCCACGGCGCGTAGGTCCTCGCACGGGCCGGGTCGGCGCAGCGCACGGTCGACCGTGCCCAGCAGCTCGGCCAGCGCGTCGAGCAGTCCGCGCCGGGCCTCCTCCGCGGCGGACCGGGTCCGGGTGGGCAGCACGAGCACCGACACCGCGCAGCCGACGAGGCCGCCGGTCACGGTCTCCTCCAGCCGCAGCACCATCAGGTCCACCGTGAAGGTCCCGAGCAGCGCGTAGAGCTCGCCGAGCATCAGCGTGATGAAGAAGATCATCAGCGCGTAGGAGAGCCGGAACAGGTAGAGCGCGCCGAACATGCTGAGCAGGATCACCGGAAGCACCACGGCGACGTCGGGTCCCAGCACCGGCACGAGCGCGATCGCGCCGACCAGGCCGATCATGGTGCCGACGATGCGGTGTGCCGCCTTGCGCACCGTCTCGGCGACGGTCGCGGTGCCGGTGAACGCGATGAACGCCGCCAGCACCGCCCAGTAGTAGCGCTGCTCGGACAGCGCGTCGCCCACCGCGATCGCGAGGGCGGTGGCGACCGCGACCTGCACCGCCTGGCGGGTGGTCAGCGACAGCCGTGAGGCGGGGCGGCCGGGGTCCGGCGGGCGGTGCAACCGGGTCACCGTGCCCGCCGAGCCGGGCAGGTTGCCCCCGAACAGCTGAACGGCGGGGGCGAACGCGGTGTCGCGGGCGCCCTCCTCCCGCACCGCGTCGAGGGCGGCGGTCCACTCGGCGCGGGCGTCGGCGAGCACCGTCGCGTCGACGGCGAGCCGGCGCGGCGCCGGGGCCGCCACCCGGTCGGCGACCCGTCCGGCCCGTTCGCGCACCGCGTCCCAGCGGCCGCCGTGCAGGGCGGTGAGGACCGCACGGGCGTCGTCGCAGTCGAGGGCGTCGGGCCCGACCCGGGTCAGTGCGGTCACGGCCAGCTCGGCGTCGAACACCGCCCGGCGGACGATCCGGGCGGCGTCGTCGTCGGCGACGGCGGCCGGGGTCCCCAGCTGCCCGTCGATGACCAGCGCGGCCTCGTTCACGCGGACCAGCAGACTCGCCAGCCGGGCCTCGACGCGGGCCCGCCCGGCGGTACCCGGGGCGTGCTCGGCGAGGGCCAGCACGGTCCCGGCGAGACCGGCGAGCCGCGCCTCGAACGAGCGCAGCATCCGGCGGAGCACACGGTCGTTGCGGACCGGGAGCAGCACCAGCGTCAGCAGCATCACCCAGGCGATCGCGACCGCGACGACGAACGCCACCCCGGGCAGCATCTCCGGGCGCAGGCTCAGGAACAGGGCGAAGAAGTAGCCCATGAACCCGCCCATGCCGCAGACGAAGAACCGCAGCCCGAAGCGCCGCACCCAGACCGCGACGAACACGACCACGACGAACGCGGTCAGCGACGCGAGCCGGTTCCGGTCGACGAGCAGCGCCACGCCCATCCCGGCGAGCATCGACAGTCCCAGGAAGCACAGCGTCACCGCCTGCCCGGCGCGGGTGGCGTCGACGACCCCGAACGAGGACAGCATCGCCACCACCGCCCCGAGCATCATCGGCACCAGCGGCGGGGTGCCCGTCGCCGTCGCGACGAGGTACTCCACGCCCAGCGCGGTGGCGATGGCCAGCACGGCCCGGACCGCCGAGACGAGGCGGACGAGGCCGGGGTCGGAGGCGACGAACCGGTCACGGATCCGGAGGAGGCGTTCGGACGCGGTCGGCACAGTCCGTTGCATATGCTAACGATATACCGGATCGTGATCTTCGCACAGCCCGGGCCCGCCGGACGTAGCGTGGGACCCTAGGAACGATCACGGAGGTGGCGGGTGCGCGGGTACGGGTTCGTGGCGGCGGGTGGCCCGGAGCAGCAGGCGTTCGTCGAGGTCGAGGAGCCGCGACCCGGGCCGGGTGAGCTGCTCGTGCGGGTCCGGGCGGCCGGGGTCAACCCGGGCGACTGGCGGATGCGCGACGGTGACTACGGCGTCGCCGGGCCCGCCGTGCTCGGCCGCGAGGTCGCCGGGACCGTGCTGGAGGTCGGCGACGGCGTCACCGGGTTCGCCCCCGGCGACGAGGTGTTCGGCGGCTGCCCGGACATGCAGGGCGGGTGGGCGCCGCGGGCGCGGGTCATCGCCGGCTTCGCCGCGCACCGCCCACCCGGGGTCACCCCCGAACAGGCGGCGGTGCTGCCGGTCGCCGCGGGCACCGCCTGGGACACCCTCACCAACCTCGACCTCCCCGCCGGGGCGACGCTGCTGGTCAACGGGGCGGGCGGCGGGGTCGGTCTGCCGCTGGTGCAGCTGGCCCGCCGCCGCGGGCTGACCGTCGTCGGCACGGCGAGCCCCGGCAAGCACGCCCTGCTCGCCGGGTTCGGCGCTGTGCCGGTGGCCTACGGCGACGGCGTCGCCGACCGGATCCGCGCGGCAGCACCGGGCGGGATCGACGGGGCCCTGGACCTCGTCGGCGGCGACGCGCTGCGTGCGGTGGCCGGGCTCGTCCCACCCGCGACGCTGTACTCGATCGCGGACAAGCCGCTGGTCGCGCAGCTGGGCGGGCGCGACGTCACCCGCGACCGCAGCACCGCCGTGCTCGACGCGCTGGCCCGGCTCGTCGCCGAGAACGAGCTCGACACGATGGTGCGCGAGGTCCGCCCGCTGGACGAGGCCGGGGCCGCGCTGGCGCTCGTCGAGGACGGCCACGTCACCGGCAAGGTCGTCCTCGTCCCCTAGGGAGTGGAGGTGCTCGGGAACGGCGACCACGCCGTGATCCATCCCGACACCCCGGCCGGGACGACCGTCACGGTGGCACCGCACGGGGAGGACCTTGACGTGACGTCGAGTTGAGGTCGGACCCTGATCGCATGCGTGCGATCAGGGTGGACGAATTCGGTGGACCGTCGGTGCTGCGCCCCGTGGAGCTGCCGACGCCGGAGCCGGGGCCGGGCGAGGTGCTGGTGGGCATCGAGGTGGCCGGGGTGTTGTTCCTGGACACCCTGATCCGGCGAGGCGCCGCGCCGGCATTCGGCACCACCCCGCCCTACGTCCCCGGCCGCGGCGCCGCGGGCCGGGTCCTGGCGGTCGGGCCCGGGGTACCGCCCTCGTGGGTCGGGCGACGGGTGCTCGTCGACGGGCCCGACACCTACGCCGCGGAAGTCGCGGCGCCGGTCCCGTCGCTGGTCCCGGTGCCCGACGGGCTCGACCTCGCCGACGCGATGGCCCTCCTGCACGACGGCGGCACGGCACTCGCACTCGTCGAGGCGGTGGGGGTGAGCCCGGGCGAAACCGTGCTGGTCCTGCCCGCCGCGGGCGGGGCCGGTTCGGTTCTCGTGCAGCTCGCGCACCGGGCGGGGGCGCGGGTGATCGGGGCCGCGCGCGGACCCAAGCTCGGCCTGGTCCGCTCCCTCGGGGCAGACCTGGCGGTCGACTACGGCGAGCCCGGCTGGGCTGACGCGCTCCGGCGCCGGGTCGGCCAGATCGACGTGGTGGTCGACGGTGTCGGCGGAACCCTGGGCGCCGAGGCGTTCGGGCTGGTCGCCGAGGGCGGTCGCTACTCCGGCTACGGCAACGCGGGCGGGACGCCCCGTCACCCGCTCCGCCCCCGGCGTGGAGGTCCGCGGCGTGGCACAGCTCGCCGACTTCGCCGACGGCCGCCGCGCCCGCCAGGAACGCGTCCTCGCCGAGGCCGCCGCCGGGCACCTGCACCCGGTGGTGGGCAGGGAGTTCGCCCTCGACAAGGCCGCCGACGCCCACACCGCCCTGGAGAACCGCGAGATCGCAGGCAAAGCCCTGCTCCGTCCCTGAGGGCCCACCACACCGAGCCCGCGGGTCGACCACCCCGAGCGGACGGGTCAGGTCCGGCTCGGGCGATGCGGACGTCCGGGAGACCGGCTCACCGCTCCCGGTCGGCCCCCAGGTGGGTGGCGAGGAACCGGTCGGCCGTCTCGAACATCGTCACCAGGTTCTCCGGGTTGACGATGGCGTGGCCCTCGTCGCCGAACACCAGGTACTCCACGTCCACCCCGCGTCCGCGCAGCGCCGCCACGAGGTTGTCGGACTCGGCGCGCACCACGCGGACGTCGTTGGCGCCCTGCACCACCATCAGCGGGGTGCGGATGTCGTCGACCCGGGTGATCGGTGAGCGGGCCAGCATGTCCGCCTCCTGGGCGGGGTCGGCGGGGTCGCCGACGTAGCGGAACCAGTTGTTGACCAGGCCGGGGCGGGTGAACTCCGGGACGGTGCGCAGGAAGTTCGCCAGGTCGGAGATGCCGACGTACTCCACCGCCGCGGCGAAGCGGTCCGGGGTGAACGCGATCCCGACCAGGGTGGCGTAGCCGCCGTAGGAGCCGCCGAACATCGCGACCCGGTCCGGGTCGGCGTACCCGCGGGCGACGGCCCAGTCGACGGCGTCGATCAGGTCGTCGTGCATGGCGCCGGCGAACTCCCCGACCGCGGCCTCCATGTGGGCGCGGCCGAACCCGTAGGACCCCCGGAACTGCGGCTGCAGCACCGCGTAGCCGCGGTTGGCCCACAGCTGCACACTCGGGTCGAAGCCCCACCAGTCCCGCGCCCACGGTCCGCCGTGCGGCATCAGCACCAGTGGCAGCCGCTCGGGCGCCACACCGACCGGCAGCGTCAGGTAGGCGAGCATCTCCCGGCCGTCGCGGGCGGTGATCGTGACCGGCTCCACCGGCGCGAGCTGCCCTGGGTCGAGGTCGGGGCGCTGGCGGAACAGCAGCCGCGACTCGCCCGTGGCGCGGTCGTGGAACCAGGTCTGCGGGTCGCGGTCGTGGACGAACGTCGCCACCCACCGACGGCCCTCGACGTCGCCGGAGACCGCGCTCAGGTCGCCGTCGCACAGGTCGCGCAACGCGGCGAGCACCTCGGCGAAGTCAGGGTCGACGGCCCGGATCTCCTGCCGCGCACCGAGGTAGCGGACGCCGAGCAGCTCACCGGTGCCGCGGTGGCGGATCAGCGCCGACGGCAGGCTGGGGAAGATCTGGGCACGGATGTCGATGTCGTGCTCGGGGTGCCGGTCGACCACGGTGACCTCACCGGTGGTGGTGTCGAGCCGGCCGAGGTGCAGGCGGTCGCCGTCGCCGTACGTGCCGACCCAGATGCCGGTGCCGTCCGGGGTCGGTTCGTAGGGGTACACGCCGAGCGGGTGGGCGTCGCCGTCGAAGGTCGCGACCAGGTCGTCGCCGCGCCACACCCGTCCGACGCCGTCCGCGGTGAGGGTCTCGCGCAGCAGCTCGTCGCCGACGAGGGTCCAGCCGTCCCCGCCGCCCGGACTCTGCGCGAGCACCGTCATCTCCCCGGTCGCGACGTCGAGCTCGCACAGGTCGAACTCGACGGGGTTGCGGGCGTTGCTCTGCAACAGCAGCCTCCCGGGGCGTTCCGGGCGCTGCTCGACACCGAACGCCGTCGCGCCCTCGAACGGCGTGAGGTCGACCGCGGGCGCGTCCGGCGCGGTCAGGTCGACGCGGAACACGTGCCAGTTCTCGTCACCACCGGTGTCCTGCAGGTAGAGCAGGTAACGGGGGTCGTCGGTCCAGAAGTAGCGCAGCACGGTGCGGGTCTCGTCGGCGGTGACGCAGCGCTCGCCGCCACCGTCCACGTCGGACACCCACACGTTCAGGCGCCCCTTCCACGGGGCCAGGAAGGCGATGCGGGTGCCGTCCGGGGAGAGGGTCGCGGCGGTGCGGTCGGGCATCCGCAGCAGGTCACGGGCGGGGATCCGGTCGGGCAGGGCCATGGTGGTCTCCAGGGTCGGGTCGGCGGTCACAACGCAGTCCAGATCGTCTCGGCGTCGACGACGCGGTGGCGGCGCCAGGTCAGCGCGCGCTCGGCCGCGGCGACGACACCGGCGACCAAGAGGCCCGTGTTCAGCCAGCCGGGAAGGGTGATCGGCGAGGTGAAGGTCCCGAACCTGGCGGCGACGGCGTCGATGCCGGTGAGCAGCTCCAGCGCCACCGGGACGGCCAGGACGAGGTTGACCAGCAGTACGGCGACGGCGACCGCCGCGATCGTGCGGCTCACGGCGGGCGAGCGACGGGCGAGCTGCGCGCGGCGGTGCTCGAGCGTCCCGGGCACCGGGGGCAGCCGCCGCTCCCCGCCGTCGTCGGTGACCAGGTGCATCCGGGTGATGCCGTAGAGGCCGGCGTCGACCTCGATCCGGCCGCCCGGCACCGGCAGCGACGCCGGCATCCCGGCCCGCGCGACCTCCTCCCCGTCGCGGTAGAGGCGGGCATCCCAGTCGCGGGACATGTCGACCTCGACGGTCCACTGCGCACCGGGGCCGCCGGTCTCGGGGAGGTGGGTCGCGTACAGCGAGCGGTGCAGGATCTCGTGGCGACGCAGCGGCCGCAGCCGCCGGCTCACCGGACACCTGCCGTCACCGGCGGGGCGAGGGCGTCGGCCGCACCCGGCTCGCCGGGTTCTCCGGGCTCACCGAGGTCACGGAACGCGGGCGTCACCAGCGCGACGAGCGCGGTGCCGACCGCGACCGCGGCGAGTGCGATCCCGGCCGCGCCGAGGCCGGAGGTCGAGGCCAGCGCCGCGACCGGCGCCGCGGTCAGTGCCGGTGCGGCGAGCAGCAGGGTGTTCTGCGCGCCCAGGACCCGGCCACGCAGGGCGTCCGGGGTGGCCTCGATCGTGAGCACCCCGAGCACCGCGCCGACCGGGGCGTTGGTGAACCCGACGAGCGCGGCGGCACCGAGCACGAGCCACGGCGAGGCGAGGCTCCCGACCAGCGCGAACCCGGCTCCGAAGCCGAGCATCCCGAACACGAACCAGGTCCGGCGCCGCACCCGGTTCACCAGCGCCGCGTACAGCACTGAGCCGGCCAGGCCGCCCGCGGCGAGTGCGCTGAGCGTCAGCCCGGCGAGCGCGGGCAGCTCCAGAGCCGTGAAGTAGGCCGGCATCAGCGTCGTCTGCAGGGCCGCGATGACCGCGACCAGCACCGCCGACACCAGCGTCGCCCCGAGCACCAGCCGTTGCCCGGCCAGGAACACCCACGACTCCGCGAGATCCCGCACGGCCCTGCGCACCGCACCCCCCGGAGCGGTGCGCAGCACCCCCTCGACCCGACCGGCCCGCGGGTCGAGCAGTGCCGCGGTCAGCGCCGTGAGCAGGCTCGTCGCCGCGGTCACCACGAGCACCGTCGACGCCGGGCCGGCGAACGCGACCAGCAGGCCGCCGACGGCCGGACCGGCCAGCAGCAGGACGTTGGCCAGGTTCTCCCGCAGCGCGACGAGCCGGTCGAGACGGCCCGGGCGCGGGTCGAGCCGGACCAGTGCCGGGAGCAGGACCTCCTGCGCGGTCATCGCGGGCACCCGCACGACCGCGCCCAGCACACCGAGCACCAGGAAGGCGGTCATGCCCAGCCCCCACAACGCGTCGACGACCGGCAGCGCCGCGACCACCGCGGCCCCGAGCACCCCGGCGACGACGGTGACCAGCCTGCGGTCGACCCGGTCGACCACCAGACCCGAGACCAGCCCGGTCAGCGCGGACGCCGTCGTCGTCACCGTCGCCAGCACGCCCGCGGCCAGCACGTCCCCGGTGCGCTGCAGGACCAACAGCGGCAGGACCGCCGCCATGATCCCGCCACCGAGCAGGGTCAGCCCGTAGGCGGTGAGCCACAGTGCCGGGCTGCGTCGCAGCGCCCTCACCGGACGAGGGCCTTCGTGCTGCGGCGGAACGCCCAGACGACCACCAGCGCGGCCAGCACGGTCAGCGGGGTGCCCATGGCGACCCGGGCGACGCCCAGCCCGCCGGTGGACTCGGCGACGTAGAGCCACTGCTGGATCCCGAACCGCGCGCCGAACACCAGCGCGGCGGCTGCCGTGGCGAGGTCGTGGGCGCGCAGGACCGCGGGCGTCGAGCGCCAGGGGTGCCTACCGCCGTGCATCGCGTTCCAGATCACGCCGGTGAGCGGCCTGCGGACCAGCAGCGAGCCGGCGGTGACGACGAACCCGGCCAGCGCGGCCCAGATGCCGATCGCGAAGAAATCGCGCGCCGACCCGGTCCAGGCGACGACCCCGGCCGCCAGCGCGACGCCCAGCAGGCTGCCGACCGCCGAGCTGAACCTCTCTCCCTGCAGCAGCCGGTACCCGAACAGGGCCAGACCGGTCGCGACGGCGATGCCGATGGTCAGCGGCAGGGACAGGAAGGCGTTCGCCGTCACGAACACGATCACCGGGATCGTCGAGTAGACGAACCCCGCGGTCCCGCCCATCTGGTCGAGCAGGCTCGGGGTGGCGCGGTCGCGGGTCTCGTCCTGCTGCGGCTCGGTCATGGTCATGCCGTCCTCCCTCGTCGTGGTGTGCTGCGACGAGGGAAGTCCGTGCCGCTGCGGCACACTCAAGCCGAAGGCCCTGGTGTGTGGTCCAGGTCACTACCGGCTTGACCATGCCGCGACGGCACGGTGTGGGCTCCTCCCATGACGTGGAGCACCCGGGAGGTCGCCGAGCTGGCCGGCACGAGCCTGCGGGCGGTGCGGCACTACCACCAGGTGGGGCTGCTGGCCGAGCCCGAGCGACGATCCAACGGGTACAAGCAGTACGGGGTCGAGCACCTCGTGCGGCTGCTGCGCATCAAGCGGCTGGCCGATCTCGGGTTCTCGCTGCCGCAGATCGCGGACACCCTCGACGAGGGCGACCACCCCGAGCAGGCACTGCGCACGCTCGACGCCGAGCTCGCGGCCACGATCGAACGGCTGCAGCGGGCCCGCCTCGAGCTCGCCACCATCATCGACCGCCGGGCCCCGGCGGACCTGCCGGTGGCCATGGCGCCGGCGCAGGCGGCCGCGCTGACCGAGTCCGACCGGTCGGTGGTGCTGCTCATGAGCCGGTTCATGGGGCCGCGCAAGCTGACCGCCTACGGCGAGCTGCTGCGTGACCTGCCGGCCGACCCGACCGACGGCGAGTTCGACCACCTGCCCGCCGACGCCGACACCGAAGCCCGCGCCGACCTCGCCGAACGGATGGCGCCGTACGTGCGGCGGATCCAGGAGGCCCATCCGGACCTGGCCGGCCCGGACGACGACGCCCCGCGCGGCGCGCGGGTCCTCGCGGAGACGACGAGCGCGGCGATGCGGGAGCTCTACAACCCGGCCCAGGTGGACGTCCTCGTCCGCCTCTCGGCACTGCTGCGGGCCACCGACTGACCACCCGTTCACGGAGAGGACGACCGATGTTCGAACACAAGGTGCTGAAGTACAAGCTCGGCTGGAAGGGCTTCGACTATCCCGGGATGGAACAGGAGCTCAACGAACTCGGCTCCCAGGGATGGGAGACGGTCGGGACGATCGTGCCCGCGGTCGGAGCGGGGCAGACCATCGAGATCGGGGTGATCCTCAAGCGGGCACGGGGGTGACCCGGACGGGCCGCGCCGCGTCGATCGGCGCGCAACGGGTACCCCGCAGGCGTGCCCGACTCCGACGCGTCGCCGCGACGCCACCCGTTCGACCTCGATCCGCGCTTCGGCGCGGCGCTGCTGCCGTTCGGGGTGGGCGATCCGTCCGACGCCCACGTCGACCTCGACGACGACGGCCTGCGGGTCCGCTTCGGGTTCTTCTCGCTCGCCACACCGGTCCGGAACCTGGCGGGTGCCCAGCTCACCGGCCCGTTCCGCGCGGTGAAGGCACTCGGCGCGCGACTGTCGCTCGCCGACCGGGGCGTGACGTTCGGCAGCGCCACCGAGCGGGGAGGCTTATTCAGGCTCCGTCAGGTAAGTGTGTAGAAGATGAGTCCGATGACTGCCGAGATTGTCGTTTTAAATGTGGCGTAGGGCCGCCGGTAGTCTGCGTGGAGAACTTTCCACGTTTTGATATGGGCGATGACTCGTTCGATGGTGGCGCGTGTGTGGTTGAGGCTCTTGTTGAATGTTTTTTGCCAGTCGAGAAGTTCCCGGCCGGGTGGTTTTTTGAACGGGGTGAGCATGCCGCGCCCGATGTATCCTTTATCGCCGATCGGGGGGTATGCGGCGAGGTGGTCGAGGGCGCCGGATTGGTCGAGGCAATATAGGTCGTGTCGGGAGCCTGGGGTCGGGTCGGAGATCCACGACAGCTGCCCTTCCAGGGTGGCTGCGACCTGGACGACGACGCCGGTGGTGCGATGCTTGCCCGACCACAGACCCGGCACCGCGGCCCATGACCAGCAGGGCAGCAAGGTTCCATCGATGATGTACTGCCGATCGGCACGAAGCTCCTCTGCCGTCGGAACGACACTCCGCAGCGCCTGTGCCAGCAACGGTGTCACCCCCGTGATCGCTCGACTAACCGTCGACTGCGACACCCCATAGGTTTCCGCCAACTCCCACTGCACACGATTCCCGCGCAGATACGCCAACGTGATCACCACCGACCAGAACAACCCCAGAACCGGCGGCCAAGACAAACGTGCCTCCGTCGCGTCCCGCTGATCCTGCTCATACACTATAGCGACAAGATCCTGAATTTCATCACGCCGGAAACCAGTGGTATAGTACATACTGCGGCAGCCCGTTCATCTCGGATTGATTCGGCAAACCAATATTCGCGATGGACGGGCTGTCGCCCAACCCGACACGCCGGGCTAGATCGTTATTTCACGGGGCCTGAATAAGCCTCGGGGTGTGTGCATCCGGTTCCACCGCCCCGTCCCGGCACTCGACCCGTTCGGCGCGCTGCGACACCCCGGGATCACCGTGACCGTCGCCGACCCGGAACGGCTGGTGGCGGCGGTGGAGCGCTACGCGGAACGGACCCGGCTGACCACGGCACGGCGCACGGAACCGACGCCCCAGCCGGGCCCGGTGCGCCGCGCCGGAGCGGTGTTGCGCTATCCCGCGGGACTCGCCCTCACCGCCACGCGCTACCTGCGCCGCCTGCCGCACATCGACCGCGCCGAGGCGGTCGGCGATGCCTCCGACCTGCCGCCGGCGCTGCCGGAGGAGCTGGTCGACGCGCACGTGAAGACGGTCGAGGAGGGGTCCGGACCGCTGCTGCACCGCGTCTTCACCGTCGACGTGCGCGACAGCGGTCTCGACGCGGCCGCCCTGATGGAGCGGGTGTGCGCCGACCTCGACCGCCTCGCCCCGTCCGAGGTCGTCACCTTCCGCAAGACGCGCGGGCGGCTCGGTGAGCTCGTCGTGGGTGACGAGTACGTGGTGCTCATGCCGGCACCGTGGAACGGGCCGGTCCGGGTGGTGCACCGCGACGCGACGTCGTTCCGGTTCGCGACACTGGCCGGTCATCTGGAGGCCGGGCAGATCGAGTTCTCCGCGAGCGACGACGACCGGGGCATCGGGTTCCGCATCGAGACCTGGTCGCGGCCCGGGGACCGGGCGGCGGCGCTGGCGTTCGACGTGCTGCGGATCGGCAAGGAGATCTAGCTGCACATGTGGACGCACTTCTGCCTACGCGCCGGGGACCTGTCGGGCGGCCGCGTCCCCGACGGGGTGCGGGTGCGGACCCGGCGTGCGTCCTGGCCGCCGCGGGGTGGCCCGCGGTCGTGAGCCGCGGGGCCCGGCGGGACACGGCCGGGTGACACGCCGGCCGGCCGGCAGCGATGTGCGAGGACCACGCCGCTGTCGGTGGTACCCGGCAAGCTGGTGCCGTGAGCGAACCCCTGCGCGCCGGGGCGCATGAACGCCTGCGCACCGCCCGGCTCGACGCCGCGCTCGCCGCGGTTGGCGACCTGACCCCCCGCTTCGACGAGGTGGAGGAGGCGACCCAGCCGCGGGTGCTGTCCCGGCACGTGGCCGGGGTCGTCGAGCAGGCGCTCGCCGACCGGGACCCGGAGCAGCGGGTCGCACTGGTCAACCGGCTCCTCGCCCAGGTGGAGCGCGAGGAGCAGCTCTCCGCCGACCTGCAGCAGCTCATCGCTCTGACCCGGGAGATCGCGCCCGGTGTGCACGAGGTCCGGCGCCCGCTGACTCCGCTGTCGGACGCCGCGCTGTTCACCAACGCCGCCGGAGAACCGACTCTGCATACCGCGCTGCAGTCCGAGCTGACCAGCGCCGACCGGGTCGACCTCCTGTGCGCCTTCATCCGCTGGCACGGCATCCGGCTGCTGGAGACCGAGCTCGACGTGCTGCACGAGCGGGGCGTCCCGTTCCGGGTCATCACCACCACCTACATGGGCGCCACCGAGCAAAGGGCGGTCGACGAGCTCGTCCGCCGGCACGGCGCCGAGATGAAGATCAGCTACGCGAGCGCGACCACCCGACTGCACGCCAAGGCCTGGCTGTTCCGCCGGGACTCCGGGTTCGACACCGCGTTCGTCGGCAGCTCGAACCTGTCGCGGTCCGCGCTGGTCGACGGCCTGGAGTGGAACGTCCGGCTGTCCTCGGTGGCCACACCAGAGCTGATCCGCAAGTTCACCTCGACGTTCGACTCCTACTGGGCCGCGCCCGACTTCGCCTCCTACGACCCGGACCTCCCCGCCGACTCTCAGCGTCTCGCCGACGCCCTGGACCGTCGTGCGGACGACACCGCCCCGCTGCCGGGGCTCCACGTCCGCCCGTTCCCGCACCAGGAGCAGATCCTGGAAGCCCTCGCAACCGAGCGTGAGGTGCACGACCGGCACCGCAACCTGGTCGTCGCCGCGACCGGGACCGGCAAGACCGTCGTCGCGGCGCTGGACTACGCACGGCTGCGCCACGCCCACCCCCGGCTGCTGTTCGTCGCGCATCGCGCCGAGATCCTCGACCAGTCTCGGCGCACCTATCGCACCGTGCTCGCAGACGGCGCCTTCGGCGAGACCTACGTCGGCGGCGACCGGCCGCAGCGTTGGAACCACGTGTTCGCCTCGGTGCAGTCGCTGGCGTCCTACGGGGTGGAGAACATCCCGCCCGACCACTTCGACGTCGTCGTGATCGACGAGTTCCACCACGCGGCTTCCCCCACCTACCGCGCAGTGCTCGACCATCTGCGGCCCGCCGAGCTGCTCGGTCTGTCTGCGACTCCTGAACGCTCCGACGGCATCGACGTCCGGGACCTGCTCTTCGAGGGACGGACTGCCGCCGAGCTGCGTCTGTGGGACGCGCTGTCTGCGGACCTGCTGGTGCCCTTCCACTACTTCGGGGTCGCCGACGACGTCGACCTCACCGGGATCGAGTGGACGCGCGGAAGCTACGACGTCACCTCCCTCGACGGCCTCTACACCGGCAACGATGCCCGCGCCGCCAAGGTCATCCGCGAGGCCCGCGCCAAGGTCACCGACGTGACGGCGATGCGAGCACTGGGGTTCTGCGTCTCGGTCGCGCACGCCGAGTACATGGCGCAGGTGTTCACCGCGGCCGGCATCCCGAGTGAGGCGGTCACCGGGCAGACCGCCCGCGACGACCGTGATGGCGCCCTGCGGCGGCTGCGGGACGGCCGGGTGAACTGCCTGTTCGCCGTCGACGTGTTCAACGAGGGCCTCGACGTGCCGCAGGTCGACACCGTCCTGCTATTGCGCCCCACCCAGAGCGCCACGGTGTTCCTCCAACAGCTCGGCCGCGGACTGCGCCGCGCCCCGGACAAGGCGGTACTCACCGTCCTGGACTTCATCGGCCAGCACCGCCGCGAGTTCCGCTTCGACCTGCGTTACCGGGCGCTCACCGGCAGCAGCCGGGCCAGGGTCGTGCGCGACGTCGAGGAGGGCTTTCCGTTCCTGCCGTCCGGGTCGGCGATGGTGCTGGACCCGGTCGCCCGCGACATCGTGCTGGACAACGTGCGCAGCCGGCTCCGCCTGTCCCGCAAGGACCTCGTCGCCGACGTCCGCTCACACGGCGCGTCGGCCCTGGCCCGCTACCTGCGCGAGTCCGGCGGTGAGCTCGCCGACGTCTACCGCGGCAGGGGCTCCTGGACGATGCTGCGTCGCGATGCCGGACTCACCGTCGCCACTCCCGGCCCGGACGAGACCGTGCTGCTGCGCCGGCTCGCCGTGCTCACCCATGTCGACGACCCGGAGCGGGCCGCGGTCTACGCGCGGGTTGCGGACCCGGCGGGCCCTGCCTACGCCGAGCTGACCGACCGTGAACGGTGGCTGGCGCGGATGCTGTTCTTCCAGCTCTGGCCCGATCGCGGGGGCTTCGACAGCTACCAGGCCGGGATCGACCACCTCCGCCGCCACCCCGCGGTGTGCGCCGAGATCGGCGAGCTGACCGCGTTCACCCTCGACCAGGCCCGGCACCTCCCGCGCTCGCTCGGCGAGGGACTGCAGCACGTGCCGCTGCAGAGCCACGCCCACTACCGGCGGGAGGAGATCCTCGCCGCGCTGGACTGGGCCTCGATGACCCGCAAGGCATCAGGGCACGCCACCGGGGTGGTATGGGCCGAGCAGACCCGGGTCGACGCGCTGCTGGTCAACCTTCACAAGACCGAACGCCACTTCTCCCCCACCACGATGTACCGCGACTTCGCGCTGCAGCCGGACCTCTTCCACTGGGAGTCGCAGAACGCGGCCTCCCCGGAGACGGGGATGGGGCGCCGCTACCTCGGCCACGCCGACCAGGGCAGCCACGTGGTGCTGTTCGTCCGGGACTCCCCCGACGACGACATCGGACCCGGCGCACCGTTCCTGTGCCTGGGCGCCTGCACCTACGTGTCCCACGAGGGCCGCAAGCCGATCGCAATCACCTGGAAGCTGCGCCGCTCCATGCCGGGTGAGACGTTCCGGGCGGCGAGCGTCGTGGCGTCCTGACCCGGAGCGGACATCGTGCCGGCCGCGTCGCCGCCGGCCGGAGAACAGATCCGTCCGGACACTCGCCCACCGGTTCAGCCTCCCCCACTCGACGCGGCGGCCGCGTTCTGCTGCTCCCACACCGAGAGCACGACCGCGACGACGAACAGCTGCGCCGGCAGGCTCAGGCCCGGCAAGGTCGCCTCGGCCCCGCCTCGCCACCAGCTCGACTTCCGGATCGTCCCGACGGTCCTGTCGCCCTCGACGAGGTGCTGCTCGGAGCTCCACACCGAGGCCCGGCGGAAGCGGTAGGACCGGCCGTCGGCGGTGACGGTCCAGTGCTTGCGACCAGCCCGCTCCGCCGTGGCGACGACGGTCCCCGCGGAGTCGGTCATCGTGTAGGTCCTGCCCCAGACGGTCGATACGATCCGGTACTCGCGGCCCTCGACCTGGATCTGCCCGCCGGAGCGCCACCAGTGCGAGCTGAAGGTGCTGACCGGCGCGCCGTCCTGTGTGAACTCGTAGTCGCGGCGCCATACGCTCGTCCGCTCCGCACGCAGCATGGGGCAATCGAACCATCCGGGTCCTCGGCACACCGCGCAGGCCGGGTGGGCGGGGACTCGGCCAGGCTGTCGGCGGCACGCATCCCATGCGGTCCCGTCAGCGTTCTGTCAGGTCTGCACCCACGAGGCTCACCGGGTCGGAGGTGAGCTGACCATTGCCCACCGCTTAGCCTCGCCTTAGGCCGAACGGTCGAATGCTCCGGTCGTGCTCGCAACAGATCATGACAAGCAGTCGGCCCGGATCTTCGCGGCGGTACCGCTGCTGCTGGCCGCGGCGGCGGGCGCCCTGGACGGGGCCTCGTTCACGGCGTTCCACGACGTGGTCGTCAGCGCCATGACCGGCAGCTTCGTGGCGCTCGGCCGGGGGCTGGGGTCGGCCCCGGCGCTCGCCCCCGCGGCCTGGGCCCTGGGCGGCTACGTGCTGGGCCTGGTCGCCGGCACCGTGACGGCCGGTCTGGCCGAGCGGAGGCTGCCGGCCCGGGGCGCCGTCGGGGTCACGCTCGGCCTGGAGCTCGCGGTCCTGTCCGCGTTCGGCCTCGCGTGGCTGCTCGGCGGTCCCGGACACACCTTCCCCGTCGAGCCGATGATCGGGACGGCGACCCTGGCCATGGGTCTGCAAGGGGCGGCGCTGCGCCGGGTCGGCCCGGCCGGCACCCCCACCAACTACTTCACCGGGGTCGTCACGAACTGGGTGTCGGGCATGGTCGACCCGGCCGGGCGCAGCTGGAACCCCGGAGCCGGCGCCCGCATCGCGGTCTTCGTCGTCGCCGTCGCGGCGACGGGCTCGCTGCACCGGGTCCTCCCGGTCGGGGTCGTCGCGGTGCCGATGACCCTGGTCGCGGCCGCGACGGCACTCGCCGCGGCCGCGGCGCGCTCCCGGCGACCGGTCGGGCTGCGCCCGGACGACCGCCCCGCGGACCGTGCCCGGTCGATGGTGGCCACGGGCAGGGCGTGAACGTGGACGGTGACGGAATCGTCCCCGTCGGGCAGTCTGTCCCGGGTGGCCGCAACGGCGCGGCCGCGCCGAGGACCGGGGGCCACATGACGACCGAACGCGCACGATTCCTGCCCACCGAGCAGGGCACACAGGCCCCCAACGCCGGCCGGGTGCTGGCGCTGCTGTTCGCCGCCAACACGTTCAACTTCTACGACCGGGCCGTCCCGGCGATCGTCGCCGAGCCGATCAAGCTGGAGTTCGGGCTCTCCGACCTGCAGATCGGAGTCCTGGCGGCGGCGTTCACCGTCGTCTACGCGGTCTGCGGGCTCCCCCTCGGGCGGCTCGCCGACCACCGCTCGCGGGCCCGGATCATGGGCTGGGGCATCGTGGCGTGGAGCCTGCTGACCGCTGCGAGCGGCGCGGCCTGGAACTACGTCTCCCTGCTGCTGATGCGGGTCGGCGTCGGTGTCGGTGAGGCCAGCTACGCGCCCGCCGCGAACTCGACGATCGCCGACCTCTACCCGGCGGGGAAGCGGGCGCGGGCGTTCGGGCTGTTCCAGCTGGGGCTGCCGGTCGGGCTCGTCCTCGCCTACTTCTCGGTCGGCGCGATCGCCGAGGCGTTCGGGACGTGGCGGGCGCCGTTCGTGCTGGCCGCGATCCCGGGGCTGCTGATCGCGGCCGGGTTCTTCCTGGTGCGCGAGCCCCGCCGCGGCGCGTCCGAACCGGCGTCGAGGACCGCGGCCGCGGCGGCGTCGACCTCCACGCCGCCGACGCCGGTCGACCGGCCGTTCCGCCGGGTCCTGGCCGTCCCGACCATGTGGTTCCTGATCATCGCCGGGATCGGCGCGAACCTCGCCTCGTACTCGGTCAACACCTTCACCGTGCCGCTGTTCCAGCGCTACTTCGGTGCGTCCCTGACCGGGGCGGCGGTGCTGACCGGTGTCGTCGTCGGCGTGACGGGGCTGGTCGGGCTGCTCGTCGGCGGCTGGGTCTCCGACCGGGCCGCCCGCCGTTCGACGGGTGCGCGGGTGCTGGTCGGTGCGGTGGCGACGCTGGTGTCGGTCCCGCTGACCTGGTTCGCGCTGTCCGTGGGGCCGGAGGCGACGGGCACGTTCGTCGTGCTGTTCGGCGCCGGGTGGCTGTTGCAGTACCTCTACTACACCTCGGCCTACCCGGCCGTCGCCGACGTCGTCGGGCCACGGCTGCGGTCCACGGCGACGGCGGTGTTCTTCGCCGCTTTCTACCTGCTCGGCGGCGCCGTCGGGCCGGTGATCGCCGGCGCGCTGTCGGACGCGTTCGCCGCGGACGCGCTGGCCACGGGCGCGAGCCCGGCCGAGGCCGCGGCGAACGGGCTGCGACAGGCCCTCGCGGTGATCGTGCCGCTGTCGATGGCGATCGCGTCGGTGGGGCTGTTCCTCGCGGCGCGCTCGGTGCGCCGGGACAACGAGCGGATGACCGCGGCCGCCGGCTGACCGGGAGCTCAGCCGGGCAGCCGGGTCCAGTCGCGGTCGTCGACGTCGGTGCCGAACGCGTCGAGGGTCACCGTGGTCGAGTCCTGCCGCTGCTCGGGGAGCCGGATCCGGCGCACGTGGGCGCCGTCGAGCCACACCTCGCCCGGCTCGCCGTCGGCGGTGGTGACGGTCAGCCGTCGCCACCGCTCGCCGCGATCGGGGACGACGCCGTGGTCGACGGCCTCGGTGACCTCGGCGAGCCGGTCGAACGCCGCGAGCGGGGTGACGATCCGGCCGGGGTCGGTGAGGCCCAGCGTGTCGAGCCTGCGCCCCGGCCGCCCGCTCCAGACCTGGTCCTCGATCTGCAGGAACGCGATGTGGTCGTGGCCCGCCATGGCGCGGCGCCGGGCGAGGTCGAGCACGCCTCGGGTCACGACCTGCCGGGGCACCCGGCGCAGGACGGCCCGGGCCAGGGCCGGCAGCGGGCGCCGTCGTCGCGGGAGCGCCTCCCCCATGGCGCGGGTCCCCGACAGGTCCATCAGCAGGGTGGCGCGGGCAGTACCGGCCGCGACCGTGCGGCCGATGGCGTCGCTCAGGCGGACCATGGCCGGGCACTCGGTCGTCATCGTGGGGCCTTTCGCAGGTGGCTCGGGGACGTCTCCGAGCCTGCCCGTCGGCGCGCTCCGGCGAATCGGTCCACAGGACGATTCCCGCCTCCACCGTAGGGAGGAGGCGGGGTCCGGCCGGCGGCGAGCGCGCCGGTCAGCCGGGCCGCGACGGCAGCGGCGGCCGGGGCCGGACCGCCGCCAGCTCGGCGAGCACCGCGGTCACCTCGGCCGGTCGTTCCAACGGGCTGCTGTGCCCGCAGCCCGCCAGCTCCACGAGCCGGGCGCCGCGGATGCCCGCGGCGAGCCGGGCCGCGTGGTCGGGTGGGGTGGCGGCGTCCTCGCTGCCCACGACGACGACCGTGGGGGCGGTGATCGCGCCCAGCTCGGCGGACACCGGGTCGCGGCCGGCGACCGCGAGCACCGCGCGGCGCAGCGCCCACCGGTCCGTGCGCCCGGCGCGACGCAGCCACTCCCGCAGCACCGGCGCCGACCCGGGGTCGGCGAGGAAGCCCGGTCCGAACAGCGACGGTCCGATGTGCCCGGCCAGCGGCCGGAGCCCGACGGCGAGCTGGACGAGCGCGAGCCGCCGCTGCCGTCGTGCCGCGCCGGGGTCGGTGCCGTCGGCGCTGGTGTCGAGCAGGGCGAGCGTGCGGACCAGCTCGGGATGCCGGGCGGCGAGCCGGAGACCGACGAACCCGCCCATCGACAGACCCACCCAGTGCACCGGACCCACGTCGAGGTGCCGGATCAGGGCGACGGCGT
The DNA here is from genome assembly GCF_020496255.1 of Pseudonocardia sp. ICBG1142. NCBI lineage: Bacteria > Bacillati > Actinomycetota > Actinomycetes > Pseudonocardiales > Pseudonocardiaceae > Pseudonocardia > Pseudonocardia sp. ICBG1142. Next base: position 672,433 of record NZ_JAHLJC010000005.1, on the reverse strand, counting down.
CCGCGGTGAGCGTGTCCATGTCGCAGGGGCCGGCCGCGGGGGGACTGTCGCCCTGTCCCCGCCAGTCGAGCGTCACGCAGCGCAGGTGGTCGCGCAGCGCGGCGATCTGGTGACGGAACATCCAGCCGCCGAAGAGCAGTCCGTGCCCCAGGACCATCGTCGGCGCGTCGGGCCGGCCGGGCGGCGGCCCGGTATCGGTCCAGGCGATCCGCGCACCCGGGACGTCGAGCAGCATCAGCCGACCTTCACGTTCCGCATGGTGACCAGCGCGGTCGCGCAGAGGGTCTCGTCGTCCCCGTCGACGGCCAGGACGTCGGCGGCCGCCACCGAGCTGCTCCGGCCCGGGGGCACCGTGCGACCCCGCGCGACGAGCCGGTCGCCGCGCGCCGGCGCGACGATCGAGAGGGTGTAGCCACCGGTCAGCGACACCCAGCCCGGCGGCAGGAGCGTCGCGGCGGCCGAGCCGCCGGCGAGGTCGGCGAGCGCGCCGAGGACGTACCCGGCGACGTGGCCGTCGTGCTGGGTCAGGTCGGGGCGCACGGGCAGGACGATCTCGGCGACGCCCTCACCGAGCGGGCCGACGGTGATGCCGAGCCAACGCGCGGCGGGCATCGTCTGCACGGCCGCACGCACGAGGTCGGCCTGCTCGGGGTTCGGGGCGGGGTTCGGCACGGTCACTCCTCGGTCCGGGGGTTCCAGGGCTCGAAGCCCGGGTCGGTGTGCAGGGCACGCACGGCGGCGCGGCGAACCTTGCCGCTGCTGGTGCGCGGGACCCGTCCGGGCAGGGTCAGGACGAGCTCGGCGAGGGTCAGACCGTGCTCGCGGGCGACCGCGGCACGCACCGCCGCGCGCACGTCGCGCGGATCACCGACGCGGCGGTGCTCGCGGCGCACCTCCTGCACGACGACCGGCCGTTCACCGGCCGGACCGGCGACGGCGAACGCGGCACCCGCGCCGGGCTGTAGCGCGGGGTGCGCCGCGGCCACGGTCGCCTCGATGTCGTGCGGGTGATGGTTGCGGCCGCGGACGATCACGACGTCCTTGCGGCGGCCGACGACGACGAGCTCGCCGTCGTGCAGGGCCCCGAGGTCGCCGGTGCGCAGGTAGGCATCCGGTTCCCCGCGGATCCGGGCCCGGAAGGTCTCGGCGGTGGCGGAGGGGTTCCGCCAGTACCCGGCGGCGACGGCCGGTCCACGCACCCAGATCTCGCCCACCGACCCGTCCGGGACGGCGACGGCGGTGTCGGGGTCGACGATGCGCACCGACTCCCCCGGCAGCTCCACCCCGGAGCCGGCCAGCTCGCGCACCCGCCCGCCACCGGTCCGCAGCCGGCCGTCCTGCAGCGCATCCGCGTCGACGGTGAGCAAGCGGGACCCGCGCATCGCCCCGGTGCCGGTCACGATCAGCGTGGCCTCGGCCAGGCCGTAGCAGGGGTGCAGTGCCTCTGCGGCGAAGCCGTGTGGGCCGAAGGTCGCGGCGAACGATCGCAGGGTCTCCGGCCGGACGGGTTCGGCACCGTCGAACGCGACCCGCCAGCTGGACAGGTCCAGCTCCGGCACCGGACCACGCGCCGCGGCGGCGACACAGGCGTCGAAGGCGAAGTTCGGCCCGCCGCTGGTGTGGGCCCGGTACCGGGAGATCGCCTCGAGCCACAGCAGCGGGCGGCGGACGAACGTCATGGGGGACATCAGGACCGCGGTGGCCCCCACCCACAGGGGCTGCAGCGCGTTGCCGATCAGACCCTGGTCGTGGAAGAACGGCGCCCACCCGACGACGGTCGAGCGCTCGTCGTGCCCGAACGCGGCAGCGATCATGTCCTCGTTCGCGGCCAGGTTGGCGTGGGTGACCATGACGCCCTTGGGGGCGGCGGTGGAGCCGGAGGTGTACTGCAGGAACGCCAGCTCGCCCGGCTCCGGGCGGCCGGTGCCCTCCCCGATCTCGTCGACCGCCAGCCCGGGGAGCCCGTCGACGGCGTCGAGACCGGCCCGCAGCCCCAGGACGACGCCCGCGTCGCTGTCGGCGATCACCGAGGCGGTGGTCTCCCCCGCGTCGCGGCGCCGCGGCGGCTTCACCGGTACCGCGACGATCCCCGCGTACAGGCAGCCGAGGAACGCGATCAGGAACTCGGGGCACTGGGGGAACGACAGCAGCGCCCGGTCGCCGCGCGTGTGGCGGTCGCGCAGGACCCCGGCGACGCCGAGCGCGCGGCGGTGCAGCTCGGCGTAGGTGAGCGTCCGCGTCTCCACGCCCTGCTCGTCGAGGAACCTGTAGGCGACCCGGTCCGGGTGCTCCGCGGCACGGGCCGCGACCCGGTCGGGCACCGTCGTCGATGTGTGCGGCGGGGCGCTCGCGGTGCTGGTCACGGCAGGACTCCCGTCGTCGGTGTGCGGGCGGCGCCCGGTCGGCCGGTCATGGGCCCACCTGCACCGGTAGCTCCGCCGGGCCGCGGACGATGCCGCTGTCGGTGCGCCGGCGGACCGGCCCGGCCGGGCGCAGACCGCGTTCGAGCAGCGCGCCGAGCGTGCGTCCGGCGACCAACTCGGCGAGCGCGCCGCCGAGGCAGCCGTGCATGCCGAAGCCGAAGCCCAGGTGCGGGCCGGGCGGCCGGTCGACGTCGAACCGGTCCGGGTCCTCGAACACCCGCGGGTCCCGGTTGGCGGCGCCGAGGCAGAGCAGGAGCTGCTCCCCCGCGGCGATCCGGGCGTCGCCGACGACGAGGTCACCCCCGGCCCTGCGGGTGGTCATCTGCAGCGGGCTGTCGTGGCGCAGCACCTCGCGGACCGCGGCGGCCGGGCGCGCGCGGGCGGCGCCGACCTGGTCGGGGTGGGCGAGCAGGGCGAGCACGGCGTTGCCGATCAGGGCGGCGGAGGTCTCCGTCCCGGCGACGAAGCACATGATCCCGAGGAACGCGACCTCCTCCTCGGACAGCCGGTCGCCGCCCGCGGTGCGGGCCCGCCTCAGCTCGTGCAGCAGGCCGGCGGTGCGCACGTCGGCGAGGGTCCCGGCGAAGGTCTCGACGACGGCCGCGACCCGGGCCAGGTCGTCCTCGGTCATCAGCCCGGGTTCGAGGAGGAGCCGGACCTCGTGGGTCCACCGGGCGACCCGGCCGTGCAGCGCGGTGGGCAGACCCAGCCAGGTGCAGAGCACCTCGACCGGCAGCGGGTCGGCCACCGTTGCCATCAGCTCGACGGTCCCGGCCAGCCCCGCGGTCCGCGCGTCGACGGCGGCCTCGACCAGCGGCGTCAGCTCCTCGACCGCAGCGGTGGTGAAGACCCGGTTGACCAGTCCGCGCAGCCGGGCGTGCGCAGGGTCGTCGGTGAACACCAGCGAGGCCCGGCCGAGCCGCAGGATCGCCTCCGCGCCGGGCCCGCGCCGGGCGACGACCTGCGGGATCAGCTCGGCGCTCACGCTGCGGTCGCGGAGCACGGCGACGACGTCGGCGTGCCGGGTCAGGACCCACATGCCCAGCGTCCGGACCGGCGGTGCCTCGCGCAGCGCCGCGTACTGCGGGTAGGGATCGGCGCGGAACGACGGCGCGAGCGGGTTGAACCTCATCGTCCCCACCGGGAGCCGTAGGGCCGCAACGTGATCCGGTAGAGCGCGAGCTTGCCCATCCGGAAGCCGAACGAGGACAGGGTCAGGTACCGCTCGTAGCGCGCGACGACCTCCGGCCCGACGAGCTCCCGGGCCGGCTCCCGCCGGGCCTTGAGCCGGCGCGCCCACTGCGCGCAGGTCCAGGCGTAGTCGAGCCGACCGTTGGACAGCGCGGTGATCTCCAGGACCCCGTCGGCGGCGGTGGTGATCTCCGGGAGGGTGGGGAGCTCGGCGTCCGGGAAGATCTCCTGCTGCATGAACCGGCTGGCCTCGGCGGGGTCCATGTCGGCGTAGCCGATGGTCTGCAGCGACAGCGCGCCACGGCTGCCGTCGAGCCAGTCCCGGCACCGGGTGAAGAAGTCACGGTAGATCGCGACCTTGTCGGTGCCGGGGGCGGCGAAGTGCTCGAACGCGCCGATGGACACGATCCCGTCGTAGGGCCGGGTGGGCCGGTGGTCGCGCCAGTCCTCGACGCGGACCTCCACGTCGTCGAGGCACAGGGCCCGCACGTGCGCGGCCTGGGCGTCGGAGAGGGTGAGGCCCACCGCGGGCACCCCGGCCCTGGCGAGGATGCCGCCCCAGCCGCACCCGACGTCGAGCAGCCGGGTGCGGGCGCCGGCGGCCGCCAGGTGCCTGGCCAGCTTGCGTTCCTGTGCCTCCTCCAGGGTGCCGCGCCCCCAGGCGCAGGAGTAGCTCAGCGTCGGGTCGAGCCAGAGCGCGTAGAAGTCGTTGCCGACGTCGTAGTGCCGCCGGATCGCCGCGACCGGGGTGCCTGCGGTCGTCACGGCAGTCGCTGGTGGACGTGGGTGGCCACCGCGAGGACGGTGGGGTTCTCGAACAGCTCCTCGGGGGCGATGTCGACGCCGTAGCGCTCCTCGATCTCGACCAGCAGCGACACCGCGAGGGCGGAGTCGATACCGAGCCGGTCGAAGTCGGCGTCGGGCTCGATGTCGGACTCGGGCAGGTCCAGCAGGCCGGCGAGGAAGCCGCGGCTCCAGGCGACGATGCCCGGGATGTCGGTGGCGACGGGGACGCTCATGATCGGGCTCCGGCGGGACGGACGCGCCGGGAGGCCCGGCGCTCGGCGGACGGGGTCTTCAGGTTCCAGGCCATGCCGGCCGCGGAGAGGGCCTTGATCAGCCAGAACCCCGGGTCGAGCCGGTACCAGTCCAGCCCGAACGAGGGGGACTCGGGGAACGCGTGGTGGTTGTTGTGCCACGCCTCGCCGAGGGTCAGCAGCGCGAACACGCCGCCGTTGCGGCTGTTCTCGCGGGACTCGTAGGGGCGCGTACCGAACCGGTGCAGGAAGGAGTTGATCGCCCACACGATGTGCTCGAGCACGAAGATGCGGACGAACCCGCCCCACAGCAGACCGGCCACGGCACCCTGCCAGGACAGCTCCACCAGGCCGCCGACCAGCGCGGGCACGGCCAGCCCGAGCGCCACCCACCAGTGGTAGTGCCGGGTGACCCGCACCAGGACGCGGTTGCGCAGCAGGTCCGGCGCGTAGTGCACGACGTTGGGGTACTCGTGGCGGCGCATCCACAGGAAGTGCGAGTGCACCAGGCCGCGCAGCAGCCCACGCATCCCGCCGCCGGACAGGTTGGGCGAGTGCGGGTCGCCCTCGCGGTCGGAGAACTCGTGGTGGCGGCGGTGCAGCGCGACCCAGGAGATCACCGGCCCCTGCCCGGCCATCGACCCGAGCACGGCCTGCACCCCGGGCGTGGTGCTGAACGTGCGATGGGTGAACAGCCGGTGGTAGCCGACCGTGATGCCGAGGCCGGTGAGCAGCCACATCCCGGCCAGGAGCGCGAACTCGGTCCAGCCGAACGGGTGCACCCACAGGAACGCGACCGCCGCGACGGTGCCCACGATCGGGGCCACGTCGAACAGCAGGAAGTGCCTGCGCTGCAGCTTGTGGATGTAGGGACTGCTCAGGGTCTTGCGACGTGGTTCGGCGACGCTCATGCCCGCACCCCTCCCAGGGCTCGTTCCTTCATACGGTCGAGCAGCCCGGTGTCGTGCCGGCCGGCCCGGAAGTCGGGTTCGGCCAGGACGTCCCGCAGGAACGACGCGGTCGTCGCGACCCGCTCCCCGCGGACGTGGGTCTCGGCGAGCGCGCGGTCCATCCGGCGCAGCGCGGTGTCCCTGTCCGGGCCCCAGGTGATGACCTTCGCCAGCAGCGAGTCGTAGTCCGCCGGGATCCGCCGCCCGTCGGCGACGTGGGTGTCCACCCGGACGAACGGCCCACCGGGCAGCAGGACGGTGTCCAGCAGACCGGGGGTCGGTGCGAAGTCGCGTGCGGGGTCCTCGGCGTTGATCCGGCACTCCACGGCGACGCCGTCGAGCCGGACCGCGTCCTGGGTCAGGCGCAGCGGTTCCCCCATCGCGATGCGGAGCTGCTCGGCCACGAGGTCGACGCCGGTGACCACCTCGGTCACCGGGTGCTCCACCTGCAGTCGGCAGTTGACCTCCATGAAGTAGTGCGCACCGGCGGGGTCGACGAGGAACTCGACGGTCCCGGCGCCGACGTAGCCGACGGAGAGCACCGCGCGCACGGCCGCCTCACCGACGGCGCGCTGGTCCTCGGCGGAGAGCCCGGGGGCGGGCGTCTCCTCGACCAGCTTCTGGTGGCGTCGCTGCACCGAGCAGTCCCGGGCCCCGAGGTGGACGCCGTGGCCGTGGGCGTCGCAGAGCACCTGGATCTCCACGTGCCGGGCCGAGTCGAGGTAGCGCTCGACGTAGACCCGGCCGTCGCCGAAGACCGATGCGGCGCCGGCCCGGGTGCGCCGGTAGGCGTCGTCGAAGGCGCCGGGGTCGCGGACGACGGCCATCCCGCGCCCCCCACCGCCGGCGACGGCCTTGATGATCACCGGGTAGCCGATGTCCTGCGCCAGTGCCCTGGCGGTGTCCGGGTCGTCGACGGCGCCGGTGCTGCCCGGGAGCAGCGGCAGGCCCGCACCGACCATCGCGGCGCGGGCGGACGCCTTGTCCCCCAGCAGCTCCATCACCGAGGGCGGGGGTCCGACGAAGGTGATGCCCTCGGCGGCGCACACCTCGGCGAAGTCCGGGTTCTCCGACAGGAACCCGTAGCCGGGGTGGATCGCGTCGGCGCCGGTCATCCGGGCCGCCTCGATCACCGCCGGGATGTGGTTGTAGCTGCGGCGCGCGGGGCCGGGTCCGATGCGCACGGCCTCGTCGGCCTCGGTGACGACCGGGGCGCCCTCGTCGGCGGAGGAGTACACCGCCACCGTCCGCAGGCCGAGCTCGCGGCAGGTCCGCAGGATCCGCAGGGCGATCTCGCCGCGGTTGGCGATGAGCACGGTGTGCACGGTTCAGCCCTCGGCGAGCGCGAACAGCGGCGCGCCGAACTCGACGGCGGCGGCGTCGGGGCACAGCACCTCGACGACCCGCCCTCCCCGGTCCGCCTCCACCGGGATCATCAGCTTCATCGCCTCGACGATCCCCACCTGCTGCCCGGGGCTGACCAGGTCACCGGGGCCGACGAACGGCGGCGCGCCGGGTTCCGGGGACCGGTAGAACACACCGACCGTCGGCGCGGTGAGCGTGTGGCCGGCGCCGGTGTCGCCGGCAGCCGGTTCCGCCGCGGCGGTCCCGGCGGCCGGCCCCGGCGCGGGGGCGGCCGCGGCGGGGGCCGGGACCGCGGAGGCGGTGCCGGCGGGCGCCAGGTCCCACTCCAGCGTCACCTCCCCGGCCGCGAGTCGGATCCGCTCCGGCGGACGGGGGGCGGCGGCCATGGTGACGGCGGCGCGGTGCAGGGTGTCGAGCACCGCACCCAGGTCGGACGTGCTCACGGGTTCGCTCCGGGGGTGGGGGCGCCGAACGCGCGGAACCGCGCGTGGCGCCGTTCGATCCGGCTGGCGCTGTCCATCCGGGACAGGGGCAGCAGGCTGGTGAGCAGTGCCGCACCGAGTGCCTCGGCAGCGGCGAGGTGGTCGCCGTGCTCGGTCTCGGGGACCACGCCGTCGACCACGCCGAGCCCGAGCAGCGAGCGGGCGTCGACCCGCAGCGCCTCGGCCGCGCGTGGCGCGCACCCGGCGTCCTTCCACAGGATCGAGGCGCAGCCCTCCGGCGTGATGACCGAGTAGACGGCGTCGGCGCACATCAGCACCACGTCGGCGACGGCGAGCGCGAGCGCACCGCCGCTGCCGCCCTCGCCGGTGACGACCGCGACCACCGGCACCGGCAGCCCGGACAGCAGCCGCAGGTTCTCGGCGATGGCCACCGCCTGCCCCTGTTCCTCGGCGGCGACCCCGGGGAAGGCCCCGGAGGTGTCGACCAGGCTGACCACCGGCAGGCCGAGCTTCCCGGCCAGGCGCAGCACGCGGGCGGCCTTGCGGTAGCCGGCGGGGGTGGGCATGCCGTAGTTGCGTCGCGCCAGCTCGCCGGGGGTGCGGCCCTTCTGGGTCCCGACCAGGACCACCGGTGTGCCGGCGAGGCGGCCGAGTCCGCAGACCATCGCCGCGCAGTCCGCGGCCATCCGGTCACCGTGCAGCTCGGTGAAGTCCTCCAGCAGGAGGTGGGCGTAGTCGAGGGTGGTCGGGCGGCCGAACCGGCGGGCGGCCCGGACCGCGTCCCACGGATGGCGTTCGGGCAGCGCGGCGGGGTCGCGGACGACGACCTCGGGGGACTCGTCGGTGAGGCATGCCTGGCCGCCGGCGACCGCGAGCAGCCGGCTCAGCGCGCCCCTCAGCTCGGCCCGCGGCACGATCAGGTCGACGATGCCGTGCTCGAGCAGGTACTCCGCGGTCTGGAAGCCCTCCGGCAGGGTCTCGCCGATGGTCTGGGCGATGACCCGCGGCCCGGCGAACCCGAGCCGCGCCCCGGGCTCGGCCACGATGACGTCGCACAACGTCGCGAAGCTGGCCGCGACACCGCCGTAGGTCGGGTCGGTGACCAGTGAGATCGTCAGCACCCCGGCCTCGTCGAGGCGGCGCAGCGCCTGGCTGGTCTTGGCCATCTGCATCAGGGCCACGACGCCTTCCTGCATGCGGGCCCCGCCGGAGGCGCTGACCAGCAGCAGCGGGGTGTGCTCGGCCTCGGCGACCTCGCAGGCCCGGGTGATGGCCTCACCGACGGCGGCGCCCAGCGAGCCGCCGAGGAAGCCGAAGTCCATGGCCGCGACGACGACCGGGTGGCCGTCGATGCGGCCCCGGGCGCAGAGCACGGCCTCCTGCAGGCCGGTGCGGCGGCGCGCGTCGCGCAGCCGGTCCGGGTACGGCCGGGAGTCGACGAACCCGAGCGGGTCACCGTCGACGTGCTCGATCGGCAGCAGCCGGACGGAGCCCTCGTCGAGGAGCCCGGCGAGCCGCTCGGGCGCGGTGAGCGGGCCGTGGTGGCCGCACTCCGGACAGACACCCGCGCCGCGGCGCAGTCGCTTGGCGTAGACCATCGCGTCGCAGGCGGTGCAGAGCACCCAGTCGGTCGGGCCGGCGGCGGGGGTGGGCAGCGGCGGGGCCGGCAGTGTCTCGGTCACGGGAGGATCTCCGGTCGGTGGGTGGCGGCGGACGCCGGCAGGGAGACCCCGGCCTGACGCAGGGCGGTGACCCGGCTGCGGAACGCCGCGCCACGCATGAGGTTCTCGGCAATCCCGCGGACGGTGCGGGCACCGACCGGCTCGAGTGCGGTGCCGGCGAGCCAGGAGTTGCAGGCGCCCATGGCCGGACCGCACCAGATCTGGTAGTCGGCGGTGCGGTCCTCGACGCCGCCGGCCGCCCAGTGCGACGACAGCCCCAGGTACCAGCGGAACACCAGGGCCATCCGGCGTTGCGGGTTCTCCGCGGCCCGGGCGATCTGGTCCGGGTCGCGGCGGCTGAAGTAGTCGACGGTGTCGGACCACACGTCCTCGAGCGGGCGGCGGAACACGGTGCGTTCCAGCGACCGGCGCTCGTCGACGGGCAGGTCGTCGAGGCCGTCGTGGCGGCGGTAGAGGTCGTACAGACGACGGGCACAGGCGGCGAACATCGTGCCGCGGCGCAGCACCTGGACGTCGACGCCGAGCTCGAACATGTCGCTGGAGGGCGCCATCTCGGTGTCGGTGACCCCGGCCTGCCCGAGCAGCTCCTTGGCCTGCGGGGACTGTCCGGACTCGACGCAGGCCTGGTTGACCGAGCCGGTCACGACGTAGTCGGCGCCCTGGGCGAACGCGGCGGCGACCGCGTCGGGGGTGCCGATGCCGCCGGCCGCCCCGACCCGCACCCGGGGGGCGCGGCGGTCACGCAGCCGGATCAGCTCGCCCAGCAGGACGGGCAGCGGCCGCCGGTCGGTGTGCCCGCCCGAGTCGGCCTCGGCGGTGAGGTCGTCGGCCATCGGCACGGTCGCGGCGAGCGCGGCCTGCTCGGCGGTGATCCGGCCCTCCTCCCGCAGCCGGCGCAGGATCGGCTCCGGTGCGGGGGCGAGGAACAGCTCGGCGATCTCGGTGCGCGACACCTTCGCGATGACGCGGTGCCCGACGGCGACGGTGCCGTCGGCGGCGCGGGACAGCCCGAGCGCCCGGTAGCGGACGATCTCCGGGGTCAGCTCCAGGAACGCCGACGCCTCCAGCGTCCGCACCCCGTGCCGCAGGCAGAGGTCGACGGTGGAGCGTTCCATCGCCGACTCGCTGGGGCTGTGGATGAGGTTGCAGGCGAACGGTCGGCCGGGCGCGTCGCGGGTGATCGCGGCGAGTCCGGCGTCGACCTTCTCCGCGACGAGCCCGGCGGCACCGAAGGACGCCAGGATCCCGTCGCGGGCCAGCGCGGTCACCATCCGCGCCGACGCGAGGCCGTGCGCCATCGCACCGGCCTGGTAGGCGAGCCGGACGCCGTGCGTGGCCCGGAACGCCGGGGCGCCGAGCCGCGACGGGGGCAACGGGCCCGCCACGGCGAGCACCTGGGCGTCGGGCAGCCGTGCGTGGGCCATCGCGACGCCCGCGGCGTCGCGGAGCACGTACACCGGCCGGTCCAGGTCGGCGAGTACGCGGTGGACCGCCTCCGGGTCGCGGGCGGGAGCCCCGCCCGCGACCTCCGGAGCGGTGTCGGACAGCGCGGTCACCACGACGGCGCTCCCTTCTCACGCGCCTCGGCGGCGACGTCGGTCAGCTCGTAGATGCGCAGGCCCGGCTTCCAGACCGAGGCGTCGGCGAGGACCCGGACCCGGCCGGGGCGCCGTTCGACGGACCGGATGTGCGCCTCGACGGTCATCTCGCCGTCGCCGGCCAGGATCTGGCCGCGGTAGCGCCAGGACAGCTCGGGGCCGGCCGGCACGACGAACTCCGGTGCGGTCAGCCCGTCGAGGGCACCGGAGTCCACGAGCCACTCCTGCAGCACCTGGATCACCGCCTCCACCCCGAGCGAGCCGGGCATCACCGGGTCGAGGTGGAAGTGCCGGGCGAAGAACCAGTCGCCCGCCCCGACGGTGCGACGGGCCCGGAGGTAGCCGCGGCCGTGGACACCGCCGTCGTCGACGATCTCCAGCTCGGGCACCAGGTCCAGCTCACCGGAGGCACCGCACCGCCCGGTGCGCACGGTCCGGGCCGGCCGCGGGTTCCGTTCCAGCCAGGTGGGGACGTGTGCGCCGTTGTCCAGGCCGGTCTGGTTGGCCAGGGCGACGGCGTTGAAGAAGCCGAACAGGGAGTGCCCGGAGTAGAACGGCGGGACCCGGTCGCGGTCCTCGCCGTCGAGCCAGAGCGCGTAGGAGAAGCTCTGGAGCACCGCGCCGGACAGGACCGTGGTGGTGAGCAGCTCCGAGCGCTGCACCACGGTCCGCCCGCGCAGGTCGACCTCGCGGTGCAGGGTGGCGCTGCCGTCGAGGTTGCGCAGGCTGTAGTTCTCCTGCGGGTCGGTGAGGGTGGCGCCGAGGTGGTAGCCGAGCAGCAGCGCCGACTGCAGCGACGTCTCCATCAGCACCACGTTCGGGACCGACGGGCTGGGCGCGGCGCCGTAGTACCAGGCGTCGGCCGCGGAGTCCCACTCCGTCTCGCCGATCGCCCCGCCCGCGAGGTCGCCCCGGGTGCCGTGCACCGCCATGACCCGTCCGACCAGCCGCAGTCCGCCTGCGGGCGGGCGGGTGGCGCGGACGTCGGCGTAGCGGGCGAACTCCGGACCGAGTGCCATCTGCAGCTCGCCGACCGACGCCGTGGCGAGAGCCAGTTCGTCGACCACGGCCAGCTCGCCGGTGACGCCGCGGCGGACCGGCAGCGCGGGCGGGTTGCCCCCTCGCCGGGTGCCCAGCGGGGTGCCGGGCGCCTCGCGGACCTGCACGGTCAGGCCGTCGACCCGGCCTGCCGGGCGAGCGTCGGCACGCAGCTCGACGTCGACCCGCAGCCACGGCCGCGGCACCAGGTCGGCACCGGTGACCTCGGCGAGCACCTCGACCTCGCCGGCCGCGCCGGGCGCGTCGGCGAGCACACCACCGTCGCTGACGAACCGGGCCGCCGGGACGACCGTGGGCAGGCCGAGCCAGCCCGCGAGGACCTCCCCGACCTGGACGGCGAGGGCGCGCAGCTGGTCGGCACCGGCCGGGCCGGTGGCCCGGCCGCGCAGCACACCGACGCCGACCGGGCCGCCCGGGCGCAGCTCGAGCACCGACCGGAGCGGGCCGTCGTGCAGGAGCGGTCCGGGCTCGCCACCGCGATCGTGCCGGGGCCCGAAGACCCCGGCCAGGTCACCACGGCGCAGCCGCTCGAGTGCGGTCGTGTCGAGACCGGTGACCACGGCGGGGGCCAGGGGCTCCAGGGCGCCCTCCGGCCGGTACCCGGCCGGGGCGAGGGCGAGCCGCGGTGGCTCGACCGGTCCTCCGCCGGCGACGGGCCCGGCGGCAGCGGGTCCCGGCTGCGGACGGCCGCCGCGCACCGCAGCCAGCGCGGACTCCTGCCACGCGGTCTGGAGCTCCACGGCGGCGCGGTGGGCGGCGAGCACACCGGCCCGCAGCTCGCCGACGACCTGCGCGGTCAGGACGTCGGTCCCGGTCCCCTGCCCCGCCGCCGGGGCGGCTGCGGTGAGGAGTCCCCCGGTGGCCGGGCCCTCCGGGCCGGACCGCGCGGGGCGCTCGGGGAGACCGCCGTCGAAGGGCTCGCCGTCGAAGGCGATCGCGTCGAGTTCGGTGCTCATCGGGTCGCTCCGTTCCACCGACGGACCGCCTCGGCGAACCGCTCGGACATGTCCGGGGTGCTGACCGCGCCCACGTCCCGCCACCGCTGCAGGACACGGCCCCGCGGGTCGGTGACGGTGGCGCTCACCGTGACCCCGCCCGCGGTCGGACGCAGGTCCTCGGCGGTCACCCGGAACGGGGAGCCGTCCGGTATCGGGGCGAACAGCTCGACCGACCCGACCGACAGCGGCAGGCACCCGGCACCCAGGTGCCAGACCCCCAGCACCGAGGCGACCTGGAGCACGACGTCGCCGAGCACCGGGCTGTGCAGGCCGGCCGCCCAGCCGCCCCCGCCGAGCGGTGTGTCGGTCAGGCGGCACTGCGCCACCAGCCGCGCCGGCTCCCGTACGACCACCCCGCGCAGCCCCTGCAGCAGCGGCCCGTGGAACAGGTCGGCGTCGCGGTAGATCCGCAGACCGTCGTCGCCGTCGGTGGGGGTCCAGCCCGCGTACCGCGGGGCCCCGGCCTCTGGAAGGACGGAGCCACGAACACGACTCCGAATGCCGTCGGCGCCCACGACCAGCGCCGCCGTGAGAACCCCCTCGTTCTCGTGATCGGTGCGGTACGAGACGGTTGCAGACGACTTGCCCTGTGCGACATCGACGACCGTGGCACCCGTCCGAACAAGGTCAGGTCGCACGGCCGCAAGTAGGCACTCGTGCAACTCGGCGCGGTGGAGGACGAGCACGCTGAGATCGTTCTCCACCCGCAATCGCCGTCCCGACGATCGCGAAAGCCAGTGACCAGCGCTGGTTCGAATTCCGCCGTTGCCCTGCACAGTGCCGTGCGCGCGGATGGACTCTCCAGCGCCGAGCAGATCCAGAGCCCTGAGGCCATTCGACCACAGCGATATACCGGCGCCGGTGGCACGGATCTCCGGAGCCTGTTCGAATACCGTGACATCCCAGCCAGCTGCGCGTAGCCCCACCGCGGCTGCCAGTCCACCGATCCCCGCTCCAACGATGATCGCGGTTCTCTCGTTCACGAAGCCGCTCCCACCTATACCTCCGCGCCAGCGCCTATCAGTGCGTTCATGGAGCCGGGAGGCTTATTCAGGCCCCGTGAAATAACGATCTAGCCCGGCGTGTCGGGTTGGGCGACAGCCCGTCCATCGCGAATATTGGTTTGCCGAATCAATCCGAGATGAACGGGCTGCCGCAGTATGTACTATACCACTGGTTTCCGGCGTGATGAAATTCAGGATCTTGTCGCTATAGTGTATGAGCAGGATCAGCGGGACGCGACGGAGGCACGTTTGTCTTGGCCGCCGGTTCTGGGGTTGTTCTGGTCGGTGGTGATCACGTTGGCGTATCTGCGCGGGAATCGTGTGCAGTGGGAGTTGGCGGAAACCTATGGGGTGTCGCAGTCGACGGTTAGTCGAGCGATCACGGGGGTGACACCGTTGCTGGCACAGGCGCTGCGGAGTGTCGTTCCGACGGCAGAGGAGCTTCGTGCCGATCGGCAGTACATCATCGATGGAACCTTGCTGCCCTGCTGGTCATGGGCCGCGGTGCCGGGTCTGTGGTCGGGCAAGCATCGCACCACCGGCGTCGTCGTCCAGGTCGCAGCCACCCTGGAAGGGCAGCTGTCGTGGATCTCCGACCCGACCCCAGGCTCCCGACACGACCTATATTGCCTCGACCAATCCGGCGCCCTCGACCACCTCGCCACATACCCCCCGATCGGCGATAAAGGATACATCGGGCGCGGCATGCTCACCCCGTTCAAAAAACCACCCGGCCGGGAACTTCTCGACTGGCAAAAAACATTCAACAAGAGCCTCAACCACACACGCGCCACCATCGAACGAGTCATCGCCCATATCAAAACGTGGAAAGTTCTCCACGCAGACTACCGGCGGCCCTACGCCACATTTAAAACGACAATCTCGGCAGTCATCGGACTCATCTTCTACACACTTACCTGACGGAGCCTGAATAAGCCTCCGTTGCTGGCACAGGCGCTGCGGAGTGTCGTTCCGACGGCAGAGGAGCTTCGTGCCGATCGGCAGTACATCATCGATGGAACCTTGCTGCCCTGCTGGTCATGGGCCGCGGTGCCGGGTCTGTGGTCGGGCAAGCATCGCACCACCGGCGTCGTCGTCCAGGTCGCAGCCACCCTGGAAGGGCAGCTGTCGTGGATCTCCGACCCGACCCCAGGCTCCCGACACGACCTATATTGCCTCGACCAATCCGGCGCCCTCGACCACCTCGCCACATACCCCCCGATCGGCGATAAAGGATACATCGGGCGCGGCATGAACACCCCGTTCAAAAAACCACCCGGCCGGGAACTTCTCGACTGGCAAAAAACATTCAACAAGAGCCTCAACCACACACGCGCCACCATCGAACGAGTCATCGCCCATATCAAAACGTGGAAAGTTCTCCACACAGACTACCGGCGGCCCTACGCCACATTTAAAACGACAATCTCGGCAGTCATCGGACTCATCTTCTACACACTTACCTGACGGAGCCTGAATAAGCCTCAGTATCTGGGCAATGTCTCCGGTAAGATTCATCCCACTAATCGGTAGAACCTCGATATTTCTCGCTCGAAACAACTCATACTCAAAGTCGCTTGGATCAGCGACGGCGATATACGCCCGCCGTCCTGTCGGAGCACTTGGCAACAAGCCAAATTGCTCATTCACCATTCTGAAAAGATAAGAGACATTCCAGTCGCGGAAACTATATCCTAGGAAGAGTACCGCACGACCAAGCATATCTGACTTCAAGCGCTGATCTTCGGTTGCAACAAAGTTTAGTCGACTCTCATAGTCAGATTCAGAGAGAACCATTCGGTCGGGATTTGAGAGGTCGCCATGAAACTTCACAACTTCACATCCTGAACCAGGCCGGTTTCGAGCCCGACTCTTTAGAACGTTTGCAATGTGGGCCTCGACCGCTACGACACTGCACGGGCGCCCATGCAGCGCGAGTCCGCGCTCAAGAAAATCATCGTAGTTCGTCGTGCATAGGAGCGGGCATAGCTCCAGTGCTGCCAATGCCTTATGAATTGGTGACGCTAGGAGCGCCGCATCTGGCGCCGCCATCTCCTGCTGAAACCAGTTTCTCAGTGCCGCGATTTCCCCGCTATGTTTGATGCGATAGTACTCAAGAATCTGCAGATCATCTCCTCGCACCCTGAGCAGATTCGGATCATCGAAGCCGAGCATCTTCGCTGCTTGGTCTACCAGCTCGGACCAGGACAGTCCTCGTCGAATCTGACCGTCTCGCTCCCACTGAACTGACATTGAAGCGCCAGCGCCGACGAAGAGGATCAGACGCCCCTCCTTGTATCTTGAAACCAAGTCAGGAGGCAGCCTGTGTGTCATCGTCGAGTAGCAATCAGACGAGTCAGGCTGTGCGAATGCTCGATCTCGTTGTTCGGATGGCGCTCAACCAGGTCCTGATCTGTAGCTACATCAAGGCGCCAGTCTGAATACTGGCCAAGATAAAACTGGTGAGTGAGCAGAGTAGGACAGAAGCCAGGATGACCGGCTAGATCTTGGGCGCGATCGTTGAACGCTACGACCACATTCCTCCCGCCCGCGCGAGTCCATCCCTTCACGCGTTTGATCAGCGGTTCAATCGACTCAGATTCCAGACAATGAAAGAGCCCATAGGCGACGACAAGATCAAACTCTCCGTCCGAGAACTCCTGCGGCATCACATCAGCAACTCGCCACTCGATCCCTGGAGTATCGGGCCAGATGGAATTCCCGTTCGCAATCGCGGCGTCTGAAACATCAACAGCGATCACGTTTGCTCCGCGCTCAGCGAGGAAGGCGGCGTTCTTTCCTTCGCCACAACCCAGATCGAGTACTCGCCAATCGCGGACAGCCACCTGGCTTACAAGAAGCCTCACCAGGCTGGCGGGCTCAGTACCCCAGAAGCACGGACAAGATCGATACCCTGCCTCATAGCCCCCGTCGTGGGCGGGCGGGTCGCCTGGTAGGAACGCCATGGCACTTCCTACCACGATCCATGGCCGCACTGGTTCAGCGATCCCTCATCGCAACGTTGCCGCACGGCGAAGCTCTGGGTCGGGTGATATCACTGGGCCAAACCACGCAACGGCCTGTTCTGGGGCTGGTCTGGTAGCAGCAGTACCTCTAGTTGTCGATCTTCGAGCTGGTGCTGGTCCGGCCCCGTTCGCAGACGGAACTGACTGGGGTATACCGGACACTGCTCAGGTATGAAGGAGCTGACGGAAGCCGGCTGGGCCACCAAGCTGGAGCAGTCCGCGATCGCAACGATGGAGACGCAGCTGAGTGAGGGCGGGTGCGTCCCGCCACCGATGGCGAATCTACTCTGCGCCGAGCTGCGGCCAAGCCTACGCGGGGTTCGTGCAGGTAAGACCGCTCCGTTGGGGCACAGACGCCCAGCAGGCAATCGTCGATCTCGCCTGCGCCGCGTCAATGGCGGACGCCCCGCGCCTGGTCATCGTGTGGGAGCGGGCCGGCCTACAAGAGGCGCTTGGGATCCTGGGCCCGCCGCTACCGACGGGGCTGGTGGTGCTCGACGCGTCGAAGGCGGTTGAGCACGTCGTCGGCTGGTATCCGGCTGAGCTGGCCCAGACCAGTACCCGACCCGACGGGTTTCCGGTTGTGACCACGGAGTGATTCCTGGCGCACCGGATCGTCGAGTGTTTGCTTCCGGCTCCGGTCGCCGAACTGCTGGAGCTGTGGCGGACCCGTGTACCTCGTCGGACACCGACCTGATGAACACCTATCTCGATCTGGAGGGCGAGCGTTGCCGCATGCGGTGGACCCAACCGCCCAACGACGCGCCGTTGGAGACGTGGCCGCGGTGGCGGCGCGTCGTCGAAGGCGTCCTCACCGCTCAGGATAAGACGTCGGCGTAGCCATCGCCGTCTGCGTCGTACGGAGTTTCGGTGAACGGATCCTCGCGGGTGTGCTCAACGTCGCGAGCCTCGGGGTGTCAAGGCTGCCCTCGTAACCTCCTGGGCCTGAATCTCGTCCAGGGCCGACGGGCCCGGGTGACCACGTCTTCGGACTTGGCAGTCGTCGTAACCCGCAGGTCGTCCTCTGCTGCTCCCGCGGCTCAGCCGCGGCCGAGCCGCGCACGTCGGAGACCGCGGTCTCCAGGACCGGACTGTCGTCGAGGGCCTGGTGCTCGACGGCGAGGGTGTCGTGGAGGTCGTGCTCGGTGATCGGGCGGTGATCGTCTTCTGCGTGCATGGCTTCGTCGTGGGCGGTGAGCCATTCTTTGGCGGTGACTCGCTCGTCCGGGTCGGCGCGGTCACTGTTGCGGTGCGCGAGCGCGATCACCGCAGGGTCGTGCTTGTCCCGGTCGACTGCGGTGCACAGCAACCAGCGTCCGCGAGCCGCCTCGACCTCCTCCATCTCGCCGGCGCGCCGATCCAGCTCAGTCACGAGGGCGGCGGCGCCGTCGGCGGCCTGGCACAGCACGGGGCCGGGGCTGTCGCGGCATCGGCTTCGGCACGGTGCAGGGTGGCGGCGGCGCGGTGGTGCTCGGCTGCCTGGCGGGTCCCGGCCAGCTCGTTGGCGGGAAAGAGGGGCGCCCACGCCTGCTGACGCTCGTAGGCACTCCTCGGTCGTGCGCTCCGCGACCGCCGCGGCGGCCGGGCGCCAACGGGTGCAGGCTCCGGCCGTCGACGGTGCGCCACACACCGTCGGGGCCCTCGACGCGGTTGAGGATCGTGTTGTAGACGTGCAGCTGCGGATCCGGGTCCCGGGAGTCGTGCTGGAAGAACGACGCAACCGCGAGTTCGTGGGCGTCGGCATAGCGGCCGGCGGCACCTCCGTGGTGCCCGACCCGGGTGTAGCCGGCCTTGTCCCGCAGCAGCTCCAGCGCGGCGTTGTTCCCGGCCCAGATCGCGTCCTCGACCGCCGCGCGGAACTCGCCCCACGCCGCTGCCGTGGGCTCGTCCCCGGCCTGGCGGACGGCGACCTCGCGGGCCTCGAACGCTGTGTGCAGTAGCGTGACCGACTTCTGCACCGATAACTTGGCATCGTAGAACGCGACGTTGTGCCGAGCCTTCTTCCCCGCCTCCGTCCGGAGCTGGGCACGGCGTTCCGCCGAGGCGTCCGGCTCGCGTTCCAACGCAGCGGCGTAGATCTCGTCCTCGGACAGGTACCTGCAGCCAGTGCGTTCCAACGTCGAGACGCTGTCCCACCTGGACGAGTCGTGGAGCGCGGTGTACCGCGAGGTCGAGCCCCGCTCGCAGAGTCAACACAGACTCACGAAGGCAATCGTCCGGGATGGTGGGCGCAGTAGGGATCGAACCTACGACCGCTCGGGTGTAAACCGAGTGCTCTCCCGCTGAGCTATGCGCCCGGGATGGACATCTTCACACGGCCGACAGCGCCCGCCGCCACCCGTCCTGGTCCCGCGGCTCCCCCGGCCGGTTCACCTCGGTGAACGAGACGGTGCCGTCCGGTCTGACCAGGAACGTCCCCCGCAACGCCATCCCCTTCGCGGTGTCGAACACCCCGTAGGACGACGCCACGGCCCCGTGCGGCCAGAAGTCCGACAGCAGCGGGAACCCGAATCCCGCGGACGTGGCCCAGGCCGCCAGCGAGAACGTCGGGTCGCAGGAGATTGCCAGCACCTGGACCGAGGAGTTCTGGAAGTCCCCGAGCGTCGACTGCACGGCCTCGAGCTCCCCGCCACAGATCCCGGAGAACGCGAACGGGTAGAAGACGAGCAGGGCAGAGCGCCCCGACCCGAGCACCGACGCCAGCGAGACCGGCTGCCGGTTCTGGTCGGGGAGCTCGAAGTCCGGGGCGACCGCGCCCTCGACGACTGGGCTCAGCGCTTGCCCTTCCCCTGCTTCGGCGGCACGAGCTTCGACCCCACCCAGTCGTCCCCGAGCGTCGCGTTGGACGTCTGCGACAGCCCGGCGGTCGGAGCCGCCTCGGCGATCTCGGAGGGCTGGATGTGGCCGTCACGGCCGGTCTTGGGTGTCAGGACCCACACGAATCCCTCGTCCGAGAGGGGTGTTCGGGCGTCGACCAGGGTGTCGATCAGGTCGCCGTCCCCGTCGCGGAACCACAGGAGCACGACGTCGATGACCTCCTGGGCGTCCTCGTCGAGGAGCTCCTCACCGGTCGTGTCCTCGACGGCCTCTCTGACCTGGTCGTCGATGTCGGTGTCGTACCCGAGTTCCTGGACGATCATGCCCGGCTCGATGCCGAGCTTTGCCGCGATGTCGGACGCACCGGCATCTGCCGCGGTCACCACTCGTTCCCCTTTCACGCTGCTCACGCAGTCCATCGTCTTCGGTTCCGCGTGCGGGCGCCACCCTTCGCGCGAAATCGGATGGGGCATCCGATCACGGGGGCCCGACCGGATGCAACCGGCCCGGGGTTCGCGCCCCGGTGACGCGCAGGTCACCCCGCCCTCCGTTCAGTTACGTACGAGTAGTACCTATCCTCGCGGCAAGAGCCCGACTTCGTGAACGACGAGTTTCGGGACCGCGCCGGAACAGGCACGATGGACCGAGCCACGGCCACGACTGCCGAGTCCGGCCGGCGACGTCGCCCCACACATGCCGGCGGCGGGTACGACAGGGCCGGGCGATCCCGGCCACCGACGGAATCAGGCAGGGAGAACCCTTGACCGCGCAGAGCAGCAGGGCCGGCAACACCGACAACGGGGAGCCGCGCCGCGTCAACGTCATCCGGGACGGGTTGGCAGCCCACCTCCCGGACATCGACCCGGAGGAGACGGCCGAGTGGCTGGAGTCCTTCGACGCGGTCCTCGACAACGCCGGCCGCCAGCGCGCCCGCTACCTCATGCTGACGATGCTGCAGCGCGCCCGCGAGAAGCACGTGGGCGTCCCGTCGCTGACCGCGACGGACTACGTCAACACCATCCCGACCGACCGTGAGCCGTGGTTCCCCGGCGACGAGGACGTCGAGCGCACCTACCGGCGCTGGGTGCGCTGGAACGCCGCGATGACCGTGCACCGCGCGCAGCGGCCGGGCATCGGCGTCGGTGGGCACATCTCGTCCTACGCCTCGTCGGCGACCCTGTACGAGGTCGGCTTCAACCACTTCTTCCGCGGCAAGGAGCACCCGGGCGGCGGCGACCAGATCTACATCCAGGGGCACGCCTCCCCCGGCATCTACGCCCGCGCGTTCCTCGAGGGACGCCTGTCCGAGGACCGCCTCGACGGCTTCCGCCAGGAGCTCAGCCACGCCGGCCCGGGCGGCGGCCTGCCGTCGTACCCGCACCCGCGCCTGATGCCGGACTTCTGGGAGTTCCCCACGGTCTCGATGGGCATCGGCCCGATGAACGCGATCATGCAGGCGCGGTTCAACCGCTACCTGAGCGGCCGCGGCATCAAGGACACCTCGCAGCAGCAGGTGTGGGCCTTCCTCGGCGACGGCGAGATGGACGAGCCCGAGTCGCGCGGCCTGATCCACGTCGCGGCCAACGAGGGCCTGGACAACCTGAACTTCGTCGTCAACTGCAACCTGCAGCGCCTCGACGGCCCGGTCCGCGGCAACGGCAAGATCATCCAGGAGCTGGAGGCGTTCTTCCGGGGAGCCGGCTGGAACGTCATCAAGGTCATCTGGGGCCGCGAGTGGGACGCCCTGCTGCACGGCGACCGCGACGGCGCCCTGATCAACCTGATGAACACCACGCCGGACGGCGACTTCCAGACCTACAAGGCCAACGACGGCGCCTACGTCCGCGACCACTTCTTCGGCCGCGACCCGCGCACCAAGTCCCTCGTCGAGCCGATGAGCGACGCCGAGATCTGGAAGCTCAAGCGCGGCGGCCACGACTACCGCAAGGTGCACGCTGCCTACGCCGCGGCGACCGCGCACCACGGCCAGCCGACCGTCATCCTGGCCAAGACCATCAAGGGCTACGGCCTGGGCACGCACTTCGCGGGCCGCAACGCCACCCACCAGATGAAGAAGCTCACGCTCGACGACCTCAAGCAGTTCCGCGACGAGCAGCGCATCCCGATCTCGGACAAGCAGCTCGAGGCCGACCCGTACCTGCCGCCGTACTACCACCCCGGCGAGTCCGACGAGGCGATCCAGTACCTGCGCGAGCGCCGTCGCCAGCTGGGCGGGCCGCTGCCGTCGCGCCGGACCGCCAGCAAGCCGCTGGTGCTCCCCGGCGACAAGGTCTACGACTTCGTCAAGAAGGGGTCCGGCAAGCAGGAGGTCGCCACGACGATGGCGTTCGTCCGGCTGCTGCGCGAGCTCATCAAGGACAAGGAGATCGGCGCGCGCTTCGTGCCGATCATCCCGGACGAGGCCCGTACCTTCGGTATGGACTCGATGTTCCCGAGCCAGAAGATCTACAACCCGAACGGCCAGAACTACACCTCGGTCGACGCCGACCTGATGCTCGCCTACAAGGAGTCCGAGCAGGGCCAGATCCTGCACGAGGGCATCAACGAGGCCGGGTCGGTCGGGTCGTTCACCGCGGCGGGCACGTCCTACGCCACGCACGACGAGCCGATGATCCCGGTCTACGTCTTCTACTCGATGTTCGGGTTCCAGCGGACCGGCGACTCGATCTGGGCCGCCTCGGACCAGATGGCCCGCGGCTTCCTCGTCGGCGCCACGGCCGGTCGCACCACGCTGACCGGTGAGGGCCTGCAGCACAACGACGGCCACTCGCTGCTGCTCGCGGCGACCAACCCGGCCGTCGTCGCCTACGACCCGGCGTTCTCCTTCGAGGTCGCGCACATCGTCCAGGACGGGCTGCGCCGGATGGTCGGCGAGAAGCCCGAGAACGTCATCTACTACCTGACGGTCTACAACGAGCCCTACCGCCAGCCGGCCGAGCCGGAGAACGTGGACCGCGAGGGCATCCTGCGCGGCATGTACCGCTTCGCCCCGGCGCCCGAGGGCACCGGCCCGGTGGTGCGACTGCTCGCCTCCGGCGTCTCGCTGCCGTGGGCGCTGACCGCACAGAAGATGCTCTCCGACGAGTGGGACGTCCGTGCCGAGGTCTGGTCGGTGACGTCGTGGGGCGAGCTGCGCCGCGACGGCGTCGACGCCGAGCACGCCAACCTGCTCAAGCCCGGCGACGAGCCGGTCGTGCCCTACGTGACCCAGAAGCTGGCCGAGGGCGACAACGGCGAGGCGCCGGTCGTGGCGGTCTCGGACTGGATGCGCGCGGTCCCCGACCAGATCCGCCAGTGGTCCCCGGCGCCGTTCCTGTCGCTGGGCACCGACGGGTTCGGGCTGTCCGACACCCGTCCGGCCGTGCGCCGCCACTTCGCGGTCGACGTCGAGTCCATCGTCGTCGGCGCGCTGTCGCTGCTGGCGAAGCAGGGCCTGGTGAAGACCGAGACCGCGGCCGAGGCCGCGGCCGGCTACAAGATCGACGACCCGCAGGCCGCCGGCCCGCAGATCGGCGACGGCGGGGCCGCCTGACCCCACCCGGCCCGCGACGGCCCGCCTCCCCCACCGGAGGCGGGCCGTCGTCCGTTTTCGCCCCTCCCAGGGCGGCGCAGATCACGATAGGCTCCGCGCGACGGCGGTGGCGGTGATCACTCGTCCTCGCGACTCGCCGTCCTGACCAGGGCGTCGACCGTGTGCGCCGCTGGCCCGCGGTCCGGGGCGGAGTGTTCCGGGCCGATGATCTCCAGGGAGCGGTAATGGCAGAAGGCACCGTCAAGTGGTTCAACAGCGAGAAGGGCTACGGCTTCCTCGCCCCCGACGGTGGTGGTGCGGACGTGTTCGTGCACTACTCGGCAATCCAGACGAACGGCTACAAGAGCCTCGACGAGGGCCAGCGCGTCTCGTTCGACATCGAGCAGGGGCAGAAGGGGCCGCAGGCCAGCGCGGTCACGCCACTCTGAGCCGCCCGGTCACCCGCCCGGCGCGGTGACCGCAGCAGGCCGTACCGGCCGAGGCCCGCGCCCCGGCCGCGTTCCGCGGTGCCCGGGTGTCA
Source organism: Pseudonocardia sp. ICBG1142 (assembly GCF_020496255.1). Classification (NCBI taxonomy): domain Bacteria; kingdom Bacillati; phylum Actinomycetota; class Actinomycetes; order Pseudonocardiales; family Pseudonocardiaceae; genus Pseudonocardia; species Pseudonocardia sp. ICBG1142. The sequence continues at coordinate 648,767 of NZ_JAHLJC010000005.1, read as the reverse complement.
CCACCCCAGCGCCGCGTGCATCTCCCACACCAGGAGCTCGGCCCCGGCCGGTCCGGCGGTGACCCGCCGGCCGCCGTCGTCGACGACCCTGGCCGCGTCGCCCGTGGCGAGCGCGTCTCCGGGCACGTCCTCCAGCGTCGCGTCCCCGCGTGCCACGAACGCGTGCACGAACGGGGCGGTCGGCAGCACCGTGGCCGACCCCGGCGCGAGCCGTGCCACCGACAGCGCCGCCGCGCGCTGACGCAGCGGCAGCAGGGTCGCGTCGCGGTGCCGTTCCAGCCCCGAGGCCAGGACGACCGTGTCGCCGTGCGCCCACTCGTCCGCCTCCCGCACGAGGTGGCGCGGGTCGCCGCCGGGCTCCTCGGGCACCACCCACATCTGCACGAACCGCACGCCCCCGTCCGGCGTCGCGTGCTCGGAGTGACGCACACCCGACCCGGCACCCAGGTACTGCACCCCGCCGGGCCCGACCCGTGCGGTCCACCCGGTGGCGCTGTCGCGGTGCTCCAGCTCGCCGTCGACGACCCAGGTGAGGATCTCGGTGTCGCGGTGCGGGTGCTCGTCGTAGCCGCGCCCCGGGACGAGCCGGTCCTCGTTGTGCAGCAGGAGCAGCCCGAAGTGGGTGTTGGCCGGGTCGTAGTGCGCGCCGGCGGAGAAGCTGTGCCACGAGTCGAGCCAGCCGGTCCGCGTGCGCGCACGCGAATCCGCGCGCCGGAGCGTGACGTGTCCTGTGGGTGCGTCCATCGTCGTGTCATGCTGCCCGACGTGCACCGCCACCCGGTCGCGGACGCGACGTTGCGCCGCCTCGAGCTCGCCTCCTCCAGGCTGGCCGCGGCCTGTCTGGCGGAGATGGAGCGGCGCTGCTCGTGGTTCGCCGGGCTGCCCGCCGACCAACGCGCCGGCGTGGCCCTGGTGACCCAGACCGGCGTCGCGAACTTCGTGTCCTGGCTGCGCGAGCCGGACCGCACCACCCCGCTGACCGCCGAGGCGTTCCGGATCGCGCCGCGCGACCTGGCCCGGCGGATCAGCCTGCGCCAGACCGTCGAGCTCGTGCGCATCGCCGCGGACGTGTTCGAGGAGCACCTGCCCCCGCTCGCCGACGACGCCGAGCGCCACGAGCTGACCGAGGCCGTGCTGCGCTTCGGCCGGGAGATCGCCTTCGCCGCCGCCACCGTGTACGCCGGCGCCGCAGAGTCCCGCGGCGCCTGGGACGCCCGGCTGGAGGCACTCGTCGTCGACGCCGTGCTGCGCGGCGACACCGACGGCGCGCTCGTCTCCCGGGCCGCCGCGCTCGGCTGGGACCCGGCCGCCCCGGTGCACTGCCTGGTCGGCTCCGCACCCGGGTCCGGCCCGGAGTCCCCGCAGCTGATCGTGGAGCTGCGTCGGGTCGCCGCGCGGCTCGGCCACGACGTGCTCGTCGGCGTCCAGGGACGCCGGCTGGTGGTCCTGCTGCACCTGACCGGGCGGCCCGCGCGCCGGGTGGCCGACCGGCTCGCCGAGACCACCTCCGCGCGCCGGCCGCCGGCCGGTCGCGGGCCGGCACCGGGGACGAGCGCGGTCACCGCGCGGGTGCTCGCCGAGGTCGCCGGGCACTTCGGGCCCGGACCGGTCGTCTCCGGCCCGCCCAGTACCGACCTGGCCACCGCGGGCGGCGCCGTCGCCGAGGCGCTGGCCGGACTGGCCGCGGCCCCGGGGCACCCCGACGCACCCCGCCCGGTCGACGCCGCCGACCTACTGCCGGAGCGGGCCCTGCACGGCGACCCGGCGGCGCGGCGCCGGCTCGCCGAGGACGTCCTGGCCCCGCTGTACGACACCGGCGGCGAGCTGCTGCGCACCCTGGCCGCTTACCTGGAGGGTGGGGCGAGCCTGGAGGGCTGCGCCCGCGCGCTGTACGTGCACCCCAACACGGTGCGCTACCGGCTGCGGCGCATCGGCGAGCTCGTCGGACGCTCCCCCACCGACCCGCGGGAGGCGTTCGTGCTGCGTGCCGCGCTCGTCGCGGACCGCACCGCCCGCGCGTCCGACGGGCCGGCCGTCGCCGCGCACACCCCGCTGACTCCCCTGGACCCGACCGGGGAGCATGATCCGGACGTCGACGGCGTCCGTGTCCCGGCGGGCGGGGCGTTGTCGTGAACCCTACAAACACCGGCCCCTACGGATCGGTAACGAGGCCCCGGTCACACCTGCGTGTCGTAGGTTTCCTACAACTTCGGTGGTCCGACTTCGTCGTAACCGGTATCCCGGCCCCGACCCCGAGAGGTGTGTGATGTCCTCGTGATCGCCCTGCTCGCACCCGGCCAGGGGGCCCAGACCCCCGGCATGCTCGCTCCGTGGCTGGAGGACCCGGCCGCGGCGGAGGCCGTCGCCGGCTGGTCCGACGCCGTGGGGCTCGACCTGACGCGCCTCGGCACCACCGCCGACGCGGAGGAGATCACCGACACCGCGGTCACGCAGCCGTTGATCGTCACGCTGGGTCTGCTGGCCGCGCGCCGCCTGCGCGAGCGGGTCGAGCTGCCGTCCGGGACCGTCGTCGCCGGGCACTCGATCGGCGAGATCACCGCCTGCGCGATCGCGGGCGTGCTGACCGAGGACGCCGCCGTCGCCCTCGCCGGGGTCCGCGGCCGTGAGATGGCCGCCGCCTGCGCCGTCGCGCCGACCTCGATGGCCGCCGTGCTCGGCGGCGAGGAGGAGGTCGTGCTGGCGCGCCTCGCCGAGCTGGGTCTCGACCCGGCCAACCGCAACGGGGCGGGCCAGATCGTCGCCGCCGGGACGAAGGAGGCGATCGCCGAGCTCGTCGCGTCGCCGCCGGAGAAGGCGCGGGTGAAGGCGCTCCCGGTCGCCGGGGCGTTCCACACCGCGCACATGGAGCCCGCGCGCGCCGCGTTGGAGAGCCACGCGTCGTCGGTGCCGGTGTCGGTTCCGACGCTCACCCTGCTCTCCAACGCCGACGGCGGGACCGTCGACACCGGCGCCGAGGCGCTGCGCCGGCTCGTCGCACAGGTCACCCGGCCGGTGCGCTGGGACGCCTGCATGCAGACCCTCGCCGACCACGGGACCGGTGCGACCCTCGAGCTGCCCCCGGGCGCGACGCTGACCGGGCTCGTCAAGCGCGCGGTCAAGGGGACCCCGACGCTGGCCCTCAAGACCCCCGAGCAGCTCGACGCCGCCGTCGACCTGATCGCCGAGCACGGGAAGTGAGCCGCATGCGACTGGCCGACACCGTCGCCGGAGCCCGCATCCTGGGCGTCGGCAGCTTCCAGCCGGAGCACGTGGTCACCAACGCCGACCTGGCGAAGCGGGTGGAGACCGACGACGCGTGGATCCGCAGCCGCGTCGGCATCGCCGAGCGGCGCATCGCCGACGCCGAGACCCTGCTGCCGGACATGGCGGTCGAGGCCGGGACGGCGGCGCTGAAGGACGCGGGGTTCGACCCGGCCGGGCTCGACGCCGTCGTCGTCGCGACCTGCACCATGCCGAACCCGATCCCGAACGCCGCGGCCCAGGTCGCCACCGGGGTCGGCGCGAACGGCGTCGCCGCGTTCGACCTCAACGCCGCGTGCGCGGGCTTCAGCTACGGCATCGGTGTCGCCTCGGACATGATCCGCGCCGGCTCCGCCCGGCACGTGCTGGTCATCGGCGCGGAGAAGCTGTCGGACTGGGTCGACTGGGACGACCGGTCGACCTGCATCATCTTCGCCGACGGCGCGGGCGCCGCCCTGCTGGGCCCGGCGGAGAGCCCCGACGACGTGGGTGTCGGTCCGGTCGTCTGGGGCAGCGCGGGTGACATCGCGTCCACGATCCGGATCCTCGGCGAGAGCACGAACAAGCTGCACCAGGAGGGCCAGGCGGTCTTCCGCTGGGCGACGACGGCCATCGCGCCGGTCGCGCTGGGGGCGATCGAGCGCGCCGGGCTCACCCCCGCCGACATCGACGTGCTGATCCCGCACCAGGCGAACCTCCGCATCGTCGAGGCCGTCGCCAAGAAGCTGCGCCAGAAGGGCGCCCGGGAGGACATGGTCGTCGCCGACGACATCGTGCACTCCGGCAACACCTCGTCCGCGTCCATCCCGATGGCGCTGGACCACATGCGCACGGCCGGCCGGGTACGGTCCGGCGACGTGCTGCTCCTCGTAGGCTTCGGCGCAGGACTGTCCTACGCCGGACAGGTCGTCGTCTGCCCCTGACCGGGCACCCCGACCTGGCACCCGCACCCAACCATCGCGCAAGGAGAACCATCGTGGCTGACAACGCCGAGATCCTCACCGGGCTGGCCGAGATCGTCGAGGAGGTCGCCGGCATCGACACCGCCGAGGTGACCCCCGAGAAGTCCTTCGTGGACGACCTGGACATCGACTCGCTGTCGATGGTGGAGATCGCCGTGCAGGCCGAGGACAAGTTCGGCGCCAAGATCCCGGACGACCAGCTCGCCGAGCTGAAGACCGTCGGCGACGCCGTCGACTTCATCGCCAAGCACCAGTGATCGGTACCGGCGTGCAGCTGCCCGCCGGGGAGAAGGAGACGTCATGACCGACGGAGTGGTCGTCACCGGTTTCGGGGCCACCACCCCGCTCGGCGGGGACGCCGCCTCCACCTGGGAGGCGCTGCTCGCCGGGAAGTCCGGGGTCGGAGCCACCCGGGCCGACTGGGTCGAGCGGTTCGACCTGCCGGTGTCCATCTCGGCCCAGCTCGCCGTGGAGCCCACCGAGATCCTGCCCCGTGTGCAGGCCCGCCGGATGGACCGGTGCGAGCAGGTCGCGGTGGTCGCGGCCAAGGAGGCCTGGGCGCACGCCGGACTCGGCCCGGTCCCCGGTGAGGACGGAGCCGCGGTCGAGGCCGAACGGCTCGCCGTCGTCATCGGCGCGGGCATCGGCGGCGCACCGACGCTGCTCGCGCAGGACGGCCTGCTCGAGGAGCACGGGCTGCGCAAGGTCTCGCCGCTGACCGTGCCGATGCTCATGCCCAACGGGCCGGCCGCGCTCGTGAGCCTGGAGTACAAGGCCAAGGGCGGGGTGCACTCCCCCGCCTCGGCGTGCGCCACCGGCGCCGAGGCCCTGGCCTGGGCCTACAAGCTGCTGCGCGACGGGGAGGTCGACGTCGTCCTCGCGGGCGGCGCCGAGTCCTGCATCGTCCCGATCACCGTGGCCGGGTTCGTGCAGTCACGGACCCTGTCCACCCGCAACGACGACCCGGAGGGCGCCTCCCGGCCGTTCGACACCGGGCGGGACGGCTTCGTCCTCGGTGAGGGCTCGGGCGTGCTCGTGCTCGAACGCGAGGAGTTCGCGAAGGCCCGCGGTGCCACCGTGCACGGCCGCCTCGCCGGTGTCGGCATGACGTCCGACGCCTACCACATCACCGGGCCCGACCCCGAGGGCGAGGGCCAGATCCGGGCGATGCAGAAGGCGGTGGCCGGGGCCGGCCTGACCGCCTCGGACATCGTCCACGTCAACTGCCACGCCACCTCCACGGTGGTCGGCGACGTGGGCGAGGCGACGGCCGTGCGGCGGGCGTTCGGCGACCACCCGGTGCTGACCGCGCCGAAGTCGGCGCTCGGGCACCTCGTGGGCGGGGCCGGGGCCGTCGAGGGGATCATCGCGCTGCTCAGCGTGCGCGACGACATCATCCCCGCGACGCTCAACCTCACCGACAAGGACCCGAAGGTCGAGCTGGACGTCGTCGCCGGTGAGCCGCGGAAGATGACCGTGGACGCCGCGGTCAACAACTCGTTCGGCTTCGGCGGGCACAACGCCTCGCTGGTGTTCACCAAGGCCTGACGCCTGGCGTGCGGGTCCCCGGCCGGGGACCCGCACGGCCCTCTCAGCAGGGGGCGCGCAGGATCCCGTCGGGGTCGCCGACGTCCATCCGCGGCGGCGAGCCCGCCATCGGGAACGCGACCTGCCAGCAGATCCGGCCGACGTGCAGGCCGGGCGGTCCGTCGTTCGGGTCCTGGACGCTGATGAAGCGGACCAGGGCGAGCACACCGCCGCCGGTCGTGGAGTCGATCCGGTCGATGCGGATGGTGCCGTCGACGGTGGACCCGATCCCCTCCAGCCACGCCTCGCGGGGCTGCCGGTCGGCGGTCTCGGGGTTCACCACGCGGGTCCAGGTCGCGTGGTCGCGGCCGTTGACCGCGTTGAAGTAGAGCTGCACCTGCTGCATCACCAGCTGGGCGGCCGGGTGCTCGGCGGCGCCCGCGCTGATGGTCACCTCGCTGCTGCCCGCGCCGTCGTCGGGCACCGTCTGCGGCGCGGACGCGGGGGCGACGCCGGAGCGGGTCGTCCCGGACACCGTCCACGCGACACCGCCGACGGCCACCAGCGCCACCAGCAGGACGCCGACCGTGATCGCGGCCCGGCCGTTCACTCCTCGCCCCCCATGGGACGACAGTCTGCCCGGCCCGGGCCGGCTCAGCCGACCCGGTGGGTCAGCAGCGTCACCGCCGCGCCGTCACCGGCGAAGCGGAAGGACTCCAGTTCGTCGTCCCAGGCGGTGCCCAGCAGCTGGTCCAGACGCCGGGACAGCCCGGCGCCGCCGTGCTCGGCCATGACCGTGCGCAGCTGGTCCTCGGGCAGCACGACGTCGCCGTTGGCGCTGGTGCGACCGTGCCACATGCCGAGGCCGGGGACGTGCATGAACCGCTCCCCGTCCACGCCGGGACTCGGTTCCTCGGTCACCTCGAATCGCAGCATCGACCAGGCCCTCAGCGCCCCCGCGAGCGCCCCGCCGCTACCGGCGGGACCGCTCCAGGTGCACTCGGCCCGCATCTGACCGGACGCCACCGGCTGCGCGGACCACTCGAGGGAGACCCGCGTTCCGAGAACGCCCGAGAGCGCCCACTCGACGTGCGGACAGACCGCAGTCGGCGACGAGTGGACGAACACCACTCCGCGTGTGCTCACTGCCAACCTCCGCTGTCGTCGACGAGGATCGTCTTCCCCTACGTCCTCGGCGCAGCGCGGTCGGTGCTGGGACCCGCGGTACAGATGTGCTGGGTGTGGGTGTGGTGACCTCCGTGGCGTGAGTGGACTCCGGTGACCTCACTCTGCCCGATTCCGCTCCGGGGAGCCACCCCGACACGACTACCGGGTGAACGGTGCGCGGCGTGTCGCGGCCCGGCGCGCGGGTCAGGCCGTGTAGGTGGCGACGGCGACCCCGGTGGCGGCGTCGGGGACCTCGGTCCGGCGCAGCTCACCGAGGTCGGCGAGCACGTCGAGGTGCGCCCCGGTCTCCAGGACCGCGAGGGTCCGGTTGAACAGGTCCATGTCCTCCAGCCGGCGTTCCCGCCGGGTCCAGCGCAGGACCCGGGCGACCGCGTCGGCGGTCGGATGGCCCGCGGCGACGGCGTCGCGGCACTGGGCGAGCCGGGCCTCGTGGTGGGCCAGCAGCTCGTCGACGCGGGCGTGCGCGCCGCCACCGACCGGGCCGTGCGCGGGCAGCAGGGTCGCGTCCGGCCGGGACCGGACCAGGCGCAGCGAGTCGAGGAACTGCCCGAGCGGGCTCGCCACCGGCGACGGCTGCAGGCCGATCGACGGGGTGATCCGGGGCAGCACGTGGTCCCCGGCGAACAGCAGCTCGTGGGCCTCGTCGGCGAACACGAGGTGCCCACGGGTGTGCCCCGGGGTCTCCACCGCGGTCAGGGTGCGCGTGCCGGCCGGGTCGGCGACGGCGATGGCGGCGCGGTCGGCGATCCACTCGTCGGGGGCCTCCCACTCCTCGGGGAGCGGACGCGGCCACGGCCCGGCCCGGCCGAGCTCGTCGACGATGCCGGCGGCACCGGCACGCAGCAGCCGGGACCGGTCGGGTTCGCCCGGCGGCCGGGCCGGGTCGGTGATGACCTCCAGGTTCGGGCGCTCCCCCGCCCCGAGCAGCACCCGGGTGCCGTACTCGCGGCGCAGCACCGAGGCCAGCGTGTAGTGGTCGCGGTGGGCGTGGGTGACCAGGAAGCGGCGGACGTCGCCGAAACCGGAGCCCATCGCCGCCAGCGCCTTGCCCAGCAGGTCGCGGGCCTCGTCGATCGCCCATCCGGAGTCGATCAGGGTCCAGCCGGTGTCGTCGGCGAGTGCGTAGACGTTCACCGCCCGCAGCCCGTCCTGGGGCAGCGGCAGCGGGATCCGGTACACCCCCGGGGCGCTGCGGAACACGCCCGGCGCGGTCCAGTCGCCGTCCGGGTCGTCATCGGTCACGGTGGAAGCGGCGGTCACCGCCCGACGATAGATGACCGGATCCGGGGGCGCCGCACCCTCCTGCGGGGCACATCATCACCCCACGTGTCGGGCTGGACACCGACAGTCGACGTTTTCCGGACAGTCCACCCGAGGGTGGTACACGATCGCACCGGGAGGGTGGCCCGATCCGCGCTACCGTCCCTGCGTTCGGTGATCAGAGGTCGGCCTGGGGGCGGGTCGGCGAAGGAGGGACGCAGCATGGCGGCAGGGATCCCGGAGCAACGGTCCGGGCAGGACGCGCCGTTCCTCACCGTGGCAGAGGTGGCGGACCGGATGCGGGTCTCCCGGATGACGGTGTACCGGCTGGTGCACTCCGGGGAGCTCCCCGCGGTGCGGTTCGGGCGCTCGTTCCGAGTGCCACCGGAGTCGGTGGAGGCGCTGATCGAGTCGGCGCGCTACACCGGCGGTTGAGACAGGGAGCCGGAATGCTGCCGGTCGACGCCGCGAGCGCACCGAGGGTCGCGGACACCTACGACACCCCCGAGGCCCGGACCGAACGGGAACGGACCCTGGAGCTGCTGGGCCCGCGGGCCGGCGAGCAGATCCTGGTCGTCGGGACCGGACCGGGGCAGCTGCTCGACGACGTCGCCAGGGCCGTCGGCCCGGGTGCCACGGGGGTCGACCCGGACCCGGTGATGGTGACGCTGGCACGACGTCGGTGCGGCACCCGTGCCGTCGTCACCCAGCGCGCGCTGGCCGGTCCGGGCTCGCTGCCCGGCGGTCCGGACGACGCCGTGGCCTGCCTGCAGGTCCTGGAGTTCGTCGACGACCTTCCGGCCGCCGTCACCGAGCTGTACCGGGTCCTGCGCCCGGGTGGGCGGCTGCTCGTGCTGGACACGGACTGGACCTCGCTGCACTGGCCCGGGCCGGGACAGGACCGGCACCGCCGCATCCGCGACGCGTGGTGCAGCACGGTGCCGCGGTCGCGGCTGCCCTACGAGCTGGGCCCGCTGCTGCAGCGCGCCGGGTTCGACGGGGAGTGGACGCGACGGATGCCGATGCGCGGGCCGGCCTCCACCGGCTACGGCGCCGCGCTGCGGGAGATGGTCGCCGAGGCCGCGCCGGGCCGGTGCGGGCTCACCCGGGCCGAGGTCGACGCGTGGGCGTCGGGCGTCGCGTCCTGCGGCGACGAGCCGTTCTCGGTGGACCGCTGGTTCCTGGGCGCCGTCCGGCCCTGAACCGCGTGCGGACGGGGCGTGGCGCGCGGGGCGCCGGTCGGGCAGCATCTCGGGCCGTGGGCTCCCCGTCGTCGCAGACACCGATCACCGCGCGGGTGAGGATCGGGCAGCAGCCCGACTTCGTCCGGCTGTTCCAGACGCTCCCCCGGGCCGGGGAGTGGGTCAACTTCGCCCCACCCGGCCGGCGGCGCGACGACTACGAGGTCGACTGGGTGCTGCACTGGGCGATCGACCCCGACGACAGCGACAGCCCGGACGTCACCGTCGAGATCCAGCTCGTCGACCCGGAGTAGGGCGCTACCGGAAGCCGTGGCTGCGGACCGCGGCCACGTCGCCGTCGCGCAGGGCGTCGAGCACCGCGCGTTCGTGCGGGACCGTCTCGGCGGGCAGGTCGGCGAGCGCGAACCAGTCCAGGCCCGCGGTCTTCCCGTCCTCGGCGCGGCGTGGCTCGCCGGTCCAGCGACGGCAGGTGAAGAAGAAGTCGACGCGTTCGTCGACCGGGTCCCCGGTGCGCCCGGTGCGGTGCACGGCCGTGAGCGGGACCAGGTCGGCGGGGTCGACGGTGACGCCGAGCTCCTCCCGGGCCTCGCGCACCGCGGCTGCGACCGCGTCCTCGCCGGCCTCGACGTGCCCGGCCGCGGCGGCGGCCCAGTGACCGTCCATGAACCCGGTGCCGGCACGCAGCTGGAGCAGCACCTCGGTGCGCTCACCGGTGCCGCGCAGCAGCAGGACGTAGGACGCCGGGACGACCCGGTAGCGCTTGCTCACGCCGCCGACCCTAGGTGCCGTGGCGCCGTTCGCCGACGGCAACACCGGGGTAACGCGGCGGTCCTACCGTCGTCCGATGGCGGCCCCCACCTCGCGCCCGGCACCGGTCGGCGACCGGCTCGGCGTCGTGCCGCCGCGGGACTCGGAGCTGCGGTTCCGCACCGTGCACGGCTACCGGCGGGCGTTCCGGGTGGCCGGGTCCGGGCCGGCGGTGGTGCTCGTGCACGGCATCGGGGACAGCTCGGCGACGTGGGAGGCGGTGTTCCCCGCGCTGGCCCGGCGGCACCTGGTGATCGCCCCCGACCTGCTGGGGCACGGGCACTCGGACAAGCCGCGCGCGGACTACTCGGTCGCCGCCTACGCCAACGGCGTGCGGGACCTCCTCGGCGTCCTCGGTGGCCCGCGCGCGACGCTGGTGGGGCACTCGCTGGGCGGTGGCGTCGCGATGCAGTTCGCCTACCAGTACCCCGACCGGACCGAGCGCCTCGTGCTGGTCGGCACCGGCGGGGCGGGCCCGGACGTGACGCCGCTGCTGCGCGCGGTCAGCCTGCCCGGTGCGCAGGCGGTGCTGGCTGCCTCGCAGCTGCCGCCGTTGCGGTGGCAGATCGGGTGGGCCCTCGACGCGCTGCGGCTGGTCGGCGCCGACCTCGGTCGTGACGCCGCCGACCTGCTCCGGCTGGTCGACGCGCTGCCCGACGCGACGTCGCGGGCGGCGTTCATCCGGACGCTGCGGGCCGTCGTCGACTGGCGCGGGCAGGTCGTGACCATGCTGGACCGCTGCTACCTGACCCGCGGGATGCCGACGATGCTGGTGTGGGGCGCCCGGGACGCGGTGGTGCCGCTCGCGCACGCCCACACCGCGCACGCGGCGATGCCGGGCAGCCGGCTGGAGGTGTTCGACGACGCCGGGCACTTCCCGCACCACAGCGACCCGGCACGGTTCGTGGGGGTGCTGGAGGAGTTCCTCGACTCCACCGACCCGGCACGGTGGAGCCCCGAGCAGTGGCGTCAGCTGCTGCGCTGCCCTCCCCCGCCCGCCGGTGCCGGGGCGCGGCCGGGTCCGGTGTCGGCGACCTGACCCGGGCCGGCGTCAGAGGACGACGCCGAGCCAGCTGCCGGCGCAGCCGTGGCAGGCGCCGTGCACCGTCGCGGCCCGGTGCACCGGGCGCAGGCAGATCACGCAGTGGGTGAGCCGGCGCCGGGCCCGGCGCAGCAGCCCGTCACGCACCTGGCGGACGGCGAGCCCGGCGTCGCCGTCCGGGTCGTCGCAGCCGGGCAGGACCGGCACCTCGACGGCGTCGGCCGGGTCGAGCACCGGGAGGTGGCCGTCCCAGCGGGGCTCCGGTCGGGCGAGCAGCACCGGCCCCGACGGGTCGAACCCGAGCATCAGCTGCGGCGGCTCCCCCGCGACGAACCAGGCCACCGGGTCCGGCTCCGCGCCGGGTGGGAGGAGCCCCGCCGAACGCAGGTCCGCATCGGTCCAGCCGCCGCGTCGCAGGTCGGCCGGGGTGAGCCCGAAGTGCCGCAGCCCGTCGGTCGGCAGGTCGAGCTCACGCAGCTCCGCCGGGGACGGGACGCCCACGTAGACGGTGCCGCGCTCCCCCGGCCGCTCGGCGACGGGCGCGGTGTCGTGGCCGTCCGCGACGCGCCACGGGGCGGCGACGAGCACGGCGAGCACCCGCGCGTCGACGCGCAGGCGCCCGGCCACCTCCGCGGTGCGGTCCTCGGTCACCCGGTCTCCGATCCCTGCACCGACGATCCTGCACCGCCACGCGCGCCGGGGCGGCCCCGATGTCGGAGCCGCCCCGGTGTGGTGCGGTGTCGCTCAGCTGCAGCCGCTGGTGGAGCCGCAACCCTCGCAGAGGTAGCAGGACCCGGCGGGGCGCATCTTCGTCCCGCAGGTCATGCACAGCGGGGCGTCGGCGGCCTTGCCCAGCCGCAGCTCGAGCAGCTCGGTGGAGCTGCCGACCTCGACCGGCGCGGGCTCGGCACCGGCCTCCTTGCGCTCCTCGATCGTCGGCACCGAGGAACGGAACTCCTCGATGTCGAGCTTCTCGCCGGTGCCGTAGTCGTTCTCGACCTGGGCGGACCGCTCGTCGGAGGAGAAGATGCCCAGCTGGGCGCGCTTCTCGTACGGCAGGTGGTCCAGCGCCAGGCGGCGGAACAGGTAGTCCAGCACCGAGGTCGCGATCCGCACGTCCGGGTCATCGGTCATCCCGGCCGGCTCGAAGCGCAGGTTGGAGAACTTCGAGACGTAGAACTCCAGCGGCATGCCGTACTGCAGACCCACCGAGATCGACATCGAGAAGGCGTCCATCACACCGGCCAGGGTCGAGCCCTGCTTGCCGAGCTTGACGAAGATCTCGCCGAGGCCGTCGTCGGGGTAGCTGCCGGCGGTGAGGTAGCCCTCGGCGCCGCCGACGGTGAACGACACGGTCTCGCTGGGCCGCTTCTTGGGCAGCCGCTTGCGGACCGGCCGCTGCTCGACGACCGTGACCTTCTCGGCCTCCGCGGTGTCACCGCCGGCCTTCTTGTCGCCGCCCTTGCCCGCGGACAGCGGCTGGCCGACCTTGCAGTTGTCGCGGTAGATCGCCAGGGCCTTGAGGCCGAGGCGCCACCCCTCGAGGTAGATCCGCTCGACGTCCTCGACGGTCGCCCGCTCGGGCATGTTGACCGTCTTGGAGATGGCGCCGGACAGGAACGGCTGCGCGGCGGCCATCATGCGGACGTGGCCCATCGGGGCGATCGTCCGGTCGCCCATGGCACAGTCGAACACCTCGTAGTGCTCGGGCTTCATGCCCGGGGCGTCGACGACGTGGCCGTGCTCGGCGACGTACTCGACGATCGCCTCGGCCTGCTCGGCCTGGTAGCCGAGGTTGTCCAGGGCCCGGCGCACCGACTGGTTGACGATCTGCATGGAGCCGCCGCCGACCAGCTTCTTGAACTTGACCAGCGCCAGGTCCGGCTCGATGCCGGTCGTGTCGCAGTCCATCATCAGGCCGATCGTGCCGGTCGGGGCCAGCACCGACGCCTGCGCGTTGCGCCAGCCGTTGACCTCACCGATGTCCTGGCACTGCTTCCAGACCTGGGTGGCGAGCTTCTGCACCGGGGTGCTGGAGGCGAAGGTGCGGATGCGGTCGTTCTCCGCGGCGTGCTTGCGGATGACCCGCTGGTGGGCCTCGGCGTTGCGGGCGTAGCCCTCGTACGGGCCGACGACACCGGCGAGCTCGGCGGAGCGCTTGTACGCGGCACCGGTCATCAGCGAGGTGATGGACCCGGCGAGCGCGCGGCCGCCCTCGGAGTCGTACGCGTGGCCGGTCGCCATGAGCAGCGCGCCGAGGTTGGCGTAGCCGATGCCCAGCTGCCGGAACTTGCGGGTGGTGTCGGCGATCGGCTCGGTCGGGAAGTCCGCGAAGCAGATCGAGATGTCCATCGCGGTGATGATCAGCTCGACGGCCTTGGCGAAGGTCTCGGCGTCGAACCGGTCGTCGGAGTCGAGGAACTTCAGCAGGTTCAGCGACGCCAGGTTGCAGCTGGAGTTGTCCAGGTGCATGTACTCCGAGCACGGGTTCGACGCGCTGATGCGGCCGGACTCCGGGGTGGTGTGCCAGTCGTTGATCGTGCCGTCGTACTGGATGCCCGGGTCGGCGCAGTTCCAGGCCGCCTCGGCGATGCCGCGGAAGAGCTTGCGGGCGTCGACGCGCTCGATGACCTCACCGGTCATCCGGGCACGCAGACCGAAGTCGGTGCCCTCCTCGACCGCGCGCATGAACTCGTCGGTGACGCGGACGGAGTTGTTGGCGTTCTGGTACTGCACCGAGGTGATGTCGGAGCCGCCCAGGTCCATGTCGAAGCCGGCGTCGCGCAGGACGCGGACCTTGGCCTCCTCCTTGGCCTTGGTCTCGACGAACTCCTCGATGTCGGGGTGGTCGACGTCGAGGACGACCATCTTCGCCGCGCGCCGCGTGGCGCCGCCGGACTTGATGGTGCCCGCGGAGGCGTCGGCACCGCGCATGAACGAGACCGGGCCCGAGGCGGTGCCGCCCGAGGACAGCAGCTCCTTCGACGACCGGATGCGCGAGAGGTTCAGGCCGGCGCCGGAGCCGCCCTTGAAGATCAGGCCCTCCTCGCGGTACCAGTTCAGGATCGACTCCATGGTGTCGTCGACCGAGAGGATGAAGCAGGCGCTGACCTGCTGCGGGCTGGCGGTGCCGACGTTGAACCACACCGGCGAGTTGAAGCTGAACACCTGGTGGATCAGCATCCAGGTCAGCTCGTGGTCGAAGATCTCGGCGTCGCCCTCGGTGGCGAAGTAGCCGTGCTCGAGACCGGCCCGCTTGTAGGTGCCGACGACCCGCTCGACGAGCTGCTTCAGGCTCGACTCACGGGTGTCCGAGCCCACCGCGCCGCGGAAGTACTTGCTGGTGACGATGTTGGTCGCGTTGACCGACCAGCTGCGCGGGAACTCGACGCCGCGCTGCTCGAAGTTGACCGTGCCGTCGCGCCAGTTGGTCATGACGACGTCGCGGCGCTCCCACTCCACCTCCTCGTAGGGGTGGACCCCTTCGGTGGTGAAGACACGCTGGACGGTCAGGCCGGGCGCGCGCTTGGCGCCGGTCTTCCCGCGGCTGCGCGCCGGCTTGGTAGCCGCGCTCTCACCGGTGTCTGTCGTCGGGCCCCCGACGGTCTCGGTCATGCATGCCTCCGCACTTGTCACCGTGTACCACCCGCGCGCTGGGGTGCGCGGACGGTCTTCCCCTCCGGTACGACCTGCGACGACGGCCGGTACCGGTCGCCCCCTCGCGGGGTGCGCGCCGGACCCGTGCCGCCGAGCGGCTCACCCGTCCCGGTTGTGGCCGGCCTCGTCGTCGGCTGCTTCCCCGGCAGCCGCCGAACGCAGGTCGGCGATCTCCTTCTCGAAGTCCTCGATGGAGGAGAAGGAGCGATAGACGCTCGCAAATCTCAGGTACGCGACCTCGTCGAGCTCACGCAGCGGCCCGAGGATCGCCAGTCCGACCTCGTGGCTGGGAAGCTCCGCCGCCCCGCGTGCCCGCACGGTCTCCTCGACCCGGTGGGCGAGCTGCTGCAGGTCGTCCTCGTCGACCGGCCGGCCCTGACACGCCCGCCGAACCCCGCTGACGACCTTCTGTCGACTGAAGGGCTCGGTCACCCCGCTGCGCTTGACGACGGCGAGCACGGCCTCCTCGACCGTGGTGAACCGTCGTCCGCACGAGGTGCAGGACCGGCGCCGACGGGTGCAGGTCCCGTCGTCGGCGGTCCGTGAGTCGATCACGCGGGAGTCCGGGTGCCGGCAGAACGGGCAGCGCATGGACGCTCACACCCTCTCCCGTAACGTTCCGGAAACTCTCCGCAGCAATCCATCCCCCCAACCAGTGGCGGAACAACGTCAATGTAACCCCTACATCTAGGGATCCGCCATCCCGGGGCCCACGCCGCGCCGAGCTTCGCCCGATCGGGATCCGAGCCTTGCACACCACGTTCCGCGACCGGCTCGTCGCCGACGATCATGGAGGGGGATATCGGCGCTGGTGGCGCCGAGGAACGTCACGCCCGGCGCCGTCCGTCGCGCCGCGGGGACCGCGACCGGCGGCCACCCGATGCGGGGACACGCCCTGGCGACGCGCCCGGCGGCACGCCGCCGACGATCCGGCGACATCCCGGC
Source organism: Pseudonocardia sp. ICBG1142 (assembly GCF_020496255.1). Taxonomy (NCBI): domain Bacteria; kingdom Bacillati; phylum Actinomycetota; class Actinomycetes; order Pseudonocardiales; family Pseudonocardiaceae; genus Pseudonocardia; species Pseudonocardia sp. ICBG1142. Next base: position 632,916 of record NZ_JAHLJC010000005.1, on the reverse strand, counting down.
GACCGCCGCCCGACATCCGCGTGCCGGCCCGGCGCATGTCGTCACCCGATGCGACGCCGACACGGCGCCGGATCGCTCCACACCGTCACCGCACCGCCGCCGCCGTGACCACGGTCGCCGCGCCGGCACCGCACCACGGCACGCCCGACCGGCTCCGCCCCGGGAGCCCGACACGTCGGCACCGCACCACTGCACACCCCGGGCCGGACACGCCGGCACCACTCCGCGCCACGGGCCCGGCCCACCGGGACCGCACCGCGGCCCTGATACTCCTCAGCGCACGGCACCGACCGACGGCACGGCGGCCGCGGGGGCGTTCCAGCCCGCCGCCGCGTCGCCCAGCAGGCCGAGCGCCACCACCGCGGTCGTGGCGCACAGCAGCACCGCGACCCCGGTCAGGAACCGCTCCAGGCGCCCGCGGACCCGACTGCGGGCCGGGCGGGGGCGGGCCGGGACCAGGCAACGCCGGTCCAGCGGACGGACCGTGCGCGGCGCCGGCACGGCCACCGACCGCGGACCGGACGGCGCCGCGACCCGTGCGGGCCGCTCCAGGGTCGCCGTGGAGCCCGGCGCCGAGGTGGTGCAGCGGGGCGTCCGGACCGCGACGTTCGGACCACCGGTGACGCCACGCGGGACCGCCGGACCGGCCGGTGCCGTGGTCCGGGCCGCACGCCCGTGAGCTGCCGGACCGGGCGCCGTCGGACCGGACGTCGGAACACCGGGCGCCGTGACACCAGGCGCCGGAACACCGGATGCCGGGACACCGGATGCCGAGACCCCGGGCGCCGTGGCACGCCGGGAACGGGCGGCGGGGTGCCGTGCGACCGACTCGGTCAGTGCGCGCTCCCGTGCACCGTGGGCGGCCCACCGGTGCGCGGCGCGCGCGACGGCCGACGAGCCGGCACCGGCCGGACCGGCCACACCCTCCGCGGCCCGCACCCGCTCCCGGGCGGCGCGCCGGGCGCGCGAGGTGGGGGTGCCGGGCGCGGGGGCACCGGTCAGGCAGCCGACCGCGCCGTGGTCGCGGATCCGCTCGTCGAGCTCTCGCATGGTTCCTCCTGCCGTCGGACCGCCCGTCCCCCGGGCGGTCTCGTCTCCCCCGCTCCCGACCGGCCCTTCCCCGAGCCCGGTCGAACGGGCGTACGAGCGGTGTAGCACCCGACACCGACAACAACCACGTCTCCGCAGGTCACCGCCCGTGCCGGGGACGCTCTCAGCGTGGCGCGCCGACCGCGGGCGGCACGGCCGGGCCGTGGGCGGCGACGTCGGCGACCACCCCGAGCGCGACGACCGCGGCCGCCGAGGCCAGCAGGACACCCACCGCCGCCACCACGCGGCGCACGGGACCCGACGTCGGTACGGGCCGCACCACGCCGGCCGCGGTGCCGACCGGAGCCCGTCCGATGACCGTCATGCCCCCGATGACCGCTGCGTCCACGATCGCCACCCCCACTGCCGTTCCCGCTGCCGGTCGCCCCGCGCGGCCGGACGGCGACGCGGACGGCATCCGATCGGACCAGAACGATCGAACCGGTGTTCGATCGAACGCCTGTGCGATGTTCTACCACCACGGCCCGGCGGAATCCACGACACGCCCCGGGCGACTTCGAACGCATGTTTGGCGAACGGGCCCGCGACGGCTAGGGTCGTCGCCGTAAGTACCCCGAGGAGGCGAATGCGATGGCAGCGGACGACACCGGACACGGTGGTCCCGGCGTGACCGGCACCGCCGCGGACCGGGGATCCGCGACGGTCCGGGAGTTCCCCGACCCCGCGACCGACACCCGCGGCCTGACCCCGCGGCAGAAGAAGGTCCTGGCCGTCATCCGGGACTGGGTGGACCGGTACGGCTACCCGCCCAGCGTCCGCGAGATCGGTGACGCGGTGGGCCTCACGTCCACCTCGTCGGTGCACCACCAGCTCCGGACCCTGGAGCGCAAGGGCTTCCTCCGGCGCGACCCGAACCGCACCCGCGCGGTCGATGTCCGCAGCCCGGAGCAGATCGCCGGCACCGACGGGTCGGACTCCGACGCCGACACCGCCGAGCTGCGTTCCGCGCGGCCGGCGCCGGCGTTCGTGCCGCTCATCGGCGACATCGCCGCCGGTGGCCCGATCCTGGCCGAGCAGGCCGTGCAGGACGTGTTCCCGCTGCCGCGTGAGATCGTCGGCGAGGGCACGCTGTTCCTGCTCAACGTCAAGGGTGACTCGATGGTCGACGCCGCGATCACCGACGGCGACTGGGTCGTCGTGCGTCAGCAGCCGGTGGCCGAGCAGGGCGAGATCGTGGCCGCGATGATCGACGGCGAGGCGACGGTGAAGACGTTCCGCCGCAAGGACGGGCACATCTGGCTGATGCCGGCGAACGACGCCTACGACCCGATCCCGGGTGACGACGCGTCGATCCTCGGCCGCGTCGTGGCGGTCCTGCGCCGCCTCTGACCTCCTCGGCGGCGCCCGGTTCCCGCGGTCAGCTGGACCGGCGGCGCCGTCCGTGCAGGGACATCGCGACGGCACCGGTCACCAGCAGCACCGCGAGCACCGCGGCCCCGCCCGCGGCGGGCAGCCACGACGGGTACGTGCGGTACTCCGGCACCTCGGCGGGCTGGGCCACGACCGGTGCCTGCGGGCCGGTCGCCGCGGGCACCGCGCCCGGGACGACGGTGATCGCCGCCGCGGTCGGGCCCCGGGCCTCGCTGCCGGAGTGCAGTGCACCCCGGCCGTCCGGGGCGATCGCCTCGCCCTGGGCCTCGTCCGGCAACGGCACCGGCAGTGGTGCCCCGCCCAGCGCCGCGACCAGCACGTCGGCCGTCGCCGGTCCGCCGACGGGCAGCGGGAACACCCAGGCGTCGGTGTAGGTCCGCAGCACGGCGGCGCGTCCGCCGTCGGCCCCGGTCGGTGAGACCCCGCCGCCGGTGATCGTGCGGGACCCGGCGGCCCCGAGCGGCCCGCCGCCGGTGCCCGACCAGGGCAGCACGACCTGTGCCACCCGGCGCAGCGGGACCGGGCCCCCGCCGTCGCGCAGCGGTGCGTCGGGTCGGTACACCCCGGCGGCCCCGGTGGTCTTGTCGACCAGCAGGGGCACGCCGTCGTCGCCGACCAGCAGCGCCTCGACGTCGCGCGGACCGTCCGGATAGTCCAGGTCGTACACGCGTGGCGGCCCGGCCGGGGGCAGCACGACGAGCCGGACCGAGCCACGCTGTGCCCCGTTGTCACCGGTGTCGGCGAGCCAGAGATCCCCGCCCGGCCCGAGCCCGAGGTCCTCGACGTCGGTGACCGGGACGTCGGCCTGCCGGGTTCCGGTGACCGCGCAGCCGGACGGGTCCAGGGTGAACGTCCGCGCGGTCCCCCCGCCGTCGACGATCGCGTGGTACCGCTGCGGGGCTCCGCCCGGCGGGCCCTCGGCGACCAGCCCGGACAGCTCCGCCAGCCGCGGGTCGTCGACAGTGCAGACCGGGTGCGCCCCGGGCGGCGGCGCGGCCGCACCCGTGAGCGCACCGGTCAGGCAGAGGACAGTGCTCAGGCAGACGACAATGGTCAGGCGGCGGGCCACGACCCCCGGACGCGGTGGCCCACCCGGCCGCCCACCCGGTCGCCCACTCAGTGGCCCGCTGCCGTCGCCGGCAGGTCGGCGCCGGTCCCGGTCGGGACGGCAGAGCCCGCCACCGCGAACGGCAGCACCGCGGTGCCCAGCTCCGGCTTCACCCGCGCCCGGATCCGGGTGCCGTCGGCGGTGTGGGACTCGGCGAGGATCTCGCCGTCGTCGTGCAGCCGCGCGACCAGCGCACCCTCGGTGTAGGGCAGCAGGAGGTCGACCTCGTAGTCCGGGCGCGGCAGGCGCTCGGCGATGTGCTCGCGGAGCCGGTCGATCCCGGTGCCGCTGTGTGCCGAGACGAACACGGCGTCCGGCTGGGCGTGCCGCAGCCGGGCCAGCGCGAGGTCACCGGCCGCGTCGATCTTGTTGATCACGAGCAGCTCGGGGGGCATCGTGTCGCCCGCGGCCTCCCCCACCTCGACGAGCACCTGACGGACCGCGGCGATCTGGTCGTCGGGCAGCGGGTCGGACCCGTCGACGACGTGCACCAGCAGGTCGGCCCGGGCGGCCTCCTCCAGCGTGGAGCGGAACGCCTCGACGAGCTGGTGCGGCAGGTGCCGCACGAACCCGACGGTGTCGGTGAGGGTGTAGTCGTGCCCGTCGGGCGTCTGCGCCTTGCGGGTGGTCGGGTCCAGCGTCGCGAACAGCGCGTCCTGCACCAGCACCCCGGCGTCGGTGAGCTGGTTGAGCAGGCTCGACTTGCCCGCGTTGGTGTAGCCGACGATCGCGACCGAGGGGATCTCGTTGCGGCGACGGCTGCCGCGCTGGGTCTCGCGGACCTGGCGCATCGCACCGATCTCGCGGCGCAGCTTCGACATCCGCGCGCGGATGCGGCGCCGGTCCAGCTCGATCTTCGTCTCACCGGGGCCACGGCCACCGATACCGACACCGCCCGCGGCCCGGCCGCCGACCTGCCGGGACAGCGCCTCACCCCAGCCGCGCAGCCGCGGCAGCAGGTAGGACAGCTGCGCGAGCTCGACCTGGGCCTTGCCGTCCCGGGAGCGGGCGTGCTGGGCGAAGATGTCGAGGATCAGCGCGGTCCGGTCGATGACCTTGACCTTGAGCCGCTCCTCCAGCTGACGGAGCTGGCCGGGTGACAGCTCGCCGTCGCAGATCACGGTGTCGGCGCCGGTGGCGCGGACGACCCCGAGCAGCTCCTCGACCTTGCCGGAGCCGATGAACGTGGCCGGGTCCGGGCTGGAGCGGCGCTGCACGAGGCCGTCCATCACCTCGGAACCGGCGGTCTCGGCGAGGCGGGCCAGCTCGGTCATCGAGTTGTCGGCCTGCTCGGCCGTGCCCTCGGTCCAGACGCCGACGAGCACGACCCGCTCCAGCTGGAGCTTGCGGTACTCGACCTCGGTGATGTCGGTGAGCTCGGTGGACAGCCCGTGGATCCGGCGCAGCGACGTGCGCTCCTCCAGGTCGAGCTCGCCACCCGTCGGAACCGGGTTCGACGTGGAGGGGGTCACGGAGGGGTGCGTGTGGGCATCAGTCATCTTGCCCCCATCCTCCCACGTCGCGGGGCTCGTGTCCGCCCCGATTCGCGGGCCTCAGGCGGGAGCGTCCCACCACGCACGGTCCAGCTCGCCGGACGCGAGCAGCACCGCGGGGCCGTGCAGCGTCGTGGGCCCGGTCCGCTCGTCGGTGCCGGCCTCCACCGTCACCCGCAGCAACCCGCCCGGAACGGTGACCTGCACGTCCCCTGCGGTGTGCCCGGCGTGCCGCAGCGCGGCGACGGCGGCCGCGACGGTCCCGGTGCCGCAGGAGCGGGTCTCCCCCACACCGCGTTCGTGCACCCGCATCCGGATGCGGCCGCCGTCGGCGGGGCCGTCCAGTGGGGTCAGGAACTCGACGTTCACCCCGTTCGGGAACAGCGCCGGGTCGTAGGAGGGCGCGCGGGTCAGGTCGAGGGTGTCCGGGTCGGCCGCGGTGACGCAGGCCAGGTGCGGGTTCCCGACGTCGAGGGCGATGCCGTCGAAGCGCGCGTCGCCGCTGGTGGCGACCGACGCCGGGCCGACGCCGACCGTCCCGAGCCCGACCGAGACCCCGTCCGGCCCGACGGCGGTGTCGAGCACCCCGTTGCGGGTGCCGACCGGGCCACCCGTGGCCCAGCCGCGCTCGTGCAGGTAGCGGGCGAACACACGCAAGCCGTTGCCGCACATCTCGGCGAGCGAGCCGTCGGCGTTGCGGTAGTCCATGAACCACTCGACGCCGTCGACGGGCTCCCCGACGCCGGGCTCACCGGCGAGCTTCGCCCAGCGCACGACCCGCAGCACCCCGTCCGCGCCGAGGCCGCGGCGGCGGTCGCACACCGCGGCGACCCGGGCCGGGGTGAGGTCGAGCGCGGCGTCCGGGTCGGGCAGCACCACGAAGTCGTTCTGCGTGCCGTGCCCCTTGCTGAACGCGATGCCGCCGGTCATGCCACCAGCCTACGAGCGAGCACCGCACGCGCCGAGGCCACCAGGTCCGGGTCGGCGCCGTCGAGCCAGTGGATGCGCCGGTCCCGGCGGAACCAGGAGCGCTGGCGGCGCACGAACCGCCGGGTCGCGCGGACCGTCTCCTCCCGGACGACGGCGAGGTCGGGGTGGTCGGGGTCGCGGTCGAGGGCCTCGATCACCTGCCGGTAGCCCAGCGCGCGGGACGCGGTGCGGCCGTGGGCGAGCCCGCGCGGGAGCAGCGCGCGGGTCTCGTCGACCAGGCCGTCGTCGAGCATCCGGTCCACCCGCAGCGCGACCCGCTCGTCGAGCTCGGCGACGTCGCGGTCCACGCCGAGCAGCACGGCGTCGTAGCGGGGGGTGCCGGCGCCGGGCAGGGTCGCGCGGAACGGCCTGCCGGTCAGTGCGATCACCTCCAGCGCGCGGACGATCCGCCGGCCGTTCGAGGGCAGCACCTGCTCGGCGGCGACCGGGTCGGCCGCGGCGAGGCGGGCGTGCAGCGCGCCGGACCCGTCACGTTCCAGCTCGGCCTCCAGCGCGGCGCGCAGCTCCGGGTCGGTGCCGGGGAACTCCAGCTCGTCGAGCACGGCCTGCACGTAGAGCCCCGAGCCGCCGACCAGCACCGGGGTGCGCACGGCGGCGCGCAGCTCCTCGATGACCGCGCGGGCCGCCCGCTGGTAGGCCGCGACCGAGGCGGTCTCGGTGACGTCGAGGACGTCCAGCTGGTGGTGGACGACGCCGCGCCGCTCGTGCGGGGCGAGCTTCGCGGTGCCGATGTCCAGACCGCGGTAGAGCTGCATGGCGTCGGCGTTGACGACGTCGCCGTCCAGCGCCAGTGCCAGCTCCAGCCCCAGGTCCGACTTCCCGGTCGCGGTCGGTCCGACGACGGCGACCAGCGGCGGTGCGGCCGGTGACGGCGCGGCCGGCGGTGGTGCAGCCGGTGGTGGCGTGCTCACGCCGGTTCCCACAGCGCCACGTGGTAGGCGACGCCGTAGGGCATCGAGGTGTGCCGGTGCGCCGCCGTCCAGGAGCGCCCGCGCGCGGCACCGGCCAGAACCTGCCACGGCGCGCGGCCCGAGGCCCAGAGCGCGGCGGCGCCGTCCGGGTCGAGCCGGGCGAGCGGCTCGGGATCACCGGCGTCGAACGCGGCGGCGACGACGGCGTCGAACGCCTCGGCCCGGCCGTCGAACCCGCCGGGGGCCTTCGCGGTGTGCTTGGCCGCGCCGTCACCGACGACGAGCAGCCCCACCCCCTCGCCGGCCAGCTCCGCGCCGAGCGCCAGGCAGTCCGCGACCGGGGTGTCCGGTGCGACGAGCTCGCCGCGCGCCGAGCCGACCCCGGCCGGGGCCGCCCAGGCCGCGACCAGCAGCGGCAGCGGCAGCTCGGCGCCCTCGTCCGGACCGGCCGGGCCGGGCAGCGCGACGGGGACGTCGCGGCCGTAGCCGGCGAAGGTGCCGCGGGTGCCCGGGTCCACGGTGCGCCGCCCGCCGGGGTCGGCGCCGACGACGACCCAGCGCTGGGCCGCCGCGGCGAGACCCGTCACCGCGGCGACGACGGCCTCGCGCAGCCCCTCGGTCTCGACCGCCGCGTCGCCGCTCAGGGCGGGGACGAGGAGCGGGGGCTGGGGCAGGACGGCGATCGCGGCGGGCACGGGCTCCGAGGGTAATCAGCGCCCGCGGCCACGACTCCCGTACCCGGCCGGAGGGCACGCGGTTCCCCCGAGGGCGGTGGACCTGCTTGAATCGCCGTTCCGGCCTCCGCACCGCGCGAGGATCCGGTGCGCGCACGGCCCCGGACGGACGTCCGCACGGGGCGCCCGCCCCGCGGCGGGCCGAACGAGGAGGACCTACCGGTGTCCGAGACCCACGCGACCGACGCTGCAGGACAGGGTGCCGAGCCCACCCGGCCCACCCCGCCGAAGCCGGGGCCGCCCCGGCCCGGACCGCCGCCCGCCGCCCGACCCGTGCCCACCCCGGCCGCGGTCGCACCACCCGCACCGCCCGCCGCCCTGCCGTCCCCGGTGCCCTCCGCGGCCGACGACCCGGGCCGCTGGGGCCGCGCCGACGACGACGGCACCATCACCCTGGTCACCGCCGACGGCGAGCGGGTCGTCGGCTCCTACCAGGCCGGGCCGCCCGCCGAGGGCCTGGAGCACTACGCGAAGCGGTTCGACGCGCTGGTCACCGAGACCGAGGTGCTCGCCGCGCGGATCGCCGGCGGCGGGGACGCAAAGGCGTCACTGACCGCGCTGACCGCGCTGCGCGACGGCCTCGACTCCGCGCACGTGGTCGGGGACGTGCCCGCCCTGCGCACGCGGCTCGACGAGCTGGTCGGCCTCGCCGAGCAGGGCGTCAGCGCGGCGAAGGAGGAGCGCGAGCGCGCCCGGCACGACGCCGTCGCCCGCAAGGAGGCGCTCGCCGTCGAGGCCGAGAAGATGGCCGTGGACTCCACCCAGTGGAAGCAGGCCGGGGACCGGTACAAGGCGATCCTCGACGAGTGGCGCACCATCCGCGGCGTCGACAAGAAGACCGACGAGCAGCTGTGGAAGCGCTTCTCGAAGGCCCGCGAGGCGTTCAACCGGCGGCGCGGCTCGCACTTCGCCGACCTCGACCGCCAGCGGGTCACCGCGAAGGCCCGCAAGGAGGAGCTCGTCGCGCAGGCCGAGGCCCTCGCCGACTCCGACGAGTGGAACGCGACCGCGGCCGCCTACCGCGACCTGATGACCGAGTGGAAGGCGGCGGGCCGCGCCCACCGCGAGGCCGACGACGCGCTGTGGGCCCGCTTCCGCGGCGCGCAGGACCGCTTCTTCGCCCGCCGCGGCGAGCACTTCTCCGCCCGCGACACCGAGTTCGCCGAGAACGCCGAGGCGAAGCGGGCACTGCTCGCCGAGGCCGAGACGATCGACCTGTCCGACCCGGACGGCGCACGGGCCCGGCTGCGCGAGATCCAGGAGCGCTGGGAGGCCATCGGCAAGGTCCCGCGCGAGGAGATCCGCACCCTGGAGGGGCGGCTGCGCGGGATCGAGGACAAGGTCGCCGACGCCGCGGACGCGCAGTGGCGCCGCACCGACCCCGAGACCCAGGCACGCGTCGAGCAGTTCCGGGCGCGGGTCGAGCAGTTCGAGGCGCAGGCGGAGAAGGCCGAGGCGGCCGGTGACCGCAGGCGCGCCGAGCAGGCCCGCGCGCAGGCGGCACAGTGGCGGGAGTGGCTCACCGCCGCCGAGCAGGCGGTCGACGAGCGGTAGGGGGTCAGTCGCGCTGCAGCGCGGCGCCCGCCCACACGAAGGTCAGCAGCACCACGGCGACCACGCCGAGGACCATCCCGAACCCGGGCCCGGCCTCGGCGCCGGTCTGCTGCGACCAGATCGCCCACAGCCCGTTCACCGAGGAGATCCCGCAGCCGAAGGCCGCGAACCACGCGAGTGCCCACAGCCGGGTCAGCAGCGCCGCGGCCGACACCACGACGGCGAACCCGGTCATCGTGAACGAGAACAGCGTCGGGAGCGGCCCGGAGGTGCCCGAGGACAGCACCTGCCAGCCCGGGGTGCCCGCCACCCACGGCAGCAGCAGCGCGGCGACCGCGGCGACGATCGCCACCGCGATCAGCATGGCGCGCGCGCCGGGGTCGATCCGGCGGGCGACGCCGCGCCCGGCCCGGTCGATCTCGGCGCGGGTCTGCGGGGACACGTCGCTCATCGGGGACCTCCGGTGGTGGCGGGGACGCCGCAGGACGGCGCGGCGGGAGCCGGCTCGGACGCCGGAGCACCGAACGCCGGCAGCCCCAGCGTGGTGGGTGCCCCGGACGGGCGCTCGCCGGCCTCGGCGGCGTCGCCGGCGCGGGTGCGGCGGTGGGTGAGCACGCCGCCGTCGGCGACGAGGTGGTGTGGGGCGCCCCGGTCGATCCGGACGGTGACGACGTCCCCTGGCCGGATGCCGGTCGCGGTACCGGGCGCGAAGTGCACCAGCCGCCCGTCCCGGGCACGACCGGTGAGACGGGCGGTCGCCGCGTCCTTGCGGCCCTCGCCGGTGGACACCAGCAGCTCCACCACCGTGCCCTCCTGTCTGCGGTTCTCCTCCCAGGAGATCCGCTCCTGCAGTGCGACGAGGCGCTCGTAGCGCTCCTGCACGACGGCCTTGGGCAGCTGGTCGGGCAGGTCCGCGGCCGGGGTGCCGGGCCGCTTCGAGTACTGGAAGGTGAACGCCGCGGCGAACCGGGCCCGCTCGACGACGTCGAGGGTGTCGGCGAAGTCCTGCTCGGTCTCGCCCGGGAACCCGACGATGACGTCGGTGGTGATCGCCGCGGGCGGGATCGACTCCCGCACCTCGGCCAGGATCGAGAGGAACCGCTCCGACCGGTAGCTGCGACGCATCCGGCGCAGGACGTCGTCGGAGCCGGACTGCAGGGGCATGTGCAGCTGCGGGCAGACGTTCGGAGTCTCGGCCATCGCGGCGATGACGTCGGAGGTGAAGTCGCGCGGGTGCGGGCTGGTGAACCGCACCCGCTCCAGCCCCTCGACCTCGCCGCAGGCCCGCAGGAGCTTCGAGAACGCCTGCCTGTCACCCATGTCCGAGCCGTAGGCGTTCACGTTCTGCCCGAGCAGGGTCACCTCCAGCACGCCGTCGGCGGCGAGGGTCTGCACCTCGGCGAGCACGTCGCCGGGGCGGCGGTCGCGCTCCTTGCCGCGCAGCGACGGCACGATGCAGAACGTGCAGGTGTTGTTGCAGCCCACCGAGATCGACACCCAGCCGGCGTAGGCGGAGTCGCGGCGCGCGGGCAGCGTGGAGGGGAACACCTCGAGCGCCTCGGCGATCTCGACCTGGGCCTCGTCGTTGTGCCGGGCGCGTTCCAGGAGGGTCGGCAGTGCGTGCACGTTGTGCGTGCCGAACACGACGTCGACCCACGGCGCCCGCCGGGTGATCGTGTCGCGGTCCTTCTGGGCCAGACAGCCGCCGACGGCGATCTGCATGTCCGGGTTGGCGATCTTGCGGGGGCGCAGGTGCCCGAGGTTGCCGTAGAGCTTGTTGTCCGCGTTCTCCCGCACCGCGCAGGTGTTGAACACGACGACGTCGGCGGTGTCGGGGTCCTCGGCCCGGGCGTACCCGGCGTCCTCCAGCAGACCGGCCATCCGCTCCGAGTCGTGCACGTTCATCTGGCACCCGTAGGTGCGCACGGTGTAGCTGCGGCTCACACACCCGAGGGTAGGCGCCCCGGCGAACGGCGCCGGGACGGGGCCGTCGGGGATGATGGCCCGATGCACAGGTCCGGTCCCCCGCTGACGCGGCGCGCCCTGCTGGGTGCGGGCGTCGTGCTGGGTGCGGGGGCGGTGCTCCCGGGCTGCACCGGCCCGCGGCCCGCCGAGCCGCTGGTGATCGCCGGCGGGGTGCAGCCGGGGGTGTACATCAACCTCGCGCGCACGCTGTCGGAGATCTGGCACGAACGCCTCGGGCTCCCGGCGGCCCCCCGGGTGCTGGAGACAGCGGGCAGCGCGCAGAACATGGAGCTGCTGACCGACGGGCGGGCGGCGGTCGCGATCAGCCAGGTCGACGTGGCCGCCGACGTCGCCGCGCGCGTCACCGGCCCGACCGAGCCCCGCGCACTGGCCCGGCTCTACGACGACGTCACCCACCTCGTCGTACGTGCCGACTCCGGCCTGCGCAGCATCGCCGACCTGCGCGGACGACGGGTGTCGATCGGCCCGGGCGGCAGCGGCTACCAGCCGATCGCGATCCGGCTGCTCGACGTCGCCGGGATCGGTGTCGCGGGCCGGGGCACCCGCGCGGAGCTGGGGCTGCCGGACGCGGCGACGGCGCTGGTCGAGGGCCGTCTCGACGCGTTCTTCTGGTCCGGCGGGGTGCCCACCGACGGCGTGCGGGAGCTCGCCGCCCGGGTCCCGATCCGGCTCCTGGAGCTCGGCGGGGTGCTCGACCGGATGCGCGAGCGGTACCCCGTCTACTCCGTGGCGACGGTGCCGGCGAACACCTACGGCCTGCCCGGCCCGGTGTCGTGCCTGTCGGTGCGCAACGCGCTGCTGGTCACCGAGGGGATGGACGCCGACCTGGCCCGCGCGCTGATCCGGGCGGCCTTCGACGAGCAGCCCCGGCTGGCGCAGGCCAGCCCGGCCGCGGTGACCGTCGACTCGCGCTCGGCCATCGGCACCCAGCCGATCCCGCTGCACGAGGGCGCCGTCGAGTTCTACCGGGCCACCAAGGGCTACTGACCTCGCTGACCCCGCGTGGACAGGTCGAGCACCGTCTTCCCCGTCGCGTGCCCGTCCTCCACCCGCGCCAGGGCCTGTGCCGCCCGGTCGAAGGGGTACACCGCCGTGACGTGCGGGTCGAGGACGCCCTGCACCATCAGCGCCGCGACCCGCTCCAGGGTCCGGCGGTCGGTGTGGCGCTCCACGACGACGCCGCCGACCTCCCCGACCGTGGGGTCACCGACCGAGACCACGGCCCGTGGCGTGGCGGCGAGCGGTGCGACGGCACGCAGCGACGCGCCGCCCACGAGGTCCACGACGCCGTCGAAGCCGTCGGGGGCGAACGCGCGCAGCCGGTCGATCGCACCGGGCGCGCGGTGGTCCACGAACGCCGCCCCGGTCCCGGTGACGACGTCGCGCTTGGTCACGCCCGCGGTACCGATCACCTCGAGCCCACCGGCGCGGGCCAGCTGGGCGACGGCCAGCCCCACGCCCCCGCCGATCCCGTTGACCAGCAATCGGCCACCACGGGGCAGTGCCAGCTGGTCGACGACGTCGAGCGCGGTGGTCCCGGCGACCGGCACGGTGGCCGCCCACTCGTCGGACAGCGCGTCCGGCGTCCGGGCCGTGGCCGAGCCGAGCAGCAGCGTGTCGGTGGCGTAGGTCCCGGCACCGGTGAGGGCGAACCCGAACGCCCTGTCCCCGACCGCCAGGCCCGTCACGGCGGTCCCGACCGCCGTGACCACCCCCCGCGGCCTCCATCCCGAGGACCTGCGGGAACGGGAGGTGCCCGTTGATCATCGGCACCCCGCCGGCGCGCAGGACGTGGTCGAGGGGGTTGACCCCGGCGACGGCGACGGCGAGCGCGACCTCGTGCGCACCCGGCACCGGGGCGGGGCGGTCGAGGAACTCCTGGACGTCGGGGCCGCCGAAGGCGCGGTATCCGTATGCGTTGACCACGCCGGCACGCTATGACCTGCCACCGGTGTCAGGTTCCAGTGATCGTGTCCCAGGTCACCGGTCGGCGGACCCGGCCGGGCGCGCGGCGGCGAGGGCGGCCCGGTGCTCGCTGTTGCCGGCCATGAGGCGTTCCAGGGCGTCGACGGCGGTCCCGAGGGTCCCCATCGCCTCGCGCAGCCGGTCCCGCTCACGTGCCATCGTCGCGAAGGCGTCCTCGGCGGTCCGCAGGCTCGGGGTGTCCACGCACGGCAGCAGCCGGGCGATCGTGCGGCTCGACAGGCCGGCGTCGAACAGCGTCCGCAGCAGGGCGACGCGCTCGACCTCCGGTGTCCCGTACTCCCGCTGGCCGCCGCTGCCGCGGGTCGGGCCGAGGAGACCCTGCTGCTCGTAGAGGCTTATTCAGGCTCCGTCAGGTAAGTGTGTAGAAGATGAGTCCGATGACTGCCGAGATTGTCGTTTTAAATGTGGCGTAGGGCCGCCGGTAGTCTGTGTGGAGAACTTTCCACGTTTTGATATGGGCGATGACTCGTTCGATGGTGGCGCGTGTGTGGTTGAGGCTCTTGTTGAATGTTTTTTGCCAGTCGAGAAGTTCCCGGCCGGGTGGTTTTTTGAACGGGGTGAGCATGCCGCGCCCGATGTATCCTTTATCGCCGATCGGGGGGTATGTGGCGAGGTGGTCGAGGGCGCCGGATTGGTCGAGGCAATATAGGTCGTGTCGGGAGCCTGGGGTCGGGTCGGAGATCCACGACAGCTGCCCTTCCAGGGTGGCTGCGACCTGGACGACGACGCCGGTGGTGCGATGCTTGCCCGACCACAGACCCGGCACCGCGGCCCATGACCAGCAGGGAAGCAAGGTTCCATCGATGATGTACTGCCGATCGGCACGAAGCTCCTCTGCCGTCGGAACGACACTCCGCAGCGCCTGTGCCAGCAACGGTGTCACCCCCGTGATCGCTCGACTAACCGTCGACTGCGACACCCCATAGGTTTCCGCCAACTCCCACTGCACACGATTCCCGCGCAGATACGCCAACGTGATCACCACCGACCAGAACAACCCCAGAACCGGCGGCCAAGGCCGTCGCAGGCCAGTCGCGTTCCGCTGATCCTGCTCATACACTATAGCGACAAGATCCTGAATCTCATCACGCCGGAAACCAGTGGCATAGTACATACTGCGACAACCCGTTCATCTCGGATTGATTCGGCAAACCAATATTCGCGATGGACGGGCTGTCGCCCAACCCGACACGCCGGGCTAGATCGTTATTTCACGGGGCCTGAATAAGCCTCGTAGTAGCGCAGCATGCGTGCGCTCACGCCGGTGCGTTCCGCGAGCTCGCCGATCCGCATTCCTCACACGTCCTCTCCGGGGGCCGGGGGTCGGTCACGCACCGCGGAGGGCGCGGGCCGCAGCCACAGTGTGACCCGGAGCCCGCCGCCGGGTGCGTCGCTCAGCTGCAGGCTCCCGCCGGCCGCGGCCGCGGTCCGCACCGCGATGGCCAGGCCGAGCCCGCTGCCCTCGACGTTGGCCTGCCCGGGCGCCCGCCAGAACCGGTCGGTGGCGCGCGCCCGGTCCTCGCGCGCGAGGCCGGGGCCGCCGTCGACGACGCTGACCCCGATCCGGTCGGCGGTGCGCAGCGTCGCGACCCGCACCCGTCGCCCGGGCGGGGTGTACTTGAGCGCGTTGTCCAGCAGCGCGTCGAGCACCGACTCCAGCGCGGGCTCGCCGATCAGGGCGTGCAGGCCGCGGGGGCCGCTGCGGCGCAGCTCGATCCCGGAGTGCTCGGCGAGCGGCCGCCAGTTGTCCACCCGTTCGGCGACGACGACGTCGAGGTCGGTGTCCTCGGCGACGCCCGGGTCCTCCACCGCGCGCTCGGCGCGGGCCAGCGCGAGCAGTCCGTCGAGCACCCGGGACAGTCGCTCGGCCTCCTCCATCGCCGCGAGGTGGTCGTCGGCGGCGGCCGGGTCGACGTGCCCGTCGAGGTTGGACAGCCGCAGCCGCAGCGCGGTGAGCGGGTTGCGCAGCTGGTGGGAGGCGTCGGCGACGAACGCGCGCTGGGCGCCGAGCGCCTCGCGCACCGTCTCGGTCATCCGGTCGAACGACTCGGCCAGCGAGCGCAGCTCCGGCGGGCCGCTGCGCCGCGACGGCGGACCGGGCGGCCCCCCGGCGAGGACGGCGGTCCCGACCCGGTCCATCGCCTCGTCGAGCCGGCGGACCGGGCGCAGCACCCAGGCGGTCAGCGGCAGCGCGACCAGGATCCCGGCGAGCAGCGCGAACACCGCGGCCCCGGCGATCAGCGACCAGGTGCGCACCGCCTCGGCCCGCAGGGCGTCGGTCGGGGACACCGTCACCACCGCGCCGACGACCTCGCCGTCGACGAGTACCGGCTCGGCCAGCACCAGCGGCCGGTCGTCCCACGGCATGAGCAGCGGGTAGGTGGAGGAGCGGCGCCCGGCGAGCGCGACCTCGGTCCGGTCGACGGCGTAGTCGCCCAGCTCGGGCAGCCGGTCGGCCGGGCGGGAGGCGGTCACCGTGCGCCCCGCCCGGTCGAGGACGAGCACCGCGACGCCGTAGACGTCGTCGTAGCGGGTGATCTCGTCGGTGAACGTGGCGAGCGCGGAGCTGCCCGCGGGGGTCTCGATGAGCGGGCGCTGGGCGGTGGAGGCGAAGGAGATGGTGTCGGTGAGGCGGTCGGTGAAGACCTCCTCCTGGGCCCGCTGGGCGGCGGTCCAGGCCAGCGGGACGCCCAGCCCGGCGGCGAGCAGCCCGACGAGCACGAGCACGACCAGCAGCAGCCGGCTGCGCACGTCGCCGTTCCCCTCTCAGTCCTCGGTGGCGGCGAAGCGGTACCCGACGCCGCGGACGGTCCGCACCAGCTCGGGGCGGCCGAGCTTGGTCCGCAGGGTCGCCACGTGCACGTCGAGGGTCCGGTTCGCGCCCGCCCAGCCGCGCCCCCACACCTCGGCGACGATCTGGGCGCGGGTGCAGACGGCGCCGTCGGCGCGGGCGAGCAGGGACAGCACCTGGAACTCCTTGCGGGTGAGCACCACCTGCTCCCCGGCGACGGTGACCTCGTACCGCTCGGGGTCGACGCGGACGTCGCCGACGGTCACCGGGGCCGACCCGGCCGGGACGACGGTGCCGTCGTCGCCGATCTTGCGGCGGCGCTGCACCGCGTGCACCCGGGCCACGAGCTCCCCGATGTCGTAGGGCTTGACCAGGTAGTCGTCGGCGCCGGTGTGCAGCCCGGCGATGCGGTCGGTGACCTCGCCGCGGGCGGTCACCATCAGCACCGGGACCTCGGAGACGGCGCGGATCGCCCGGCAGACGTCGAGCCCGTCGGCGTCGGGCAGCCCCAGGTCGAGCAGCACGACGTCGACGCCGTCGAGGTGGTCCACGGCGCCGCGGCCGTGGTCCAGGCGGGTCGTGGTCATCCCGTGCCGGTGCAGTGCCGGGCGCAGCGCGGCGGCGACCCGGTCGTCGTCCTCGATCAGCAGGATGTGCACCGGTGGCCGCCCTTTCCGTTACGTGGCCGAGACCCTAAAGGTTCCTCAAGGTGGTGGACTCGCATGTCCGTTCCGTCCAGGCTCTCGCCATGTCCGGAGGCAGCATGACCAGCCCGCCCGCGTCCAGCACACCCATGGTGCGGATGGCCGGGGTGCAGAAGCACTTCGGCGACCTCCACGTGCTGCGCGACATCGATCTGGACGTCGCCCGTGGGGAGGTCGTCGTCGTCCTCGGCCCCTCCGGTTCCGGCAAGTCCACACTCTGCCGCACGATCAACCGGCTCGAGCCGATCGACACCGGCACGATCGAGATCGACGGCACCGCGCTCGCGGCGGAGGGCAAGGCGCTCGCCGCCCTGCGCGCCGACGTCGGCATGGTCTTCCAGTCGTTCAACCTGTTCGCGCACAAGACGATCCTGGAGAACGTCACCCTCGCACCGCTGAAGGTGCGCGGGGTGGCCAAGGCCGAGGCCGAGAAGACCGGTCTGGCGCTGCTGGAGCGTGTCGGCATCGCCAACCAGCGCGACAAGTACCCGGCGCAGCTGTCCGGCGGCCAGCAGCAGCGCGCGGCGATCGCCCGCGCGCTGGCCATGAAGCCGAAGGTGATGCTCTTCGACGAGCCGACCTCGGCGCTCGACCCGGAGATGGTCAACGAGGTGCTCGACACCATGACCTCGCTGGCCAAGGAGGGCATGACGATGGTCGTCGTGACCCACGAGATGGGCTTCGCCCGCCGGGCCGCGCACCGCGTCGTGTTCATGAGCGACGGCGAGATCGTCGAGGACGCGACCCCGGACGAGTTCTTCACCGCCCCGCGCAGCGACCGCGCCAAGGACTTCCTCGGCAAGATCCTCTCGCACTGAGGACGCCTTCCACCACCACCACCCGACGAGCGGAGCGAACCGTGAAGAGAACCCGCATCCTGGTGGCGGCCGCCCTGGCCGCCACCCTCGCCCTGGCCGGCTGCGGCCGCGAGGGCACACCCGGCGCCGAGAGCTCGGGCTACCAGCCGACCGTCGCGCAGAACGTGACCGTCGAGGGCTCCCCCACGTTCGACGCCATGAAGCAGCGCGGCCGCGTCGTGATCGGTGTCAAGGACGACCAGCCGAACCTGGGCTTCCGCGACGCCACCACCAACGAGTTCTCCGGGTTCGACATCGACATCGCCCGGATGGTCGCGGGCGGTCTCGGCTTCTCCCCCGAGCAGATCGAGTACAAGGTCATCCCGTCGGCGGCCCGCGAGGACAACATCGAGCGCGGCGACGTCGACTACTACGTCGGCACCTACACGATCAACGACAAGCGCAAGCAGCGCGTCGGGTTCGCCGGGCCGTACTACGTCGCGGGCCAGAGCCTGCTCGTGCGTGCCGACGACAACACGATCACCGGCCCGCAGACGCTGCAGGGCAAGCGGGTCTGCTCGGTCACCGGTTCCACCCCGATCCAGCGGGTGAAGGACCAGAAGCTCACCGACCAGGTCGTGGAGTTCCAGACCTACACCCAGTGCGTCGACCAGCTGATCAACAACCAGGTCGACGCCGTCACCACCGACGACGCGATCCTGCTCGGCTACGCCGCGCAGAACCCGGAGCAGCTGAAGGTCGTCGGGGAGAAGTTCTCCTCCGAGCCCTACGGCATCGGCGTCCCGAAGGCCGACACCGCGCTCCGCAACAAGATCAACGACCTGCTGCAGGCCGCGATCGACGACGGCACCTGGAAGACCATCTACGACGGCACCCTGGGCAAGTCCGGTACCCAGGCCCAGCCGCCGGCCATCGAGCGCTACTGATCCCGACCGCGGCCCGGTGGGGCGGTGACCTCGTCACCACTCCGCCGGGCCGCGTCGGGTCCAGACACGTCGGGACCAGAGAAAGGAGAGCCGCCCGGTGGATGTCCTGCTGGACAACCTCGACCTCTACGTCGGCGGGTTCGCCGGCACGATCGGCCTCTTCGTCGTCGCCGCGATCGGATCGCTGCTGCTGGGCACGCTGATCGCGGGCATGCGGGTCAGCCCCGTCCCCGCGCTGCGTGCCTTCGGCACCGGCTACGTGCAGATCCTGCGGAACACCCCGCTGACGCTGGTGCTGTTCTTCTTCGCGTTCGCCTACCCACGGCTCGAGCTCGTCCAGCTCAGCTTCTTCGCGCTCGCGAGCGTCGGCCTGAGCCTCTACACCGCCGCGTTCGTGTGCGAGGTCGTGCGGTCGGGCATCAACACGGTCCCGGTCGGGCAGGCGGAGGCGTCGCGGGCGCTGGGCTTCACCTTCACCCAGACCCTCGGCCAGGTGGTGCTCCCGCAGGCGGTGCGCGCCACCGTCCCGCCGATGACGAACATCCAGATCGCGCTGCTGAAGAACACCACGATCGCGTCCGGCTTCTCGGTGTTCCAGGCCGGCGGCATCTACCAGAACCTCTCCGAGCGCGGCTACAACGTGCTCGTCGGGCTGCTGTGGGTGGCGCTGATCTTCGTGATCCTGGTGGCCCCGCTGACCTGGGTCCAGCGCCGCCTCGACGCCCGCTGGGGGGTGGCCCGATGAGCTCGGTCCTCTACGACATCCCGGGCCCGGCGGCCCGCGCCCGCAACCGCACGATCGGCGTCGTCGGGGTCGCGGTGATCCTGGCGGCCCTCGGGTTCGTCCTCTACCGCTTCTGGGCCACCGGCCAGTTCAGCGGCCGGATGTGGGACTGGATCACCTACGAGGCGATCCAGGTCCGCATCCTCGACGGGCTGTGGAACACCGTCCGCGCCTTCCTCGTCGCTGCGGTCCTGTCGCTGGTGTTCGGGGCGGTGTTCGCCGCCGGCCGGCTGTCGGACCACGCCTGGGTCCGGGTCCCGTGCACGGTGGTCGTGGAGTTCTTCCGCGCCGTCCCGCTGCTGGTCCTGATCTTCATCATGTACTACGGGATGTCGCAGGGCGCGGGCATCGAGATCTCCGCGTTCTGGGCCGTCGTGCTCGGCCTGATGCTCTACAACGGCTCGGTGCTCGCCGAGGTGTTCCGTGCCGGGATCAACGCGGTCCCGCGCGGGCAGAGCGAGGCCGCCTACGCCCTGGGGCTGCGCAAGACCCAGGTGATGTCCTCGGTGCTGCTCCCGCAGGCGGTCCGGTCGATGCTGCCGACGATCCTGTCGCAGCTGGTGGTGGTCCTCAAGGACACCGCGCTCGGCTTCCTGATCCTCTACGAGGAGCTGCTGCTCGTGGCCCGCCAGCTCGGCAGCCAGGTGCAGCTCGGATCGCCGATCCTGCAGGTCGCGCTGGTCGTCGCGGTCCTCTACATCGGGCTGTGCCTGATCCTGACCGGCCTGTCGCGGCTGGTGGAGAAGCGGCTGTCGCAGGGGCCGCGCAAGGCCACCCCGCAGGCCGCTCCGACGCCGGCACCCGCCGGCGGCGCCCCGGTCTGAGCCCCGGCAACCCGGGCCCGGGAGGACACCTCGTCCTCCCGGGCCCGTCGCCGTCTACAGGTGCCGCAGGAACGCGTCCGGGTCGGCGAGGAAGCTGCGGGTCAGGGCGACCGGGAGCGCCTCGTCGTAGCCGACGCGGCGGACCGCGCCGTCGTCGTCGAGTTGCAGGATCGTCGCGCCCGGCAGCGCGAGCAGGACCGGCGAGTGGGTGGCGACGACGAACTGGCTGCCCCGCGCGGTCAGGTCCACCATCCGGGCCAGCACCGCCAGGGCCCCGGTGACCGACAGCGCGGCCTCCGGCTCGTCGAGCAGGTAGAGCCCGCGCGGGGTGAACCGGTGGGTCATCAGCGCGACGAACGACTCACCGTGGCTGCGCTCGTGCGGCGAGCCCCCGAACGCCGGGGCCAGCCGCGGGCCGAGACCCTCCCGGTCGAGGTGCTCGAGCTCGGTCGCCACGTTGTAGTACGACTCGGCACGCAGGAAGAAGCTGCTCCGTTCCCGGCCGGGCCGGCGCGCCAGCCGCAGGTGCGACCCCAGGTCGGACTCGCTCGCCCGCGTCGCGAACCGGAACGACCGCGAGCCGCCCTCGGCGTTCAGCCCCAGCGCGACCGCCAGTGCCTCGACGAACGTGGACTTGCCGGAACCGTTCTCCCCCACCAGGAACGTGACGCCCGGGTAGAGGGCGAGCCCGCCGTGCGCCCGCAGCCACCGCACGACCCCCAGGTCGAACGGGTAGCCGTCGGTGGGCGCGTCCGGGTCCAGGGTGACGCGGGCGACGAAGTGCCCGGGACTCACAGGTTCTCGACGGTGACCGGCTCGATGCCCTCCTCCGGCGGCAGCGCGAACCCGAACACCCGGGAGTAGAACGCCAGCTCGGCGTCGAGCGCCCGGCGGATGTTCGCCGCCTGCCGGAAGCCGTGCTGCTCACCGGCGAACAACAGATAGGCGACCGGCACCCCACGCTCGCGCAGCGCGTCGACGATCATCTCCGACTGGTTCGGCGGGACGATCGCGTCCTCGTCGCCCTGCAGCACGATCAGCGGGGTCGAGAACCGCTCGACGTGGGTGAGCGGGGACCGCTCGATGTAGACCGCCTCCGCCTCGGGCCACGGCCCGACCAGCCCGTCGAGGTAGCGGGACTCGAACTTGTGGGTGTCCCGGGCGAGCGCGGCCAGGTCGGCGACGCCGAAGTGGTCGGCCCCCGCGGAGAACGGGGTGTCGTCCCGGGCGAGCGCGGCCAGGGTGGTGAACCCGCCCGCCGAGCCGCCGCGGATCGCCATCCGGGCCGGGTCGACGCGTCCGGCGTCGGCCAGCGTGCGGGCCGCGGCCAGGCAGTCGGCGACGTCGACGATCCCCCACGCGCCCTTCAGCTGCTCGCGGTAGGCGCGCCCGTAGCCGGTGGAGCCGCCGTAGTCGACGTCGACGACCCCGAACCCGCGGCTGGTCCAGTACTGCACGGCGACCGAGAGGACCGGCGTCGCCGAGCCGGTCGGGCCGCCGTGGATGACCACCAGCAGCGGCGGCAGCTCGCCCTCGGGGGCCTCGTGGGCGCCCAGCGGCGGGTAGAACAGCGCGTAGCCGGTGCGCGGGCCGCCCGCGGCGTCGGTGGACAGGAACGTGATCGGCTCGGGCACCGACACCGTCTCCGGGTGCAGGCCCAGGTCGCGCGGGGCGCGCAGGGTCTGCACCCCGGCCGCGCCGGGCTCCCCGGCTCCCTCCGGGGCGGGCACCACGCGGTGCACGCCCGGCTCGGCGGTGGGCGACCCGGCGACGCAGACGACGGCGTAGGGCCCGTCGGCGCGCACCGAGCCGATCGCGGTGAACGGGGTGTCGAGCTCGATGATCCGGCCGTCGACCTCCCGCACGACCAGGGCGTCGAAGCCCCGCGAGGAGCGGGCGAACACGACGCGTCCGTCCTCCAGGACGGCGTAGCGCGACCCGCCCAGCGCCCAGCCGGGCACACCGATCTCGGCATCGATGCGCACGAGCGCCTCGATGTCCTGGCCGGGCGGCCACCGGTAGAGGTTCCACCAGCCGGTGCGGTCGCTGAGGAAGGTCAGCGACCCGTCGGGCTGCCACTGCGGCTCGGTGACCGACTCCCCCGGCCCACCCGCGACGACGGTGTCCACCCCGGACGCCAGGTCGCGCACGGTGAGCTCGACGTCGTCCCACGGCATCGACGGGTGGTTCCAGGACAGCCAGGCCAGGGTGCCGCCGTCCGGCGAGATCCGCGGTGCTGCGACGAAGTCCGGGCCGCTGACCAGCACCTCCGGCTCCGACGGGACGCGGGCGTCGAGCCGCACGATCTCGTTGACGACCTCGGCCGCCGGGGTGTGCTCGGCGTGGTGGTGCTCGCGGACCGCGACCATCCAGGTGCCGTCGGGGGCGACGTCGCCGTCGGCGTAACGGTCACCGCGGGGCACCGCGGGCTCCGGGGTGAGCGCGACCGGCTCGCCGCCGCGGTCGAGCCGGTACAGGCGCTGGTCGGCCCACTCGACGTAGAAGACGGTGCCGGGGCTGCCGGGGTGCAGCCACCACGCGCCGCCGCCGTACTCGTGGACGGCCGAGCGCGCGTTCGCCCCGGCCGGCAGCAGGTCGGTGCGGGTGCCGTCGTCGGTGCGGCGCACCAGCTGGGTCCGCCCGCCCTCGGTGGCGCGGCCCTCGGCCCACACCACCCCGGTGTCCTCGGTGCCGGGCGCACCGTCGGGGCGGACCTCCCCGAGCCGCACCGCGGCCGTCACCACCACTTCGGACGTGACCGGTGTCGGCCACGACCCGTACCCGGAGATCGTCACGGCGACCACGCTAGTCATCACCGTGCCGCCGTGCCCGTAGGTTGTCGCCGTGCCGACACTGCGTGCGCTGGAATGCCTGGTGGCCGTGTTCGACCACGGGTCGGTGACCGGGGCGGCCGCGGCCCTGCACCTGTCCCAGCCCGCCCTGTCCCACCAGCTCGCCCAGCTCGAACGCGAGGTCGGGACCCCGCTGCTGGAGCGGCTGCCGCGCGGGGTGCGCCCGACCGTCGCGGGGCGGGCGGTGCACGCCGACGCGGTCGCCGCGCTGGAGGCCGCGGACCGGGTGCTGACCACCGGGCGCACGGTCGCGGCCGGCGGCGCCGGGGTGCTGCGGGTGGCGTGCGCGGAGACGATGACCGCGGGTCTGCTCGCCCCGGTGCTGCGGGCTGCCGCCGGTGCCACCGCCCGGACCCGGGTGGAGCTCACCGAGCTGACCAGCGCCGACGAGATCGCCGCCCGGGTGGCGGACGGCGCGGCCGACGTGGGGGTGTGCCCGCCGCCCGGCCGTGACGGCGTCGACGCCGAGGTGCTCGGCCGCGAGCCGCTCGTCGCGGCGCTCCCCCGCCGCCATCCGCTCGCCGGCGCGCCGGGGCCGATCCCGGTCGTCGCGCTCGGCGAGGGCCCGGTGGTGCACTACGACCCCGCCAACGGCCTGGCCGGCTGGCTCGACACCCTCGCCGCCACGCACGGCGTCCGCCTCGACGCGGTGACCCGCACCCGGAGCGCGACGACCGCGGCCCGGCTCGCCGACGCCGGGCTGGGCGTTGCGGTGGTGCCGGTGACGGCGCTGCCCGCGGGTGCCCCGGGTGTGGTGCGGGCGCTGGCCCCGGCGCAGGACCGGGAGGTCGTCGCGCTGACCCGGCCGGGCCGGGACCCGGTGGTGGCGGCGTTCGTCGCCGCGCTGCGACGGCGCGGGGTGCCCGTGCCCGCCGCCGTCGCCGCGCAGCTCGCCCCCTGAGCGGCGCCGGTCAGGCCAGCCGGCCACCGCCGTCGACGTGCAGGGTCGTGCCGGTCACGAAGGGGTTGGTGAGCAGCGACCGGGCCGCGGCGGACAGCTGGGCCGGGGTGCCGGTGCGCCGCGCCGGGTTGGCCGCGGCCGTGGCGGCGAGGAAGGCGTCCTTGCCGTCGCCGAGCCGGTCCCACTGGCCGGAGTCGACGATGCCGGGCGAGAGCGCGTTGACCCGGACCGGGGCGAGCTCGACGGCGAGCGCCTCGGCGAGGAACGCGACGGCGCCGTTGGTCGTCGCCATCACCGAGCGGCCGGGCGCCGGGCGCCAGGCCGCGACGCCGGAGAACAGCAGGAACGACCCGCGCACGAGTGGGGCGAGGTGCTTGGCGAGCAGCAGCGGGCCGACGACCTTCGCGTCGAACGCGGTGTGGACGGCGTCGCGGTCCAGCTCGCCGACCGGCCCGTTCGCGGGCGCGGCGGCGAGCGACACGACGTGGTCCAGCGGCCCCGAGGTCGCCGCGAAGGCGGCGATGCTCGCCTCGTCGGTCAGGTCGATCCGGGCGGTGGCGGCGCCCACCGCGTCCGCGACCGGGGCGAGCCGCTGCGGGTCGCGCCCGGCGAGGGTGACCGTCGCCCCCTCGGCGACGGCGTCGGCGGCGAGCGCGCGGGCGATGCCCGAGCCGCCGCCGACGATCAGCAGGTCCTGTCCGGCCAGTGTGGTGATGTCCATGTCCGGTACAGCGTCGCCGGACCGACGTGCAGTCCCGTCGCGCGATCGATGCTTCCGAGCTCTGCCATAGACGTCGTCTATGCCTCGGCGCGGCGCAGGACCGCCCTGGCCCGGGCGAGCACCGGCGCGTCGACCATCTCCCCGCCGAACCGGAACACCCCGGGGTGGCGCTGCGCCTCGGCGAGCAGGGCGCGGGCGTGCTCGGCCTCGGCGTCGGTGGGCCGGAACCCGCGGCGCACGACCTCGACCTGCGACGGGTGGATGCAGGCCTTCGCCGCGAATCCCGCGGCCGCCGCGTCGAGGGTGTCGGCGAGCAGGGTGTCGGTGTCCGCGATGTCGGTCAGCACGGTGTCGACCGGGTCGAGGCCCGCGGCACGCGCGGCGTAGAGGATCCGGGTGCGGGCCTCGGTCAGCGCCGGGCCGTAGCCGCCGCCGGTCGCGCGCCCGGTGCGGCCGCCCAGGTCGGCGAGCAGGTCCTCGCTGCCCCACATCAGGCCCGCGCAGTTCGTCGCCCGCGCGATCGACGGCGCCTCCAGCACCCCGTGCGCGGTCTCGCACAGCGCGATCACCGGGTGCGGGGCCAGTGCCTCCACCGCGGCGGCGCTCGTCGCCATCGGCAGCATCAGCGTGAGGTCCGGGTGGGCGGCCAGCGCGGCGACGTCGCCGTCGTGGGCGGGGGTGCCGGGCGCGTTGACCCGCACGACCACCCGGGTGCGGTCCAGCCCCGCCAGGGCGTCGACGACGGCGGCACGGGCGCCGTCCTTGTCGTCCGGGCCGACCGCGTCCTCCAGGTCGAGGACGACGGCGTCGGCCGCGGCGAGTGCCCTGGCGAACCGGTCGGGCCGGTTCCCGGGGCAGAACAGCAGGCCGGGGCCGTGGTCGAGCGGGCGGGCGGCGGTGGCCACGAGCGGGGCCTCCTCGTTCCGGGGACGGACCACGATCATCGACCTGCCGTCGCCGCCGCGCGCAGCAGGCGCACCGCGGCCGGCAGCGCCCCGGGTCGCAGGACCGGAGCCAGGCCGACGACCCCGCTCATCCCGGTCCACCAGCGGACCTGCCCGTCGGTGCGGAGCACGCCGACCGCCGGCGTCCGGCATCCGGCGACGGCGGCCGGGAGGTTCGGGTAGATCTCGGCCAGCCGCGGCTCGCGGCAGGAGCGCGCCCGGACCCGGACCCGCACGCAGCCCGGCAGCTCCTGTGCGATCCGCGAGCACGGCGCACAGGCCGCGTCGTGCACCACCACGAGCTCCCGGATCCGTGTGCGCGCCACCGCGTCATCATCGCCTGCCACCGGCCCCCGCCCTCGGGGGCCGTCCTCGGGGGCCGTCCTCAGCGGCCGAGCAGCGCCGCGGCCAGCTCCCCGGGGTGCGAGAGCATCGGGTGGTGCCCGCCCGACACCATCTCGGGCACGACGCCGCGCAGCCGGCGGGCGAGCATCGTCCGGACGAACGCGGCCGGGAACAGCTTGTCCTCGCGGCACAGCAGGTACCGGGTCGGCACGTCCGGCCAGGACTCCCGCGGCCACGGCTGGTTCCACGGCGTCGCGGACTGGTCGCGCTCGTGGCGCAGCGCCTCGTTCGCGACCGCCTCGTCGACGTCGTGGTAGAAGAGCCCGACGACGTCGTCGGGGTCGCGCCCGTCGCGCGCGGCCTGCTCGGCGAGCGCCGCCCCGGAGCCGGTCGCGGCGCCCCACTGCGCCGCGGACTCGCCCGGCTGCGGCACCATCGCCGTCACCAGGACGAGCTCGCGCACCGCGATCCGGTCGCACACCAGCGGCGCGCTGAACCCGCCGAAGGAGTGCGCGACGACCACCAGGTCCTCGGCACCCTCGACCGCGGCCACCACGGCGTCGGCGTAGTCCTCCAGTCCGGCGGCGTCGTCGTCGCAGGGCAGCTCGACCGGCACGGCGCGGTGGCCGCGCCGGGTCAACTCCCGTACCAGCGGGCCCCAGTACCAGGTGTCGGTCCCCGCCCCGGGGACGAGCGCAAAGGTCGTCATACCGGTGTGGACCGTCCGCGCGCGGCGTTCTCATCGCCTACCGTCGACGGCGGAACCGAGGAGGCCCGATGACCGATCCGACCCGCCTGCCCGCCGTCCCCGACCCGGAGCCTGCCGACCCCGCCGTGCCCGACCCGGTCGAGCCGGTCACCGACTACACCGACGACGGCGTCCCCACGTTCTCCTACGTGCGCGATCGCATCGAGGGACGCGCCGCGACCGCGGCGGCCGCCGAGGAGCTCGCAGGCGGCGACGTGCGCGCCGCGGAGGCCCAGGACGCGTTCGCCGAACGCGAGCGCAGGGCGGCCGAGCGGCTCGCCGAGATCCGCCGGTCGATGGAGGGCTGAGCGGCCCGTCGCACCCCCGGCGCGGTCCCCGCACCCCGTGCGGCGGGTGCGATGGCCGTCGCCGGGGTGCGGGGACACGTTCAGCTCCCGGTGCGACGGAAGATCTTGTCCCCCAGCCACACCAGCGGGTCGTACTTGCGGTCCACCGCGCGCTCCTTGAGCGGGATGAGCGCGTTGTCGGTGATCTTGATGTGCTCCGGGCACACCTCGGTGCAGCACTTGGTGATGTTGCAGAACCCCAGCCCGTGCTCCTCCTGGGCCTCGACGGCACGGTTGCCGTGCGCGTCGAGCGGGTGCATGTCCAGCTCGGCCATCCGCATCAGGTAGCGCGGCCCGGCGAACGCCTCCTTGTTCTCCTCGTGGTCGCGGACCACGTGGCAGGTGTTCTGGCACAGGTAGCACTCGATGCACTTGCGGAACTCCTGGCTCCGCTCGACGTCGACCTGCGCCATCCGGTACTCGCCCGGCGCGACCCCCTCGGGCGGGGTGAAGCTGGGGATCTCGCGGGCCTTGGTGTAGTTGAACGACACGTCGGTCACGAGGTCGCGGATCACCGGGAAGCTGCGCAGCGGCGTGACGGTGACGACCTCGCTGTCGTCGAAGGTGTTCATCCGGGTCATGCACATCAGCCGCGGCCGGCCGTTGATCTCCGCGGAGCACGAGCCGCACTTGCCCGCCTTGCAGTTCCAGCGCACGGCCAGGTCGCCGGCCTCGGTGGCCTGCAGCCGGTGGATGACGTCGAGGACGACCTCGCCCTCGTTCACCTCCACCGGGTAGTCGACCAGCTCGCCCTTGGTGTCGTCGCCGCGCCAGACGCGGAAGTGGTGGAGATGGCTGCTCATCGCGGTCCCTCCGCATCGGCCCGGTGACCGCCCAGCTCGTCACCGGTGTAGTACTTCTTCAGCTCGTCCATCTCGAACAGGTCGAACAGGTCGGGCCGCATCGGGATCTGCTCCTGACGGGTCAGCTCGATGCCGTCCTCTCCGACGGCGCGGCAGACCAGCAGCACGTGGCGCCAGTCGGAGTCCATGACCGGGAAGTCGTCGCGGGTGTGCCCACCCCGCGACTCCTGGCGCTCCAGGGCCGCCTTGCCGGTGCACAGCGCGACGAGCAGCATGTTGCGCAGGTCCAGGGCCAGGTGCCAGCCCGGGTTGAAGCGGCGGTGCCCCTCCACCGAGACCGTCCGGGTGCGGGTCGCGATGTCCTCGAGCTTCTTGAGCGCGAGCTCCATCTCGTCGCCCTTGCGGATGATCCCGACGAGCTCGTGCATCGTCTTCTGCAGCTCCTGCTGGACGACGAACGGGTTCTCCCCGCCCGCGGTCGCACTGGAGAACGGCAGCATCGCCCGCTCCAGCGCCGCGGTGACGTCGGCCTCCGCGACGGCCGGCCGTCCCCGGTCCGCGTGCTGCGCGGCGTGCAGCCCGGCGCGGCGGCCGAACACCAGAAGGTCCGACAGCGAGTTGCCGCCGAGCCGGTTGGAGCCGTGCATGCCGCCCGCGACCTCGCCGGCGGCGAACAGGCCGGGGACCTTCGACATCGCGGTGTCCGGCTCGACCTCGACCCCGCCCATCACGTAGTGGCAGGTCGGGCCGACCTCCATCGGCTCCTTCGTGATGTCGACGTCGGCCAGCTCCTTGAACTGGTGGTGCATCGACGGCAGCCGCTTGAGGATCTCCTCGGGCTTCAGCCGGGTGGACACGTCGAGGAACACCCCGCCGTGCTCGGTGCCCCGGCCCGCCTTGACCTCGGAGTTGATGGCCCGGGCGACCTCGTCGCGGGGCAGCAGCTCGGGCGGGCGCCGGTTGTTGTCCGGATCGGTGTACCAGCGGTCGCCCTCCTCCTCGGTGGTGGCGTACTGCTCCTTGAACACGTCCGGCACGTAGTCGAACATGAACCGCTTGCCGTCGGTGTTGCGCAGCACGCCGCCGTCGCCGCGGACGGACTCGGTGACCAGCAGGCCCCGCACCGACGGCGGCCACACCATGCCGGTCGGGTGGAACTGCAGGAACTCCATGTTGATCAGCGTCGCGCCGGCGCGCAGGGCCAGCGCGTGGCCGTCGCCGGTGTACTCCCAGGAGTTCGACGTGACCGAGTAGCTCTTCCCGACGCCGCCGGTGGCGAGCACGATCGCCGGGGCGTCGAAGCGCACGAACCGACCGTCGCCGCGGAAGTAGCCGAAGCAGCCCGAGATCGCGCCGTCGGTGGTGAACAGCTCGGTGATCGTGCACTCGTGGAAGACCCGGATCCGGGACTCTGGGTCGCCGGTCTCGGCGAGGTCCTCCTGCTGCAGCGAGACGACCTTCTGCTGCAGGGTGCGGATCAGCTCCAGGCCGGTCCGGTCGCCGACGTGCGCCAGCCGCGGGTAGGTGTGCCCGCCGAAGTTGCGCTGGCTGATCTTCCCGTCCTTCGTGCGGTCGAACAGCGCGCCGTAGGTCTCCAGCTCCCAGACCCGGTCCGGGGCCTCCTTGGCGTGCAGCTCGGCCATCCGCCAGTTGTTGAGGAACTTCCCGCCGCGCATGGTGTCGCGGTAGTGGACCTTCCAGTTGTCGTTCGGGTTGGCGTTGCCCATCGACGCCGCGCAGCCGCCCTCGGCCATCACGGTGTGTGCCTTGCCGAACAGCGACTTGGAGATGATCGCCGTCCGCTTGCCCTGCAGCCGCGCCTCGATCGCCGCCCGCAGGCCGGCACCGCCGGCCCCGATGACGACGACGTCGTAGTCGTGCCGCTCGATCTGCTCGTCCATCTCGGTGCTCACCCCACGATCCGCAGGTCGCTGATCCAGCCGGCGGAGACGGCCATGACGTAGAAGTCGGTGACGGCGAGGCTCACCAGCGTCGCCCAGGCGAACTGGTTGTGCCGGGTCTTCAGCTTCGAGACCTGGGTCCAGAGCGCGTAGCGGACCGGGTGCTTCGAGAAGTGGTTGAGCCGCCCGCCGACGGCGCTGCGGCACGAGTGGCACGACAGCGTGTAGCCGAACAGCAGCACCACGTTCACGACCAGGATGATGTTGCCCAGCCCCAGGCCGAACCCGCCGCCGGGCTTGGCGAAGGCCAGCACCGCGTCGTAGGTGTTGATCAGCGTGATGATCCCGGCGATGTAGAAGAAGTAGCGGTGCGCGTTCTGCAGGATCAGCGGGAAACGCGTCTCACCGGTGTAGCGCCGGTGCGGCTCGGCGACCGCGCAGGCCGGCGGGGAGAGCCAGAACGCCCGGTAGTAGGCCTTGCGGTAGTAGTAGCAGGTCAGCCGGAACAGCAGCAGGAACGGCAGGGAGACCGCCGCGTAGGGCAGCCACCAGACGTCGGGCAGGAAGCGGCCGAAGTGCGCTGCCTCCTCGACGCAGCCGGTCGAGACGCACGGCGAGTAGAACGGCGTCAGATAGCCGTACTCGGGGACGAAGTAGTGGTCCTGCATGAACGCCCGCACCGTCGCGTACGCGACCCAGGCGACGAACGCCACGAAGGTGGCCAGCGGGGGAAGCCACCATCGGTCCGTGCGCAGCGTGCGCGCGGCGATGGTGGCCCGGCCGGTGGACGCGTCAGTGGTGGATGACACGTACGGGAGCTCCTGTCGTCTCGACGACGCCGAAGAGACCTGACACGACGTCGCGCCCTCGTGAACACCCGCCGCACACACGGTGCGGTGGTCGCCAGAGAGTACGACGCAGATCACATGTGATCTACGTCGGGATCGCGATTGGCCGCTCCATCGAGACGTGGCTCACACGTCACACGACGCACGACGGCCCGGGCACCCCGCGGAGGGAGTGGCCCGGGCCGTCGCGACGGTGCGTCCTACTTCTTGCGGCCGCCCACCGTGGCCGCGAGGTAGTCGCGGTTCAGCTGGGAGATCACGTCGAGCGGGATCTCCTTCGGGCAGGCGGTGGCGCAGGCGCCGGTGTTGGTGCAGCCACCGAACCCGGCGGCCTCGTGCTCCTCCACCATGCTGACGACGCGCTCGTAGCGCTCCGGCTGACCCTGCGGCAGCTCACCCAGGTGGGTCAGCTTCGCGCCCAGGAACAGCGACGCGGACCCGTTCGGGCAGGCCGCGACGCAGGCACCGCAGCCGATGCAGTTCGCCGCGGCGAACGAGCGGTCCGCGGCGGACTTCGGCACGGCGTTGGAGTTGGCCTCCGGCGCCGACCCGGTGTTCACCGAGACGTAGCCGCCGGCCTGGATCATCTTGTCGAACGCGGCGCGGTCGACGACGAGGTCCTTGATGACCGGGAACGAGCCCGAGCGGAACGGCTCGATGACGATCGTGTCGCCGTCGGAGTAGTGCCGCATGTGCAGCTGGCAGGTGGTGGTCGCCCGCTGCGGGCCGTGGGGACGGCCGTCGATGACCATGCTGCACGAGCCGCAGATGCCCTCGCGGCAGTCGTGGTCGAACGCGACCGGCTCGTCGCCGGACAGGATCAGCTTCTCGTTGAGCACGTCGAGCATCTCGAGGAACGACATGTCCTCGTCGGCGTCGACTGTGTAGGTGACCAGGCGCCCCTTGTCGACCGCGTCGCGCTGGCGCCAGACCTTCAGGTTGAGCTTCATGTCCGTCGGTCCTCTTACTTGTAGCTGCGCTGGGTCGGGTGCACGTACTCGAACGTGAGCTCCTCCTTGTGCAGGACCGGAGCCTGCCCGCGGCCGGTGTACTCCCAGGCCGAGGTGAAGGAGAAGTTCTCGTCGTCGCGCTGCGCCTCGCCGTCCTCGGTCTGGCTCTCCGCGCGGAAGTGACCGCCGCACGACTCGCGACGCACGAGCGCGTCGAGACACATGAGCTCACCGAGCTCGAGGAAGTCGGCCACCCGGCCGGCCTTCTCCAGGCTCTGGTTCAGCTCCGCGCCGGTACCCGGCACCTTGACGTTGCTCCAGAACTCGCGACGGAGCTCGGGGATGCGGTCCAGCGCCTTGCGCAGACCGTCCTCGGTGCGCTCCATGCCGCAGTAGTCCCACATGATCTGGCCCAGCTCGCGGTGGAACGAGTCCACCGTGCGGGTGCCGTTGATCGACAGGAACTGGTCGATCCGGTCGGTGACCGACTGCACGGCCTCGACGACCTCGGGCGCGTCGTCGGGGACGGCGTCGAGCTCGTTCTTGGCCAGGTAGTCGCCGATCGTGACCGGGAGGACGAAGTAGCCGTCGGCCAGACCCTGCATCAGCGCGGACGCACCGAGGCGGTTCGCGCCGTGGTCGGAGAAGTTCGCCTCGCCGGCCACGTAGAGGCCCGGGATGGTCGACTGCAGGTCGTAGTCGACCCAGAGGCCACCCATCGTGTAGTGCACGGCGGGGAAGATCCGCATCGGGACCTCGTAGGGGTTCTCCCCCGTGATCCGCTCGTACATCTCGAACAGGTTGCCGTACTTGTTCTCGACGGCCTTGCGGCCCAGCCGCTGGATCGCGTCGTCGAAGTCCAGGTAGACACCCAGACCCGACGGACCGACACCGCGCTTCTCGTCGCAGACCTCCTTGGCGGCCCGGGACGCGATGTCACGGGGCACCAGGTTGCCGAACGCCGGGTACTTGCGCTCGAGGAAGTAGTCACGCTCCTCGTGTGGGATCTCGTTCGGCCCGCGGTCGTCGCCGAGCCTCTTCGGGACCCAGACGCGGCCGTCGTTGCGCAGCGACTCCGACATCAGGGTCAGCTTCGACTGGTGGTCGCCGGAGACCGGGATGCAGGTCGGGTGGATCTGGGTGAAGCAGGGGTTCGCGAACAGCGCGCCCTTGCGGTGCGCCCGCCAGGAGGCCGTGACGTTGCAGCCCTTGGCGTTGGTCGACAGGTAGAAGACGTTGCCGTAGCCGCCGGAGGCGAGCACGACCGCGTCGGCGGTGTGCACCTCGATCTCGCCGGAGACCATGTCGCGCGCGACGATGCCGCGGGCGCGTCCCTCGACGACGATCAGCTCCAGCATCTCGTGCCGGGCGTACATCTCGACGGTGCCGGCCTTCACCTGGCGCTCCAGCGCCTGGTAGGCGCCGATGAGCAGCTGCTGGCCGGTCTGACCGCGGGCGTAGAAGGTGCGGGAGACCTGCACACCGCCGAACGAGCGGTTGTCGAGCAGACCCGCGTAGTCGCGGGCGAACGGGACGCCCTGCGCGACGCACTGGTCGATGATCTGCCGCGAGATCTCGGCGAGCCGGTGGACGTTGGACTCCCGCGCGCGGAAGTCGCCGCCCTTCACCGTGTCGTAGAACAGCCGGTAGACGCTGTCGCCGTCGTTGCGGTAGTTCTTCGCCGCGTTGATGCCGCCCTGCGCGGCGATCGAGTGCGCACGCCGCGGGCTGTCCTGGTAGCAGAACGTCTTGACGTGGTAGCCGGCCTCGCCGAGCGTCGCGCTCGCGGAGCCGCCGGCCAGGCCGGAGCCCACGACGATGATCTTCTTCGAGCGCTTGTTCGCCGGGTTGACCAGCTTGACGCCGAACCGGCGGCGCTCCCAGCGGGTCTCGATGGCACCCGAGGGGACCGCCTTGTCGACGACCGGCTCACCGGTCGTGTAGTCGGCGTAGGAGATGTGGTGGGACGAGGCGTCAGTCATGGGTCAGACCACTCCGAACGTGACGGCGAGGGGCACCGAGATGAAGCCGAGGGTCAGCACGGCGGCGAAGACCGTCGACACCACCTTGATGGTGCGCTCACGCCTGTTCGACGACCACCCGAGCGTCTGGATGCCCGAGAAGATGCCGTGCTGGACGTGGAAGCCCAGCGCGACGACGGCGAGGACGTAGAACAGGGTGACGTACCAGCGGGCGGGGGTGAAGTCGGCCGCGAGGTTGTCCGCCACCGCGAGGTGCACGCCGTTCGGGTTCAGCGTGCCCGCGGTGAGGTCGAGCAGGTGGTAGACGACGAACAGCACGATGATCACGCCGCCCCAGCGCATGGTGCGGGCCGCGTAGCTGCCCTTGACCTGGTAGGAGCCACCCGCGTACTTGATCGGGCGGGCCTTGCGCGCGCGCAGGGCGAGCACCGTCGCCGACCAGATGTGGGCGACCACAGCGACGACGAGCACCACACGGACGATCCAGAGCATGCCCGAGTAGGGCAGCGCCGGCTCCAGGATGGTGCGCAGCCAGGCCGCGTAGTGATCGATCGCCTCGGGGCCGAAGAAGATCTTCAGGTTCCCGATCATGTGCAACGTGACGTAGCCGAGCAGCACGACGCCGCTCACCGCCATCACGAACTTCAGCAGCGCACTGGGCGTGCGCGGACGCCGGGGTGCGGCGGGCTTGGCTCCGCCGCCGGCCCGGGACTTCTCGGACATCGTGACCACGTCGTCCAGTGGACATACCAACGGGTAAGGCAGTCCAATGCATGAAACGGTCTCCGGTCATAGCCGTAGGCTATGCGTGTGACACTTCAGCAGCTCATGTACTTCGTCGCCGTGGCAAACGTGCGCAGCTTCACTCGGGCGGCCGACCAGGTCGGGGTCGCCCAGCCGACCCTGAGCCGCGCGCTGCGGGCGCTGGAGGACGAGCTGGGCTCCCCGCTGATCAACCGCGGGTCGGTCGTCACACTGACCCCGGCCGGTGAGGCGGTGCTGCCACTGGCACGGAGGATGCTCGCCGACTCCGACATGGTCCGCACGACGGTGGCCGAGATGGTCGGCCTGCGCAGCGGCCGGGTCCGGGTCGGCGCGACGCCGTCGCTGTGCATCGGCGTGCTGTCCGACGTGCTGCGGGTCTTCCACGCCCGGCACCCCGAGATCGCCGTCGAGCTGGCCGAGGACGGCTCGCAGCCGTTGGAGGCGGCACTGGTCCAGGGCGCGCTGGACGTCGCCCTGGTCATCGTGCCCCCCGACGGGGTGGACCCGACGCTGCACACCGCTCCCCTGCTCCGCGAACGGCTCTCGGTCGCCTCCCCACGGGCACGCAGGCCGCTGACCCCGCGCGGGTCGATGACCGTCTCCGAGCTCGCCCGCCACGACCTGGTGATGGTGCGCCAGGGCTACGACCTGCGGGAGGTGACCCTGCGGGCCTACGCGGTCGCCGGGGTCACGCCGCGGATCGCCGTCGAGGGCGGCCAGATGGACGCCGTGCTGCGCATGGTCGAGGCCGGCACCGGGGTGGCGGTGGTGCCGGACCTGACGTTCATCGGGCGGCCGCGGCTGCGGCGCACGGTGCTCAACCCGGCCATCCACCGCACGGTGGCGCTGGCGCGGCGCGCCGACATCGCCCCCACACCGGCCGTCATCGCCTTCGCGGACACGCTGCTGGAGCACATGTCCGACACCTCGGCGTCGCTGCGGGAGGGCACGACCGACGTCCAGGTGCTGCACCGGCACCGGACCGGCCGGGAGCTGCTCGGCTGAGGACCGGGGTCAGTCGGGAACCGGGAACAGCGGGGCGCGGCCGTCGGGGGTCGCCGGCGGCGGGTGCGGGTCGAGCACCCGCAGGTGCTCGCAGGTGCCGGTGACCTGCAGGACCCGGCGGACCTGGCGGGCCGCGCCGCAGTACAGCTCCAGGACCACCCCGGCCGCGACGGCGGCGTGCTGGCAGTCGAGCAGCACCGAGATCCCGGCCGAGGCGAACACGCCCACCCCGGACAGGTCCAGCACGATCCGTGGGGCCGCGGCGAGCCAGTCGCCCACCTGCTCGGCCAGGAACGGCGCGGTCGCGAGGTCGACGTCGCCGACGGCGTGCAGCACCACCGGACCCGACGGGTGCGGCACCGCCTCCAGGGTCAGACCACCCTCCGCGGTCGCGGCGGACAGGCCGGGCACTCCCCCCGGGCCCTCCGTCGGATCGGTCATCACCGGCCGCCTCCCGCGGGGCGCCGCGCCACCGCCGCAGTCAGGGTGCCAGTGCGGTGCCGGTACCGCACGCCGATCGCCCGGTGACGGCCCCGCCCGGCGTCGACGCGCGGGAGGGCGCCGGTCTTCCTAGGCTCGGCGGGTGGCCCATCACGATCTCGCAGTCGTCGGCACCGGATCCGGGAACACGATCGTCGACGACCGGTTCGACGGTCTCGACGTCGCCCACGTCGAGGCGACCCGGTTCGGCGGGACCTGCCTCAACGTGGGCTGCATCCCGACCAAGATGCTCGCCTACACCGCCGAGGTCGCCGAGACGGTCCGCGCGGCGTCGACCTACGGGGTGGACGCCCGGATCGACCGGATCCGCTGGAGCGACATCCGGGACCGGGTGTTCTCCCGACTCGACCCGATCGGCGACGAGGGCCGCGACCACCGCCGCGACCACGGCACCG
Source organism: Pseudonocardia sp. ICBG1142 (assembly GCF_020496255.1). Taxonomy (NCBI): domain Bacteria; kingdom Bacillati; phylum Actinomycetota; class Actinomycetes; order Pseudonocardiales; family Pseudonocardiaceae; genus Pseudonocardia; species Pseudonocardia sp. ICBG1142. The sequence continues at coordinate 596,818 of NZ_JAHLJC010000005.1, read as the reverse complement.
TCTACGACGGCACGGCCCGCTTCACCGGGCCACGCGCGATGACGGTGGACCTGGCCGACGGCGGCACCGCCGAGTTCACCGCGGACCGGATCGTGCTCGCCGTCGGCGGGCGACCGGTGGTCCCGCCGCCGGTCGCCGACTCGGGCGTCCCGTTCGACACCTCCGACACGATCATGCGGATCGACGAGCTGCCCGGGCACCTGGCGATCATCGGCGGTGGCTACATCGCAGCGGAGTTCGCGCACGTGTTCGGCGGGCTCGGCTGCGAGGTCACGCTCGTCGAGAGCGCCGACACCCTGCTCGGCGGGATGGACGAGACCGTCGTGGCGCGGTTCACCGACGCCGCCCGCGAGCGCTTCACCGTCCACACCGGACGGACGGTGGAGAGGGTCACCGGCGGTGCGGGCGACGTACGGCTGCACCTCGACGACGGCACCGAGGTGCGGGCCGACCGGCTGCTCGTCGCGGCCGGGCGCCGCCCCAACTCCGACCGGCTCGACCTGGACCGGGCCGGGATCGACACCGACGACGCCGGCCGCGTCGTCGTCGACGCCCACGGCCGCACCACCGCCGACGGGGTGTGGGCGCTGGGCGACATCTCGTCCCCGCACCCGCTCAAGCACGTCGCGAACCACGAGGCCGAGGTCGTCGGGCACAACCTCGCCCACCCCGACGACCTGCGCGAGGCCGACCACGGGTTCGTCCCGGCCGCGGTGTTCACCACTCCGCAGATCGGCGCCGTCGGCCGCACCGAGCAGCAGTGCCGCGAGGAGGGCCTGGAGTTCCGCGTCGGGTTCCACGAGTACGCCGACGTCGCCTTCGGCTGGGCGATGGAGGAGCAGCGCGGGTTCTGCAAGGTCCTCGTCGCCCCGGACGGCACGCTGCTCGGGGCGCACCTGCTCGGCCCGCAGGCGTCGACGCTGGTCCAGCAGCTGGTGCAGGCGATGGCGCTGGGCGTGACCGCGCAGCGCCTCGCCGACGTACAGTACTGGATCCACCCCGCGCTGAGCGAGGTGCTGGAGAACGCGCTGCGCGACGCCGCCGACCCGGACTAGGCGCGCCGCTCGGTCAGCTCGGTGGCCACCGCCAGGCCGATCACCACGGCGAGCACGACCAGCCCGATCGCGATCGCGGGCAGGGCGTGTCCGGCGACCAGCGCGACCACCGCGGCCACCACCAGGATCGCGGCGGCCACGTAGCGCGACCGCCCGACCGTCCCGGCGCGGCCCTGCAGGTAGAGCTTGTTGCCCGCGAGGTAGAGCAGCGGACCGCCGACCGAGGTCAGCACCAGCGCCGGAGTGTTCTCCGGGTGCGTGAGGTGCAGGTCGATCGCCACCGCGAACAGCACCGCCCCGGCCACCATCAGGCCGTGCGCGTAGGCGAACGCGGCCCGCGCCGCACGGGTCGACCCGTCGCCGGAGCTCGCCCGGGTGCCGTGCCCGGCGAGCGCGAAGTAGGACCACCACAGCGCGACCAGACCGGCGAAGCCGAGCAGGGTGATCACCACCGCGTAGGGGGTCACGTCCTCCATCTCCGACAGCGTGAAACCCATGATCAGGATCGACTCGCCGAGCGCGATGATGAACACCAGCCGGTTGCGCTCGGCGAGGTGCTCCACGTCGGTCGGCCACTCGTCCATCGGGGTGCGCCCGAGCCCCGGCACCCGGAACTCGAACCGCGGCCCGGCCATGTCGACGGCGACGGCCAGCACCCAGACGACCAGCCGCGCCACCGGCGGGAGGAACGCGCCGACGACGACGAGCACGGACGCGGCCGTGCTCCACACCAGCAGGTTGCGGTAGTTACGGGCCATGACGTGCCCGCGCATGGTCACGACGAGGAACAGCGGGCGCCCGATCTGGGCGGCGGCGAAGCACAGTGCGAACAGCAGCCCGGACTCACCGAACGCGCCCGGCAGGGCCAGCGCCATCCCCAGCGCCGCCAGCATCAGCCCGGCGTTGAGCATCCGGACCGACGGGCGTCCCGGGTCCAGGTAGTTCATCGCCCAGGCCGAGTAGTTCCACAGCCACCAGACCGCGGCGAACAGCACCGCCGTCTCCAGCGCCCCGATCGGGGTCAGGTGGTAGAGCAGGGTGTGCGAGACCTGGACGATCGCGAACACGTAGACGAGGTCGAAGAACAGCTCGATCGGAGCGACCTCGGAGTCGCCCTCCCGTCGCAGCACCCGCGGCCGGATGTCCGGTGTGGTCATCGGTGGGCTCCTTTCCCGTGTCGGCGCTGCCGAAGGGTAGTGCGGCGCGCAACGATGGGCGGTGTGAACCTCGGTCTGCGCGAGATGCGCCCCCGCGATCCGGACGAGCCCCACCGGGTGGCCAGCCCGCTGGAGCTGTTCTTCGACCTGGTGTTCGTGGTGGCGGTGTCGCTGTCGTCGGCGGCGTTGCACCACGAGGAGTCCGGCGGGCACGTCGGCGCCGGGGTCGGGTCCTACCTGATGGTGTTCTTCGGCATCTGGTGGGCCTGGATGAACTTCACCTGGTTCGCCTCGGCCTTCGACGTCGACGACTGGCTCTACCGCGCCACCACCCTGGTCCAGATGGCGGGCGCGCTGGTCATGGCCGCGGGGACGCCCTCGGCGATGGCCGGTGAGGGCTACGGCGTACTCGTCGCCGGGTACGTGGTGATGCGGCTGGCGATGGTCACGCAGTGGCTGCGGGCGGCGCGATCGCACCCCGCGCTGCGGACCACCGCGCTCCGCTACGCGGGCGGCATCGCCGTCGTCCAGCTGCTGTGGATCGCCTGGGTGCTCGTCGCCCCGCACCCGGTGTGGTTCGTCGTGCTGGCACTGGCCGAGCTGGCGGTCCCGGTGGTCGCCGAGCGTGCGCGGTCGACGCCGTGGCACCCGCACCACATCGCCGAGCGCTACAGCCTGTTCACCCTGATCCTGCTGGGTGAGTCGATCCTGGCGTCGACGACGGCCGTGGTCGACGCGCTGTCCTCCGCCGAGCACCTCGGCCCGCTGCTGGTGCTCTCGGCGTGCGGACTCGTGCTGGCGGCGGGCATGTGGTGGGTCTACTTCGCCCACAGCCAGCACGAGCACCTGCGGGCCATGCCGCGGGCGCTGGTGCACGGCTACGGCCACTACCTCGTCTTCGCCGCGGCCGGCGCCTTCTCGGCGGGCATCGAGGTGGCCGTCGACGTCGACACCACCGGGACCGGGCTGTCCGCCGCCGCGGCCGGGGCGACGCTGACCGTGCCGGTCGCGCTGTTCGTCCTCGGGGTGTGGGCGCTGGCGCTGCGCCCCGTGCTCGCCGCCGGCCGCAGCGCCGCCGTCGTCGTGCTGGCGGTGCTGCTGGGGCTGTCGGCGTTCGCGCCGTTCACCCCGGTCGTGGCCGCGGTGGTGATGGTGGCGGTGGTCGTGACCGTCGAGACTGCCCCCGCCCGGAACACCGTCGCCGCATGACGGGTTCGGAGACGACAGGGGCCGGCACCTGCGGGAGCCGGTGAACCTGCGCCGCGTGGTGCGGCGCCGCGCGTCCTGAGAGGCTGAGTACATGTCCGGCGACACCGACCACGACACCGACCACGACACCGACCACGACACCGACCACGACACCGTGGTCACCCACGACACGGGCCACCACCGCTACGAGATCCTGATCGACGGCACCGTGGTCGGCAGGGCCGAGTACGTCGACGACCACGGGCAGCGGATCTTCCACCACACCGAGGTCGATCCGGAGCTATCCGGGCGCGGGCTCGCGAGCACCCTGGTCCGCTTCGCGCTGGACGACACCCGCACCGCCGGGAAGCGCATCGTGCCGGTCTGCCCGTACGTGCGGCGCTGGGTGTCGACCCATCAGGGCTATGCCGACATCCTCGACCCGGTGACGCCCGACGCCGTCGCCGCCGTCCGGAGGAGCGCGCGGTGAGCAACGTCGAGACCGCGCCGGAGGAGGTCGTCTGCGGGGGCGACGCCGCCGACGGGGAGCTGGTGACCCCGCGCGACGTGCCGCTGGGCGGGCCGCGCGCGATGACGGTGCGCCGGACGCTGCCGCGGCGCACCCGGTCGCTGATCGGGGCCTGGTGCTTCCTGGACCACTACGGCCCGGACCGGGTCGCCGACACCGGTGGGATGGCCGTGCCGGGGCATCCGCACACCGGGCTCGCGACGGTGTCGTGGCTGTTCACCGGCCGGGTCGAACACCGCGACACCACCGGAGCGCACGCGATCGTGCGCCCGGGTGAGCTGAACCTGATGACCGCGGGATCCGGCATCGCGCACTCGGAGTTCTCCACCCCCGACACCGAGGTGCTGCACGGGGTGCAGCTGTGGCTGGCGCTGCCCGCCGCCCACCGGGAGACCACCCCCCGCTTCGAGCACTACGCACCGCCCCGGGTGCATGCCGGGGACGCCGCGCTGCGGGTGTTCCTCGGATCGCTGGCCGGGTCGTCGTCGCCGGTCCCGACGTTCACCCCGCTGCTCGGCGCCGAGGTGGTGCTGCCCGCCGGCGCGTCGGTGACGCTGGACGTCGACGCCGGGTTCGAGCACGGTGTGCTGGTCGACACCGGCTCGGCGCGGGTGAGCGGCACCGCGGCCGCGGCCGCCGAGCTCGTGTACCTCCCGCCGGGCCGGACGGCCCTGGATCTGCACGCCGGCGACGACGGCGCCCGCCTGGTGCTGCTCGGCGGGGAGCCGCTGGGCGAGCAGATCGTGATGTGGTGGAACTTCGTCGGTTCCACCCACGACGAGGTCGTGGCCTTCCGGGAGCAGTGGCAGGACGAGCGTGCCGCCGGGGGGCGGGACGGTGGCCGCTTCGGGATGTTCCCGGACGCCTGGGACTCGACGTTGCCGGCGCCGGAGCTGCCGAACGCGCGGTTGACTCCTCGCGGGTAGGCGGGGCACGACTCTGCTGCCCTGTCCTCGCAGGTCAGAGATTCGCGATTGCGAACGGAAACTAGCGATCGAACACATGTTCGACTGGGATCGGCGATGTGACCGCGACCCAGGAGCCACCCGACCACGCCACCGGCGTGGGCTCCGGTGGGTCCCCGGCCGGTGACCTCGATCTGCTCCGCTTCCTCGTCGATCACACTCACGCCGCCGACACCTCTGCAGTGTCCGAGGCGGAACTGATCGACCAGATCCAGCAGATCGAGATGCTCCAGGCCTCCCTCGCCGCGTTGCAGGCGAGTCGGATCCGGGCGTTCGCCCAGACGCACATCCAGAACCGGCTCACCGATGACGGGACCGACGGGAGCGACCGCGCCCGGACCGACGTCGAGCGGCTCCACCGCAGCGTCGTCGCCCAGATCCAGCTCGCCTGCCGGGTCTCGACCGCCGAAGCCCGCACCCGCCTCGCCAACGCCCGCGACCTGCACACCGGACTCGACCACATCCGCGGCCTCCACACCGCCGGCGAGCTCAGCGCCGCCAAGGTCACCGCCATCGCCGTCGAACGCCGCGACCTCGACCCACACCAGCGCAGGCACCTCGACACCCGCCTCGCCACACACGACCTCACCCGGCTCGGCATCGGCCGGCTCCGCGCCATGACCCGCCGCCTGGTCGCCGAAATCGCGCCCGAACGCTTCCGAGCCCGCGTCCACGCCGCCGCGGCCGAACGCCGGGTCACCCTACGCCCGGCACCGGACGCGATGAGCTACCTCACCGCCTACATCCCCGTCGCACAGGGCGCCGCCTGCCTCGCCGCACTACAGAAAGCCTTCGTGCAGGTCCAGGTCGACCCGGCACCGTTGACCCGCAGCCGCGGACAGGTACTCGCCGACACATTGGTCGAACGCCTCACCGGACAGACCACCGCCACCGCGGTCAACCTGCAAGTCCAGGTCACCGTCCCCGTCCAGGCCCTGCTCGACCCCACCTCCCCACTCCCCGCGGAGATCCCCGGACTCGGACCCGTCCCGGCCGACCTGCTCGCCACCAGCGACGGCACCGCGTCCCTGCGCCGGCTGCTCACCGACCAGGGTCTTGTCATCGGCGGCGACTCACGCCAACGCACCTTCACCGGACTGCTCGCCACCCTCGTGAAAGCCCGCGCCGGGAACCGGTGCACCGAGCCCTACTGCGACGCACCCGCCCGCCACATCGACCACATCCACCGCCACACCGACGGCGGACACACCGAACTGGAGAACGGCCGCGGGGTCTGCGAGTTCCACAACCACATCCGCGAACAACCCGGATGGCACATCGCCCGAACACCCGACGGGACCGTCCTCACGACCACACCCACCGGACACACCTACCGCGGACCGGACTGACCGGAGGATGCGTCTCCGCCCGGCGGGCACGAGATCCCGGCGGTGGACGACGGCACCGCGCCCGGCTCAGCCCAGGTCGGCGCGTACCACCGGCACGACCCGGCGCAGCTGCTCGAGCAGCAGGTCGGCGTCCCGGCCGTCGTGGGCGACGACGAGGTCGACCCGGCTGATCTCGGCTGACATGTCGACCTGCAGCGAGCGGACCTTCCAGCGGCGCGACCGCAGCATGGTGAGGACCTTGTAGAGGCCGTCATCGGCGTCGGTCAGGAGCAGCGAGACGACGTGGCCGTGCTCGGCGGGATCGGTCCCGGTGCGGGCGCGCTCGGCGGTGGGGGCGTTCATCGGATCTCCGGTGTTCGAGGGCGAACGTCAGGATCCGGCCAGGTCCGGCGGGCACCACGTGCCACGCGCCGGCTCCCTGGGTTCAGCCGGCGCGCCGGGTAATGATCCGACCGCGCACGGGTCGAGGGTAACAGCCGTCACCACCCCCGGGCGGAGCCGTGGTGACCGCAACGCGGATGCTGGCGCCGTGCGGTACGTGGCGATCGGGGACAGTTTCACCGAGGGCGTGGGCGACGAGGACGCGGCGGGTGTCCCCCGCGGCTGGGCCGACCGGGTCGCCGCCGGGCTGGCCGGCGCCTCCGGTGAGCCGGTGCACTACGCGAACCTGGCCGTACGGGGCCGGCTGCTGGCCGACGTCGTCGGGCCGCAGCTCGATGCCGCACTGGCGCTGGACCCCGCGCCGACCCTGATCACCCTCAACGGCGGGGGGAACGACATGCTCCGCCCCCGCACCGACGTCGCCGGGCTCGCCGCGCTCACCACCCGCGCCGTCGACCGCTGCGCGGCGGCCGGGGTCCGGCTGGTGCTGCTCAGCGGTGCCGACCCGTCGGACCGGCTTCCACTGGGACGGGTCGTCCACCGCCGCGGCGCGGAGCTGTCGGCGGCGGTGCGCACGCTCGCCGCCACACGCGGACTCACCTTCGTCGACGTGTTCGGCGACACCGAGATCCGCCGGCCCGGCTATTGGTCGGACGACCGCCTGCACCTGGGCACGCCCGGGCATCTGCGCGCCGCGGGAATCGTGCTGGAGGCGCTCGGTGTGCGTGGGGCGACGCCCGCGACGACCGTCGCCGCGGACCCGCCGACCGGACCGGCCGCAGCGCTCGCCTACTACCGCACCCACGTCCTGCCCTGGGTCGGGCGACGTCTGCGGGGCCGGTCGTCCGGGGACGGCCGTCCGGCGAAGGCCCCGTACTGGACGGCCGTCCCGGCGCGCTGAGCTGCGCCGATCCGTGACTGCGCAATCACGGAAGCCGCTGAAAGTGATCACCCCGATGGATCACCGTCCGCCATACCGTTGCGACTGGCAACGATTTCGGTGGAAGGAGCAGACCATGACGGGGATCAGCAGGCGACGGGCCCTGGGCGCGGGTGTCGCAGGGGTGGCGGGGATGGCGGGACTGGCCGCCACGGGCGGGACCGCCGGGGCGGGCGCTCCGACGCCGCCGCGGACCGGGCAGCCCGGCCACCTGTTCCACCTCGCGGCGACCGAGCCCAACACCTTCGACGGCGGGTGGCTGCGCGGGGCGAACGAGCAGAACTTCCCGGTGCTCGCCGGCCAGCAGGGGTCGGTGTACCTGGCCCACCTCGACCCCGGCGGGATCCGGGAGCCGCACTGGCACCCGACCGCGTGGGAGCTGAACTACATCGTCTCCGGTACCGCGAAGTGGACCATCCTCGGCACCCACCCCGACGGCGAGTACCACAACGACGTCTTCACCGCGGAGCGCGGTGACCTCGTGTTCGCGCCGACGGGCCTGTTCCACTACTTCGAGAACGCGTCGACGACCGAGCCGCTCGACGTGCTCATCGTGTTCAACACCTCGACCGCCGAGCCGGACGACGACATCGGCATCGTCGGCAGCCTCAACGCGATCCCGCGGGACGTGCTGGCCGCGTCGTTCGGGGTGCCCGAGTCGGCGTTCGCGCAGGTTCCCCAGCGGATCGAGCCGGTGGTGATCACCCGCCGCCGCTGAGCACCGGGCGCGCTCAACCGGGCGCGCTCAGAGGTCGGCGAGCGCGGACAGCGGCGACTCGACGGCGGCGGCGACGAAGCGGAGGAATCCGCCCGCGGTGCCGCCGTCGCAGACCCGGTGGTCGAACACCAGCGACAGCTGGGTGATCGACCGCGGGACGACCGCGCCGTCGACGACCCACGGCCGCGGCAGCACCCGTCCGACGCCCAGCATCGCGACCTCGGGATGGTTGATGATCGCGGCACTGCCGTCGACGCCGAGCACCCCGTAGTTGTTCAGGGTGAACGACCCGCGGGTCAGCTCGGTGGCGGTGACCGAGCCGTCCCGGGCCGCCGCGGTGAGGCGGCGGATCTCGGTGTCGAGGCCGCGCATCCCGAGACGGTGGGCGTCGGCCACCGAGGGGACGACCAGGCCGCGGTCGGTCTGCGCGGCGATGCCGAGGTGCACCCCGTCGAGGTGCACGATCTGCGCGGACCCGGTGTCGACGCGGGCGTTGAGCTCGGGGAACCGGGCCAGACCGGCGACGACGAACCGCGCCAGGATCGCGAGCAGCCCGACCGGACGGCCGTCGGTGCCGGTGAGCTGCTGGCGCAGGGCGAGCAGGTCGGTGGCGTCGACGTCGACCCAGGTCGTGGCCTCGGGGATCTCGGCGCGGCTGCGGGTCAGGGTATCGGCGACGGCGCGGCGGACGCCGCGGAGCGGCACGACCTCGCGGACCGCGAGCCCGGTGCGGGGGTCGCGGTCCGGTGCGGCCGGGGTCGGACCGGTAGCGGTCGGTCCGGTCGCGGCCGTCGCCATCGCGGCCGTGCCGGTCGCGGCCGTCGTGGTCGGGACGGTGGCTCGTTCCGCGGCGGCGGGCGGCGGGGCGGCAGCGGTCGGTGCGGCAGCGGTCGGTGCGGCAGCGGTCGGTGCGGCAGCGCGGGCCGCGGCGACGGCCACGTCGTGGCGCAGCACCATCCCGTCGGGTCCGGTCCCCTCGACCGTCGCGAGGTCGATGCCGTGGTCACGGGCCAGCCGCCGCACCACCGGCGACTGCACCGGCCGACGCTCGCCCGGTGCGCCGTCGGCGGCCGATGTCGCCGCCGGGACCGCGGATGTCGCTGCCGGGACCGCGGACGGGGGCGACGCGGGGGCGTCCGCGGGTACGGCAGCCGTGGGTGCGGCGGCCGCGGGAGTGGCGGCCGCGGAGGCGCGCTTCACCGCCCGGCGACGCCGGCGGGCCCCCTCGTGCCCGCCGGTCGTCCCGTAGCCGATCAGGACGTTGCCCGACCCGGCGTCCCCGGCGCCCCCGGCGGCCTCGGTGGCCCCGGTGGCATCCCCGACCGACACCAGCGGCTCCCCGACCCGCAGCGTCTCGCCCTCCGCGCCGTGCCGGGACAGCACCGTGCCCGCGTACGGCGAGGGCACCTCGACCACGGCCTTCGCCGTCTCCACCTCGGCGACGGGCTGGTCCACACCGACGGTGTCCCCGTCGGCCACGAGCCAGCGGACCAGCTCGGCCTCGGTCAGCCCCTCCCCCAGGTCGGGCAGGGTGAACACCTGCGCGCTCACGCCGCGTCCTCCCAGCCGAGCGAGTCGACCGCGTCGAGCACCCGGTCCACCCCGGGCAGGTGGTGCTGCTCCAGCTTCGGCGGCGGGTAGGGCACGTCGAACCCGGTCACCCGGCGCACCGGTGCCTCGAGGTGGTGGAAGCAGCGCTCCGAGACCCGGGCGGCGATCTCCGAGGCGACCGAGGCGAACCCCGGTGCCTCCGCGACGACGACCGCCCGCCCGGTCCGGCGCACCTGCGCGCAGACGGTCTCGTCGTCGAACGGGACGATCGACCGCAGGTCGACCACGCCCAGGTCACGGCCCTCCAGGGCGGCCTCCTCGGCGGCGGCGAGCGCGACCGGGACCGTCGGCCCGTAGGCGATGAGCGTCGCGTCGGCCCCGGGGCGGCGGACCACGGCACGTCCGATCGGTGGCACCGGCACCGCCGTGTCGACCTCCTCGGAGGTGAAGTAGTGCTTCTTCGGCTCCAGGAAGATCACCGGGTCCGGGTACTCGATCGCCGCGCGGAGCAGGCCGTGGGCGTCGGCGTTCGTGGCCGGGGCGACCACGGTCAGCCCTGCGGTGTGGGCGTAGTACGCCTCGGAGGAGTCGCAGTGGTGCTCGACGCCGCCGATCCCGCCGGCGTAGGGCACCCGGATGACCATCGGCAGCCGCATCCGGCCCGAGGTGCGGTTGCCGAACTTCGCGACGTGGCTGACGATCTGCTCGAACGCCGGGTAGGCGAACGCGTCGAACTGCATCTCGACGACGGGCCGCAGCCCGTTCATCGCCATTCCCACCGCCGTGCCGACGATGCCGGACTCGGCGAGCGGGGTGTCGAAGCAGCGGTGCTCGCCGAACTCGGCGGTGAGCCCGTCGGTGACCCGGAAGACCCCGCCGAGCGGGCCGACGTCCTCCCCGAACACGACGACGGTCGGGTCGGCGGCCATCGCCTCGCGCAGCGCGGTGTTGATCGACTGCGCCATCGTGAGCTTCACGGGACCGGTGTGCACGGTGTCGGTGTTCGCGGTGCCGGTGTTCACGGCGTGACCTCCAGCTCGGCACGCAGCTGGTCGCGCTGCTCGCGCAGCTGCGGGGTGGGGTGGGCGTAGACGTGCGCGAACAGCTCCTCGGGGTCGACCGGGGACTCGGCCGCAATGCCGGCGCGCAGGTCGGCGGCCATCTGCTCGGTCTCCTCGACGAGAGCGCGCTCGGCGTCGTCGTCGAGCAGGCCCTCGGCACGCAGCCGGGCGCGCAGGCGCGCGAGCGGGTCGCGGGCGGCCCAGGAGGCGACCTCGCCGTCGCTGCGGTAGCGGCCGGCGTCGTCGGCGTTGGTGTGGGCGTCCATCCGGTAGGTGTCGGCCTCGACCAGCGTGGGGCCGTCGCCGGCGCGGGCCCGCTCCACGGCGTCGTCGAGCACGGTGAGCAGGGCGGCGAGGTCGTTGCCGTCGACCCGGACACCGGGCATGCCGTAGCCGACCGCCTTGTCCGCGAGGCTGGCGGCGGCGCTCTGGCGGTGCAGCGGCACCGAGATCGCGTACTTGTTGTTCTGCACCAGGAACACCACCGGCGCCCGGAAGACCGCGGCGAAGTTCAGCGCCTCGTGGAAGTCGCCCTCGCTGGTGGCGCCGTCGCCGCAGAGCGCCAGGACGGCGTCTGGCTCGCCCTTGAGCCGCGCGGCGTGGGCGACGCCGACCGCGTGCAGCAGCTGCGTCGCGAGCGGGGTCGCCTGCGGGGCGACGCGGTGGGCGGCGACGTCGTAGCCGCAGTGCCGGTCCCCGCGCAGCATCGTGAGGACCTCGACCGGGTCGACACCGCGGGCGACGATCGCGGCGGTGTCGCGGTAGGTCGGGAAGAGCCAGTCGCCGTCGGACAGCACCATCGCCGCGGCCACCTGGCAGGCCTCCTGCCCGCGCGAGGACGGGTACACGGCCAGGCGTCCCTGCCGGACCAGCGCGCCGGCCTGCTCGTTGAGCCGACGGGCGCGCACCAGCCCGCGGTAGCCGGCGAGCAGCCGGTCGGGCGACGGGAGCTGGGCCCCGGGAACCGTGGTGCCGTCGGGCTCCACGAGGCGGACGGTCTCGTGCCGGTCGTCCACGACGACTCCCTTCCGTGCGGACACAGTGCTCCGAGAATGGCGCATGATCCGTACGATCAGCCTGGATCGGGGAGAGGACGAGACGATCGGCCCTGAGTGCGACACCGCCCCGGACGAGTGGTCCCGGGCACCGTCGCCCGGCGGGTCCCGGCGAGACGAACGGAGGCGGCGGTGCTCGACGACATCGACCGGCGGATGGTCGCGGAGCTGCAGCACGACGGCAGGCTGACCGGGCGCGCGCTGGCCGAGCGCCTGACGATCTCGCGGGCGAACGCCTACGCCCGCCTCGCCCGGCTCGTCGACGACGGCGTGATCACCGGGTTCACCGCCGTCGTCGACCCGCACCGGGTGGGGCTGCACACCTCGGCGTACGTGACGCTGACGGTGCGCCAGAACAGCTGGCGCGAGCTGCGCGAACAGCTGCGCGCGATCCCCGAGGTCCGGCACATGGCGTTGGTCGGCGGGGACTTCGACGTGCTGCTGCTGGTGCGCACCACCGGCAACGACGCGTTGCGCAGCGTCGTGCTCGAACGCCTGCAGGCGCTCCCGACGGTCGTGTCGACGCGGACGATCCTGATCTTCGAGGACGAGTCCCGCTAGCTCCGGGCGGGTGTCTCCTGCTCGGACCAGGCGGTGTCGAGGAGCCGGCGCAGCGCGTCCACCGGCTGGGCGCCCGCGACGCCGTAGCGGTCGTCGACGACGAGGAACGGCACCGAGGTGATGCCGAGGCGGCGGGCCATGTCCTCGTCGGCGCGGACGTCGTCGAGGTACCGGTCGGAGCCGAGCACGGCGCGCGCCCCGCCGTCGTCGAGACCGGCGGCCACCGCGATCCGGGCGAGCGCCTCGGGATCGCCGATCGGCTCGCCGTCGGTGAACGAGGCGCGCAGCAGCCGCCCCTTCAGCGTGTCCTGCAGCGCGGACCCGCCGGTCGCCCAGGCGTGGTGGAGCAGCCGGTGGGCGTCGACGGTGTTGCCGTGGCGGGCCCGGTCGAAGCGGAACTCCAGCCCGTCCGCGGCCGCGGTGGCGGTGACCTGCTCCTCCATCCGGCTGGCCGCCGCGACGCTCACGCCGTACTTGGCCGCCAGGTGCTCGGCGCGGTCACCGGGCTGCTCGCGCGGCGCGGCCGGGTCGAGCTCGAAGCTGCGCCAACGCAGTGTCACCTCGTCGCGGTGCGCGAAGCCGGACAACGCCGTCTCCAGGCGCGCCCGCCCGATCGCGCACCACGGACAGACGACGTCGGACCAGATCTCGAGCTTCACGACCGGTCGCAACCCGCGCGGGACCCGCGGCATTCCCGCGCCGGGCAGGTCAGGCCCTCGGCTCCCGCCGGTCCTTGAGGCGCTGCAGCTTCCCGACCGAGCGCTCCAGGGTGTCCGGGTCGACGACCTCACAGGTCACCGAGATCCCGACGGTCTCCTTCACCGCGCGCACGAGCTCGGCGGCGGCCGGGTCGCGGCGGTCGGCGGGGGTGTCGCCGCGGGCCTCGACGCGCACGGTCATCGCGTCGAGCCTGCCCCGGGTCGTCAGCTCCAGCTGGAAGTGCGGCGCGAGCCCGGGCGTGCGGAGCACGATCTCCTCGATCTGGGTCGGGAACACGTTCACCCCGCGCAGGATGATCATGTCGTCGGACCGGCCGGTGATCTTGGCCATCCGCCGCATCTGCGGCCGCGCGGTGCCCGGGAGCAGCGTCGTGAGGTCGCGGGTGCGGTAGCGGATGATCGGCAGCCCCTCCTTGGTGAGGCTGGTGAACAGCAGCTCGCCCTCGGCGCCGTCGGGCAGCGGAGTGCCGTCGAGCGGGTCGACGACCTCGGGCAGGAAGTGGTCCTCCCAGATGTGCAGGCCGTCCTTGGTCTCCACGCACTCCTGCGAGACACCGGGTCCCATGACCTCGGAGAGCCCGTAGATGTCGACGGCGTGGATGCCGGCCCGCTCCTCGATCTCGGCGCGCATCCGTTCGGTCCACGGTTCGGCGCCGAGGATCCCGACCTGCAGGCTCGTGGCCCGCGGGTCGACGCCCTGGCGCTCGAACTCGTCGAGCAGGGTCAGCATGTAGCTCGGGGTCAGCATGATGACCTCGGGGGCGAAGTCGCCGATGAGTTGCACCTGGCGCGGGGTCATGCCGCCCGAGACCGGGATGACGGTCGCACCCAGCTTCTCCGCGCCGTAGTGCGCGCCGAGCCCGCCGGTGAACAGCCCGTACCCGTAGGCGACGTGCACGCGGTGGCCGGGGCGCCCGCCCGCGGCCCGGATGGACCGCGCGACGAGCCCGGCCCACCGGTCGAGGTCGCCCGCGGTGTAGCCGACGACGGTCGGGCGGCCCGTGGTGCCCGACGACGCGTGGATCCGTGCGATCCGCTCCCGGGGCACCGCGAACATGCCGAACGGGTAGGTCTCCCGCAGGTCGGCCTTGGTCGTCGTGGGGAACTTCGCGATGTCGGCGAGCTCGCGGCAGTCGTCGGGGTGCACGCCGTGCTCCTCGAACCTCCGCCGGTAGTGCGGGACGTTGTCCCAGGCGTGCCGCAACGTCCACTGCAGACGCCCCAGCTGCAGGGTGCGCAGCTCGTCGACCGACATCCGCTCGGCCGGGTCCAGCAGCTCCGCCGGGGGCGCGTCGCCGAGGCGCCTGGTGGCCGCGGTCATCACGCGTCCTTCTTCGCGACGAGGGTGAGCACGTCGTAGCGGGCGACGGACTCGCCGTCCTGCCGCGTGACGTCGGCGTCCCAGCGGACCTCGCCGTACCCGGCGGACTCGCGCGGGGTGAGCTGCTTGCAGGTCAGCGTGACGGTGAGCTCGTCATCGAAGCGGACCGGAGTGAGGAACCGCAGCCCGTCGACGCCGAAGTTCGCGAGCACCGGGCCCGGGTCGGGGTCGACGAACAGCCCGGCGGCGAGGGACACGACCAGGTAGCCGTGCGCGACGCGCTGCCCGAACAGCGGATTCGCCGCGGCGGCTGCCTCGTCCATGTGCGCGTAGAACGTGTCGCCGGTGAACTCGGCGAAGTGCTCCACGTCCTCCCGGGTCACCCGGCGCGGGCCGGCGACCAGGCAGTCGCCCGGGCGCAGCTCCTCCAGGTGCTTGCGGAAGGGGTGCACGTCGGTGGTGTGGCGCTGCGCTCCGGTGACCCAGCGGCCGGTGATCGCGGCGAGCGAGTCGGGGTCGGCCTGGACCGCGGTGCGCTGCATGTGGTGGAACACCCCGCGCACGCCGCCCATCTCCTCGCCACCGCCGGCCCGGCCCGGTCCGCCGTGGACGAGCTGCGGCAGCGGCGACCCGTGCCCGGTGGACTCCCCGGCGTCGCGGGCGTTGAGCACGTGCACGCGGCCGTGGAACGGGGCGACGCCGAGCACGACCTCGCGGACGAACGCGGGGTCGGCGGAGACGACGGAGCCGGCGAGCGAGCCCTGGCCGCGGGCGGCGTAGTCGATCAGCTCGTCGGTGGTGTCGTAGGGCAGCACGGTCGACACCGGGCCGAACGCCTCGACCTCGTGCGGCTCGGCGCGGTCCGGGTCGCCGACCAGCAGCAGCGGGGAGACGAACGCGCCGCGGTCGGCGTCGGCGCCGGTCACCTCGACGCGGTCGGGGTCGCCGAACACGATCCGGCCGGCGTCGCGCAGGGACTTCACGCTGCGGCGGACCTCCTCGCGCTGGTCGAGGCTCGCGAGCGCCCCCATCCGGACACCCTCGGCACCGGGCGCACCGACCACGACCGTCGCGAGCCGCGAGGTGACCGCCTCGACGACGGCGTCGACGTGCGCGCGCGGCACGAAGGCGCGCCGGATCGCGGTGCACTTCTGTCCGGCCTTGACCGTCATCTCGGTGGTGAGGGCCTTCACGAACAGGTCGAACTCCGCGGTGCCGGGCGTCGCGTCCGGGCCGAGCGCGGCCAGGTTCAGCGAGTCGGCCTCGGCGGAGAACCGCACGGAGTTGCGGACGATCCCGGGGTGGCTGCGCAGGGTCTGCGCGGTCGACGCCGAGCCGGTGAAGCTCACCAGGTCCTGCCCGGTGAGGTGGTCGAAGGCGTCGCCGAGCGACCCGGCGACGAACTGCACGGACCCCTCGGGCAGCAGACCGGAGCCGATGATCAGCTCGACGAGCTCCGCGGTGAGGAACGCCGTCGGCGACGCCGGCTTGATCAGCGTCGGGACGCCCGCGAGGAAGGCCGGGGCGAGCTTCTCCAGCGGGCCCCAGACCGGGAAGTTGAAGGCGTTGACCTGGACCGCGACCCCGCGCAGCGGGGTCAGCACGTGCTGGCCGAGGAAGGTCCCGCCGCGGCCGAGCGGCTCGACGTCACCCTCGACGTGGATCGTGTCGTTGGGCAGCTCGCGCTTGGCCTTGGACGCGTAGGCGAGCAGGACGCCGATGCCGCCGTCGACGTCGAACTTGGAGTCGCCGAGCGTCGCGCCGGTCCGCGCGGAGACGGCGTAGAGCTGCTCGCGGTGCTCGCGCAGGTGCTGGCCGAGCGCCTTCAGCAGGGCGGCGCGCTGGTGGAACGTGAGCGCGCGCAGCGCGGGCCCGCCGGTCCGCCGTCCGAACTCCAGCGCCCCGGCGAGGTCGAGGCCGTCGGCGGAGATGCGGGCGACCTCGTCGCCGGTCACCGCGTCGTACAGCGGGCGGCCCTCGCCGCTCCCCGTCTGCCAGGTACCGGAGAGGTGACTGCGGAGCAGGGTCATCGGCGGGCCTCCGTCGCGCTTCGTCGTCGCGGGTCGGCCATTGGACCGACCGTTCGTTCGGGGAACCTAGCACCGGTCCACGGAGCCGCACCAGGGTCCGTCCGGCCGTCCGGCGGCACCCGGACAACGGGCCTGACGGCACGCGCGGGACACCTCCCGACGTCGCCCGCCGGACGGGGAGACCGATCGTTCGGTCGGCCGTTAGGCTCAGCGGATGACCTCCCCCGTCACCGGCACCGATCCCGCCGTCCTCGTGACCCGCGACGAGACCGACCCGTCGGTCGCGGTGGTCACGCTGAACCGGCCGGCGAAGTACAACGCGCTCACCGTCGAGCTCAAGGAGGCGCTGCTCGCCGCGGTCGTCGAGGTCGCCGGGGACGAGTCCGTGCGCGCGATCGTGCTGACCGGCGCGGGGAAGGCGTTCTGCGTCGGGCAGGACCTGGGCGAGCACGCCGCGGCGCTCGACGCCGACCCGGTCGGGGCCCTGGGCACGGTGCGCCGGCACTACAACCCGCTGATCCGCGCGCTCAACGAGGCACCGAAGCCGGTGGTCGCCGCGATCAACGGGCCCTGCGTGGGCGCCGGGCTCGGCATCGCCCTGGCCGCCGACCTGCGGATCGCCGCGGACGGACTGAAGTTCGCGACCGCGTTCACCGGCATCGGGCTGTCCACCGACAGCGGGCTCGCGGCGTCGCTCGCACACGCCGTCGGGGTCTCCCGGGCCACTGAGCTGGTGATGCTGAACGAGCAGTTCACCGCCTCCGACGCCCGCAACTGGGGGCTGGTGCGCGACGTCGTCCCCGCCGAGAAGGTCCTCGACGCCGCACTGGACCTGGCGCGGCACCTCGCGGCGGGCCCCACCCGCGCCTACGCCGAGGTGAAGGGCGCGCTGCGCTTCGGCGCGGTCAACGAGCTCCCCGCCGTCCTGGAGTACGAGGCCGACGCCCAGATCCGGCTGTCGACCACGCGCGACCACCAGCAGGCCGTGAGCGACTTCCTGGCGAAGAAGAAGCCCGTCTTCGAGGGCCGATGAGCTCGCCGGTCAAGCGGGCCCGGCGCCCGAGCGGGGGCCGCGACGCACTGCTCGAGACCGCGGTCGGCGAGTTCATCGACCGCGGCTACGACGCGACGTCGATGGAGGACCTCTCACGGGCCGCCGGGATCACGAAGTCGTCGTTCTACCACCACTTCGCGGGCAAGGAGGCGCTGCTGCGCGCGGCGCTGGAACGCGCCGTCGACGGGCTGTTCGGGGTGCTCGACCTGCCCGAGGCCCGCGCCGGCTCCCCCGCCGAGCGGCTGCGGGCGATCGTTGCCGCGCAGGTCGGGGTGCTCATGGCCGAGCTGCCCTACGTCACCCTGCTGCTCCGGGTGCGCGGCAACACCGAGACCGAGCGCTGGGCGCTGGAACGCCGCCGCGCGTTCGACGGGGCCGTGCGCGCCCTGGTCAGCGAGGCCGTCGACGCCGGCGAGGTCCGCTCCGACGTCGATCCCGCCCTGGCCGCCCGACTGCTGTCCGGCACGATCAACTCGATCGTCGAGTGGTACCGCCCCGGCCGCCCCGGGACCGCCACCCTGCCGCAGGACGTCGTCCGCGCCGCCTTCAGCGGCATCGTCCCGGCCCCCTGACCCCGTCACCCGCTTCCCGCAGAGAAGTCGATCAGCACGTTCCGGCCCCGGACGGGGCGACAGCGTGCTGATCGATCACGGGTGGGCACCCCGGGAGGTCAGGCGGTGGCGCGGGCAGCGCTGTCGTGCCCGGACCTCGACGGCCAGGAGCTCGGGCCGTCCCAGGACCACGTGGGCCTCCGGGCGGAGGATGTCCCAGCCCTGCGCGGTCAGGAACGCCTGCCGGCGCAGGTCGGCCCGGACGCGGTCGCGGTCCAGGTGGCGCTCCCCGTCGTACTCGATACCGAAGCGCAGGTCGGGGTAGGCCAGATCGATCCGGTACGGCCCCACCGGATGCTGCAGCACCGGCCGTCGGACCCCGTGGTCGTGCAGGGCCAGCCGGACCCGGGTCTCCATCGGCGACTCGGCGAGCGGATCGGCCAGGGCGACCAGGCCCGCGACCCGCCGACTCCCACGGGCGACCGGACGGGCCGCGGCGAACGCCAGTACCTCGCCCGGTCCGTGCCCCCCGACCCTGGCCAGCGCGTCGAGCGCGATCACCGCGTCGGTCCGCCCGACCCGGCAGGCGAGGTCGAACGCGGTCCGCAGCGGCGACGTCGTGACCACCGTGCGGCCCCGCACGTACCGGGGCCGGCGTCCACCGGGAGCGGGGATCCGGACACCGGTCACGACGTCCGCCGCCGGAATGTCGCGGTGCCGCAGCACCAGCCCGGGTCGGGTGCGCCGGTGTCCGAGGGCCACCACCACCTCGACCGGCGCCCCACGCGGTGCGCAGTCCGCGCCGAGCATCTCGGCCGCAGCCCACCCGCACAGCGCCGCCCGGCCGGTCCCGGACCCGATCGCCCCGACGGCAACCGCCGCGGCCTCGCACCGCAGCAGGAACGTGTCAGGGACGTGCACGGCGACGAACACCCCGCGCACGACCGGACGGAACCGGGGCCCCCGCAGCTGCTTCGGAGTGACCACACCGGCCCCGACCGCCGTGGCGCCGAGGAACGGTCGTGTGAGATCCATGCCCCTTGGACCATCGCACCCCCCTCCCGGTTCCTCCGGGCTTCCGGTCCGGCACCGGCCACCGCGCGTCGATCAGCACGTTCCCGCCCCGGAGAGGGCGACAACGTGCTGATCGACGTCGCCGCGGGCCGGGTTGCGGGACCGTCCGGCATCGGCCACACTCGTAGCCGAACGAACATTCGGTACGGAGGTGTCCAGTGACGAGCACCGCGCCATCGCCGGCGGAGCTGGCGGAGCGGTTCGACGCGACGATCGCGGCGGACCAGCGGATCGAGCCGCGGGACTGGATGCCCGAGGCCTACCGCAGGACGTTGATCCGGCAGATCGCCCAGCACGCGCACTCGGAGATCATCGGGATGCAGCCGGAGGGCAACTGGCTGCTGCGTGCACCCTCGCTGCGGCGCCGGGCGATCCTGCTCGCCAAGGTGCAGGACGAGGCCGGCCACGGCATGTACCTCTACGCGGCGGCCGAGACCCTCGGCGTCGACCGCGAGGAGCTCACCGAGAAGCTGATCGACGCCAAGCAGAAGTACAGCTCGATCTTCAACTACCCGACGCTGTCCTGGGCCGACATCGGGGTGATCGGGTGGCTGGTCGACGGCGCGGCGATCGCGAACCAGGTGCCGCTGTGTCGCTGCTCCTACGGGCCCTACGCCCGGGCGATGATCCGCATCTGCAAGGAGGAGTCGTTCCACCAGCGCCAGGGCTACGAGTCGCTGCTCGCCCTGACCGCGGGGACCGACGCGCAGAAGCGGATGGTGCAGGAGGCCGTGGACCGCTGGTGGTGGCCGTCGCTGATGATGTTCGGCCCGGCCGACGGCGACTCCCCCAACACCCACCAGTCGATGGCGTGGGGCATCAAGCGGCACACGAACGACGAGCTGCGCCAGCGCTTCGTCGACATGACCGTGCCGCAGGCGGCGGCGCTGGGCGTGACGCTGCCCGACCCGGATCTGCGCTGGAACGAGCAGCGGCAGGCGCACGACTTCGGGGAGCCGGACTGGTCGGAGTTCACCGCCGTCGTCTCCGGGGCGGGACCGGCGAACCGGCAGCGGCTGGACCACCGCCGCCGGGCGCACGAGAACGGGGCGTGGGTGCGCGAGGCGGCCCGGGCCTACGCCGAGAAGCAGGGGGCACGGGCATGAGCGAGCAGGACGTGGGCACCGAGAGCAGCGCACGCGGAACGGGGATCAACACCGAGAGCAGCGCCAGCGGAACGAGCATCCACACCGAGGGCAGCGCACGCGGAACGAGCATGAGCGCCGAGGGCGGCCACGGCGCCGTCCCGACGACGGGCGTCGAGACCGGGCAGGGCGAGCGGCCGGGCCGTCGCGCCTGGCCGCTCTACGAGGTGTTCGTCCGCGGCAAGCGCGGGCTCAACCACGTGCACGTCGGGTCGCTGCACGCCCCCGACGACGAGATGGCCCTGCACAACGCCCGCGACGTCTACACCCGCCGCAACGAGGGCGTGAGCATCTGGGTGGTCCGCGCGGACGCGATCACCGCGTCCAGCCCGGACGAGAAGGACCCGTTCTTCGCCCCGAGCGGGGACAAGGTCTACCGGCACCCGACGTTCTACGCGATCCCGGAGGAGGTGCCGCACCTGTGAGCGGCTCCGTCTACGACGCGCTGACCGAGGAGGGCGACGACCCCCGCTGGGCGTTCGGGTCGGGCTTCGAGGACTCCGAGGCCGACATCGTCGCGCCCGTCCCGGACGGCGTCGACCCCGCCGACCTGGCCGCGTACTGCCTGATGCTCGGCGACGACGCGCTGGTGCTGTCGCACCGGCTCACCGAGTGGGTCTCGAACGCCCCGGAGCTGGAGGAGGAGGTCGCGCTCGCCAACACCGCGCTCGACCTGCTCGGTCAGGCCCGGGTGCTGCTCTCGCGCGCCGGGCACCTGACCGGCCGCGACGAGGACGCGCTGGCCTACTGGCGCGAGGTCGAGGAGTTCCGCTGTGTCGGGCTCGTCGAACCGTCCGACGACCTGGACTTCGCCCGGTGCATCGCCCGGCTGCTGGTGTTCTCCACCTGGCGCCTCGCGCTCCTGCACCGGCTGCAGGGCTCGGCCGACCCGGTGGTCGCCGCCGTCGCCGCGAAGGGGGTCAAGGAGGTCACCTACCACCGCGACCACGCCGCCCGCTGGACGCTGCGCCTCGGCGACGGCACCGGCGAGTCCCACCGCCGCATGCAGGACGCGCTGGGGTGGGTGTGGCCGCACATCGAGGAGCTGTTCCGCACCACCGAGCAGGAACGGCGCCTGGTCGCGGCCGGGGTCGCGGTCGACCCCGCCGACACCCGCGAGGAGGTCGAGACCGTGCTCGCGCAGGTGCTGGAGCGGGCCACGCTGTCCCGCCCGGACGTACCGCCGACCGGCACGGTCGGCGGCCGCGGCGGCCGGCAGGGGCTGCACACCGAGAAGCTGGAGCACGCACTCGTGGTGATGCAGAGCCTGGCGCGCAGACACCCGGGGGCGACATGGTGACCACAGTGGACCTGAGCGACCGTGACCTGAGTGACCGTGACCTCGGTGCCCGCGACGTCGTCGCCCGGGTCGTCGACCCCGAGATGCCGATGCTCACCCTCGACGACCTCGGGGTGGTCCGGTCGGTCTCCGAACAGGACGGCACGGTGACCGTCACGATCACCCCGACCTACTCCGGCTGCCCGGCGATCGAGGAGATGCGGGCCGACATCCGCGGCGCGCTCACCGCGGCCGGGTACACGCGCGTCGAGGTGCGGACGGTGTTCTCCCCCGCCTGGAGCACCGACTGGATCAGCGGGGCCGGGCGACGCAAGCTCGCCGAGGCCGGCGTCGCACCGCCCGGGAGCGCCCCGCGCACCACCGGGCCGATCCCGCTGACGCTGGACGTGCCGTCGACGGTCGTGCCCTGCCCACAGTGCGGGTCGCGGGCGACCGAGGAGCTGTCGCGCTTCGGCCCGACCGCGTGCACCGCGCTGCGCCGGTGCACGACCTGCCGTGAGCCGTTCGAGCACATGAAGGAGATCTGAGGGTGCGTGAGCATCGCAGCGAGCCCTGGCGCGCGAGGAGCGGAGCGTGCCCGGTGATCGACCGAACCGGCGAGGAGCTGTGATGGGCGAACGGCGCGCGGCGGCGTGGCAGGCCCGGGCCAACCAGGCGTACGGCCGGACGACGCTCGCCCTGGACGACGAGATCGAGGCCCTGCTGGCGGAGGGGACCGAGCTCCCCGCCGGCTTCCACCGGCTGGTCGTCACCGGGGTCGACCGGCTGTGCGACGACGCCGTCGCCGTCACCTTCGACGTGCCCGACGACCTGCGCGCGCACTACGACTTCCGGCCCGGCCAGTACCTGACCCTGCGGAAGGTCACCGCCGACGGCGAGGAGCGCCGGTCGTACTCGATCTGCTCGGCCGCCGGGACCGCGCCGCGGGTGGGGGTGCGCCGGGTCGACGGCGGCCTGTTCTCCGCGTGGCTGGTCGACGAGGTGGCCCCGGGCGACGTCGTCGAGGTCGGCCCGCCCGCCGGGTCGTTCACCCCGGAGCTGACGGCCGGCACGCACCACGGCCTCGTCGCCGCGGGGTCCGGGATCACCCCGGTGCTGTCGATCGCGGCGTCGCTGCTGGCCGCGCACGACGACACCCGCGTCACCCTCGTCTACGGCAACCGGCGGACCGACACGGTGATGTTCACCGAGGAGATCGCCGACCTGAAGAACCGCTACGGCCCGCGGCTGCACCTGCTCCACGTGCTGTCCCGCGAGCCCACCGAGGCCGAGATCGTCAACGGCAGGCTCGACGCCGACCGGCTGCGGCTGCTGTTCACCGCGCTGGTCGACACCGGCGACGTCGACGACTGGTGGTTGTGCGGCCCGCTCGGGATGACCGAGGCCGCGGTCGCGGTGCTCGGCGAGCTGGGTGTCGAGCGGCGCCGGGTGCACCGCGAGCTGTTCTACGTCGACGAGCCGCCGCCGGAGCTCGACCGCCACGAGCCCGAGCCGGACGGCGACGGCGCACAGGTCACGGTCGTCCTGAACGGACGGTCGACGACGCTGGCCGTCCCGGCCGGGGCGTACGTCCTCGACGCCGCGCAGAAGGTCCGCGGAGACCTGCCGTTCGCCTGCAAGGGCGGGGTGTGCGGGACCTGCCGGGCGAAGGTGACCGACGGCGAGGTGACCATGCGGCGCAACTACGCGCTGGAGCCCGAGGAGGTCGCCGCCGGGTTCGTCCTCACCTGCCAGTCCCGCCCGGTGACGGGGACCGCCACGGTCGACTACGACGCCTGACCACGACGCCTGATACTGGCGGGCATGACCACGTCGCGTCGCGGCCACCCGGTGGGGCCGACCGGGTCGGTCGTGGTGCGCGCGCTCGGCCTGCTCGACGCGTTCGGCCCCGACCGGTCCGCGCTGTCGCTCAGCGACCTCGCCCGGCACGCCGACGTCCCGCTGTCGACGGCCCACCGGCTCGTCGCCGACCTGGCGGCGTGGGGTGCGCTGGAGCGTGACGAGCAGGGCCGCTACCGGATCGGGCTGCGCGTGTGGGAGCTGGGCGCGCTCGCCCCGCGCGGGCAGGCGCTGCGCGAGACGGCACTGCCGTTCCTGGAGGACCTGTCCCGGGTCACCCGGGAGAACGTGCAGCTCGCGGTGCGCGAGGGCGCCGAGGTGGTGTTCGTCGAACGGCTCGCCGGGTCCGGCGCGGTCCCGGTGCAGACCCGGGTCGGGGGGCGTTTCGCGCTCACCGCGACCGGGGTCGGCCTGGTGCTGCTCGCGCACTCGCCGCCGGAGCTGCAGGACGAGGTGCTGGGCGGGCGGATCGAGCGCTACACCCCGTTCACCGTGAC
Organism: Pseudonocardia sp. ICBG1142; assembly: GCF_020496255.1. NCBI lineage: Bacteria > Bacillati > Actinomycetota > Actinomycetes > Pseudonocardiales > Pseudonocardiaceae > Pseudonocardia > Pseudonocardia sp. ICBG1142. The sequence continues at coordinate 572,778 of NZ_JAHLJC010000005.1, read as the reverse complement.
CGACCCGCAGCGGCTGCGCCGCATGCTCGCCGACGTCCGCCGCGACGGCCACTCGGTCAGCGACCGGCAGGTCACCGACGACGCGCTGTCGGTCGGCGCCCCCGTCTCCGACGCCCGCGGCCAGGTCGTCGCGGCCGTCTCGCTCGTGGTGCGGCACGGCAGCGTGCCCGCTCGTGCGCTGGCCCCGCTGGTGCGCACGACCGCCGCCGGGATCAGCCGCGCGCTCAGCACCACCACGCCCTGAAACCCTTCCATTCTCCGGAAGGCACGTACGGCGCTCGCCCCGTCGCCCCGCATCCTCGCTGCACCACCACCGCGCGGAGACGACGGAGTCCACCATGCGCCCACCACCCGCGGCGGACACCGTCCGCCGCCTGCTCGACGACGCCCCCATGTCCCGCTACCAGTGGGGCGCGGTCGCGGCGTGCGTCCTGCTCAACGTCCTGGACGGCTTCGACGTCCTGGTCATGGCCTTCACCGGCCGTTCGGTCGCCACCGAGTGGGGCCTGTCCGGCAGCCAGCTCGGCCTGCTCCTGTCCGCTGGCCTGGTCGGCATGGCCGCCGGTTCGGTCCTCATCGGACCGTGGGCCGACCGCATCGGGCGACGGCCGATCGTGCTGGGCTGCCTGGTCGTCGCGGGGCTGGCGATGCTGGCCTCGTCCGCGGCGCAGTCCCCCGGTCAGCTCGGCGCGCTGCGGCTGGTCACCGGGCTCGGTGTCGGCGGCATCCTCGCCACCAGCAACGTCGTCGCCGCCGAGTACGCCTCGGCCCGCTGGCGGGGTCTCGCGGTCAGCCTGAACTCCACCGGCTACGCGATCGGGGCCGTCCTCGGCGGCGTGCTCGCCGCCACGCTGATCGGGCAGCTCGGCTGGCGGTCGGTGTTCCTCGTCGGTGGCCTGGCCACCCTGGCGGCGGTCCCGCTGGTCTGGTGGCGGCTGCCGGAGTCGCTGGACTTCCTGCTCGTGCGTCGCCCGGCCGGGGCGCTGGAGCGGGTCAACGTGCTGCTGGCCCGGATGGGGCACGCGGCGCTGCCCGCGCTCCCCGGGGACGCTCCGGTGCGCACCGGTGTCGCGGCCGGGTACGGCGCGCTGCTGCGCCCGGCGCTGCGCCGCACCACGGTGCTGCTCTGGATCAGCTTCTTCTGCGTGATGGCCGGGTTCTACTTCGTCACCAGCTGGACGCCGACGCTGCTCGTCGAGGCCGGGCTCTCCCCGGACGCGGGCATCGCGGGCGGCACCCTGCTCAACGTCGGCGGCATCTTCGGCGCCGCCGGGCTCGGCCTGCTCGCCGCCCGGTTCGCGCTGCGGCACGTGCTCGCCGGGTACCTGCTGGCCACCGCGGTGCTGCTCGCCGTGTTCATCGCCAGCACCTCCTCGCTCGCGGTGGCGTTCGTCGTCGCCGCGCTGGTCGGGCTGTTCGTCAACGGCTGCGTCGCCGGGCTGTACGCGATGGCACCGACCTCCTACGGCGCCGACGTGCGCACCACCGGCGTCGGGACCGCGCTCGCGGTCGGCCGGTCCGGGGCGATCCTCGCGCCGACCCTGGCCGGGGCGCTGCTCGACGGCGGCGCCACCCCGCAGTCGCTCTACCTGCTCTTCGCCGCGGTGTTCGTCGGCGCGGCCGTCCTCGTCCTGCTGCTCCGCCGATCCGGCGCCCCCACCACCCAGGGAGTCCCCGCATGAGCTCGATCCCCCGCGACCAGTGGTACGTCGCCGCCTACTCCGCCGAGATCGGGCGCGAGCTGTTCGGCCGCACGATCTGCGACGAGCCGATCCTGTTCTGGCGCACCGAGGCCGGCCAGGTCACCGCGCACGCCGACCGCTGCGTGCACCGCCGGTTCCCGCTGTCCCAGTCCCCGAGCCGGCTCGTCGGCGACACCGTCGTCTGCGGCTACCACGGCTTCACCTACGGCGCCGACGGCGCGTGCGTCGCGGTGCCGGGCCAGAAGCGGGTGCCGCGCACGGCCCGCCTGGCGGCCTACCCGGTCGTCGAACAGGACTCGCTGATCTGGGTCTGGATCGGGGCCCCGGAGCGCGCCGACGCGACCCGCATCCCGCGCGCGACCTACCTCGACGACGACGCGTGGACGACGGTGCGCGGCATGGAGCCCCTCGCGGCGCGGTTCTCGCTGCTGGTGGACAACCTGCTCGACCTGTCGCACGAGACCTACCTGCACGGCGGCTACATCGGCACCCCCGAGGTCGCGGCCACCCCGATCTCGACCGAGGTGGACGAGGACGCGGGCATCGTCCACGTCTCCCGGCACATGGCCGACGCCGAGTGCCCGCCGTTCTACGAGCGCTCCACCGGCCTGTCCGGGCGGATCTCGCGCTGGCAGGACATCGAGTACACCCCGCCGTGCCTGTACAAGCTGCACTCCCGGATCGCGCCGGTCGGCTCCGTCCCGAACCCGGACGGCTCCGACCCGGACGCCTTCCACGTCGAGGTCGTCTACGCGATCACGCCGGAGACCGAGCACTCCACGCACGACTTCTGGATGGTGGCGCGCGACTTCGCCCAGGACGACGTCGAGGTCTCGGCGTTCCTGGCCGAGCAGAACCGCACCGTGGTGCTGCAGGACGTCGAGGCCCTCGACGTGCTGGAGAAGGTCGTCGCGACCGAGTCGCCCGGCTACCAGGAACTGTCGGTCAACATCGACACCGGCGGGCTCGCCGCCCGCCGGATGCTGGCCAGGATGGCCTCGGCACCGCAGGCGGCGACCGTCCGGTGAGCGACATCCCCGAGGCACCCCCGGTGCTGCACGGGCGCCGGGTGCAGCGCATCCACTGGGTGCTGGGCACCGATCTGCAACGCGCGGTGTGCCACTGCGGCGCCGAACGCGTCTTCGACGACCCCGTCCCGCTGTGGGAGTGGCTGCTCGCCCACCCCGACGGCCACGACCCGCTGCCGGGCCCGCCGTCCGCCCGACGGGAGCTGGAAGGAGCGACGCGATGAGCATCCCCCTCCTGGTGGAGAAGAAGGAGGCCGCCGCCGACGGCGTGGTGCTGCTGACCCTGCGCGACCCGTCCGGCGCGGACCTGCCGGCCTGGGAGCCGGGCGCGCACATCGACCTGCGGACCGGGCCGGACCTGGTCCGGCAGTACTCGCTCTGCGGCGACCCCGGGGAACGGTCGGTCTACCGCGTCGCGGTGCTGCGGGAGGCCGACGGCCGCGGCGGGTCCGCGTACGTCCACGACGTCCTCGCCGAGGGCGACACCGTCGACGTGGACGGCCCCCGCAACCACTTCGGGCTCGTCGACGCGCCCGGCTACCTGTTCGTCGCCGGGGGCATCGGGATCACCCCGATCGTCCCGATGGTCGCGGCGGCACAGGCCGCGGGCGCGGACTGGCGGCTCGTCTACGGCGGCCGCAGCCGGGCGTCGATGGCCTTCACCGAGCTCGCGGAGCGGTACCCCGACCGCGTGGTCCTGGTACCGCAGGACGAGGACGGGCCGCCCGACCTCGCCGCCGTGCTCGGCGCGGCCGGGGACCGGCCGGTCTACTGCTGCGGTCCCGGCGGCCTGCTCGACGCCGTCTCCGAGCTCGGCGACCGGCTCGGCCTCGACGTCCACCTCGAACGGTTCGCCCCCGCCGACGGAGCGCTCGACGGGCCGCAGGACGGGTTCGAGGTGGAGCTCGCCGGGTCCGGCCGGGTGGTCGAGGTCCCGGCCGGCTGCTCGATCCTCGACGCGCTCGAGGGCGCCGGGATCACGATGCTGTCCTCGTGCCGGGAGGGGACCTGCGGCACCTGCGAGACCGGGGTGCTGGGCGGCGAGCCCGACCATCGCGACTCGCTGCTCTCCGACGACGAGCGCGCCGCGGGCGAGGTGATGATGGTCTGCGTGTCCCGCTCGCGGTCCCCGCGGCTCGTGCTGGACCTGTAGCCGATCTGCCGGCCTCCTTCCCGGCGCGCCGGGCGGCGCGGCCGCGCCACGTAGGGTCGACCCCGTGTTCGTGAAGGTGTGCGGGTTGTCCACCCCGGCCGACGTCGACGCGGCCGTGGCCGCCGGCGCCGACGCGGTCGGGTTCGTCGTGTACCCGCCGAGCCCCCGCCACGTCGACCCGGCCGGGCTGGCCGCACTCGTCGCGCGGGTGCCGGACGGGGTGCGGTCGGTGGTCGTGGTCGCCGACCTGCCCGCGGGCGAGGCCGCCGCGGTGACCGCCGACGCCGGCGCCGACGTGCTGCAGCTGCACGGCCGCTACACCGCCGGGGACTTCGCCGTCGCCGGGCGGCACCCGGTCACCCTGTGGCGGGCCACCTCGCTGGCGGACGACCCGGACCTCACCGTCGGTCTGCACGGCGAGGAGGTCCTGCTGCTCGACTCCCCCGTCGCCGGGTCCGGCGAGCGCTGGGACGCCGAGGCACTCGACCCGAAGCCGGACGGGCGCTGGCTGCTCGCGGGCGGTCTGGACCCCGGCACGGTCGGCGAGGCGGTGCGCCGGGTGCGGCCCTGGGGCGTCGACGTCTCCAGCGGCGTCGAGTCCGCCCGCGGGGTGAAGGACCACGGGCGCATCCGCGACTTCGTCGCCGCCGTCCGCGACGCCGGCTGACCCCGGCCGGGCCCACGACGGCCGGGCGGGGCGTCGTCGGTCGGGGTCGTGCATGATCCGGGGGACCAGGCATAGTCTCGACGCCGAGGAGCCGTCATGGCCACGGACGCACAGCTCCCCCTGGAGGGCCTGCTCGTCGTCTCCTGCGAGCAGGCCGTCGCCGCGCCGCTGGCGACCCGGCACCTCGCCGACCTCGGCGCCCGCGTCATCAAGATCGAACGCGAGGGCTCCGGCGACTTCGCCCGCGACTACGACGAGACCGTCCACGGCATGTCCAGCCACTTCGTGTGGCTCAACCGGTCCAAGGAGTCGGTCACCCTCGACCTGAAGTCCGACGACGGACGCGCCACGATGCTGCGGCTGCTGGAGCGGGCCGACGTGTTCGTGCAGAACTTCGCCCCGGGTGCCGCCGAGCGGCTCGGGCTCGGCGCCGCCGCCCTGCGCGAGCGGTACCCCCGGCTGGTGACCTGCTCGATCTCCGGCTACGGCAGCTCCGGCCCGTACCGCGACGCGAAGGCCTACGACCTGCTCATCCAGTCCGAGGCCGGGCTCGTCTCGATCACCGGCACCGAGGACGCCCCCGCCAAGAGCGGCATCCCGGCCGCCGACATCGGCGCCGGCATGTACGCGTTCTCCGGCATCCTGTCCGCGCTCTACGAGCGGGAACGCACCGGGCTGGGCACCGACCTGGAGGTCAGCCTGTTCGACTCGCTGGTGGAGTGGATGGGCTACCCGCTCTACTACGCCGGCTACGGCGGCACCGCCCCACGGAGGACCGGCACCAGCCACGCCGCGATCGCCCCGTACGGCACGTTCTCCGCCGGGGACGGCACCGACGTCGTCCTGTCGATCCAGAACGAACGCGAGTGGGTGACGTTCTGCGAGGTCGTGCTGCGCCGCCCGGAGGTCGCGACCGACCCGCGGTTCTCCAGTGGCCGGGCCCGGGTGGAGAACCGCCCCGCCCTGCACGCCGAGATCGACACCGTGCTGACCGGCCTGACCGGCGACGAGCTCGTCGCGCGGCTGGTCGCGGCGCGGATCGCGCACGCCCGGCAGCGGGAGGTCGGCGAGGTGCTGGAGCACCCGCAGCTCGCCGCGCGGGACCGGTGGACCGAGGTCGACAGCCCGGTCGGGCCGCTGCGGGCGCTGCAGCCGCCGATCACCGTCGCCGGGCGGCGGGCACGGATGGACCCGGTCCCGGCCGTCGGCGAGCACACCGAGGCCGTCCTCGCCTGGCTCGACGGGCACCGGGCCGAGGACCCGTTCGACGACTAGGGTCGCGCGGATGGACTGGGTACGGCACGCGATCTGGTGGCACGTGTACCCGCTGGGGTTCACCGGGGCCCACCCCGACCGCGGCGACGGGGCGGACCACTCGCTGCGGCGGATCATCGGCTGGCTCGACCACGCGGTCGCGCTGGGGGCGAACGGACTGCTGCTCGGCCCGGTGTTCGCCTCGGCCACCCACGGCTACGACACCACCGATCACCTGCGGATCGACCCGCGCCTGGGCTCGGGCGCCGACTTCGACGCGCTTGTCGCCGAGGCGAAGGGGCGCGGCCTGCGGATCCTGCTCGACGGCGTCTTCAACCACGTCGGGCCCGAACACCCCAGGCTGCTCGCCGCCCGCGCCGACCCCGGCGGGCCGGACGACGCCTGGTTCCGGCACACCGACGACGGGGAGATCGCCGTCTTCGAGGGCCACCCCGGCCTGCACACCCTCGACCACGACAACCCCGCGGTGCGCGACCACGTCGTGGACGTGCTCTGCCACTGGCTCGACCGCGGCGCCGACGGGTGGCGGCTCGACGCCGCGTACACCGTCCCCGACGACTTCTGGGCCGACGTCCTCCCCCGCGTCCGCGCACGCCACCCGGGCGCCTGGTTCCTCGGCGAGGTCATCCACGGCGAGCACGACGCGGTCACCGCCGCCACCACGATCGACGCGCTCACCCAGTACGAGCTGTGGAAGGCGGTCTGGTCGAGCCTCAACGACGGCAACCCGCACGAGCTGGCGTGGGCGCTGCAGCGCCACGACCGGTTCGTCGCCGCCGCGGTGCCGAACACCTTCCTCGGCAACCACGACGTCACCCGGCTCGCGTCGCAGCTGCACGACCGCCGCCACATCGAGCTGGCCGTGGCCGTGCTGTGCACCGTCGGCGGCACCCCCTCGGTCTACGCCGGCGACGAGCTCGGCCTCACCGGGGTCAAGGAGGAGCGGGCAGGCGGCGACGACGCGGTCCGCCCCGAGTTCCCCGCCGACGGGTCCTTCCCCGACGGCGCCGACCCGCACGTCCTCGCGGTGCACCAGGAGCTGATCGGGCTGCGCCGGCGCCATCCCTGGCTGTACGACGCGCGGACCGAGGTGGCCGAGGCCACCGACGACCGGCTCGTCTACGTCAGTCACGGCGACGGCAGCCACGGGGACGGCGGAGCGCTGCGGGTCACCCTCGACTACGCCGCGGGCACCTGGGACGTCCAGGACGCCTGACCCGCCTCGGCAACCGGTGGATCACCGTTGATCCTTCCGGCGGAGCCGCCCGCCACTCGCAGCACCGCGACGGCCGGTGGTCGCGGACCGACCCCGCGGCGGCAACCCGATCCGTACGGTCGATCACGGAACGGTCACGGTCTTGATCCCCAGCAGGACCCGCGCGCCCCGCTCCCCAGGCATCCGGGCGCAGCCGTCTCCGACGAGGAAGGACGCCCTGCGTGCCGAGGAACATCCCCGGCTCCGTGGCGGCCCGGCGCTCCCCGAGCCGGACCGACCCGAGCCGACCGTTGCCGTCGACGACCGTCGTCACCCGTGACGTCGGCCCGGAGCGGGGCGGGAGGCACCGCCGCGCGGGCCGGGCCCGCACCCTGCAGGTCCTCACCTCCGCGCTCGCGGGCGGCGGACTCGTCGCCGCGCACGCCGCGACCGGCGGCGGGCTCCCCCGGGTCGACGACCTCGCGCTGCAGGCGTTCAGCTCCCCGGCCGCGGACGCGTCGCCGACCGACGCGGCCACCGCGGCGCCGTCGGCACACTCCGGGACGGCGCGGTCGCTGGCCGAGCCGCCGCCCCCGGTCGACGTCGACGCGATCGTCGGCGCCGCGAACGGTGCGGTCGGCTCCGCGGTGACCGCCCGCGACGAGGCGCGCGAGCGCGCCCGGGCCGCCGCCCGCGAGGCACGGGAGGCGGCCGCCCGCGCCGCCGACTCCGCGCGCTCCTCCGCCGGGACCGGCGCACCCTCGGCCGGCGGCCCGACCGGCTCCACCACGTGTGCCCTGGGCACCGCGGGCATGGAGGGCGTCGCCACGAACGTGGCGAGGGCCGGGGAGAAGCTGCGCTGCCTGTTCGGCGTCGACTCCGTGCTGGGCATCGGCAGCCGCGGGAACGCCTCCGACCACCCGAGCGGCAAGGCCCTGGACTTCATGGTCGACCGGGCGACGGGCGACCGGCTCGCCGCCTACGCCCAGCAGAACCGGGACGAGCTCGGGATCTCCTACATCATCTGGCGGCAGCGCATCGACACCGGCAGCGGCTGGACGGCCCAGGAGGACCGGGGTGGGGCGACGGCGAACCACATGGACCACGTGCACATCTCGTTCAGCTGACGCCGCGACGATGATCGTCACGACCGAGCGGTCCGGTGCCGTTCCCGGCACCGGATCCCTCAGTCGTGACGATCTCCGCTCAGCCCAGCAGCGCCCGCATCTCGGCGATCTCCGCCTGCTGCGTGTCGACGATCCGCTGCGCCAGCTGCCGTGCCCGCGGGTCCACCCCGGCGTCGAGCTCGGCGCGGGCCATGGTCACCGCACCCTCGTGGTGGGCGATCATCATCTCGAGGAACGACCGGTCGAACGCGGCGCCGGACGCGCGTTCCAGCCCGGCCATCTGCTCGTCGGACATCATCCCGGTCATCCCGGCCATGTCACCGTGACCGGCGTGGGGGTCCGCGGCGGGCGCGGCGCCCCAGTCGGCCAGGAACCCCTGGAGCTGCCCGATCTCCGGGCCCTGGGCGGCCTCGATCCGGTCGGCGAGGGCGCCCACGCGGGCCCCGGCGCGGCCGTCGGCGAGCCGTGCCATCGCGATCGCCTGCTCGTGGTGCGGGATCATGCCCTGGGCGAAGGTGACGTCGGCGCTGCTCGACGACGCGGCCGGCGGTGCGGACGCGGCTCCGCCGGCACAGCCGGTCAGGACGAGGGCAGCGGTCAGTGCCGTGGCGGCGAGCGCCACGTTCGTGCGTGTCATGTGTCGGTACTCCCGTGTCGTGGGTGCTCGGCGGCTCCGGCGCTCTCCCGCGCCGGAGGCCGGTCACGTCCGCGACACGCAGAGCAGCGCGAGCCGCCGTGGGACCGGGGGCGGGCGGCCGGTCGGTCCGGTCCGCGGGCGCCCCGGGCCGACCGGCCCCCGCGACGACGGCAGCGGCGTCCACCCGGACAGCAGCACGGCCGCGGCCAGGACGACCCCGGCCACGAGCACGGTCAGGCACAGGTGCAGCAGGTGCGCGGCCCCGTTGTGCGACGACCCGTGGGGACCGGGACGCATGCCCCCCGCCGACGCGCCGTCCGGGACGGGGTGCGCCGGTACCGCGGCGGCACGGGCCGGTCCATCGTGCAGTGCCGAGTGCAGTGCCGAGTGCAGTGCGGAGTGCAGTGCGGAGTGCGAGGCAGGGTGCGGGGCGAGGTGCGCGGCGACCGCGGGACGGTCGTGGACACCGGAGTGCGCGGACGGCGCCGCGAGCGCGTGCATCCCCAGCAGCCCGAGCAGCACCGGCAGCACGAGCACGAGCAGCCGGGTCCGGTCCGTCACACCCCGACCGTACCGGCGGGGTGGATACCACTACCCCCTAGGGGTATGGTCGTGGTGGACCCCGAGGAGGACGCGATGCCCGGCTACGCCGACACCAAGGACGCGCACGTCAAGCGGATGCGCCGGATCGAGGGCCAGGTCCGCGGCATCACGAAGATGATCGAGTCGGACAAGTACTGCATCGACGTGCTGACCCAGGTCGCCGCGGTCAACAAGGCCCTGGAGGCCGTCGCGCTGGGCCTGCTCGACGAGCACCTGAAGCACTGCGTCGCCGACGCCGCCGCCGAGGGCGGCCCCGTCGCCGAGGAGAAGATCCAGGAGGCCAGCGCGGCGATCGCCCGGCTGGTCCGATCCTGACCCCGATGGCGCCGGACCCCGATGGCGCCGAACCCCGCACAGGAGAGCGCACGATGAGCACCGCCAGCTACACCGTCACCGGCATGACCTGCCAGCACTGCGTCGCCTCGGTCACCGAGGAGATCAGCGAGATCGCCGGCGTCACCGACGTGGCCGTCGACCTGCCGACCGGCGCCGTCACCGTCACCAGCGACGACGAGGTCTCCACCGAGGCCGTCCGCGACGCCGTGCGCGAGGCGGGCTACCAGCTCGTCTGAGCACCCCACCCGACCACCCACCCGGCGCGGGTCGCGACCGCCACCCGCGCCGGGTCGCCCCGGAGGACCGACCATGAGCGACACGTCCCCGGCCCACGGACCCGTCACCGCCCTGCCCCGCGCAGCCGCGACCGGGACCGTCGCCGAGAGCGGCCCAGCCAGCGCAGACAGCACAGCCGGCCCGGGCAGCACAGCCGGCACCGTCACCGAGATCGAGCTCGCCGTCGGCGGCATGACCTGCGCGTCCTGCGCGAACCTCATCGAGCGCAAGCTCAACAAGCTCGACGGCGTCACCGCCACCGTCAACTACGCCACCGAGAAGGCGCGGATCAGTGCCCCCGGCGGCGTCGGGCTCGACACCCTGCTCGGGACCGTCGAGGCGGCCGGCTACACCGCCACCCCGCCGAGCGCCGAGCCCGACCCGGACCCCGAGCGCGACCTGCGTGACCTGCGGAACCGGCTGATCGGCGCCGTCGTGCTGTCGGTGCCGGTCGTCGTCCTCGCGATGACGCCCGCGTGGCAGTTCGTCGGCTGGCAGTGGGTCTCGCTGCTGCTCACCCTGCCGGCGTGGGGCTGGGCCGGGGCGCCGTTCCACCGGGCCGCCTGGACGAACCTGCGTCACGGCGCCGCCACGATGGACACCCTCGTCTCGATGGGGACGACGGCCGCGCTCGCCTGGTCGCTCTACGCGCTGTTCCTCGGCACCGCCGGGATGCCCGGCATGGTGCACCCCTTCGAGCTGACGATCTCGCGCACCGACGGCAGCGGGAACATCTACCTGGAGGTCGTCGCCGCGGTCGTCACCTTCGTGCTGGCCGGTCGCTACGTCGAGCTCCGCTCCCGCCGCCGGGCCGGCGCCGCGCTGCGCGCGCTGCTGCAGATGGGCGCGAAGGACGTGACGGTGCTCCGCGACGGCGCCGAGGTGCGCGTCTCCGTCGACGAGCTCACGGTGGGCGAGGAGTTCGTCGTACGCCCCGGGGAGAAGGTCGCCACCGACGGCGAGGTCGTCGACGGCCGGTCGGCGGTCGACGTCTCGATGCTCACCGGCGAGTCGGTGCCGGTCGAGGTCCGGGCCGGTGACACCGTCGTCGGCGGGTGCGTGAACTCCGGCGGGCGGCTCGTCGGGCGGGCCACCCGGGTCGGTTCGGACACCGCGCTCGCGCAGATGGCGCGGCTGGTCGAGGAGGCGCAGAACGGCAAGGCCGAGGTGCAGCGCCTCGCCGACCGGATCTCCGCGGTGTTCGTGCCGGTCGTCGCCGTGATCGCCGCCGCGACGCTGCTGGCCTGGATCCTCACCGGCGCCCCGGCCTCGACCGCGTTCACCGCGGCCGTCGCCGTGCTGATCATCGCCTGCCCGTGCGCGCTCGGGCTGGCCACACCGACCGCGCTGCTCGTCGGCACCGGCCGCGGCGCCCAGACCGGCATCCTGATCAAGGGCCCGGAGATCCTGGAGTCGACGCGCCGGGTCGACACCGTCGTGCTCGACAAGACCGGCACCGTCACCACCGGCACCATGGCGCTGACCGGTGTGCACACCGCCGACGACACCGACGAGGCGACCGTGCTGCGCCTCGCCGGTGCGCTGGAGCGCGCCTCGGAGCACCCGGTGGCCGCCGCGATCGCCGGGGCCGCCACCGAGCGGGTCGGTGACCTGCCCGCCGTCACCGACTTCACCAACCACGAGGGTCTCGGCGTGCAGGGCGTCGTCGACGGTCACGCCGTGCTCGTCGGCCGCCCGCGGCTGCTCGAGCAGTGGTCGGTCCCGCTGTCCGACGACCTCGCCGCGGTCGCCGCGGACGAGGCCGCGCGGGGCCGCACGACGGTCGCCGTCGCCTGGGACGGGGCCGCCCGCGCCGTGCTCGTCGTCGCCGACACCGTGAAGCCGACGTCGGCGGAGGCGATCGCGGAGTTCCGCAGGCTCGGGCTGCGCCCGGTGCTGCTCACCGGGGACAACCGGGCCGTCGCCGAGACCGTCGCCCGTGAGGTCGGCATCGAGCCCGGCCCGGAGACCGTCGTCGCCGACGTGCTGCCAGCGGACAAGCTCGCCGTGGTGACGCGGCTGCAGGAGCAGGGCCGGGTCGTCGCGATGGTCGGCGACGGGGTGAACGACGCGGCCGCGCTGGCCCGGGCCGACCTGGGCCTGGCCATGGGCACCGGCACCGACGTGGCGATCGAGGCGTCGGACATCACCCTGGTCCGGGGCGACCTGCGGGCCGCGGCCGACGCCGTCCGGCTGTCCCGGCGCACGCTGGGCACGATCCGGGGCAACCTGTTCTGGGCGTTCGCCTACAACACGGCCGCGATCCCGCTGGCCGCGTTCGGGCTGCTCAACCCGATGATCGCGGGTGCGGCGATGGCGTTCAGCTCGGTGTGCGTGGTGCTCAACAGTCTGCGGCTGCGCCGGTTCCGTCCGCTGGCGGTGTGACCCCGCCGGCCGCGGGGTCGCGGGCCAGGTGCTCGGCGATCGAGCGGAGCTTGATGTTGAGGTGCTGCGAGGCACGGGTGAGCCGGTCGAAGGCCTGCTCCGAGGTGATCCCGTAGCGCTCCCGCAGGATGCCGATCGCCTCGCCGATCACCTGCCTGCTCCGGACGGCCTCGTGCAGGTTCTCCCGCGTGCGTGCGGCGTCGATGGCGACGGCGGCGTGCGCGGCCAGCACCGCGATCCGGTCCTGCGCGGCGGTGTCGAACGCGCCGGCGGCGCCGAAGACGTTCAGGGCGCCGGTGGTGCGGTCGTCGGTGAACAGCCGCGACGCCACCACCGAGCCGGTACCCCGGCGCGCGGCGGCCGGGCCGAAGCGGGGCCAGCGCGGGTCGTGCTCCAGATCCGCCGACACGACGTTGCGGTCGGCGCGGATCGCCTGCAGGCACGGACCCTCCCCCAGCTCACGCTGCAGGTCGTCGAGGATCTGCGCGGACGGGCCGGTGCTCGCCGGGGTGACGATCCGGCCACCCGTGGTGAGGGTGAGCGTCGCGTGGGTGCAGCCCTCCACGAGGCCGGTGCAGGCCTCGATCACACGCTCGCAGGCGTCGGTGGCGTCCTGGGCACGGTAGAAGTGCCGGGACAGCCCGGCCATGACGCCGGCCAGCTCCTCGGGGGCGCGGGCGGCGTCGGCGTCGGCACGGAACTCCCCGGAGGGCCGCTGTGACAGCTCGTCGGTCCAGGGCGACCGCCGTGCCGTCATCTGCCGCTCCTCGGTGTCCGGGGGGCGGCCCCGCCGGCTGCAGGATCTCAACCGACAGGACCTGGGCCGGCGTACGCCCCGGGTACGAGTGCCGGCATGGTCCTGGCGTACCCGGTCGGCGGCCGCCCACACGTCATCGGCCGGCCGGATGCAGATCCGGGCTGCGGTCGGCCGGGCCGGCGTGCAGGTGGTCCAGGCACCGCCGCAGGTGCAGCACGATCCCCGACGCGGCGAGGCTGTCCTCCCAGCCCGCGCGCTGGGAGTCGAGCCGGTCGGTGACGCGGTCCAGCGCCTCGCGGGCGGCGGCCAGGTGGCGGCGGTGCCCGTCGAGCCCGGAGCGGGCGGGTCCGCGGGTCAGGTGTGCCAGCTCCGCCGACCGGATCGCGGTGGCCAGGTCCGCCATCGCCTCCGCGACCGGGGTGCGCAGCTCCGGGTCGAGGACGAGGACGGTGCGCTCGGCCCACGCCGTCTGGGCCAGGACCGTGCTGATGTCGCGGACGAGCACCGCGAGCTGTTCCAGGGTCTGCGCGGCCTCGTAGAGCTGCTGTCCGCGGGCCCGGTAGGCGCGTGCCCGCAGGTTGGCGCGCCGGCCCGCGTCGGCGGAGCGGACCGCCTCCCGCGTCGCGTCGATCAGCGGCTCGAAGTCGTGGCGGTGGCGTGTCCACTCCTCGCGCTCGGGCGGCCACCGTTCGGCCAGGACCTCCGCCATCTCCTGCAGGTGGTCGGCGATGCCGTCGCGCAGCCGCGTCACGACACGGTGCGCGCGGGCGTTCTGCGGCGGGGGTGGCAGGGCCAGGGTGACCGCGATCCCGACCAGCACACCGAGCAGGGTCTGGCCGAGGTAGCCGGCCATGAACCCGGACGGGTCGGCGGCCCCGATGAGGATGGTGAACAGCGCCGCCGTGGGGATCAGGTCCCGCGCCGCGGCCAGCACGGGCACCGCGCCCGCCGCGATCCCGGCCAGGACGGCGACGGCCACCGCCCACCACCGGGCCCCGCCCAGGTGCAGTGCGGTGGCGCCGAGACCGACACCGATGCCGGAGGCGAGCACCGCGTACAGGCTCTGGCGCAGCGAGTCGAAGACGGTCGGGTAGCAGACGAGCAGGGCTCCGAGCGGCGCGTAGTAGGGGTACTGGCCGAGCACACCGGGGACGAGGGTGGCGAGGTACCAGGCCGCGCCGGCCGCGGCGCCGGCCCGCCAGGCCAGTCGCATGCGGTGGCGCAATCCCTCGGTGAACAGAGAGGCCGGGGAGTTCGGGTGGTGCGGGATCAACGACGGCTCCGTCGGTCGTGCAGGTGGTGTGGGAAGCGGGGCCGGCTGTTCGACCGCGAGGGGCCCTGACCACCCGTCGGCCGCAGGGAACGCGGTGGAGTCCGGGGTGGCGCCGTGCGCACACGGGCGCGGGCCGGACGAGGACTACCCGCGGCCGTGCGGCACAAACCCGGCCGGTGGCAGGGTGGGCCGGTGCGCGCCATCGTGATCGGCCACGACCACGTCGCCGGGCTCGGTCTGCTCGACCCGGCCCTGGAACGACACGGCGTCCGTCCGGAGTGGACGACGGTCGTGCGAGCGGCCCGGTACGACACCCCGGACGTCGACACCCGGTTCCCCGACCCCACCGGGGCCGACCTGGTGGTCACCCTCGGCGCGCCGTGGCCGCGGGAGCGGATCGCCGGGTGGGCGGCCCGCGAGGTCGACTTCCTGCGTGCCGCGCACGACGCCGGCGTGCCCGTCCTCGCGGTCTGCTTCGGTGCCCAGCTCCTCGCCGAGGCCCTCGGCGGCGGCCGGACGACGCTGCCGGCCGCCAGGATCGGATGGCACCCGGTCGACCCGGTCGACGGCCGCCTCCCGGCCGGACCGTGGTTCTGCTGGAACGCCGAGCAGCTCGTCGCGCCGCCCGGGGCGGAGCTGCTCGCGACCAGCGGGGCCGGACACGAGGCGTTCCTGGCCGGCCGCAGCGTGGGCGTGCAGTTCCACCCCGAGATGACCGTGGACCTGCTGGAGCGCTGGTTCACCCTCGGTGTGCCCGACGGTCTCGACGCCGACGCGCTCCGGGCGGCGACGGCGGCGCAGGACCCGCAGCGACTCGCCGAACGGGCGCAGCGGGTCCTGGCCCTCGCGCTCAGACCGCCAGGAAGTGCTCCAGCGTGATCGGCAGCGACCGGACCCGCACGCCGGTGGCGTGGTGGGCGGCGTTCGCGACGGCCGCGGCCACCCCGACGATCCCGATCTCGCCGATGCCCTTGGCACCCACCGGGTTGACGAGCGGGTCGTGCTCGTCGACCCACTCGGCGTCGATGTCGCCGACATCGGCGTTCGCCGCCACGTGGTAGCCGGCGAGGTCGTGGTTGACGACGTGCCCGCGGGCCGGGTCGACGACGCCCTCCTCGTGCAGCGCCATCGACAGCCCCCACACCATCCCGCCGAGGAACTGCGAGCGGGCGGTCAGCGGGTTGAGGATGCGTCCCGCGGCGAACACCCCCAGCATCCGCGGCACCCGGATCTCGCCGGTGTCGGCGTGCACCGCGACCTCGACGAAGTGCGCTCCGTGCGCGCCCATCGCGTACTCGGCCATCGCCGGGTTGTGCCCGGCGACGCCGTCGGCCTCCGCCCCGTCCTCGGGGTCGGTGCCCCACTTGTCGCGGAACCGGTCGGCGGCCTCGACGATCGCCGTCGCCCAGGACGCGGTGCCTGCGGAGCCCCCGGCCATGGTCGCGGGCGGCAGGCCGGTGTCGCCCAGGTTCAGGTCCACCTGCGCGGGCGGCACCCCGAGCGCCTCGGCCGCGATCTGAGTGAGCACCGTGCGGGCGCCCTGGCCGATGTCGGACGCGGCGATGTCCACCCGGTAGCGGCCCGGCGCTCCGGTACCGGGGTCCCCGTCGGCTGAGTACCGGATCGCAGCGGCGGAGCCGGGCATCGCGAACGTCGGGAAGAACGCCGCGGCGACACCGGTGCCGTGCCACCAGCCGTCGACGAGCCGGGTGCGCGGCCGCGGGTCGCGGTCCGCCCAGCCGAACCGGTCGGCGCCCCGCCGCAGGCAGGCCACGAGGTTCCGGCTGGAGAAGGGCCTGCCGGTGTCGGGGTCGACGTCGGGCTCGTTGCGGATCCGCAGCTCGACCGGGTCGATCCCGAGCGCGACGGCGAGCTCGTCGACCGCGGACTCCGCACCGAAGCTGCCGGGTGCCTCGCCGGGAGCGCGCATGTACGTCGGCGTCGACAGGTCCAACGGCACCACCCGGTGCGAGGTCGCCCGGTGCGGCGCCGCGTACAGGTGCCGGCTCATCACCGCGGTCGGCTCGCCGTACTCGGCCATCCGTGCCCCGCCCTCGACGACGTCGTGGGCCAGCGCGTGCAACCGACCGTCGGTCCCCGCGCCGAGCCGGACCCGCTGCACGGTCGCCGGCCGGTAGCCGGTGGTGTCGGTCATCTCGCGCCGGGTGAGCGACAGCTTCACCGACCGGCCGGGGACGGCCCGCGCCGCGAGCACGGCCAGCACCGAGCCCGCGTGCAGCGCGCCCTTGGTCCCGAACCCGCCGCCGACGTGCGGCGAGACGACGGTGACGTCGTCGTCGCCGATCCCGAACAACGCCGCGACCTGGCGCCGGGCGTCCCAGACCGACTGCGAGGCCTCGAACAGGGTGAGGTGCCTGCCGTCCCAGCGGGCCACGGTCGAGTGCGGCTCCATCGGGTGGTGGTACTCGATCGGTGTGCGGTAGGTGGCGTCGATCCGTACCGGGGCCTGCGCGAACGCCGTCTCCGGGTCGCCGGTGCGGGTGTCCGGCGGGAACGCGACCACCACCTCGGGGGTGTAGGCCTGCGACGAGTCGGGGTCGAACGCGGTGACGGCGTCCTCGGCGTCGTAGGTGACGACGACGGCGCCGGCGGCCTCCCGGGCCGCCTCGGCGGTCTCGGCGAGCACCGCGGCGACGTACTGGCCGCGGTGGTGCACGGCGCGGGTCTGCAGGACGGCCTGCTCGGTGCTCGCGCCGTCGTCGAGCCGCGGCGCGGTGTCCGCGGTGAGCACGGCGACCACCCCGGGGACCGCGGCCGCGGCGGCGGTGTCGACCGCGCGGACCCGGCCACGGGCGATCGTCGCGCCGACACCGCACAGGTGCAGCGGCGCGACGGTGTCCTGCTCGTAGGCGTAGACGGCGTTGCCGGTGACCTTGGCGGGGCCCTCGATCCGGGTGTGCGCGGTGCCCGCGGTGCCGGGGGTGACGGTGCTGGTCATGCGGCCTCCGTCCGGTGCGCGGCGAGGCCGCGCAGGGTGGCGGTGACCGTGCCGGCCACCAGCGGGATCTTGAAGGCGTTGCCGCCGACGGCGGTGTCCACGGCACGGGCGTCGGCGGTCTCGGCCGCCGCGGCGGCCCGGAACGCCTCGTCGGTGGCGGGCCCGCCGAGCAGCGCCTGCTCGGCGCGGTGCGCCCGCCACGGCCGGTGCGCGACCCCGCCGAGGGCGATCCGCACGTCGCGGACGGTGCCGTCGTCGGCGACGTCGAGGGCCGCGGCCACCGACACCAGCGCGAACGCGTAGGAGGCGCGGTCGCGGACCTTGCGGTAGGCCGAGCGCGCGGCGACCGGCAGTGCGGGCAGCTCGACCGAGGTGATCAGCTCCCCGTGCTCCAGCACGGTGTCGCGGGACGGGTCGTCGCCGGGCAGCCGGTGCAGCTCGGTCGCGGCGACGGTGCGCTCCCCGTCCGGGCCGAGGACGTGCACCCTGGCGTCGAACGCGGCCAGGGCGACCGCCATGTCCGACGGGTGGGTCGCGATGCAGCCGCCCTCGGGCGCGCCGAGGATCGCGTGGTGGCGGGCCCAGCCCTGCTGCGCGGAGCAGCCCTGCCCCGGGTCGCGCTTCGTGCAGGGCGCGGTGAGGTCGGCGAAGTAGGAGCAGCGGGTGCGCTGCAGCAGGTTCCCGCCGGTCGTCGCCATGTTGCGCAGCTGCCCCGAGGCCCCGGCGAGCAGCGCCGCGGACAGCGCCGGGTAGTCGCGCCGGACCCGCGGGTCCACGGCGACGTCGGTGTTGCGGGCGCCCGCGCCGATGGAGAGGCCGCCGTCGGCGGTCGGGGTGATCGCGGTGGACAGCAGCCCGGTGACGTCGACGAGCGTGCCCGGGCCGGCCACGCCCAGCTTGAGGTGGTCGACGAGGTTGGTGCCCCCGGCCAGGTAGACGGCGGACGGGTCGGCGGCGACGGTCGCGACGGCGGCCGCGGCGTCGCCGGGGCGGGTGTAGGCGAACGGCTTCACCGCGACGCCCCCGCTCCGGTGCCCACGGCGCTGACGGCGCTGACGGCGCTGACGATGCCGGAGTAGGCCGCGCAGCGGCACAGGTTCCCGGACAGGCGCTCGGCGATCTCGGCACGGTCCAGCACGGCTGGCCCGTCGGCGGACAGGTCGGAGGTGACCGCGCTGGGGTGCCCGGCGCGGGCCTCGTCCAGCATCCCGACGGCCGAGCAGATCTGGCCGGGGGTGCAGTAGCCGCACTGGTAGGCGTCGTGGGTCACGAAGGCCTCGGCGAGCGGGTGCAGGTCCGTGCCGTCACCGAGGCCGTCGCCGAGGCCGTCGGCGGTGGTGACCGCGGCGTCGTCGTGGGCGACGGCGAGCGAGAGGCAGGACAGCACGCGGCGGCCCGGCCCCTGCTCGCCGGGCCCGGCCATCAGGACGGTGCACGCACCGCACTGGCCGTGGTCGCAGCCCTTCTTGGCGCTGGTCACGCCGAGCCGGTCACGCAGCGCGTCGAGGACCGTGGTGCGGGTGTCGACCGTCAGCTCGTGGCGACGGCCGTCGACGGTGAGGGAGATCGTGGAGTCCACGATGGTGCGCTCCTTCGGGAGACGGAGTGGAGACGCCGAAACGGAGCCTCCTCCGCTACTATAGAGGAACGATGTTCCGGTTAGGCAACCCGAAGACCGGCGAGGAAGAAGCCGACGGCGCGCCGGGGGTCGTAGGCAGGGCCGGCGTCGGCAGGGTCGGCGTCGGCAGGGTCGGCGTCGGCACCGAAGCACAGGTTGCCGATCCCGCGCAGCACCTCGTAGGTGGTGACGTCGGACGGCAGCTGCCCGGCATCCCGAGCCGCCCGGACGATCTCCTCCGCCGCCGGCAGCAGCCGCTCCACGAACAGCTCGTGCAGGGCGGCGGAACGGCCGTCGTCGTGGACGAGCATCGCGACCAGCCCGTGCTTGGTGACGACCAGGTCGACGAACTCCCCGACCCACGCCACGAGCGCGTCGAACGGCGTCGGACCGGCGTCCAGGCAGGTCCGGGCGGCCGCGGCACAGCTCTCGACCTGGTGCCGATAGACGGCGACCACCAGGTCGGGCCGGGTCGGGAAGTGCCGGTAGACCGTCCCCACACCGACCCCCGCGCGGGCGGCGATCGCCCGGACCGGCGCATCGACGCCCGAGGTCACGAACTCGGCCGCGGCGGCCTCGAGCAGGGCGGCGCGACTGCGCCGGGCGTCGGACCGCACCGGTTCCCGCTGCACACCCACCACAGACTCCCCTGCCGCCCGGAACGCTGTTCCGCATCGTATCCGGCACAGCGTTCTGCTCCATCTCGGGAGACGAGGTCGTCGCGCAGGTTTAGCCGACCGGGTAGTTCGGTCATCTAACTACCATGACCTCCTCCCGGCACGCACTCATCTCCGGCGCCGGCATCGCCGGCTCCGCGCTCGCCCTGCGCCTGACCGCGTACGGCTGGCGCACCACCGTCCTGGAGCGCACGCCGCGACGGCGCGACGAGGGGCACAACGTCGACGTCCGCGGCGCCGCACGCGAGATCCTGCGCCGGATGGGACTGGAGGACGCGGTGCGAGCCGCGGGCACCCGGGAGGTCGGCTTCCGCGTGATCGGCGACGACGGGCGGGCCGTCGCGGAGATCCCGATGGACCCGACCGGGCCGACCGACGGGCCGACCGCCGAGCTGGAGATCCTGCGCGGGGAGCTGGCCCGGGTGCTGATCGAGGCCGCGCCGGCGTCCACGACGTTCCGGTTCGGCACCCGGATCACCGGCGTCGAGGACCGGGGCACCGCCGACGGCCCGGCCCGGGTCGCCCTCGACGACGGCACCACCGTCACCGCCGACCTCGTCGTGGTCGCCGAGGGGCTGCGGTCGCGCACCCGCGACCTGGTCTTCGACGACGTCACGGTCCGCGAGACCGGTATGTACGGCGCCTACCTGACGATCCCCCGCACCACCGACGACGACGCCTGGTGGAACTGGTTCCACGGGACCGGCTCGCGCGGGGTGCACCTGCGCCCGGACAACCTGGGCACCACCCGCGCCATGCTGACCTTCCTGTCCGGGGTGCGCGGCCTGGAGACCCTCGGCGACGCCGACGTCCGCACCGTCCTCCGCCGGACCTTCGCCGACGCGGGCTGGGTCGCCCCGCGGATCCTGCGCGAGCTCGGCGACGGGCCGGACGGGGCCCCGATGTACTTCGACGCCGTCGGTCAGGTCATGGCCCCGCGCTGGAGCTCGGGACGGGTGGTGCTGCTCGGCGACGCCGCGCACTGCCCGTCGCCACTGGGCGGCGGGGGCACGAGCCTGGCACTGATCGGCGCCTACGTGCTGGCCGGGGAGCTGGCCTCCCGCCCCGGCGACACCGCAGGCGCACTGCGCCGCTACGAGGAGCTGCTGCGGCCCGCGACCGATCGGGCGCAGAAGCTCCCGCCGCTGAGGCTGGCCAACCCGCGGACCCGGGCCGGGATCCGGACGCTGCGCACCGCGTTCCGGGCCGTCGCGAGCCCGGCCGGGAAACGGGTCACCGGAATGCTCGGGGCCACGCCGACCGGCGCGGTCGACACGTTCGGCCTCCCGGACTACCCGGCGCCGAGCTCGTCGAGCGTCGCGACGACCTCGCGCAGGTAGCGCTCGACGACCGCGCCCTCGTCGTCGGAGAGGCGGCGAGCGACGTCGTCGAGGGCCCGGACGGCCGGCTCCCACTGCGCGAGCCGCGCACGGAAGGACTCCTCCCGCGAGCGCACGGTGACGCGGCGGCGGTCGTGCGGGTCGGGCACCCGCTCCAGGTGACCTGCCGCCTCGAGCCGGTCGATCAGCGCGGTGGTCGAGGCCGGCCGCAGGTCGAGCCGCCGGGCCAGCTCGGTCGGCCCGAGCGAGCCGTGCACGTCGAGCAGCCGCAGCGCCCACAGGTCGGTCGGGTGCAGCCCCGCCCGCCGGGCCTGTCTCCCGGTGAACTCGTGGGTCGCCCGGGTCACCGCCTCCAGCGCGACGGTCGGGCCGGCGAGCCCCTCCAGCAGGTGTCGGCTCTCGCTCATGCGGCCTCCCGGCTTCGGTCCACGGCACCGTAGCCGGACAGGGCCGCATTCGCGGCGGGATCGGTCACGAGATGGTCACGAATTCATCGCGCCCCCGTCGGGGGCGATCACCCTGTCGCCTCCCTGGAATGGCGACGATTCCGCGTAAACTGATCAACCAACCGCAGGTGACGGCCCTGTGATGTGATTCACTCGATCGAGTGGCGACGCATTTTTGCCCACCATTCCCGGAGTCGACCCGACGAATTCCCGGAATGCCGGCGTGCGTAATCTCCGGAATCGTGATCGAACTCGAGGGGGTCTCCAAGGTCTACCGGACCGGAGCCCTCGAGCTGCGCGCACTCGACTCCGTGGACCTGCGCGTCGACGACGGCGACCTCGTCGCGATCATGGGCCCCTCCGGCTCGGGCAAGTCCACGATGATGAACATCCTCGGCTGCCTCGACGTGCCGAGCTCCGGCAGCTACCGGCTCGACGGCATCGACGTCGGCCGGATGTCGGACAACCGGCTCGCCGACATCCGGCTGCAGAAGATCGGCTTCGTCTTCCAGTCGTTCAACCTGCTGCCGCGCACCACCGCGCTGGCCAACGTGGAGCTGCCGCTGGTCTACGCCGGCGGGCGCGACCGCCGGGGCCGGGCGCGGCGCGCGCTGGAGCGGGTCGGGCTCGCCGACCGCGGCGACCACCGGCCCAACGAGCTCTCCGGCGGCCAGCAGCAGCGCGTCGCGGTGGCCCGCGCACTGGTCACCGACCCGTCGATGATCCTGGCCGACGAGCCGACCGGGAACCTCGACACCACCTCGACCACCGACGTGATGAACCTGTTCGTGGAGCTCAACGAGTCCGGCCGCACGGTCGTGCTGATCACCCACGAACCCGAGGTCGCCGAGTTCGCCAAGAGGGTCGTGACCCTGCGCGACGGCCGGATCGTGAGTGACGAGCGCCGATGACGATCTGGGAGTCCGCGCGGATCGCGGTACGGGGCCTGCGGGCCGGGCCGCTGCGGTCGCTGCTGACGATGCTCGGGATCATCATCGGGGTCGCCGCGGTGATCGTGCTGGTCGCGTTCGGCAACGGGCTGCAGCGCTTCGTCGCCGACGCGTTCGGGCCGCTCGCCAACCAGATCCAGATCACCCCGGACCGCGGCGGCATCAGCGGCACCGGCACCCCGCGCGACCTCACCGACGCCGACGTCCGCGCCCTGCGCGACCGGGCCTCCGCCCCGGCGGTCGCCTCGGTCAGCCCGTCGGTGACCGGCTCGGCGCAGCTGCAGCTGGCCGGCGGCGGGAGCGTCCGCAGCGGCGTGACCGGCGCCGACGCCGACTATCTCGACATCGCCAACCGGGAGCTCGTCGTCGGGTCGTTCTTCGACGACCGGCAGGCCACGACCCGGGCGAAGGTCGTGGTGCTCGGCCCCAACCCGGTGGCCACGTTGTTCGGCGGCCGCGCCGGCGAGGCGCTCGGCTCGGAGGTGCGGATCGGTCGCACCTCGTTCCGGGTGATCGGCGTGCTCGCGGCCAACGGGCAGCAGGACGACGTCGCGGTCATGCCGCTGGGTGCCGCGCGGGCCTACCTGACCGGCGGCGGCGACGACGTCGACCAGATCACCGTGCGGGCGGTGTCCACCGACGCGGTGCCGCAGGCGGTCGAGCAGGTCACCACGATCCTCGACGAACGGCACCGCATCGACGACCCGCAGGACCGCGACTACACCGTCACCGCGCTGCAGAGCCTGCTCGACCAGTCCTCACAGGTCCTGAGCTTCGTGACGATCTTCGTCGCGGCGGTCGCGGGCATCTCGCTGCTGGTCGGGAGCATCGGCGTCGCCAACATCATGCTGGTCACGGTGACCGAGCGGACCCGCGAGATCGGCATCCGCAAGGCCATCGGCGCACGCCGCCGCGCGATCCTGCAGCAGTTCCTCATCGAGGCGATGGTCCTGACCGGCATCGGCGGGGTCATCGGGATCCTGCTCGGCGTCGGCGTGTCCGCGCTGGCCGGGATCGTCCTGCCCCGCCTCGTGCCCGACTTCCCCGCCCCGACGGTGTCGGCCGGATCGGTGGTGCTCGCCTTCGGGGTCAGCCTGCTGATCGGGCTGCTCGCCGGCGGTTTCCCCGCCAACCGGGCCGCACGGATGCGGCCCATCGACGCACTGCGGCACCAGTGACAGCAGCTGAGGAGCACTTCATGACCCGACTGCGGCTCGCGGGCAGCCTGCTGCTCGCCGGACTCGTCGGCCTCACGGCCTGCAGCGGCGGGGAGCAACCGCCGCCGACGGCCGTCGTCGACCGGGGTGTGGTCTCCACCGGGGTGTCGGCGTCGGGCTCGCTGGTGTCGATCACCCAGCAGAACCTCGGGTTCACCGAGGGCGGCCGGATCACCGAGCTGCTGGTCGAGGTCGGCGAGACCGTCGCGGCGGGGCAGCCGCTGGCCAGGCTGGACGACGCCGAGGCCCGGTCGAAGGTCGTCGCCGCGCAGGCCGCCCTGGACCAGCAGCAGGCGTCGCTGGGCAAGCTGACCGGCGCGAACACCGTCGAGGCCGCACAGACCTCGCTGGGCTCGGCCGAGTCGGTGCTCGCCGCGACCCGCGACCAGGTCGGTGCGCAGAACGCCGCGAACGACACCGCCGTCGAGCGGGCGAAGGTCCAGCTGGCCTTCGACCGCAAGCAGCTCGCCGCGGCGCAGGAGAAGCTGGAGACCGACCGGCGGGCCTGCAAGCGCTCCGGTGGCAGCACCGCGACCGCCACCCCGGCCCCGGCCACCCCGGAGCCCGACTCCGCGTCCTCCGGCGGCGGCCTGCTCGGCGGCCTGTCCGGCGGGTCCGGCACGTCGGGCGGGTCCGGACTCGGCGCGGCCACGACCGACCCGGCCTGCACCGCCGTCGCCGCCGACGAGCAGGCCGTGACGACGGCGAAGGGCCAGGTCATCGCCTCCCAGACGGCGCTGGCGCAGGCCGAGGGCACCCGCGACACCGGGGCCGCCTCCGGCCGGGTCTCGATCGCGAACGCCGAGAGCGCGGTCGCCGACGCCCGATCCCAGCTCACCGGGGCGAACAACGACGCGCCGGCCGACGTCGCGGTGCAGGACGCCGTGGTCGCCGACGCCCGCAACACCCTCGCCGACGCCCAGCGCGGCCTGGACGACACGCTGCTGCGCGCCCCGGTCGCCGGCACCGTGTCCGCGATCAACGGCGCGGTCGGCGACGTCGTGCCCGCCGCGAGCTCCACGACCGCGCTCGCCCCCGGCTCCGACGCCCGGATCCCGCAGGCCGTCGGGTCGGCGTCGGCGGCATCGGGCGCCGCGGGGGCCACCGGGGGCGGCGCGTCCGCGGCCGGCGGGGCCCCGTTCATCACCCTCAACGACCTGCAGACCTACCAGCTGGTCGTCCCGTTCGAGGAGAGCGACGCGGCCCGGGTCGCGCCGAACCAGACGGTCGACGTCACCGTCGACGCACTGCCCGGGGTGAGCCTGCCCGCGACCGTGGTGGCCGTCGCCCCGACCGCGACGCAGCTCTCCGGCGTCGTGAGCTACTACGCGACCGTCGTGCTGAACCGCACCGACCCCCAGCTGCGCGACGGCCAGACCGCGCAGGCCGACGTGCGCACCGAGGCCCGCAACGGGGTGCTGCGGGTGCCCAACACCGCCGTCCGGCAGGAGGGCGGGCGCTCGGTCGTCGACGTGCCCGGCGACGACGGCGCCCCGGTGACCCGGCAGTTCGTCCCCGGCCTGGTCGGTGACCAGTTCACCGAGGTCCGCTCCGGCCTGGACGACGGCCAGCAGGTCCTGCTGCCGCAGGCCACCGTCGCGGCGACCCCGGGCGGCCCCGGCGGAGGCGGCCCCGGCGGGGGCGGCGCGGGCGGGAACTGACCCGCTCCGCCCGTCACCCCCGGCGCGCTCCGCCCCGGTGGGCGACCGGACGCGACGGCGCGTCCTCCGTGACCGTCCCGGCCGTCGCCGGGATGGTCCGCCAGGCGACGATCGCCGCGGCCAGGGTGACCGCCGCGGCGATCAGCGAGGTCGTCTGCATGGCGACGGTGAACGAGGCGCGGGCACCGTCGAGCACCGGCGAGGCCGGGTCGAGGGCGTTCGTTCCCGCGGCGAGCGAGTCGGTCACCGCGGCCCGTGCGGCCGGGTCCAGCCCGGCGGGCAGCGTGAGGCGGTCGCGGTAGATCAGCGACACCACCGACCCGAGGACGGCGACGCCCATCGCGACCCCCAGCTCCAGCGCCGTCTCGGAGATGGCCGACGCCGCTCCCGCCTTGCGCGGCGGCACCGACGACACGACCGCGTCGGTGGTCAGCGTCTGGGTCAGGCCGACGCCGAGCCCCAGCGGGACCAGGGCCAGCGCCAGCCACAGGTAGCTGGTGAAGCCCTCGGCGACCGCGACGGCCACCAGCCCCCCGGTGACCAGCCCGAGGCTCACCGCGATCGCCCGGCCGAGCCCCAGCGCGCGGGAGAACCGCCCCACGACGGCGACGACGGCGACCGCCGACAGCGTGGTCGGCAGCTCCCCGAGACCGGCCTGCAGCGGTGAGAACCCGCGCACGAGCTGCAGGTACTGGGAGAAGAAGAACAGCGTCCCGATGAGGGCGAACACGGCCATGAACCCGGCGAACACCGAGCCGGCGAAGGCCGGGCGGGCGAACAGCGACACGTCGATCAGCGGGACGGTCAGACGCCGCTGGCGACGGACGAACAGCGCGCCCAACGCGAGCCCGGTCGCCAGCGCGGCGACGCCGGCGACGTCGATCCCGGCCGTGACGGTGTGCTTGACCGCCCACACGACCGGCACGATCGCGGCCATCGACAGCAGCGCCGAGACCAGGTCGAACGGCCCCGGTGCGGGGTCGCGCGACTCGGGCAGCAGCCACACCCCGGCCACGATCAGCACGACCATGATCGGGACGTTGATCAGGAACACCGAGCCCCAGGAGAAGTGCTCCAGCAGCGCGCCGCCGACCAGCGGGCCGACCGCGGCACCGCCGCTGGCCGCGGCCGCCCAGGCCGCGACGGCCCGGGCCCGCTCGGCCGGGTCGGTGAACACGGTCCGGATCAGCGACAGCGTCGAGGGCATCAGCGTCGCGCCGGCGACGCCGAGCAGCAGCCGGGCCACGATGAGCATCGCGGGGGTGGTGGACAGCGCCGCGAACAGCGACGCCGCCCCGAACGCGGCGGCGCCGACCAGCAGCAGCCGCTTGCGGCCGACCCGGTCGGCCAGCGACCCCATGACGACGAGCAGCCCGGCCAGGGCCAGGGAGTAGACGTCGCCGATCCACAGGATCTCGGTCGCCGTCGGCGACAGGTCCGCGGTCAGCGAGGGCACGGCGAGGTAGAGGACGGTGTTGTCGACCGCGAGGACCAGGACGGCGATCGACAGCACCGCGAGGGCCGCCCAGCGGCGGCGGGGCGTGAGCCCCTGGGTGGTGGTGTCGGCGTACATGAGCAAAACTGTACCGACTGGTCGGTTTAGTTTCGACGTGGTGTCCGTCTCGCCGGCACCGGACGGGAGGATGGACGCATGGGTCGCACGACCGGACGGTCCCCGGAGGACACACGCAAGCTGGTGCTCGACGCCGCCGCGTCCGCCATCCGCACGCACGGCATCGGGGCGACGCTCGACCTCGTCGCGCGGGAGGCCGGGATCTCCAAGGGCGGACTCGTCTACCACTTCCCCAGCAAGACCGCGCTGCTCGTCGCCCTGGCGCAGGTGGAGCTCGACACGTTCTGGGACGCCGTGCACGCCCACCTCGACCAACCCGAGGGCACCCCCGGACGGCTGGTGCGCGCCTACGTGCGGGCCAGCCTGGCACCGGTCGACGAGGGCGAGGCCCTGGAACGGTTCACCCTGATCGCCCAGCTCCTCGCGGTGCCCGAGGTCCTCGACCTGGCCCGGGTGGACGACGAGCGCTGGCAGGCCGCGCTCGCCGGGGACGGGGTGCCGGAGGCGACGCGCACGCTGGTCCTCGCCGCCGCCGACGGGATCGGCGGACGACCGCTGTGGGCGGCGGACCTGGAACCGGCGGTGCGGGAGCGGCTGGAGGCCGACCTGCTGGACATGGTGGACGCGGCGCTGCGCACGCCGCCGGCCGAGCGCTGACCCCGCGGCGCGGTCGGCCGTCCCGTACCCGTCGACTGTGACGATCGTGTGTCCTACCGCCCCTGTGGCGACACACATTCCTCACACCGTTTACCCCGCGCGGCCCTGTCCGCGACCGGGCCGGACTCCCTAGCTTGTCCACACCCGACGGGCCCCGTCGGTGACGACGCGCCCCGGGAGGACGCCATGGCGAACGATCCGTCGGACTACCTGGAGCGACGACGGCTGCGCACCGGGGCGGCGGGCTGGGTCCTGCTCGCCGGTCTCGGCGTCAGCTACGTCATCTCCGGCGACTACTCGGGATGGAACTTCGGTCTCGCCGAGGGCGGGTTCGGCGGGCTGCTGATCGCCGGCGTCGTCATCGCCGCCATGTACTTCGCGATGGTGCTGGGGATGGCCGAGCTGTCCTCGGCGCTGCCGGCGGCGGGCGGCGGCTACACCTTCGCCCGGCGCGCGCTCGGCCCGTGGGGCGGGTTCGCGACCGGCACCGCGATCCTCATCGAGTACGCGATCGCCCCGGCCGCCATCGCCACCTTCATCGGCGCCTACGTCGAGTCGCTCGGCCTGTTCGGCATCACCGACGGCTGGTGGGTCTACCTGGCCGCGTACGTGCTGTTCATCGGCATCCACATCGCCGGCGTGGGCGAGGCGCTCAAGGTCATGTTCGTGATCACCGCGATCGCCGTGGTCGGACTGCTGATCTTCGCCGCCGCCGCGGTGCCGCTGTTCGACGCGGGCAACCTCGTCGACATCCCGCCGACCGACGCCGCCGGCGCCTCGGCGTTCCTGCCGTTCGGCTGGCTGGGGATCTGGTCGGCGGTGCCGTTCGCGATCTGGTTCTTCCTCGCCCTGGAGGGCGTCCCGCTCGCGGCGGAGGAGGCCCGCGACCCGGAGCGCAACGTCCCCCGCGGGATCGTCGCGGCGATGCTCGTCCTGCTCGTCACCGGCGCGCTGGTGCTGGTGCTGGCGACCGGGGCGCTCGGCGCGCAGGCGCTCTCGGAGTCGGGCAACCCGCTGGTGGAGGCGCTCGGCGGGTCCACGGCGGGCGTCGTCGTCAACTACGTCGGTCTCGCCGGGCTCGTCGCCAGCTTCTTCTCGATCATCTACGCCTACTCCCGGCAGACCTTCGCGCTGTCGCGGGCCGGGTACCTGCCCCGGGCCCTGTCGGTGACCAACGGTCGCAAGGCCCCCACGCTCGCGCTCGTCGTGCCCGGCGTGATCGGGTTCCTACTGTCGCTGACCGGGCAGGGCGCGGTGCTGCTCAACATGGCGGTGTTCGGGGCGGCACTGTCGTACGTGCTGATGATGGTCAGCCACATCGTGCTGCGCCGGACCGCACCGGAGATGCCCCGCCCCTACCGCACCCCGGGCGGGGTCGCGACGACCGGGTTCGCCCTGGTCGTCGCGGTGCTGGCGGTCGTCGCGACCTTCCTGGTCGACCCGATCGCCGCCGGCGCGACCCTCGGCGCCTTCGCCCTGTTCATGCTGTACTTCGCGCTCTACTCACGACACCACCTGGTCGCCGCGGCACCCGACGAGGAGTTCGCCGCGCTGGCCCGCGCGGAGGAGGAGCTCACGTGACGGTCCGCCGGACCACGCTCGGGGGCCACACCCACGAGTTCGCCGACCTGCGCGCACTGCTGGCCGCGGCCACGCCACAACGGTCCGGGGACGTGCTCGCCGGGGTCGCGGCCCGCTCGGAACAGGAACGGGTCGCCGCCCAGACGGTGCTGGCCGACCTGCCGCTCGCCACCTTCCTCGACGAGCAGGTCGTCCCCTACGAGGACGACGAGGTGACCCGCCTGATCGTCGACTCGCACGACGCCGAGGCGTTCGCCCCGGTCGCGTCGATGACCGTCGGCGAGTTCCGCGAGCACCTGCTCGACCCGGCCACCGACACCACCGCGCTCGCCCCCGGGCTGACCCCGGAGATGGTCGCGGCGACCTCCAAGCTCATGCGGCTGCAGGACCTGATCGCCGTCGGGCGGCGCACCCCGGTCGTCACCGCGTTCCGCTCGACGGTCGGGCTGCCCGGCACGATGGCGACCCGGCTGCAGCCCAACCACCCCACCGACGACCCCGCCGGGGTGACCGCCTCGATCGTCGACGGGCTGCTGCTCGGCTGCGGCGACGCCGTCATCGGCATCAACCCGGCGACGGACTCGCCGCCGCGCACCACCGACCTGCTGCACCTGATCGATGAGGTCCGCACCCGCTACGACATCCCCACCCAGTCCTGCGTGCTCGCCCACGTCACGACCTCGATCGAGATCATGGAACGCGGCGCCCCGGTCGACCTGGTGTTCCAGTCGATCGCCGGGACCGAGGCCGCGAACACCGGGTTCGGGGTGACCCTGGCGATGCTGCGGGAGGCGCACTCCGCCGCGCTGTCGCTGGACCGCGGCACCGTCGGCACGCAGTGCATGTACTTCGAGACCGGCCAGGGGTCCGCGCTGTCCGCCGACGCCCACCACGGCGTCGACCAGCAGACGCTGGAGGTCCGCGCCTACGCCGTGGCGCGGGCGTTCGACCCGCTGCTGGTCAACACCGTCGTCGGGTTCATCGGGCCGGAGTACCTGCTCGACGGCAAGCAGATCACCCGCGCCGGGCTGGAGGACCACATGTGCGGGAAGCTGCTCGGCGTCCCGATGGGTGTCGACGTCTGCTACACCAACCACGCCGAGGCCGACGCCGACGACACCGACGCGCTGCTCACCCTGCTCGGCGCGGCGGGCTGCTCGTTCGTCATCTGCGTGCCCGGCGGCGACGACGTGATGCTGCACTACCAGTCGCTGTCCTTCCACGACGCGCTCTACGCCCGCCAGGTGCTCGGGCTGCGTCCCGCGCCGGAGTTCGAGGCGTGGCTGACCACGATGGACATGCTCGACGGCGACGGGCGGCTGCGGGACCTGCCCGCGGGCGCCGTCCGGACCCTGACCGCGGGTGTCCGGTGAGCGACCCGCTCGACGTGCTGCGCGCCTCCACCCGGGCCCGGGTGGCGCTCGGCCGCGCCGGGGACGCCCTGCCGACCGCGCGGCTGCTGGAGCTGCGCGCCGCGCACGCCGCCGCCCGCGACGCCGTGCACACCCCGCTCGACGTCGACGCGCTCGCCGAGCGGATCACCGGGCTGGGGGTGTCCACGCTGCACGCCGCGGGCGCGCCCGCCGACCGCACCGAGTACCTGACCCGGCCCGACCTGGGCCGCCGCCTCGCCGCGGGCACCGAGCTGCCCCGCGGCGACCACGACGTGGCGCTCGTCGTCGCCGACGGGCTCTCGCCCCGCGCGGTCGCCGAGCACGCCCCGGGGATGCTCGCCGAGATCCTGGAACGGCTCGACGGCTGGCGGGTGGCCCCGGTCGTGATCGCCACCCAGGCCCGGGTCGCGCTCGGCGACGAGATCGCTTCCGCCCTCGGCGCCCGGCACGTCGTCGTGCTCGTCGGGGAGCGGCCGGGGATGAGCTCGGTGGACTCGCTGGGGCTGTACTTCACCTACGACGCCCACCGCGGGCGCCGCGACTCCGAGCGCAACTGCATCTCCAACGTCCGCCCGCCGCACGGCACCGGCTACGCCGCCGCGGCGACCACCCTGGCGCTGCTGATGAGCGAGGCGCGGCGGCTGAAGCTGTCCG
Organism: Pseudonocardia sp. ICBG1142; assembly: GCF_020496255.1. Classification (NCBI taxonomy): domain Bacteria; kingdom Bacillati; phylum Actinomycetota; class Actinomycetes; order Pseudonocardiales; family Pseudonocardiaceae; genus Pseudonocardia; species Pseudonocardia sp. ICBG1142. The sequence continues at coordinate 541,636 of NZ_JAHLJC010000005.1, read as the reverse complement.
GGGTCGCGCTCAAGGCCGATCCGGCGCTGCCGCCGGGCTGAGCGGCCCGCAGCGGGCGCCCCCGCGGCCGGCCGGGGTGGCCCCGGTCGTCCCCGGTCCGGCCGCGACCGGCGGTGCGCCGGCCAGCTCCGCCAGCCCGCGCAGGACCGGACGTAGCTCGGCCAGGGTCAGCCGGGCGGGCTGGACGTGGCAGAGCAGGTCGGTGGCGTACGGCAGGCAGGGATCCGCCGCCAGTGCGGCGCGCACCTCGGGGCCGGTGCCGGCGTGGACGTTCCCGGCGGCGAACCAGGCCGCCGGATCGTGTCCGCGCCGGGCGACGTGCGGCGCGAGCAGCGCGTGCACGGCCGCGCGCGAGGAGCCGGGAAGCACCGGCCGGGACAGCCCGACCCGGGCACCCCCGGCGGCCCGGAATCGGGCCAGCAGCCCGGCGGAGCGTCGGTCGTCGGGGCCGGCCGGGCCGGAGCGACGCCCCGACAGCAGCCCCAGGCCGTGGCGCGCGGCGGTGTCGACGCCCTCGGGGGACGACGTCGCCAGCCACAGCCGCTCCCGCAGACCCGGTGCTCGCGGGGTGACGGCCGGGCCGGTGCCGGTGAGCGCGTCCAGGGCGGCGCCCAGGCGGGCGTGCCGCTGCGCAGGGTCGACGCCGAACGCCTCGGCGACGCCCGGGTCGGACCCGGCGCCCAGTCCCAGCTCGAGCCGGCCACCGCTGAGCACGTCGACGGTGGCCGCGTCCTCGGCGAGGCGCAGCGGGTGCTCCAGCGACGCCACGACGACGGCGGTGCCCAGCCGGATCCGCGAGGTGGCTGCGGCGACCGCGGCCAGGACCACCAGCGGTGAGGACGCGTGCCCCTGCTGGGCGCCGAGATGGTGCTGGGCCAGCCAGAACGACGCGAACCCCAGCTCCTCGGCGAGCACCGCGAGGCCGACGGTGTCGGCCAGCTCGGACGCCGCGTCGCGCGGGCCGGCCGCGTGGGTGAGCACGCCCCATCTCACACCGGACACTATGGACATCTGACGAGGTTTTCATACATTGGGTCGGTGCTCCCACCCCGTCTGCGCGTCGTCGGCGCCGCCCTGTCCCTGCTGCTGCTCGCCGGGTGCGGCGCCGCCGTCACCGACGCCCCGGCCGGTGGGGCGCCGGCCGCGGGGTTCCCGGTCGTCGACGACAACTGCGGCGTGACCACGACCTACACCGCGCCGCCCACCCGGGCGGTCACCCTGACCTCGAACGCCACCGAGCTGCTGCTGGAGCTCGGGGTGGAGCGGTCGATGGTCGGGACGGCGTACCTGAGGAACCGGCCGATTGGCGAGCGCTACGCCGCGGCGTACGCGACGGTGCCGGTGCTCGCGCCGGGCCAGCCGTCGCTGGAGCAGCTGCTCGCCGCCGAGCCCGACTTCGTCTACTCCGGCTACCCCGACGGATTCTCCGAGTCCAGCGGACACACCCGTGCGCGGCTCGCCGAGCTGGGCATCGACAGCCACCTCAACCCCGAGTCGTGCCGGGAGGGGCGTTCGGGCTTCGAGGACCTGTTCGGCGAGACGACCCGGATCGGCGCGATCTTCGGGGTGCCGGAGCGGGCCGAGCGCAGCGTCGAGGGCATGCGGGCCCGGCTCGACGCCGTCGCGGCGCAGCTCGGGACCGTCGATCCGGTGCCGGTGTTCGTCTGCAACAGCGGCACCGACGCGCCCCGCACCGCGGGCGGCCGGGCGCTGCTCACCGACATGATCGAGCGTGCCGGGGGGCGCAACGTGTTCGCCGACCTCGACCAGCGCTGGGGCGAGGTGTCCTGGGAGCAGGTCGTCCGCCGCGCCCCCGCCGTCGTCCTCATCTACGACTACCTCGACCCGAGCGTCGAGTCGAAGATCGCGACGCTGCGCGCGACGCCGGCACTCGCCGGACTGCCCGCGCTGGCCGGTCCGTTCCCGACGGTCCCGCTGTCGGAGGCCCAGCCCGGGCCGCGCTCGGTCGACGCCGTCGAGCGGCTGGCCCGCGAGCTGCACCCCGACCGGTTCCGGTGACCGGGCGCGCGCGGCTCCTCGCGGTGCTGCGCCCGGACGGGCCGCTCCCCGATCCCGCGCCGGCCCGCGGCGCCGGTCGTGGCGCGGGCCGCGACGGCGGGCGCGGCCGGGTGCCGACGGCGACGGCGGTCGCCGTCCTGGCGGTGCTGCTGGTGCTCGCCGCCGGCCTCGCGCTCACCACGGGCTCGGTGCACGTGCCCTGGTCGGTGACCTGGCGGATCCTCGCCCACCGGGTCGGCGGCACCGCCTGGGTGCCCGACCCGGACTGGTCGCGGGCCGACGACCTGATCATCGCCGACACCCGGTTGCCCCGGGTGCTGCTCGCCGGGCTGGTCGGCGCGGCGCTGACGGTGGCCGGGATGGTGCTGCAGGCCGTGGTGCGCAACCCGCTGGCCGGGCCGGGCGTCATCGGCGTCTCCGCGGGGGCGGCGACGGGCGCGGTGGTCGTGATGCGGTTCGGGCTGCTCGGCGCGGGCGCGCTCACGCTGAACGTGGCCGCGTTCGCCGGTGCGCTGCTGACCCTCGCCGTGGTGCTGGTCATCGCCCGCTCCGGCGGGCGGATCACCGTCCTGCGGCTGATCCTCGGCGGTGTCGCGGTCGGGTCGGTGCTCTCGGCGCTGACCAGCCTGCTGGTGCTGACCGCGCCCAGTCCCACGCTGGCGTCGCAGGTGCTGTTCTGGACCCTCGGCGGGTTCGGCGCCGCCCGCTGGGACGTGCTGGTGGTGCCGGCGGTCGTCCTCGGCGCCGGGGTCGTGGTGCTCGTGTCGCGGGCGCGTGACCTGGACCTGCTGCTGGCCGGCGACGAGAGCGCGGGCGCCCTCGGGCTGGACGTGCACCGGTTCCGGCAGGCGATGTTCGTCGTCGTCGCCGTGCTGGTCGGGGTGACGGTCGCGGTGAGCGGGGTGATCGGCTTCGTGGGGCTGATGCTGCCGCACGTCGTCCGGTTCCTCGTCGGGTCCGGCCACCGGCGGGGACTGCCGGTCGCGGTTCTGGTCGGCGCACTGTTCACGGTGCTGGCCGACCTGGTCGCGCGGACCGTCGTCATCCCCGAGGAGCTGCCGGTCGGCATCGTCACGGCGCTGGTCGGCGGCCCGTTCTTCGTGTGGCTGCTGCGCCGCGACGGGCGCCGGGAGGGTGCGCGGTGACCCCCCTGGAGATCGACGACGTGCACGTCGTCGCCGGGACGGCCACGCTGGTCGCCGGGGTCTCGCTGACCGTCGGCCCGGGCGAGGTGGTCGGGCTGCTCGGCCCGAACGGCAGCGGCAAGTCCTCGCTGCTGCGCACCGTCTACCGGGTCGGGGTGCCGTCGTCGGGGACGGTCCTGGTCGAGGGGACCGACGTGCGGCGGGTCCCGGCGCGGTGGGTGGCCCAGCGGGTCGGCGTGGTCCTGCAGGACATGCCCTCGGACTTCCCGCTGACCGTGCGCGAGGTCGTCACGATGGGGCGCTCGCCGCACAAGCGCCCGCTCGCCGCCGACGACCCGGTCGACGACGCCCTGGTCGCCGCCGCCCTGGAGCTGCTGGAGCTCACCCGCCTCGCCGGACGACGCTTCGCCACGTTGTCCGGCGGCGAGCGGCAGCGCGCACTGGTCGCGCGGGCACTGGTCGGGCGCCCGGCGCTGCTGGTGATGGACGAGCCGACCAACCACCTCGACGTCCGCCACCAGCTGGAACTGCTGACACTGGTGCGCGAGCTGGGCCTGCCCGCGCTGGTGGCCCTGCACGACCTGAACCGGGCCGCGCGCTACTGCGACCGGCTGTGCCTGCTCGACGCCGGCCGGGCCGTGGCCACGGGGACGCCCGCGCAGGTGCTGACCCCGGAGCGGATCGCCGCGGTCTACGGCGTCACCGCGACGGTGCTGGCGCACCCGTCGGCCGACTGTCCGCTGATCGTGCTGTCCCCCTGAGCGCGGTCCGCCCGCGTCGGGTGGGTCCCACCCGGCGCGGGCGCCACGACGTCGGGCCGGGAACGACCCGCCTCAGCCCCGTACCCGCGGCTGCACGTCGGTGGGCCAGTCGTCGCCGCCCGCTCCCGCCCGCGCCTCCTGCCGGGTGCTGCCGTCCCGCGACGGCCCGGCGAGCTGCGCGGTGGCGTCGGCATCGGCGTACTGCTCCCGGATCGCCTCCTGCGCCGACTGCGGCAGCTCGTGCAGCATCGCCTCGACGCGCTCCCGGCGACGGTGCACCGCCTTCCGGTCCGACATCCCCGTCGAGGCCACCAACTGCGGCTTCATCGGCGGACGACCCTCCAGCTCACCCGCCTCCTCCATCTCCCGGGCAGCCTGCGCAGCGTCCTTCTCCTCCGACATCCCGATCGGACCCTCACGACGCCCGTTCAGGAACTGCGCCACCACCGGCTCGTCCGAGGTCAACAACACCTCCCGCGGACCGAACATCGCCAGATGCTTGCGATACAGCAGACCGATGTTGTCCGGCACCGTCTGCGCCGAGTTGATGTCATGGGTCACGATCAGGAACGTCGAATCCGTCATCGCGTTCAAATCGATGATCAACTGGTTCAGGTACGCCGTCCGCACCGGATCCAGACCCGAGTCCGGCTCATCGAACAAAATGATCTTCGGATCCAGCACCAACGCCCGCGCCAACCCCGCACGCTTGCGCATACCACCCGAGATCTCCCCCGGCAGCTTCCCCTCCGCACCCACCAGACCGACCATGTCGATCTTCTCCATGACGATGTCCCGGATCGCCGACTCCGACTTGCGCGTGTGCTCCCGCAACGGGAACGCGATGTTGTCGAACAAGAGGCTTATTCAGGCTCCGTCAGGTAAGTGTGTAGAAGATGAGTCCGATGACTGCCGAGATTGTCGTTTTAAATGTGGCGTAGGGCCGCCGGTAGTCTGTGTGGAGAACTTTCCACGTTTTGATATGGGCGATGACTCGTTCGATGGTGGCGCGTGTGTGGTTGAGGCTCTTGTTGAATGTTTTTTGCCAGTCGAGAAGTTCCCGGCCGGGTGGTTTTTTGAACGGGGTGAGCATGCCGCGCCCGATGTATCCTTTATCGCCGATCGGGGGGTATGTGGCGAGGTGGTCGAGGGCGCCGGATTGGTCGAGGCAATATAGGTCGTGTCGGGAGCCTGGGGTCGGGTCGGAGATCCACGACAGCTGCCCTTCCAGGGTGGCTGCGACCTGGACGACGACGCCGGTGGTGCGATGCTTGCCCGACCACAGACCCGGCACCGCGGCCCATGACCAGCAGGGCAGCAAGGTTCCATCGATGATGTACTGCCGATCGGCACAAAGCTCCTCCGCCGTCGGAACGACACTCCGCAGCGCCTGTGCCAGCAACGGTGTCACCCCCGTGATCGCTCGACTAACCGTCGACTGCGACACCCCATAGGTTTCCGCCAACTCCCACTGCACACGATTCCCGCGCAGATACGCCAACGTGATCACCACCGACCAGAACAACCCCAGAACCGGCGGCCAAGACAAACGTGCCTCCGTCGCGTCCCGCTGATCCTGCTCATACACTATAGCGACAAGATCCTGAATCTCATCACGCCGGAAACCAGTGGTATAGTACATACTGCGACAACCCGTTCATCTTGGATTGATTCGGCAAACCAATATTCGCGATGGACGGGCTGTCGCCCAACCCGACACGCCGGGCTAGATCGTTATTTCACGGGGCCTGAATAAGCCTCCAAGTTCATCGACCCGAACAACGCACCGTCCTGGAACAGCACCCCGAACAGCTTCCGGATCTCGTACAGCTCGGACTCCGAGCACTTGCACAGATCCACACCCTCGATGACGATCGATCCCCGCTCGGGCTTGAGCAGCCCGATCAGCGACTTCAGGAACACCGACTTGCCGGTACCCGACGGGCCCAGCAGCACCGACACCTCGCCCGCGGGCAGGGTCAGTGTCACGTCCGACCAGATGTTGGCCGGACCGAAGGACTTCGTCAGTCCCTCGACCTTCACCTCGACGCCCGTCATCTCGTGGCCTCTCGACTCGCAGTTCGCGTACTAGGGTGTGTCCTGTAAGGGTTCTGATCTGCGGTCGGCGATCATGGCCGGGTGGTAGGACGTGGTGAGTTGACCGACGAGGCCTGGGCACGGATCGAGCCGCTGTTGCCACCGGTCGCGAGTGGGGGCCGTCGGTGGCGCGATCACCGCCAGGTGATCAACGCGATCCTGTGGAAGCTCCGCACCGGCGCGCCCTGGCGGGACCTACCCGAGCGCTACGGGCCATGGAAGACCGCGCACGAACGACTGCGGATCTGGACCAAGGACCGAACCTGGGAACGCATCCTCGACCACGTGATCGTCAAGGACGACTCCGTGGGCGTGGTGGAGTGGACCGTCAGCATCGACTCCAGCAGTGTTCGGGCCCACCAGCACTCCGCCGGTGCCCGGAAAAAGGGGGCTGCACCACCGCGTGGGTTGAAGCCATCGCCGTCGACGGAGAAGCCCGTGGACGGTCTCGCGGCGGGCTGACCAGCAAGATTCACCTCGCCGTCGACGGACGCGGCCTGCCGATGTCGATCATCCTGACTCCCGGTCAGGCCGGGGACAACCCGCGCCTGTTGCCCCTGCTCGACCAGATCTCGGTCGGTCGCGACGGCCCGGGCCGGCCCCGCAAGCGCCCGGACCGAGTGCTGGCCGACAAGGCCTACTCCCATCCCTCGACCCGAGCCGCGTTGCGGCGTCGAGGGATCGCGTTCACCAGCCCGGAGAAGTCCGACCAGATCGCCCGCCGCGCGGCCAAGGGCAGCCGTGGTGGGCGACCACCGACGTTCGACCCGTGGCTCTACACCAACCGCAATGTCGTCGAGCGCTGCTTCAACCGGCTCAAGCAGTTCCGCGGCCTGGCCACCCGCTACGCCAAACGAGCCGCCTACTACCGATCCGAGATCATCATCGCGACCATCGTGTTGTGGCTGCGCACCGACTTACAGGACACACCCTAGAAGTTTCGCAGGTCCGACACCAGCCAGCGCCCGTCGACGAACTCGACGATCACCTCGGCACGGCCGACGGTGGTCCGCTTGTCGTCGGCGCCGCGGCTGGCGTCCTGGGTCAGGTAGAGCAGGGTGGTGACCCGGTCGGGCCGGGCGTCGACGACACCGGCCCGGGTCACCGTCGTGCGGGTACCGACCCCGCGGTCCAGCGCCGGGCCCACGACCGAGTCGAGGACGGTGCCGAACTGGCGGCCGAAGTCTCCGGTGACGAGCCCGCGGGCCCGTGCGAGGTCGGCGTCCCGGGACGCGGGCCGGTAGCTGAGGACCTGCTCGGTGAGGGTCCGGGCGGCGGCGAGCCCGTCGGTCCTGGCCTGCTCGATCTGCTGGGCCGGGCGGACGACGACCAGGTGGACCACGACGGCCGCCACGGCGACGACCACGGCGAGCACGCCTGCCGTCGTCGTCACGGCGCGCCGGCCGGGGAGCGGGACCCTCACGGTGCGACCTCCACGGTCGAGACCTTCCACGAGCCCTCCTGGTGGGCGAGCGTCAGCAGCATCCGGAAGTCCCGCTTCGCGCCGTCGGGGATCTCGGAGTTGCGGACGGTGGTGCTCGCGCTGACCAACACGACGGCGGTGTCGTCGTCGGCCCGCTCGATCCCGACGGCGTCGATGCGTCCCTCGGTCGACACCTTCCCCTCCACCAGGATCTTCCCGAACACCTCGGAGAAGCGGCCGAGCTCGGTGCGGAACGGCTCCGCGGCGACGGCGAGCAGGTCCTCGCTGCGCTGGCGGGCGTTGTCGCCGCCGATGCTGATGAAGTCGTTCACGACGCGGGTCGACACGTCGGTGATCTCCCGCCGGTCGGCCTCGGCGCGGCTGGTGGACACCCAGCCCAGTCCGACGAGGACCGCACCGGTGAGGGCCAGCAGGAGCAGCAGGACCGCTGCCGCCGGGAGCAGGAGGCCCCGCCGCCCCGTGTCGGACGCCGTGGTGTCGGGTCCCGCAGCGGACCCGGTGGCCGCCTCGGCGCGGTCCGTCCGCTCGCCCGCCGTCACGCCTGGTCCAGACCGGCGATCAGCCATCGGCCGTCGACCTCGCGCATCGTCACGGTCGCCGCCACGGTGTCCACCCGCTCCCCCTGGTCGGTCGTCGTGCTCTGGTTGACGAAGGCGAGCACCTTCGCGTCGCCGCCCTCGGAACCGATCCACGCGGCCCCGACCACGCGGGCCAGCGTGCGTGCCTTCAGCCGCTCCGCGTTCGGGCGGACCGACTCGTCGAAGAGCCGCTCGTAGTCGTCGTGGAAGCTACCGGTCGTCGCCTCGTCGACGACCCTGGCGGCCGCGTCGAGCTTGGTGCCGTCGTAGGACAGCAGGGTCTGCAGCTGCGTCGTGGTCGCGGCCAGCACGTCGGCCCGGGTCCGCTCCTCGGCGCCGCCCGAGGCGAGCATCGCCCCGAGCACCCCCGCGACGACGGCCAGCACCGCCGCCACGGCGGTCAACCCGATGACCAGCATGCGCCGCCGGGACCGAGCCGGGCGGGCGGCGCCGCCGGTCGTGCCCCGGTCCTCGGTGTCCCCGGTGCCCACGCCGGTCCGGTCGTCGATCCGGTGGGACCCGCCGTCGTCGCCGACCGGCCTCACGGCACGAACTCCAGTCGGGAGACCAGGAGGCTTATTCAGGCTCCGTCAGGTAAGTGTGTAGAAGATGAGTCCGATGACTGCCGAGATTGTCGTTTTAAATGTGGCGTAGGGCCGCCGGTAGTCTGTGTGGAGAACTTTCCACGTTTTGATATGGGCGATGACTCGTTCGATGGTGGCGCGTGTGTGGTTGAGGCTCTTGTTGAATGTTTTTTGCCAGTCGAGAAGTTCCCGGCCGGGTGGTTTTTTGAACGGGGTGAGCATGCCGCGCCCGATGTATCCTTTATCGCCGATCGGGGGGTATGTGGCGAGGTGGTCGAGGGCGCCGGATTGGTCGAGGCAATATAGGTCGTGTCGGGAGCCTGGGGTCGGGTCGGAGATCCACGACAGCTGCCCTTCCAGGGTGGCTGCGACCTGGACGACGACGCCGGTGGTGCGATGCTTGCCCGACCACAGACCCGGCACCGCGGCCCATGACCAGCAGGGCAGCAAGGTTCCATCGATGATGTACTGCCGATCGGCACGAAGCTCCTCTGCCGTCGGAACGACACTCCGCAGCGCCTGTGCCAGCAACGGTGTCACCCCCGTGATCGCTCGACTAACCGTCGACTGCGACACCCCATAGGTTTCCGCCAACTCCCACTGCACACGATTCCCGCGCAGATACGCCAACGTGATCACCACCGACCAGAACAACCCCAGAACCGGCGGCCAAGACAAACGTGCCTCCGTCGCGTCCCGCTGATCCTGCTCATACACTATAGCGACAAGATCCTGAATTTCATCACGCCGGAAACCAGTGGTATAGTACATACTGCGGCAGCCCGTTCATCTCGGATTGATTCGGCAAACCAATATTCGCGATGGACGGGCTGTCGCCCAACCCGACACGCCGGGCTAGATCGTTATTTCACGGGGCCTGAATAAGCCTCCGGGCTAGATCGTTATATCACGGGGCCTGAATAAGCCTCCAGCCATCGTCCGTCCTCCTCCTGCACGGTCAGTCGCATCCGGTACTGGCGGGGTTCACCCTGGGGGACCTGGGTGTTGCGCACCGTCGAGTTCGCGGACACGAGCACCACCGCCCGCCCCGGCCCGTGCTCGGCGACACCGGCCGCGACGACCGATCCGGTCGAGGTGACCTCGGCGTCCCGGATCGCGCCGACGAAGCCGGCGGACCGGCCCGCGAGCTGGCTCGCGAACTCCCCCGTCGATCCGGCGGTGAGTCGCGCGAGGGTGTCCTGCGCGGTCGCCGGGTCGATGGTGAGCAGATCGGTCACCGTCTGGCGGGCGGCCACCAGGGCCGGCTCGTCGTCCCCCGCCGCCGGTGCCAGCCGGACGGCCAGCACGGTGACCAGCACCGCCAGCAGCGCCACGACCACGCCCAGTCCGGCCGGCAGCAGCGCTCCCGCGGGCAGGCGTCGCCGCCGGGACGCAGTCGAGTCCTCCTCGACCACGCCGACCGTGTCGACCGCGGCGTCCTCGGCCGGGGCGCTCATCCGCCCGCTCCGGCCGGAGCGGTGGCGCCGAGCGGGTCCAGCACGATGCCCTGCCACCCGGTGTTCGACGACGGGACCTGGTTCCCGTCGACGATCGGGGTGGTGCTGCCCGGCGGCAGGAAGATCCCGTCCAGCGCGACGGCGTCGGAGGGCAGGTAGCCCTGCTCCCCCGGGGCGTAGGGCTGGTTCTCCTCCGGGTCGGTGTTCGGCCCGCCGCTGGGCAGCCTGTCCGAGCGCAGCAGGTTGTCCGCGGTGCTCGTGGTCTGTGTACCGGCGACCTCCATCTGGGTGTCGATCGCTGCCCGGCGCGCGGCCTCGGCCTCCTCGGGGCTCTGGAAGTTCAGGCCGCAGGACCGGGCGTCCGGGCCCCGACCGCCGGGGACCGGGGCTCCGGGCGGGCAGGCGTAGGCCTTGCCGCCGCGGGCCGCCTTGAGCGGGTCGGCGTCCTTGCAGCGCACGTCGCTCGGCGGCCGGGCCGGCGAGCTGTCGTTCGGCGGACGCCGGTCGACGACGAAGCCCTCGGTGCACGGCGCGGGATCGTTGACCTGCGTCTGCAGGTTGATCTTGATCGTGCCCGGGACCGGCGAGCTGCTCAGCGTCCCGATCGACGCCTGCAGCATCGACGGCAGGATCGTCAGCGTCTGCTGCAGGTGCGGGACGTAGACCCGGGTCACCTCACCGACCGAGGTCAGGTTCCCGAGCAGCTGCGGGAGCGGGTCCCCGACCTGCTTCACGAAGCTCGCGACCTCGTCGAGGGCCGGCGGGAACACGCCGAGGGTCGACCGGAGCGAGCCGTCGGCCTCCGCGAGCCGGCCGGTGAACGACGCCAGGTTCGCCAGGTAGGTCCGGATGTCACCGGAGGTGGCGTTCTGGGTGTCCAGCACCGGCGCGGCGTCCTCGATCAGCCGGACCGTCGGGTCCAGGTTGGCCTGGGCCTCGGTGGTGAGCAGGTCGAGCGAGTCGATCAGCCGCTGCAGGTCGTCGCCACTGCCGGCGAACGCCTTCCCGAGGTCGTCGACGGTGGCGTTGAACTTCTGCCCCGGCACCGACGCGGCGAGTGCGTTGGCCTTCTCCAGCAGTTCACCGGTCGTCGTCGGCAGCACCACCCGGTCGGCGGGGACGACCGCGCCGTCCTCGATGAAGGGGCCGGCGGTCGTGCGCGGCTCGAAGTTGACGTACTGCTCACCGACCGCGGAGACGCTGCTGACCTCCACCGCGGAGTCGACCGGGATCGGGTGGTCGTCGAGCACCTGGATGTCGGCCTCGACCCCGGTCGGGGTGAGCCGGACCTCGTCGACCTGGCCGATGGTGACGCCGCGCAGGGTCACCACGCCGTTGGTGTAGAGACCGGCGCCGGCCGGGAGCTCCAGGGTGACGGCGTTGCGCCCGATCCCGAGCATGCGGGGCACGTTCAGGTAGGTCACCGCCCCCCACCCGACGGCGATCGCGGCGATCACCGCGAACGCGACGAGCTTGCGGCCCGTGGTGGCGTTGATGCGTAGCGACGAGAGCCTCATCGGCCACCTCCGAACAGTCCGCCGAGGAGCCCGCCCTGGCCGCCCTGGCCGTCCTCGGTCCCGTCGCCGGCCGGTGCCGGTGCCGGTGCCGCGCCCGGCAGGGGCAGTGCCCCCAGCGGCTGCTGCAGGGCCTCCCCGAACGGCTCCAGCGGTGCGGTCAGCGCGGGCGGAGCACCCAGCGGCGGCACCGCCAGCACGCCGGGGCTGCCCGGCGCGGGGAGCTGGAACCCGTCGACGAGGTTGTGGCGCAGGGTCTCCGGTGTGAGGTCCAGTACCAGGAACAGGTTGCCGTAGTCACCCCGGAAGATCCCGGGGAACGCCGTCGAGGCCGGGAACGGGTAGGTCGCCAGCAGCTCCACGCCGCGGGTCAGGTCGCTGCCCGCGTCGGCGAGGCGCTGCACGGCGGGGCGCACCTGGCGCAGGTTCGCCAGGAGGTCCTCCTGGGAGCGGTCGACCAGGGACCCGGTGGCACGGTCGAGCCGCTGGACGTCCTCGAGCGTGCGCACCAGCTGGGCACGGTCGTCGTTGAGCACCTTCAGCGCGCCCGGCAGGGTGTCCAGCGCCGAGGCGATGGTCTGGTTGTCCGCGTTCAGCGTGGCGCTGAGCCGGTCGAGCGACTCCAGCGCGCGGACGATGTCATCGCGCTGCGCGTCGAGCCCACCGACGAACCGCTCCAGGTTCCCGACCAGGCCGCGCAGGTCCTGCTGGCGGCCGTCGAAGACCTTGTTCAGCTCCGTGGTGATCGTCCGGACCTGCTGCAGCCCGCTGCCGTTCAGCACCACCGACAGCGCGCCGAGCAGCTCCTCGGTCTCCGGGTAGCGGCCGGTGTTCGCCAGCGGGATGACCGCCCCGTCGGCGAGGCTCCCCTCCGGAGCCGCGTTCGCGGGCGGGGCGAGCTCCAGGTACTCCGCGCCGAGCAGGGACTTCTGGGCGACCCGGGCCGTCGCGTTCGCCGGGAGCCGCACGTCGCGGTCCAGGCTCACGGTCAACCGGGCCTTCCAGTCGTCGACCTCGGTCCGGACGACGGAGCCGACCGGCACGTCGGCGACCATCACCTCGGCGTTGGGCACCAGGTTCGCGACCTGGGCCAGCTCCACCTGGACCTGGTAGGAACCGTCGCCGGTCCCGGGGCGCAGCGGCACCGGGAGTTCGCCGATGCTGGAGATCCCGCAGCCCGCCGCCCCCAGGGCGGCGACGAGCAGGACCACGCTCAGCCGGGCGGTACGCGGCGTCCGGCCGGTCATCGGTTCCCTCCGATCGGGAGCGGGGGCGTGGGCAGCACGGGCGCCGAGGGATCGCCGTACTGGATCGGGTTGACCGCGACCGGCGGCGCGTCGATCCGCGCCAGGTCCAGCAGGGGGCCGAGGCCCGCGCGGCAGGCGTAGGCGGCGGCCGGGTCGTCGGCACCGGCCGGGGCGACGGCGGCGGCGCTGTCACACACCACGGCGGCCGGGCTGCGCAGGTTGGTCACCGCGACGTTCGCGGTCACCGCTCCGGTCTTCTCGTCGATGAAGTTCGCGAAGTTCGACACCGCGAACGGCGCCTTCTGCAGCAGGTCGCCGAGCGCCTGCCGGTTCTGCGAGATGTTCGCGACGACGTCGTCGAGTTTGCGCAGGTCGGTGGTGAAGGCGTCCCGGTGGTCGGAGACGAACCGCTGCACCAGCGGCGCCGTGCGTTCGAGCCCCTGCAGCACCTGGGCCAGCGCCTCCCGGTTGTCGGCGAGGATCCCCGAGGTGTCGGCGAGCTGGCTCTGGAACCGCGCGACCTGGGCGTCGGCGTCCTTCAGCGCGGTGACGAAGGTCTGCAGGTTGCGCACCGTCGCGAACAGGTCGCCGCGGCTGTCGGACAGCGTGCTCGACGCCTCGGACAACTTGCGGATCGTGTCGCGGATCAGCGGGCCCTGCCCCTGCAGGTTCGCCGAGGTCGTGTCGAGGAGCCGGTTGAGGGCGCCCTCGGTCTCGGCGGACTTCGGGGCGAGCGCCTGCGCGAGGCCGGCGACCTCGGTCTTGACCCGGTCGAACTCGACCGGGGAGACGGTGCGCTCACGCGGGATCTCGGCCCCGTCGGCGAGCTCGGGACCGCTCTCGTAGGGCGGGCCGACCTGCACGTAGCGGACACCGACCAGGGTGGGCGAGATGATCGCGGCGGTCGCGTCGGCGGGGAGTGTCACGTCGTCGTCGTAGCTCATGACGACCTTCACCGAGTCCGGGCCGGGCTCGACCGACTCGATCGAACCGACCTTGACCCCCAGCACGCGGACCTCGTCGCGCGGGTAGAGGTTCACGGTCTGGTCGAAGTACGCCGTGACGGTGCGGGTGCCGGAGCCGACCAGCGCCCACGTCGCGGCGGCCGCGACGACGAGCACCAGCACGACGACCAGCACACGGGAGCGGGAGAGGACCGTCATCGGTCGCCACCGCCTTCCGGGGCGGCCGGGGTGCCACCGGGCAGGGCCGGGGACACCGGGGAGGCCTGGTCGAGCACCGACGGAAGGGTCTGGCGCGCCAGGTTGGTGGGGGGCAGGTTGGGCACCAGCGCGAAGAACCAGGGACCGCTGGAGATGGCTTCACCGAGGCTGCCCGCGTAGGTGTCGAGACCGGTGATCGCGGCCGCGAGGTTGCGGTCGTTGCGACGCAGCAGGTCGAGCACCTTCTCCAGCTCGGCCAGCGCAGGTCCGAGCTGGCGCTCGTTGTCGTGCACCAGCCCGTCGAGCTGGTGCAGCACGCCGGTGATGTTCAGCAGCAGCGACCGGATCACCTCGCGCCGGGCGCGCAGCTCCTCCAGCAGCATGTTCCCGTCGGTCACGAGCGTGGTGATGTTGCCGCTGCGCTCGGCGAGGACCGCCGACACCGACGCGGTGTGGTCGAGCAGCCGGCGCAGCTCGGCGTCGCGGGAGGAGATCGTCTGCGACAGTCGACCGAGCCCCTCCATCGCCGAGCGGAGCTCGGGGGGTGTGTCGGCGAAGGTGTCGGCCACCGTGGTGAGCGACTCCGCGACCCGGTTCACGTCGAGGTCGGCCGTCTTGCGGGTGACGGTGTCCAGCAGCTCCTGGACGTCGTACGGCGACGACGTCCGGTCCAGCGGGATCACCGAGCCCTCGGCCAGCCGGCCGGTGCCGGCCGGGCGGACCTCCAGGAACTTGGCGCCGAGCACGGTCGCGGTCTTGATCGACGCACCGGTGGCGTCACCGAGGGTGCTGCCGTCGAACACGGTGAAGTCGGCCCGGACGGCACGGCCGACCAGCTCGACGTCGTCGACCTTGCCGACGACGACGCCCGCGAGTCGGACCTCGTCGCCGGACTTCAGACCGGCGGCCTCGCTGAACAGCGCCGAGTAGGACCCGGACGTCAGCTGGCGGGACAGGTGGCCGGAGTTCAGTGCCGTCACGGTCGCGAGCAGCGCGACCACCACGGCGACTGCTCCGACCTTCAGGAGGTTCAGCTCCTGGAAGCGGCGGTTCAGAACTGGCATCGAGCCTCCTGGCTCGCGATGGTGTCGGTCATGATCGGCGGGCCGACTCCGGGGTCGAGCCGGACCTGCACGCCGCAGAGGTAGAACTGGAAGCCCTGCTGGTAGATGCCGGCGCGACCGAGGATCTGGTAGTAGCCGGGGATCTGGGAGAACAGGTAGTTGAGGCGCTCGCCGTCGGAGTTGACCACCCGGGAGAGCCGGTCGACCTCGTGCACCACCCCGGCGACGTCCGGACGGGCCTCGCGGAGCAGGCCCTCGACGTCCCCGGCGAGGTTGCTCGCCCGCTCCAGCGACTGCCCGATCGAGGTCCGGTCCTGCGACAGTCCGCTGATCAGCTGCTGGAGCTGGACCACGGTGTCGGAGAGGCGGTCACGGCGCTGGTCGACGGTGCCGAGGACCCCGTTGAGGTTGGTGACGACCTGACCGATGACCTGGTCGCGGTCGGCCAGCGCACCGGTGAGGCTGCCGATCTGGCCCAGCAAGGCGTCGATCGAGCCCCCTGGCCCTGCAGGACGGTGATGAGCGACTCGGCGAGCTGGTTGACCTGGGCCGGCTCCAGGCCCTGGAACAGCGGGGTGAAGCCGTTGTAGAGCTCGTCGAGGTCGAGCGCGGGATGGGTCTGGGTGACCGGGAGCGTCCCGCCGTCGGCGAGGACGCCGGTCGGCTGCGGGCCGCGCACGATCTCCAGGTAGCGCTGGCCGAGCAGGTTCTTGTACCGGACGATGCCCTCGGAGCCGGTCTGCACCGGCACGTCGGAGCGCATGCTGAACGAGATCCGGGCCAGGTTGTCGGCCCCGACCTCGACGGACTCGACGCGGCCGACGGTGATGCCGGCGACGCGCACGTCATCCTTCTCCTTGAGCCCCGACGCGTCGGCGAACTCCGCGGCGTAGCGGGCCGACTCGCCGAAGCGGACCGAGCCGTAGGCGACGACGACCGTCGCCGCGCAGACCGCGGCCACGACGACGAACACCAGGACCCGCAGGAACTCGGCGCGGTGCCTCATCGGCCGCCCTCCTCTCCCGGCGCGGGGGCGGGCGCCCCGACGGCCTGACCGGACTGCTGCGGCGCGGACGGCGCCTGACCGAGACGCTCGGCGATCGTCGGTCCGAGATCGACGCCGCCGACCAGCGTGGCCAGCGGGTCGCGGACCTCGATGCCGGCGTCGCGGGTGTCCAGGCGCGGCGAGCCGTCGTCGAAGTAGGTGTGCCGGGGGATCTCGCCGGGGCGCGGGATGCCCGGCCCGCAGTTCGGCTGGTCGACGCCGAGCTTCGGCGCGTTCTGCGAGGTGTAGCCGTCCTCACCGGGCTGGAACGTGGTGAGCGAGCGCAGGCCCGGCTGGGCGCCGCCGAAGCTGGGCTCCAGCAGGGCCCGCAGGTGGTTCAGGCTGGCCGCGGTGCAGGGCAGCACCGGGGCGTAGCGCTCGAGCACCGCGGTGGTCGGGCGCAGGGTCTTCAGCGTGCGGTCGAGGCTGTCGGTGTTGGCCTCCAGCACCCCGGACACGTCGGTGGAGAACATCGACAGCGACGCCAGCGTCGCGTCGATGCCGGCCTGCTCGTCGACGACGGTGCCCGCGGTCGTGGTCGCGTTGCGCAGCAGCGCGAGCAGGTCGGGGCTGGCGTCGGCGTAGGTGTCGAGCACCGGCGCCGCGGCCCGCAGGTCGCGCTGCAGCGCCGGCAGGCTCGGGTTGATGCGCTCCAGGTAGTCGTTGAACCGCACCAGGCTGGCGCCGAGCTCGTCACCCCGGCCGTTGAGGGAGGTCGACAGCGCGCCCAGCGCCGTGTTGACCTTCGCCGGGTCCACGGTGGTGAGCAGCCGGTTCAGGTTGTCGAAGACGATGTTCGCTTCGGTCTGCACCGACGACGCCGGGACGACGGCGCCGGCCTCGATCGTGCGGGGCTCCGGGGCGGGTGGCGGGACGAGGTCGACGAACTTCGGCCCGAACACCGTCGGCGAGATGATCCGGGCGGTGACGTTCGCCGGGATCATGTCGATCGTCGCGGGGTCCAGGGCCACCTGCACCAGCGCACCGCCGTTGCCGTCCGGCCGTACGTCCGACACCCGGCCGACGCGCACGTCGCGCATCGACACGTCGGCGTCGGGGAGCATGAGCAGCCCGGCCCGGTCGGTCTGCACGGTGGCGGACACGCCGGGGTCGAACACGTGCAGGTAGCTCGCCACGACGAGCACCGCACCGAGCAGCAGCACGCCGACGGCGGCGAGCCCGGTCATCTCGTGTCGCACGGGTCCCCCGCTCATCGCGACAGGTGGAGGGTCTCGGGGTCCGCGTAGAGCAGGACGGCGGTGACCAGGGCGGTGACCATCACGGCGATCAGCGACAGGCGCACGGCGCGACCGACCGCGGCGCCGACGCCGGCCGGACCGCCGCTCGCGGTGAAGCCGTAGAAGGCGTGGATGGACATCACGACGAAGGCGATCAGGGTGACCTGCAGCATCGAGGTGAGCACGTCGGTCGGGATCAGGAAGGTCGCGAAGTAGTGGTTGTAGGTGCCGACCGACTGCCCGTAGCCGAGCACGACGATGAGCTGCGTCGTCGCGAAGCAGGCGATCAGGGCCAGTGCGTACAGCGGGATGATGGCGATCGTCCCGGCCAGGATCCGGGTGGTGACCAGGAACGGCACCGAGGGCACCGCCATGACCTCGATGGCGTCGATCTCCTCGCTGATGCGCTGGGCGCCGATCTCGGCGGTGAACGCCGCCCCGATCGTCGACACCAGCGCGACCCCGCCGATCAGCGGGGCGGCGAGCCGGATGTTGATGTAGCTCGCCAGGAAGCCGGTGAGGGCGTCGGTGCCGACCGCGTTGAGGGCCTCGTAGCCCTGGAGGCCGACGACGGCGCCCGCGCTGGCGGTCAGGATCGCGACGACCACGACGCTGCCGCCGATCAGGACCAGCGCGCCGGTGCCGAAGCTGATGCTGGTGAGCTGACGCAGCACCTCACCGAGGTAGCGGCGCAGCACGATCGGGATGCCGGCGTAGGCCTTGACGTAGAAGTCGACCTGTACCCCGACGGCCCGCAGCCCCGACCGGGGTCGCTCGACCATCCGCCCGAGGGCGGAGTGCTCGGATGTGTCCACGACGTCGTCCTCAGATCCGTGCCAGCTTGAGCTGGATGTCGATGGCGGTGAGCAGGGCGTTGATGATGAAGAGCAGGACGAAGGAGATGACGACGGTCTCGGTGACCGCCTGTCCGACGCCCTTCGACCCGCCCTCGGCGTTGAGGCCGCGGTAGGCGGCGACGAGCCCGGCGAGGGTCCCGAACAGGACCGCCTTGAACGAGCTCACGGCGAAGTCGCCCTCGTCGGTGAGCAGGGTCAGCGTCGCGAGGAACTGGCCGGCCGAGGCGCCCTGCAGGCCGACCGACACGAGGTAGGCGACGACCTCACCGACGACGGTGATGATCGCGCTGAGGCAGACCGCGACCAGCGCGGAGGCGAGCACCCGGGGCAGCACCAGGCGGTGCAGCGGGTCGATGCCCATGACCTTCATCGCGTCGATCTCGTCGCGGATCTTGCGGGCGCCGAGGTCGGCGGCGATGGCCGTCGCACCCGCGCCCGCGGTGACCAGCACCGCGGCGATGGGGCCGATCTGGCGCAGCACGGCGAGGCCGGTCACGGCGCCCGCGACGTCCAGCGCGCCGATCTCGGCGAGCAGCTGGTTGATCAGCAGGATCACGACGCCGACGAACGGGATCGTCACCATGATCGCGGGCGCGAGCGAGACCGAGGTGATGAAGCGGGTCTGGGCGAGGAACTCGCCGAACGGGAACGGACGCTTCACGACGGTCCGCGCCACGTCCAGGACGAAGGCGGTGAAGCTGCCGACGGTGCGCACCGCCCCGTCGAGGGTCGGCACCCGGGAGCCGCTCACCGGTCGACACCGGCCTCGGTGCTCCCGGCCGTGACGACCGGGACCGCGGTGAGTGGACTCTTCATCGAGTGGCCTCCGTCATCGGTCCTGCCTAGCATCCATTTTCTAAACGAGGATCAGAAACGGAGGTTACGGGGGCGGAGGTCTTTTTCCGCTCCGTCCGTCGCCCCACCCGACCGAGTGACGCGGGAGAACGCGGCACGCTCGACGGTGAGCGGCGTCACTCCGACGACGAGCGGTCGCATCCGGCCCGATTCCGCGTCTGACGTGCGGGAACGGGCCGACTTGCCGGCCGGCACCCGGCTGCGGGCCGGGCCCGGCCGGCGCCAAGACGTGGCAGCGGCGCCGGACCGGGACGGAGCCGCTCCCGCGCGGCGCGGTCACCGACGACGGGAGCATCCGCCGCGTCGACGAGCCCTTCTGCCTAGCAACGATTTACTTGAGGTGGATCCGGAACCCGGCGCAGGAGGCGACGAACTCGCCCTCAGGTCAGGGCGACGATGCCCGCGAGCACCGCGCACGCGGCGACGCAGTAGAGCTCGAACAGCAGCCGCAGCACGACCGGGGCGTCACGCAGCTCCATGAAGTACAGACCGACCAGGCGCACCTTGAACAACGCCAGGACCAGCACCACGACCGAGGCCACGGTGCCCGAGGCCGGGCCGGTCCCGAGGATCCAGGACACCGTCGTGACGGCCACCAGCACCAGCCACACCACGGCGACCCGGTCCCGCCAGGCCGGCGTGCTCGACACGATCGACGACACGGGTCACCTCACCAGGTAGAGCAGCGGGAACAGCACGATCCAGAGCAGGTCGACCATGTGCCAGAAGCACGCGGCGCCCTCGATCAGCGGCAGCCGGCCGGGGAGCCGGTCCGGGCGCCGGCAGGCCGCGGTCATCAGCACCAGCGCCACCAGCCCGGCCAGCACGTGCAGCCAGTGCAGCCCGGTCAGCACGAAGAAGTACATGAAGAACTCGTGGGTGTTCGGGGTGATCCCCGCGCCGAACTTCGCGCCCCACTCGAACGCCTTGATCACCGAGAAGGTGACCCCGCAGGCGATCGCCCCGCCCAGCAGCACCGTGGCCCGGTGGGCGACACCCGTCCGCACCGCCTGCACCGCCCGCACCACGAGCAGCGAGCTGAGCAGCAGCACCAGTGTGTTCACCACGCCCGGCACCTGGTCCAGCCGGGCCTGGGCCGCGTCGAACCCGGCCGGGTCGCCCCCGCGGACCACGAGGTAGGTGGCGAAGAAGACGGCGAACACGGTCATGTCGCCCAGTACCAGGACCCACAGTCCCGGCTCGCCGGGCACGTGCCGCCCTCGGTCCGCGATCGGCGCCGTCGCCGGGGACGGCGACGCGCTGGTCTCGGTCATGCCCACTCCTTCGTGGCCGGTCCGGACCGGGTCGGACCACGGCCGTTGACAGCAGGGGGCGCGCGTGGTCTCTTCCGGTTAACCTACATTAGATTATGCCCGGACGGCGGTCCGGGCCATCCCACGGAAGGGGGCCGGATCGTCATGGACGACGACCGCGGTCTACGGATCCTCGGCTGGGCCGGACCACTCTCGATCCTGCTGGTGCTCGTCGGCTGGCTGAGCGCCGGGTTCTTCCCGCCGCCACCGCCGTCGCTGGCCGGCGAGGAGCTGCTGCGGTTCTGGGGCACCGACACCACGCTCAAGCAGCTGTCGATGGTGATCTGCGTCTGGGGCGGGGTGCTCTACGCCCCCGCGTCGCTCGCGGTCTTCGTGGCGCTGCGGCGCAGCGGCGACCTCGCGCTGAACCTCGGGCAGGCCTGCATCGGTGTGCTCGGCACGGTGTTCTTCTCGCTGAACTTCGTGCTGCTCTCGCTGGTGCCCTACCGGCTCGAGAACGGCGACAGCGGCTACTCCCAGCTGCTGCACGACGTCGGGTTCACGATGACGTTCATGCCGGTCGCGCCGTTCACGGTCCAGTACCTGCTGATCGCCGCGATCATCCTGCGGGACCGTTCGGGGCGGCTGCCCTACCCGCGCTGGGTGGCCTACGTGAACATCTGGGTGGCACTGCTGCTGGTCCCGGCCACCTTCATCCCGCTGTTCCACTCCGGCCCGCTCGCCTGGAACGGCATGTTCAGCTTCTGGGTCCCGGTCGCGGTGTTCGTGGGCTGGTTCGTGGTGATGTTCCCGCCGCTGGTGGCCGGGCGCAGGTCGACCACGCCCGCACCGAGCGCCACCCCACCGAGCGCCACCACACCGAGCACCACCGCCCCGTCCTGAGGCGCCCCGACCGGATCGAGGAGAGACGATGCGACGCGAGCTCTACACCGACGACCACGAGCAGTACCGTGCCACCGTGCGCGAGTTCCTCGCCCGCGAGGTCGAGCCGCACTACCTGGACTGGGAGCGCGCGGGCGGGATCGACCCGGCGGTGTTCCGCACCGCGGCCGAGGCCGGCGTCTACGCGCTCGCCGTGCCCGAGGAGTTCGGCGGCGCCGGTGAGACCGACTACCGCTACCGGATGGTGGTGAACGAGGAGGTCGCCCGGGTCGGCGCGACCTCGTTCGGCATGACGCTGGGCCTGCAGGACGACCTGGTGCTGTCCTACCTGCTCGACCTCACCACCGACGAGCAGAAGAAGCGCTGGCTGGAGCCGTTCAGCCGCGGCGAGCTGCTCGGCGCGCTCGCGATGACCGAGCCGGGGACCGGGAGCGACCTGCAGGGCATCCGCACCTCGGCCCGCCGCGACGGCGACGACTGGGTGCTCGACGGCTCGAAGACCTTCATCTCCAGCGCGCTGTCAGCGGACCTCGTGATCGTCGCCGCCCGCACCGACCCCGAGGCGGGCTCGCGCGGGTTCAGCCTGTTCGTCGTCGAGCGGGACATGCTCGGTTTCCGGCGCGGGCGCCGGCTGGAGAAGGTCGGCCTGCACGGCCAGGACACCGGCGAGCTGTTCTTCGACGCCGTGCGCCTGCCCGCGGACAACCTCATCGGCACCGAGGGCCACGGCCTCATGCACCTGATGAGCCACCTGCCGCACGAGCGGCTGGGCCTGATCGCCTCGGCCGTCACCGCCGCGCGCGCGGTCTACGAGCACACCGCGCGCTACTGCTTCGAGCGCCACGCCTTCGGCACGGCCATCGGCGACTTCCAGAACTCGCGGTTCGTCCTCGCCGAGATGGAGACCGAGCTCGAGGTCGCCGAGGCGTGGGTGGACCGCGCCGTGCTCGCGTTCAACCGGGGCGAGCTGACCCCGGTCGAGGCGGCGAAGGGCAAGTGGTACCTGACCGAGCTGCAGAAGCGCATCACCGACCGCTGCGTCCAGCTGCACGGCGGCTACGGATTCATGCTCGAGTACCCGGTCGCGCGGGCCTACGCCGACGGTCGCATCCAGACGATCTACGGCGGCACGACCGAGATCATGAAGGAGATCATCGGGCGGGACATCGCCTCCCGGTACCGCTCCTGAGCAGGGGTCGCCGGCACGCGGACGCCCGCGTGCCGGCGACACGGCCGGGCAGGTGTCCGGCTGGTGACCCCCGGTCCGCCTATCCTGGTCCGGTGGCCCGCAGGACGAACGCGGTGGCCCCAGCCGCCACCGACGACACCGACGCGACCGACACCAAGTCGGCCCGCACCCGTGCCCGCCTGCTGGACGCCGCGGCGCGGGTCCTGAGCGAGAAGGGCTTCGCGGGGACCCGGCTGTCCGACATCGCGAAGGCCGCGCAGATCCAGGCGCCGGCGATCTACTACTACTACCCGTCCCGTGAGGACCTGATCGAGGACGTCGTCGCGACGGGCGCGATCTCGCTGCGCGACCACCTGTCCCAGGTCCTCGAGGCACTGCCGCCGGACACCCCACCCGCCGAGCGGATCGCCGCGGCGGTCGAGGCGCAGCTCCGGCACGAGCTGCAGCTGTCCGACTACGCCAGGGCGGTCGTCCGCAACGCCAACCAGCTGCCCGAGCACCTGTCGGCCCGTGCCCGCGTGCACATCGGGGAGTTCCACGACATCTGGCGCGGACTGGTCGAGGACCTGCGCTCCGCCGGGCAGCTGCGGCACGACGTGGAACCGTCCATCGGCCGCATGCTCGTCATAGGCTCGCTGAACTGGACGGTCGAGTGGTGGGACCCGCAGCGGGGCGACATCGACCGGACGATCACGGTCGCCCAGTCGATGGTGCTGCACGCGCTGCGGCCGTGACCTCCCTCCCGGTGCCACGACGCGGGACGCCACGGCACCGGGGGGCGCGCGGTCAGGCGTAGCGCTTCTTCAGCTCGCCCTTGACCAGCTTGCCGGTCTCGGTGCGGGGCAGATCGTCGACGAAGCGGACCTCGCGCGGAGCCTTGTAGCCCGCGATGCGCGACTTCACGAAGTCGATGATCTCCTGCCCCAGCTCGGGCCCGGTCGCGACGCCGGCCCGCGGCTGGACGAACGCGGTGACCCGCTCCCCCATCTCCGGGTCCGGCAGGCCGATGACGGCGACGTCGTGCACGGCGGGGTGCAGCGCCAGGACGTTCTCGGTCTCCTGCGGGTAGATGTTGACCCCGCCGGAGATGATCATGAAGGACTTGCGGTCGGTGAGGTACAGGAAGCCGTCCTCGTCGAGGTGGCCGATGTCGCCCAGCGTCGTCCACGTCTCGTGCTCGGGGTGCTGCGCGGCCCGGGTCTTCTCCGGGTCGTTGTGGTACTCGAACGGCACGATGTCGCGCTCGATGTAGACCGCGCCGGTCTCCCCGACCGGCAGCTCGGTGCCATCGTCGTCGCAGATGTGCAGCACGCCCAGGATCGGGCGGCCGACGGTGCCGGGCTTGGTCTGCCAGGTGGCGCTGTCGGTCATGGTGAGACCGTTGCCCTCGGTCGCGCCGTAGTACTCGACCAGGATCGGGCCCCACCAGTCGATCATCGCCTGCTTGACCTCGACCGGGCACGGGGCGGCGGCGTGCACCGCGACCCGCAGCGACGAGATGTCGGCCGCGTCGCGCTGCTCCTGCGGGAGCTGCAGCATCCGGACGAACATCGTCGGCACGAACTGGGCGTGGGTCACCCGGTGGGTGCCGATCGCCTCCAGTGCCCCGACGGCGTCGAAGCGGCGCATCATGACCACGGTGCCGCCGTGCGCCTGCACGGCGCCGCACCAGCGCAGCGGCGCGGCGTGGTAGATCGGGGCCGGGGTGAGGTAGACCGTCTCCGGGCCGACGCCGAAGGCCTTGCTGATCAGTCCGACCAGCGGATCGCCCAGCTCGGTGAACTGGACGGGCGGCAGCGGCGGCCGCACCCCCTTCGGCCGGCCGGTCGTGCCCGAGGAGTAGAGCATCGGGGCGCCGTGCGGCTGGTCGTCGGGCGCGACGTCGGAGGCGGCGGCCAGGGCGTCCTCGTAGGAGGAGAAGCCGTCCACGACGCCGTCGTAGGACAGCCCCAGGCCGGGCGAGACACCGGTGGCGAGCACCGCCTTCGCGACGTCGGCCTTGCCCGCGGAGACGATGAGCGCCGACGCCCCGGAGTCCTCGACGATGTAGCCGACCTCCTCGGCGACGAGGTTGTGGTTGATCGCGGTGATGTAGAGCCCGGAGCGCATCGCGGCCCAGTAGACCTCGAAGACACGCAGGTTGTTCTCGCTCAGGAGCGCGACGACGTCACCGCGACGCAGGCCGGCCTCGCGCAGCACGTTCGCGAGCCGGACCGAGCGCTCCTCCAGCTCGGCGTAGGTCACCTGCTCCCCCGTCTCCGCGAGGAGCGCGGCGATCTTGTCCGGGTGCTGGGCGGCATGGGCGCCGGGGTGGGTCACGGGTCCTCCACGTCGGTGTGGTCGTCGGCGACGACGGAATTTAATGTCGATAAAATAGGGCGGAAAGCTCCCCACCGGCAACGGTCGGGCGGCCGCGGGTCTTCTACAGTCGACCCGACCGGAGAAGGAGTGGGACGTGGCCGCACCGCAGTCGCAGCCGGGACCGCGGCGACGGATGAGGGCCGCCGAGCGGCGCGACCAGCTGGCACGCACCGCCGCGGCACGGTTCCACCTGGTCGGCTACCACCAGGTCTCCCTCGGCGACGTCGCCGCCGACGTGGGGTTGACCGGGCCTGCGGTCTACCGGCACTTCCCCAACAAGCAGGCCCTGCTCGCCGCCGGGATCGCGGCCGGGCTCGACGAGGTCGCCGCGGCCCTGGACCGGCACCTCGACAGCCCGCTGGAGGAGCTGGTCACCGCGCTGACCCGCGTCGCACTGGACCGTCCCGACCTGTGGACGCTGCTGCAACGGGAGGTCCGCTTCCTCTCCCCGCAGGCCCGCGAGGAGATCCGCGAACGGCTGCGCGGGCGGCTCGAGCTGCTGTCGCGCCGGCTGCGGCGCGAGCGTCCCGAGCTCACCGAGCGCGCGGCGGGGGTGCTCGTGACCGGCGCGCTCGGCGTGCTGGCCACCCCGTCGGTCACCCACATCGGCCTGGACGACGAGCGGGTCCGCACCGTCCTGGCCGCGGCGGCGCTGGCCTGCCTGCGGTCCGACCCACCGGCCGGACCCGCGGCCGGACCGGACGGCCCGGTCGCGTCGGAGGACGGGCCGTCGTCGCGGCCGCGGGAGATCGTGGACCGCGCGGTCGCGCTGTTCCACGAGCGCGGCTACGTCGGGGTGAGCCTGGACGAGATCGGCGCGGCCGTCGGCATGGCAGGGCCCAGCCTGCTGCACCACTTCGCCAGCAAGGCCGACATCCTCACCGCGGCGTTCGACCTCGGCTCGGAACGGCTGCGGGCCGAGCAGGCCGCGCGTCGGGCCCGGCCGGGGTCGGTCGACCTGCCAGGGCTGATCGACCGCTACGTCGGCTTCTGCCTGGCCAACCGGGCGTTGCTCGGGGTCTACGTCAGCGAGTTCAACCACCTCACCGACGACGCGCGGCGCCGGACCGCGGACGCCATCCGGACCGAGCTGCGCGACTGGACGCGGTCGCTGCTCGCGTACTTCCTCGACCTCGACGAGCCGACCGCGCGGCTGCGCGTGCGGGCCGCGCTGTCGCTGATCAGCGACCTGACCCGGCTCACCTCCACGCGGGACCGGCCGGCGGAGCGGGCGGAGGTCACGGCGGCCGCGCTGGCCGTGCTCCGCTCCGGCGCCTGACCGGCCCCGCGTGCCGGTCAGGCGGGGGTGAACGCGCACCGCTGCCGACGCACGCCGTTGATGAACGTGCTGACCAGGCGCTCCGGCTCACCGACCGCCCGGATGTCGGGCAGCTGGGTGTACAGCTCGTGGAAGATCCACCGCAGCTGCATCTTCGCCAGGTGCGAACCGAGGCAGAAGTGCGGCCCCCCGCCCCCGAAGGCGACGTGCGGGTTCGGCGTGCGGGACAGGTCGAACTCGTCGGGCCGATCGAGGACCGCCTCGTCGCGGTTGCCGGAGCTGTAGAACATCGTGACCTTGTCGCCGGGCTCGATCACGACGCCGTTCAGCTCGAACCGCTCCAGCGCGGTCCGCCGGAAGCTCATGACCGGGCTCGCCCACCGGACGAACTCCTCCACGGCGGTGCCGATGCGGGCCTCGTAGTCGGCGAACAGCCACTCGCGCTGCTCCGGATGGTCGGTCAGCGCGCGCAGCGTGTGGGTGGTGGTCTGCTTGGTCGTGTCGTTCCCGGCCACGCAGAGCAGCACGAAGAACGACCGGATCTCGTCGTCGGTGAGCCGCTCCCCGTCGACCTCGGCGGCGGCCAGCGCGGAGATCAGGTCGTTCTCCGGCTGCTCGCGACGCGCGTCGATCACGTCCTGGCAGGCGCCGTGCAGGACGACGATGGCGTTGAGCATCTTGGTCGCCGCGTCGCCGCCGACGCCGTCCCCGTCGTCGCCCCAGGCGACCATCGACTCGGCCGCGTCGGCGACCTCCTCGCGACGCTCGGGCGGGATCCCGATCATCTCCGAGATCGTCCACATCGGGAGCCGGGCGGACACCGAGGAGACGAACTCGGCCTCACCGCGGTCGCGGATCGCGCCGACGATCTCCCGGGCCTGCCGGGCGATCTGCTGCTCGATCAGCTTCACCCGCTTCGGCGTGAACACCGAGCTGACCAGCTTGCGGACGTCGCGGTGCCGCGGGTCGTCCATGGTCAGGATGGAGGAGGCCATCTCCAGCACCTCCTCCGGGAAGTCCTCGGCGAGGACCCCGCCCGCGGAGGAGGAGAAGATCTCGGCGCGACGGCTGACGGTGGCGATGTCCTCGGCACGCACGACGGCCCAGTAGCCGGGCGAGCCGTCGTCACCGTCCATCAGCGGGCTGTACAGGGGGCGCTGCCAGGACACCGGCTCCTCGGCGCGCAGCCGGCCGAAGGTCTTCTCCCGCTCGACGGGGTCCAGGCGCCAGAACTCCCGGGAGGAGACGTCGAGCGCGGAGAACGGGCGCGATGCGGTGAGGGATCCGGTCATCGCGATCAGCTCACGACGAGGTCGGAACGACCGCGGTCGGCCAGCATCGCGGTGTAGCGCGGGTAGAGGGCCTTCGCGATCGGCGAGAGCTTGAGCAGCTGCGCCGCCGAACCACCGACCGTGATCTTCCCGCGGGCCATCGCCAGCGGCAGGCTGACCTTGCCCTGCCAGTACTGGTTGGCGGTGTCGGCGGCCATCGACAGGGTCGCGTCGGAGTCCGCCGCGGCGGCCTCGGCCCCGGTGGTGATCTGCTTGGTCGCGAAGTCGACCCGCACCGTGGTGTCGGGGTCGGTGTAGTCCATGCGCAGGCTCATGCCGGTCGCGGCGAGCTTCGGCCCGATCGTCTCGTCCTCCATCGCCTCGGCGAAGATCCCGCCGAGGAACTCGTGGACCTCGTCCGCGGAACGGAAACCACCCATGACGTCTCCTTTGACATGTCGGTGCCGATCGACGGCCGGGTTCCCGACCCGACCACGGCCTAGCGCAAGTTAACATAGAGGCCTCTATGCAGGAAGATGTCGACGGCTGCGATGATGCGGTGGTGCCGTCCCGGCACCGATCCGACCGGCCCCGACCAGCCCCGACCCGACCCGGAGGGACCGACCGTGCCGCAGTACGTCGGACGCGAGGACTACTACGCGGCCGCGATCGCGATCCTGTCCGGATCGGGGGCCCACGAGCTGACGATGACCGCCCTGCACCGCGGGCTCGGCGTCTCCAGCGGGTCGTTCTACAACTGGTTCCGCAACTGGCCCGACTTCGTCGAGCGGTTCCTGGAGCACTGGCGCGGGTCGACCGAGGCGATCGCCCGTGAGGCGGCCGGGCCCCACGACCCGCACGAGCGGCTGGAGCTGCTGCGCCGGCTCTCGCGCACCGTCCCGCACGACGCGGAGGCGGCGATCCGGGTGTGGGCCACGACCGACCCGGCCGTCGCGGAGGCACAGCGCGCGGTCGACGCACGACGGCTCGAGGTGATCCGGCGGGCGGTCGCCGCCGCGGGTGCACCCGACGCCGCCGACGAGCTCGCCGAGCTGTGCCTGTCCGCGGTGGTCGGCGCCCAGCTACGGCACCGCCCCGTGGACGTCGAGGGTCTGGACCGGGTGCTCGCCCGCTTCATCGCGCTGGTGGAGGCGCATTCCGGCCGGCCGGACTGAGCGTCGCGACCGCCCCGGGAGCGGCGTGGTCGGCACGCGAGCCGACCATCGCGTGCACGCAGACCCGGCCGGTCGCGTCGCGTCCCCTGACCTCCACCAGCCCGGAGGTCCGGCCCCGGTGCAGGGCCGTGGCCGTCAGGCGCACCCGGCCCCGGCCGGGCCGCAGGAACGCGAGCTGCAGGCGGTTCACCGCGTGCGGGGCCGATCCGGTCAGGCGGGTCGCGGCCAGCTCCGCCGCGCAGGCCCAGACCCCGCCGTGAACGGTGCCGTTCTGGTTGGTCCACCCCGTCGCGTCGAGCTCCAGCACCGCCTCGTCCGGGCCGGACCCCACCTCGGTGAGGTCGGTGAGCAGCTCGCCGATCCCGCCCTGCTCCGGCCGGGCGCCGACCGCGGGCCCCGCGGCGAGCGGGGTCGTGCCGGGTGCGGGGACGTCCGCGGTCCAGGCCGACGCCACCGCGACGAGCCGGCCGTCCGGGTCGCGCACGGAGGCGGTGACGTGGTCGCGGAGCACCTCGCCCGCGGTGCGCGCGGCCCGGGCGTGCAGCCGGTCCCCCGGCCACGGCGGCGGGACGAGCACGTCGAGCGACAGTGCCGTGGTCACCGGCTGGAACCCCGGCGCCTGCGGCCGGTTGGCGACCTCGCCCAGGACATGGTCCGCCAGCACCGCCAGCGGCCCCGTCCACGTCCGCCCCGCGCCGTCCGACCAGCCCCCGGTGAGCGCGGAGCACCGCCTCTCACCAGGCACGACGGTGCACCCGAGCACGCCGAGGCGCTGCTCGGGCGTGCCCGCCGTGTCGAGACTGCAGGACTGCTCGCCGGTCATCGTGACCTCTCCCTCGTTGCTCTCTAAGTTAATCATGGCTAGGCTACGGCGGCGAGGTCCGCGCCGGAGCGGGCCGTCATCGAGGAGGAGCCGCCGTGCCCGCGCCCCTGACCGAGACGTTCCTGCGCGACTTCAGCACGCGGTGGCTGGCGGCCTGGAACTCCCACGACACCGAGCAGGTGCTCGCGCTGCTGCACCCCGACGTCCGATGGGAGGACACGGTCTTCTGGACCGGGGTGATCGAGGGCCGCGAGGGCGTGCGCACCTACGTGGAGCGGATCTGGGAGGTCATGCCCGACGTCGCGTTCGACGACGTGCAGACCTTCACCTCCCCCGGCGACGGCCGCGCGCTGTGCCTGTTCCGCCAGTACGGCCACGGCCCGGCGAAGCTCGCCCCCGACGCCACCTTCAGCACCTACGGCTGCGACATCTTCCTGGAGTTCGCCGACGGACTGCTGTCGTCCTACCTGGCGCAGTACGAGATCACCGAGATGATGCGCCAGCTCGGCGTGCTGCCCGCCCGCGAGGGCCGGATCGGCGGCGCCTACCTGCTGTCGCTGCTGCACCGCAGCCCGGCGAACGCCGGCTGACCCGCCCGTCCCCCGCACCACCCCAGACCGAGGAGTCACCATGGCCGATGACGAGGCCGTCCGCACCACCGTCGCAGACGGCGTCGGCACGATCACCTTCAACCGGATGCACCGCCGCAACGCGCTCAGCCTGGAGCTGTTCGAAGCGCTCGGCGACCAGCTCGACGCCTGGCGGAGCGACGACGAGGTCGCCGCGGTCGTGCTCACCGGTGGCGAGGAGGCGTTCTCCGCGGGCCTCGACCTCGACCTGCAGTCGGCGTTCACCGAGGACTCCCGCGAGGTGTACTCGGACATGTGCCTGCGGGTCTACGGCGCCCTGCTCGACTACGGCAAGCCCACCATCGCCGCGTGCGCCGGACCGACCCTGGGCGGCGGCTGCGACATCGCGGTGTTCTGCGACATCCGGATCGGCGCGGAGAACGCCGTGTTCGGGTTCCCGCAGATCAAGTTCGGGCTCACCCCGTACTTCTCGCCGCTGTGGAAGATCGTGGGACTCAGCCAGGCCAAGCTCCTGACCTTCTCCGGCGACCGGATCGACGCCGCGGAGGCGCTGCGCATCGGCCTGCTCGACCGGCTCGTGCCGACCGGCGGTGTCGTCGAGGCCGCGACCGCGCTGGGTCGGTCGATCGCGGAGACCACCACGAAGTCGGCGAAGATCAACAAGGAGCTGGCGCTGCGCTCCCCGGCGATGGACCCGATCAGCGCGCTGTCCTTCGAGACCTCCGCCTACCGCGAGGTCATCCGCCACCCCGACGTGCTGGAGCGGATCAACGAGGCGTTCAGCCGGATCCGCACGCGCTGAGCGTCCGTTCGGCGCAGTGGATAGTGACGGTTCACTAGATAGGGTGGGCCGCCGTGGCCCGATCGAGTCCGAGGAGCACGTCGATGACGACTGCCGCCCCGTCCGTGACCGCCGGGGGGACCGACCCGGCGCGCGCGTACCGGTACGCCGGCTACCGCGCGTCGGGCCTGTGGACGCCGACGTCACTGGCCGATCTCGTGCCGGAGGCCGCGGCCCGCCACCCCGAGTGCGAGCTGTTCTCCTTCGAGGGCACCCGGGTCACCTACGGCGCCTTCGAGCGCTGGACCCGGGCGGTGGCCCAGGACCTGGTGCGCCGCGGGGTCCGCCCCGGCGACCGGGTCCTGGTCCAGCTGCCGAACCGGCTGGAGGCGCTGGCCGTGCAGGTCGCGGCGTTCCGGGCGGGCGCGGTGGACGTCCCGGTGATCCCGATCTACCGGGAGCACGAGATGCGTCAGATCGTCGCGGACTGCCGGCCCGCGGCGGTCTGCACGGTCGACGCCCTCGGCGACCGCGACCCGTCCGCCGAGCTCGACGCGCTGGTCGACGAGGCCGGTGTCACCCCGGCGGTGCGCTACCTCGTCGGGGGCGAGCGCCCCGGCTGGACCGCCGTCCCGGGGCCGGAGGCCGCGGACGACAGCGCGCTGCCGGCGTCCGCCGACCCCGCCGAGCCCGCGCTGCTGCTCTACACCTCCGGGACGACCGCCGCGCCGAAGGGCGCGCTGCTGTCGCACCGGGCGGTCGTCGCGCACCTGGTCAACTTCCGCGACGCGCTCGGCGCCGGGGAGGACACCGTCACCCTGGCCGCGACACCGCTGTCGCACCTGGGCGGGTTCGTCGCCGCCGTCGTGTTCCCCGCGTTCCTGGGCGGGCGCTCGGTGGTGATGGCGGGCTGGCGGCCCGACGACGCCGTCGAGCTGATCGAGACCGAGCGGGTCACCCTCATGATGGGGGCCACGGTGTTCGTGACCGACCTCGTCGAGCGCTACCGGGACCGTCCGGAGGGCCACCGCCTCGACACCTACGCCTGTGCCGGGGCGGCCATCGCGCCCGAGGTCGTCGATCGTGCCGCGGAGGTGGGTGTGCGGGTGGTGCGCGCCTACGGCATGACCGAGACCGCCGGGGTGCTCGCGATCGCGGCGGCCTCGGACTCCCTGGAGCGCCGTCGCGCCTGGGACGGCAGGCTGCTGCGCGGCATGGAGATGACCGTCGCCGACGACGACGGCGCGCTCGTCCCGCCCGGCACCGTGGGCCGGCTGCGGATCCGCGGGCCGCAGCTGCTCGACCGCTACACCGACCCGGTCGTCACAGCCGAGCAGATCGACGCCGACGGCTGGTTCCTCCCCGGCGACGTCGGCCGCGTCGACGACGAGGGCTGGGTCCAGATCGCCGGCCGCACCAAGGACATCGTCAACCGCGGCGGCGAGAAGTTCTCCACGATGGACATCGAGCTCGCGGTCGCCTCCGCCCCGGGTGTGCGGCGGGTCGCGGTCACCGCGGTGCCCGACGAGCGCCTCGGGGAGGCCGTCGGTGCCTGGGTGGTCCTCGACGACGACGCCCGCGCCGCCGGCGTCGGCCCGTTGCTGGAGCACCTGGCCGCCCAGAAGCTCGCCCGCGCGAAGACGCCCGTCGAGTGGCACGTCGTCGCCGAGATCCCGGCCACCGCCAGCGGGAAGATCCAGAAGCACGCGCTCGCCGGGCTCACCGACCTCGAGCTGTGGCACGCCCACCGGCCGGCCCGGGCGTGACCGCGGTGTTCGAGGCCGGGACCGTCGCACTGGTCACCGGCGCCGGACGCGGGCTGGGCGCGGAGTACGCGACCGCACTGGCCGTGGCCGGGGCGACGGTCGCCGTGCACGCGCGCACAGCGCGGGCCGCGGGTGCCGTCGCCGACCGGATCCGGGACGCGGGCGGGCGCGCGCACCCGGTCGTCGGGGACGCGCGCGACGGCCGTGCCCTGGTCGGGGACTGCGTCGCGGCGCTCGGCCGGCTCGACGTGCTCGTGGTCAACGCGGGCGGGCTGCGCGACCGCGGGGTGTCCCGGCTGACCGACGACGACTTCGACGAGGTCGTCGACGTGCACCTGCGCGGCAGCTGGACCGCCTGCTCGGCGGCCTGGCCGCACCTGCGCGAGCGCGGCGGCGCCATCGTGCTCACCACTTCCGGCGCGGGGCTGCACGGCAACCCCGGCCAGGCCGCCTACGCGGCGGCGAAGGCCGGCGTGGTCGGGCTCGCCCGCACCCTGGCCGCGGAGGGCTCGCGGCACGGGATCCGGGTCAACGCCGTCGCGCCGATGGCGCTGACCTCCATGACCGCCGAGGTGTTCCGCGACCGACCGGCGCAGGCACTGCGGGCGGCCGACGTGGCCCCGGTCGTCGTCGCGCTCGCCCTGCCCTCCTGCCCGCTGACCGGCGAGGTCGTCGAGACCGGCGGCGGC
Source organism: Pseudonocardia sp. ICBG1142 (assembly GCF_020496255.1). Taxonomy (NCBI): domain Bacteria; kingdom Bacillati; phylum Actinomycetota; class Actinomycetes; order Pseudonocardiales; family Pseudonocardiaceae; genus Pseudonocardia; species Pseudonocardia sp. ICBG1142. The sequence continues at coordinate 508,488 of NZ_JAHLJC010000005.1, read as the reverse complement.
TGGGCCTCGGTGCTGCGCTGGGAGCGCTCCGAGGGGGTGCGCTTCACCCGCCCCGACGGGCCGCCACCGGCCGTCGCCGACGTCGCCGCGCACTGGGGCGGGATCACCGACCTGGTGGGCCGCCCGTCCGACCGTCCGACCACGACCGCGGACTCGCTCGCCGCCGCGTGCGACCCGTTCCGCGGGACGACCGCGCTGCGCGCCGGCTCCGAGTCCTGCCACTGATCCCACACCCCCACCCCGAGAGGAACCCCCGTGACCGAGTACCGCTACCTGCTGACCTCCGTCGAGGACGGCGTCGGCATCCTGCAGCTGAACCACCCCGAGAAGCGCAACGCGCTGGGCTGGGAGCTGCACGAGGAGATCGTGGCGGCGCTCGCCGAGTGGGCCGAGGACGACGAGGTCGCCTGCGTCCTGATGATCGGCGACGAGGACATCTTCTGCGCCGGCTGGGCGCTGGACGTGCTGCAGGACACCAGCGGGGACGCCCGCACCCGGTTCACCGACCTCGCCTACAGGCTCATGGTCGCGATCTACGACTACCGCAAGCCGACCGTGGCCGCCGTCGCCGGCGTCGCCCCCGGCTACGGCATGGACCTGGCCAACATGTGCGACATCACGATCGCCTCGGAGAACGCCGCGTTCGGCTCGACCCAGGTCAAGTACGCGATGAACGGCTTCTACCACGCGATCCTGCGCAAGACGAACACCCAGCGGGCCCGCCGGATGTTCTTCACCGGCGACCCGATCGACGACCACGAGGCCCTGCGCTGCGGGCTCGTCGACGAGGTCGTCCCGGTCGGGACGCTGCGCTCCTCGGCGCTGACGCTGGCGAAGCAGATCGCCGAGAACGGTGCCGAGCTGACCACGGTCCTCAAGGAGGTCGCGCTGCGCGCCGGGCACATGGACCACGTCGCGGCGACCGCCTACGAGCTGCGCGTCACCCACGACCTGCTGCAGCGCGGGCTGTTCACCCGCCGCATCGCCGAGGGCCTGGACCGGCTGCGGTCCGGGGCCAGCAGGGCCACCGAGCGACTGTCCCGCCGCAGCTGAGACCGAGCACCAGCCGAGACCGAGCCCCGGAGCCGAGATGACGTCCTCGCCGACCTCCCCCACCCCGTCCCGCACGACACCGCACCCCAGCGACCCCGGGTTCGCCCTGGCCTACGGGATCGCCTGGAGCAACGACCCCGACGCGCTGCTGGAGTTCTTCGCCCCGGACGGCGTGTACCGCGACATCGCGCTCGACGGCACCTACCGCGGCCGCGGGGAGGTCGGCCGCTTCCACCGGTTCATGCTCTCCTTCGCCCCCGACTCGCACATCGAGTTCGGCGAGACGTGGGCGGCCGGCGGCGGGCTCACCTCGCGCTGGGGGTGGTCGGGCACCGTCCGCGGCCCGCTGAAGCTGCGCACCGGCGAGCTCGTCGACGTGGCCGGTGCCCGGTTCTCGGTGCCGGGCGTCGCCGTCTGCACCTACGACGACGACGGCCTGCTCACCGGTCACGACGACTACTGGGACCTCGCGACGGTGCTGTACCAGGTCGGCGCCCGCATCACCTCGCCGACCGGCTGAGGCACACGGTCAGGCGGACGACGGGGCCGGCCGGCGACGAGGGTCCCGGCCGGACCTCAGCCGGCCGTGACGAGCCCCGCCAGCCGGCCCGCGATGATCTGCTCGGCCTCGGTGACGATGCGCTCGATCAGCTCCGCGCAGGTCGGGACGTCGCGGATGATCCCCTGCACCATCCCGACCGACCAGATGCCGGCGTCGAGGTCTCCGGTCTCGTAGACCGTCGCCCCGCGGCTGCCCGCGACGAGGTGGCGGATGTCCTCGAACCGGGCACCGGCGGCGAGCTTCTCCACCACCTCCCGGGAGACCGCGTTGGCCGCGACCCGAGCGGTGTTGCGCAGCTCGCGGAAGATGAGGGTGGTGTCGCGCTCGCCGGCCTCGACGATGCGGGCCTTCACCGCGTCGTGCACCCCCGACTCCTGCGTACACAGGAAGCGGGTGCCCATGTTGACCCCGTCCGCGCCGAGCGCCAGCGCCGCGACCAGACCGCGGGCGTCGGAGATGCCGCCCGAGGCGATGAACGGGATCTCCAGGACGTCGGCCGCGGCGGGCAGCAGGACCAGCCCGGGGACGTCGTCCTCGCCGGGGTGGCCGGCACACTCGAAGCCGTCGATGGACAGCGCGTCCACCCCCAGGTCCTGCGCCTTCACCGCGTGCCGGACCGAGGTGCACTTGTGGACGACGACGATCCCCGCGTCGTGCAGCGGCCCGAGGTGGTCCACCGGGTTCGCCCCGGCGGTCTCCACGACCGGGACGCCCTCCTCGATGATCACTTGCCGGTACGCGGCGTAGGGCGGGGCGTCGATCGTCGGCAGGATCGTCAGGTTGACGCCGAACGGGGCGTCGGTCAGCTCCCGGCAGCGCCGGATCTCCGCACGCAGGTCCTCCGGGGTCGGCTGGGTCAGCGCGGTCAGGAACCCGAGCCCACCCGCCTCGGCGACGGCGGCGACGAGCGGCGCCCGGCCCACCCACTGCATGCCTCCCTGCACGACGGGGTGACGCACCCCGACGAGTTCGGTGAACCGTGTCCGCATCGACGTCTCCTTCGACTCGCCACCCGGGGCCCGTTGCCCCCCGTAGGTAGTTAATCTAGGTTAGAAACATAAGGCGTCACAGGCGACACCGGAGGGATCACATGGACGTTCAGGGACTGCGCTGCCTGGTCACGGGCACCGCGTCGGGCATCGGTGACGCTGTCACGCGCCAGCTGGTCGAGGGCGGCGCCTCCGTCGTCAGCCTCGACCGCAACAAGCCCTCCGCGGAGGTGGAGCAGCACGTCGAGGTCGACCTCGCCGACGCCGCGAGCATCGACTCGGCGCTGGCGCAGATCGAGGGCACCTTCGACGTCCTCGCCAACGTCGCGGGCATCCCCGGCACCGCGCCCGCCGACCTGGTCTTCCGGGTCAACTTCCTCGGCATGCGGCACCTGACCGAGGCCGTGTTCGAGCGGATGAACCCGGGCGGCTCGATCGTCGTGGTCTCCTCGACGGCCGGGTTCGGCTGGCCGGCCCGCCTGGAGACCCTGCGCGAGGTGCTCGCCACCGAGTCGATGGACGAGGGCGCGGCCTGGTTCGCCGAGCACCCGCAGCAGGGCAACGCCTACAACTTCTCCAAGGAGGCCGCGACCGTCTACTGCTTGGCCATGGGCGGCGCGGTACGGGAGATGAACGAGCTGCGGATCAACGCCGTGCTCCCGGGCCCGGTGGAGACCCCGATCCTCGCCGACTTCGAGGAGAGCATGGGCAAGGACACCCTCGACGGGGTCAAGGCGTTCCTCGGGCGGCACGCGACCGTCGACGACATCGCACCCGCCGTGGTGTTCCTGGCCTCGCGCGGCTCGCGCTGGCTCAACGGCTCGACGATCACCGCCGACGGCGGCATCACCGGCGCCGTCGCCGCCGGGCTGGTCCCGGCCCCCGAGATCTGAGCCCGGGCCGGCCGGTGGGCGCCTCGGAGGCGGTGCCCACCGGCCGGTGGCGGTCGTCCGGTGTCGTCAGGGCCCGGCGGGGACCGCGTCGCGGTCGACCCGCGCCGTGAACCGGGTGATCAGCGACGAGACCAGGGCCGGGGCGTCGGCCATCGGCACGTGTCCCACCCCCGGCACCCGGACCAGCTGCGCGCCGCGGACGGCCTCGACCATCGGACGGCCGTAGCGCGGGAAGGGCAGGATCCGGTCCCGTTCCCCCCAGGCGATCATCACCGGGCCCTCCGGCGTGAACGGGGCGAGCCCACCCGAGTCCGGGGCCCCGGCGAGCAGGTCGGCCAGCACCGCGCAGCCCGCCAGGTCCTCGACCAGCTCCCCGACGTCGGCCTGCGACAGCACCTCCGGGTGCTCGGAGACCGCCCGCAGCAGCAGGCGGCGCACCGCACGCGGCCGCAGCACCGCACCCGTGCCCGGCAGCCGCCCGATCCGCCCGCCGACGCGGAACAGCCGCAGCAGCCGGTCGAGGTCCGCCGGTGTCGCCCACGCCCCGGCCGGGGACAGCGCGACGACCGACCGCGACCGGCCGCGGCGGGCCAGCTCCAGCGCGACCCACCCGCCGAGCGAGTTGCCCACCAGGTGGGCCCGGTCGATGCCGGCCTCGTCCAGCGCGACCTCGACGGCGTCGACGATCGCGGGCACCACCTTCTCGGGGGCCACCGACAGCACCGGTCCGCCGTGGTGCCCCGCCAGCGTGGGCGCGACGACGTGGTGGCGGCGCTCCAGCGCCGGCAGGACCGGCCGCCAGGCCCGCCACGACGACGTCGCGCCGTGCAGCAGGACCATCGGCGTGCCGGCCCCGCCGACGTGCACGGGCTCGACGGGGATCCGGGTCAGAAGAACCTCCGCAGCAGGGCCATCTTCCGGTCGGTGTAGGGCGGGTACATCAGCGACGGGTCCGGCTTGGCCGGCTTGTCCAGCACCGCCTTGCGGTGGCTGAACGCGTGGAAGCCCCACTCCCCGTGGTAGGCGCCCATCCCGCTGTTGCCCACACCGCCGAAGGGCAGCTGCGGGACGAGGCAGTGCATGGCCAGGTGGTTGACCACCACGCCGCCCGAGCTCGTCCCGGTGAGCACCCGCTCCTTGACCGCCTTGGACCCGGTGAACAGGTACAGGCCCAGCGGCTTCGGGCGGTCGTTGACGAAGCGCAGCGCCTCGTCGACGGAGCGCACGGTGAGCACCGGCAGGATCGGGCCGAAGATCTCGTCGGCCATCACCGCCGAGTCCGGCGACGGGTCGACCAGCACGGTCGGCTCGATCGCGTGCGAGGCCGCGTCGGTGCCACCGCCGAGCGCGACGGTCCCGCCGTGGTCGTCGAGCAGGCCCGCGATCCGGGCGAACTGCCGGTCGTCGACGATCGGCTGGGTGGCGGGCTCCCCGGCGCGGAACTCCCGCACGGTCGCGACGATCCCCGCCACCAGGCGGTCCCGCACCGACTCCTCGACCAGCACGTAGTCCGGTGCGATGCAGGTCTGGCCGGAGTTCAGCAGCTTCACCCAGGCGATCCGGCGGGCCGCGACGTCGATGTCGGCATCGGCGGTCACGATCACCGGGCTCTTGCCGCCCAGCTCCAGCACCACCGGCGTCAGATGCTCGGCCGCGGCGGCCATCACCTTCTTGCCGATCCCCGGACCGCCGGTGAAGAACGCCAGGTCCAGGCCTTGGGCGAGCAGGGCCTGGGTGACCGCGGCGTCACCCTCCAGCACGGCGACCGCGTCCGGGTCCAGGTACTCCGGGATCAGCCGGGCCATCAGCGCGGAGGTGGCCGGGGCGTGCTCGGACGGCTTGACCACCGCGGTGTTGCCGGCCGCGACCGCGGCCACCAGCGGGCCGAGCGTCAGGTAGACCGGGTAGTTCCACGGCCCGATGACCAGCACCGTGCCCAGCGGCTCGTACTGGTAGAAGCCGCGGCCGGGCAGCATGGACAGCGGCAGCGACGTGCGTCGCCGGCGCATCCAGCGCTTGAGGTGCTTGCGGGCGTAGGCGGCCTCGTCCGCGGTGGAGGCGATGTCGCCGAGCCAGGCGTAGGGCGCGGGGCGGCCCAGGTCCTGCGCGAGCGCGGCGGCGATGTCCGACTCGCGCTCGGCGACCAGGCGCTCGATGCCGTGCAGCTGGCGGCGCCGCCAGGCGAGCGGCCGGGTCCGGCCGGAGTCGAAGGTCCGGCGCAGGCGGGCGACGGTGGCCGCGGCGTCCGAGGCCTCCGTGGCGTCCGTGGCCTCGGGGGACGTGCTGTCGGTGACGGTCACGGCCGCCTCACCCGACCGGGTTCGTGCCGACGACGGCACCGTCGAGGTCGACGATCTCGGCGAACCGGTCACCGACCTGGTCGATGGTCGGGACCTCCGCGAAGGTCACGCCCTTGCTGCGGAACTGCGCGACGCGGTGCACCTCGCCGCCACCGACGACCAGGACGCTGCCGGTCTCGGTGCACTCGTCGGTCAGCAGGTAGCCGACGACCGGGGCGACGTGCGCCGGGTCGAGCTTCGCGAGCACCTCCGGCGGCGCGATGTCGGAGGTCATCCGGGTCGCCGCCATCGGCGCGATCGCGTTCGCGGTGATGCCGCGCTTGCGGCCCTCGATGGCCAGGGTGTTGATGAGCCCGATCAGCCCGCCCTTGGCGGCGCCGTAGTTGGCCTGCCCGAAGTTGCCGTAGATCCCCGACGTCGAGGTGGCGACGACGACCCGGCCGTGGCCCTGCTCGCGCAGGTGCGGCCAGGCCGCGTGGATCACGTGGTAGGCGCCGTAGAGGTGCACGCGCTGCACGGCGTCCCAGTCGTCGTCGGTCATCGAGTGGAACGACCTGTCCCGCAGGATGCCGGCGTTCGCCACGACGCCGTCGATGCGGCCGTATGCCTCCAGCGCGGTCGTGACGACCGCGGCGCCGCCCTCGGACGTGGCCACGCTGTCGTGGTTCGCCGTGGCCTCGCCACCCTCGGCCCGGATCTCGGCGACGACGGCGTCCGCGGCGCTCGATCCGCTGCCGCTGCCGTCCCGCGACCCACCGAGGTCGTTGACGACGACCTTCGCGCCCGCCCGCGCCAGCACCAGCGCGTACTCGCGGCCCAGGCCGTTGCCCGCCCCGGTGATCGCGACGACGCGTCCCTCGACTCCTGCCATGCCTGCCGAACTCCTTCGTAGTGGGGGTGGACGGCCGCGTCAGCGGCCGGTGAACCGGGGCCGGCGCCGTTCGAGCACGGCGGCGAGCCCCTCGCGGGCGTCCGCGGTGCCGGACAGCTCGGAGACCGTGCGGGCCTCCTCCGGCAGCTGGGCCTCGACCCGGGCGCCGAGCCCGGACCAGACCAGCCGCTTGACGGCACCGAGCGCACGCGGCGCGCCGGCGGCCAGGGTGCGGGCGACGGCGAGCGCCTCGTCGTGCAGCGCGTCGTCGGCGACCACCCGGGTGATCAGCCCGATCTCGACGGCCTCGGCGGCGGTCAGCGTGGGGTTGAGCAGCAGGATCTCCATCGCCTTGCGCAGCCCGACGAGCTGGGGCAGCGTCACCGACGAGCCCGCGTCGGGTGCCATGGCGACCCGCGCGGCGCCCGACATGAACTTCGCCGACTCCCCGGCGAGCACGATGTCGGAGGCGCACACCAGGCCCAGTCCCCCGCCGCCCGCGGCGAACCCGTGCACCGCCGTGACGACCGGGACGGGCAGCGCCAGCAGGGCCTGCGCGACGTTCTGCAGCCAGGCGGTGGCCTCGCGCAGGTAGTCCGGGAGCGCCTCGCCCTTGGCGGCGAAGGTCTTCACGTCACCGCCGGCGCAGAAGTGCGGGCCCTCGCCGGTCAGCAGGAGCACCCGCAGGCCGGCCTGCCCGGTGGCGGTCATGACGGCGTCGTAGAGCGCGCGCAGGAACGGCACGTTCATGCCGTTGGCGGCCTCGGGGCGGTTGAGTCGCAGCCGGCCGACGCCGTCCTCGTCGAGGTCGAACAGGACCAGCTGGTCGGTGACGGTCACGTGCGTGTCCTTCCGGTGAAGCGGCCGATGCCCGCACCGGCCCGTTCCCCGTCCAGGTGGGCGAGGGTGGCGGCGGTCTCGGCGGACAGGCCGTCGCTCAGCGGGCCGTCCAGCCCGCCGCGTACGAGCTGCTTGATCCGGGCCAGCGCGCCGGGGTCCTTGCCGAGCAGGTTGGCGACGGTGTTCTCGACGAGGGCCTCGAACCCGTCGGCCGGGGCGCAGGCGTAGGCGATCCCCCAGTCGACGGCGTCACGGCCCGAGAGCCGGTCGCCGAGCAGGATGTGCCCGAGCGCGCGTGGGGTCCCCACGATGCGGGGCAGCCGCTGCGACCCGCCACCGCCGGGGATCATGCCGAAGTTGGCGTGGTTGTCGGCGAGCACTGCGTCCTCGCGGACGAGCGCGATGTCGACGGACTGGACCAGCTCGAAGCCGCCGGCCATCGCGTAGCCCTCCACCGCGGCGACGACCGGGACCGGCAGGTCCGCGATCAGCTGGCACGCACCGACGAAGGTCTCGAACAGCGGTCGCAGCGCCTCCGGGCCGTCCTCGCGCAGCCGGGAGACCTCGTGGAAGTCCCCGCCCGCGCAGAAGTGCCCGCCCGCCCCCCGCACCACGACGACGTCGGCCTCGGCCGCGGCCGCCACCAGCGCCGCGTGCAGGGCGCCGGCCAGCGCGACGGTGATCGCGTTGCGGGCCCGCGGCCGGTTCAGCGTCAGGTGGGCGACGCGCCCGTCGGCGCGCTCCTCGATCCGGGACAGGACCGGTGCGGTGTCCGGGCCGGTGCCGGGGTCGGTGCCGAGGTCGGGGCTCACGCGTCCTCCCGCCACCGGTCGGCCGACGGGTCGAGGAGCTTGTGCAGGTGTCCCTCGGGCAGCCACACCAGCGTCTCCAGCTCCAGCGCGTCGAGGTAGCGGACCCGGCCGGTGCGCAGGTCCTCGATGCGCAGCCGCCGGCTGTTCGCCTCGTCGTCGATGCGGACGGCGACCTCGGCGAACTCGTTGCCGACGATATCGGGACGGATCTTCATCAGACCAGGAACGCCAGCGTCGCGATCGCGCGGGCGTTGTCCACCAGCGCGACCTTCTTGTAGGACATCGCGAGCTCCCCGTCGACCACGCGCAGCCGGTAGGTGTAGCGCCCGGCCCACAGCTGGGTGCCGCGCTCGCGGGACTCGACGAGCACGAAGTTGGCGCCGACCTCGGTGTCCCCGGTCTCGGGCACGGTACCGAGGATCTCCACGTTGGACACGACCCGACGCAGCCGCGACGCAGGCACCTGGGAGTGCCGGCGCCCGGTGCGGTACTGGCGGATCCGGGTGGCGATCCGGTTGCGGTTGTCGTGGATGATCGACATCTGGGTCGTGCGGTCGGCGTCGTCGTCGTTCGCGGGCACCCAGTAGAGGGCGTCCGGGGTCCAGAGCGCCTCCCAGTCCTCATAGCGGTGCTCGTCGGCGTAGCGCGCCTCGCGGTAGAGGAACTGCTCGACGGTGCGCAGGTCGAGCCCGGTGGCCGGCTCGGTGGTGGTCATCGGCCCTCCGTCATCAACCGCCGGTAGTGCGTCCAGAACCCGCGCATACCGGTCTCGTCGGTGGCCCCGCCGACGGTGAGGCCACGCTCGTCGGTGTACTCGCGCTCCGCGCCGCGCCGGATGTCGAGCCACTCCGGGCGCAGCTCGGCGACGCCTGCCTGGTTGCGCTCGTACATCTCGGTGTCGTCGGCGAGCAGCATCCCGGCCGGCCCGACCGACCCGATGCACTGCTGCAGCATCCGCTTGTTCATCTCCGGCGCGCCCTTGAGCTGCACCGCGGTGACGTGCTGGACGGTGAGGTCCGCGGCCAGCGGCTGGATGGTGAACAGCTGGATCTCGGCGATGAACAGGTTCGGGAAGATCATGACGTGGGGTCCGCCCTCGACCAGGATGTCGTGGGCGTCGGACCCGTAGGTCTCCCGCATCCGGGCCGCGTAGCGCGGCACCTTCTCCTCGGTCGTGCCGAACCAGCCCAGCGGGACGCCGAGCCGGCGGAACTCCGGGCGCAGGTCGTTCTCGCTGTGCCCGCCACCGAGGTCGCGGGTCACCGCGGTCGACTTCTCGCCGTAGAGCGCCCCGATCCCGCTCTCCGCGACGCTGAAGATCGAGGCGTGCACGAACTGCGGGTGGTAGCCGTCGGTCTCGTTCTCCGCGAGGAGCTTCCAGTTCGCCTTCGCGCGGTGCTGCAGGAAGCCGGCGGACAGCTCGACCTCCCCGTCCGGGGACAGCCGGACGAGCCGGTCGATCTCGCCCCTGGCCTCGCCGAGGTGCTCGTCGAGGGTGGGGCCGTCGGGGGCGAAGCTGCCGAAGACGAACCCCCGGTAGACCCCGACCCGCGGGACCCGACCGAGGCCGAGGTCCAGCTTCCCGCGGCCGCCGTACCCCTGCGGGAACGGGTAGCCGAGCATCCGGCCGTCGTTGCGGTAGGTCCAGCCGTGGTACGGGCAGCGGAACGAGCTGGAGTTGCCCGACCGCGCCTCACAGACCAGGTTGCCGCGGTGCGCGCACCGGTTGAGCAGCAGGTGCACCTCGCCGTCGGCGGTGCGGGTCATGATGACGTCCTGCGGTCCGATGGACTTGCGGACGTAGTCGTTCGGCTCGGCGATCTCGCTGACGTGGCCGACGTAGACCCAGGTGCGGTACCAGATGCGCTCCAGCTCGTCGGCGAAGATCTCCGGCGAGGTGTAGAGCGACCCGTGCACCTGCCGGGGCCGGATCAGCTCGTCGTACGGCGCCGCCGGTGGGCGCGGGGCGCGCGCGGCACCGGTGGGGGCGCTCGGCATCACGGTCGTTCCTCTCGTGTCTGGCGGATCAGGGGTAGAGCCGGCCGACGCTCTCGATCACGCAGGCGGGCTTCGGCGAGCCCTCGACCTCGATCGTCGAGCGGGTGGTGACCTCCACGAAGCCCTCGCCGCGGCGCACCGAGGCGATCTCGGCGGCGAGCCGGACCTTCGAGCCCACCGGGACCGGCGAGGGGAAACGGACCTTGTTCAGGCCGTAGTTGATCCCCATCCGCACGTCGTCGACGCGGTAGAGCTCGTTCAGCAGCCGGGGCAGCAGCGACAGGGTCAGGAACCCGTGTGCGATGGTCCGGCCGAACGGGCCGGACGCCGCACGCTCGGGGTCGGTGTGGATCCACTGGTGGTCGCCGGTCGCCTCGGCGAACAGGTCGACCTGACGCTGGTCGATCTCGACCCAGTCGGTCGGGCCGAACGACTCGCCCTCGGCGGCGGCCAGGGCGTCGACGCCCGCGAAGACCTTCGTCACCGCTCAGCCCTCGATCCGCAGGGCCTCGGTGGGGCAGGCCCGGCAGGCCTCCTCCAGCTCACCCCGCTGCGAGTCCTCGGCCTGCTCCTGGAGCAGGTTCAGCGAACCGTCGTCGGCGACCTCGAAGAAGTCGGGGGCCAGGGACTCGCAGAGCCCCAGCCCGGTGCACTTGTCGTAGTCGACCACCACGCGCACGAGTGGTACCTCCTTCACGGGTTGAGCGTGCACGGCATCGACTTGACGCCGTCCACGAAGTTGCCGACGAGCTGGACGGGCTCACCGGTACGCAGGTCGGGCACCCGGCGCAGCAGCTCCCCGAACAGCGAGCGCAGCTGGGTGCGGGCGAGCATGTTGCCCATGCAGAAGTGCGGTCCCCCGCCGCCGAAGCCGACGTGCGGGTTCGGGGAACGGGTGACGTCGAAGGTGTAGGGCTCGGTGAAGACCCGCTCGTCGCGGTTGCCCGAGGCGTAGAACATCACGACCCAGTCGCCGGCCCGGATCCGTTGGCCGTGCAGCTCGACGTCCCGGGTGGCGACCCGGCGGAAGGTCATCACCGGGCTGGCCCACCGGACGAACTCGTCGACGGCGGTGTTCAGCGTGCCGTCGGGGTCGGCCTGCAGGATCTTGCGCTGGTCCGGGAAGCGGGTGAGCGCCTCCATCGTGCGGCTGATGGTGTTGCGGGTGGTGTCGTTGCCGGCGACCGACAGCAGGACGAAGAACGCCGCGATCTCCTCCTCCGACAGCCGCTCGCCGTCGACCTCGGCCTGCACCAGCGAGGTCATGAGGTCGTCGCGGGGGTTCTCCCGGCGGTCGTCGGCCAGCTCCAGGCCGATCGTGATGAGGGTGACCAGCGACTGGTTGAGCAGGTCCGCGGGCTCCAGCCCGGCGCGCACGTCGGCGTCGGCCCACGACACCATGCCGTCGGCGGCGTGCGCGGCGTCCTCGCGGCGCTCGACGGGCAGGCCGCACATCTCGTAGATCGTCCACATCGGCAGCCGCCGCGAGACCTGGTCCACGAAGTCGCAGTCCCCGGTGGCGATCAGATCGTCGACGATGCGGCGGGCCTGGTCGGCGATCTGTGCCTCGATCTGCTTCACCCGGCGCGGGGTGAACGCCGCGCTGACCAGACGGCGCAGCTGGGTGTGCCGGGGGGCGTCGGTCGCGAGGAACGAGCTGGCCGCCTCCAGGATGTCGGACGGCACGTCCTCGATCATCACGCCCTGACCGGAGCAGAAGGTCTCCGGGTCCTTGCTGACGGCCGCGATGTCGGCGTGCCGGGTGATCGCCCAGAACCCGGCGTCGTCCTCCTGGGGCAGCATCGAGCCCTCGGCCGGGCGCTGCCAGCTGACCGGCCGCTCGTCGCGCAGCACACGCAGGCGTTCCTCGCGGCCCTCCGGCGTGAGCGACCAGAACTCCAGCGATCCCACCGACACCGGGTCGTAGTCGGGCCGGGTCTGCACCATTGCTCCCCCAGGGACGGTATCGATTCTAACCTCGATTAATCTAGCGGGAAGGACACCACGAGCGCCGACCCGGTGTCAAGACGGCGACGTCGGAGGCGGTCGGGTGTTTAATCCCGCGTCGAAAGACCGGGTGGGACGAGGAGGAGCGGCGATGGATCTGGGACTGCGCGACGCACGGGTGGTCGTCACCGGGGCCGGGGCCAACATCGGGCGCGGCATCGCCCGGGTCCTGGCCCGCGAGGGCGCCAGGGTACTGGTCGTCGACATCGACGGCGAGCAGGCCGGGCGCGTCGCCGGGGAGCTGCCCGGGCTCGGCGCGCCGGAGGCGCTCGCCCTGGCCACCGACCTGACCGCCGAGGGCGCGGGCGCCGCGGTGACCGCCGCCGCCCTGGACGCCTGGGGCGGGGTGGACGTGCTGGTCAACAACGCGGGCTGGAGCAGGCCCGGCTGGTTCGCCGAGCAGACCGACCGCGACCTGTGGCGGCGCACCGTCGAGGTGAACCTGTTCGCCGCGATCGACTGCACCCAGGCCGTCCTGGGACCGATGCGCGAGGCCGGGCGGGGCGCGGTCGTGTTCCTGTCCAGCGACGCCGCCTACGGGGCGGTCCGCCAGGGCATCTACGGCGGCACCAAGGCGGCGCTGATCTCGCTCGCCCGCACCGTGGCCCGGGAGAACGGCCGGTTCGGGATCCGCAGCAACGTCGTCGCGCCGGGCCTGGTCCTGCCACCGGAGGACGAGCAGGTCGGCCCGAGCTCGGTGTGGGCGGGCGGCGCGGACTCGCTGTTCGCCCCCGAGGCCGTCGACGCCATCGTGGCGACCCAGGCGCTGCGCCGGCGCACGACGCCGACCGACGTCGGGAACGCGGTCGCCTGGCTGGCCTCGGAGACGGCCGCGTTCCAGGTCACCGGGCAGGTGGTCGCCGTCGGCGGCGGGTCGTCCATGCCGTGACGTGGGACCCACGTTGACGACACCGACCCACTTTACCTATTCTCGATTAGAAAATACTCCGGGTCACGAGGAGACACGATGCCCAGCTCGCTGATCGTCGCCGACACCGAGGAGCGTGCGGCGCTGCGCGACGCGGTCGCGACCCTGGTCGGCCGCTACGGCCACGACTACTTCATGCGCAAGGCCGCCGCCCACGAGGAGCCGACCGAGCTCTGGAAGGAGCTCGGCGCGGCCGGCTTCCTGGGCGTGCACCTGTCCGAGGCCTACGGCGGGGGCGGCGGCACCATGGCCGACCTGGCCGTCGTCGTCGAGGAGTCCTCGACCCAGGGCGTCCCGCTGCTGATGATGGTCATCTCCCCCGCGATCTGCGGCACCATCATCGACACGCACGGCTCGCACGAGCTCAAGTCGCGCTGGCTGCCCGGCATCGCCGACGGCTCGCTGAAGATGGCCTTCGCCATCACCGAGCCCGACGCCGGGTCCAACAGCCACGAGATCACCACCACCGCCCACCCCGACGGCGACGGCTGGCGGCTCCGCGGCCAGAAGTACTGGACCTCGGGCATCGACGAGGCCGACGCGGTCCTCGTGGTGACCCGCGCGCCCGAGGCGGGACCGAACGGCCGCCACCCACTGTCGCTGTTCGTGGTGCCGACCGACACCGAGGGGCTGACCTGGCAGACGATCCCGGCCGCACTGCAGCAGCCCGAGCACCAGTTCACCGTGTTCTTCGACGACGTCCGGGTGGGCCACGAAGCGCTGATCGGCGAGGAGGGCAACGGCCTGCGCCAGGTGTTCGCCGGGCTCAACCCGGAGCGGATCACCGCGGCCTGCATCTCCAACGGCATCGCCCGCTACGCCCTGGAGAAGGCGTGCGGCTACGCCCGCGACCGGCAGGTGTGGGGCGTGCCGATCGGGTCGCACCAGGGCGTCGCGCACCCGCTGGCCGAGGCCTACATCGGGACCCAGCTCTCGCGGCTGATGGCCTACCGCGCCGCCGAGCTCTACGACGCCGGCGTCGACGCGGCCGAGGCGTCGAACATCGCCAAGTTCGCCGCCGCCGACTCCTCGCTGCGCACCCTGGACCAGGCGATGCAGGCCCACGGCGGGAACGGCATGTCCCTGGAGTACGGCCTGGCCGACCTGTGGTTCGTGGCCCGGATGCTCAAGACCGCACCGGTCAGCCGGGAGATGGTGCTCAACTTCGTCGCCCAGCGCAGCCTGGGCCTGCCGGCGTCCTACTGATCCGATGACCCGTGCCGAGAGCGCCCGCTCCCCCGGGTCCCGCGCCGAGGGCGCGCGGGGTTCGGGGGAGAAGGCGGCGCGGACCCGGCGCCGCATCCTGGACGCGACGGCGTCGCTGCTGGCGACCCGCGGGTACGCGGGGACCCGGCTGTCCGACGTCGCGCGGCTGGCCGGGGTCCGGCCTCCGGCGATCTACTACTACGTCGACTCCCGCGAGGACCTGGTCGAGCAGGTCGTCGTCGCGGGGATGGTGCGCAACCTGGAGCACGTGCGGGCCCGGGTGCAGGAGCTGCCCGCCACGGCGAGCGCGATGGACCGGATCTGCTGCGCCGTCGAGGCCCACCTGCAGGCCGTGCTGCGGATCTCCGACTACACCGTCGCGGCGGTGCGCACCACCGCGCAGCTGCCCCCGCAGGTGCGGGACCGCCAGCTCGCGGAGCAGCAGCGCTACGTGGACTTCTGGCGCGAGCTCGTCGAGGCCGCCCGGGTCTCGGGTGAGCTGCGGCCCGAGCTCGACCCCCGCGCGGCACGGATGCTCGTACTGGGGGCGCTCAACTGGGCGTGCGAGTGGTGGAGCCCCGGGCGTGGCTCCCTGCGGTCGCTGGTCCGAACGGCGCAGACCATCGTCCGGCGGGGCCTGACGGCTCCGACCGGCGGTTGACGTCCGCAGTTTCTTATCTAGATTCGGTTCATCTCGTGACCTGCATCGTCGGAGGCCGTATGAGCACGTCCGTCAGCCCGCAGCCCACCGTGCTCCGGCGCGCCGAATGGCTGGAGGGCCCCGGCCCCGGGTTGCTCGAGAGCACCGTCGGCGGACTGCTGCGCGAGCAGGCCGCCGCCCGCCCGGACACCGTCGCCCTGGTCGCGACCCGGCACGACGGGACACCGGGCCGGTGGACCTACGCCGAGCTGCTCGACGAGGCGAGCCGCGTCGCCGGCACCCTGCACGAGCTCGCCGGACCCGGCGGCCACGTCGCGATCTGGGCGCCGAACATCGCCGAGTGGACGATCGTGCAGTACGCGGCGGGTCTGGCCGGCGTCGTGCTGGTGGCGCTCAACCCGGCCCTGCGCCCCGGGGAGCTCGAGTACGCCCTCACCCTGTCCCGTTCCACCGTGCTGCTGCACGCCGACCGGGTGCGCGACCACGACCTGACCGGCGTCGTCGCCGAGGTCGCCCCCCGAGTGCCGGGACTCGCCCACGTCGTCAGCCTGTCCGACACCGACCGGCTGCACGGGGCCCCGCTCGACGGCGGGTCCCCCGACGCCGCGGACCGCAGCAGCCCGGACGCCCCGGCCATGATGCAGTTCACCTCCGGCACGACCGGCCGCCCCAAGGGGGTGCTGCTGGCGCACCGCTCGCTGCTGAACAACGCGCGGCTGACCATGCACACCGCGCAGGCCCGCGAGGGGGCCGTCGCGGTCGCCCCGCTGCCGACCTTCCACACCGCGGGCTGTGTGATCTCCACCCTCGGCCCGGCGGTGCTCGGCGGCACGATGGTGCTGATCGAGAAGTTCACCCCCGCCGCGGTGCTCGTCGCGATCCGCGCGGAGGGCGCCTCGGTCCTGATGAGCGTGCCGACGGTGCTCGGGGCGGTGCTGCACGAGGCCCGCGGCCGCGACGAGGCCGCGCCGCCGATGGACACCGTCCTGGTCGGTGCCGCGACCGCGCCCGGGACGCTGATCACCGGGGTCCGGGAGACGTTCGGGGCGTTCGTGCACAACCTGTACGGCCAGACCGAGCTCTCCCCCGTGCTGAGCCTGACCCGGCGGTCGGACGGCGAGGACGACCTCGTCCGCTCCGTCGGCCGTCCGCTGCCGCACACCGGGGCCCGGATCGTCGACCCGGCGACCGGCGAGGTGGTCGGCCTCGGCGTCGTCGGCGAGGTCTGCGCCCGCGGCTACAACCAGATGCTCTGCTACTACGACGACCCGGAGGCCACGGCCGCGACCGTCGACGACGAGGGCTGGGTGCACACCGGCGACCTCGGGTCGATGGACGAGCGCGGGATGATCACGCTGACCGGCCGGCTCAAGGAGCTCATCATCCGCGGTGGGGAGAACATCGCCCCGGCCGAGATCGAGGTCGCGCTCGCCGAGCACCCGGCGGTCGCGGCGTCGGCGGTCCTCGGACTGCCCGACCCGACCTGGGGCGAGATCGTCGCCGCGGCCGTGGTGACCCACGAGCCGCAGGCGGCCGGGTTCACCGACGAGCTGGCCGCACACTGCCTCGCCCGGCTCACCCCGTACAAGGTGCCGGTGCGCTGGTTCCTGGTCGACGAGCTGCCGATGACCCCGTCGGGCAAGGTGCAGAAGTTCCTGCTCCGCGACGAGCTGGGCGGCTGAGCCCCGCACCGGACGAGCGGCCGGGTCCCGGGCGGTGCGCCCGGGACCCGGCACTCATCCGCCCAGCACCTCGGCGGCGCGCCGGGCGAGCCGGAACTTCTGGATCTTGCCGGTGGGCGTGGTCGGGAGCTCCCCGGCGGTGGTCACCAGGACGTGCCGGGGCACCTTGAACCGCGCGAGCTTCTCCCGGCACAGGGCGAGCACCGCGTCCGGGTCGACGGTCGCGCCCGGCTCCGGGACGATCCAGACGCAGCCGACCTCGCCCCAGCGGTCGTCCGGGACGCCGACGGCGAAGGCCTGGCTGATCCCCGGCTCACGAGTCAGCAGCTCCTCGATCTCCTTCGGCATCACCAGCTCGCCGCCGCTCTTGTAGAGCTCCTTGCTGCGGCCGGTGATCTCCAGGTAGCCGTCGTCGCGGACCCGGCCCAGGTCACCGGAGAACACCCGGCCGCCGCGCAGCGCGGCCGCGATCTCCTCGGGCTTGTCCCAGAACCCGAGCATGTGGGTGGGTCCGGACGAGACGAGCTCGCCCTCCGCCCCGGCGGGCAGCTCCTCACCGGTGAGCGGGTCGCAGGTCGTGTACGCGCACAGGTCGCCGTCGCGATCGGGCAGCCCGGCGACGCCGGCCCGCTTGACCCGGCCGACCGTCGTCGCGTGCCGCTCCAGCGGGTCCTCGGGCAGCGTCATCGTCATCGCGCCGCCGCACTCGGTCATCCCGTAGCCGGTGGTGACCTCGGCGATGCCCAGCTCGGCCCGCACCTTCTCCCACAGCCACACCGGCGCGGGCGCGGCGCCGGAGAGCAGCGCGAACACCGAGGACAGGTCGCGCCCGGCCCGGGCGGGGGACTCGAGCAGGGCGACGGTCATCGTGGGCACGCAGAGGATCTCGGTGGCCCGGTGCCGCTCGATGCCCTCGACGTAGTCGGCCGCGGAGAACGCCAGGCGCGGCACGATCGCCCCGCCGACGAACATGGCCGCGACCAGGCCCTCCACGTAGCCGAACATGTGGTAGCAGGGCAGTGAGAACAGGATCCGCCGCCCGTCCTCGAACGCGCGGGTCAGCGCGGAGGCGTACCCCGTCCGCAGCACCCCGTCGTGGGTGACCATGACGCCCTTGGGCGCGCCGGTGGTGCCCGAGGTGTAGAGGATGTCGCCCAGATCGCCGGGTGTGGTGCCTGTCGTGCCGGCCGCGACCGGGGATCCGAGCGCGCCCAGCTCATCGACGGTCGTGACCCCGGGCCGCGCCGGGTGCACGGTGGGCAGCGCGACGACCGCGCGCAGGTCCGGCAGCTCCGCGGTGGGGCCCTGCTCCCAGCCGGGCGCGACGTCGTCGAGCAGGGCCAGGTGGTCCAGGTCGCCGTAGCCGGTCATGGTGACGAGCACCGTGCACCGCGACTGACGCAGCACGTAGGCCAGCTCGTCGCGCCGGTAGAGGAAGTTGAACGGGATCGCCACCGCCCCGGCCCGCGCGACCGCGAACTTCAGCGGCACGAACTCCAGGTGGTTGGCCATGAGCAGGCCGACCCGGTCCCCGGGCCGCACGCCGAGCGCGGCCAGGCCGCCCGCGAGCCGGTCGGACCAGGCGACGGCCTCGGCGTAGGTCAGTGTGCGGTCGTCGGTGACGACCAGCGGGCGGTCGCCGAACTCGGCGGCGCAGTCGTCCAGGAAACCGTCGAGGGTCCGGGGGCGCCAGACCGGGTGGCGGGCCTCCAGGGCCGCTCGGCGGTCCGTGATCGGGGCGGGCATCGTCGACCTCCACGTCAGTGTTTAATCTGTCGTAGATTAGAGAAGTCGGCCGCGGCGGACAATGGACCGTCCGGCGCACCGGGTCAGGCCTGCCGGGCCGCCCCCGAGGCGAGCAGGGCGTCGACGTCCAGCCCGGCGTCGGCGAGCACCTCGCGGGTGTGACCGCCCCGCACCGGCGCGGGGCCGGGCGCGGCGACGGGATGCCCGGACAGGCGCGGCGCGGGTCCGGGCTGCAGCACCCCGTCGACCTCGACCACGCTCCCCCGGGCCGCGAGGTGCGGGTGGGCCGCCGCCTCGCGCAGGCCCAGGACCGGCGCGACGCAGGCGTCGGTGCCGTCGAACACCGCCGTCCACTCCGCGCGGGTCCGGGTGGCGAACCGTCCGGCGAGCGTGGCGCGCAGGGCCGGCCAGCGGCTGCGGTCGTGCTGGTCCCGCGGGTCCGCGACCTCGCACGGGATCTCCAGCAGGCGCAGCAGCTCGGCGTAGAACTGCGGTTCGAGCGCACCGACCGCCATGTGACCACCGTCGGAGGTGGCGTAGACGGCGTAGAACGGCGTGCCGCCGTCGAGCAGGTTGACCCCGCGCCGGTCCTCCCAGCGGCCGGAGCCGAGCAGGGTGTGGATCACGGCGAGCAGGTGCGAGGTGCCGTCGACGATCGCCGCGTCGACGACCTGCCCGCGCCCGGTGCGTTCGGCCTCCAGCAGCGCCGCGAGCACACCGATCACGAGGTAGGTCGCCCCGCCGCCGAAGTCGCCGAGCAGGTTGAGCGGGATCTGCGGGGGTCCGTCGGCCGGGCCGATGGCACCCAGCGCCCCGGTCAGGGCGATGTAGCCGACGTCGTGCCCGGCGGTGCGCGCCAGCGGCCCGTCCTGCCCCCAGCCGGTCATCCGCCCGTAGACCAGCCGCGGGTTGCGCTCCCACACCGCCTCCGGTCCGACCCCCAGACGTTCGGCGACCCCGGGCCGGTTGCCCTCGATCAGCACGTCCGCACCGGCGGCGAGGGCGAGCACCGCCTCGACCGCCTCGGGCCGCTTGAGGTCGAGCACCACCGAACGCTTGCCGCGCCCCAGCACGTCGGCGGCCGGCGGCGCGGTCGGCAGTGGCCCGGCCGACGGCCGGTCGACCCGGATCACGTCGGCCCCGAGGTCGGCCAGCTCCATGCCGGCGAACGGTCCCGGCCCGATCCCGGCCAGCTCCACGACCGTCCGCCCGGCCAGCGGCCCCCGCTGCGTCCCACCCATGCCGCACCCTCCCGATACTTTTTCTTACTACGATTAAACAGTAGCCTGACGACCGTGACCGACGCGCCGGAGCGGGACCCAGCCACGGTGGGCGACGCCGCGGAGCTCCCCGCCCCGCGCCCGGCGCCCACCCGGGAGCGGATCTTGGACGCGGCGGCGGTGGTGCTCAACCGCAACGGCTACGCCGGGACCCGGCTGCTCGACATCGCCACCATCGCCGGCCTGCAGGCCCCGGCGATCTACTACCACTTCGCCTCGCGGGACGAGCTCATCGCCGAGGTGGTGCAGGTCGGACTGCGCCGGGTGATGGCGCACGTGCACGGCGAGCTCGACGCACTGCCGCCGGACAGCTCGCCGATGGACCGCATCACCACCGCCGTGCGCGCGCACCTGGAGATCGTGCTGCGGGACTCGGAGTACGCCTCGGCCGCGATCCGGCACGCCGCCCAGCTCCCGCCGGGCATCCGCGACGTCCAACTCCGCGACCAGCGCCGCTACGGCGCGCTGTGGCGGGGCCTGGTGGACTCCGCGCGCGAGGCCGGCGAGGTGGATCCGGACCTGGACGCGCAGGCGGCCCGGATGCTGGTGATGGGGGCGCTGAACTGGGCCCCGGAGTGGTGGCGCCCCGAGCGCGGCGACCTCGCCGGGACCGTGGCGACCGCGCAGACCATCGTGCGCGAGGGGCTCTCGCCGGACCGTTGACCCGTGCTTCGGATTAATTTACTCTCGATTAAAGAGTCGATCGAAGGAGATGACCCGTGCAGACGTCCGACACCGCGTTCGACGCGCTCGTGGTGGGCGCCGGCGCCGGTGGCCTGTTCGCCGCCGCCCGGCTGGCCCATGCCGGCTACCGCACCCTCGTCGTGGAGCGGCTCGACAAGGTGGGTGGGCGGGCGTCCACCACCGAGATCGACGGGTTCCTCGTCAACGACGGCGCGATCGCCATCGAGGTCGGTGGCATCACCGAGGAGACCTTCGCCGAGGTCGGCGCCGAGTTCGACATCCGCACCCCGGAGGTCCCGGTGCTCTACCGGGTGGGCGGCAAGAACCTCGACGTCACCCGCGGCGGCTGGGGCATGCTGCTGTCCCAGCTCACCCGGCAGGGCGCGAAGCTGCTCTCGGGCATCGGCGCCGCCCGCACGAACGACGACGCGCTGCCCGGCAGCGAGCTGTCCACCGCGGAGTGGGTCGGCAGGTACTCGAAGAACGCGGCCGTGCAGGGCGTGTTCCGCAACATGTGCGCCTCGGTGTTCGCCGTCGGGTCCGAGGAGCTGCCCGCGCGGGTGTTCCTGACCTACTTCACCCGCAAGTCGGCGTTCAAGAAGTTCGGGTTCTGCCCGGCCGGCACGATCGGGGTCTGGCAGTCGCTGGCGAACTCGGTGATCGGCAACGGCGGCCAGGTGTGGCTGTCGTCGGAGGTCGAGCGGCTGCACCTCGCCGACGGCCGGGTCACCGGTGCCACCATCGTGCGCGACGGCGAGCGCGTCGAGGTCACCTGCCGGGTGGCCGTGAGCGACACCGGGCCCGCCGCGACCGTGGGCCTGGTCGGCGCGGAGAACCTCCCCGCGGACTACCGCGAGCAGGTCGCGGTCAAGGACCGGCCGTGCTCGATGATCGCGCTCAACTTCCCCAGCCGCGAGCGCCTGGTCGACGTGCCCGGCATGCTGCTGTTCTCCACGTCCGAGCGGCTCTGCTACGTCGCCAACTTCACCGACACCTGCCCGGAGATGGCGCCGGAGGGCTGGAACCTCTACGTCGCGGCCTCGGTGCCCAAGCCCTCGGTCGGCGACTTCGACGCCGACGCCGAGGTCGAGCTGCTGCGCACGGACCTGCGCGAGCAGATCCCCGGCTTCGACCGGGCGCGCACCCTGTCGGTCGCGGTCATGCGCGACGGGTGGCCCCCGCAGCGCGCGGTCGCGGGCTACGACCTGGGCCACGACACCCCGATCGCGAACCTGTGGAACGTCGGCGACGGGGTCAAGGAGTACGCCAACGGCGGCACCACCGCCTGCGCCGAGACCGCCAAGCTCGTCACCGAGAAGATCCTCGCGGAGTACCCGCTGACCGCGGCGGTCTGACCCCGCCGCTCCCGGCCACTCCCCCACCGGCGCGCCGCCACCTGCTCCCCGGGTGGCGGCGCGCAGTGCGTTCAGGACAGCACGTTCGGGACGGGGCAGCCGGGACGGGGCGCTCAGGACGGGGCGTAGCGGCGCAGCCCGTCCTCGCCATCGTGTGCGACGAGCACGCCCGCGTCGACCAGCACGTCGAGGTGGGCGGCGATCTCCAGCACCGCGAGCGCGGCGTGCTCGGTCTCCAGCTGCGACAGGTGCCGCTCCCGCCGGGTCCACGGCAGGGCGGACGCGACCGCCCAGGCCGTCGTGTCCCCGGCCCCGACTCGCGCCGCGGCGGCGGCCAGCCGCTGCTCGTGGTGGGCCAGCAGCTCGTCGACACGGGTGTGCACGCTGCGGGTGACCGGCCCGTGGGCCGGCAGCAGAAGGGAGTCGGGCAGGTCGCGGACCAGCCGCAGCGAGTCCAGGTAGCTGCGCAGCGGCATCGGCTCGGGGGCGCGTTCGTAGCCGATCGACGGCGTGATGTGCGGCAGCACGTGGTCCCCGGAGAACAGCGCGCCGCGCGCGGTGTCGCGCAGCACGACGTGCCCGCGGGTGTGCCCCGGGGTCGCCCGCACCTCCAGCTCGCCCTCGCCGGCGGCGACCAGGTCGCCGTCGTCGAGCCAGGCGTCGGGCATGCTCCACGGCGCCAGGTCGACGCGCTCGACCTCGGCGACGTGCCGGGCCAGGTCCCGGGCCAGGTCGGCCGCACCCGCCGCGGCCACCATGGCCGACTGCGGCGCGGGGTGGGCCGCGCGGTCGCTCTGCGCCGCCACCGAGGGCTCCTCCCCGCGGCCGAGCACGACCCGGGTGCCGTGGGCGGAGCGCAGCGCGAGGGCCTGGGTGTAGTGGTCGTGGTGGGCGTGGGTGACCACGACCTGGGCGACGTCGGCCGGGGCGTACCCCAGGGCGCGCAGGCCGACCTCCAGCGCGTCGCCGTCGGCGTCGACCCAGCCGGAGTCGACCAGGGTCGGCCCGTCCGGCCCGTCGAGCACGTAGACGTTGACCGCCCGCAGCCCGTCCAGCGGCAACGGCAGCGGGATCCGGTGCACCCCCGGCAGCACGGGGTGCGCCCCCGGTTCGGTCCAGTCCTGCACCTGCTCGGCGAGCTCCACGGTCACATCGACCCCTCCTTCTTTCTAATCCTGATTCAATGTAGTTTCGCGGACGTGACCCCGCGCTACGAGGACCTGCGGTACGAGACCGGCGACGGACTGGCCCGGATCGAGCTGCACCGCCCGGACGCCCTGAACGCCTGGACCCCCGCCAGGGGCACCGAGCTGCTCGACGCCGTGCGTCGGGCGTCGGCCGACGACGCGGTCCGCGCGGTGCTCGTCACCGGGGCCGGCCGGGCGTTCTGCGCCGGTGCCGACGTGAAGAACCCGCGCGAGACGACCCCCGAGGGCGATCCGGACCTGTCGACCCGGCTGCGCGAGATCTACAACCCCATCGTGCTGGCGGTGCGGGCGGCACCGAAGCCGTTCGTCGGGGCGGTGCAGGGCGCCTGCGCCGGACTCGGGGTGTCCCTCGCCCTGTCCTGCGACCTGCTGCTGGCCGCCGAGGACGCCTACCTGCTGCTCGCCTTCGTCCGGATCGGGGTGATGCCCGACGGCGGGACCACGGCGTTCCTGGCCGAGCGGGTCGGGCTCGCCCGCGCCGCGGAGCTCTGCATGCTCGGCGACCGGCTGCCCGCCGAGACCGCACACCGCTGGGGACTGGTGAACGCGGTGCACCCCGGCGAGCGCCTGCACGCCGAGGCCGAGGCACTCGCCCGGCGCCTCGCCCAGGCGCCGACCGTCGCGCTGGCCAGCACCAAACAGGCCCTCGGGGCGGCCGCCCAGCGGCGCCTGGCCGACCAGCTGGAGCTGGAGGCGACCCTGCAGCAGCGGCACGCCACCACCCACGACTACGCCGAGGGGAAGTCCGCGTTCGCGCAGAAGCGGCAGGCCGTGTTCCGGGGGTGCTGATCCCCCGGACACGGCCCGCCGCAGCTCACAGCCGTTCGATGACGGTGGCGTTGGCCATCCCTCCGGCCTCGCACATCGTCTGCAGCCCGTAGCGGCCGCCGGTGGCCTCCAGGTGGTGCAGCATCGTCACCAGGAGCCGGGTGCCCGAGGAGCCGAGCGCGTGCCCGAGCGCGATCGCCCCGCCCCGCGGGTTGAGCCGGGCCGGGTCCGCGCCGAACTCGCGTGCCCAGGCCAGCGGGACCGGGGCGAACGCCTCGTTGACCTCGTAGGCGTCGATCTCGTCGAGGGACAGACCGGCGCGGGCCAGCACCGCGTGGGTGGCCGGGATGGGGCCGGTCAGCATCATCAGCGGGTCGTCGCCGACGACGGAGAACGCGTGGAACCGGGCCCGCGGACGCAGCCCGAGCGCCGTCGCCCGCTCCTCGCTCATGACCAGCACGGCGGACGCGCCGTCGGTCAGCGGGGAGGAGTTGCCCGGCGTGATCCGCCAGTCGATCTCGGGGAACCGCGCCGACATCTCGTCGGTGCGGAACGACGGTCGCAGCCCGGCCAGCCCCTCGGCGGTGGTGGTGCCGCGGACGGTCTCGTCGGTGGTCAGCCCGGCCGCCTCCGGCACCGCGACGACCTCGGCGTCGAACCCGCCGTCGGCCCAGGTCCGCGCGGCGCGGCGGTGCGACTCGGCGGAGTAGGCGTCGAGCTCGTCGCGCTCGAGCTTCCAGCGCTGCGCCACCAGCTCGGCGGAGATGCCCTGGTTGACCAGACCGTCGGGGTACCGGGCGGACGCCCGCTCCCCCATCCCGGCGCGGGCGCTGCCGATCGGCACCGCGCTCATCGACTCGACGCCCGCGGCGATCACCACGTCGTGCACGCCGGCCAGCACGGCCTGGGCGGCGAACGCCGCGGCCTGCTGGCTCGACCCGCACTGCCGGTTGAGCGTCGTGCTGGGCACGGACTCGGGGAACCCGGCGCCGAGCACCGCGTTGCGCCCGATGTTGCCAGCCTGCTCCCCCACCTGCTGGGCGCAGCCGACGATCACGTCCTCGACCAGCGCCGGGTCGATCCCGGCCCGCTCGACGAGCGCGGCGAGCTGACCGGCGAGCAGGTCGGCCGGGTGCACACCCGACAGCCCACCGCCGGGCTTGCCCCTCCCGACCGGGGTGCGGATCGCCTCGACGACGACGGCGGTGCGCATCAGAGCCGCTCGATGATCGTGACGTTGGCCTGGCCGCCGCCCTCGCACATGGTCTGCAGGCCGTAGCGGCCGCCGGTGCGCTCCAGCTCGTGCAGCATGGTCGTCATCAGCCGGGCGCCGGTGGCGCCGAGCGGGTGGCCGAGCGCGATGGCGCCGCCGTTGGGGTTGACCTTCTCCGGGTCGGCGCCGGTCTCGGCCAGCCAGGCCTGCACGACCGAGGCGAACGCCTCGTTGATCTCGACGGTGTCGATGTCGCCGATGGTCAGGCCGGTCTTCTGCAGCGCGTACTCGGTCGCCGGGATCGGCGCGGTGAGCATCCAGACCGGGTCGGCACCGCGCACCGACACGTGGTGGATCCGCGCCCGCGGGGTCAGCCCGTGGTCGCGCACCGCCGACTCCGACGCGATGAGCAGTGCCGCGGTGCCGTCGGAGACCTGGCTGGACACGCCGGCGGTCAGCCGACCGCCCTCGGTGAGGGTCTTGAGGCCGGCGAGCTTCTCCAGCGAGGTGTCCGCGCGCGGGCCCTCGTCCGTGCCGACCTCGCCGAACGGCACGATCTCCCGCTCGAAGCGGCCCTCGGAGATGGCGCGCAGCGCGCGGTGGTGGCTCTCCAGCGCGAAGACCTCCATGTCCTCGCGGGACAGGTTCCACTTCTCGGCGATCATCTCCGCGCTGCGGAACTGGCTGATCTCCTGGGTGCCGTAGCGCTTCTCCCAGCCGACGCTGCCGGTCCACGGGTCGGTCGCGCCGAACGGCTCGCCGACGGAGAACGAGCACAGGATCGGGTACTGCGACATGATCTGCACGCCGCCGGCGATCACCAGGTCCTGGGTGCCCGCCATGACCGCCTGCGCGGCGAAGGACACTGCCTGCTGGCTGGAGCCGCACTGGCGGTCCACGGTCGTGCCCGGCACCGACTCCGGCAGCCCGGCGACCAGCGCCGCGGTGCGCGCGATGTCCCCGGCCTGGGCGCCGATGGCGTCGATGCAGCCGTAGACGACGTCGTCGATCGCCGCCGGGTCGACCCCGGTGCGCTCCACCAGGGCCCGGATCGGGTGCGCCCCGAGGTCAGCGGGGTGCACGGCGGCCAGTCCGCCCTTGCGGCGGCCGACCGGGGCCCGGACGGCGTCGACGATGTAGGCCTCGCCCATGAGTTCCTCTTCCTGCGTCGCGTCTCAGCGCGCGGCGACGGCCGCGGCGTTGCGTTCCTCGGCGAACGCGAGTGCGTCCGTCCAGCTCGTGCGGCGTCCGATGCGGACGCGGTACTTCATGACGTCGGCGCGGCGCTCGAGCGTCAGCGCGCCGGTCAGCCGGTCGCCGGTCCGGTAGAGCGCCACGAACCGGCCGTCCTCCGGGGAGCCGGAGACGACCCGGATCTCGTCCGCGCGCGGGACGCCGACGAACTGGATGCGGCTGCCGTACCAGTCCGACCAGAAGTAGGGCACGGTCTCGTAGGGCCGGGCCGCGTCCGGGTCGAGGGCGTTGCGGGCGGCGCGGGCGCCCTGCTCCGCGGCGCTGGTCCAGTGCTCGATCCGCATGCGGCCGCCGGTCGGCAGCTCGGAGAACAGCGGGTTGACCCAGTTCACGACGTCGCCGGCGGCGTACACCCCCGGCAGGTCGGTCCGCAGGGTCTCGTCGGCGAGGATCCCGTTGTCCAGGCCGACCCCGGAGCCCTCCAGCCAGCCGGTGTCGGGGGTGGCGCCGATCCCGGCGACCACGAGGTCGGCGGGCAGCACGGTGCCGTCGGCGAGCCGGACACCGGTGACCCGGCCGCCGCCCTCCAGCCCGTCGACGCCGACGCCGCAGCGCAGGTCGGTGCCGTTGGTCTCGTGCAGCCGTGACAGCGCCGCGCCCATCTGCTCGCCGACCGCGCGGACCAGCGGGACCGGCAGCGCCTCGACGATGGTGGCGGGCAGGCCGCGCTTGCGGGCACCGGACGCGACCTCGGACCCGATGAACCCGGCCCCGACGACCACGGTGCGGGCGCCCGCGTCCAGCGCGGCGCGCACGGCCCGCGCGTCGTCGAGGGTGCGCAGCGTGTGCACCCCGGCCAGGTCCCCGGGCAGCGTGCGGGCGCGGGCCCCGGTGGCGACGACGAGTGCGTCGTAGCCGATCCGGCGGTCGCCGACGACGACCTCGCGGGCGTCGGCGTCCAGGCCGGTCGACGGCTCGCCGAGGACGAGGTCCACGCCGAGCTCGTCATGCAGGTGCTCCTCGGTCCGGAACCGCACGTCCGGCGCCTCGGGGTCGTCCAGGAACGCCTTCGACAGCGGGGGCCGGTCGTAGGGCAGGTGCGCCTCGGCACCGACGAGGGTCACCGGGCCGGTGTGCCCGGCGTCGCGGGCGGCCTCGGCGGCCCGCAGACCGGCCAGGGACGCCCCGACGACCACGAGGCGGGGACCGGGACTCGGTGACATCGCAGGCACCCTTTCGTCGACCAGATTTGAATCGAGAATAAACTTATGCCAGATTCGACGTCAACGCCGGGGCCGCCGTTCGGGAGGACGCGATGCACGAGGACAGGGCCATCCACCGGGTCACCGGAGGACTCGCCGAGATCAGGCTGACCCGGGACCGGGGCAACGCGATCGACCCCGCGATGGTGGAGGCGATCGACGCCGCCGTCCGCGCCGTCGAGGCCGACGAGGCCGTGCGCAGCGTGCTGCTCACCGCCGCCGGTCCGGCCTTCTGCGTCGGCGGCGACCTGGGGTTCTTTCGCAGCCGGGTGGACGACCTGCCCGCCCAGCTGGACTCGATGATCGACACGTGGCACGGCTCGACGCTGCGCAGGCTCTCCGCGCTGCCGGTCCCGGTCGTCGCGGCCGTGCGCGGCGGCGTCGGCGGCGGCGGGCTGGGGCTGGTGTGGGGTGCCGACGTGGTCGTCGCCGCCGACGACGTGAAGCTCGCCACGGGGTTCACCAAGCTCGGCATGACCGGCGACGGCGGCAGCACCTGGTACCTGCCGCGACTGGTCGGGATGCGCCGCGCCCAGCAGCTCATGCTGCGCTCCACGCCGGTCGGCGCCGAGCAGGCGCTGGAGTGGGGGCTGGTGTCGCAGGTCGTGCCCGGCGACGAGGTCGAGGCCGTCGCCCGGACCATCGCCGAGGAGTTCGCCGACGGCCCGACCTGGGCCTACGGCGGGATCAAGCAGCTGCTGCGCGACGGCGACGACCGCACCCACGCCGACGGCCTGCTCGCCGAGTACCGGCTGATGACGGCCGGCGCGGGGCGGGCCGACGTCCGCGAGGGCGTCATCGCGTTCACCGCGCGCCGCGCCCCGAAGTTCGACGGCCGATGACCCAGGAGCACACCGTGGACACCACCACCATCACCATCGGGGCCGGCACCGACAGCGGCACCGGGACCGGGACCGACGCCGAGGCCGTGGTCCGGCGCCTCTACACCGCGCTCGCCGACGGCGACCGGGACACCCTGGACGCGATCCTCGATCCCGACTTCGTCGGCGTGCTCGCCGCGGGGATGCCGGGCGGCGTGGGCGGCGAGCACCGCGGCGCCGAGGCGATGCGGCGCGACGGCTGGGGCGGCATCGGACGACACTTCGCCGCCCGCGCCGAGCCCGACCGGATCGACGCGCTCGCCGACGGCCGGCTGCTGGTCTCCGGGCACTACCGGGGCCGCGGGCGGCGCGGCGGCGCCGAGCTGGAGGCGGCGTTCACCCACGTCGTCACCGTCGCCGGCGGCCGACTGACCCGGCTCGAACAGCTCACCGACACCGCCCGCTGGGCCGCCGCCGCGCCGCCGTACACCACCCTCGACGTGCGGGTCGCCGACGGCGTCGGCACCCTGCGACTGAACCGTCCGGACCGGCACAACGCGGTCGACCGGACACTGGGAGCCGAGTTCGCCCGGGCCGTGGACGCCGTTGCCGCCGACCCCGCGGTGCGGGCCGTGGTGCTCACCGGCGGGGACCGGGTGTTCTGCGTCGGCGGCGACGTCGAGCTGTTCACCGGCTGCGCCCCCGAGGAACTCCCCCGGGTCCTGCGCGAGGTCACCAACCTGTTCCACCCCACCGTCGAACGCCTGTCCACGATGGACGCCCCGGTGGTCGCGGCGGTACACGGCGCCGCCGCCGGGATGGGCCTGGCACTGGTGTGCGCCGCGGACGTCGTCGTCGCCGCCGAGGACGCCGTGTTCACCACCGCCTACGGCGGCATCGGGCTCACCGCCGACGGCGGACTCTCCTGGACCCTGCCGCGGCTGGTCGGGCTGCGCCGCGCCCCGGAGCTGTTCCTGACCGGGCGCCGGCTCACCGCGACCGAGGCCCTGGAGTGGGGCCTGGTGACCCGGGTGGTGCCCGCCGCCGAGGTCGACGCGGTGGCGCGGGAGTACGCGACGACGATCGCGGACGGCCCGACACAGGCGTTCGGCGCGGTGCGCCGGCTGCTGCGCCGCAGCAGCGAGTCCGACCTGCACACCCATCTCGCCGACGAGCAGCGCTCGGTGGTCGAGGCCGGGCGCAGCCACGACCTGGTCGAGGGGACGCGGGCCCTCGCCGAGCGCAGGCGCCCCCGTTTCACGGGCTCCTGACCGGCCCGGGCCCGGCTCCGACGAGGCGCAGCGCGAACTCCGCGAGCTGCCAGGCGACCTCGTTCTCGGCCGGGCCCGCGTCGTCGCGGAACCACACCGCGACGCCCATCCCCTGGTCCAGGATCGCGTACGAGGCCAGCTGCGGCGAGGCCACCGAGAACACGCCGGCCTCGACCCCGTCGGTGATCAGGCGGCGGAAGCGCTGCTCGTAGTCGGCACGCAGCCCGAGCACCTCGGACCGGTGCGGCTCGGTCAGGCTGCGCAGCTCCCGGTTGCCGACGAAGGCCTCCAGGCGGTTGCGGGCGTGGAACCGCACGTGGGCCTCGACCGCGCGGCGCAGCCGCTCGGCCGGGTCGGCGACCCCGGCGACCGCGGCGTCGTGCTCGGCCAGCAGGGCGCGCATGGTCGCGTCGATGACCGAGGCGAGCAGCTCCTGCTTGGAGCGGACGTGCTTGTAGAGACTCGGGCCGCGGATGCCGACCGCCGCGCCGATGTCGGCCATCGTCGTCGCCTCGTAGCCGCGACGGGCGAACTCCGCCAGCGCCGCCGACCGGATCTCGTCGCCCCGCACGGCTAGCAGTCTATAGCCGACCTGTGACATGAGGCTCCCTGCGCTGTACTCACCTGCCTCGAACCTGCTAGAAGGTGGCTAACACTCATTAGCCGATGGAGGAGACATGGCCGTCGACCTCGCCCAGGACGCGGACGTCCGCGACCTCGCGGAGCGCACCGCACGCTTCATCCGGGAGGTGGTGATCCCGGTCGAGGAGACCCACGGCGGTGTCCTGCCCTCCGAGGAGGCCCGGGTACAGCTGCAGGACGCCGCCCGCGCCGCGGGGGTGTTCGCCCCGCACGCGTCGCCGGAGCTCGGCGGGCACGGCCTGGACATGCGCGCCCGCGCCGCGGTGTTCGAGGAGGCCGGGTACTCGCTGCTCGGACCGATCGCGCTCAACATCGCCGCCCCCGACGAGGGCAACGTGCACATGCTGGAGCGGATCGCGAGCGAGGAGCAGAAGGAGCGCTACCTCGCCCCGCTGGCCGCCGGCGACGTCCGGTCCTGCTTCGCGATGACCGAGCCCGCCCCCGGCGCGGGCTCGGACCCCGACGCCCTGTCCACCACGGCCACCCGGGCCGACGGCGGCTGGCGCATCGACGGCCGCAAGTGGTTCACCACCGGCGCGGACGGCGCCGCGTTCGCCATCGTCATGGCCCGCACCACCGGCGAGCCCGGTGACCGCGGCGGCGCGACGATGTTCCTGGTCGACGCCGACAACCCCGGGATGAAGGTCGGCCGGCACATCCCGACGCTCGACGAGTCGCTGTTCGGCGGACACCTGGAGGTCGAGTTCTCCGACTGCCGCGTCCCGGACGACGCGGTGCTCGGCGAGGTCGACCAGGGCTACCGCTACGCCCAGGTGCGGCTCGGCCCGGCGCGGCTCACCCACTGCATGCGCTGGCTGGGGATCGCCCGGCGCGCGCAGGACATCGCGGTGGCGTGGGCCTCGGAGCGCGAGGTGTTCGGGTCCCGGCTGGCCGACCTCGGCATGGCCCAGGCCATGATCGCCGACAACGAGATCGACATCGCCGCCTCGCGCGGGCTGATCCTGCAGGCCTGCTGGGAGCTCGACCGCGGCAACCCGGCGGGCAGCCAGGTGTCGATCGCCAAGACCTTCACCGCCGAGGCCGTCTGGCGCGTCGTGGACCGGTCACTGCAGCTCAACGGCGGACGCGGGGTGTCCGGCGACGTGCTGCTGGGCCGCTTCCTGCGCGAGGTGCGCCCGTTCCGGATCTACGACGGCCCGTCGGAGACCCACCGCTGGTCGATCGCCAAGCGCACCGTGGGCCGTTACCGCAGGGAACAGGCCCGATGAGCGGTCCCGACGGCCTGGACCTGGCCGCCCTCGACACCTTCCTGACGGCGAACGTCGACGGGTACCGCGGCGGGGTCACCGCCGAGCTGGTCTCCGGCGGCCGCTCGAACCTCACCTACCGGGTCACCGACGGCACCCACGTGTGGATCCTGCGGCGACCCCCGCTGGGCACGCTGACCCCGTCGGCACACGACATGGGCCGCGAGTTCCGGGTCACCGCCGCCCTGGCGGGCACCGGCGTACCGGTCGCCCCGGCCGTCGCGCTGGCCGACGACAGCGTGCTCGGGGTGCCGTTCGCGCTCACCGGGTTCGTCGACGGGGTCGTCGTGCGCAGCGAGGACGACCTCGCCGCCCTCGACGACCCCACCGTGCACGCGGTGGCGTTCTCCCTGGTCGACACCCTCGCCGCACTGCACGCCGTGGACGTCACCGCCGGTCCGCTCGCCGAGCTGGGCCGCCCCGCCGGGTACCTGCGCCGCCAGGTCGAGCGCTGGTACGGCCAGTGGCAGCGCGTCGCCACCCGCGAGATCCCCGACGTCGACACCCTGTACCGCCTGCTCGACGACACCTGCCCGGCCGAGAGCGACCACGCCGTCGTGCACGGGGACTTCCGCATCGACAACGCCATCCTCGACGCCGGGCACCCGGCCACGATCCGCGCGCTCGTCGACTGGGAGATGGCCACGCTCGGCGACCCCCTGGCGGACCTGGCGCTGCACACCGTCTACGGCGACCCGACGTTCGCACCGGTGCTGGCCGGGTCCGCGGCCTCGACCAGCTCCCGCATGCCGTCGACCGCGGAGCTGGTGGAGCGCTACACCGTCGCGTCCGGGCGGACGGTGCGCCACTGGGCGTTCCACCGGGGGCTGGCCTACCTCAAGGCCGCGGTCATCGCCGAGGGCATCCACGCCCGGCACCTGCGCGGGGACACCCGCGGGGAGGGGTTCGCGACGGTCGGCGAGGCGACCGCACCGCTGGCCGCGGCCGGGGTGGTCGCCGTCCACGCCTGACCGGCCGGGGCGTGCCGGGCACCGCGACCCGGCGCGCGGCCGTCAGCGGGTCCGCCCTCAGCCGCCGGGGTGCGCGCGGTCGGCGTACTCGAGCAGCCGGCGGAGCCGTCCGGCGATCGCGTCCTTGGTCATCGGCGGGTTGGCGAGACGGCCCAGCTCCTGCAACGACAGCTCCGGGTTCCGGGCCCGCAGCAGGCCGGTGGCCAGCAGACGGTCGGGCACCCCGGCAGGCGGGTCCGCCAGCAGTGCCTGGACACGCCGGGTCGTCGTCGCCGCGGCCTGGGAGGCGCGCTCCCGGTTGGCGTCGTGCAGCGCGCCGCTCACCGGCGCCTCGCCGGTCCCGCGTCGGAGGTCGGGGGTCCACGCCTGCGCCGCGCGCGGCGCGCCGATCAGGCCGAGCACCGCCCGCACGTCGGCGTGGTCGCGGACGACCACCCGGTCGCCGTGGGTGCCGGGGCGGGTCAGCGCGGCGACGCCGAGGCGGCGGGCCGCGCCGGTGAGCGCCATCGCCGTCTCCGGGGACGGGCAGGTCAGCTCCAGCCCGGCCCGGCCCCGGCCGCCGAGTGCCCCGGCGGCCAGGAACGCGGCGCGCCAGGCCCCGGCCAGGGCCGCGTCGTCGCCCGCGACGACCGACGGCGGCAGCCCGCGCACCCAGCGGCCGGTGCCGTCGCACAGCCGGGTGCGGCGGGCCAGCTCCGGGACGCGCGCGACGATGCGGAGCGACTCGGACGACGGCCGGACGACGGGGATCTCGAACAGGTCGGTGATCTGCCGGGCCAGGCGCTCGGCGGAGCGTGCGCACCCGGTGGGGACCTCCAGCACCGGGACCGATGCCGCCCCGACGGTCTGGCCGAGCGTCCCGGCGCAGGCGAACCGGAGTGTCGTCGCCACCTCCGCACGACCGATGTCGGCTCGCGCGGGGCGGTGCCGGAACAGCTCGTACCGGACGTCGGGGGTGTCCACCTGCAGCTCCTTCGGATCCGACCGGCGTGCTCCGCCGGTGCCGGCTCGGGCCCCGGAGCCGGCGGACGGCGTCCGGACCGGGGGTCGGCCGGCCCGGGACGGACCGCCCTGGCGGGGGCGACACGCCTCGGACCGACCGGTGGCGCACGCCGGGCTCCCGATCGACGACGCCACACCCGGACAACGACCGGTCGCCGGGGACGAGGCGGACGCGCCCGCCCGCCACGGCGACCGGGCGACCCGGTACGCCCGGCGCGGCATCCGGGACGACCGGTGGTCGGTCGACCACCCTGTGTGATGAACTCCGCCGCACGACCAGGGCACGGGATGCCGGCAGGGTCCGATCGGGTCCGCGGGGGATTGGGATCGCTCCCGCCGGGTAGCGCTCCGGAGCGGGCACGACGCCGGCACGGCGCCGCCCGGCAGCCGTCGAGCACGGAGGTGGACCGGTGAGCAGGCACGACGAGGAGTACTCCGAGGCCGATCTCGACGTCGGCTCCCCCGAGGACCACGCCGTCGGGGCGACCGCCGTCGCGGTGTCGATGAAGCGGTCGCTGGAGCACATGGGGCCGGCCCGGACCGCCCGCACGCTGCTGAAGCTGAACCAGGCCGAGGGCTTCGACTGCATGAGCTGCGCCTGGCCGGATCCCGACCCCGGGCACCGCTCGGTCGCCGAGTTCTGCGAGAACGGCGCGAAGGCCGTGGCCGAGGAGGCCACCACCCGCCGCGCGACCCCGGAGTTCTTCGCCCGGCACAGCGTCGCCGACCTGGACGCCCACTCCGAGCTCTGGCTGGGCCGACAGGGCCGCATCACCCACCCGATGGTCCGGCGCCCGGACGGCACCCACTACGAGCCCCTCGGCTGGGACGAGGCGTTCCGGCTGATCGGCGACGAGCTGAACGCCCTGGACGACCCCGGTGAGGCGACCTTCTACACCTCCGGCCGGGCGTCCAACGAGGCCGCGTTCGTCTACCAGCTCTTCGCCAGGGCGTTCGGGACGAACAACCTGCCCGACTGCTCGAACATGTGCCACGAGTCGACCTCCATCGCGCTGCAGGAGTCGATCGGCATCGGCAAGGCCAGCGTCACGCTGCCCGACCTGCTCGAGGCGGACGTGATCGTCATCGCCGGGCAGAACCCGGGCACCAACCACCCGCGGATGCTGACCCAGCTCGAGCACGCCAAGCGCAACGGCGCCACCATCCTCACGATCAACCCGCTGCGCGAGGCCGGGCTGATGCGGTTCAAGAACCCGCAGACCCCGAAGGGCGTCCTCGGACGCGGCACCGACATCTCCGACCTGCACCTGCCGGTCCGGGTCAACGGCGACCTGGCGCTGTTCCAGGCCATCGGTTCGCTGCTGGTCGAGTGGGACGCCCTGGACCACGAGTTCCTCGACCGGTACACCACCGGGTTCGATGCCTGGCGCGAGCACGTCTCCGGGATCGACCGCGACGCAGTCACCCGGTCCACCGGCCTGTCCTGGGCCGAGATCACCCGGGCCGCGGCCTTGCTGCGGGACTCGCGCAAGACGGTCTTCTGCTGGGCGATGGGGCTGACCCAGCACCGCAACGGCGTCGCGACGATCAAGGAGGTCGTCAACGTCGCGCTGGCCCAGGGCAACATCGGCCGCCCCGGTTCCGGGCTGTTCCCGGTCCGCGGCCACTCCAACGTCCAGGGCGACCGCACCATGGGCATCTGGGAGCGCGTCCCGGACTCCTTCCTCGACGCCCTGGAGCGCGAGTTCGCGTTCGACCCGCCCCGCGAGCACGGCTTCGACACCGTCGACAGCATCCGGGCGATGCGCGACGGCCGGGTGAAGGTGTTCGTCGGCCTCGGTGGCAACTTCCTGCAGGCGGCACCGGACACCGACGTCACGACCAAGGCGCTGACCGGTACCCGGCTGACCGTGCAGATCTCGACGAAGATCAACCGCTCGCACCTGCACGGCGGTCGCACCGCGCTGATCCTGCCCACCCTGGGGCGCACCGAGCGCGACGTCCAGGAGTCCGGCCCGCAGTTCGTCTCGGTCGAGGACTCCACCTGTTCGGTGCACTCCTCCCGCGGCCCGCTGCCGCCGGCGAGCCCGCACCTGCGCTCCGAGGTCGCGATCCTCACCGGCATCGCCGAGGCCACCCTCGGCGACCGGCACGGCATCGACTGGGCCGCGATGCGCGGGGACTACCGCCGCATCCGCGACCACATCTCGCGCGTCGTGACCGGCTGCGAGAGCTACGAGGTGAACGTCCGCCGGCCCGGCGGGTTCGTCCTGCCGCACCCGCCCCGGGACTCGCGGACCTTCGAGACCCCGTCCGGCCGCGGCGAGTTCGTGGTGTCGCCGGTCGAGGTGCTCGAGGTGCCCGACGGGCACCTGCT
Source organism: Pseudonocardia sp. ICBG1142 (assembly GCF_020496255.1). NCBI lineage: Bacteria > Bacillati > Actinomycetota > Actinomycetes > Pseudonocardiales > Pseudonocardiaceae > Pseudonocardia > Pseudonocardia sp. ICBG1142. Next base: position 472,663 of record NZ_JAHLJC010000005.1, on the reverse strand, counting down.
GCTCCAGACCCTGCGCAGCCACGACCAGTTCAACACCACGATCTACGGCCTCTCGGACCGCTACCGCGGCATCGAGGGCGGGCGCCGGGTCGTGTTCTGCCACCGCGAGGACATCGCCGCGCTCGGCTACGCCGAGGGCGACCACGTCGACCTGATCACGCGCTGGGACGGCGACGAGCACGTGCGCTGCGCGTCGGACTTCCGGCTGGTCGCCTACGACGTCCCGCGGGGCACCGCGGCGGCGTACTACCCGGAGACGAACCCGCTCGTCCCGCTCGACGCCACGGCGGCCGGGAGCAACCAGCCGGCGTCGAAGTCGGTCGTGGTCAGGCTCGGCGTCGCCGGGGGCACCGACTGCAACCCGCGGGGCGCGCAGGGCCAGGTCGGCGACGACGACGGCCACAAGTCCCGGCCGGAGGTGTCGCACCTGTCCTGACCGCGGGACCCGAGCGGGTCACCACGGCACGACCGCGCCGGTGTGGTCGAGGAACTGCAGGCCACCGTCGTGGGCGTGGCCCTCCAGCACGTCGGCCTGCACCCAGCCCGGGTGCAACAGCAGCAGGGTGCGCGGGTCCTGCGCCGTCCGGGCGGCGTAGCTGCGCATCAGCTGGTTGAGCGCCGCCTTGCTCGCCCGGTACACCTCGTGCCCGCCCCGGGTGTTGAACCCGACGCTGCCCTGCCGCGAGGACATGACCCCGATCGTGCCGGTGGGTGGGACCAGCGGGGACAGACCCTCGACGACCCGCATCGGGCTCAGCGCGTTGGTCACCATGACCTCGGCGAACACCTCGGTCGGCACCTGTGCGGCCGGCACGTCGGCGTCGGTGATGCCGGCGTTGACGAACAGCAGGTCGATCCGGCGGTCGCCGAGGCGCTCGCGCAGCGCGGCGATCCCGGCGGTGTCGGTGATGTCCAGTCGCTCGACGGTCACCCGCCCGGTCCGGGCGGCGAGCTCGGCGAGGCCTTCGGAGGTGTCGCCGCGCACGGTCGCGACGACGTCCCACCCCCGATCGGCGAACTCCCCCGCCAGGGCGAGCCCGAGGGAGCGCGAGGCCCCCACGACGAGTGCGGTGCGGTCGGTCATGTCGCCTCCGGTGGTGTGGCCCGGCTGCTCCCACCGAGCTCGGTCTCGATCCGCCGCAGCAGCGCGACGGTGGTGTCGATCGCGGCGGGGTCGTCGCCGACCCCGTCGAGCAGTCCGCTCCAGATCCGGCGCAGCACACGCAGGTTCTCCGCGGCCAGGTCGGTCGGGTACAGCCGGACGCGGCGGGCGTCGGCCGGATCGGGCTCGCGGCGCACGAGCCCCTTGGCCTCGAGGCCACGCAGTGCGCGGCTGGTGTTGCTGGAGATCAGCCGCGTCGCCTGCGCGACTGCACCGGCGGTGATCCCCGGCTCCCGGTCGACGACCCGCATGACCGCGCTCTCCAGCGGGGTCCAGCTCTGCCCGGAGAACGCGGGCTCCTTCGACGCGTGGATGAGCCGGCCGACCGCGAGGATGCGGTCGGCCAGCTCGAACAGGCGGTTCTCCTGGTCCTCGTCCACACCGACACCGTACACATGCCTGTCAGAAGACAGGTATCATGTGACAAACATCCTCGGTGCTCCGTGTTCGCCCCGGCGCGGCCGAGGCGGGGACCGTGCCGGCGGCGGTCGACACCGTGTCGCGCAACCGGCCGCCACCGCCCGTCGTACGCAGGCCGGTCAGCTCCCCGGCCGGAACCGGAACGCCGCGTTCCAGATCGCGAGCGCCTCGTCCTTGCGGGCCAGCTGGTCGGCGAGCGTGAACGGTTCCACGCCCGGCGTCCCCAGCTGGGGCAGGCCGAACGGCACGTCGGGCAGCGGGCCGAGATCGGTGCGGGCGGGCACGTAGGCCTGCGCGGCGGCGAACCGCTGCGCCGCCTTGGACATCGACCAGTTGACGAAGACCCGGGCCGCCGGGTTCTCCAGCCCCACCTGCGTCATCCCCAGGCTCAGCACCGCCAGGGACAGCTTCGCGTCGGGATCGTCGGGGACGACGAAGGTGATCGGCGCGCCCGCCCGGCCGGCCGCGAACGCGACATCGGCCGGGAAGGTCCCGACCGCGATCTCACCGCGGGCGAGCGCGTCGGCCTGGACCGCCACACCCGCGTCGAACACCCGCACGCCGTTGGCGGCCATCCGCTGCCAGTACTCCGCCCCGAAGTGGCGGTTGACGAAGTCGGTCGGCGCCGACCCCGCCCCCGTCGGCCTGGCGGTCCCCAGCCTTCCGTCGGCCCATCGGGGATCGAGCAGGTCCGCCCACCGTCGGGGCGCCTGTTCCGGTGGCACGACCCGGTTGTTGTAGGCGAAGGCATAGGCCATCGAGTAGCACGAGATCACCGGTCGACCGGCCTGCATCGCGCCGGAGGCGACCAGCGCGTCGACCGACGGCGGGTCGTAGGGCACGAGCACCCCGGACCGTGCCAGCCGGTCGGCGAAGGCCGGATCGGCGGTCCTGATCACGTCGGCGTCGAGCCGGTCCGCGCCGGCCAGGCTCTGCACCCGCTCGGTCATCTTCGCCGTGGCGAGCCGGGTGAAGGTCAGCGAGATCCCGGTCTCCTCGGTGAACCGCTCGCTGATCGCGGTCTCCGACTGCTGGCTGCCCGACGTGTAGAGCGTGACCGTGCCGCCCCGGGCCGCCTCGTACAGCTCGCGGTCGGCGACCAGCTCACCGTCGATGCGCAGGCCGTCCGACCTGTCCACCGCCGACGCAGGGGCGATGTCGGTGGTGCTCGACGCCGCGGCACCGCACCCGACCAGGCCGAGGAGCGTCGCGGTCAACACCGTCAGGACGACGCCGCGCCCGCAGAGCGTCCGTGTGTCAGACATCGGTCTGCCCCCCGAAGCGCCGCGGCAGGTAGGACAGCACCATCATGATGACCACGTAGATCACGCTGAGCACGGCCGCCTGCTGCAGCGCGCCGCCGTTCTCGAACTGGTCGAAGATCGCGATGGACAGGATGTTGGTCCGGCTCGTGTAGATCAGCAGCGGGACCGTGAGTTCTCGCATGCTGAGCATCAGCAGCAACAGGAACGTCGAGGACAACGCCACCCGCAGCAGCGGCACGGTCACGTGCAGGACGGCCCGCGGCCGATTCGCCCCCAGCATCACCGCGCTGTCCTCCAGGTCGCGGTCGGTGGACCGGATCGCCGCCGCCATGCTGCGCAGGCCCTGCGGCATCTGGACCGCGACGAAAGCGATCATGAGCAGGGCCAGGGTCCCGTAGAGCGGGATCGGCATCGTCAGCCAGGTCCACAGCAGCCCCATGCCGAGGACGATCGCCGGGATCGCCAGGGGAATCATCGACACCCCTTCGAGCAGGCTCCCGCCCGCGGACCGGGTCCGGTAGACCGAGTACGCGACGAGGAAGGCCAGCACCGTCCCCACCGCGGCCGCGACCACGCTCACGATCACGCTGTTGGCCGTGACGGTCGCGAACAGGCTGGAGTTGACGACCTGGGCGTAGGCCGTGACGTCCAGGGCACCGGGCGCCGCCAGCTCGGCGAAGGACTCCATGTAGGCCGAGCGGCGGACCGAGACCAGCAGGAGGGCGAGGACCGGGAGCACGATCGTCAGGACGAAGTAGACGAGCGCCCCGGCCAGCGCCGGCACGCCCCATCGGCCCAGTGCGACCCGGCGGGCGCGCACCCCCTTGCCCGAGACCGTGGTGTACGAGCGCCGTGCCAGGGCCCGGCGCTGCAGCCAGGTGACCACCGCCACGACCGCGACGAGGACGACCGCGATCGCGGCCGCCTCGTTCCCGCGGACCGGTGAGTCGTTCATCAGCTGGTAGAGGTAGGTCGGCATCGTGTCGACGCCCGCCGGCATCGCGAGCACCTGCGCCACCGGGAAGTTCTCCAGGATCAGGACGAAGACCAGCAACCCCGAGCCGAGGACCGCGGGCATCGCCAGTGGCACCGTGACCTCGCGCAGCATCCGGACGGTCGAGCCGCCGTGGATCGAGGCGGCGTCCTCCAGATCCGGGTTCATCATCGACATCGCGCTGTGGATCAGCAGGAACGGGTAGGGCGCGTAGAACAGCGCCAGCACGAACAGGGTGCCGCCGAGGCCGTACAGGTCCACCGACAGTGGCAGGCCGAGATCCCGGAACCCGATGTTGAGCAGGCCCGACCGGGGGCTCCCCAGCATCGACCAGGCCAGCGCCCCCACGTACGACGGGAGGAACAGCGGCATCAGCCCGATCGCGAACACCAGGCCGCGGCACCGCACGTCGGAGCGGGCCGCGAGGAAGGCCAGCGTGCCCCCGATCAGCAGTGCCAGCGCCGTCCCGCCGACGGCGATGACCAGGGAGTTGACCAGCCCGGCCACGAAGGACTCGTCGGCCAGGATCGCGAAGTTCCCGAGGGTCGGTGCCCCCGGCGAGCTGCCCGGCCGTGGCGAGTTCGTGCTGAGCGCCGCCAGCAGGATGTACGCCGCGGGAAGCACGATCATGACGACCAGCAGGAGCAGGAGCGGACCGCTCAGTGCCCACCGCCGCGGCCGCCGCCTGCCACGGGCAGCGGACCGCGACGACGGCGGTGGCGGCGGGCCGGCGACGGTGGCCGAGGGGCGGCCGGGGGCACCGGGGACGTCGGGGCGTGGATCGGCCACGGTCATGCCGCCCGCCTGTCCACGGAGGTCGACGGCGCATCGGGCACGCCGTCGACCTCGGGCGGCAGGACCTGCACGTCGGCCGGGTCGACCATGACCCGTACCGGCGCCCCGGGCTCGATCCCGGCGACCGACGCCGACGCCTGGACGCAGTCCACGAACAGCCCGCCGGACAACACCACCGACATCCGGGTCAGCGCCCCCTGGTAGCTGCGGGCGCGCAGGACCCCGTCCAGGTCGTTCACCCCCGGCGCCCCCGGCCGCCCACCGGCGGTGACCAGGACCGCCTCCGGTCGGACGCACGCACTCCGGCCCTCGACCGGCCCACGGTGCGTGGTGCGCAGGGCGACGCCGTCGGCCAGCCGGACGGTCCCCTCCTCGCCCGCCCGTACCCGGTACACGTTCGACACCCCGAGGAACTGCGCGATCGACACGCTCGCGGGGCGCGAGTAGAGCTCCTCGGGGCTGCTCAGCTGGGTGATGCGACCGCCCTGCATGATCGCGACCCGGTCCGCCAGCGCCAACGCCTCGGTCTGGTCGTGGGTCACGTAGATGCTGGTCAGGTTCTGCTCCTGCTGGATGCGACGCAGCTCGACCCGCAGGTCGTCGCGCAGCCGGGCATCCAGGTTGGACAGCGGCTCGTCGAGCAGCAGCACGGCGGGCCGCATGGCGATGCTCCGGGCGAGCGCGACCCGCTGCATCTGCCCACCGGACAGGTTGCTGGCACCCCGGTCCGCGAGATGATCGAGCCCCACCGACGCGAGCACCTGCCGGGCGGTCTCCCGCGCGGACGCGCGGCCGACACCGGCCATCCGCAGCGGGAAGAGGACGTTCTCCTCCACGGTGCGGTGCGGCCAGACCGCGTAGGACTGGAACACCATCCCGACGTTGCGCCGGTGCGCGGGGACCGAGCTCCCGGCCGCGGCGTCGAACACCGTGCGGTCGCCGATCGTGATCGTTCCGTGGGTCGGCTCCTCGAGACCTGCGATGCAGCGCATGGTGCTGGTCTTGCCGCAGCCGGACTGTCCGAGCAGGACGATCGACTCCCCCGCGGCGACGTCGAGATCGAGGTCTCGAACGGCCACGGCTCCGCCGTAGTCCAGGACGAGGCCCCGTACGGTTACCTCCATCGTGCTTCCTCCTCGAAGCGACCGGACCGGCCCGTGGCCGTCCCGTTGTGGTGGTGGGGTGGTGCTCGGACCGGCGCCTCCCGCCGGACGGCTCAGGTGAGGACCCTCCGCACGACGTGGGCGCCGATACCGCCGTGGCGGAACAGCTCCCACTCCGCCGGGGTGTCCAGCCGGACCAGCACCCGGAAGCTCCGGGTGCCGCCGGCGCCGCGGGCGGTCACCGTCACGTGCCGTGGCCGGGCACCGACGGCCAGGCCGCTGGTCGAGTACGTCTCGCGGCCGTCGAGGCCGAGGGTGTCCGCGTGCTCGCCGTCGACGAACTGCAGCGGCAGCACACCCGTCCCGACCAGGTTCGACCGGTGGATGCGCTCGAAGGAACGGGCGAGGACCGCCCGGACCCCCAGCATCCGGGTGCCCTTGGCCGCCCAGTCGCGCGACGAGCCGGTGCCGTAGTCGGCCCCGGCCAGGACGATCAGCGGTGTCCCCTCCGAGCGGTAGCGCTGCGCCGCCCCGAACACCGACGTCCGTTCGCCGGACGGGAGGTGGACGGTGGTGCCGCCCGTCGCCCCGGGGACCAGCCTGTTGTGCAGATGCGGGTTGGTGAACGTGCCCCGCACCATCACCTCGTGGTTGCCGCGACGGGCACCGAAGCTGTGCAGCTCGGCCGGTCCGACGCCGCATCCCGCCAGGTACCTCCCCGCCTCCGAGTCCGGGCGGATGGGGCCGACCGGGGAGATGTGGTCGGTCGTGACGAAGTCATCGAGGTGCAGGAGTGCGCGGGCCCCCACCAGGTCGGCGGGAGCCGGAACGGTGCGGTCCACCTCGTCGAGGAAGGGCGGACGCCGGATGTAGGTCGAGGACTCCCGCCACGTGAAGCCGGTCCCGGCCGGTGCCAGGGCGTTCCACCGTTCGTCACCGGAGAAGACGTCCCGGTAGCCGTCGCGGTAGCGGTCGGCGCCCAGGACCCGGTCGGTCAGCTCACGGATCTCCTCGTCGGACGGCCACAGCTCGGAGAGGTGGACGGGCCGGCCGTCGCGGTCGAGCCCGAGCGGGGCGTCGGTGACGTCGACGGCGGTCGTGCCGGCCAGCGCGTACGCGACGACGAGTGGCGGCGAGGCCAGGAAGCTCATCCGCACCTCCGGGTGTATCCGCCCGGCGAAGTTGCGGTTGCCGCTGAGCACGGCCGCGACGTCGAGATCGTTCTCGCGCACCGCACGCCGGACCTGCTCGTCGAGGGGCCCGGAGTTGCCGCTGCACGTGGTGCACCCGAAGCCCACGAGCTGGAAACCGAGCGCATCGAGGTCGGCCTGGAGTCCGGCGGCCGCCAGGTACTCCGCCACGACGGTCGAGCCGGGGGCGAGCGAGGTCTTGACCCAGGGCTTCGTCCGCATCCCACGACGCACCGCGTTGCGGGCGAGCAGACCCGCGCCGATCATCACCGCCGGCGCCGAGGTGTTGGTGCAGCTCGTGATCGCGGCGATCACGACGGAGCCGTCGCCGACCGTCTCCGGGGGTGTCGCTCCCGCTGCGGGCACCACGCGGGCCTCGTCCCCGGTCCCCCTCCGCCGGGCCCGGGAGACCGCGGCGGGCACCGCGGACGGGGACAGCCGGTCGTGCGGGCGGAACGGGCCGGCGACCGAGGGCCGGACCCGGGCGAGCTCCATCTCGACGACCCGGTCGTAGTCGGCCTCGACCTCGGGGTCGGCCCACAGTCCCTGCTCCCGGGCGTACCGCTCCACGAGGCGGATCTGCGACTCGGGACGCGCGGTGAGCCGCAGGTACTCCAGCGTCCGGTCGTCGATCGGGAACACCGTGCAGGTCGAGCCGTACTCCGGGCTCATGTTCGCCACGGTCGCGCGTGCCTCGACCGGCAACGAGGCGACACCCGGTCCGAAGAACTCCACGAAGGCCGCCACGACACCGACCCGGCGCAGGGTCTCGGTCACGGTCAGCACGAGGTCGGTCGAGGTCACCCCCGGCGGTGACGTCCCGGTCAGACGCACGCCGACCACCTCCGGGACCCGCATCGACAGGGCCTGCCCGAGCATCGCGGACTCCGCCTCGATGCCCCCGACCCCCCAGCCCAGGACCCCGAGGCCGTTCACCATCGTGGTGTGCGAGTCGGTGCCGACCAGGGTGTCCGGGAAGGCCTCGCGCCTCCCGTCGCCGCCCTGGCGGCCGGTCACCACGGTCGCGAGGTGCTCCAGGTTGACCTGATGGCAGATGCCGTGCCCGGGCGGCACGATCCGGAAGTTGTCGAATGCCTCCTGCGCGCCCCGGAGGAACTCGTAGCGCTCGGTGTTGCGCGCGTACTCCCGTCCGGTGTTGACCGCCGCCGCGTCCGCCCGGCCCGCGACGTCGACGGTCACCGAGTGGTCGACCACCAGGTCGGTCGGCACCACCGGGGCGATCCGGGCGGGGTCGCCACCCAGCAGCTCCACGCGCTCGCGGATCGCGACGAGGTCGAGCAGGACGGGGATGCCGGACAGGTCCTGCAGCAGCACCCGTGACGGGGTGAAGGCGACCTCGGGGCCGGGCCCACCGGGGCGCCACGAGAGCAGCGACTCGATCTGGTCGGCGGTGACGTCGTCGTCGTTCTCGTTGCGCAGGAGGTTCTCCAGCAGCAGCCGCAGCGACATGGGGAGCCGCGCGGCGGTGGGGAGCCCGTCGAGCCTGCGGATCTCCCAGGTCCCGCCGTCGACCGTGAGCCTCGAACACGTGCCGAAGGAGTCACGCATCGACGGTCCGACCTCGGCGGGACACACGCTCCATTGCCTGTCTCCAGTCTGTATACAGCTTGGATGTAGAAGGTACCGCGATCGTGTACAGTCGGTCCGCAGATGTCAACGGTCGCCGGGGAGGGAAGCACGATGGCAGCGGACCTGAGCCAGGGGCAGCGGACCTACGAACGGCTGCGCGACCTGATAGTGAGCTGGGCGCTCCCGCCGGGCGAGCACCTCAGCGAGGTGCGGATGTCCCGCGAGCTGGGGGTGTCCCGCACACCGCTGCGGGAGGCCCTGCACCGCCTCGACCGCGAAGGGCTGGTGCGCATCACCGCCGGCCGGGGCGCGGTCGTCAGCGAGATCGCCGTGCAGGACGTGGTGCACCTGTTCCAGATGCGCGAGGCGGTCGAGCCCTACGCCGCACGGTTGTGCGCACGCCGCCCGCGGCGCGAGGTCTTCGCCGAGCTGGCGACCGCGTTCGCCGGTCAGCGCGCCGAGCTCGGCGCCGCGGGCCCGGACGACGACTACCGGCACCACTCCGAGCTGACCCTCGCCCTCGACGAGGCCGTCGCCGACGCGGCGCGCAACCCCTACGTCGTCGAGGCGCTGCGCGGTGTCCGCGGCCATCTGCAACGCCTGCGCCTGCTGGCCCGGCGGCGCCCCGAGCGGATGCTGCAGACCGTCGGTGAGCACGTGGCGATCTGCACCGCGATCGCCGACGGCGACGAGACCGCCGCGGCCGCGGCCACCGCGACCCACATCGCCAACAGCCTGCAGAACATCCTGTCCGTACTGGCCGAGGACACGGGGGTCGGTGCGTCGATCGACCTGCACGCCCTCACGACGTCGCACGGCTGAGCCGAAGGAGACCCCTATGAGCACGCACCCGACCGGAGGGGCACGTCTGCGGTCGCTCCTGGACGGCGGGGGCATCCTGCTCCCCGGCGTCGCGAACGCGCTCGCCGCGCGGATCGTGGAGGACCTCGGCTTCGACGCCGCCTTCGTCACCGGCGCCGGGATCACCAACACCTCCCTCGGACTGCCCGACCTCGGCTTCCTCTCGCTGCCCGAACTGGCGGCCCACGTCACGGCGATCGCGGAGGCGACCGACCTGCCGCTGGTCGTGGACGCGGACACCGGTTTCGGCAACGCGGTCACGGTCGGGCGGACGATCACCACGCTGGAGCGCGCGGGCGCCGCGGCCATCCAGATCGAGGACCAGGTGAACCCCAAGCGGTGCGGCCATTTCGACGGCCAGCAGGTCGTGCCGGCCGCCGAGATGGCACAGAAGATCGCGGCCGCGGCCGACGCCCGGCGCGACGACGCGACGCTGATCGTCGCCCGGACCGATGCGCGTGCCGCCCACGGGCTGGGCGAGGCGCTCGACCGCGCCGGGGTCTACGCCGACGCCGGCGCCGACGTCCTGTTCGTCGAGGGCGTCCGCGACCGGCAGGAACTGGCGGCGGTCGGGGCGACCCGGCCCGACGTGCCCAAGCTGGCCAACATCGTCGAGGGCGGGAAGACCCCGATGCTCCCCCGCGCGGACCTGCACCGGATGGGGTTCGCCGTGGTCCTCTACGCGAACGCCGCCCTGCAGGCCTCGATCCAGGGGATGCAGGACGCGCTCCGCAGGCTCCGCGACGACGGGACCCTCGCCGGTGCGGGCGACCTGCTGGCGCCGTTCGCGGAGCGGCAGCGCCTGGTGGGCAAGGCCGTCTTCGACGCGGCCGAGGCCCGCCTGGCCGCGTCGTCGGTCCCGGTGGCATCGCTCGTGCGTCCCGCTGCCGGCCCGTCCGCGCGGGGGGCGTGACGTCCGGAGCGTCACGACATCGGGTCCCCGGGGCCGGGAACCGCTCCGGCAGCGACACCCGCCAGGACGGTCCGGGCGACGTCACTGCCGGGTCAGGTCCCGACCGATGATCTCCTTCATGACCTCGTTCGCGCCGCCGTAGATGCGCTGGACGCGTGCGTCCCGGAACGCGCGGGCGATGGGGTACTCGTTCATGTAGCCGTATCCGCCGTGCAGCTGCACTCCGGAGTCGATGACCTGCCACTGCATCTCGGTCGCCCACAGCTTGGCCTTGGCCGCGTCCACGGCGGTCAGCGTCCCCGCGTTCAGCTCCCGCACACACCGGTCGACGTAGGCCCGGGTCACCTCGACCCGGGTCCGCAGGTCGGCGAGGGTGAAGCCGACGCTCTGCTGCTGGGCGAGCGGACGCCCGAACGCGACACGCTGCTTCACGTGGTCCACGGTCCAACCGAACGCGGCCTCGGCGGAGCACTGGGCGGCGACGGCGATGCCGAGGCGCTCCCGCGGGAGATTGCGCATCAGCGCACGCAGCCCGCCCCCCTCCTCGCCGAGCAGGTTGTCGGCCGGGACCCGGACGCCGTCGAAGAACAGCTCGGCGGTGTCCTGTGCGGTCAGACCGACCTTGTCGAGCTTCCGTCCGCGTCGGAAGCCGGGCATCCCCCGCTCGACGACGAACAGGGAGAAGCCGGACGACCCCGCGCCCGGATCCGTCCTCGCCACGACGATCACCAGATCGGCGGTGACGCCGTTGCTGATGAAGGTCTTCGACCCGTCGAGCACCCAGCTGTCGCCGTCACGCCGGGCCGAGGTGGTGATCCCCCGCAGGTCGCTGCCGGCGCCGGGCTCCGACATCGCGATCGCGGCGACGGTCGCCCCGGTCGCGAACCCGGGGAGCCACCGTGCACGTTGTGCGTCGTTCGCCGACTCGAGCAGGTATCCCAGCACGATGTCGTCGTTCGTCCCGAACGCCGACTGCAGTGCCGAAGCGCCCACCTTCGCGATCTCCTCCGAGAGCACGTAGCGGAACCGATAGTCCGACACCCCGGCACCGCCCAGCTCCTCGGGTACGGCGAGACCCACCAGCCCCGCGGCGCCGGCCTTCTTCCAGGTGTCCCGATCGACCTCGCGGACCTCGTCCCACCGGTCGAGATTCGGCACCACCTCGCGCTGCACGAACACTCGGGCGGTCTCGCGGTACGCCTCGTGGTCGGCGTCGAAGAGATCGGTCTCCATGAATTCACCTTAATCCATTAGACAGTCGTGAAGGAACGGTTCGCCGGACGGCGGGCGCCCGCCCCGCGACGCGCCGGGCGAGGCTCCGGAGGCGCCACGCCGGCGGTGGCGGACAATCCGTTGGTGCCCCGACCGTCCAGCCCGCTGCTCACCCGGGAGCGGATCGTCGTGACCGCGCTGGCGGTCATCGACGCCGAGGGCCTGCCCGCGTTCAGCCTGCCCCGCCTGGCCAGGGAACTCGGGGTACGCGCCCCGTCGCTCTACCACCACGTGGCCGACAAGGCCGAGATCCTCGGAGCCGTCGCACGGGCCGTCCTGCTGGAGGCCCCGTTCCCGCCTCGTCGCTCGAACGCGGTGTGGACGGAGTGGTTCGTCGAGGTGAGCCTGGGGGTCCGGCGGACCATCCTGCGGCACGCCCACGCGGCACCGCTGCTCCTCGAGTTCACGCCGCGGGAGGTCCTGACCCCGACCTACGAGATCGGCGCCGAGCTGCTGGAGGAGGCGGGGGTGCCCCGCAGCGCGCACCTCCTCGTTCTCGACGGGCTGGACCAGCTGGTGCTCGGCTCGTCGGTGATGGAGGCCATCCGTCCGCGCGAGCGACGGGAGCGACGACTCCGGGACGTCGTCGCCGAGGACACCCCGCTGCTCGCCCGCGCGGTCGCCGGTGACGCCCGCACGTCCGAGCAGCTCTTCGCCGAGACGGTGCGCAGCTTCCTGCGCGGCGCGGTCGCCGACGCCCCGGGCTGACCCGACCCGCGGCGTCGGCATCGGCGTCACGTCGTACGCGCCCCGACCGCGACGTCGAGCATGTCCCGGACGTCCACCAGCTTGCGGCGCGGCCGACCGGCCGACCGGCCGGACTCGCGCTCGTGGGCGTCGATGGCCTTCCACCCGTCGAGGCCCACGACGTTCGGACAACGGTCGGCGAGCAGGTCGGCGAGTCCGCCGTCCCCGCGGACCGGCGCCGCGAGGCGACCGGCCGCGTAGTCGGCCAGCAGCGTCTCCACGGTCGCCTCCGCACACCACCGGTTCGTCCCGATGACCCCGCTCGGTCCCCGTTTGATCCATCCCGCGGCGTAGGTCCCGGCGACCGCCGCTCCCGTGGTGGGGTCGACCACGCGGCCGCCCCGGTGCGGGAGCACTCCCCGGTCCTCGTCGAACGGCAGCCCCGGGACGGCGGTCCCCCGGTAGCCGACGGCACGCAGCACGAGGCCCGCCGGCACGTCCTCGGTCCGCCCGTTCGGGCGCGCGACCGTCCGGCCTCCGTCGTCGACGAGGTCGTTGTGGGCGAGCCGGACACCGGTCACGGCGGCCTCGCCGAGAACCGCCTCCGGCGCCGCCCGGAACCGCAGGACGATCCGCCGACCCGCGCCGGTGGCGGGCCGCTCCGCGAGCTCGCGCAGGAGGTTCGCCTTCCACCGTACGACCGGGTCGTCGACCGGGCCGGCCGGTGCGACCTCGGCGGGGTCGATCACCAGGTCGACCCCGGGCAGCTCGGCGAGTTCGAGCAGCTCCGGGGTGGTGAACGCGGCCTGCTCGGCACCCCGTCGCCCGACCACCACGACCTCGCGTACGGCGCTGTCGGCCAGGGCGGTGAGCGCGTGCTCCGCGATGTCCGTGCCGTGCAGCCGGCCCGGGTCCGTCACGAGGACACGGGCGACGTCGAGCGCCACGTTGCCGTTGCCGATCACCACGGCGCGCTCGGCCGACAGGTCGACCTCCAGCGCGGCGGCCTCGGGGTGGCCGTTGTACCAGGCGACGAACTCGCGTGCGGACAGGCTGCCCCGCAGGTCCTCACCGGGGACGTCGAGCCGGCGGTCGCCGGGAGCGCCCACCGCGTAGACGACGGCGTGGTGGTGCTCCAGCAGGTCGGCGTGACTCAGGTCCGAGCCGATCTCGACGTTCAGGTGCAGCGTGAACCCGGGACGGGTCCACGAGCGCGACAGCGAGGTGCCCACGCCACGGGTACCGGGATGGTCGGGGGCGACGCCGTAGCGGAGCAGACCGCCGGGCACCGGGAGCCGCTCGAACATCGACACCCGGACGTCGAGCTCCCGCCGGGCGAACAGGCTCTCCACCGCGTAGCAGGCGGCGGGGCCCGACCCCACGACGGCGACGCGGAGCGGCCCCCCGCCGGCCGGCGGAGCGACGGTCGCGCGCTCGGTGCCGGCGACCGGCACGGGCCGGCGCCCCTCGTACCAGGCCGCGTTCAGCAGCAGGTACGGGTCGTCGTCGCCCTCGAGGTCGTCGTCGGACACGATCGCCTCGACCGGACACACGTCCAGGCAGGCACCGCAGTCGATGCAGGTCTCCGGATCGATGTAGAGCATCTCGGCCCGCGCGTACCCCGGCTCGTCCGGGGTCGGATGGATGCAGTCGACCGGGCAGACCGGCACACAGGAGGCGTCGTTGCAGCACGGCTGTGTGATCACGTGGGTCATCGCATGTCCTCGTGGTGTCGTGACCCGGTGGTCGGTGCGCGACCGGGGGTCGGCGCGACGGCGCTCAGCGCACCTTCTCGTGGGTGACGGCCAGGTCCGCGTACTCGGTGCGGATGGCGGGCTTCGCGATCTTGCCGCTGGGCAGCCGGGGAAGCGGCTCGTCCCGGACGACCACGTAGCGGGGCACCTTGTAGTCGGCGACCTGTTCGTTGCACGCGGCCACGATCGCCGCGGCGTCGACGTCGCCGCTGACGATCGCCGCGGGGGTCTCGCCGAACCGCTCGTCCTTGGCGGCGATGACGGCCACCTCGCGCACGCCCGGGACCGCGGAGATGACGGCCTCGAGCTCGAACGGCGACACGTTGATGCCACCGGTGATGATCAGGTCCTTGAGGCGGTCCACGAAGGTCAGCCGCCCCTCGGCGTCGCGGGTGCCGAGGTCACCGCTGTGCAGCCACCCGTCCCGCAGCGCCCTGGCCGTGTTCTCGTCGTCGTTCCAGTAGCCCGGGGTGACCCCCGGCCCGCGCATCACGATCTCGCCGGGCTCACCCGGCGCGCAGACCGAGCCGTCCTGCCCGATGACGGTGACGTCGGTGAAGATGCTCCCCCGCCCGCAGGAGCCGGCGTGCTCCTCGGCCTCCTCCGCCCAGGTCGCGGTGGCGATCCCGCCGACCTCGGTCATGCCGTAGATCTGGCGCAGGATCACCCCTTTCTCCCGGTAGGTGCGCAGCAGCGGCAGCGGCACCGCGGCGCCACCGACGACGGCCGTCTCCAGGCTCGCCAGGTCCGCCCCGGCGAACTCGGGGGCCGAGGTGAGCGTCTGGTAGATGAGCGGAACACCGAACATGACGGTGATCCGGTGCTCCTCGATCAGCCGGACCGCCCGCGACGGGTTCAGCTCCTTCTCGACGACGAGCGTGCCCCCGAGCACCCCGGTCATCACCAGCCCGTAGACCAGGCCGGGGGTGAAGGCGAGCGGGAGCAGCAGCAGGGTCCGCGCCCCCGGACGCATGCCCGGCTCGGTCAGCGAGTTCTCGAAGACGATGTCGAGCAGGGTGCGGTTGGTGCAGATCACGCCCTTGGACAGGCCGGTCGACCCGCTGGTGTAGAGCAGCGCCGCGGGGGCCTCGGGCGCGATGTCGACCCGGAAGTCCTCCCGGCCACCCTCCCGCAGCGCGGCGAGCTCGTCCAGCCCGATGACGTCCAGCTGGTGGCCGCGCTCGACGACGCCCTCCAGCCCCGCCAGCAGCGCCGGCGCCGTGACGACGACCCCGCACCCGGCGTCGGCGAGGAGCTTGTGGAGCTCGGCGGCGACCAGGCGCGGGTTCAGAGGCAGCAGCACCGCACCGGACTTGATCACTCCCCAGGCGGCGGCGACCCACTCGGGGCTGTTGGCCGACAGCAGCCCGACCCGGTCCCCCGGGCTGACGCCCGAGTCCACCAGACGCCGCGCGACACGGCCGGACCAGTCCTGCAGCTCGCGGTAGGTGAGCACGAGGCTTATTCAGGCTCCGTCAGGTAAGTGTGTAGAAGATGAGTCCGATGACTGCCGAGATTGTCGTTTTAAATGTGGCGTAGGGCCGCCGGTAGTCTGTGTGGAGAACTTTCCACGTTTTGATATGGGCGATGACTCGTTCGATGGTGGCGCGTGTGTGGTTGAGGCTCTTGTTGAATGTTTTTTGCCAGTCGAGAAGTTCCCGGCCGGGTGGTTTTTTGAACGGGGTGAGCATGCCGCGCCCGATGTATCCTTTATCGCCGATCGGGGGGTATGTGGCGAGGTGGTCGAGGGCGCCGGATTGGTCGAGGCAATATAGGTCGTGTCGGGAGCCTGGGGTCGGGTCGGAGATCCACGACAGCTGCCCTTCCAGGGTGGCTGCGACCTGGACGACGACGCCGGTGGTGCGATGCTTGCCCGACCACAGACCCGGCACCGCGGCCCATGACCAGCAGGGCAGCAAGGTTCCATCGATGATGTACTGCCGATCGGCACGAAGCTCCTCTGCCGTCGGAACGACACTCCGCAGCGCCTGTGCCAGCAACGGTGTCACCCCCGTGATCGCTCGACTAACCGTCGACTGCGACACCCCATAGGTTTCCGCCAACTCCCACTGCACACGATTCCCGCGCAGATACGCCAACGTGATCACCACCGACCAGAACAACCCCAGAACCGGCGGCCAAGACAAACGTGCCTCCGTCGCGTCCCGCTGATCCTGCTCATACACTATAGCGACAAGATCCTGAATTTCATCACGCCGGAAACCAGTGGTATAGTACATACTGCGGCAGCCCGTTCATCTCGGATTGATTCGGCAAACCAATATTCGCGATGGACGGGCTGTCGCCCAACCCGACACGCCGGGCTAGATCGTTATATCACGGGGCCTGAATAAGCCTCCACGTCGTCCTCGACGACGAGAGCCTTCTCCTCACCCTTGCGCAGCGCCCACCAATGGAGCGCGGAGGCAATGGATGTCGACATGTGGTGATCTCCTTCGTGCGCCACGATGCGCATCCCGAGACGGTCCCGGACCGTACAGATCAAGAGATGGAGAAAGAAGGAGAACCCTCTTCCCTACAGGTTTTAGACTACTGCGGGCTACTGCTCTGTCAACGGCCCGACGAGGCTTTCAGGCCGAAATCGGGAGTAGGCCCGACAGCCGTCCGAGAACGGCCTCGGCTTCGGCCACGATGCGCGGGATCAGCTCGCCCACCGCGGGGATGTCGTGGATGAGGCCCTGGCACTGCCCGACCGCCCAGGTCCCGGCGTCCGGGGCGCCTCGGCGACGGCGGCGCCCAGCTCGGCCCGGCCGACCCACTGCATGCCGCCCTGGACGACCGGGTGCTCCGGCCCCGAAGGTCTCGGAGAGCCGGGCCCGGTCGGACGCGACGGCCGCGCGGTTGATCCGGTTCATGTGCCCCAGGGGGTGCGCGTCGTCCGAGACCGCGGACAGGTCGGCGCCGGAGCAGAAGTCCTCGCCCGCACCGGTGAGCACGACGACCCGCACCCCGGGGTCGTCGTCGAGCTCGGGGAGCGTCCGGGCGAGGTCGGCGAACATGTCCGCCGACAGGGCGTTGCGCCGACCCGGGTCGGAGAGCTCGACGGTGGCCACGGTGCCGCTCCGCCGGACGTGCAGACCCACGTGGAGCCCTTCGGTCGGGATACCGGGGCCGTCGTGGGAGGACGGCCCCGGTACCGGGTCAGGAGTAGTCGATCACGCCGCGGAGGTTGCTCCCCGCGTGCATGTCCTCGTAGCCCTGGTTGATGTCCTCGAGCTTGTACCTGCGGGTCACGAGCTCGTCGAGCTTCAGCTGGCCCTGCTGGTACATGTTCAGGAAGTAGGGGATGTCGCGGCTGGGCGAGGACATCCCGAACAGGGCGCCCTGGATCCGCTTCTGGTACATCGCGAACTCGAAGAGGTTCACCGGGATGACGTTCTCGTCGATGTTCGCGACCGCGGTCAGGACGACGGTGCCGTCCTTGCGCGTGGCGGCGAAGGCCTGGCCGACGTGCTCACCGGTCGCGACGCCGACGGTGACGATGACGCAGTCCGCGCCCTGCCCGTTCGTCAGCGACTGGGCGAGGTCGGTCGCCTCGGTCATGTTCGAGGCCACGTCGGTGGCGCCCAGCTTCAGCGCGCTCTCGCGCTTGAACGGGGCCGGGTCGACGGCGATGACGCGCACCGCGCCCGCGTGCTTGGCACCCTGGACCGCGTTGATGCCGATCCCACCGACGCCCATGACGATCACGACCTGACCCGGCCGGACCTGCCCGGCGTTGACGGCCGAGCCCCAGCCCGTCGGGACGCCGCAGCCCACCAGCGCGGCCGACTCGAGCGGGATGCTCTTGTCGATTTTCACGGCGCCCCACTCCGGCATGATGCTGTACTCGGAGAAGGTGGAGACGAGCGAGCACTGGGCGACGTCCTGACCGCCGTGGTGCAGCCGGAACGTGCCGTCCAGCTGCGTGCCCAGCATCATGAACGCGCCGTTGTCGCAGAGGTTCTGCTTGCCCTCGCCGCACCAGCGGCAGCGGCCGCAGCCGGGGATGAAGCTGGCGACGACGTGGTCACCGGGCTCCAGGTCGCGCACCTTCGACCCGACGGCCTGGACCACTCCGGCGCCCTCGTGACCCCCGCAGTAGGGGTAGTGCGCCGACGGGACGTCGCCCTTGGCGACGTGGTCGTCGGAGTGACACAGGCCGGCGGCCGTGTACTTGACCAGGACCTCGTACTCCTTGGGCTCGTCGACGTCGACCTCGACGATCTCCCACTTGCCCGGTGCCTCGAACAGGACCGCTGCTCTCGACTTCATCGTCTGCTGCTCCTCGCGGTGTGGGGTCGGGTCACTCGAAGTCGACGCGCTTCATCGCGGCGATCACGTGCTGGAAGGCGGACATGTTCTTGAGCAGCTGCGACATCTTGCCGCGCACCCGGAGCTGGCCGCGGGTCATCGCGACCGTCGGATTGATCTTGTCCTCGAACAGGCCGCGCCAGACGTCGCTCGAGCCGCTGATCACGAACTGCGCGTTCTCCAGGTCCTCCGCGGTCGCGTCACGGACCTCGGTGACCTTGCCGTCGTCGAAGACGCAGTAGAACTGGCCCTCGATCGGGGCCTCGTACTTGTAGACCATGGTCATCGAGATCCCGGCACCCTTCTGGTGCCACACGGGGTCGTTGTTCAGCTCATCGGCCATGGCCTGGTAGAAGTCGACGGTTCCGAGCTTGACGGTCATCTGTGCTCCTCCGGGGAACAGTGGTGGGTGGGAGAGGTCGGATCAGGCGGACCGGCCGAGGATGAGCGGGAGCCGCTCGACGCCCTTGACCTGGCTGAGATGGCGGACCGGCGAGTCCTCCGGGTCGAGCTTGTAGTCCGGGAACCGGCGGTGGAGCTCGGTGAACGCGATCCGCAGCTCGTTGCGGGCCAGGTGCGACCCGAGGCAGCGGTGGTGCCCGGCGCCGAAGCCGAGGTGCGGGTTGGGCGAGCGGGAGAGGTCGACGGTGTCCGGGGAGTCGAACTTCTCCGGGTCGCGGTTGGCGGCGCCGTAGGGGATCAGCACCTTGTCCCCCGCGGAGAACTGCACGCCGCCCACGACGACGTCGGACTTGATCACGCGGGCCGCGGCGACCGCGGACTCCCAGCGCACCATCTCCTCGACCGCGGTCGGAACGAGCGAGGGGTCCTCGACCAGCTGCCGGCGGACCTCAGGCTGCTCGGCGAAGAGGATCACGCTGTGGGCGAGCTGACCGAGCACCGTGTGCAGTCCCGCGATCATCAGCAGGAACAGCATGTTCAGCATCTCGAACTGGGTCAGGTCCCGGTCCTGGAACTTGCCGTTGACGAGCACGCCGGTGACGTCGTCGACGGCGGGGTTCTCCATCCGCTCGTCGAGCATCTCGGCGAAGTAGGCGTAGACCTCCATCGCCGCGGCCATCCGGAACTCGGTGGCCTCCTCCTCGGAGGCACCCGGCTTGCCGAGGACGATGTCGTCGGTCCACTTCTGGAACCGGGGGGCGTCCTCGTGCGGCCAGCCCATCATCGCCAGGAACACCCTGGTGGGCAGCGGCTGGGCGAACGCCTCGACGAAGTCGACCTTCTCCTTGCCCTCCATCGCGTCGAGCAGCTCGGTGACGATCGCGGTGATCTCCGGCTCGAGCGCGCTCATCCGCTTCGGGGAGAAGAGCTTCTGCAGGATGGCGCGGTAGGCGCCGTGGTCCGGCGGGTCGACCTCCAGCGGGATCATCGGACCGTCCTGGCCGATGGTCCCGGGGATGTTGACGCTCTCGCTGGAGAAGACCTCGGGGTTGCGGCAGACGTCGTGGATGTCGTCGTAGCGGGTCAGGATCCAGTGGCCGCCGTACTTGTCGGAATGGGCGACCGGGCACGTGTTGCGGAGCTCGGCGTAGCGCTCGTAGACGGTCTCGACCTGCTTCGGGTCGTGGATGTCGAAGTCGACCTGGACGTCGGCGGTCTCGGCCGTGCTGGGGGTGCTGGTGGTCATGTGGTGGCTCCTCGGCGGTGTCGGGAGTGCTCAGCTCGTGGGGTGATCGAGCAGGACCGCCCGCTCGGGACAGTTGCGTGCCGCCGTACGCGCCTCGTCGGCGGCGGCACCGGAGACGTTCGCGGCCAGCAGGACCGGGAAGCCCTCGTCGTCGGCGTCGAACACTTCGGGAGCGAGGGAGTAGCAGCGGCCGTGACCGGCGCAGGTGTTCCGGTCGACGTCCACGGTCAGTTCGGTTGACACGGTCGGTCCTCTCAGTCCCAGTCGAGACCGACGGCGCCGTAGGAACGGCCGTCGATGTCGGTGTCGAGAGCCGTGTAGAGGCTCTTCACCTTGGTGTAGGCGTGCAGGCCGTCGACGCCGAGCTCGGAGCCGACCCCGCTGCGCTTGCGGCCGGACAACGGCGTGCGCGCGACGTCCGCCGCGGCGACGTCGTTGATCCACGTCAGACCGCTCTCGAGCCGCGCGGCGACGGCGCGCGCGCTCTGGAGGTCGGTGCCCCAGACCGAGGCGGCGAGCCCGTACTCGCTGTCGTTGGCGATCCGGACGGCGTCGTCGACACCGGAGTAGCGCACGACCGCGAGGACCGGTCCGAAGATCTCCTCACGGGCGGCGACGTTGTCGGTGTCCACCGCGAGCACCGTCGGGGCGACGTAGTGCCCACCCTCCGGCACACCGGTGGGTCGCTCGCCCCCCGCGACGACGCGTCCGCCCTGCTCGACGGAGCCCGCGACGAACTTCTCGATCTTGTCCCGCTGGGCCGCGGAGATGACCGGGCCGACGTCGGAGGTCGGCTCGGTCGCGGCCCCCACGGTCAGCTGGCCGGCACGGGTGGCCAGCAGGTCCAGGAACTCGTCGTACCGCGAGTCCGGCACCAGCATGCGGCTCGTGGCCACGCACGCCTGCCCGCTGTGCATCATGCTGCTGAACAGCGTGCCGCGGACCGCGAGCTCGGCAGGCGCGTCCGACAGCACGACGGCGGGGGACTTCCCGCCCAGCTCCAGCAGGACCTCCTTCGCCGTGGCCGCGGCCGAGGCCATGATCCGCGTACCGACGGCGGTGCTGCCGGTGAAGCTGACGAGATCCACTCCGGGGTGCGCGACCAGGGCCTCGCCGGCCGTGCGGTCGCCGTGCACCAGGTTCAGCACGCCCGGCGGGAGGCCGACCTCGTCCGCGGCCCTGGCCAGCGCCTCCAGGCCGAACGGGGTGAGCGGCGAGGACTTCAGGACCACCGTGTTGCCGGCCAGCAGCGCGGGGGCCGCCTTCCAGACGGCGATGAACAGCGGGAAGTTGTACGGGGTGAACCCGGCGACGACGCCGACCGGCTCGCGGTGCAGCTCCCACTGCCCGAAGCCGGGGGTCGTCTGCATCGGGAAGGCCGTCGGTGCCAGCGACGCCGACATCTCGGCGAAGTCGCGCAGGTGCCCGAGCGGACCGCCGACCTGCAGCATCCCGCACAGGCGCGCGGTGCAGCCGGTGTCGCGCACCAGCTCGTCGGACAGCTCGTCGAAGCGGGAGTCCAGCGCGGAGGCGAGGTCCCGGAGGACCTGGGCGCGGTCCTGGGGGCGCATCCGGGCCCAGGGGCCCTCGAAGGCGGCCCGCGCGGCACCGACCGCCTGGTCCACCACGTCCGCGCCGCTGTCGGGGACCGATCCGATGATCTCACCGGTGGACGGATCGTCCACCTCGATAAATGGACCGCTCGCCGCAGCCCAGCGACTGTTGACGTAGTTCTCGAACTGCTTCATTGCATCTCCGCTGGTCAGACGGTCAAGAGGTCCGGCCCACATTGCCAGGATCCGTCGGAACGAGTCGTAGCCTAAAGACTCTAGGCAAAGCCGTCAAGACGCTTTCCCGAAAACCTTTCGACGAACGGCGGACAGGGTGAGGCTTATTCAGGGTGATCATGAAGTGCGGTGTTTCTCCAGGTCGGGACCGCAGCGAGGTAGCCCGCCAGGCGGCCCTGAATAAGCCTCGGTGAACACTATTCCCGACGACGGCGGGCCCCCCGGCACGCCGGCGCGCCGGTCCACACAGGAGAACGATCGGACGGACCGGGCGTCACGCAGCGGAGTCATGGCGGTGCACAGGGTGCGACGCGCGGTCCCGTGTCGGATCGGGTCGGCCCGGACCACGGCTACACTCCGGCCATGACAGCAGGTCCGTCGGAGTCGTTGAGACGGGCGGGGGGCGGGGTCCGGGAACGGCTGCTCCGCGCGGCGGAGGAGTGCTTCGGCCGCTTCGGGGTCGCGAAGACGACCATGGAGGACGTCGCGAAGGCCGCGTCGGTCTCCCGCGCGACCCTCTACCGCCATTTCGCCGACCGCGAAGCGCTCGTCGTCGCCGCCGTGGAGCGACGAGCCCTGATCAACGTGCCGCGGATGCAGGCCCACATCCAGCGGTGGCCGACGTTCGCCGACCGGCTGGTCGAGGGGCTGATCTACAACATCGACAAGGGCAGCCGGGACCCGGTCGTCCAGCTCCTGATCGTCTCCGAACAGCACGGCCTGGTCGGGCGCACCCTCGGCGGGCACACCCTGGCCGAGGGCATCACCCTGCTGATGTGGGAGCCGATCTTCCTCGACGCCATCACCCGCGGTGAGATGCGCTCGGACCTCGACCTGCGCGCGGCCGCCCGCTGGATCGCCGGGGTCAACCTGCTGCTGCTCGAACGGGACCGGTCGGTCGTCACCGAGGACGCGCTGCGCGAGGAGCTCCGGACCTTCGTCCTGCCGGCGTTCCTCCCCTGAGCCCGCGCCCTCACCGCTTCCCGAGCATCTCCTCCGAACCGAACAGGGTCGCGCTGACCAGGGGCGCCATCGGTCCCCCCAGCAGCAGCGACGACCGCGCCCCGGGGACCTGGTTGGCCGAGGTGCCCCGGATCTGCCGCACCGCCTCGAGCACCAGGCCGATCCCGTGCACGAACCCCTCCGCGATGTTGCCGCCCGCGGTGTTGATCGGCAGCCGCCCGTCCGGCGCGGACAGGTTCTCGACCGTCATGAACTCCCCCGCGGCCGGGCCGGGCGGGCAGAGACCGAGGTCGATGAGCGCGGCGACGGCGGGGCCGCTGAAGTTCTCGTAGACCTGGACGACGTCGACCTCGCCCGGCTTCACCCCCGCGTCGGACCAGAGCCGGTCCACCATCGCCGGGTGGAAGCCGGCGCTGGTGTAGGGCTCGTCGTTCTCGGCGGACTCGCACCAGCCGCGCGCGGCCCCCTGGACCCCGCTGAGGACGTACGCGGGCGTGGTCGCGAGACCGCGGGCCCGTTCGGCTGTGGTCAGCACGACCGCACCGGCCGCGTCGTTCTCCCGCGAGCAGTCGAAGAGCCGCAGCGGCTCGGAGATCCAGCGCGCGTCGGCGTAGGTCTCGTGGTCGAGCGCCCGGTCGCGGCCGGCCGCGACCGGGTTCGTCGACGCGTGCCGGTAGTCGGCCGCGACGAGGGCCTCCAGTGCCGACGGGGGCACCCCGTCCACCTCGATCATCCGCTGCGTGCGCAGCGCGCAGATCTGGACCGGGGTGAGGACGCCGTGGTCGTGCAGCAGCGGCGGGAAGTGGCCCTTGCCGTAGCTGCCGCGGCCGTCGTCGGCCTCGGTGATCCCCCGGTAGACGACGACCGTCTCGGCCTGGCCCGCCGCGATGGCCGCCGCCGCGGCGTTGACGGCGGCCGCGACCCCGCCGCCGCCACCGCCCCACACCATCGTCGACCAGCGGACCTCGCGGACCCCGAGGTCCGCGGCGAGGGCGACACCCTCGTTCTGGTCGTTGGCGTAGGAGACGAACCCGTCGAGCTCCCGGGCGTCGATCCCGGCGTCGGCGCAGGCGGCCAGGACGGCCTCCAGCGTCAGGCGCAGCGCCGACGCCGGGCCCTCGCCCCGCTTGTGGAACGGGGTGTGCCCGATCCCGACGACCGCCGCCGCCCCGCGCATCCCGCTCATCGGGTCCCCTCCACGATCCGCCAGCGCAGCAGGGCTGCGCCGTCGCCGGTCCGGTCGAACTCGCCCTGCACCCGGTCGCCGACGGCCGGGGTCGTCGCGTCCCCGTCGCGCAGCACGCCGAGCACCCGCCGGCGACCGGCGCCGTCGAGCTCCACCAGGACGACGACGTAAGGGACGTGCCCGCTCACCTCCCGGGCGAACGGCTGCCAGGTCCGCGTCCACGAGTAGACCGACCCCGACGGCTCGACGACCGGCCAGTCCAGGTCGGTCCCGTGGCAGGCCGGGCACAGCGCCCGGGGCGCCCATATCCACTCGCCGCACCGGGCGCAACGCTGGATGCGCAGCTCACCGGCGGCCAGCCCGGCCCGGTGCGGGGCGTGGAGGTCGTCGTCGTAGGCCGGCAGGGGCTCGAGGACCGGCGGGGTGTCGGGCACGTTGCGCACCTCCGACACCCGCCAGCCCTGTGGCAGCCGCACCCAGCGGGACCGCAGCACGGTCGTGTCGCCGTCGGCGTGCCGGTAGCGGATGTGGGCCGCCATGAGCCCGTCGGCCTGACGTTCGATGCTCAGCACCTCACTGCCGACCATCGTCCGGGGCAGCCGCGCCGAGGCGACGAGCTGGCCGACCCGGTCGGGCCGGAAGTCGGCCAGGGTGGCCTCCAGGTCTCCGGCGGCGACCACCTGGCCGTGCCGTGCGACGACCGCGGGCAGGTCGTCCGGGACCCCGTCGCCGAGAACGGGCGCCGTGCGCTCCGTGGCCGGGTCCGTCGTCGTGTCACTCATCGCAGCAGGTACTCCGCGTCGGTCCGCTCGTGCACGAAGCCGAGCGCTCGGGTCAGGTGGACGAGCCGGTCGTCGTCGCCGTCGACGACGAGCGCGGCGACCGGCAGGCCGGCACCGGCGATCTCCTCCATGGCCGCGACCAGGAGCGCGGCGCGGGTGGCGTCGGCGCGCCCGTCGGGCCAGACCGCCGGGCCGTGGATCCGGCCGGCGGTGCCGTACTCGGTCGCCTCGTCCGCCGTGACGTCGACCCACACGGCGCCGTCCACACCGGACCGGCCGGTCACACGGACCAGTGCACCGTCGGCGGGCGGGTCGCCCGCGAGGGTCCCGAGCATCCCGCGGACCGCCGCGGGCTCGTCGGGCCCGGTCACGTCCCGCACCTCGACCTCCGCGGCCGCGGGCACCTCGGCGAGCAGGTCGTCGCGGCGCAGCCCGCGCACCGGGGCCAGCAGGTTCCACTGGTGCCGGGTGCGGGAGATGTCGTGGGACCCGAACCGCCGGGTGAGCCGGCGGGCGGCCGGGTGGTCCCCGCGCGCCCAGATCCGTACCTCCCGGGCACCGGTCCCGGCCCAGCCGTCCGGGGCGTGCACGTCCAGCCCGATCTTCTCGAACAGCAGGGTGGTGACACCGCGGGACCGCAGATCCGGCCGCACGACGTACCGCGCGACCGCGGTGCCGTCGGACGCGACCCGGAGCTGCAGGTAGGCCGCGAGGACCGGCACCCCGCGGTCCTCCACGACCTCCCGCTCGTCGGGCAGCAGGTGGACGACGAGATGGTGCACGTCCGGGCCGTCGTCCGGCCGCACCCTGGGGAAGCCCGCCTCGGCGTCGTGCCCGGCCGCGTCGTCCAGCAGCGCCCGGAGCCCGGCGCGCAGGTCCTCGGGCACCGAGCGGTACCACTCGTGGAGGATCACGACGTCAGCTTCCGGAGCTCCCGCCGGAACACCTGGTTGGCAACCTCGTTGCGGCCGAGCAGCATCGAGCCGCCGTCCGCGCTGGCCATCCCCTCCTGGGAGCTGCGCAGCAGCGGGAAGTCCTCCTCGTGCAGGACGGCGATGAGGATGTTCCAGTTCTTGTCCCACAACCGCTCCCACTTGTCGCGGTTCATCCCGGTCTCCTCGACCGACGGGACCATCAGGCGCATCTCCATCCGGCACCGGCCCGGGTCGGTGGGGTGCGGACGGAAGGTCAGCAGCTGGAAGTGGTCGGGCTGGCGCAGCAGGGTGCTGTTCGGGAGCAGGAAGTGGGTCTCGGTGATGTGCTTGTCCAGGCTCGTGTCCCCCGGGTCCTCGTCGAGGTACTTGTCGATCGTCTTGCGCGGCGCGATGAACCGGCAGTGACGGCCGAAGTCCTCGATGGTCAGGACGTTGGTGTGGATGTGCTTCGCCGCGGTGTTGGGGTGCGCGTACTGGATGTGGTATCCGTCGAGGAAGGCGTCCTGCATGACCTTCCAGTTGACCGGCTCGTCGAAGCCCTCGGAGCGGACGGCGACGAGTTTCTCGATGCCGTAGCCGGACATGATCCCGTCCATGTCCTCGCCCAGCCAGGAGGCGACGTCGATCTCGGCGCCCGCCCGGTCGACGATCCAGACGAACCCGTGCCGCTCCTCGCAGGGGAGCTCGACGAGACCGAACTGCGACCGGTCGATGTCGCCGAAGGTGTTGTCGCGGGTGACGGCGCGGAGGCTGCCGTCGGTGTCGTAGGACCAGCGGTGGTAGCCGCAGGAGAACAGGCGGCAGCGGCCGGACTCCTGCTCCTCCAGCAACGCGCCCCGGTGGCGGCAGAGGTTGACGAAGGCCTTGACGCCGCCGTCCTTCTGGCGCACGACGATGACCTTGTTGCGGGGCATCTGCCGGGTGATGAAGTCGTTCGGCCGCGGGAGCTCGGAACCGTGGGCGATGATCGACGGCACCTCGCCGAACACCCGGTCCCGCTCGGTCCGGGCGACCTCCGGGTCGGTGAACTCGTGCGGCTCGAACGAGGCGACCTCGTCGAACCGGTCCGTGCTGTCGTCACGGAGGTGCTGGAGCGTCCGCCGGATGCGGTCCTCGCGGGGCGCGATGGAGCGGGTCATCGTTGTTCCCTTCGTGGCATGCGTGCCGTGCTCGTCCGCCGGATGTCGCGGACCGGCCGATACGTTCAGAGGTCGAGGATCAGACGGGCGCTCGTGGCCCGGGAGACGCAGGGGAAGACGACGTCACCCGCGGCGCGCTCGTCGTCGTCGAGGATCGAGTCCCGGTGGTCGGGGGTACCGCCGAGCACCGCGGTCTCGCAGGTGCCGCAGGTGCCCTCCCGGCAGGAGGTCTCGACGGGGACGCCGGCCTCCTCGAGCGCCTCGACGACGCTCACGCCGGCCGGGACCGGCACCACCCGGCCCGACGACGCGAGTTCGACCTCGAAGCCCTCGTCACCCCCGACGCCGCCCGCCGGTTCCTGCCGGGTCCGCGGGGCGAAGCGCTCCACGTGCAGCGGACCTGCTCCGGGCCGCTCGGCGTGCCGCTCCTCGATCGCGTCGAGCAACGCCCCGGGGCCGCAGCAGTAGATCGCGGCTCCGGCAGGGGCCGAGGCGAGGATCCCGTCGAGGTCGAGCAGCCCGGACCGGTCCTGCGGGTGCAGCGTGACCCGCTCGCCATAGCGGTCGGTGAGCTCGGAGGCGAACGCCATCCGGGACCGGGACCGCCCGCCGTAGACGAGTCGCCACGGCAGACCGCGGCGGTCGACCTCGGCGACCATCGGCAGGATCGGGGTGATCCCGATGCCGCCGGCGACGAACACGTAGGACTCGGCGTCGACCAGCGGGAAGTGGTTGCGGGGACCGCGGATCGCGACCTTGTCCCCGACGGCGATCCGGTCGTGGACCTCCCGGGACCCGCCGCGCCCGTCCTCCTCGCGGAGCACCGCGACCGTCCAGGTACCGCGGTCCTCGCGGGAGCCGCAGAGCGAGTACTGACGCACGAGCCCCGGCGACAGGACCAGGTCGACGTGCGCCCCGGGCTCCCACGCGGGCAGCTCGCCACCCGCCGGGTCCGCCAGCTCCAGGGCGACCACGTCATCGGCGACCTCGGTCCTCGACCGGACTTCCAGGTCGAGTGCCTCCCCCGGGGTGCGCTCGCTCATGAGCAACCACCGCCTTTTCCGTCCACCCGTCACTCGGCGGGCAACACGAAAAACCTTAAGGCTTTAGGTGTCGGGGGTCAAACGATGACGCAAAGGTGCTGCATACTTGACGGGTGCCCGTATTCAAGGCAGCTCCGCTGACCCGACGCTCGATCGCGCGCGCCGCCCTCGCCCTCGTGGACGAGGACGGCTACGAGGCATTCAGCATGCCCCGCCTCGCCGAACGCCTGGGTGTGCGCACGCCGTCGCTCTACCACCACTTCGACGACCGCGCCGGGCTGATGGCGGAGATCGCCCGCACCGTCGTGCGCGACACGCCGGTCCCCGACGTGGCCGACGACGCCCCGTGGACGGAGTTCTTCGTCCTGCTCGCCCTCAACTTCCGCGCGACGATCCTGGCCCACCCGTCGGCGGCACCCCTACTCCTGCAGTTCCTCCCGCGCGAGGTACTGGTTCGCAGCCACGAGGCGGCGGCCGAGCGGCTCCGGTCCTGCCCCATCCCGCTGGAGGACCACGTGCTGCTCCTCGACGGGCTGGAGAAGCTGACGCTGGGCAGCGCACTGACCGAGGCGGTGGGCGACCGGTCCCAGAGCGGCGACAACCCGTTCCCGGTGGAGGACCCGGCGCTGACCCCACAGCTCGCACGGGCCGTCGACGCCCACTCCCTGAACCGCGCGGAGCTCTTCGTCGCCACGATCCGGGCGTTCCTCGACGGCGTGGCACACCGTCACTGACACCCGGCACCGTCACTGACACCGGACCTCGATGAGACATGTGACATAGTACGTCGCATGTCTCGTTCGGGACGCGGCGAGGACGCCGCGGGAGCCACCGGCCTGTACGACCTCTTCCGGCTGGACGGTCGCGTCGCGGTCGTCACCGGCGCCAGCTCCGGTCTCGGCGCCGGGTTCGCCGGTGCTCTGGCGGAGGCCGGCGCAGACGTGGTCCTGGTCGCCCGCCGCGCCGACCGGCTCGGTGAGGTCGGCGCCTCGGTCACCGCGCGGGGCCGCAGACACCTCGCGGTGCCTGCCGACGTGTCGGACGAGGACGCCTGCGAACGGGCGGTCGAGGCCGCGGTCGCGGAGTTCGGCCGGGTCGACGTCCTCGTCAACAACGCGGGGGTCTCGACCGTCGTCCCCGCGCTGCGGGAGGAGCCGGCCGGGTTCCGCCGAGTCCTCGAGACCAACCTGAACGGCGCCTACTGGATGGCCAGGGCGTGCGCCCGGCACATGCCCCCCGGCTCGGCGATCGTCAACGTCGCGAGCGCCCTCGGCCTGGTCGCCTCCCGGCTCCCCCAGGCCGCGTACTCGGCGAGCAAGGCGGGCCTGCTCGGGCTGACCCGCGACCTTTCCCAGCAGTGGGCCGGCCGCCGCGGCATCCGCGTCAACGCCCTGGCGCCGGGCTTCGTCCGGACCGAGATGACCGGGGAGATGCCCGACGACGTGCTCGACGGGTTCCTGTCCGGGCTCCCGCTGGCCCGGCTCGGCACCCAGCGCGAGCTGGACGCGGCGATGCTGTTCCTCGCGACGCCGGCATCCGGCTACGTCACCGGGGCCACGCTCGCCGTCGACGGCGGGATGAGCGGGCACTGACGGGTACCGGCCACATGGTCGCGGGCGACGACGACGTGTTCCGCCGCGACCTCCTCGACCTCCTCGACCACCGGTGCCGGCGGACCTACTGAGCGGGATCCTGCAGCACACCCGCCCCGAGCAGCTCCTCGATCTCGGCGTCGGACAGCCCCAGCAGCTCCCGGGCGATCTCCCGGGTGTGCTCCCCCTGCCGGGGCGCGGGGGCGAGCGCCGGCACCGGCAGCGAGGAGAACCGCGCCGGGCCGGTGTTCGCCGGCAGCGCCACCGGCAGGTCCGGGTGCTCCATCGTCGAGAAGGCGCCCCGCGCGACGAGGTGCTCGTCGTCGGGCTCCTCGGGCAGGCGCACCATCGCCCCCGCCGGGACGCCCGCGGCCTGCAGCTCCCGCACGGCCTCGGCCGGTGACCGGGTCGCCGCCCAGGACGCGACGGCCCGGTGCACCGGACCGTCCGGGTCGCGACGCTGCGCCGGGGTGGACGCCCCCGGCGCGTCCCAGCCGACCAGGGTGCGCAGGCGGTCCCAGTCCCGCCCGTCGCGGGCCTGGACGACCACCCACTCGTCGTCGCCGGCGCAGGCGAACACGCCCGTGAGATCGGCGCGGCCCGCCGTGGCACCGGCACCGCGCTCGACGGACTCGGCGGCGAGCACCGGGCCGAGCAGGGTCAGCGCGACGTCGGCCTGCGAGATCTCGATCGCCGCGCCCCGCCCGGTACGGTCGCGGCCGATCACCGCGGCCAGCGAGCAGAGCGCGGACACCGCTCCGGCGACGTGGTCGGGGAACACGGTCGCGCCGGCGCAGAACGCGTCGTCGCGCCCCGGGACCGCCCACAGCGAGGAGAGCCCGGTGGCGGCCCGGACCAGCGGCCCGTAGCCCATCCGCCCGCTCCACGGCCCGGAGGCGCCGAAGGCGCTGCTGTCGCAGACGACCAGCCGCGGGGCGACCGCGCGCAGGTCCTCGGCGCCGAGTCCGAGCTTCGCGAGCGTGCCCGGCCTGAAGTTGGCGAGCAGGACGTCGGCGTCGGCGGCCAGCGCGCGGAGCAGCTCACGCCCTCGAGCGGTGCGCAGGTCGAGCCCGATGCTGCGCTTGTTCCGCTGCCCCCAGGCGAACGAAGCGCTCATCCCCGCGCCGCGGCGGGACTGCCGGAGACCGTCCGGGAACCCCGCGTTCTCGACCTTGATCACCTCGGCACCCTGGTCGGCCCAGAGCCGTCCCGCCTCGGCGCCGGCCACGATGACCCCGAGGTCCAGCACCCGCAGGCCCGCGAGGGGTCGCTCGGGTGACGAGGCCTCCCGTGTGACGGGCGCCCGCTCCGGGAACGACGGGTGGCCGTCGACGATCGTGGCGACCGGGACCTCGGCCGCGGCCCGGACCCCGTCCACAATGGCGAAGCCCTGGGGGACGACCGCCTCCAGGTCCGGGGCGACCGCGACGGGCCGGAGCGCGCCGGTGATCCGGAAGTGGGCCTCCTCGATGGCCTCGGACGGGGCGAGGACACCGCCGACCGGGATCCCCCGCTCGGCGCCCTCGTCGACGAGCTCGGCGCGCTTGCGGCCCGCGAACAGCTCGGCGATCAGCGGGTGCAGCCGGTCGGCCGCCGCGAAGCGGGCCGGGATGGTGTCGTACCGCGGGTCGGCGAACTCCTCCGGCGACCCCAGCCACGCGAACATCGCACGCCACTGACGCGTGGCCAGCAGGCAGATGCGGACGTGGCCGTCGGCGCAGCGGAAGACCGGGTAGAAGGCCCGGGCGTCCGGCCGGTCCCGGGGGAAGTCCTCCGACCGGCCGGCGGCCGCCGATCCCTGGGTGCCGAACCCCGGGTCGAACCCGTGCACGACCGCCTCGTGGGCCGACACGTCGACCAGCTCGCCCCGCCCGGTCCGCGACGGGTGGACGTGGGCGACGAGGGCGGCCCACGCCGCCTGGACCGCGGCGGTCCCGTCGGCCAGACCGGGCGGGGGCAGCAGCGGCGGCTCACCCGGGAGACCGGAGCGCGACAGCACCCCGCCCACGGCGGTGAGGACCGCGTCGGTGACGACCCGGCCCCGGTGGGGACCGGTCAGGCCGTACGGCGTCAGCGCGACGACGACGAGTCCGGGGAGCCGGCGGCGCAGCTCGTCCGGGTCCAGGAGCGCCGCGGCCTCCCCGTCGAGCACCACGATGTCGACCTCCGCGGCCGCGGCGAACAGACGCTCCCGATCCCCCTCCTCGGCCAGGTCCAGGCTCCACGGGGTCACGCCGCGGCCACGCAGGACATACGGCAGGCCGACCCCGTGCAGGACGGGCTCCTCCGACCGCGACCGCGCCCCCGCGGGCGGCTCGACCCGGACCACGGCCGCACCGAGGTCGGCCAGCAGGGTGGCGCAGAGCCCGGCCGGGCCGTCGCACAGGTCGATCACGCGCAGCGCGGCGAGGGGGCGGGTCATGGGCGGGTCTCCTCGACTGTGGTTCCAACGGGGGCGACGACGGGCAGACACTCGCCGAGCCCGGTGGTCTGCGGACCGGCGATCGCGGCGCCGGTCATCGGCGCTCCCAACGCGGCTCGCGCTTCTCGGCGAACGCCGTGGCGCCCTCGCGGGCGTCCCGGCTGCCGAAGACCACCCGTACCGCCTCCCGGTTGACCGCCCACACCTCGGGCTCCCAGACCGATCCCCCGGCGTGGGTCGCGTGCACCACGTGCTTGCTCTGCCGGACGGCGAGCGGCGCGTTCGCCGCGATCGTCCCGGCGAGCTCCAGCGCGACGTCGAGGGCCGCCCCGGCCGGAGCGACCCGGTTGACCAGTCCCCACTCCCGGGCGGTGGCAGCATCGACGGGCTCGCCGGTCAGCGTCATCTCCAGGGCGATCTTCAGCGGCACCTGCCGCTGGAGGCGGATCACCCCGCCGGCCGCGGCGAACAGGCCGCGGCGCACCTCGGGCAGGCCGAGCGTCGCGGTCTCGTCGATGACGGCGAGGTCGCAGGCCAGCACGATCTCCGTCCCGCCACCGAGTGCGAACCCGTTGACGGCGGCGATCACCGGCGTGTCCACCCAGTGCTGGACGATCCCGGCGAAGCCCCACTCGGGGTGCCCCTGCGCGTCGATGCGGTGGCCGCGCGCCACCTCCTTCAGGTCGGCGCCCGCGCAGAACGCGCGGCCCTCGCCGGTGAGGACGATCGCGCGGATCGCCGGATCGGCGTTCGCGGCCTCGAGTGCCTCACCGGCAGCCTCGGACAGGGCCGCGTTCACGGCGTTCATGGCGTGCGGGCGGTTCAGTGTGACCACGGCGACGGCGCCGCGGGTCTCGTACCGGACCGCGGGACCGTCGGTCCTGCTCGTGGACGGCGCGGACTGGGTCATGGCGGGGTTCCTCTCAGGCTGCCGGCGGCAGGTAGACTGAGCGCACCGACAGGTAGGGCGCCAGCCCCTCGGGGCCGAGCTCGCGGCCGAGGCCGCTGTCCTTGACGCCGCCGAACGGGGCGTTCGGGTCGAGCGCGTAGTGGTTGACGCCGACGGTCCCGCTCTCCACGCGGGCGGCCAGCGCGACGCCCCGGTCGGTGTCGGCGGTCCACACCGTGCCGCCGAGGCCGTAGGGCGAGTCGTTCGCGATCCGGACCGCATCGTCGGTGTCGGCGTAGGGGATCACGCACAGCACCGGGCCGAAGATCTCCTCCCGGGCGATCGCGGCGGAGTTGTCGACACCGGCGACGACGGTGGGCTCGACGAACCACCCGCGCTCCAGACCGGCCGGCACTCCCCCGCCGGTGGTGATCCGGGCGCCCGCGGTGCGGCCGGCCTCCACCATGCCGAGCACCCGGCGCTGCTGGGCCTCGCTGACCAGGGGGCCGATCGCGGTGCCCCGGTCCAGCGGGTCGCCGACCGGCAGCGCGCGGACGGTCTCGGTCACCAGCTCCAGCAGCTCGTCGTAGCGGGACCGGGGCACGAGGATGCGGGTGCACGCGTGGCAGGTCTGACCGTTGTTGGCGAGGGAGACGGCCGGGAGCGAGCGGGCGAACAGGTCCAGGTCGGCGTCGTCGCACACGATCGAGGCGGACTTGCCCCCGAGCTCCAGCGTCACCGGTCGCAGCCGGCTGCCGCACTCGGCGCCGATGGCGCGTCCGGCGCCGGTGGACCCGGTGAACGCGACCTTCGCGACGTCCGGCTCGGCGATCAGCGCGGCGCCCGTCTCCCGGCCGCCGGCCACGATCCCGAGCACCCCGGGCGGCAGACCGGCCGCGAGCGACGCCTCCGCGAACGCGACGGCGTCCAGCGTCGTCTCCGGGGCGGGCTTGAGCACGACCGGGCATCCCGCGGCCAGCGCCGGGCCGAGCTTCATGGCGGCCAGCGCCTGCGGGTAGTTCCACGGGGTGATCGCCGCGACCGTGCCGATGGGCAGCCTCCGGACGATCGACCGGGCGAGCGGCCCTGAACGGTGGTCGTCCGGCAGGCCGTCGCGGATCAGTCCGGCGTAGTAGCCGAGGATCACCGCGGCGCCGTGCCCGTTCGCCGCCACGGACTGCCGGATGGGCATCCCGTTCTCCCGGGACACCTCGGTCGCCGTCACCCGGGCCCGGGCGGTCAGCGCCGCGGCGAACCGGTCCAGCACGTCGGCCCGCTCGGCGGGCGGTGTGGCCGCCCATCCGGCGCCGGCGCGTCCGGCCGCCGCCACCGCGCGGCTCACCTCGTCCGGGCCGGCCGGGACGACCTCGCCGATCGCCTCCCCGGTCGCGGCCTCGAGAACAGGCAGCGGGTCGGCGCCCCGGTCGGTCCAGGCACCGTCGACGAAGGATCCGATCCGTTGAGGCTTATTCAGGCCCCGTGAAATAACGATCTAGCCCGGCGTGTCGGGTTGGGCGACAGCCCGTCCATCGCGAATATTGGTTTGCCGAATCAATCCGAGATGAACGGGCTGCCGCAGTATGTACTATACCACTGGTTTCCGGCGTGATGAAATTCAGGATCTTGTCGCTATAGTGTATGAGCAGGATCAGCGGGACGCGACGGAGGCACGTTTGTCTTGGCCGCCGGTTCTGGGGTTGTTCTGGTCGGTGGTGATCACGTTGGCGTATCTGCGCGGGAATCGTGTGCAGTGGGAGTTGGCGGAAACCTATGGGGTGTCGCAGTCGACGGTTAGTCGAGCGATCACGGGGGTGACACCGTTGCTGGCACAGGCGCTGCGGAGTGTCGTTCCGACGGCAGAGGAGCTTCGTGCCGATCGGCAGTACATCATCGATGGAACCTTGCTGCCCTGCTGGTCATGGGCCGCGGTGCCGGGTCTGTGGTCGGGCAAGCATCGCACCACCGGCGTCGTCGTCCAGGTCGCAGCCACCCTGGAAGGGCAGCTGTCGTGGATCTCCGACCCGACCCCAGGCTCCCGACACGACCTATATTGCCTCGACCAATCCGGCGCCCTCGACCACCTCGCCACATACCCCCCGATCGGCGATAAAGGATACATCGGGCGCGGCATGCTCACCCCGTTCAAAAAACCACCCGGCCGGGAACTTCTCAACTGGCAAAAAACATTCAACAAGAGCCTCAACCACACACGCGCCACCATCGAACGAGTCATCGCCCATATCAAAACGTGGAAAGTTCTCCACACAGACTACCGGCGGCCCTACGCCACATTTAAAACGACAATCTCGGCAGTCATCGGACTCATCTTCTACACACTTACCTGACGGAGCCTGAATAAGCCTCGTTCCATGCACACCCCTGTGGAGGACGGCGACCGACTGCCGGACGCACTCCCTAAAGACAGTAGCCTAATTGTTTTAGTTTGTCGGCGACGGACATCCGCCACCGCGACGAGCACGACGGCGCCGGGCCGCGGTCGCGCCGCGGCCCGGCGCCGTCGTCGGGAACCGGTTCAGACCGGGTTGAGCTCGGTCACCAGCCAGCGGTCACCGTCGCGCTCCATCGTCACCAGGACCCGCGACCCGGACAGCGTGGGCTGCTGCTGCCCCGCCCGGGTGGAGGTCTGGTTCAGGAACATCGTCAGCCGGACCCGGTCCGGCGAGGCCGGCTCGGCGACGCCCGCCGCGGCGACCGAGGTCTGTGTGACCAGCTGGTCGCGGTCGGACGCCGGGATGACGATGTCCCGGACCAGGCTCCGGTAGTCGTCCTTGAAGCGGCCGCCGACCTCGTTCAGGCGGGCGTCCAGGTCGGTCTTGATACTGCGGTGGTCGTAGGAGAGCAGGTTCGGGACCGACTCCTTCGCCACCGCCAGCGCCGTGTCCCCGGCGTCCGCGGCCTGCGTGGCGCGGACCTGCAGCACGGCGAACACGACGGCCAGGCCCAGGAGCGCGACCGCCGCGCCGGCGAGGACCCTGGTCGCGGTCCGGGGACGGTCCCGCCACCAGGTCGCGAGGGCACGGGCGCCGCGGAGCGGCAGAGCGGCGGCGGCGGTCGCCGCGCGTCCGATCGGACGCAGCACGCGCCTCACGGCACGAACTCCACTCGTGCGACCAGCCAGTCGCCGTCCTTCTTCTGGAGCTCGGTCACCATCCGGTAGAACCGCGACTCACCGTTCGGGACGGTCTGGTTGTGCACCGTCGCCTTGACCGCGACGATGGCGCGGGCGGTGTCACCGTCGAGGCTCTCCAGCCCCGCACCCGTCACCTCGCCCGTGGTGGCGACCTTCGGCTCCTTGACCAGGGTGATGTAGGAGTCCAGGTTCTGGGCGAACAGCCCGCCGAAATCGCCGGTGGCACCGTCCAGCACGCGCCGGACGTCCTGCTCGGCGGTCTCGTAGTTGATCGAGGTCAGCTCGACGGCCGCCGCCTGGGCCTTCTCCAGCGCGGCGACCCGGTCGGCCTGCGCCGCCCGGGTGCCGTTCCAGAGCACACCCGCGACCACCGCCAGGACCAGCGCCACGACGAAGCCGGCGAGGACCAGCCGTTGCACGAGAGGCCGGGGTCCGTCCTCGGCGGACCCCGCCTGCGGGTCGACCCCGGGGGCGTCGTCGCGGTCCTCGCCCACCGCGACCGGTGCGACCTCGGGGAGCGGGGCCTCGTCGACGGTCCGGACCGGGGACCCGGCAGCCTCGGCCACCGGGTCGTCGTCGGCCGGGGCCGCGGACTCCCTCCGGTCGAGGGAAGTGCTTCTCACCACGTCAGCTCCTCAGGTCAGCGGTACCGGACCGCCCCACCCCGGGGGTGGGTGGGACGGAGGCGGGCCGGTGCCGGTCGGGGGCGCCCACCCGGGGGCAGACGCCGACAGCGGGACTGCTCGGGAGACGGCCGTCACAACCGTGTCGATCGTGACATCTCACGGATTCTGTCTCACTCCCGGGGTCCTCCCCCGGGTCGCCGCCGGTCATGACGGCACCGGGGCCGGTGCCGGCGTCATCAGGCCTTCCAGGGTCATCCGGTCCTGCGGGGTGGCCGGTGAGCTCACCGCTCCGATGGCTCCGAGCGGCTCGAAGGCGGGCTCGTTGTTCAGTCCGGTCTCCGGACGCAGGGTCAGACGGCCGGCCGAGGTGGGGCTGAACCCGGAACCACGGCACTCGAAGATGGTCGCGGCGCGCCGCCCGGGGGGCGCGCCGGGCTCGAAGCACGGCAGGTTGCGCGCGCTGCGAGCCAGCGTCGGGTCGTCCTGGGGCAGCTTGCAGTAGCTGTTCGCCGGCAGCGGGACGTCCCCGGTCTCCATCGCGTTGCGGGGGCCGCCCGGCTGACCCGCGGGTATCCAGCCCTCGACGCAGTTGGGCTGGTTCACGTTGGTCTCGAGGTTGAACCGGAAGATCCCGGGCTCGCTCTCCGGCGCGATGACCAGCGACGACGCCGTGAACATCGGGTACACGACGAGGATCTGCTCGATCGGCGCGTGGTAGGCCTCGGCGAGGCGGGTCAGCACCTCGGTGGTGCTCAGCAGCCGCGGGGTGCTGCGGCTGAGGTCGGTGAGCAGGGAGTCGGCCTGCTGGGCGGCCCGGTTGCCGTCGGTCAGGACCGACCGCAGCGCCGGGTCGCTCTCGCGCAGCTGCCCGGTGAAGGACGCCAGGTTGCGTCCCCAGTTCCGGATGGAGTCGCTCGTCGCGAGCTGCGGATCGGCGAACCCCTCGAAGTCGTCGATGAGGTTCTCGGTGGCGGCGAAGTTCTGCTCGGTACCGGCCTCCTCGACCAAGAGGCCGGTGTTGTCGATCAGCCGGCCCAGGTCGGGCCCGATACCGCGGAAGGCGTCGGCGAACTCGGTCAGCACGGTCGTGAAGTTCTACTGGTCGACCGAGGTCAACAGGTTGTCGGTCCCCTGCAGCACGCCGGCCGTCGGCACCGGGACCGAGGTCAGCGCCAGCGGGACGTGGTCGCCGTCGGCCATCGGGGCCGCCGCCGGGTCCTGGGGGACGAAGTCGACGAACTGCTCACCGATCGCGGAGACGCTGTGCACCTCGGCGCGGCTCCCGCTCGGCGGGACCCGGTCCTCGTCGATCGTCATCCGGATGCGGACGCCCTCGGGGTCCAGGTCGACGTCGGTGACCGTCCCGACCGTGACACCCCGGTAGGTGACGTTCGCGTTCGGGTAGAGGCCACCGGCCGCGGGCAGGGTCGCGGTCACCGCGATCCGGCCGATGCCGAGGACCTGGGGAACCCGGACGTAGTAGAAGACGATCAGCAGGGTGGCGACCAGGGTCAGCACGGTGAAGATCGCGATCTGGATCTTGACGTAGCGGGTGATCACGTCAGTTGCCTCCCGTCAGGCCGCCGAGCAGGCCGCCGGAGGGGACCTCGGGCTGCTGCTGTTCCTGCTGCTGCTCGCGTTCGGTCTGCTCCGGCGGGGCCGGTCGTTCGAGGGTTCCCGACGGCGGGCCCGGGGGCGGCTGGTCGGGCACGGCCCCGTCGAGCAGGTCCAGGCCCGGCTCGGCGATCGGTGCGCCCGGCTCCGGCGGCAGCACGGGTGCGGTCAGCAGGTTCGCCGCCTCCAGGGCGTTGCCGCCCGCCTTCATGATCTCCTGCAGCCGGATCAGCTGGCCCTGGGCCGGTGTGCCGGTGAGGAAGTTCTGGTCCAGCGTCCCGAGCGTCAGGTCGAGGGTCAGCCAGAAGTTGATGTAGTCGCCCTGGAAGGTCTCGCCGAAGTTGCGCAGCGGGAAGATGATCGTCCCGAGCAGTCCGAGCGAGTCGGTCAGCGACCGGTCCGCGTCGGCCAGTCCCCGCAGTGCCGGCGTCAGGTTGTCGAGGTTGCGGGCCAGGTTGTCCGAGCTCTCGGCGACGACCGCGTCGGTCGCCTTCCCGAATTCACCGAGCGCCACGAGGCTGTCGGTGAGGTGGGCCCGCTCGCGGTTGAGCACGGCCAGGGCGGGCGGGATCGACTGCAGGGCGCCGTCGATCTTCTGGTCGCCCTCGGCGAACCGTGCCGCGAGCCGGTCGAGCCCGTCGATGGCCCGGGTGATGTCCTGCTTCTGGTCGTCGAGACCGCGGCTGAAGGTCTCCAGCTCGGTCAGCAGGCTGCGGAAGTCGTCCGTCCGCCCACCCAGTGCCTTGTTCAGCTCGCGGGTGATCGTCTTGATGTTCTGCAGGTTGCCGCCGTTGAGCAGCGTCGCGACCGAGGCGAGGACCTCCTCGGTCTCGGGGTACTTGCCCGCGCGCTCCAGGCCGATCCGGGCGCCGTCGGTGAGCCGTCCGACGGGTGCGTCGGTCGGCTCGTCCAGCTCGACGTACTTCGCACCGAGCAGCGAGGTCTGGCCGACCTTCGCCGTGACGTTCGCGGGGAGCTGGACGTCGCCGTCCAGGGTGACGGTGACGACGGCGTTCCACCCGTCGAGCCTGACGTCGGAGATGTTGCCGACCGGCTGGTCCCCGACCCGCACGGGGTTGTTGGGGACCAGGTCGGCGACGTTGCGCATCTCGATCTCGACCGTGTAGGCCCCGTCGCCCACGCCCGGCACGCCCGGGAGCGTGAAGTCGTTGAGTCCACGGTAGTCACACGCGGTCAGCGACAGCGTGCAGCACAGCAGCGCGGCGATCGCGCCGGCGCGTCTCGTCCGTCGCATCAGTTGCCTCCCTGGGGGACGAGCAGGCCACCGAGGCCGGGCGCGTCGAGGTCCGGCGGGGCCTCGGGTCCCGGGGTCGGCTGCCGGTACGGCTCGTCGCGGGCCGGGCGGTTGTCGGTCGGTCCGCCGCCGCCGGGCACACCGATCGGGCTGATGCCGATCGGCGGCTGCTGGATGCGCAGGAGGTTCAGCAGCGGGCCGAGGTTGCTCTTGCAGTAGTCGATGCCCTGGACCGGGTCCTGGGTGGCCGCGGTGAACGTCGAGCAGACGAAGTCGGCCGGGGTGTTCAGGTTGTCCACGACGAGCTTGCCGGACAGCGCGTGCGTCCGGGGGGACACGATGTTGAACAGGTTCATCAGGGTGCTGGGTCCGACGTGCAGGATCGTCGCCAGGTCGTCGCGCGAGTTGGCGAGGGTCCGGGTCAGGTCCCCGATCTGCTCGACCGAGTCGTTCAGGACCGGGCCGTTGGTGGCGACGAACTCGTCCACCGACTTCGCGGCGCGGGAGATCCCGTCCAGGGCGGCGGACAGCTCGTCCTCGTTGTCGGTCAGAACCCCGGACACGGTGTCCAGGCGCTGGTTGAACTCGACGATCTGGCCGTCGACCTGCTTGAGGGCGGTCACGAACGCCTGGAGGTTGCGGATCGTGCCGAACAGGTCGCCACGTCCCTCGGACAGGGTCTCGACCGCGGCCGAGGCCTGCCGGACCATCTCGTTGAACGCGGCGCCCTGGTGGCCGGCGGCGTTGGCCGCCGCCATGTCCAGGAACCGGGAGAGCGAGCCGTTCTGGTTCGCCTTGTCGGGCCCCAACGCCGTGCTGAGCTCGTTGAGCTGCTTCTTCAGGTCGTCGAACTCCAGCGGCGATGCGGTCCGCTCCACCGGGATCTCACCGCCGTCGGGCAGCGTCGGCCCGCCGGTGTAGGCCGGGGCGAGCTGCAGGAAGCGGGTCGAGACCAGCGTCGGGGAGACGACGGCGGCCTTGACGTCCGCGGGCAGCTCGTACTGCGAGTCGTAGGTGAACTCCATGCGGACCTTGTCGCCCGCCGGCTCGATCGAGACGATCTTCCCGACGTCGACGCCCTGGATCCGGACGCGGTCGTTCGGGTACACGTTCTTGACCGAGGTGAAGTAGGCGACCCCGGTGCGGGACTGGCCGTTGATCAGGACGACCAGGCCGGCGACGGCGACCGCCGCGACCAGCCCGACGACGAGGACCCGCTGGACCAGCGATCCGGCTCGGATGCGCGACATCAGTTGCCTCCCGCGCCGATGAGACCGCCGACTGACGGCAGTGTGGGGGCGGCGCCCTCGAGGGGCGTCGTGGGGACGGCGAGGCTGGGGACGAAGTCCGCCGCCGGGAACAGCGTGGGCCCGGCGTTGCCGAGGTCGCCGTGACCGGCGAAGTACGGACCGCCGGCGAGGCCCTCACCGAGTCCGGTGATGAAGCTGGAGACCCGCTGGATCGACGAGACGATGTTGCCCTCGTTGCGCTTCAGGATCGCCAGGACACCGTTCAGCTCGTTCAGGGCCGGGGCCAGCCGGTTGCGCTGGTCGTCGACGAGACCGTTGATCTGGTCCGTGGCGCGTCGCGTCGTCACCAGGAGCTCGCCGATGACCTCCCGGCGCGCCTCCAGCTCGCCGAGCAGCTTGTTGCCGTCGATGAGCAGGGTGCTGAGCTTGGCCGTCTGCCGGTTGAGCACCCCGGTCACGGACTCGGCGCGCTGGAGCAGGTCGCCGATGGCCGCGTCGCGGCTGGCGATCGTGCGGGACAGCCGGGTGATGCCCTCGAAGGCGGGCCCGATGTCGTCCGGGGTGTTCGCGAAGGCGTCGGTGAAGGTGTCCAGCGCCGCGCTGACCTGCTTCATGTCGATCTCGCCCGTGCGCCGGGTGAGGTCCTCGATCCCCTCGGTGATGCTGTAGGGAGCCGTGGTGCGGGCCAGCGGGATCACGTCGTCGGGCAGCGGTGCGCGGCCGTCGGGACGGATCTCGAGGTTGCGCTCGCCCAGGAGGGTCTGGGTGCCGATGGAGGCCGAGGTCAGGTCGTTCAGGCGGACGTCCTTGACCGTGAAGTCGACGACGACGTCGGCGCCGTCCAGCGTCACGCTCCGGACCTGGCCGACCTCGGTGCCGGCGATCCGCACGGTGTTGCCGGCCTGCAGCCCGCCCGCCTCGGTGAACCGTGCCTCGTAGCGCTTACCCGCGAACACCTCCAGCTCGGCCAGCTGGAACGAGGCGACCATCAGGACCCCCAGGATCGCGAGGCCCGCGAGCGCGATGGTCACCGGGTTCTTCTCCCGGAATCTCAGCTTCATCGCCCGCCTCCGGACGTGTCGTCGGTGCGGATGATCTGGTCGGGGACCTGGCCCTGGTCCGCGGCGTCCTGCTGCGGGATCGGGTTCGCCTCGCGCTGTTCCGGCGTCTCCAGCGGGGAGTTGCCGAACTTGCAGCGGTCGACGTTGTCGGCGGGGCCGAGCCAGGGCGAGTAGACCGGGTCACCGGTCGGTCCGGTCGTCTTCACCCGGAGCGAGCAGATGAACAGGTTGTAGGTCGCGCCACGGGAGCCGAGGCGGCTGACCCGCAGGTAGGCACCCGGCAGCAGGGACAGGTTCTCGTCGATGGCGGCCTCGCCGGCCTTCGCCTGCTTCGCCACGCGGTCGAGCTGGTCGACCGTCCCCCTGAGCGGCCCGCGGACCTTGCCCAGTAGCTGGTCGACGCTGCTGGTCAGGCGGTTCACGCCGTCGAGCGAGTCACCGATGCGCTGCCGGTCGCCGGCCAGGCCGGAGGTCAGCTGCTGGAGCTCGGTGATCGTCGACTCGAGCTCGGGGGCGCGCTTGTCGAGGGTGCCGAGCACGGTGTTGAGGTTGTCGACGACCGACCCGATCACCGCGTCCTTGTCGGCGAGGGTGTTGGTCAGCGACCCGACCCTGCTCAGCAGGGACTCGATCGTGCCGCCCTGCCCCTGGAACACCGAGATGAGGTCGGAGCTGAGCTGGTTGATCTGGTCCGGGGCGAGCCCCTCGAACAGCGGGGAGAAACCCGCGAGGAGTACGTCCAGGTTGAGCGCCGGTCGGGTCTGGGCGACCGGGATGACCGCGTCCTCGGCGAGGACGCCGTTCCCGGCCGGGCCCCGCGCGACCTCGAGGTAGCGGTCGCCGGTCAGGTTCAGGTACCGGACCGCCAGCTGCGTGTCGGCCGGCAGCTCGCGGGTCGCGTCGACCGTGAAGGTGACCTTCCCGAGGGTGGAGTCGACGACGGACACGTCGGAGACCGCGCCGACCTCGACCCCGGCGATCCGCACCGAGTCCCCCGCCTTGACCCCGGAGGTGTCGGTGAAGATCCCGGAGTAGGAGCGCTGGGCACCGAAGCCCGTACCGCCGGCACCCATCTGGATGCTGACGATGACGAGCACGAACATCGTCACGACGACGAACGCCGTCGTCTTGATCAGCGGCCCGGTGATGTTCTGGGCCTTGGAGATCTCGCTCATCGGCCGCCCTCCCCGCCGAACAGGCCACCGAGGAAGCCGCCGCTCTCGCGGGGCGCCGCCGGCGGTGCGGACTCCGTGCCGGGCGCGGCCGGCACGGGCGCCGCGGGATCGGCCGGGGCGGGCGCGGGCTGCCCACCCGGGACGGGACGGACCTGCTCGCCCGGGAACCCGAGCTCCTGGCCGGCGCCGGCGAACGGGCCGAACAGCTGGGTGACCAGGGGCGGGTCACCGATGCGCAGGGTGTTGTCGCCGTCGGGGTTGGGCTCGCCGCCCTTGTCGACGTTCTTCATGAGGGACTCCGGGAACACGCTCCCGTCGAGGTCCGGCATGCCGTGGCAGTCCGGGCCGTTGTCGGCACCGACGACGGGTGGGCTCGTGTAGGGGGTGTCGCCGGGTTCGAGGGTCACCAGACCCACGAAGCCGGGCACCGTGTTGCCCTGCTGCTGCTCCAGCTGCCGGCGGGACTTGTCGAGGCCCTTGAGCCAGCAGGCGAACATCGGGGAGTAGTCGCGCAGCAGCTCGGTGGTCGGCAGGGCGGTCTGCGTGACGTTCCGGATGCCGTCCCGGTTCTGGAGGAAGAACGCCTCACCGGTCCGGGACACCCTGGAGATCTGGAACAGGAAGCTCTCCAGGTCGGCCTGCTGCTCGACGATGGTCCGGCTCGTCACCGCGCCGTTGTCGAGGACCGTCACCAGATCACCGGCGACGTCGCCGTAGAGGTTCGCCAGGTCGGCGCCCTTGCGGAAGTCGGTCTGCAGCTGCGGGAGGTTCGCGTTGAACCGCTTGAGGTACGCGGCCAGCTGCGAGGCGGTCTCACCGACCTGCTCGCCGCGGCCGTCGAGGGCGGTCGCCAGGTTCCCGATGACCTCGCTGACCTCGCGCGGCCCGAGGGTGTCGAGGATCCTGTCGAGGGAGTCGAACAGGGTGTTGACCTCGACGGTCACCGAGTCGGTGGCGATCTGGTCGCCGGCGGCCAGCATCCGGCCGGACGGCGTCGCGGGCATCGTGAGCTGGACGGTCTTCGCACCGAAGGCCGTCAGCTGGTCGAGGGAGACCCGGGCGTCGGCCGGCACCTGGCCGATGCGGTCGGCGTCCATGGCCAGGACGATGTCGACCGCGCCGCGGTCGCCGTCGGCCAGCGAGACCGAGACCGAGCCGACCTTCCCGACGTCGACGCCCTTGAGCTGGACGCGGTTGCCCGGGTACATCTGCAGGCCC
Organism: Pseudonocardia sp. ICBG1142; assembly: GCF_020496255.1. NCBI lineage: Bacteria > Bacillati > Actinomycetota > Actinomycetes > Pseudonocardiales > Pseudonocardiaceae > Pseudonocardia > Pseudonocardia sp. ICBG1142. The sequence goes on along the minus strand of NZ_JAHLJC010000005.1, from coordinate 428,607 downwards.
GAGCGGTCGGCCTTCAGGGTGACCGGCACCGTGTCGGCGAAGGCGTTGAGGTACATGGCGGTGCACAGGCTCAGGAAGCCGAGCACCACACCGATGAGGATCAGCGCGTAGACGCGGTACTTGAACCGCGTGAAGAAGGAGTCGTTCACCTGGTCATCCCGTGATGCGGAAGGCGTCGGAGTCGGCGTAGAGCGCCATGGAGATCGCCAGCTCGGCCGCCAGGACCGCGATCAACGACGTCCGGACCGCCTTGCCGACGGCCAGGCCGACACCGGCCGGGCCGCCCGAGGCCGTGTAGCCGTAGTAGGTGTGGATCGAGATCACGACGACGGCGATCCCGATCGCCTGGGCGAAGGAGTAGAGGACGTCCTGCCACTGCATGAACGTCTGCATGTAGTGGTCGAAGGTCCCCTCGGAGAGCCCGAAGAAGCCGACCTGTGTCGTCTTCCAGCCCACCCAGGCGCCGACCATCGCCATCGCGAAGATCGGGATGATCGTGATCATGCCGGCGACCAGCCGGGTGGTGACCAGGTAGGGCAGCGACCGCACGCCCATCACCTCCAGCGCGTCGATCTCCTCGGAGACGCGCATGGCACCGAGCTGGGCGGTGAAGCCGCTGCCGACCGTGGCCGCCAGCGCGGCCCCCGCGATGATCGGCACCAGGAGGCGGGGGTTGATGATCGCCGATGCAAAGCCGCCGAGGGCCTCGAGCTGGAGGTTCGCGAGCGCGTCGTAGCTCTGCAGGCCGCCGGTGACCCCGGCGAACAGGGTGATGAAGAAGGTGATCACCGAGGAGCCACCGATGACCGCGAGGGCACCGGTGCTCATCCCCACCTCGGCGATGAGCCGTACCTGCTCGGTCTTGTAGCTCTTCACCGCCTTGGGGATCCAGATGACGCCCTTGCCGTAGAACTCGGCCTGCCGTCCCAGGTCGTCGAGCAGCCGCAGCGGGGCCCCGAGGGCGTTGCGTACGGAGGAGAGCATGGCCAACGTCCTCACACCAGTCCGAGCGAGTAGGGGATCTGCGTCAGCAGGATGTTGATCGGGAACAAGGAGGCTTATTCAGGCCCCGTGAAATAACGATCTAGCCCGGCGTGTCGGGTTGGGCGACAGCCCGTCCATCGCGAATATTGGTTTGCCGAATCAATCCGAGATGAACGGGCTGCCGCAGTATGTACTATACCACTGGTTTCCGGCGTGATGAAATTCAGGATCTTGTCGCTATAGTGTATGAGCAGGATCAGCGGGACGCGACGGAGGCACGTTTGTCTTGGCCGCCGGTTCTGGGGTTGTTCTGGTCGGTGGTGATCACGTTGGCGTATCTGCGCGGGAATCGTGTGCAGTGGGAGTTGGCGGAAACCTATGGGGTGTCGCAGTCGACGGTTAGTCGAGCGATCACGGGGGTGACACCGTTGCTGGCACAGGCGCTGCGGAGTGTCGTTCCGACGGCAGAGGAGCTTCGTGCCGATCGGCAGTACATCATCGATGGAACCTTGCTGCCCTGCTGGTCATGGGCCGCGGTGCCGGGTCTGTGGTCGGGCAAGCATCGCACCACCGGCGTCGTCGTCCAGGTCGCAGCCACCCTGGAAGGGCAGCTGTCGTGGATCTCCGACCCGACCCCAGGCTCCCGACACGACCTATATTGCCTCGACCAATCCGGCGCCCTCGACCACCTCGCCACATACCCCCCGATCGGCGATAAAGGATACATCGGGCGCGGCATGCTCACCCCGTTCAAAAAACCACCCGGCCGGGAACTTCTCGACTGGCAAAAAACATTCAACAAGAGCCTCAACCACACACGCGCCGCCATCGAACGAGTCATCGCCCATATCAAAACGTGGAAAGTTCTCCACACAGACTACCGGCGGCCCTACGCCACATTTAAAACGACAATCTCGGCAGTCATCGGACTCATCTTCTACACACTTACCTGACGGAGCCTGAATAAGCCTCAAGGCGAGGAACGTGTATACGACGGTCTCGTTCACGGCGTTGCCCACTCCGCGCGGACCCGCCTTGCAGGTCATCCCCCGGTAGCAGCCGATGAGCGCGCCGACGACGCCGAACACGACCGCGCGGAGCTCGCCGTGCACCAGGTCGTCGAATCCGACCAGCAGGGTCAGCGAGTCGATGTACTGGCCGGGGCTCGCGTCCTGCAGGTAGACCGCGAAGAAGTAGCCGCCGGCCAGGCCGATGAGGATCATGACCCCGTTCAGCAGGAAGGCGTTGACCGCGGTCGCCAGCACCCGGGGCACCACCAGTCGCTGGACGACGTCGATGCCGAGCACCTCCATCGCGTCCAGCTCCTCGCGGATCCGGCGGGCACCGATGTCGGCGCAGATCGCGGTCGAGCTGGCGCCGGCGATGATGAAGGTCGTCGCGACCGGCCCGATCTGCGTGACCGTGGCGAAGGCCGAGCCCGAGCCGCTCAGGTCGATCGCGCCGATCTCGACCAGCACGAGGTTGAACTGGAACGTCACCAGGGCGACGAACGGGATGCCCAGCAGGATCGCCGGGCCGAGGGACACGCTGGCGACGAGCCAGGTCTGCTGGACGAACTCCCGCCATTGGAACGGCCGCTTGAACATGGCGACGAACGTGTCGGCTGTGAAGGCGAAGAACGTGCCGAGCGGCGCCACGCTGCGGGCGACGAGTGGCGGTGTGGGCATCACGCCTCCCCTGACGGGGAGGCGGCGCAGGTCACGACGTCGGGCTGCATCGGGGGCCTCTGCTCTGAGACGACGGTGGTGGGAAGCGACCGGTCCACAGCAGTGCGGGGAGCACGGAACCGGGTCAGCGAGTGAAACGAGCGTCACTGATACAAGTTTCGTTCTCTGTCTCAGAGATCACCTGAACGGAGTAGCTTGGGGCGGTTTCATCACCCGAACGAGACACTTCTGGTGAGACACTCAACAGAATCTGTGTCGTTGTCCCAGTATCGGAACCGCCGCACCCGCGGGGGCGACACGAGGAGGTGCGCCGTGAAGGGCGTCGAGGTCAAGGTCGAGGGTCTGACGAAGTCGTTCGGCCGGGCGAACATCTGGTCCGACGTGACACTCACGCTGCCGGCGGGTGAGGTCTCGGTACTGCTGGGGCCGTCCGGAACCGGCAAGTCGGTGTTCCTCAAGTCGCTGATCGGCCTGCTCAAGCCGGAACGCGGTTCGATCGTCATCCACGACACGGACCTCGTCCGCTGCTCGGAGAACCGGCTCTACGACATCCGCAAGCTCTTCGGCGTCCTGTTCCAGGACGGCGCGTTGTTCGGGTCGATGAACCTGTTCGACAACATCGCCTTCCCGCTGCGCGAGCACACCAGGAAGTCCGAGGCGCAGATCCGCGACATCGTCCTCGACAAGATGGAGCTGGTCGGTCTCCGCGGCGACGAGGGCAAGCTGCCCGGCGAGATCTCCGGGGGCATGCGCAAGCGCGCCGGGCTCGCCCGTGCGCTCGTCCTCGACCCGGAGATCATCCTGTTCGACGAGCCGGACTCCGGTCTCGACCCGGTCCGGACCGCCTACCTGAACCAGCTGATCATCGACCTCAACGCGCAGACCGACTCGACCTTCCTGATCGTCACGCACGACATCAACACCGCGCAGACCGTGCCGGACAACATCGGCCTGCTGTACCGCAAGCACCTGGCGATGTTCGGGCCGCGCGAGCAGCTGCTGACCTCCGAGGAGCCGGTGGTCGCGCAGTTCCTGAACGGCCGTCGTCAGGGACCGATCGGCATGTCCGAGGAGAAGGACGCGGCCCAGGCCGCCCGCGAGCTGGAGGAGGCCGGCGAGCTCCAGGGGCTCCCTCCGCTGAAGCCGCAGCTGACCACCTCACCCGGCGTACCGGAGCGCAAGGCCGGCGCCCGTCGCCGCCGACGGGTCGCGGACATGATGCACACCCTCGGCCCGGCCGCCCAGGAGGCGATCCACGCCGCGACGGCGGCGCCGGCCGCCACCGCGCAGCTACCGGGAGGCCGTCACGGCTGGCGCGACGCCGAGCAGACCGCCGAGATGCCGCGGGTGCGATGAGCACCGACGAGGACTCCTGGGCCGGACGGTCGCCGGGGAGATGAACGATCCGCGGGCCGCGCCACCGGCAAGGGCGTCACACCGTCAGCTGCGGTTCCGATGGTGCGCGACCATGGTGCGGACCATCTCCACCGCGGCGAGCACGGCGTCCACCGGTGGCGCGTCGTCACCGGGCGACCGGCGCGCGGCGCGCGCGAAGAGACCGTCGACGACGAGCCGAACCTGCTCGGCCAGGACCGGGCCACCCACCGGACCGGCGAGCTCCCGCGCCGCCCGGTCCACCTCCGCGCGGGACTCGCGCAACCGGCGCCGGGCGAGGGCGCTCGGCCCGCTGCCGGCTCCGATCTCGTCGCCCGAGCCGGGGAACTCCACCAGATAGTTGCGGAGGGGACACCCCCGTCCACCCTCCCGCAGGACCCGTTGGCCGACGTGTGTCACCGCCGCGACGATGCGATCCCCGGGGTCCTCGCCGGCCTCCCGCAGGGCGCGGTCGGCTGACGCGGCCAACGCCGTCGACCAACGATCCAGGTAGGCCTCGACGAGGTCGTCCTTGGTGGCGAAGTGACCGTAGAGCCCGCTCTTGCCGGTGCCCGCCTCGTCGATGATCTCCTGCATGCCGACGGCACGCACGCCACGGGCGTAGAACAGGCGCCCCGCCGCGTCCAGGATCCGTTCCCTGACGTCCGGCTTCGCTGTGCCGACCACGAGCACTCCTTCCGATCCACCCCATCCTACAGACCGGTCAGTCCGAATGCCTGACTACTGCCCAGAGGTTGTGAGCAGCTCGTTCGGATCCAGCACTTGACGAACGACGTCGGCATCGCGTTGTCTCGGACCGATCGGTCCGGCCGGATGACACCGCACCGGGCGCACGACGTGACCGGACGGCTCGTCGCCCGTGGAGGCCGGCTCGCCGGCATCCGGTTCCCCTGCCCCCCGGTCCGGAAGGACGGCCCATGCCCGCAACCTCGGCGAGCCCCGCTCCCACCACGGTGCTGCTGGTCACCTCGGCGGCGGCGTTCCTGTCGAGCCTCGACCTGTTCATCGTCAACATCGCGTTCCCGGCGATCCGGGCGGACTTCCCCGGATCGGACCTGGGGCAGCTGTCGTGGGTGCTGAACGGCTACACCGTCGTCTTCGCCGCCTTCCTGGCGCTCGCCGGGCGCCTGGCCGACCGGTTCGGCCACCGCAGGCTGTTCCTGGTGGGACTGGCGGTGTTCACCGTGGCCTCGGCGCTGTGCGCGGTCGCCCCGACGGTGTGGGCGCTGGTCGCCGCGCGGGCCGTCCAGGCCGTCGGTGCGGCAATGGTCATGCCGACCTCGCTGTCACTGCTGCTCGCCGCCTACCCGCCGGAACGGCGGTCGCACGCGGTCGGCGCCTGGGCCTCGATCGGTGCCGTGGCCGCCGCGCTGGGACCGCCGGTGGGCGGCCTGCTGGTCGAGCTCTCCTGGCACTGGGTGTTCCTGGTCAACGTCCCCGTCGGCGTCGTCGCGCTGCTCGTGGGACTGCGGGTACTGGTCGAGCCCGGTACCGCACGAGTGGGGGTCCCGGACCTGCTCGGCGCGACCGGACTCGTCGTCGGCGTCGGCGCGCTGGCCTACGCGCTGGTCCGCGCCCCGGACGACGGGTGGGTGTCGGTGCCGGTCCTGTCCGGGGTCGTCCTGGCCGTCGCCGGCCTCACCTGGGTGGTCCTGCGCTCGCGGCGGCACCCGGTCCCGGCCCTCGAACTCGACGTGCTCCGGGTCCCGGTCGTGGCGACCGCCGCGCTGACGATGACCGCGTTCACCACGGCGTTCGCCGGGATGCTGGTCGTCAACGTCCTCTTCCTGACCGGCACCTGGGGCTGGTCCGCGGCGCTCGCCGGCTTCGGACTGGCACCCGGCCCGCTCGTGGTCGTCGTGGTCTCCCGCTTCAGTGGCCGGCTCGCCGTGCGGTTCGGGTCCGGCCCGGTGACGCTCGCGGGGACCGTCGCGTTCGCCGCGGGTCCGACCTGGTGGCTACTCCGGCTGGGGACCGAGCAGGGCTACTGGGCCGGGGTCCTGCCCGGTCAGGTGTTCACCGGGCTCGGCGTCGGGCTCATCCTGCCCACCTTGTCCGCGCTCGTGGGATCGGCGCTGCCCGCCCACCAGTGGGGCTCCGGCTCGTCCCTCATCAACACCGCCCGCCAGGGCGGCTCCGTGCTCGGGGTCGCACTGCTGGTGTCGGTCGTCGGGACCCACACGACCGGGCTGCCCGAGGAGCTGGGTGCACTCCGAGGCGGGTGGGTCCTGCTGGTGGCCTCCGCCCTGGTCGCGGCGGTCTTCGCCACGGCCCTCACGGTCGTCGAGCGGCGGCGGGACACAGCGGCCGACCGCCCGGCGTCGACACCGGCGACCTGACCCCGAACATCCCCGTCCGACGACCGAGCGGAGGCTCACCATGACCACACCGAACCCGACCCGCGACGGCCTCTGGCTCGACGACCTCGTCGAGGGCGCCACCTTCACCACCGGCACCCACGAGCTGACCGCCGAGGAGATCGTCGCCTTCGCCCGCGACTTCGACCCGCAGCCCTTCCACACCGACGCCGACGCGGCCGCGGGAACGTTCTTCGACGGTCTCGTGGCCAGCGGCTGGCACACCGCGGCGGTCACCATGCGGCTCGTGGTCACCAGCGGTCCGCCCATCGCGACGGGCATCGTCGGCGGGGGCGCCGACGTGGCCTGGCCCAGCGCGGCCCGGGCCGGGGACGTCCTGCGGGTGGAGATCGTGCTCCGGGAGATCCGCCGGTCCCGGTCGCGGCCGGACCAGGCGTGGGTCGTCGTCGAGCAGCGGACGCTCAACCAGCACGACGCGGTGCGGCAGACCACCACCGCACGGTTGCTGGCCTGGCAACGGCCCCGCCACGACTGACGCCGGCTCGTACTCGGCGTCGTTACGATCATGTCAACGCGTCAGAATCTGTTGACATGAGAGTGTGTACGGGCCAGCCTCCTTGATACCTGGATCGAAGGAGTGCCCGTGGCGCTACCACCTCCCGACGCCGCCCGGTTGGCAGCGTTGAACGAGCATTACGCGTTCGGCCTGTCGGACGCCGAGCTGGCGGAGTTCGGCCCGGCGGTCACGGCGACGCTGGCCGCCTCCGACCGGGTCGAGGAGCTCTACCGGGCCTCGGCACCGCAGACGCCGGAGCGGGCCTGGTCCGAGCCTGCGGACAACCCTCTCGGCGGCTGGTACGTGACGACTTCGGTGCCGGGTGCCGCCGAGGGACCGCTGGCCGGGCGCACCGTGGCGCTGAAGGACAACATCTCCCTGGCCGGGGTGCCGATGACCAATGGGTCGGCGACGGTCGAGGGTTTCGTCCCGTCGCGGGATGCGACGGTGGCGACCCGGCTGCTGGCGGCGGGGGCGACGATCACCGGGAAGTCGGTGTGTGAGGACCTGTGTTTCTCGGGTGCGAGTTTCACCTCGCGGCCGTGGCCGGTGCGCAATCCGTGGGACACCGGCCGTAATGCCGGTGGTTCGTCGAGTGGGAGCGCGGCACTGGTGGCCTCGGGTGCGGTGGATCTGGCCGTGGGTGGGGATCAGGGTGGTTCGATCCGGATCCCGAGTGCGTTCTGCGGGACGGTGGGGCACAAGCCCACTCACGGGCTGGTCCCCTACACCGGGGCGTTCCCGATCGAGGCCACGATCGATCACCTCGGGCCGATCACCCGCACGGTGTCCGACGCCGCGCTGATGCTGACGGTCCTGGCGGGTGTCGACGGGTTCGATGCCCGTCAGCCCACTGTCCTGGACCCGGTCGACTACCTCGCCGCACTGGAGCAGTCGGCCGCCGGCCTGCGGGTCGGGATCGTGGTCGAGGGTTTCGGTCGCCCGGAGAGCGACCCGGCCGTCGACGAGGCCGTGCGTGCCGCGGTCGGCGCTCTGGCCGGGGCCGGGTTGGTGGCGGAGGAGGTGTCGATCCCGTGGCATCTGGACGGGATGGCGGTGTGGAACGTCATCGCGACCGAGGGTGCGGCCTACCAGATGGTCGACGGTAACGCCTACGGCATGAACTATCCGGGTCTCTACGATCCGGAGCTGATCGCGCACTACCACCGTCAGCGCCTCGCCCGGGGGGCGGAGTTGTCCAAGACGGTCAAGCTGGTCGGGCTCTCGGGCGGCTACACCTTCGGCCACGGCGGCGGCGTCTACTACGGCATGGCCCGCAACCTCGCGTTCGAGCTGCGTGCGGCCTACGACCAGGCGTTGAGTGGTTGTGACGTGCTGGTCATGCCGACCCTGCCCTACACCGCGCCGGAGCTGATCGGGCTCGATGCCGGGTTGGACACCTACCTGCCGACCGCGTTGGGGATGGTCGGCAACTGTGCCCCGTTCGACGTGTCCGGTCACCCCGCCGTCTCGGTGCCGGCCGGGCTGGTCGACGGGCTCCCGGTCGGTCTGATGATCGTCGGCCGGCGTTTCGACGACGCGACCGTCCTTCGGGTCGCGCACACCTTCGAGCAGGCCGTCGGCGGCTTCCCCGCCCCACCGGCCCTCGCCGGCTCGGTCGGAGCAGCGTCGCCGCTCGTCTCCGGCGTCCGGGGGTGACGCCGCCCCCGCCACTCGCGCGCAGGTCTCGCAGCACCTGCCACACACGAACCGAACGCACCACCACCATCCCGAAGGAGCACACGTGACGCTCGCCGCCCACCAGAACCGCACCGGCCTGCCCGAGCAGGCCCCCGTCGAGGACCGCGCCTGGGCACTGAAGAACGCCCTGGACGCCAAGGGGCTCATCCCCACCGGCTTCAACGAAGGATGGAAGACGACCTTCGAGGAGGAGTACAGCCCGCGGCGCGGGGCCGAGCTCGTCGCACGGGCCTGGACCGACCCGGAGTTCCGCGAGCTGCTGCTCTCCGACGGGACCGCGGCCGTCGCCCAGTACGGCTACCTCGGCGCCCAGGGCGAGTACATCCGAGCGCTCGCCGACACCCCGACGGTCAAGAACGTCATCGTCTGTTCGCTGTGCTCCTGCACCGCCTGGCCGATCCTGGGTCTGCCGCCCACCTGGTACAAGGGCTTCGAGTACCGCGCCCGTGTGGTGCGTGAGCCCCGCAAGGTCCTGGCGGAGCTGGGGACCACGATCCCCGAGGACATCGAGATCAAGGTCTACGACACCACCGCCGAGACCCGCTACATGGTTCTCCCCATGCGCCCGGCGGGGACCGAGGGCTGGGACGCCGAACGACTCGCGTCCATCGTCACCAAGGACTGTCTCATCGGCGTCGCCCTGCCCTCGGCCGACGTCGTCGTCGAGCACCCCAACACCTGAGCGAACGGAGCACACCCCATGGACGGCGTCCACGACCTCGCGGGCCGGCAGGGCTTCGGCCCGGTCCCGCACACCGCCAACGGCCCGATCGGTGACACCTTCAAGTACGACTGGGAGCACCTGGGCTACAGCCTGCTGTTCCTCGGCGTGACCAACGGCAACTTCACCCTCGACGAGGTGCGCCACGCGGTCGAACGGCTCGAGCCGGTGCACTACCTGAGCACCCCGTACTACGAGCGCTACATCATCGGCGCCGCGACGCTCATGGTCGAGAAGGGCGTGCTCACCCACGACGAGCTGGAGGCCGCGGCCGGCGGGCCCTTCCCGCTGGCCCTCCCCGCCACCTCCCCCGGGCGTCCCGCGAGGGAGAACCGCGAGACGTTCGAGGTCGGCGACAAGGTCCGGGTCACCGACGACCACTTCGCCGGGCACGTCCGCTACCCCGCGTTCTGCCGGGGCAAGGTCGGCACGGTGCAGCATCGCACCGGGATGACCTGGCCCTTCCCCGACGCCGCGGGCCACGGCCGCAGCGACGGCGGCTCGGAGCCGAGCTACCACGTCGAGTTCGACGCCGCCGAGCTGTTCGGCGACGACACCGATGCCGGTGCCGTCGTCGTCGACCTGTTCGAGGGCTACCTCGAGCGCGCCGCCTGACCCACCGCACCGTCCGGGCGGGCCCGTTCCGACGGGCCCGCCCGGTCCGCCCGACCTCCCACCACGGTCGCCTCCGCCGTCGACGAGAGGAACGACGATGACCGACACCCGCCTCCCCGTCACCGTCCTGTCGGGCTTCCTCGGAGCAGGCAAGACCACGCTGCTCAACCACGTGCTGAACAACCGCGACGGCCGCCGGGTCGCGGTCATCGTCAACGACATGAGCGAGATCAACATCGACGGCTCGGAGATCGCCCGCGAGGTCGAGCTCAGCCGCTCCGAGGAACGCCTGGTCGAGATGACCAACGGCTGCATCTGCTGCACCCTGCGCGACGACCTGCTCGGCGAGATCACCCGCCTCGCCCGCGAGGACCGGTTCGACTACCTGCTCATCGAGTCCTCCGGCATCTCCGAGCCCCTCCCGGTGGCCGAGACCTTCACCTTCGTCGACCCCGCAGGTGGGGCGCTCGACGACATCGCGCGGCTCGACACCATGGTCACCGTCGTCGACGGCGTGAACTTCCTCCGGGACTTCCGGGCAGGGCGCCCGGTGGACGCCGATGCTCCCGACGACCGCCGTGACCTCTCCGACCTGCTGGTCGACCAGGTCGAGTTCGCCGATGTCATCCTCATCAGCAAGACCGACCTGATGCACGACACCCAGGTCGCCGAGCTCACGGAGATCCTGCGCCGGCTCAACGCCGTCGCCGAGATCCTCCCCGTGTCCGAGGGACGGGCACCGCTCGACCGCATCCTGGACACCGGCCTGTTCTCCCTCGCACGCGCCGCCACGGCATCCGGCTGGCTCCAGGAGATCAACGGCGAGCACATCCCGGAGACCGAGGAGTACGGCGTCGCCTCGTGCCTGTACCGGGCGCGGGCACCGTTCCACCCGGAGCGCCTGCACCACTTCCTCACCCGTGACTGGACCAACGGCCGGCTCCTGCGGGCGAAGGGCTACTTCTGGAACGCCGCCAGGATCACCGAGATCGGGCAGCATCTCCCAGGCCGGACACCTCATCCGGCACGGCTACATCGGGCACTGGTGGCGCTTCCTCCCGCAGGAGATCTGGCCGCAGGACTACCGACGCGACGCGATCACCGACAACTGGGACGACGCCGTCGGCGACTGCAGGCAGGAGCTGGTGTTCATCGGGCAGGGAATCGACCGCGACCGCCTGTTCGCCGACCTGGACGCGTGCCTGCTCACCGACGCCGAGATCGGGCTCGGGCCCGACGGCTGGGACGCGCTCCCCGACCCGCTCGGCACCGGACAGATCGACGTCGCCTCCGCCGCGGCAGGTGGCCGGCTCCCCGCCGGACTCTGACGGAGGCGGAGATGACCGTGGTCAGGGAGGACGGGCTCGTGGGGTCCGCATTCGAGGCACTCGCCGACCCCACCCGGCGCAGCATCCTGATCCTGATCGCCGACGGCGAGGAGTGCACCGCCGGCGAGATCGCGCTGCGCACCACCACCGTCGCGCGCAACACGGTCTCCACCCACCTGCGCATCCTGCGCACGGCAGGACTCGTCCACGAGCGGCGGTCCGGCCGGCACCGCTTCTACTCCGTCGACCAGAACGGGCCGGCGAGACACGTGCTGACGACGTTGCAGACGATCTTCCGGACACCCGATGGTCGATGACCGCGGGCAGGGAGGTCCACCGGTTCCGGACATGCCGAGAACCAGACGGGGCATCGGACCCGTCCGGTTCTCCGACGCGGATTCAGGATGTCATCGAACGGCACTCACCTCCCGGCGCGCCTTTCCGTCGTAACGCGCGACGGGGCGGATCAGGACGTCGTGGGAAGCCTGTTCGATCACGTGCGCGGTCCAGCCGCTGATCCGCGACATCGCGAAGAGCGCGGTGAACATCGGGGTGTCGAAACCCATGAGGTGGAACAGCGGGCCCGCGGCGTAGTCGAGGTTGGGCCGCAACCCCTTCTCCCGCAGCATCGCGCCGGCGAGCACCTCGTAGTGCGCCATCAGTGCACGGCCGCCTCGCAGGTCGGCGACCTGTCGCATCCGGGAGTGCAGGGCGGGGACCCGGGAGTCGCCACGCTTGTAGACCCGGTGACCGAACCCCATGACCTTCTTGCCGGCGGCGAACCGGGCCTCCAGCCACTCGTCGACCAGGTCGGGGTCGCCGATCTCGTCGAACTGGTTCATCACGGCCTCGTTCGCACCGCCGTGCAGCTCGCCCTTCAGCGCCCCGAGGGCGGCGACGACGGCGCTGTAGAGGTCCGAGCGGGTCGAGGTGACGGTGCGCGCGGCGAACGTGGACGCACTGAAGCTGTGCTCGGCGTAGAGGATCATCGCGACCTCGAAGGCCCGCACCACCTCGGGTTCGGGGATCTCACCGAAGGTCATGTGGAACACGTTCTCGGCGTGCCCGAGGTCCTCCCGCGGCGCGATCGGACGCTGCCCGCGGCGGCGCCGCTGGTCGAGCGCCACGATCGTGGGCAGCACCGCGAGCAGCTGCACCGCCTTCTCCGCGCTGGCCTCGGCCGAGTGGTCGGTGGTCGCCGGGTCGTGGGCGCCGATCCAGCTCACCGCGGTGCGGAGCACGTCCATCGGATGGCAGTCGGTCGGCAGGGACAGCAGCATCGCCTCGCACGCGGGGTCCAGCCGGCGCAGGGACCGCTCGCGCCGCTCCAGCGCCGCGAGCTCGGCCGGGTCCGGGAGCTCCCCGGTCCAGAGCAGGTGCGCGACGTCGAGGAAGCCGTGCCGCTCGGCGAGCGCCGGCGCCGGGTAGCCCCGGTAGAGCAGGACGTTGTGACAGGGGTCGACGTCGGAGATCGACGTCGTGTCGGCGACGACTCCCACCAGGCCACGTCGGACGGGGGTGTCGCGTTGGTCGTCGGTCATGGGTGTCTCCTTCTGCGGCGGGCCGGTGGCCCGCTACCGGACGGCGTCGCGACGTGCTCCGGCCAGGAGCGCGTCGGCGAGACCTCGTGGTGTTCCTGTGTCGCGCGGGATCCGGCTGCCACGGTCGGTGGCTGCCGGGGACCGCGGCCCGGTGACGGGGTGGATCACGGCGTCCATGCCGAAGGCGGCGAGCTGCGTGACGGTGGGCAGCAGGACGGAGGTCGGGTCGCCGCCGGTGACCGGGGTGGCGGTCACGAACAGCGGCGCGGTGAGGGCCTCGCGCAGGACCGGGTAGGTGGCCCGCGACGCAGGCGCCTCGACGACGACGAGATCCGCGCCCGCGGCGAGACGGGCGCGGGCCCGGTCGATGGTGTCGACCAGGCCGCGGGCCCGGTCGGTGGTCGTGCGGACCCCGATCAGCAGGGCGGGGTCGTGACGGGCGCGGACAGCGGTGCGGACACGGGTCTCGACGTCCCCGGCCGCCCCGTCGTCGGGCGAGGTGTCGTCGAGGAGCACGCCGGACGCGCCCGCCGCCGCGATGTGCGCCACCGTGTCGGCGTCGCGGGTCGGGCCGAGGTCGACCAGGACCGGCAGCGGGGTGGCCCGGACGATCCGTGCAACCAGCTCCGCGGCGTCCTGCCCGCCCGTGTCGGCCGCCGCCACGTGCACGCCGTCGAGCCCCATGGCCGCGATCTGGCGCGCGGACGCGGCGGTGGTGACGGTGTGGAAGCGCAGCGGGCGGCGGCCCGCACGGGGCCGGTCGAGCGCGGCCCGGAGCACGACGCGTCGGCGGGTGGGTGGGACGTCGGTCTGCAGCATCAGCGCGCCCCTGCCGTCGTGGCCGGGTAGGAGTGGAAACCGCGGCCGGTCTTGCGTCCCAGCAGGCCCGCCTGGACCATCCGCCGCAGCAGCGGCGGCGGTGCGTAGAGCGGTTCGTGCTCCTCGGCGTACATCGTCTCGGCGATCGCGGCGACGGTGTCGAGCCCGATCAGGTCGGCGAGCTCCAGCGGCCCCATCGGGTGGGCGCACCCGAGCCTCATCCCGGCGTCGACGTCGGCCGGTGTGGCCCGACCGGTCTCCACCATGCGGACGGCGCCGAGCAGGTAGGGCACCAGCAGCGCGTTGACGACGAACCCGGCCCGGTCGGCGGCTCGGATCGTCTGCTTGCCCAGCGCCCCGGTCACCCATTCCTCGACCCGGGCGAGGGTCTGCGCCGAGGTCGTGAGCGAACCGACGACCTCGACCAGGGGCAGCACCGGCACGGGGTTGAAGAAGTGCAGCCCCACGACCTGTCCCGGCCGCCCGGTGCCGTGCGCCAGCTTCATGATCGGGATCGAGCTGGTGTTGGAGGCGATGACCGCGCCCGGGTCGGCGAGCACCTTGTCCAGGCCCGCGACCAGGTCGGACTTGACGATCTCGTTCTCGACGACCGCCTCGACGACGAGCTGGCGGTCGGCGAGGTCGCCGAGGTCGGTCGAGAACGTCAGCCGGCTCGCTGCCGCGTCCCGGTCGGGCACGGAGAGCCGCCCGCGGTCCACCGCCCGGTCCATCGAGGCCAGGATGCGTTCCCGGCCCCGGTCCAGCGCTGCGTGGTGCTGTTCGACGACGTGGACGTCGTTCCCCGCCCGCGCACACACCTCGGCGATGCCCGCGCCCATCTGTCCGGCGCCGACGACGCCGACCCGCTCGATCCCGCTCACCTGTTCTCCTCCTACGACGGGGTGCGGCACGGGTGGCCGGATGCGCGGACGCACCCGGCCACCCACCGCGGGAACTCGCTCAGCCGTGGAACTGCTCGGCCTCGGTCGACCCGGCGAGCGCAGTGGTGGACGACTCCGGGTTGACCGCGGTGGAGACGGCGTCGAACCAGCCGGTGCCGACCTCGCGCTGGTGCTTGATGGCGGTGTAGCCGTCGGCCTCGGCGGCGAACTCGCGCTCCTGCAGGGCGACGTAGGCGGTCATGCCGTTCGCCGCGTAGCCCTTGGCCAGGTCGAACATGGAGTGGTTGAGCGCGTGGAAGCCGGCGAGGGTGATGAACTGGAAGGCGTAGCCCATCGCACCGAGCTCGCGCTGGAAGCGGGCGATCGTGTCGTCGTCGAGGTGCTTGCGCCAGTTGAACGACGGCGAGCAGTTGTAGGCCAGCATCTGGTCGGGGAACTCGCCCTTGATCGCCTCGGCGTACTTGCGGGCCAGCTCCAGGTCCGGCACCGAGGTCTCCATCCACAGCAGGTCGGAGTACGGCGCGTAGGCGAGACCGCGGGTGATGCAGGGCTCGATGCCGCCGGTGACCCGGTGGAAGCCCTCCGCGGTGCGCTCACCGGTGAGATACGGGCGGTCCCGCTCGTCGACGTCGGAGGTGATCAGGTTCGCGGCCTGGGCGTCGGTCCGGGCGACGATCACCGACGGGACGCCGGAGATGTCGGCCGCGAGCCGCGCCGCGTTGAGGGTGCGGACGTGCTGGGAGGTCGGGACCAGCACCTTGCCGCCGAGGTGGCCGCACTTCTTCTCCGAGGCGAGCTGGTCCTCCCAGTGCACACCGGCCGCGCCCGCGGCGATCATGGCCTTCATCAGCTCGAACGCGTTGAGCGGGCCGCCGAAGCCGACCTCGGCGTCGGCGACGATCGGGACCAGCCAGTGCGGGTCGTCGCCGCCCTCGGCGGCCGAGCGGCCCTCCAGGGTGCTGATCTCGTCGGCACGCAGCAGCGCGTTGTTGATGCGGCGGACCACCGCCGGCACCGAGTTGGCCGGATAGAGGCTCTGGTCGGGGTAGGTCTGGCCCGCGAGGTTGGCGTCCGCGGCGACCTGCCAGCCGGACAGGTAGATGGCCTCCAGCCCGGCGCGCACGCTCTGCACGGCCTGGTTGCCGGTCAGCGCCCCGAGGGCGTGCACGTAGTCGCGCTCGTGCAGCAGCGACCACAGCCGCTCGGCGCCGAGGCGGGCCAGCGTGTGCTCCTCGCGCACGCTGCCCGACAGCGCCACGACCTCCTCCGCGCTGTGACCGCGGGGGATCCCTGCCCAGCGCGGGTCGGTCGCCCATTCCTGCTTCAGCTCGTCGACCCGCTGCTGCCGGTTCGTCCCGGTCATGTCCTGCTCCTTTGCGAAGTTCGCGTCCGTGTCCGCGCTCACGGTCTCCCGGCGGTGGCCGGGGGCCGTGGCGATCTCTCGAACGGGGTGCGACCAGCATCGGAGCTGCAACAGAGGTGAGGCGACGGTGGCCGCCTGCCAACTCCTGCGCATCTTCCGGCCGGATTCTGCGAATCTTGCGAATGGTGGTCTCGGCTACAGTCCCGCCATGGCGACCTCCGGCATCCCGGGCACCCGGCTACGCGCGCTGCGCGAGACCCGCTCGATGACCCAGGCGGAGCTGGCCAGGGCCCTGGAGATCTCGCCCAGCTACCTGAACCAGATCGAGCACGGCTCCCGCCCCCTGACCGTGCCGGTGCTGCTGCGGATCACCGAGGTGTTCGGTGTCGACGCGGCGTTCTTCGCGGCCCGACGACCCGAGCGGCTGGTCGCCGAGCTGCACGAGGTGTTCGCCGAGACCACGTCGGCGGCCGGACCGGTCCCGCCGGGACAGATCGAGCGGCTCGCCGGCGAGCTGCCCGCGGCCGCGGACGCGGTGCTGGAGCTGTACCGGCGGTGGCGCCGGGCGGACGAGCACCTGGCCGCCGCGTCGGACCACACCCGGGACGGCCGTCCGGTCGGCAACGACGGCACCGACCGGATCCGGTCGGCGTCGCCGCACGAGCAGGTCCGCGACTACTTCTACCGCCGTCGCAACCACGTGGCCGAGCTCGACGACGCGGCCGAGGCGCTGGCGTCGGAGATCGGGCTGCGCCGGGGCGAGGTGCGCCGCGCCCTCGCCGAGCGCCTGCGGACGGTGCACGGCGTCAGCATCGCCGGGCTGGAGGACGACACGACCGGCTCCGGCGAGATGCACCGCTACGATCGGGTCGAACGGGTGCTGCGGCTGTCCCCCGCACTGCGCGCCGGCCAGCAGGCGTTCCGGATGGCGACCCAGCTCGCGCTGCTGGAACACGACGCGGTGATCGAGCGCTTGGCGGCCGAGGACCCGGCGGACGACGACACCCACGCCCTGACCCGGATCGGCCTGGCCCGGTACTTCGCGGCGGCGCTGACGCTGCCCTACGGCGAGTTCCGGGCCACCGCCGAGCGGTTCCGCTACGACATCGAGCGCCTGTCCGACCACTTCGGACTCGGGTTCGAGACGATCGCGCACCGGCTCTCGACACTGCAGCGCCCGTCCGAGCCGGGGGTGCCGTTCTCCTTCGTCCGCGTCGACCGGGCCGGGAACATGTCCAAGCGCCAGTCCGCGACCGGGTTCCACTTCTCCCGCGGCGGCGGGACCTGTCCACTGTGGAACGTCTACCGCGCCTTCGCCTCCCCCGGCGAGATCGACGTACAGATCGCGGCCATGCCCGACGACGCCCGCTACCTGTGGGTCGCGCGCACGGTCACCGGCTCCCAGCGCCGATGGGGACGACCGGGCAAGACGTTCGCGATCGCACTCGGCTGCGAGATCCGCCATGCACACCGGTTGGTCTACTCCGACGGGCTCAACCTCGACACCCCTTCGGCCGCGACACCGATCGGCGCCGGCTGCCGGGTGTGCAGCCGGGCGCAGTGCCCGCAGCGGGCGTTCCCACGCCTTGCCCACACGACACTGATCCTGGAGGACCGCAGCACCTTCGTCCCCTACCCGGTCGCTCCGGGCGGCTGAGGGGCCCGGCGGGCCCCATCGACCGGGAGCCGGAGCACGAGCTGTCAGTGCCGGCCGTAGGCCGGCCGGGTCCGATCGAGGATGCTGCGCACTGCCTCGACGTGGTCGCGGG
Organism: Pseudonocardia sp. ICBG1142; assembly: GCF_020496255.1. Lineage (NCBI taxonomy): Bacteria > Bacillati > Actinomycetota > Actinomycetes > Pseudonocardiales > Pseudonocardiaceae > Pseudonocardia > Pseudonocardia sp. ICBG1142. Next base: position 410,907 of record NZ_JAHLJC010000005.1, on the reverse strand, counting down.
TGCGGACCAGGTCGGCGAACCGTTCCGCCTGCACGGCCCGACCGCCGGCCGCGTCGAGCTGATGTGCCCGGTTGGCGGCGGCCTTCGTCGCCTCGACCGACAGCGGCGACCGCCCCACGATCCGGTGCGCCCGTTCCAGGGCGGCATCGACCACCGCGTCGGTCGGCACGACGGCGCTCGCCAGGCCGGTCCGCAGGGCCGTAGCCGCGTCACACCGGTCACCGGTGAGCAGCATGTCCTTGGCCGGGCCGAGCCCGAGCAGCCGCGGCAGCCGCCAGGCGCTCATGATCAGGCCGACGTTGACCCCGGCAGCCACGAAGAAGCCGTCCTCGGCGGCGACCCGCAGGTCGCAGGCCAGGGCGAGTTCGAGCCCGGCGCCGACGGCGCCTCCGGCGACCGCGGCGACCACCGGGACGCGGAGCTCCTCGACCCGGTCGGTGAGCTCGACGATCTCGGTCAGGAAGGCCGCGGCGTCGCCGTCGTCGCGGGCGTGCTGCTCCTCGACGAGATGGCCACCGGCGCTGAAGTGTCCGACGCCGGTGAGGACGGCGGCGCGGAACCGGGTGTCACGGTCCACCTCGTCGAGGGCGTGGCGCAGTGCCGCACGCACGGGGCGGGACAGCGCGTTGGCGGGCGGGGCGTCCAGCGTGAGGACGGCGACGTGCTGCCCGTCGCGGCTCAGCCGGACGCCGGCGGTGCCGGACGGCCTGCCGGAGCTCGCCACCACGGTCGCGGTCATGGATACCTCCGGATGTGGGCGGGCGGCCCGCCCGTGATCGACGGGCGGGCCGCCCGCGGGAGAACCGGCGGTCGGCCGGTGGGCGAGGCCGGAACGGTCAGCGTCCGGCCGGGACCTCACGGCGGGCCGAGCCCTCGTAGGCCGCGAGCGGCCGGATGAGGGAGTTCACCGCGAGCTGCTCGGCGATGTGGGCCGTCCAACCGGTGATCCGCGCCATCACGAACAGCGGGGTGAACATCGGGATGTCGAAGCCCATGAGGTGGTAGAGCGGGCCCGCCGGGTAGTCGAGGTTGGGGTGCAGCCCCTTCGCCCGGTGCATCGCCTCGGCCAGCGCGGTGTGGGTGGCCAGCAGCTCGTGGGCCCCGCGCAGCTCCACGATCCGTTCGAGCGCGGCCTGCAGGGTCGGGACCCGGGAGTCGCCGCGCTTGTAGACGCGGTGCCCGAATCCCATGATCTTCTTCTTGTGCGCGAGCGCGTCGGCGAGCCACGCATCGGCGGCGTCGGGCCCGTCGATCTCGGCGAGCATGTGCATGACGGCCTCGTTGGCCCCGCCGTGCAGCGGCCCCTTCAACGCGCCGATCCCCGCGACGACGGCGCTGTAGAGGTCCGACAGGGTCGAGGTCACGACCCGGGCGGTGAAGGTCGAGGCGTTGAAGCTGTGCTCGGCGTAGAGGATCATCGAGACCTCGAACGCACGCACCACCTCGGGCTCGGGCACCGCGCCGAAGGTCATGTGGAAGAAGTTCGCCGCGTAGCCCAGGTCCGGGTCGGGCGCGATCGGGTCGAGCCCCCGTCGGCGGCGCTGGTCGATCGCCACGACGGTCGGCAGCGCGGCGAGCAGCCGCAGCGACTTCTGCGTGTCGGCGGCCGGGTCGTCCTCCTGGGCGTCCTCGGAGCCGAGCCAGCTCACGGCGGTGCGCAGGGTGTCCATCGGGTGGCAGGTGGTGGGCGTGCCGAGCAGCAGAGCCTGCAGGCTGCGGTCGATCGGGCGGAGCGCGCGTTCCTGTGCCTCCAGCCGGGCCAGGGCGTCGGCGGCGGGCAGCTCGCCGTGCCAGAGCAGGTGCGCGACCTGGAGGAAGCCGGAGTGCGCGCACAGGTCCTGCACCGGGTAGCCGCGGTACAGCAGGGAGTTGGTGTCGGCGTCGACCTTGGAGATGGCCGTGGTGTCGGCGACCACTCCGGCCAGCCCCTTGTGGATCTGCGGGGGTGCGTCGGCCACGGTCATGAGGGGTCCTCCTCGTCGAGATAGCCGGCGAGCCCGGCGTCGAAGGCGCCGTACTCGTCGTAGTGCAGGAGTTCGTAGAGCCGGGCGCGGTTCTGCATCCGGTCGACCACTCCGGCCTGGGTGCCGGTGCGGCGGATCTCGGCGAGCCCGGCCTCCGCGGCACCCATGGCGAGCCGGAGCAGGGTCACCGGGTAGATGACGACGTTGACGCCGAGCTTCTCGAGGGTGTCCGCGGTCAGCAGGGGGCTCTTCCCGAACTCGGTCATGTTCGCCAGCAGCGGGACGTCGAGGGCGTCGCGGAACGCGGCGTACTCGTCCTCCCCGGTCAGCGCCTCCGCGAAGATCATGTCGGCACCGGCGGCCACGTAGGCGCGGGCGCGGTCGATCGCGGCGTCCAGCCCGTCGACGGCGCGGGCGTCGGTCCGGGCGCACAGCACGAACGCGTCGTCGCGGCGCCCGCGCACCGCCGCCCGCACGCGGGTGCACATGTCCTCGGTCGGCACCAGCGCCTTGCCTGCCAGGTGCCCGCAGCGCTTCGGGTCGACCTGGTCCTCCAGGTGGCACCCGGCCAGCCCGGCGTCCTCGAAGGTCTGGACCGTGCGGGCCACGTTCGCCGGACCGCCCCACCCGGTGTCGGCATCGACCAGGACGGGCAGGTCGGTCTGCCGGGCGATCGTCGCGGCGCGGGCCGCGACCTCGGTGGAGGTCGTGAGCCCGACGTCGGGCAGCCCCAGCTCCGCGGAGAGGACGGCACCGGAGACGTACACGCCGTCGAATCCCTGCTCGGCGATCAGCATCGCCGACAGCGCGTCGAACGCGCCGGGGAACTGCAGCAGCCGGCCGCTCGCCAGCGCCTCGCGGAACGCCACCCTGCGCGCGTGGGGGGTGCTGGTCGCGCCGAGCATCAGAACACCCCGCGACCCGGTGCGGTCGCGAGCGACGCCGGGACGATCGTCAGCTCGCCCAGCTCGGCGGCGCTCAGCTCGGGCAGACGCAGGGCGTGGTCGAGGAACCGGTCCTGTTCGACGCGGTCGACGACGTCGCGCGCCAGGTCGCGGAACTTGCCGACGTACTCGTCACGACCGAACGGGCGGGCGCCGAACGGGTGCGCGTCGGCGACGGCGATCTCGTCGACCAGGGCCGTGCCGTCGGTGAAGGTGACCTCGACCCGACCACCGAACGCCTTCTCCGCGGGGTCGTGGGAGTGGTAGCGGCGCGTCCACTCCGGGTCCTCGACGGTGGAGATCGCGTGCCACAGCTGGACGAGCTCCGCGTCGGCCGCGCGGTGCGGCGGGTAGGAGCGCTCGTGGTGGAAGCCGCCGTCGAGCAGCGCGACGGCGACGATGTAGGGGATCGAGTGGTCCAGGGTCTCCCGCGACGCCGTCGGGTCGTACTTCTGCGGGTCCCCGGACCCGGACCCGATCACGTAGTGGGTGTGGTGGCTGGTGTGGATGACGATGCTGCGCACCCGCTCCGCGCCGCCCGCCTCCCGGATCCGGGGGCCGAGCCGGCGCGCGAGGTCGATCAGCGCCTGGCTCTGGTACTCCGCGGAGTGCTCCTTGGTGTAGGTCTGCAGGATCGCGCGGGGTGCCTCCCCGCGCTCCGGCAGCGGAACGGTGTACGCGGCGTCCGGGCCGTCGAGCAGCCAGGCGATGACACCGTCCTCACCCTCGTAGATCGGCGACGGCGCGCCCTCGCCGAGCATCGCGCGGTCGGCGGCCTCGATCGCGACCTTCCCCGCGAACGCGGGGGCGAACGCCTTCCACGACGAGATCTCGCCCTTGCGCGACTGCCGGGTCGCGGTCGTCGTGTGCAGGGCCTGCTGCACGGCCTGGTAGGTGACCTCGGCCGGCAGGTCCAGCAGGGCACCGATCCCGGCGGCGACCGACGGACCGAGGTGCGCGACGTGGTCGATCTTGTGCTGGTGCAGGCAGATCCCGGTGACCAGCGCGACCTGGACCTCGTAGGCGACCGCGATCGCCCGGGTCAGCGCGGCGCCGTCCGCACCCGTGTGCTGGGCGACCGCGAGCAGCGGCGGGATGTTGTCGCCGGGATGGGAGTAGTCCGCCGCCAGGAACGTGTCGTGGAAGTCCAGCTCCCGCACCGCGACACCGTTGGCCCACGCCGCCCACTCCGGCGACACCCGCTCACGGGTGCCGAACACGACCGCCCCGGCCCGGTCCTGCGGGGCCGCGTGGCGCAGCGCCTGCGCCCGTGCGGCCACGACCGGACGACGGTTCACCGACGCCGTCGCCACACCCGCGTTGTCGACCACCCGGTTCACGACCATGTCGGCCACCTCGGCCGGCGGTGGTACCTGGTCGGCGGCCACCTCGGCGATCTTCCAGGCCAGCTGGTCGGCGCGGGCGAGGTTCTCCTCGCTGCGGTACACGCGCACCTTGTGCTCGACGGTCATACGTTCTCCTCCATCATGAACAGGCACGACGTCGAGGCATGGCGACGGAATCCGCGGCCGACTCTCCGGCCACGCATCCCTGCCTCGACTATTCGTCGCACTGGCACCGGTGGGGAGAACTGCGGTTCCCCGTGTTCGATGCACATGCCGTCACAACGGTGACGAGCACGCGAGACCGCCCTGATCCGCTGGCCCGAGCGGGTCGGGCCGGAGTCCCGACCGGCCGCGCCTGGCGACGGTTCCGATACTCGCGCACGGACCGAGAGCAACTCCAGACTGCGATGGATGCAAATTCGTGCGCAGATCCGGCCCGTTCTTGTGAATGGTGCGAACCACCGATTCGCGGTCGGGGTTCCACCCCGACCGCGATGCCGGCCAGCGCACCTGCCGTGGCCGTCCGGGACTCAGCCCGCCACCACCGGGTTCACGAGCCGGCCGATCCCGGTGATCTCGACCTCGACGAGGTCCCCGTCGGTCAGGAAGACCGGCGGGTCCCGGAACAGGCCGACGCCGCCCGGCGTGCCGGTGACGATGACGTCCCCGGGAGCCAGCACGGTGAACGTGGTGATATAGGCGATCAGCTCCGGAATGCCGAAGATCAGCTGGCTGATCGAGGCCTCCTGGCGCAGCTCGCCGTTGACCCGGGTCCGCAACGTGGCGGCGGAGATGTCGTCGATCTCGTCCGCCGTGACCAGCCAGGGGCCGAAGCCACCGGTGGCCCGGAAGTTCTTGCCGGGAAGGAACTGGCTGGTGTGGCGCTGCCAGTCGCGGACGCTGAGATCGTCGTAGCAGGAGTAGCCGGCCACCACCTGCGCGGCGTCGGCCTCGGGCACGTGGTCCGCTCGCGCACCGATCACGACGGCGAGCTCACCCTCGTAGTCGAACCGGCTCGTCTCCGCCGGTCGTACGGCGGGCTGGTCGTGTCCGATCTGCGTGTCGGGGAAGCGGGAGAACAACGTGGGGTAGGCGTTGTCCGGACGCCGGGTCTCGTCCAGGTGCGACCGGTAGTTGACCCCGGCACAGATGATCTTCGAAGGATCCGGGACGGGCGGCAGCAACCTGACCGACCCGATCGGCAGGTCGGCGGCACGCCCCTGGGTGGCAGCAGCCAGCTCCGGGAGCGCTCCCGCCGCCAGGACCTCGCGCACGGACCGGAACCGCCCGTCCGTCGCGGTGACTCCGTCGACCACGCCGTCGACCGCGCCGTCGGTCACGACCCGGCCGAACCGTGGCTCGTCCGAGCCCTCCGACATGTAGGACACCAACCGCACGTGAGCTCCTTCCGCGTCCTCGGCCACGGGCCGGAACCGGATGCTGGTCTGCCGGCCACTCCGCTGTGGCGGCCCCACCGTACAAGAGTCGATTCTCTTGGCAAGACTCATTTCTACACTTGACGATTCGACTCCTGAGTGGCTTCATGGGGCGGCCCGGCCACCGTCGGATCGGGCGGAGGAGGGATCGCGTGTCGATGACGCCGCCGGACCGAGAGGTCGACGTCCTGGTCGTCGGTGCCGGCCCGACCGGCCTGACCCTCGCCGCGCTGCTCGCCGCGGACGGCACCCGGGTCCACGTCGTCGACGCTGCCACCGACCCCGTCGACGAGCCCCGGGCGATCGCGTTGGCGGACGAGTCGTTGCGCACCGCGCACGCCCTCGGACTCGTCGACGACCTCCGGCCGGACCTCGTGTGGGTGTCCGGTTCGCGCTACTACGGCGCGCGCGGTCAGCTGCTGGTCCGCACCCAGCCCGCCGTGATGCGTCAGGGCTTCCCGGTCAAGACGCTGTTCGACCAGCCCGGATACGTCCGGGTCTACCGCAAGGCGGTCGAGGACGCCCCGACGGCGTCACTCGAGTACGGCTGTGCGGCGACCGCGCTGACCCAGGACGCGGACGGCGTGGACGTGACCCTCGACGGCCCGTCGGGGCTCCGGACCCTGCGCGCCCGGTACGTCGTCGGGTGCGACGGCGGGAAGAGCCTGGTGCGCGCCTCGCTCGGCGTCCGGATGACCGGGTCGAGCCAGAAGCACCCCTGGATCGTCCTGGACCTCGTCGACGACCCCCGGGACCACGGCGACACCGAGTTCCACTGCGATCCGCGTCGTCCACACGTCGTCGTCCCCGGCAGCGGCGGACGCTGCCGGTACGAGTTCATGCTCCTGCCGGGCGAGCGCGCCGAGGAGGTCCTGCGGCCGGAGTTCGTCGCCGAGCTGGTGGCGCCGTTCCGCACGGTGCGGCCCGACCAGGTGCAGCGCGCGGCGGTGTACGTCGCCCGCCAGCTCGTCGCCGAGCGCTGGCGGGTCGGCCGCGTCTTCCTCGCGGGCGACGCGGCGCACCTCATGCCGCCGTTCGCCGGTCAGGGCCTCAACACCGGCATCCGGGACGTCCGCAATCTGAGCTGGAAGCTCTCCGCCGTGGTGGCGGGCCGGGCCACGGACGGGGTGCTGGACAGCTACGAGACCGAACGGCGGCCGCACGCGACCGCGATGGTCCGCTTCTCGCACCGCCTCGGCGCGCTCGTGATGACCGGGCGGCCCCGCCGCGCCACGGTGCGAGACCTCCTCCTGCGCGCGCTGCGGCTGGTCCCGCCAGTGCACCGCCACGTCACCGAACTGCGGTTCGTGCCTCGCCCGGACATGTCCCGGGGTGTGGCCGTGCCCGCCGTCGGGCCCGCCGAGGGCTCGCTCGTCGGTTCGCCCCTGCCGCAGGGCCCGGTCATCGACGAGGCGGGCGCCATCGGTCTGCTCGACGATGCGCTGGGCGCCGGCTGGGCGCTGGTCGTCCTGACCGACGCCCAGTCGGCCGCGGTCCCCGATCCCGTGCACCGGCTCGCCGCCCGCATCGAGGCCGCGGTCGTGGTCGTGTTGCCACGCGGGCGGATCCCGCGCCGGCGGCCCGACGGCACCGTCGTGGCGGAACAACAGCCTGCCCTGCACCTCGACCCCGCTCCGGGCGGAACAACCAGGTACCTGCTCGTGCGCCCGGACCGCTACGTCGCCGCCGACTTCACCGCAGCCGACACCCCGGCGGTCGCCGACGCCCTCGCCCGCTACTACCCCACGCCCGCGACACAGGCGGTCGACGATCGGACGGTGGTCGCGTGAAGGCGGCGTCGGCGCATCGGCGCACGGAGAGCGGCAGACACCTCGGCACGATCGTCCTCGCGGCGGAAGGAGCACGCACATGACCGTGACCAACGAGCCGAACCGGGTGACCGCGGAGGTCAGGGCCGGGATCGAGGAGCTCGTCGCCGAGCACGCCTGGGTCCTCGACCACGGCGATCCCCGGCTTCTCCCCGAGCTCTACACCGACGAGGGCCAGCTGCGCGGCCTCGGTGACCCCCTGGTCGGACGGGCCGCCCTGCAGCGCTGGGCCGACCGGCGCGCGACCCTCACCGAACGGACCTCCCGGCACGTGCACACCAACCTCCGGCTGCGGTCCGGCGAGGACGGCACCGTCGGCGGCACCCTGATGACGCTGCTCTACCGCCACGACGGCGAGGGCACGGGCCCGAGCTGGCCGATGCTCGTGCTCGACTACACCGACGTCTACGCCCGGGAGGGCGATCGGTGGCTGTTCGCGTCCCGCTCGATCGAACGGGTCTTCACCGACCCGGACCGCGAGGCGGCCCGATGACCACGGAGCACACGCCGGGTGCCGGTCCCCTGCCCGGGCGGCCGAAGGCCTATCGGTTCGATCAGATGCCCGTGGAGCTGCTCACGCCGGGGCTCTCCCGCTCGGGGATCCGCAGCGACGGATCGCTGGTGACGATCAACTGGTTCGAGCCCGGGTTCCGCAGCTCCGGCCAGCACTCGCACCCGTTCGACCAACTCAGCTTCGTGCTCAGCGGCACGCTGGAGTTCTTCGTCGGGGACGAGGTCTACGTCCTGGAGGCGCCCGCGGTGCTGCACATTCCCGGCGACGTCCCGCACGGCGCCCAACCCGTCGGCGACGAGCGGGTCCTCAACATCGACATCTTCGCGCCCGTCCGCGACGACTACCGCGCCCTCACCGCCTACCAGGACGCCGAGCACGCCGACCGGTCACCGTCCCTGCAGCCCCGACAGAACAAGGAGTAGCACCGTGCACCAGGACCTACAGCTGGGCTACCTCGTGCTCGAGGTGTCCGACCTCGACGCCTGGTCGGAGTTCACGACGAGGACCCTCGGCATGTCCGTCGACGGCGCTCCCTCCGAGGACGCCCTGCGGGTGCGGATGGACGAGCTCCAGCAGCGCTTCCTCGTCCGGCGGGGACCCGCCGACGACGACGTCGCCGTCGGGCTGACGGCCCTCAACGGCCAGGTGCTGCAGCAGATCCTCGACCGGGTGACGGCCGCCGGTGTGCCCGTGCGCGAGTGCGACGAACAGGAGGCGCGAGACCGGCGGGTCAAGAGGCTGTACACCTTCACCGCGCCGGGCGGGATCACCGTCGAGCTCGTGAGCGCGCCGTACCACTCCCGGGAGCCCCTGGCGGCCCCGCTGGTGCCCGGTGGGTTCCTCACCGGGGCGCAGGGGCTGGGGCACGCGGTCTTCATGGTCGACGATCTGGACGAGGCGCTGAGGTTCTGGACGGGGGTGCTGCCGTTCCGCGTGTCCGACACGTCGGGGCAGGAGACCCCCAACGGCGTCTCCCACGCCGCGTTCCTGCACTGCAACCGGCGACACCACAGCATCGCGCTCGTGCAGCGCCCTGCCCGCTCCACCTATCCGAAGAAGCTGCTGCACTTCATGGTCCAGGCCAACTCCCTCGACGCCGTGGGCATGGCGTTCGACCGCGCGATCGACGCGGACCTGACGATCAACCGGAGCCTCGGGCGCCATCCCAACGATCGGATGTTCTCCTTCTACGCGACGACTCCGAGCGGATTCGACTACGAGTTCGGGTGGGGCGCCGTCGAGGTCGGCGAGGACTGGGCGGAGGATCACTACGACCACATCAGCGCCTGGGGTCACCGTCCGTTGCCCCGGCCGGTCCGATGATCCGCTCGGCGCGACGCCGCGGTCCGCGGCGGCCGGACGGACGAGGGGCTCCCTGACGATGGCCCGTCGAGGAGGGGCCGAGACCCTCGGCCTGGACGTCTACCAACGCCTCCGCCGAGCCGTGCTCGACGGCAGGCTGCCGCCCGGGCACCGGCTCAAGCCCGCGGAGCTGCGGCAGGAGTTCGACGTCAGTGTGGGGGTCGTGCGGGAAGCGCTGACCCGGCTGACCGAGCAGCGTCTGGTGACCAGCTCGCACAACCAGGGTTTCCGGGTCGTGTCCCTGTCCCGCCGCGAGCTCGGCGACCTCACGGAGCTGCGCGTGGTCAACGAGAGCCTCGCCCTGCGGTTGGCGATCGAGCGCGGCGACCTCCGGTGGGAGTCCGAGGTGCTCGCCGCCCACCACCGCCTCACCCGCACCCCGCGCCGCGCGCCCGACAACCCCGATCTGATGACCGACGACTGGTCCGCGGCCCACCGGGCCTTCCACCACACACTCATCGCCGGGAGCGGGTTCCCCCTGCTCACCGACTTCTGCGAGCAGCTGTCGGACACGATGGAGCTGTACCGCCGCTGGAGCGCGCCGGCGTCGGGCGGGAAGCGGGACGTCGACGAGGAACACCGGCGCATCGTCGACGCGGCTCTCGCCCGGGACGTGCCGGCAGCGCTGGAGGCGCTCCGCGCCCACTACGAGACGACGACCGCCATCGTCCTGGCCAGCGGGTTGACCCCCGACCAGGGCCACGCCGCGGAGACCCACGCCCACGAACTCTGAGTACCGACGAGGACATCCATGTCGACGCTGCCAGACGCACTGTGGCCCTGCCAGCCGCGATTCTCCCGGAGATTCGCGAGCACCTGCGGTTGTACGCCGAGCCCGGTTCCGACGGCCGGCTATTCGTCGGCCCCAAGGGCGCGTCGCCCCGTCGCAGCGCGTTCAACAAGATCTGGAAGAAGGCAGTGCGGACGGCGGGAGCCAACCCGGTGCTGCACCTGCACGATCTGCGGCACACCGGCGGGACGTTGGCCGCGCAGACCGGCGCGACGTTGCGCGAGGTGATGTCCCGCATCGGGCACGGCAGCGCACGGGCGGCGCTCATCTACCAGCACGCGACCAGCGAGCGCGACCACAGGATCGCCGAGGCGCTGGACCTGATGATCCGTGAGGCGCGAGCCGCCGGAGAGGAGGCCGCGAGCTGACCTCCGGCCACTGATCTGGCACGAATCTGGCACGAACGCCGAACGGCGCCCCTCCCAAGATCGGGAGTGGGCGCCGGTTCCGCTGGTAGAACCACCTGAGCGGGCGACGGGAATCGAACCCGCGTAGCCAGTTTGGAAGACTGCGGTCAATGCCCTGCCCACCTGCGCGATCTGAGCCGGTCGACTGACCGTGAGTGGCCGTGAGTGACCGTGGTTCCCCGCCAGTACTCGCACGCTCGTTGCACGACCGGCCCCGTGGGGTTGTCTTTTTTCCCACGCGCCCGGCCTGCTGGTGATCTCCTCGCGGCGCGGGTTCACCCCTGCCAGACCGAGGGGTGGGGTGCAAGGCACGGGGTTCAGCCTTGCACCCCACCCCTCGGTCTGGTTGCCGTCTCGGCGCGCCGTGAGGAGATCGCCAGCCCCGCCGCACTCCCCCTGATCTCCGAGCGGTGTCGGGTCCGGGCGGAGCCCGGCCGCCGGAGGCATCCCGGGCGGCACGCCCGGCCTACAGGACTGACGACGGTCCGCATCGACGCCTGGCGTGACGCGGAGCAAGGGCAGCGGCGGCCATCGTGCAGGCGTGCCGTCGGCGTCTCTGGGGTTCAGGCGGCTGCCTGGTGGCTTGGGGTCGGGTAGCCGAGCCCGCCGCCGCGAACGGGCCGGAGGTGTAGTGAGCGAGCGGCGGGGGCGGCGTGGCCGACCCCGCGCCGCCGGAGGCGGCGCCTTGATCCCCTAAAGCACAATTCGGCAACACACACGACCTAGCCAGACGCTGGCGGCTCGGTCTGCTCGCGGATCCAAGCCAAGTAGGTCGGACTGCCGTCGTGGATCGGCCGAGCGCTCACGCTAGGGAGGTCGTAGGGGTGCGCCCCCATGACGCGTTCGACAATGGCCGGAACGAGGCTGCGACGAGTATGCAAGGCAGCGCGCCCCTCGGTGCAGTCATGGACCTCATCGCCCCACCGGTACGTCGAGTGAACGGGCTCGAAGTTGTGGACATTTGATGCAAGCCGATCGATGACAAGAGTGCGGGTGAACCAGCGAAGCCAATCGGGATCAGGTGCAGTGAGCACGACTTCGCAGAGCTCTACGGAACCAGTCGCCGTCATGCTGTGCCGCCACGTACGGCGATGAGCTCACTCATGGTGCGCGCGGAGTCCTCGCGAGTGGAACCCATCGTGGCCCACCCCGTCATGACCTGATCGTCGTAGCCAAGCCCCACCCACCGACCAGTGAATTCGATGCCGTGTGGGTGCATGACAAGGAACATCGTGCCCTTCGAGCGAACAGCGCCATCTGCTGCGGCGTACCAGCCAGTCATAATCTGGTTGTCCCAAAGACGCAGCTCGCCGGACCACAGGTATCCGCCCTCAGCCTGGCTGAGCCCCCGCTGGATCGCGGCGATGTGGATCAGGTGACCTTCCTGGCGCATGTGGACGGGCTGGGTGGCGATCTTCTCGACTCCATCGCGGGTGGTTTGCCAGGAAGCCCACCTGTCCCCAGTCAACGAGACGCGGCCGGGTGCGCGACCAGCCAGTTCACTGACCGAAACTCCGAGAGCATCAGCAATAGTTAGAGCAACCGACACGAGAGGCTGCTGCTCCCCTGCTTCGTAGCGCCGGATTTGGCGGGTGTCGACCCCAGCCACCCGCGCTAAATCAGCCTGCGACATGCCGAGGTCTGCTCGTCGCCGACGGATCACATCGCCCATCTCCACGCTCCTTATCGTCGCAGGACCTCCTAGCCCTTGACAGCCGGACTAGTTCGCCTCATCATAGGTCTAGTTAGTCCTCCAGGAGGGCGCGGTCGTCCCCTGGCAGGTCCGGACTGACTGCGGCAGGCGCAACCGCCTCGCCGACGACCCCCAAAGGAGGCGCCAGATGGCACGCAGTAACAGGTTTGTGGTGGCGATGGGTGATGTGTTCCCGCTGGGGGCGTTCGTGGTGTCGGAGGTGGAGGCGGTGCGGGATTTTGAGAAGTCCGGGCCGGGTCGGCCGGTGCAGCAGGTCGATCGGGAGTCGGGGTTGCCGGTGTGGTCGGTGTCGGTGCTGGATGCTGATCCGGAGGCGCGTCGTTCGGAGAAGACGGTGGTGGTGAAGATCGCTGCGGCGCATCAGCCGGTGCCGCCGGAGGCCACAGCGGGGTTGCCGTTTCGTCCGGTGGAGTTCGACGGGCTCACGGTGACCCCGTACGTGCAGGAGACCGGCGGGCGTCCGCGTGTGGCTTACAGCTTTCGCGCGGCGGGGATGCGCGCCCCCGGCCCCCAGCGTGGACATACGGCCAAGAACCAGGACGCCGCCTGACAAGCACTGTCGGACCAGGCGATATGTGTGGGAGAGCCCGTTAGTGGCGGGCTCCCCCACCGAGTCTTCCTTGCCGTGTGTTGCTGCCGTGGCAGGCAGTTGATCAACCCGGAACCAGCGTGGAAGGACACCGATCCTAGATGAACACCGGACTTTCTTCACCCCCTCCTGCCCTGCCCCGGGCGCTTCACGGTGCTGAACGTCATCGCTGGCGGGCCGGGGCGGCGTGTCGCGGGATGGACACCGAGTCGTTCTTCCCCACCGACACCGCTCCGCACGCCGCCGAGCCTGCGTTGGAGGTGTGTCGTGGTTGCCGGGTCCGCAGTATGTGTCTGGTCGAGGCGCTGCTGGTCGAAGACCCGGCCCGCCGCTACGGCGTCCTCGGCGCCACCACCCCACAGGATCGACGGCGGCTGCACCGCACCGCTCGGGTCGCCGCCCGCCGGAGCACCGCCCCTGCTGCCGTTCCCACACCGGGGAGCGCGGCGGCATGAACACCGACACGACCACCGATGTCGTTACCGGGGAGGACACGGTGCGGTGCGAGGTGTGCCTGACCCCGCTGAGCGCGGTATCTCAGGGGGACGGGCGTCGGTGTAGCGACCATCATGACCAGCTCGCGTTGGTTCCCCTCCTTGCCGTGTGCGCTCCGCGTCGTTCCCCGGAACAGGACGGAGAGCGTCGATGAGCACGACAGGTTCTCTCGTTGTTGCCGGTCTGGCGACGGTGGTGGTGCTCGCTGGTCTGCATTGGGTGGGGCAGTTCCTCGGCCGGATCGCCGAGGGCGTGGCGACGGTCGCGGTCGTGTTCGTCACCGTCTGGTTGGCCTGCAAGGTCGTCGTGATCGTGACGGTGTGGGTGGTTCGGCATTGGCGCACCACGATCACCGCTGCGGTCGCTGTGGTGTGGTGCTCGCTGCTCGGGTGGCCCTCGCTGGTGGTCACCATCGCTGCGGTCGCTGTCGCGCTGGGGGTGTGGCGGTGGACATCGGTGGTGTCGTTCGATCGTTATGCCGGGCGTCGTCTGCGGGGGTGGTGGCTGCGCTGGCTGCTGTATGCGCCTCGGATGCCGCGCTGGCTGCGCTCCTGCAACCTGACGGTGCCGGACCGGGGCGGAGCACCGATCGCGGTGGTGAATCCATTGCGCCGCACCCCGGTCTTGTCGAGGTCGCGGCCGGTGGCTGATCAGCTCCCTCGGATTCTGGGGGTGCGCTCGGGGCCGTCGTGGGACGAGGTCCGGGTCCGCCTCGTTCCCGGGCAGACCCCGGAAGAGTTCGACACCGCCACCCGCGCCCTCGCTGTCGCGCGCAGGGTGCGGCGTTGTCAGGTGCGGGAGTTGTCCCCGAATGTGGTGTCGATCGATTTCCAGCGCCGCAACCTGCTGTCCGGGGTGGTGCGGGCGCCGGGCCTGGACACCCTGTCCGACCTGGACGGGTCGGCGATCGACCTGGAGAAGGTCTGGTCCGGGCACACCGAGTACGGCACGGACTGGCATCAGTCGTTGATCGGTGGTCACACCCTGGTCGCGGGGGCGACTGGGGCGGGGAAGGGGTCGTTGATGTGGGCGCCGTTGTGTGCGATCGCCCCCGCGATCGGTGACGGCCTGGTCCGGGTCAACGGGATCGACCCGAAAGGTATGGAGCTGGCCTACGGGCGGGGAGTGTTCCACCGCTACGCCGTCACCAGCAAAGACGCCCTCGCCCTCCTCGATGATCTTGTCGAGAGCATGGAGGCCCGTAAACGCGAGTACGCCGGGGCGACCCGCCTGGTCCCCGTCACCCGGGACACCCCGTTGGAGATCGTGGAGTTCGACGAGATCGGCGCGCTGCTGCGTTACGGCGGGGACCGCAAGACCCGCGAGGCGATCACCGACCGCGTCGCCCTGCTCACCACCCAGGGCCGCGCGTTGGGCTACACCGTGCGCGGCTATGTGCAGGAACCGACCAAGGACACCGTCCCGGTGCGGGAGCTGTTCCCCCGCCGCATCTGCCTACGCGTCGCCTCGAAGTCCCATGTGTCGATGGTCCTCGGCGATCACGCCTACGACCGTGGTGCGTGGGCCAACCGGATCGGTGAAGACGAACCCGGCGTGGGCTATCTGTTCGGCGACGGCATCCGTGAACCCCTGCGTATCCGGGCCGGGTGGGTGTCTGACGGTGCGGTCAAAGACCTAGAAGCCTTCGTCACCCGCACTTCCCCGACCGCCGGAGTGGCGCCGGTCCTGACCCTCCCCGACCCGACCGTCCACCACCGCGAGATCGGAGACGCAGCATGACCAACGCCGACACCCACACCGACAGCGCCGACACCGTGACCGACAGCGCGCCGGGGCGGGAGCCGGTCGATCAGGACACGCTCACCCGGGCGCAGAAGGCGATGCTGGCCCTGTCGCACGAGGTCGCGGTCCAGCTCGCCGAGGACCACGGCGTGTGTGTCCGCCCCCTGGCGATGCGCCGCATCGACCAATCCACCGGACGGATCGATGTCGTGCCGGTGCCGTGCGGTTCGACACGGGAAGACCAGTGCCGCCCCTGCTCAGACAAGGCCCGACGGCTGCGGATGACCCAGTGCCGCGAAGGCTGGCACCTGGAGAACGAACCCGCCGTCACACCTGCCGACCCGACGACCGCGCAGAAAGAGTTGATGGCCGCCCGCGCGGACTTCCACGCCGCCTACACTGACTGTCTCGCCGCCGGAGACAACGCCGAGTGTGATGAGATACGCGAGATCGTCGAGGACATCGACACCGAACTCCGCGCCCTCGGAGTCCGCGGACCCCTCGCCCCGCTCGACCCCCGCCCGAAGGCCATCCGCCGGACTACCCGGCGTCGTCAGGACGCCCCGAACCTGCCCCGGCGGCCTGTGGAGGACCGCACGATCGGACGGGTGTTCGGCGGGAAATATCGGCCCTCGACCTTCCTCACCCTGACCCTGGACACCTACGGCCGCGTCGACGGCAACGGCGCCGCGATCGACCCCGATACCTACGACTACCGCCGCGCCGCCCGCGATGCGATCCACTTCCCGAAGCTGCTGGACAGGTTCTGGCAGAACACGCGGCGCTGTGTCGGCTGGGACGTGCAGTACTTCGGGACCGTCGAACCGCAGAAACGCGGTGCCCCGCACTTCCACGCCGCCATCCGCGGCACCATCCCCCGCGCAGAGTTGCGCGCGATCACCGCCGCCACCTACCACCAGGTCTGGTGGCCCGCCCACGACGACATCGTCTACACCGGGGACAAGCTCCCCCGCTGGGACCACCGGCAGAAAGCCTTCGTCGACCCCGACACCCACACACCGCTCCCCACCTGGGACGAGGCCACCGACCCCGAGGTCCTCACCACGCCGGCCCACACCGTGGTCTTCGGCCCCCAAGTGCATGTGAAAGGCATCCTCGGCGGCACCGAAGAAGCCGGACGCCACATCGGCTACCTCACCAAATACCTCACCAAATCCGTCGGCCACGCCGCCGGACTCGACGACACCGCCACCACCCGCCAGCGCGACCACGCCCGACGCCTCACCGCCGAACTCGCCATCACCCCGTGTTCGCCGCGCTGCCCGATCTGGCTGCTCTACGCCGTCGCACCCAAGGGTGCCCGCCCGGAGATGACCCCCGGGCACTGCACCGGCACAGCGCACAAGCCCGAACACCTCGGCATCGCCGGACGCCGCGTCCTGGTCTCCCGCAAATGGTCCAACAAGAGCCTCGGTGATCACCGCGCGGACCGGAGCGCGTTCGTTCGGCAACTCCTCGACCACGCCGGAGTGACACCCGCCTACGCGATCGATGACGGACCCTTCAACTGGGAACCCGTGCAACCCGGCGACAGCGACGTCCCACCCCGCCCCGTCCTGCTTCTGCACGCGATCCATCAACGCCAACGATGGCGCGCCGACTACGACGCCGCCCTCCTCACCACCACCGGCCCACCACCGGACGACCGTTCGGCAATCGGGTGTTCGGCTACCCGTGATCAGGCCGCGTAGCAGGGACGCCGTCGATGACGCAGTACCTGACCGTGGCCGAGACCGCCCGCTACCTGAACACCTCCCCGCGTTTCGTGCGGCGCCTGGTCGCAGCCCGACGGATCGCGTTCTACCGCATCGGACGGCATGTGCGCTTCGCCGTGACCGACCTCGACGCCTGGCTCGCCCAAGGCCGGGTCGAACCGTTCCCCCACCGACCACACCCACACCCCCGGCGAGGAACGCGATGACGGCGAACAAGACGAGTCGGCGCCGGTTCGGCTCCATCCGCCGCCTGCCCTCCGGGCGGTATCAGGCCAGCTACCCCACCAACAGCGGGCAACGCCGCACCGCCCCGGGAACCTTCGACCGCAAAGGCGACGCCGCCCAATGGCTCACCCTCGTCGAAAGCGACATCCTGCGCGGTGACTGGTTCGACCCCGCCCTGGGCCAGCTACCCTTCCATGACTTCGGGGAGCAGTGGATCACCGAACACCGCGTCAGCGCCCGCACCCGCGAGGAGTACCGCAGCATCTGGCGCCACCACATCGACCCGTTCCTCGGCCCGATCGACCTCGCCGAGCTGACCACCGCAGTCATCCGCACCTGGCGCACCACCCTGCTCGCTGCCGGACGCTCCGAAGACCGCACCGCGAAGGCCTACCGCCTCGTCCGCGCCATCTGCACCACCGCCGTCGACGACGGCCGGATCACCCGCAACCCCTGCCGCATCAAAGGCGCCGGTGAACACCGCACCCCCGAACGCCCCACCGCCACCATCGGCCAGGTCTTCGACCTCGCCGCCGCGATGCCACCCCGCTTCCACGCCCTGATCCTGTCCGCCGCGTTCACCGGACTGCGCTGGGGAGAACTCGCCGGGCTACGCCACTGCGACCTCGACCTGAACACCGCCACCCTCCACGTCCGACGACGCCTGGCCCAACTCAGCCGAGGCGGCCTCCGACCCGGGCCACCCAAATCCGCCGCCGGTATCCGCACCCTCTCCCTGCCCCCGTTCCTCGTCGAGGTCCTCACCACCCACACCGCCGCCTACTCCGGCCCGCCACCGGACGGACTGATCTTCTGCGGACAACGCGGCGGCATGCTCCGACGCGGGAACTTCGGCCGCGCAACCGACTGGCCCACCACCGTGGTCAAGACCGGGCTCCCCACCGGTTTCCATTTCCATGACCTACGTCACACCGGTAACCATCTCGCTGCTACTGCTGGGGCCAGCACCCGCGAACTCATGCACCGCATGGGCCACGGCACCATGCGCGCCGCACTGATCTACCAACACGCCACCACCGAACGCGACCGCCGCATCGCCACCCAGATCGCCGCACTGGTCGACCGCGAACGCCGACCCCACACCGATCAGGACATCGAGGCCGACGACGACGGCTGAGTCGTCAGAGAGTTCACCGGCGGCTTCCCTCATCGGGCACGTATTCCCCACCCCTCCGAGACCACCTCAATCGGGCGAGCGATAACGCTGCGCCCCCCGGTCTTCGGTCCACCCAATTTCATACTCGCCGCAGGAGAACGTCGACTCGGGAAAGTCGCGCCCCTTTCGCATCATGAATTCATCGGCAGTCGCACTATCGTGGAATACTCCAAGGATTCGACAGTCGTCAGCTTCCTCCTGGAGGACGATCCAGACCGTCGACGGCGCGGCGGCATGAGTGACCACGCGACGACCCCGCCCGTACAGCCCCGACCCCGGTTCACCCCGGCTCCGCCGCACGGCCCGATCAAGAGCATGGGCACACAGGACGACCAGCACCCCGGTCACCACGAAGAGCCAGTCGAATCCACCGTTCCACACGGTGAGGATGACCACGAGGCCCGCCGCAGTGCACACAGCCCAGACGATGTTGAGCATGCGCACGCCTCCCTGCCGTCTCATGTTCAAGCGTCCGGGGGCGGCCACTCGCCCTCTTCTCGCACACCGGTCGCACGTCCCGCACCACCCCCTGTTCAAGATCGATAAGGGGTGGTGTTTCGGCCGGTCGCGTGGTGTGAGCGGGCGACGGGAATCGAACCCGCGTAGCCAGTTTGGAAGACTGCGGTCAATGCCCTGCCCACCTGCGCGATCTGAGCCGGTCGACTGACCGTGAGTGGCCGTGAGTGACCGTGGTTCCCCGCCAGTACTCGCACGCTCGTTGCACGACCGGCCCCGTGGGGTTGTCTTTTTTCCCACGCGCCCGGCCTGCTGGTGATCTCCTCGCGGCGCGGGTTCACCCCTGCCAGACCGAGGGGTGGGGTGCAAGGCACGGGGTTCAGCCTTGCACCCCACCCCTCGGTCTGGTTGCCGTCTCGGCGCGCCGTGAGGAGATCGCCAGCCCCGCCGCACTCCCCCTGATCTCCGAGCGGTGTCGGGTCCGGGCGGAGCCCGGCCGCCGGAGGCATCCCGGGCGGCACGCCCGGCCTACAGGACTGACGACGGTCCGCATCGACGCCTGGCGTGACGCGGAGCAAGGGCAGCGGCGGCCATCGTGCAGGCGTGCCGTCGGCGTCTCTGGGGTTCAGGCGGCTGCCTGGTGGCTTGGGGTCGGGTAGCCGAGCCCGCCGCCGCGAACGGGCCGGAGGTGTAGTGAGCGAGCGGCGGGGGCGGCGTGGCCGACCCCGCGCCGCCGGAGGCGGCGCCTTGATCCCCTAAAGCACAATTCGGCAACACACACGACCTAGCCAGACGCTGGCGGCTCGGTCTGCTCGCGGATCCAAGCCAAGTAGGTCGGACTGCCGTCGTGGATCGGCCGAGCGCTCACGCTAGGGAGGTCGTAGGGGTGCGCCCCCATGACGCGTTCGACAATGGCCGGAACGAGGCTGCGACGAGTATGCAAGGCAGCGCGCCCCTCGGTGCAGTCATGGACCTCATCGCCCCACCGGTACGTCGAGTGAACGGGCTCGAAGTTGTGGACATTTGATGCAAGCCGATCGATGACAAGAGTGCGGGTGAACCAGCGAAGCCAATCGGGATCAGGTGCAGTGAGCACGACTTCGCAGAGCTCTACGGAACCAGTCGCCGTCATGCTGTGCCGCCACGTACGGCGATGAGCTCACTCATGGTGCGCGCGGAGTCCTCGCGAGTGGAACCCATCGTGGCCCACCCCGTCATGACCTGATCGTCGTAGCCAAGCCCCACCCACCGACCAGTGAATTCGATGCCGTGTGGGTGCATGACAAGGAACATCGTGCCCTTCGAGCGAACAGCGCCATCTGCTGCGGCGTACCAGCCAGTCATAATCTGGTTGTCCCAAAGACGCAGCTCGCCGGACCACAGGTATCCGCCCTCAGCCTGGCTGAGCCCCCGCTGGATCGCGGCGATGTGGATCAGGTGACCTTCCTGGCGCATGTGGACGGGCTGGGTGGCGATCTTCTCGACTCCATCGCGGGTGGTTTGCCAGGAAGCCCACCTGTCCCCAGTCAACGAGACGCGGCCGGGTGCGCGACCAGCCAGTTCACTGACCGAAACTCCGAGAGCATCAGCAATAGTTAGAGCAACCGACACGAGAGGCTGCTGCTCCCCTGCTTCGTAGCGCCGGATTTGGCGGGTGTCGACCCCAGCCACCCGCGCTAAATCAGCCTGCGACATGCCGAGGTCTGCTCGTCGCCGACGGATCACATCGCCCATCTCCACGCTCCTTATCGTCGCAGGACCTCCTAGCCCTTGACAGCCGGACTAGTTCGCCTCATCATAGGTCTAGTTAGTCCTCCAGGAGGGCGCGGTCGTCCCCTGGCAGGTCCGGACTGACTGCGGCAGGCGCAACCGCCTCGCCGACGACCCCCAAAGGAGGCGCCAGATGGCACGCAGTAACAGGTTTGTGGTGGCGATGGGTGATGTGTTCCCGCTGGGGGCGTTCGTGGTGTCGGAGGTGGAGGCGGTGCGGGATTTTGAGAAGTCCGGGCCGGGTCGGCCGGTGCAGCAGGTCGATCGGGAGTCGGGGTTGCCGGTGTGGTCGGTGTCGGTGCTGGATGCTGATCCGGAGGCGCGTCGTTCGGAGAAGACGGTGGTGGTGAAGATCGCTGCGGCGCATCAGCCGGTGCCGCCGGAGGCCACAGCGGGGTTGCCGTTTCGTCCGGTGGAGTTCGACGGGCTCACGGTGACCCCGTACGTGCAGGAGACCGGCGGGCGTCCGCGTGTGGCTTACAGCTTTCGCGCGGCGGGGATGCGCGCCCCCGGCCCCCAGCGTGGACATACGGCCAAGAACCAGGACGCCGCCTGACAAGCACTGTCGGACCAGGCGATATGTGTGGGAGAGCCCGTTAGTGGCGGGCTCCCCCACCGAGTCTTCCTTGCCGTGTGTTGCTGCCGTGGCAGGCAGTTGATCAACCCGGAACCAGCGTGGAAGGACACCGATCCTAGATGAACACCGGACTTTCTTCACCCCCTCCTGCCCTGCCCCGGGCGCTTCACGGTGCTGAACGTCATCGCTGGCGGGCCGGGGCGGCGTGTCGCGGGATGGACACCGAGTCGTTCTTCCCCACCGACACCGCTCCGCACGCCGCCGAGCCTGCGTTGGAGGTGTGTCGTGGTTGCCGGGTCCGCAGTATGTGTCTGGTCGAGGCGCTGCTGGTCGAAGACCCGGCCCGCCGCTACGGCGTCCTCGGCGCCACCACCCCACAGGATCGACGGCGGCTGCACCGCACCGCTCGGGTCGCCGCCCGCCGGAGCACCGCCCCTGCTGCCGTTCCCACACCGGGGAGCGCGGCGGCATGAACACCGACACGACCACCGATGTCGTTACCGGGGAGGACACGGTGCGGTGCGAGGTGTGCCTGACCCCGCTGAGCGCGGTATCTCAGGGGGACGGGCGTCGGTGTAGCGACCATCATGACCAGCTCGCGTTGGTTCCCCTCCTTGCCGTGTGCGCTCCGCGTCGTTCCCCGGAACAGGACGGAGAGCGTCGATGAGCACGACAGGTTCTCTCGTTGTTGCCGGTCTGGCGACGGTGGTGGTGCTCGCTGGTCTGCATTGGGTGGGGCAGTTCCTCGGCCGGATCGCCGAGGGCGTGGCGACGGTCGCGGTCGTGTTCGTCACCGTCTGGTTGGCCTGCAAGGTCGTCGTGATCGTGACGGTGTGGGTGGTTCGGCATTGGCGCACCACGATCACCGCTGCGGTCGCTGTGGTGTGGTGCTCGCTGCTCGGGTGGCCCTCGCTGGTGGTCACCATCGCTGCGGTCGCTGTCGCGCTGGGGGTGTGGCGGTGGACATCGGTGGTGTCGTTCGATCGTTATGCCGGGCGTCGTCTGCGGGGGTGGTGGCTGCGCTGGCTGCTGTATGCGCCTCGGATGCCGCGCTGGCTGCGCTCCTGCAACCTGACGGTGCCGGACCGGGGCGGAGCACCGATCGCGGTGGTGAATCCATTGCGCCGCACCCCGGTCTTGTCGAGGTCGCGGCCGGTGGCTGATCAGCTCCCTCGGATTCTGGGGGTGCGCTCGGGGCCGTCGTGGGACGAGGTCCGGGTCCGCCTCGTTCCCGGGCAGACCCCGGAAGAGTTCGACACCGCCACCCGCGCCCTCGCTGTCGCGCGCAGGGTGCGGCGTTGTCAGGTGCGGGAGTTGTCCCCGAATGTGGTGTCGATCGATTTCCAGCGCCGCAACCTGCTGTCCGGGGTGGTGCGGGCGCCGGGCCTGGACACCCTGTCCGACCTGGACGGGTCGGCGATCGACCTGGAGAAGGTCTGGTCCGGGCACACCGAGTACGGCACGGACTGGCATCAGTCGTTGATCGGTGGTCACACCCTGGTCGCGGGGGCGACTGGGGCGGGGAAGGGGTCGTTGATGTGGGCGCCGTTGTGTGCGATCGCCCCCGCGATCGGTGACGGCCTGGTCCGGGTCAACGGGATCGACCCGAAAGGTATGGAGCTGGCCTACGGGCGGGGAGTGTTCCACCGCTACGCCGTCACCAGCAAAGACGCCCTCGCCCTCCTCGATGATCTTGTCGAGAGCATGGAGGCCCGTAAACGCGAGTACGCCGGGGCGACCCGCCTGGTCCCCGTCACCCGGGACACCCCGTTGGAGATCGTGGAGTTCGACGAGATCGGCGCGCTGCTGCGTTACGGCGGGGACCGCAAGACCCGCGAGGCGATCACCGACCGCGTCGCCCTGCTCACCACCCAGGGCCGCGCGTTGGGCTACACCGTGCGCGGCTATGTGCAGGAACCGACCAAGGACACCGTCCCGGTGCGGGAGCTGTTCCCCCGCCGCATCTGCCTACGCGTCGCCTCGAAGTCCCATGTGTCGATGGTCCTCGGCGATCACGCCTACGACCGTGGTGCGTGGGCCAACCGGATCGGTGAAGACGAACCCGGCGTGGGCTATCTGTTCGGCGACGGCATCCGTGAACCCCTGCGTATCCGGGCCGGGTGGGTGTCTGACGGTGCGGTCAAAGACCTAGAAGCCTTCGTCACCCGCACTTCCCCGACCGCCGGAGTGGCGCCGGTCCTGACCCTCCCCGACCCGACCGTCCACCACCGCGAGATCGGAGACGCAGCATGACCAACGCCGACACCCACACCGACAGCGCCGACACCGTGACCGACAGCGCGCCGGGGCGGGAGCCGGTCGATCAGGACACGCTCACCCGGGCGCAGAAGGCGATGCTGGCCCTGTCGCACGAGGTCGCGGTCCAGCTCGCCGAGGACCACGGCGTGTGTGTCCGCCCCCTGGCGATGCGCCGCATCGACCAATCCACCGGACGGATCGATGTCGTGCCGGTGCCGTGCGGTTCGACACGGGAAGACCAGTGCCGCCCCTGCTCAGACAAGGCCCGACGGCTGCGGATGACCCAGTGCCGCGAAGGCTGGCACCTGGAGAACGAACCCGCCGTCACACCTGCCGACCCGACGACCGCGCAGAAAGAGTTGATGGCCGCCCGCGCGGACTTCCACGCCGCCTACACTGACTGTCTCGCCGCCGGAGACAACGCCGAGTGTGATGAGATACGCGAGATCGTCGAGGACATCGACACCGAACTCCGCGCCCTCGGAGTCCGCGGACCCCTCGCCCCGCTCGACCCCCGCCCGAAGGCCATCCGCCGGACTACCCGGCGTCGTCAGGACGCCCCGAACCTGCCCCGGCGGCCTGTGGAGGACCGCACGATCGGACGGGTGTTCGGCGGGAAATATCGGCCCTCGACCTTCCTCACCCTGACCCTGGACACCTACGGCCGCGTCGACGGCAACGGCGCCGCGATCGACCCCGATACCTACGACTACCGCCGCGCCGCCCGCGATGCGATCCACTTCCCGAAGCTGCTGGACAGGTTCTGGCAGAACACGCGGCGCTGTGTCGGCTGGGACGTGCAGTACTTCGGGACCGTCGAACCGCAGAAACGCGGTGCCCCGCACTTCCACGCCGCCATCCGCGGCACCATCCCCCGCGCAGAGTTGCGCGCGATCACCGCCGCCACCTACCACCAGGTCTGGTGGCCCGCCCACGACGACATCGTCTACACCGGGGACAAGCTCCCCCGCTGGGACCACCGGCAGAAAGCCTTCGTCGACCCCGACACCCACACACCGCTCCCCACCTGGGACGAGGCCACCGACCCCGAGGTCCTCACCACGCCGGCCCACACCGTGGTCTTCGGCCCCCAAGTGCATGTGAAAGGCATCCTCGGCGGCACCGAAGAAGCCGGACGCCACATCGGCTACCTCACCAAATACCTCACCAAATCCGTCGGCCACGCCGCCGGACTCGACGACACCGCCACCACCCGCCAGCGCGACCACGCCCGACGCCTCACCGCCGAACTCGCCATCACCCCGTGTTCGCCGCGCTGCCCGATCTGGCTGCTCTACGCCGTCGCACCCAAGGGTGCCCGCCCGGAGATGACCCCCGGGCACTGCACCGGCACAGCGCACAAGCCCGAACACCTCGGCATCGCCGGACGCCGCGTCCTGGTCTCCCGCAAATGGTCCAACAAGAGCCTCGGTGATCACCGCGCGGACCGGAGCGCGTTCGTTCGGCAACTCCTCGACCACGCCGGAGTGACACCCGCCTACGCGATCGATGACGGACCCTTCAACTGGGAACCCGTGCAACCCGGCGACAGCGACGTCCCACCCCGCCCCGTCCTGCTTCTGCACGCGATCCATCAACGCCAACGATGGCGCGCCGACTACGACGCCGCCCTCCTCACCACCACCGGCCCACCACCGGACGACCGTTCGGCAATCGGGTGTTCGGCTACCCGTGATCAGGCCGCGTAGCAGGGACGCCGTCGATGACGCAGTACCTGACCGTGGCCGAGACCGCCCGCTACCTGAACACCTCCCCGCGTTTCGTGCGGCGCCTGGTCGCAGCCCGACGGATCGCGTTCTACCGCATCGGACGGCATGTGCGCTTCGCCGTGACCGACCTCGACGCCTGGCTCGCCCAAGGCCGGGTCGAACCGTTCCCCCACCGACCACACCCACACCCCCGGCGAGGAACGCGATGACGGCGAACAAGACGAGTCGGCGCCGGTTCGGCTCCATCCGCCGCCTGCCCTCCGGGCGGTATCAGGCCAGCTACCCCACCAACAGCGGGCAACGCCGCACCGCCCCGGGAACCTTCGACCGCAAAGGCGACGCCGCCCAATGGCTCACCCTCGTCGAAAGCGACATCCTGCGCGGTGACTGGTTCGACCCCGCCCTGGGCCAGCTACCCTTCCATGACTTCGGGGAGCAGTGGATCACCGAACACCGCGTCAGCGCCCGCACCCGCGAGGAGTACCGCAGCATCTGGCGCCACCACATCGACCCGTTCCTCGGCCCGATCGACCTCGCCGAGCTGACCACCGCAGTCATCCGCACCTGGCGCACCACCCTGCTCGCTGCCGGACGCTCCGAAGACCGCACCGCGAAGGCCTACCGCCTCGTCCGCGCCATCTGCACCACCGCCGTCGACGACGGCCGGATCACCCGCAACCCCTGCCGCATCAAAGGCGCCGGTGAACACCGCACCCCCGAACGCCCCACCGCCACCATCGGCCAGGTCTTCGACCTCGCCGCCGCGATGCCACCCCGCTTCCACGCCCTGATCCTGTCCGCCGCGTTCACCGGACTGCGCTGGGGAGAACTCGCCGGGCTACGCCACTGCGACCTCGACCTGAACACCGCCACCCTCCACGTCCGACGACGCCTGGCCCAACTCAGCCGAGGCGGCCTCCGACCCGGGCCACCCAAATCCGCCGCCGGTATCCGCACCCTCTCCCTGCCCCCGTTCCTCGTCGAGGTCCTCACCACCCACACCGCCGCCTACTCCGGCCCGCCACCGGACGGACTGATCTTCTGCGGACAACGCGGCGGCATGCTCCGACGCGGGAACTTCGGCCGCGCAACCGACTGGCCCACCACCGTGGTCAAGACCGGGCTCCCCACCGGTTTCCATTTCCATGACCTACGTCACACCGGTAACCATCTCGCTGCTACTGCTGGGGCCAGCACCCGCGAACTCATGCACCGCATGGGCCACGGCACCATGCGCGCCGCACTGATCTACCAACACGCCACCACCGAACGCGACCGCCGCATCGCCACCCAGATCGCCGCACTGGTCGACCGCGAACGCCGACCCCACACCGATCAGGACATCGAGGCCGACGACGACGGCTGAGTCGTCAGAGAGTTCACCGGCGGCTTCCCTCATCGGGCACGTATTCCCCACCCCTCCGAGACCACCTCAATCGGGCGAGCGATAACGCTGCGCCCCCCGGTCTTCGGTCCACCCAATTTCATACTCGCCGCAGGAGAACGTCGACTCGGGAAAGTCGCGCCCCTTTCGCATCATGAATTCATCGGCAGTCGCACTATCGTGGAATACTCCAAGGATTCGACAGTCGTCAGCTTCCTCCTGGAGGACGATCCAGACCGTCGACGGCGCGGCGGCATGAGTGACCACGCGACGACCCCGCCCGTACAGCCCCGACCCCGGTTCACCCCGGCTCCGCCGCACGGCCCGATCAAGAGCATGGGCACACAGGACGACCAGCACCCCGGTCACCACGAAGAGCCAGTCGAATCCACCGTTCCACACGGTGAGGATGACCACGAGGCCCGCCGCAGTGCACACAGCCCAGACGATGTTGAGCATGCGCACGCCTCCCTGCCGTCTCATGTTCAAGCGTCCGGGGGCGGCCACTCGCCCTCTTCTCGCACACCGGTCGCACGTCCCGCACCACCCCCTGTTCAAGATCGATAAGGGGTGGTGTTTCGGCCGGTCGCGTGGTGTGAGCGGGCGACGGGAATCGAACCCGCGTAGCCAGTTTGGAAGACTGGGGCTCTACCATTGAGCTACGCCCGCATGCCCCGATCTCACCGATCAGGACCTCCACAGCGTATCCCACACCGGCCCCGTGAACATCCCCGCCCCCGGGTACGTACACACCGGCCACAGGGACGTTCAGGAGGTTCGCAGACACCGATGAAGGCGCCCCACCGCAGGCTGCGCTCCGTCGACGCGCGCACCGCGGAACCCGGGCTCGACACCGAGCAGGGGCTCCGGGCCGCGTACACGGCGCACGGAGCCGAGCTCTACCGCTACGCCCTGCGTCAGCTCGGCGACGAGGGCGCGGCCCAGGAGTCCGTGCAGGAGGTCTTCCTGCGCGCCTGGCGCCGCGCCGACTCCTACGACCCGTCGATCGCCAGCCTGCGGGTGTGGTTGTTCGCCATCGCCCGCAACGTGGTGATCGACGAGATCCGTAGGGTCGCGGCGCGGCCCTGGCGCCGCAGGCTCACCGACGAGCCCGACCCCGGGAACGACTCCGTCGGTCCTGCCGACGACGCGCTCGTCGACGGCTGGCTGGTCGAGGAGGCGTTGCGGCGGCTCCGTCCGGAGCACCGGCAGGCGATCGTCGAGGCGTACCTGCGGGGCCGCCCGCACGCCGAGATCGCGGCGGAGGCGGGGGTGCCCCTGGGGACGATCCGGAGCCGGGTCTTCTACGGGCTGAAGGCGTTGCGACTGGCGATGGACGAGATGGGGGTGGAACCGTGACTCCGGACGAGCACCGGGCGATGCGGGAGTCGCTGGGCGACCACGCGATGGGCCGGCTGGAGGGCGACGAGCTGGCGACCCTCGAGGCCCACCTGCAGGGCTGCCCGACGTGCCGCGAGGAGCTGGCCGAGGTCGCGAGTGTGCTGCCCGCGCTGGGCCGGGTCGATCCGGACCGGCTCGACCACACCCCCGCTCCCCCACCGGACCTGGGCGACCGGATCGTCGCGGCGGCGCGGGCCGAGCGCCCGGCGTCCACCGCGGGCCGGCCACGGAGCCGGTGGGCACCGGTCGCCGCGGCGGCCGCGGCCGCCCTGCTCGTCGGCGGCGTCGCCGGCTACCTGGTCGGCGACCACGACGGCATTCCGCGCGAGCCGGTCGCGGTGCAGGCGATGGACCCCGCGGTGCGGGCCACGGCGGTCGCGATCCCGCACACCTGGGGCGTCGAGATCGTGCTCGACGGCGACGGGTTCCGCTCCGGTGCGACCTACCGCGTCGTCGTCGAGGCCGAGGACGGGCGCGAGGTGAGCGCGGGCGAGTTCATCGGGACCGGTACGTCGCCGATGGTCTGCAACCTCAACTCCTCGGTGCTGCGGGCCGACGCGGAGCAGTTCCGGGTCGTCGACGGCGCCGGGGCCACGGTGCTGCGCGGCAGCCTGGCTACCTGACCCGGCGGGCGGCGTTGGCGACCAGCCCGAGCAGGAACAGGGTGCTGACCAGCGCCGTCCCGCCCGCGGACACCAGCGGCAACTGCTGGCCGGTCACCGGGAGCAGACCGACGACGTATCCGACGTTCATCACGGCCTGCACGACCACCCAGGTCACGGTCGCCGCCGTCACCAGCCGCAGGAACGGGTCCCGGGTGCGGACCGCGACGCGCAGCCCGACCCAGGCGAGCAGCAGGTACAGCGCCAGCACGGCGAGCCCGCCGACGAGCCCGAGCTCCTCGCCGATGACGGCGAAGATGAAGTCGTTCGCGGCGTTGGGCAGGTAGTCCCACTTCGCGCGGCCCTGTCCGAGGCCGGTGCCGAACAGGCCGCCGTCGGCGAGGGACAGCAGCGCCTGACGGGACTGGTAGCCGGCGCCGAGCTCGTCGCCCGCGCCGAGGAACGTGCTGATCCGGTCGCGGCGGTAGTCGGCGGTGAGGCCCAGGACGGCGACGCCGAGCAGCGCCCCGACGGACATGCCGCCGAGCAGCAGCAGCGGCGCCCCGGCGAAGAACAGCAGCGACAGCACGATGACCCCGAGCGCCACCGTCGTGCTGAGCGCGGGTTGCAGCATGAGCAGCGCCGCGGCCAGCAACGCGACCGGGACCAGTGGGAGGACGGCGTAGCGGCCCCGGCGCGCGGCACGGCCGCGCAGCGCCAGCACGTGAGCGCCCCACAGCAGGAGCACGACCTTGGCCGCCTCGCCCGGCTGCACGGTGAACCCGGCGACCGAGATCCACCGGCGGGCACCGCCGCGGACCTCGCCGATGCCCGGGACCAACACGAGCACCAGCGCGGCGAGACAGGCGAACAGCAGCCACGGCGTCCATCGTCGCAGCCCGGCCGGTGACACCCACATCCCGAGCGCGAACGCGCCGGCCCCGAGCAGCAGGAAGATCAGGTGGCGGACGAAGACGGTGAGCACCATTCCGTCCGCGACGGTCCGCCCGCCCGCCGACGCCGACAGCACCATCACGACGCCGACCGCGAGCAGCACGCCCGTCGTCCCGAGCAGCAGGTGCAGCGGCGGGACGCGGCGCAGCCGGGCGAGCCGCGACGCCCGGGGGCGTCCGGCTGCGGCGCCCGTCGGGCGCGGGTCGCGCTGTCGCGGCACCGTCACCCGATCAGTGTGGTCCCGGACCGGGTGTCCGGAGTGGAACCGGACGTCTCGGCGCGTCGGGCAACGGTCACAGTGCGCGGGCGTGCACGACCATGTTGTCGAGGTAGCTGAGTGCCCCCCGGTCGAAGTCGCCCGCACAGGTGACCAGGCGCAGCTGGTCCGGTGACGTACCGCCGAACACGGCGAAGGTCGGGAACGCGTCCTTGGGCACCTGCTCGGTCCGCTCGACGGCGTACCGGTCGACGGAGCCGTCGTCGCGGCCGACCTCGATCACGTCGCCCGGGGCGAGGTCGGCCAGGTCGATGAACACCGCGGGCCCGTCACGTGAGTCGACGTGCCCGAGCAGGACGGTCGGGGCGGGCGCGGTGCCGCGGTCGAACCAGCCGACGCGGTCGTAGTCCTGCGGCACCTCGGCGGTGCCGTCGTCGGCGATGCCGAGCCGGAGCAGCTGCGACTCGTCCACCCCGATCGCCGGGATGTGCAGCGAGACGGGCACACCGGCTGCCGCCGGGACGGCGCCGGGCGGCGCGCCGGCGGACGGCACCGCAGGCGCGGGAGTGGGGGCGGGCGGTGCCGCACACCCCACGAGCAGGAACACCAGCGCAACGACGACCGGGAGCAGCAGGGCTCCCGGGCGTCGGTCACGCGTGTGGTCAGCCCTGCGCACGGCCCCGGCGGGCCATCAGCACGCCCGCACCGGCCGCGGCGGCCAGGCCGGCGGCACCGACCGCGTAGAGCGCGGTCGAGTCGGAGGAGGACCCACCGGCGCCGGTCTCGACGCCGCCCATCGGGACGGCGGCGAGCTGGCCGCGCACCGTGCCGGCCGCGAAGTCGGCGGTGTGGGCGTCACCGGTGAAGCCGGCCGGGTTCGCCTCGATCTGCTTCAGCGAGAAGCCGGTGGCGGTGTCCTGGCCGTTCGGGCCCTCGAGCCCGGTGGTGAACGGGCCCTGCAGGCAGCCCGACGAGGTGCGGACGTCGCCGTCGCCCTCGGGGTTCGGGAACGCCAGGCGCGGCGGGCCGGGCTTGCCGAGCGCCGCCTCGTGGATGTGCGTCGCGGTCTTGGCCGGGCTCTGGTACTCGCCGGTGACGCCGCGCAGGGTGATGTCGTAGCAGATGATCTCGTCGTCGGAGTTGATCCGGAAGTTGAACTCGCCGGTCGCACCGGGCTGACCGGGGACGGCCTGCCCGTCGTTGTTGACGATGGTGTCCGGGGTGGCGCTCACGGTGTACATGCTCGTGAGGGTCGACGGCTCCCCGACCTCGGTCTCCTGGGCGAACGCGATCCCCGCGGTCGCGGCGAAGCCGAGTGCGGTGGCGGCGGTGACGGCGGCGAGACGGGGCAGGGTGCGGCGCATCCCGGTGTCCTTTCTGACGGGTTCATCCTTGATTGCCCGTCTCTACGACCACCGCGTCGGCCGCGTTCACCACTCAGCCGATCGGGTGCAGCAGCACGTCCCGGACCATGCGCTCCCAGGCCGTCACGACGTCGGTGGACGGCAGTCCGAACTGGCCGATCAGGGCGGGGCAGCGGCCGTCCGGCCCGGTCAGGAGCACCGTCGTCATCGGACCGTACGGGCCGTGCGTGCGGACCGGGCGCACCGCCTCGATCTCGCCGGGGGCGAACGCGAACTGCACCGCACCCGACACCACGCCGACGACGTCACCGGTCTCGACGTGGTCGACCGAACCCGTGCCGACCTGCAGGCAGCCGCCGTTCGGCACGGCCAGCCCGGCCGGGACCCCGTGCTCGCAGAGCAGGCACAACAGGTCGACGGCCCGGGCGACGTCGCACGGCGGGGCCGCCAGGACGAGCCCGTCGGGGACCCGGCCGCCGCCGTCGGCGAGCGCGTCGAGCAGCCCGAGGTGGTCGAGCTCGTCGGGGACCGCCGTCGGCGCGACGGGCGGGTCGTCGACGCGCGGGGCCAGCCGCATCACCTCGGTGACCAGCGGGGCGTCGGGCGACAGCAGGTGCGTGCGGTGCACCGCCGCGCCGTCGCCGTCGAACAGCCACAGCGCGGCGGGCTCGCGACGCTCGTCGTCGGCCCGGGTCGCGACGACCGCGGCGACCGCGGGCCGGGACAGGCGCAGGGTCACCGCGTCGGCCCGGACCCCGAACGCCTCGCCGGTGAAGGTCGGCTCGGCGTAGGTGCCGAGCTCGCTGATCAGGGCGCTGCCGTTCGCGGTGGTCGCGACGACCTCGTCGAGCAGCGGGAGGTGCCGCGCCAGCGTGCCGGCGTCGAGGTCGAGCCGCTCGCCGACGAGGTGGGAGAGCAGGACGTCGAGGTCGGTGCGAGGCAGGGTCACGAGGCACGCTCCGGTTCAGTAGACGTCACGCAGGTACCGCTTCCCGCGCTTGAGGTCGGCGACGAACTCGGCCGCACCGTCCTCGCCCCCGGTGTGGGCGGCGAGGATCTCGTGCAGCGCGGCGTCGACGTCGCGGGCCATCCGGCTCGCGTCGCCGCACACGTAGAGGTGGGCGCCCTCGGCCAGCCACGCGTACAGCCGGGCTCCGTGTTCGCGCATCCGGTCCTGGACGTACACCTTCTCCGGCTGGTCGCGGGAGAAGGCGAGGTCGAGGTGGGTGAGCAGGCCGTCGGAGGCCCAGCCGAGCAGCTCGGACCGGTAGAGGAAGTCGTGGTCGGAGCGGCGGTCGCCGAACAGCAGCCAGTTCCGGCCCCGCGCCCCGCGGGCGGCCCGTTCCTGCAGGAACGCGCGGAACGGGGCGACACCCGTCCCCGGCCCGATCATGATCATGTCGACGTCGTCGGCGGGTGGCCGGAACCCGGTGTTGGGCTGCAGCGAGACGACGGCGGTGTCCCCGACGGCGAGCCGGTCCGCGAGGTGGGTGGAGCAGACCCCGCCGACCGCGCGGTCGTCGCACCGGTAGCGGACCGAGGCGACGGTCAGGTGCACCCGGTCCGGGAACAGCAGCGGGCTCGACGAGATCGAGTACGCCCGGTGCTGCAACGGGCGCAGCAGCCCGACGAACTCCTCCGGGTCGAGCCGCACCCGTGCGGCGTGCAGCAGTCCGAGCAGGTCCCGGTCCCACAAGGCGGCCGCGCGGTCCTCGCGCAGGGCGGCGCGCAGCCCGGCGTCGGCGGCCCGCTCGGCGAGCACCTCGAGCAGGTCCCGCGACGGCGTGACGATCTCGTGCGCGCAGGTCAGGAGCTCGCGCAGCGGACGGTCACCGACCGGGGTGTCGCCGTCGTGACCGAGGTGGTCGAGGAACGCCTCGACGAGCGCGGGGTCGTTGGCGGGCACGACGTTGAGCGAGTCTCCCGCGGCGTAGGTCAGGCCGGTGCCGGTGAGGTCGAACTCGTGGTGGTGGATCTCCTTGTCCGAGGCGGGCCCGGACAGCCGCACCCGGTGGGCGAGCACGGCGGGCACCGGGGCGGGGCGTTCGCGGCGGCGCGCCGGCTCCGGCGCGGGTGCGGGTGCGGGTGCGGGCTCCTCCGCGACGGGCGCGGCGCTCAGCACGGCGACGATCTCGGGGAACCACTGTGCGGAGGCGTCCTCCCACATCACGTCGCAGTCGCGGCGTTCCAGGAGGCGGGTGGCCCCCAGCTCGGCGAGGCGGGTGTCGAGCAGCCGCCCGGCCGCGCAGAAGTCCTCGTAGGACTCGTCGCCCAGCGCGCACACTGCGAACGACATCGCGTCCAGGCGTGGCGCGTCGTCTGCGGTGATCATCTTCCGGAAGAGGTCGGCGTTGTCGGGCATCTCGCCGTCGCCGTAGGTGGAGCAGACGACGACCACCCTGCTCATCGCGGCGAGCGCGTCGGCGTCGACCGCGTCGAGCTCGTGCAGCTCCCACGGCACCCCGGCCTCGGTGAGGCGTTCGGTGAGCAGGTCAGCGACGTACTCGGCGTTGCCGGTCTCGGTGCCGTACAGCACGTGCACCGGGGTCATCCCGGACTCCTTCCGGACGGGTGCGGCGGCGCTGCGGGCGCCCGCGAGGTAGCCGGACAGCCAGATGCGCTGCTCGGCGGTGAACGGGGCGTCCGGCGAGATCGCGAGGTCGCCCAGCTCGGCCGGGGGCGGCGGCGCGATCACGGGGCACCCACCAGGTCCGGTGCGGCGCGGGCCGCGAACAGTTCCTCGACGCTCGGGATCCGGCCGAGGCGCGCGGTGTTGGCGGCGTCCTGGGCGAGGATCCAGCCGTAGGTGCCGGGGCTGTCGGTGCCGTACACGTCGCGCCGGGCGAGGGAGCGCTTGAGGTCGCCGACGCGCTTGTCCGAGACCAGTACGGCGAGCTCGTCGTCGGTGTAGCCGGCCAGCGCGTCGCGGGCGTAGCGCACCAGCCGCGTGCGGACGGCATGGTCCTCGGTGAGCAGCAGCGTGCGGACGGGAACGCCGCGGCGGGCGGCGACCTCCTCGGCGACGGTCTGCACGGTCAGTCCGTTGAGCAGGACGAACATCTCCTCCCCGGCGTCGCCGTCGGGTACCACCCCGGACGCGACGGGGACGCCGTCGCGCTGGGCCAGCTTGTGCCGGCGCAGCTGGTGCGCGGCGAGGGCGGCGGCGAGCTCGTCGACGAGCTCGCGCCGGGTGCGGGCGGCGAGGATCTCCCCGGCGTCCTGGTAGAGCCGCAGCGACCGCGGGGTCGCGACGAGCAGGTGCGCGCGCTCGCGCTCCCAGTCCTCGAGCAGCCGGGTGGCGAGCGGCGAACCGGTCGCCTCGGCGTGCCACTCCAGCAGCAGCCGGACGGCGGTCGTGTGGAACCCCGAGACCGGTGCGACGTCGACCGAGTCGGTCGAGAACCCGACCGTCCCGGTCGGGTCGTACTGGTAGAGGAACCCGCCGGACATGCCGTTGCCCAGACCCGACCCGGCGGCGCCGAGGTTCAGCACGGCCCCGGCGGTCATGTACTCGCAGCCGAAGTCGCCGAGCCCCTCGACGACGGCGCTCGCCCCGGAGTTCCGCACCGCGAACCGGTCCCCCGCCTCGCCCTGCACGAACAGCCGGCCGCCGGTGGCCCCGAACAGCGCGAAGTTGCCGACGAGCACGTTGGTGCCGGGCCGGTCGTCGTGCACGGTGCCGGGCGACCGGACCGCGATGGTGCCACCGCAGGCGGACTTGCCGACGCCGTCGTTGGCGGTGCCGGTGTGGACGAGCCACATCCCGTCGTTGCAGAACAGCCCGAACGACTGTCCCGCGGCGCCGTGGGTGCGGACCCGCAGCCACCGCTGCGGCAGGAACCGGCGGCCGCGGTCGTCGACGAGTGCCGGTCCGGGGACGTGCTCGTGGTTCAGCATCCGCTCCACGTCGACGGCGAGGCGCCCGCCCACGGAGCGGTGCCGGTTGCCCAGCACGCCGCCGTCGATGTCCACCCCGGACTCCCCACGGGCCAGGGCCGCCCGGACGGTGGCCGACCACCGCTCGTCGTGGTCGTGGTGGGCGCCGACCCGCACCGGGTCGGCGACCTGCGGGGTCGTGACGCGGTGCAGCAGGCGGCGCAGGTCCAGCCGCCCGACCAGCGACGGGTGCCGGGCGAGGTGCAGCAGGTCCGCCCGGCCGCGGGCCTCGCGCAGGCTGCGCAGCCCGAGACCGGCGAGGATCTCGCGGACCTCGTGGGCGACGCCGAGCAGGTACTGGGCCAGCGCGCGGGGGTCGCCGTCGAAGGCGTCGGCGTCGGTGGTGATCCCGGCCGGGCACTTCACGTTGCAGTTCTTCGCCATGACGCAGCGCAGCATCATCAGCGCGGTCGTCCCGAACTCGAAGGAGTCGGCGCCGAGCAGCGCGGAGACGACGACGTCGCCGCCGGTCTGGTGCGCCCCGGAGCAGCGCAGCTCGACGGCGTCGCGCAGACCGTGCGCGGACAGCGCCTGGTGCACTTCGGCGACGCCCAGCTCCGCGGAGCGCCCGGCGAACTTCAGGCTGGTGACGTTGGCGGCGCCGGTGCCACCGGTGTTGCCGGCGACGTTGATGACATGCGCCCCGGCCTTCGCGACGCCGACGGCGATCGTCCCGATGCCCTCCGAGGACACCAGCTTGACCACGACCTTCACCCGCGCCGCGGTGGCGTCGTGGATGAGCTGGGCGAGGTCCTCGATGGAGTAGGTGTCGTGGTGCGGCGGCGGGGACACGAGCTCGACACCGGGCGTCGCGCCGCGGGCAGCGGCGATGTCGACGGTCACCTTGGCGCCGGGCAGCTGGCCGCCCTCGCCGGGCTTGGCCCCCTGCGCGATCTTGATCTCGACCTGGTCGAGCATCGGGTCGGCGAGGTAGCCCGCCCACACCCCGAACCGTCCGGAGGCGAACTGCTTGACCCGGGAGCCGCGGATGGTGCCGAACCGGGTGCGGGACTCGCCGCCCTCGCCGCAGTTGGATAGCCCGCCGACCATGTTGGTGCCGTGGGCGACGGCCTCGTGCGCCCCGGCGACGAGGGCGCCGTGGCTCATCGCGCCCGAGGCGAGGGTGCGGGTGATCTCCGAGGCGGGCTGTACCTGCGACAGCGGGACCGGGTCGGGGGCGGTGACGAGCAGGTCCAGCCGGTCCGCGGCCGTCCCCGTCGCGGCCACCCGCAGGGTGCGGTGGTCGAGGCGTTCGACGGACACCCCGAGCCGCTCGTTCAGCCAGGACGCCAGCGGGGCGGCGTCGACGTCGACGTGCAGCAGGTCGCCGTCGCGGCGCAGCCCGCGCACGGCGATGCAGGCGTTGCCGTGCGGGTCGACGCGGTCGAGCGCGGCGGCAGGATCGCCGTCGCGCAGGTCCGGCGGCAGGACCAGGACGTCGCGCAGCGCGGACGGGCGCCGTTCGCGCTCGGCGGCGAGGGACCGGACGAGCTCGCGGTAGCCGGGCGTGGGCGCGGACGCGTCGATCTCGGCGTCGGTGAGCGCACCCAGTCCGGTGTGGACGTAGGCGTCGTCGTGCAGGCCGAGGGAGTCGGTGAGCGCGGCGAGCGGCAGCAGCCGGAGCTCGCGGTCGACCGTGCCCGCGGTGAGGCCGGTCCGTTCGTCGACCAGACCGGTGAAGGCGGTGACGGCGGCGGCGCCGTAGGAGTGCCCGGCACCGTCGGAGCGTTCCTTGAACAGGCCGAGCTGCGGGAGGTCCTCGGGGCCGGTGACGGTCAGCGCGCGGGCGTGCCAGTCGCGGACCGAGCGCTCGATGTCGGCGAAGCCGGCACCGCCGACCGGGGCGTCGACCTCGGGGAGCCAGCGGGCGAGCACCGGGTCGCGGGTGTCGAGGTAGGCGGACTCGAAGAACTCGCCGCCGACGTAGCTCTCCATCGTGCACAACCCGACCCGGGCCATGGTCTTGAGCAGGGACTTCTCCGCCGCGGCGCGGAAGCGCGCGAACGCCGCGCCGGGGTCGTCGGGGTGCTGCTGGACCGCGCGCAGGTGCGCGGTGTGCGGGTGCACGGCCGACGCCCCGAACCCCAGGACGACGGCGAGGTGGTGCGCCGAGCAGACCTGCCCGGTCGCGACGACCAGCGACACCGCGGGGCGCAGACCGGCCGCGACCAGGGCACGGTTCACCGCGGCGACGGCGAGCGCCGCGGGGACTGCGGCCCGGTCGCGGGCGACGGCGCGGTCGTCGAGGACGGCGATGCCACCGCGGTCGCGGGT
The DNA here is from genome assembly GCF_020496255.1 of Pseudonocardia sp. ICBG1142. Lineage (NCBI taxonomy): Bacteria > Bacillati > Actinomycetota > Actinomycetes > Pseudonocardiales > Pseudonocardiaceae > Pseudonocardia > Pseudonocardia sp. ICBG1142. Next base: position 373,712 of record NZ_JAHLJC010000005.1, on the reverse strand, counting down.
GAAGGCGACGACCTCCGCGCACAGTCCCTCGACCGTGGCCTCCAGTGTCCCCGGCTCGTGCAGCAGCGCGAACCGGCCGACCGGGACGACCTGCTGGGCCTCGATGCGGGCGAGGCCGTCGGCGTCGAGCACGGGCGAGTCGAGGACGATGCGGTGGAACGGGCCGTCGTGCACCGGACGGGCACCGAGCGCGACGCGCAGGGTCATGCCGTCGGCCTCGCGGATCGGGTCCAGCGGCGGGTTGGTGACCTGGGCGAAGCGCTGGGAGAAGAAGTGCGCGACGCCGCCCTCGCGGTCGCTGAGGGCGTTGATGGCGTTGCCGTAGCCCATGGCGGAGACGCGTTCGGTGCCGGTGTCGAGCATCGGGTCGAGCAGGACGCGGAACGCCTCGGCGTCGAGGCCGTAGGCGACGTAGCGCTGGTGGACGGTGAGGTCGTCGCCCCCGGCCTGCTCGGGGGCCCCGGGGGCGTCCGGGAGCTCGGCCGCCGGTGTCCGCGCTTCGACCAGGAGGGCCTCGTGGTCGGCGCGGGCGGCGAGCAGCTCCAGGGTCTGCGCGGTGTCGTAGGTGCGACGCTCACGGGTGCTCCACCACAGCATCCCGCCGGCCTCGATACGGCCGCGGCGCAGCACCTCGTCGTCGGGGAAGGGGAACTGGCCCGCCTCCGAGGAGACGGTCAGGTAGTCGGCGGTCTCGCAGGTCCGCAGGGGACGCAGGCCGAGCCGGTCGAGACGGGCACCGATGACCTCGCCGTCGGAGAAGACCAGCGCGGCCGGGCCGTCGTTGATCTCCTCGACCAGCGAGCGGTACTCCAGCATCGCACGCACCGGCGCCGGCAGCGTGCGGTCGTTCTCCCAGGCCGGGGGCATCGCGGCGACGACGGCCGCGACGAGGTCGAGCCCGTCGCCCGCCACACGTGCGTGCAGGGTCTGGTCGAACCGCGCGCTGTCGGACTGCCCGGGCGGCCGCACGATCCGGCGGCCCCGGGCGCGGGCGAGTGCCTCGTCGGCGATCCGGTTCTTGCGGTCGGTGTTGAGCTCGCCGTTGTGCGCGAGCAGCCGGAAGGGCTGCGCCATCGACGGGTGCGGGTCGGTGTTGGTGGAGAAGCGGGTGTGGAAGTAGAGGCTGCGCACCCGGTGGTCGGGGTCGGTGAGATCGGCGAAGTACGGCACGACCTCCCACGAGTTCAGCCGTCCCTTGAGGACCTGGGTGCGGGTCGAGAGGCTGAGCGGGTAGAGGCCGGCGACGGTCTCGTCGGTGTAGGCGACCGACTCGACGTCGAGCAGGATGCCGTGCGCCAGGCGCTCCGGGTCGGCGACGTCGGGGACCTCGACGATCCACTGCCGCACCGGGAGCTGCTGTGCGGCGGCTGCGGGACGCAGCACCGACGGATCGACCGGCACGTCGCGGACGGCCAGGACGGTGCAGCCGTGCGCGGTGAGGGTGAGCGTGACCAGCGCCGCGGCCGCCGCGGCGCGTTCCGGGTCGGCGGGGAGGAAGACGTTCGCGACGGCGAACCGTCCCGGAGTCAGCTCGCGGCCGGCGAGCCGGGAGAAGAACGACACCGAGAGGTCCACCGAGACCCCGCCGCCGTCGCCGACGCCCTCGGCGGACATCCCGCCGCGGTGCGGCACGGCGCAGAGGGCACGATGAGCGAGGGCGAGCACGTCGTGGGTCTGCACCCCGTCCTTGCGGACGATCAGCCCGACGCCGCAGCTCGCGTGCTCCGCGGTGGGGTCGTGCAGTCCGGACGGTGCCACGTGGCGGTCCTCCTTCAGTAAGGGAAGGCTTACCTTAAGAACGGGAGAGCGGCAGGATCAACGGCCGGTCGCTGTCGCGCAGGACACACCCGGCGTCGACGGCGGCGGACGAGCGGGACGGGCGCAGGGCTAGACTGCGGGCGACGGGGTGTGGCGCAGCTTGGTAGCGCACTCGCTTTGGGAGCGAGGGGCCGTGGGTTCAAATCCCGCCACCCCGACCACATCCGACCTGCGGAAACAGGTCGGCGCCACTCGACGCGACCGTCGATACGTGGCAGTTCAGCCAGCATTAGTTCCGGAACCGCGTGGACCGTGGCGACCCGACCTGCTCTGATCGACGCATGGCAACCGGGGTCGTGAAGTTCTACAAGGCCGAGAAGGGCTGGGGTGCGATCAGCAGCCCGGAGCTGCCCGACGGCCTCGACGCCTTCGTCCACTTCAGCGATATCGAGGCCGAGGGCTACAAGGCATTCGAGCAGGGCGACCAGGTCGGGTTCGACTACGAAGCGGCTCAGCAGGACAGTTTCCGTTTCCGCGCGACCCGCGCACGACGGCTCTGACACCTGGAGGCTTATTCAGGGCCGCCTGGCGGGCTACCTCGCTGCGGTCCCGACCTGGAGAAACACCGCACTTCATGATCACCCTGAATAAGCCTCCTGATTCCTCCCGCCTCGCGCTCGATCGCATCGAGCGCGAGGCGGATATCGTCGGTGTCGGCGTGGGCGTAGATCGTCGTGGTCGAAGAGCTGAACAGGATCGACGGCGGTCGACATGTGACAGTTCTGGAGGAACGGGGCGCAGTACGCTGCCGTTGACACGTCTCGAGAGTGCGTTCGGACAGAACCTGGATGAGCACCGACCTTCAGTACGACGGGCTCTCCGCGTGGCGCCTGCACGTCTCCGTCGAGGCCTTGGCCCATGTCGCATGCGAGGTTGCCGGACTCGTCCCTGAGGGGGTCCACGCGCAGGCGGTCGGTACGCAGATCTCGATCTGGTCGAATCGGGGAGCGGGGTCGCCGCGGGTCGTCGAGATGAAGGACCTCGGCGTACCCGGCGATGCAGTGACGGCAACAGACTTCCCGACCGAAGCCGTGCTCCGTGCTCTGGACGCCATCCAGGAAATGGTCATGGACCACCTGCACCAGAGCTGGCCGGAGGCATCCGGAACGAGCGGCGGACTTCATCCGCAGGCCCAGCGCGACGGAGACCAGGTGGCATTCGGGTATGTGGACCGTTCCGGAGCCGGTCTGCAGCTCACACCGTTCCCGGTACCTCCCGAGCCGGAGCGGGTCGTCGTCGCAGGCCGATAGCCGACGTGCCCGTCGACGACGAGCCGAGCAGGCAAGGACGACTGCGTGCGAGCCAGGCGGAGAGTAGCGGTACGAGTTCACACTCACGTCTGCACAGACGCCAAGAGGCTTATTCAGGCTCCGTCAGGTAAGTGTGTAGAAGATGAGTCCGATGACTGCCGAGATTGTCGTTTTAAATGTGGCGTAGGGCCGCCGGTAGTCTGTGTGGAGAACTTTCCACGTTTTGATATGGGCGATGACTCGTTCGATGGTGGCGCGTGTGTGGTTGAGGCTCTTGTTGAATGTTTTTTGCCAGTCGAGAAGTTCCCGGCCGGGTGGTTTTTTGAACGGGGTGAGCATGCCGCGCCCGATGTATCCTTTATCGCCGATCGGGGGGTATGTGGCGAGGTGGTCGAGGGCGCCGGATTGGTCGAGGCAATATAGGTCGTGTCGGGAGCCTGGGGTCGGGTCGGAGATCCACGACAGCTGCCCTTCCAGGGTGGCTGCGACCTGGACGACGACGCCGGTGGTGCGATGCTTGCCCGACCACAGACCCGGCACCGCGGCCCATGACCAGCAGGGCAGCAAGGTTCCATCGATGATGTACTGCCGATCGGCACGAAGCTCCTCTGCCGTCGGAACGACACTCCGCAGCGCCTGTGCCAGCAACGGTGTCACCCCCGTGATCGCTCGACTAACCGTCGACTGCGACACCCCATAGGTTTCCGCCAACTCCCACTGCACACGATTCCCGCGCAGATACGCCAACGTGATCACCACCGACCAGAACAACCCCAGAACCGGCGGCCAAGGCCGTCGCAGGCCAGTCGCGTTCCGCTGATCCTGCTCATACACTATAGCGGCAAGATCCTGAATCTCATCACGCCGGAAACCAGTGGCATAGTACATACTGCGACAACCCGTTCATCTTGGATTGATTCGGCAAACCAATATTCGCGATGGACGGGCTGTCGCCCAACCCGACACGCCGGGCTAGATCGTTATTTCACGGGGCCTGAATAAGCCTCTAGGTGCCGTAGAAGACGAGGTCGCCAGGCTGAAGCGGGGTGTTCTCCGGAACGCGGGGGCCGTGCCGGAACTGGGCGTGGGCGGTGCGCGGCAGATCCACGCCCGCCTTGTCATAGGCGAAAGTCGTCAATCCCGAGCAGTCGAAGCCGCGGTGCCCGTTCTCGGGGCCGTTGCCGCCCCACACATACGGCAGCCCGATCTGCTTCATCGCAACCTCGACCGCGATCCTCGCGCGCTGATCCGGCAGAGCGGTAGTGGCCGCCGCGGGCTCGACGCCGACCGTGACAGCAGCCGGTCCGGACTGCAGCACTGCCGCCGGGGGAGCCGCGACGACCCCGGACGTGGGGAGGGCAGATGAGGAAGCTGGTGCGGATGCTGTCGGCCCGCCTCCGTTCCCGGCCCCAGCAGGAAGTGGAGCCAGCCCCGAGCCGCTCAGCGAGGTGACGGACCACAACACAAGCCCGACACAGACGGCCGTCGCGGAGATCCCGATGCCATCTGATCTCTCGGGGCGACGCCGAGGCCCCGGCCCCTGCCCCGTTCGCCCGCCGCCATCGGGGACGGCCACGGGTCCGGCCGCCAGGTGGACAGGTCGCATCAGCTCGCGTCGCTCACCAGTGGCAGCACGTCGGATCGGTTCTGCTTGCGGAGTCGGTACATCGCAATGCGGGCAGAACTCACCCTGCCCGTGGAGCCAGAAGAGCTCACAATCATGTTCCGTGCGTCGTGCCTCAGGCATAGATGTGCCGATCCAAAATGAAGAACTGTCAGGGGTTGCGATTCTGCCCGCATGAGCGCGCGAAGCGCAGCCGGAGCAGCCGCGTGAGCAGAATGATCACATAGACGCCCGCACGGTCCGGGCCCATGACTGTGGCGTGATACACCATGCCTTGAGGCTTATTCAGGCCCCGTGAAATAACGATCTAGCCCGGCGTGTCGGGTTGGGCGACAGCCCGTCCATCGCGAATATTGGTTTGCCGAATCAATCCGAGATGAACGGGCTGCCGCAGTATGTACTATACCACTGGTTTCCGGCGTGATGAAATTCAGGATCTTGCCGCTATAGTGTATGAGCAGGATCAGCGGAACGCGACTGGCCTGCGACGGCCTTGGCCGCCGGTTCTGGGGTTGTTCTGGTCGGTGGTGATCACGTTGGCGTATCTGCGCGGGAATCGTGTGCAGTGGGAGTTGGCGGAAACCTATGGGGTGTCGCAGTCGACGGTTAGTCGAGCGATCACGGGGGTGACACCGTTGCTGGCACAGGCGCTGCGGAGTGTCGTTCCGACGGCAGAGGAGCTTCGTGCCGATCGGCAGTACATCATCGATGGAACCTTGCTGCCCTGCTGGTCATGGGCCGCGGTGCCGGGTCTGTGGTCGGGCAAGCATCGCACCACCGGCGTCGTCGTCCAGGTCGCAGCCACCCTGGAAGGGCAGCTGTCGTGGATCTCCGACCCGACCCCAGGCTCCCGACACGACCTATATTGCCTCGACCAATCCGGCGCCCTCGACCACCTCGCCACATACCCCCCGATCGGCGATAAAGGATACATCGGGCGCGGCATGCTCACCCCGTTCAAAAAACCACCCGGCCGGGAACTTCTCGACTGGCAAAAAACATTCAACAAGAGCCTCAACCACACACGCGCCACCATCGAACGAGTCATCGCCCATATCAAAACGTGGAAAGTTCTCCACACAGACTACCGGCGGCCCTACGCCACATTTAAAACGACAATCTCGGCAGTCATCGGACTCATCTTCTACACACTTACCTGACGGAGCCTGAATAAGCCTCCTTCTGTGTTATAAACGGGTATCGCGCGGGATTATGTGGTTCCACACCGCATGAAGACATCCTACGATACCGAGCAGATGCGTCAAGAGGTTCCACGGACTGCGGACGCACGCATAGTCCGCTCCGAAATTTGCTGGATAGGGATCCCTTTTTAACGTGGTGGTCGTGAGGTAAACGCCGGGCGACAAGCCCTGCTCGCTGCACTTCCAGCGGCGTTGTCGACGCCGTCGCAGGTGTGTAGCCAGCTCGGTAGTGCTCGGTCTGCCCCATGACGGCGACCAGCTGGTCCGGCCGTCAGGTGACCGCGGTCGGCCAGTCGCTCCCGCCGCGGCGGTCCCGGGCGGCGGTCGCGGCGGCGTAGAGCTGAATGTCACGCAGGCCGACGCCGACACCGGCCCGGCGGAGGTGGTGCACCAGAGGTGTCACCTCGTCCGCCCACCAGCGCTCGGCGAGTGCCCGGCGGTCCGGCAGGGGCGCCCCGCGCAGGGTCTCGCGGAAGGCCCATGCCTCTGCCGCGTCGGCCAACCGCATCCAATCGGCGGTGCGGTCGAGCCAGAGCTCGGTCCGGATCGGGTCGGGCAGCGGGATGCGGGTGAGGAACTCACGCTCGGCGGCCTTGCTGGGCAGGTGCATCGCGCGCAGGCAGGCCATCGCATAGGCCACGGTGCAGACCCACCGCACCCGGGCCGGGAGGGCGACGACACCGCGCGCACGGGCGACCGAGACACGGTGGTGCCCGTCGACGACGAAGTACATCTCCCCCAGCCGCATCAGCTCGACCCGCGGGACCATCTGGCCGGGCCGGGTCATCAGCTCGGCGACCGCATCCCATCGCGCGCGCAGCTGCGGGTTGCGGAGCCGGAACTCGGCGTCGAAGTCGTCGGCCCGCCCGACGGTGCCGACGATCCGTTCGACGCGGACGTCGTCGGGATACTCCATCATGTCGCCGTCGCGACCGAGAGCGCGCACGGCGTCGTCGTACGGAACCAGCCGGGCCTCCGCGGTGCCGGGCCGCGACGGCGGGAGCCGCAGCCGGTCACGTACGGCGTCGAGGGGGTTCCGTGCCTTCATGTGTGCCGCCCGGGGCGAGGTCGACGGTGGACGTCACAGAAGAGTATTCCGGAGGTCGACGTCGGGACGTGTGATCGTTCCTACGGGTGGATCAACCTCTTTCTCGGGGTGCCGCGGCGTCACAGCGCCCGACGCCGCTGACCCGCGCAACCGGACTCAGGACAGCACGCGCAGCTGGAACGGGTAGTCGTAGGGCCGGTTGTTCGACGCCCGCACCGCGCCCTTGATGTGGCACCACGCGGAGACGACGAACAGCGCGATCATGAGGGGGATCGCCACGAGGATCCCCACCACGGTGAAGATCAGGATCCAGCTGACGATGAACAGCACCCAGAACGACAGGTTGAAGTTGAACGCCCCGGCTGCGGCCCGCCGCGCGAACGGGTCGTCCTTCTTGACCAGCCACACCAGCAGCGGGCCGACCAGGCTCAGCAGCCCGGCGCTCAGGATCGCGGCGATCGGTGCCGAGAGGTGGGCGAGGATCGCGGCGATCCGGCTGGATTCGGCGGGGTACGGCTGCGACATCGAGGTCCTTTCGGGGCCGGCCGGCTCGGTACCGGTGGGCCGACCACCCTGCCAGTCCTGGAGCCGGCCGGCCGGAACCGAGCGGCACACCGGTTCCCGACCACCCGGACGGGTGCCCGGGGCCCCGATCACGAGCCCGCCGCGCGGGCGGCGCAGGCCGGGCCGCGTCGAGGCAGACACCACTAACAGTCAGCTATGACTGTTAGTGTGCGCCCAGTCGACCGAGGAGGGACGTTCCGTGACGATCGCCGAGCAGGGACGGGGCACCGAGACCCAGGTGCCGCGCACGCAGGACCGCATGACCCACGACGTCTGGCTGCCCGACGAGATCGTCGCGGTCCCCGCGACGGCCCGCGCCGCCGTCGAGAAGCGGCTCGCCCCGCACGCCCGCGACATCGGCACCCGTGAGGAGTCCGCCGACAGCTTCCCGTGGGAGGCGTTCCGCGGCCTCGCCGAGGAGGGCCTGTTCGAGGTGCCGTTCGGCGCCGACTTCGGCGCGGGGCTGGCGCACCCGATGCTCGCCACCTGCACGGTCACCGAGGAGATCGCCTACCACTCGAGCTCGATGGCGGGCGTCTACGACGGCCAGTGCATCCTCGTCCCGCAGACGCTCACCTACGCCTCCGACGAGCTGCGCGCCCGGCTGATCCCCGAGCTGACCAGCGGTCGCACCGCGTTCTCCTTCGCCACGACCGAGCCGGAGACCAGCTCGGACCTCACCGCGGAGCGGATGCAGACCGTCGCCGAGCCGACCGCCGACGGCGACTACCTGCTCAACGGGCGCAAGCGCTGGATCACCAACAGCGTCGTCGCCGGCTGGGTGTCGGTGCTCGTGCGCGCCGGGGCGGGCAGCGACCGGGCCGCCATGTTCCTCGTCGACCTGTCCACCCCCGGGGTCCGGATCGGTGCCCCCGACCTGAAGATGGGCCACCGGGGCCAGATCACCGCCGACATCGTGTTCGACGAGGTCCGGGTCCCCGCCGGGAACCTGCTCGGCCAGTGGGGCGCGGGGCTGGGTGTCGCCCTGTCCGCGCTCGTCCGGGGCCGGATCGGGATCGGCGCGGCGGGCGTCGGCGTCGCCCAGGCCGCACTGGACCTGGCCGTGCAGCGGCTGCGCACGCGGCAGGTCTTCGGCGGACCGCTCGGCGCGATGCAGCACTGGCAGTTCACGATGGCCCAGCGCGCGACCGAGATCGAGTGCGCCCGCACGCTCTACCAGAAGGCCGCGACCCTGCTCGACCGCGGCGACCGGTCGGCCGAGCCCGAGGCCGCCATGGCCAAGGCCTACGGCACCCGGCTGGCCAACGACCTCGTCCGCGAGGCGATCCAGATCCACGGCGCGCTGGGCTTCGCCCGGCAGGTGTCGGAGTCCGGCGAGTCGGTCCGCCTGGAGGAGATGTACCGGGACGCGAAGATCCTGGAGATCTTCGAGGGCGCCAACGAGCTGCAGCAGTGGATCGTGGCCCGGCAGCTGATCGGGCGCGACGTCACCGGCTGAGCCCGTCGTCGCACGCGGGCCGTGGCGGCCGGTCAGTCCACCGGCCGCCACGGACGCGGCGGCAGCATCGGCAGCCCGCTCGGCGCGCACTGCCCACCGCGCTCGCCGGCCAGCCGGAACACCAGCCAGCCCGACAGCGCCGCCAGCACCGACCCGGTGAGGATCCCGATCTTCGCCTCGGCGATGAGCAGCTCGTCGGTGAGCGCGAGCTCGGTGACGAACAGCGCCACGGTGAACCCGATGCCCGACAGCGCCGAGCCGCCGAGCAGCTGCCCCCAGCGCAGCGTGTCCGGCACCCGTCCCAGCCCGGTGCGCAGCGCGACCCATGTCCCGACGGCGACGCCGATCGGCTTGCCCACCACCAGCCCGAGCACGATGCCCCAGGTCAGCAGCGAGGTCGCCGCGGCGGACAGGGTCTCCGACGAGAGCACCACGCCGGCGTTGGCGAGCACGAACAGCGGCACGATGACGTAGCTGCTCCACGGCTGGATCGCCTGCTGCAGCCGCTCGTTGGGCGAGACGGCGGCGACCGCGACCGCGCGGGCGGTGCGAGCCCGCTCCGGGGTCGGGTCGAGCAGGAAGTTCTTGCCGATCCGCACCGCCTCGACCATCTCCGTGCGGCGGGGTGCGTAGGCGTTGACCAGCAGCCCGAGCGCGACGCCGACGACGCTCGGGTGCACCCCCGAGCGCAGCACCGCGACCCAGCACAGGATCCCGACGACGGCGTAGAACGGCGTCCGCCAGAACCGTACCCAGCGCAGCGCGAGCAGCCCGGCGAGCAGCACGACGGCGACGAACAGCGCGAGCAGGTCGACCTCGTCGGTGTAGAACAGCGCGATCGCCAGCACCGCGCCGATGTCGTCGACGATGGCCAGCGCCAGCAGGAACACCCGCAGCTGGTCCGGGCAGCGCGGCCCGAGCAGCGCCAATACCCCGAGCATCACCGCGGTGTCGGTGGAGATCGCGATGCCCCAGGCGCCCGCCGCCTCACCACCGGCGTTGAGCGCGAGGAAGAACAACGCGGGGACGACGAGGCCACCCAGCGCGGCCGCGGCCGGTGCGGCCAGGGCGCGGAACCCGCGCAGCTCCCCCAGCGTCGTCTCGCGGGCGATCTCCAGCCCGACCGAGAGGAAGAACAGGACCATCAGGCCGTCGTTGACCCAGTGCCGCAGGTCGAGGTCGAGCGCGGCGTCGCCGAAGGAGACTGCCAGGCCGGTGTGCCAGAACGACTCGTACCCGGCCCCCAGGTTGGCCCACACCAGGGCCACGACGGCCGCCCCGACCAGCAGGACCGCCGATCCGGACTCGGTCCCGAGGAAGCGCCTCGCGGCATCGGAGAGGTCGCCGCGCTCGGCTAGGGTCACCACCGCCATGTGCTGATCCTGCCCTGCGCGGGTCACGACGAGGAGGCCGCCATCAGTCTGGACCCACCCGTCGGACCGTACGACCACGTCCTGGGCCCACCCGAGGCCGAGCTGACGCTGGTGGAGTACGGCGACTTCGAGTGCCCGTACTGCCGGGATGCGGCGCCGGTCCTGGAGCAGGTCCGCGCCCGCTTCGGGGACCGGCTGCGGTTCGTGTTCCGGCACTTCCCGCTGCACGAGGTGCATCCGCACGCCATCGCGGCGGCGCTCGCTGCGGAGATGGCCGGCTTCGAGGGCCGGTTCTGGGAGATGCACGACACGCTGTTCGCCCCCGGCCCGCCCCGGCTGCGCCAGGACGACCTGCGGGAACACGCCGTCGCCGCGGGGGTGCGTCCGGACCGGGTCGTCTGGCCGGCGACGCAGCTGGCGGAGGACCGGGTGGAGGCCGGGTTCAACGCGGCCGTGCGTTCCGGGGTCCGCGGCACGCCGACACTGTTCGTGAACGGCGAGCGCTACCGCGGCCAGGTCGGCGTCGCGGAGCTCTCCGCCGCACTGGACCCCGCGCTCACCTCGTAGCGGACGGATCGGTCGGCGTCACCGGCCAGCCGGCGCGCCGGACCGGATCACCTGCGCACGACAGACGCTTGACCTACACGATGTAACCTTGACGAATGGCAGCTGGAGACGATCGGCCGGGCGAGGCTCATCCCCAGGACGTCCAGGGCTTCCGTCACGGCCGGGTCCCTCGGGCGGTACGCGCGCAACAGCTCCTGGACTGCGCGGAGGCGTTGTTCGTCGAGCACGGACTGGACGGTGTGTCGGTCGAGGACATCTGCCGGGCGGCCGAGGTGAGCCGACCGGTCTTCTACGACCACTTCGGCTCGCGGACCGGCGCCTACATCGCCTGCGTACGCCGCATCCGGCAGGAGTTCCAGGAGGGACTGCTCGGACTCATGCGCGTGGCGGAGTCGGCCGACCTGGCGACCGTGTTCCGGGTCGCGGGCGAGGCGTTCTTCACCCTCATCGAGCAGGCCCCGCATCGCTGGGCGATGCTCTACCCGGCCATGGGTCTGTCCCGTGAGTCGGCCGACCAGCTGGAGTCCCTGCGCGAGGAGACCGTGCAGACCCTGGTGGTGCTCATCCGGACACGCCTCCCGGAGTTCAGCACGACCGACGCCATGGTGGCCGCGCAGATGATCTCCGGCGGCGGCGAGCAGCTGGGCCGTTGGTGGCTCCGACACCGTGACGAGGCATCTCGCGACGAGGTCATCGACGCCTACCAGCGCTACGCCACCGCCGCACTGCTCGGGATGTGACGCACCGGCCCCCGTCCCGGCCGCACCGACACCGTGTGACCCGCGGGACGCGGATGTGCACGGCGTCCCGCCGCTGCCCGCCGCCGGGTGGTGGAACGGTCCCGCTCAGATTCCGAGCGTGTCGTGCAGGTCCGCGGTGACGACCCGGTGCGGGTCGAACGCCGCGAAGGCGTCGCGCGCGGCGGCCCACCCCGGGAAGACCTGCGGCATCGAACCGATCACCTGGGAGTCGGTCCACGGGCCGCTCGCGGTCGTCGCCCACCGCTTGGCCCACTCCGGCCGCACGGTGGCGTACCCGCGGAACGCCGACCGCACGAACGCCTCCATCTCGGCGAAGAACTCGTACTCGTGCGGAGTACCGGGCAGGCCGAGGGCGTCGAGCCAGACGACGGTGTCGCGGTCGGGGTGGCCGGGCACCGGCTGCGATGCCGACAACGCCGGGACCACCGCCCCCGGGACCTCGCAGTCGGCCGGGTCGTCGACGCCGGTCACCCGGATCTCCACGCAGGAGTTGAGCGGATAGCGCCCCTGCGCGGCGTACCGGGCCAGGGCCCCGGTGATGAACGAGCTGAACTCGTGCACGACCCGCTGTGCGTCGGCCCGCGCGACGACGACGGCGTGGCTGCCGGCACTGACCCGCAGGGTCGTCGGCTTCACGAAGTGGATGAAGTCCTTCGCCGGGCCCCACATGTCGCGGGCGCCGACCGCGGTCAGCCCGGCGACGGTGGCGCCGTACACGGTCTTGCCGAACAGCGGCGCCGCCTCCGGGTGACCGGACACGAGCGCCGACAGCGGTTCCTCGACGACTGCGGGGAGGTTGTCGGCGAAGGGGTAGTTGTACGGCCCGAGCGTGGGCCGCGACAGCAGCGGCCGGCGCGGGGTGACCGTCCACTCCTGGATCCACGGGTGGTCGGAGAAGGTGTACCAGATGGCGCCGACCCGCCCGGCCCGGTCGAGCATCGACGACATCGACCGGGCGGTGGTGCGCCCAGGGGCCGCGAAGAACTCGGTGGCCGGGATGTCGGTGTGGTTCCGGCAGCGCAGGTCGTAGGCGGGCTGTACCCGCAGCCGGACCTCGGTGAGCACGATGCGCCCCAGCCCGGTGAGCAACGCGGCACACCCGGGGTCCGACCGGTCGAAGGTCCGCTCGGCGAAGCCGCCCCGCGCCGCGTCCCAGACCACAGCGGTCACCGCGGTCACGAGGTTGGACACGGAACCGAAGCTCTGGCCGCGCACCCGTCGCTCACCGGCCGCGGGCACCGAGGACCCGTGTCCCCCGACGGCCAGCACGCCGGCGACCGTCACGTCGCCCGGAGCGGGGGCGTTCGTGATCGACGCACCGTTGCGGTGCAGGAACGAGAGCAACCGGTCCATCCGGGCACCGGCCTGGACCCGCACCTCGTCCGGGGCGGTCATCGTCATACCGGTCAGCCCCTGGGTGAGGTCGGCGACGAGGATCTTCGCCCCCTCGTTCTGCCCCCGTGAGACGGCCAGCGGGGACCAGTTGTGGCGGTAGCCGCGCGGCCGCACCCGGTACCCGGATCGGTGCGCCCAGTCGAGCACCGCGACCACGTCGGCCGGCGTACGCGGAACGCAGGTCCACAACGGATCGGTCGTGATCACCCCGTCCCAGTTCTCGAAGACCTCCCGGTGCACCGGGACGCCGGCGGGGAAGTCGGGCAGGGACGTACCCATCTGGGCGGGCGTCCGGACACCGACGAGGACCGCCGTTCCGGCCAGTGCCGCACCACGCAGGACCGCCCGGCGTGTCAGTTCTCGCATGTTCGCTCTCCTCGATGTCGCGGCCGGCCGATCACCCGGCCCCGCCCGAGGTGGGCGGGGCCGAATGACGATCGATCGGGTCAGCTCACTGGCGGGTCGACGCGCACAGCGCGGCCACGTCGCCCACCGTCGCCGGGACGTGGAACAAGGTGTCGTTGACGGCGTAGATCGGGTACTGGAGCAGCGAGGTCTCCGCCTGGCCGAGGATCTTCCCGGGGTCGCCGCTCTGCAGGGCGGCGAGGTTCGCCGCGAGCTGGGCCTGGCCGTCGCGACCGTGGTCGGCGAAGTTCTTGTCCAGCCAGTCCAGGGTCGCGAACGGCCCCTGGCACAGGGGCGCACGCTGCAGCGAGGCGTCGTGCGAGGGGCTCCACACGCCGTCGCCCACCGGCTCGTCCGCCATCGCCGTGCCGGTGAACAGCAGACCGGCGACCACCACGCCGCCCATCAGTGCCGCAGTCCTCTTGAACCAGTTCGCATTCATGGCTTTTCCTCTCGTGGACTTCCGTGGAGACTTCACAGTAACCGACGCTACCGATATCTCCTACTGTCACGGACCTCACATGCTCCGGCGACCTCGAACCCCCCTCATCCAGGCCTTTTAGTACGACGGTCGAGCTCGGCGACGCTCAGTAGGCAGCCGGTCACCATTCGACAGGTGATTCCCACCTCGCCACATCTCCGGTTTCATATAGCGATAGCACTTGTTACTGTGGGCGTTCCGCTGACACGCGCCCCCGCCCGATCCGAGGAGCCCACGTGAGTTCCCAGCACCCGCTCGTCGTGGCCGCGGCGCCCGACCAGACCGCTCCACCGGTCCCCCGGCCCCGAGAGACCCTTCTCCGTCGGCCCCCCGGTCCCACGCCCCCGGTCACGCCCGTCTCCCGTCCGCACCGCCCGATCCGGCGGGCCTCCAGGGCGTCGCGCACCGCGGCCGCGGACCTGGCGACGATCCTGCTGACGGTGACCGGGGCGGTGGCGTCGGGGATCGGCGGGGCCCAGCCGGCCGACCGGCTCGCCGGCGCCGTCACCACCGCGGTGGCGCTCGTCGGCGCGCTGGCGCTGGTCCGCTCCTGGTCGCCGGAGGTCGTCGGCAGGAGGGCCGAGGAGTTCCGGCGGCTCGGCCAGGCGGTGCTGGTCGCCGGCGGCGTGCTGGCGGCCGGCGGACTCGCCGCGAGCGGGATCGCACCGACCGCGGACCCCGCGCGCACCTGGGCCCTGGTCGTCGTCCCGGTGACGGGGGTCCTGCTGGGGGCCGTCCGGCTGGTGCGCGACCGGTTCCTCCGACGGCGCCGACGCCGGGGAGTCGGCCTCACCCCGGTTCTCGCGGTCGGCCCGGCCGATGCCGTCGCCGACCTCGTCCGACGGGCCCGCACCGACCGCGGTTCCGGCTGGGAGGTGACCGGTGTCTGTACGCCCGCCGCCACCCGTACGGGACCTGCCGCGGTCGAGGACGTCCCCGTGCTCGGCGACCAGGACGACGCGGCGAGTGTCGCCCTGCGCCACGGACACCACGTCGTCGTCGTGTGCCGTTCGGCCGGTGCCGGCCCTGCCGAGCTCCGCCGCCTGGCCTGGTCGCTGGAGGACACCCCCGTCGAGCTGGTCGTCGATGCCGGGCTCGTCGACGTGACCGCGCGGCGGGCGTCCCTGACCGACCTCGACGGCCTCCCGCTGCTGCGCCTGCCCCGGCTGCGACTCGACGGGGCCGCGCGGACGCTCAAGCACACGTTCGACCGGGCGGCCGCGCTGTCGATCCTGCTCCTCACCGCACCGTTGCTGCTGGTCGTCGCGCTGGCCGTGCGCTGCGGCGACGGTGGCCCGGTCTTCTTCCGCCAGGAGCGGATCGGCGTTCGGGGCAGGCCCTTCGCGATGCTGAAGTTCCGGACGATGGTGCCCGACGCCCCGCAGCTGCGCGCCGGGCTGCACGCGGTGGACGAGGGGGCGGGCCCGCTGTTCAAGATGCGGCGCGACCCACGTGTGACCCGGGTCGGGGCGGTCCTGCGTCGGTACTCGCTCGACGAGCTGCCGCAGCTGTTCAACGTCGTCGGCGGATCGATGAGCCTGGTCGGCCCGCGTCCGCCGCTGCCGGGCGAGGTGGCGACCTACTGCGACCGTGCCCGACGCCGGCTGCTCGTGCGGCCAGGGATGACCGGGCTCTGGCAGGTCAGCGGCCGCAGCACCCTGAGCTGGGAGGAGTCGCTGACACTCGATCTGCGCTACGTGGAGACCTGGTCGCTGTGGCTGGACCTGATCATCCTGGTGCGCACCGTGCGCGCGGTGCTGCGGGGGGACGGGGCATGGTGAGCCGCACCCGCCGGCTCGCGGACGTGCTGCGCGCGGAGCGACGACGGCTGGCGGACGACCTGCACCGGTCGCGGAGCGGGCTCGGGGAGAGCGGCGCACCGGGTGCGGTCGCCGGGTTCGTCGTGGCCAAGACCGTGGCACTCGGACACCGGTGCCTGCGCCGCGCCGCGGAGACCGCGGTCGACCGTCGCTACGGCATCCGGACCGCCGGAATGCTCCGGCCGGACTCCCCGGGCGACACCCCCGACCCGCACGCCGCCTACGCCTACCAGCCGGTGGGGCTGCGGCGCTTCCGCGCCGTGGTGGCGGCCTGTGCGACGACACCGTCGGCCACCACCTTCCTGGACCTGGGATGCGGACGGGGGCGGGCCCTGGCGCTCGCCCGGGCGCACGGCTTCGCCCGGGTCGTCGGGGTGGAGCTCGATGCGGAGCTGGCCCGCACCGCGCGTGCCAACCTGGCCGCGGGCGGATCCACCGCGGTGGTGGTCCACACCGGCGACGCCGCGACGACGGCCGTCCCGGCGGGCCCGCTGCTGGTGTTCCTGTTCAACCCCTTCGGCCCCGCCGTGCTGCGACGCGTGCTGGACCGTGTGGCCGAGCAGGCGAGCGGCCCGGTGACCGTCGGCTACGTCAACCCGGTGCACCGCGCCGTGCTCGACGACGACCCGCGCTGGGAGCGCACGGCCACCGCGCGCTGGTGGTCGGTGCACCGGCTGCGCCGACCGCCCGGGCCCCACCCGGACGACACCGGGTCGTCCTGATCTCCGGGGACCTTCCTGAGATCCGGGGTCATCCCGGACGCAGCATCCGCAGCCCGGGCAGGGCCCGCTCGGCCACGGTGACCGGGTGCGACGTGCCGCCGAACTGCCGTTTGAAGCGGTCGATGCCCTCGTCCGGCACGCCCAGCAGGTCCAGCAGGTCCAGCGTGTGCGCGCCCCGCCCGCACGCCCAGGCGATCGCGTCCCAGTACAGGAGCACCCCGGCCGGTGAGTCGCGGTGCTCGGGCAGGACCCCGCCCGCCCAGGTCACCGCGTAGCCGTCGAGGCAGACGGTGGCCAGCACGGCGTGCACCCGGCCGTCGACGTCGCGGGCCTCGGCCAGGTGCACCGCCGCCGGACCCGCCGTCAGGTCGTCGTAGCGGGGTGGGAAGACGCCACGTAGCCCGTCGCGACGACCGCGGGAGGCGAACGCCGCCCGCACGGCACGTCCCAGCGAGCCGGTGTCGCGGACCGGGTGCACCTCGATGCCCCGTGCCCGCGCCCTGCGGACCTTCTTGCGGCACTGCGCACTCGTCCCCGCCCAGAGCGCGTCGACCCCGACACCGAGGTCCAGCAGGTAGGTGCGCTCGTGGGACACGGTGTACCCGTACTCACGGAGCACCTCCTCCGACGGGCTCTCCACCGGGGAGAACCCGTAGCGCTGCACCCCGACCCCGTGCCGGAACGACCAGCGGGTGGCGAGCTCCAGACCCTCCGCGAGGTCCGCGGCCGCGAGCACCGGTCCGACGTAGGGCGTCGGGGACCAGCTGACCAGGCCCAGCGGGCCGATCCGCCGGCACAGCAGGGGCAGGATGCCGATGGGCTCGCCGGACCGCTCGACGACCATCGGGTGCAGCGTGGTCGCCGTCATCGCCGCGGCCGACCGGAGCCAGGTCAGGTCGTGGAAGGGGATCGGGGCACGCCCCGAGGCGGCCCGTGCGGCATCCCACCGGGCGGGATCGGTGCACGGCCGCAGACGCGTGGTCACCCCGCTACCCGGCGGAAGGTCAGGTCGGCCTGGAGCTGCTCGCCGTCCACCCCGGTGCTGATGCCCGCGACATGGACCAGCCGGAACCCCCGGCCCGCCAGATGGGCGACGACGTCGCCCGCGAGCGGCTGACCCACGTAGAGCTCGACGAACGAGCACTCGCAGAGGATCTCCTGCACCGAGTCGAGCACCCGGGTGGCGCCGCGCAGCACCTCCAGCTCGTAGCCCTGCACGTCGATCTTCAGCAGGGCGGGCTGCGCGATGTCGGCGTCGAGGTGCTCGTCGAGGGTGGTGACCGGTACCTCGCGCACCCCGGCCTCCGCGGTGCCGTGGAACTCGTGGGCCTGCCGGCCGATCGGCAGCAACGAGGAGGAGTCGTCGGCGGCCGAGACGTGCAGCGTGCACCGGCCGGGCCGGGCTCCCACGGCGGCGACGTGCACCTCCACGGGGCCGTCCACCACTGCGCGGATCCGCCCCGCCGCCTCGGCGAGGGGCTCGAAGCACACGATCCGGGCGTCGGGGTGGCGGTCGCGGATCCAGGAGGCGAACTGTCCCCGCGAGGCCCCGACGTCGACGACGGTCGCGAACGGGCCGCCGAGACCGGAGTCCTGGTGGTCGGTGGCGGCCAGCACACCCTGGCGCAACGCGGCGCGCAGCCGGGGACGCCGGGCCACCCGGACGAGCTTGCGCACCCGCAGGCGGGTCCTGTCCAGCGTCGTGTGGAGGCGGGTGCGTCGGGTTCCCGGCGTGCGCGGGGGTGTGGTCACGTGCAGGGTCATTCCGGGTGCTCCCCGAGGGTGTCGACGGTTCCGGCGAGGACGGCACGGCGGACCCGGGCGTCGCGCCGGGCGACACGGTCGGGCAGGTAGCGGGCAGCGGCGGGGCCGGCGGCCGCGGCCAGCGCGGCCCGCCGGGCGGAATCGGCCAGCAACGCGGCGATCTCGCAGGACAGCGCCGCGCTGTCACCGGCCGGCACCACCACGGCGACCCCGGCGGCGGCGAGGTCGTCGCCGACGTAGACCTCGTCGGAGACGAGCACGGGCAGCCCGGCCTGCACCGCCTCCACCGGGGCGATGCCGAAGTTCTCGTTGTCGGAGTGCAGGACGAACAGGTCCGCCGCGGCCAGGGCGTCACGTTTGCGCTGCCCCCCGAGGTACCCGACCAGGTGCACCGCCGACGGGTGGTCCAGGCCGGCGACCCGCGACCGCAGCTCCGTGGCGAACGCCGGGTCCCCGGATCCGGCCGCGACCAGCACCGCGTGCGGGTCCTCGGCCCGGACCCTGTCCACGGCCTCGACCAGCCGGATCAGTCCCTTCTTGCGGTCGAGCCGGCCGAGGAAGAGCACGATCCGTGCCTGTGCGGTCAGCCCGAGCGAGGCCCGGAACCCGGCTCCGTCTCCGGGGCTCGACGGGGCGTCCACCGGCAGTGCGGTCACCACGGTGCAGGGCGCGGCGCCCAGCCCCGCCAGATTGGCCGACTCGCGCTGCGCGGTCAGCCAGACCGCCGCGCAGTCCTCCAGCAGCCGGCGCAGCGCGGGACGCAGCATCCGCTTGAGCCACGGGTGGTTGTGGGCCATGTCGTAGGGCTCCAACGAGCCGTGCGGCCGGATCACCAGGGGCACACCGGACCGGCGAGCGGCCCACCAGCAGGCGAGCGCGGGGATCGAGAACACCTCGTGCACCTCGAGCAGGTCGTAACGGTGCGAGTGCCGGCGCAGCCACCCCACCAACGACCAGGACAGCGCCCAGCAGCCGGGCCACGACCGCCGGCACGCCACCAGGTCCACCTCGCCCAGCTCCTCGGCGCCGGGCAGCTCGTCGGGCGAGCCGACCGTGGTCAGCAGGGTCGCCCGGTCGCCGACGGCCCGGGTGGTGCGGGCCACCGCCACCGCCGCGGCGGCCGACCCGCCCTGCTCGGCGCCGATGCGACCCAGCACGTGCAGCACCCGCAACGGCCCCTTCGGACCGGGAGCTGTCCCTGCGGACCCGGCTGCCGGCTCGGGACGCACCCGGACCCGGTGGAGGCGGAACCCCACCATCCGCTGGAAGTGACGCAGACCGTTCGGGAGCCCGACCGGCGACCGGTTGTCGACCAGGTAGCGGACACCACGTGCCACCAGCTCGCACTGCAGACGGTGGACGGCGAGGTAGCGGGCACCCGACCCGTCCGGGCCCGGGGCCAGGGTGCGGAAGTAGCGCACGCACCCCCACCCGCCGTCCACCGGAGCGACGGACAGCAGCAACGGCAGGCCCTCCGCGGAGTAGACCGCCAGCCACAGGTCGAAGCGCACGAGGTCCCCGTTGTCCGCGTCGGGATTGCGGTAGGCCCCGGGCTGGGAGCGCTCCCCCTCGTCGGCCAGGGCCACCAGCCGGCGTCGCTCGTCGGGATCATCGACGGTCTCGCACCGCAGTCCGGCGGCGGTCGCGTGGCGGACCTGGCGGCGCAGGGTGCGGTTGGGCCGGCCGGACCCGACGTCCTCGACCCGGTCGGGCAGGACGACGACCGAACGATGCTCCCAACGCCCGAACCGGACACGTCCCTCGCGGAAGACCGCACGCAGTGCCCGGCCGTCCGGGCCCGCGGAGAAGCGGGCCTCCAGCACGGGCAACGCCGCGATCGCGCGCACGGCCCGCAGGACGTCCCCGGGGTTGTGCAGCAGATGCCCCAGTGGCGACCCCCCGGACGCCACGTGCTCCTGCAGCCGACCGTAGATCTCGGAGAGCTCCGGCTCGGACACCCCGCTCATCGGGCGATCTCCTCGTCGGCCACGAGGAACCCCGTGTCCGGGGCGAGGGTGCCCAGCACCCTCGCGGGGACACCGCCGTAGAGGTGGTGGCTCCCGTGCAGCGGGCGGACCACGACCGCACCGGCCGCGACGAGGCTGTGCCCCGCGACCTCCGCCCCCGGCAACACCGTGACCCGTGCCGCGAGGACGGTGCGCTCCCCCACCACGATCGGCTGCGCGGTCTGGCTGTGGGTCGCCGGGTCGAACGAGTGGGTCATCAGCAGCGACTGGTAGCCGGCGACCGTCGCCCGCTCCCGGAGCTCGATCCGGGCCGTGCAGTCCAGCAGGTGCAGCACCATGATGCGGGCGCACGGGCCGAGGACCAGCTCCGGTGACCGGTCGACCCCCTGGAGGAAACCGCGGTCCCGCCGGACGGCGTTGACCCAGTTCAGGTGGGCCAGGACCGCCGACCTTCCGAGGGCGACCCGGTCCAGCCCCCGGACGACGTTCAGGTGACCGATCTCGGCCCCGGGCCCGAGTTCCAGGTGACCGACGTCCACCAGGGAGAAGCCGACCCTGGCCGTGGGATGGATGCTGTGGCCCAGTACGTGCACCAGGATCGGACGACGCATCGCCCACGGCAGGGCGGCCGCGAGCAGCGCGCACGCGGTACGCAGGCGCCGGGACCGGACTCCGAACGGCATCGTGACTCCCTGTTCGAGCAACGAGACTATCAGTAACAGTCGTTACTGCTTATAAAGATAATGCCCGTTCTCGACCACATCAGCAAGCATGAGCGACAACCCGGCCCCTTCCGGAGACACCCGGAAAGGAAACGTAAACATCGCGGAGCAACTGTGTCGACCGCCACTTCACTGTTAACGTAGCGATAGTTACCGTCGACAAGGACATCAAGGGATCAGTCCTCCTCGCAGGGCAAACGCCCCCACCCCACCCGAACGACCCGTAAGCAGGAGGCCCATATGAAGCGCCTTGACATCCTGATAGTGGGCCTCAACTACTCTCCGGAACCGACCGGAATCGCTCCGTACACGACAGGTATGGCGCACGCCTTCGCAGAAGCCGGACACCAGATAACTGTCGTTACTGGGTTTCCACACTACCCCCGGTGGCGAAGCGAGGACGGCTGCCGGGTCAGCCGTCAGGAGTGGGACGGGCCGGTGCGGATCACCCGAGTACCCCACCCCGTCCCCCGCGACGGCGGCCCGATGGGCCGCATCGCGATGGAAGCCGTGTTCGCCACGGCCGCGGCGAGGGTCGTTCCCGATCCGCCCGACGTCGTGGTCGCGGTGAGCCCCGCCCTGCTCGGCGTGGCCGCCGCGCAGGTGCAGCGCCGCCGCGGCCGCCGGGCCGGACGGACGACGGCGCTCGGGGTCGTCGTCCAGGACCTCTACGGCGCGGGTGCCCACGAGCTCGGCGGGGCGCGCGGCCCCCTGAGCGGCGTCGGCCCGCGGGCCCGACACGTGCTGGCCGACCTGATCACCCGCACCGAGACCGCGCTGCTGCGTCGCGCCGACGGGATCCTCACGGTGCACGAGGTGCTGCGCGACCGGCTCGTCGCCCAGGGGATCCCCGGTGCGGACGTCGACGTGGTGCACAACTGGACCCACGTCGCGGCCCCGGTCGGCGACCGCGACACCGTCCGCTCCCGGCTGGGGCTGCGGCCCGACCGGCACGTCGTGATGCACGCCGGGAACATGGGGGCCAAGCAAGGGCTCGACGGGGTCGTCGAGGCGGCCCGGCTCGCCGAGGGCTGGGACGTGCCGGTCGAGTTCGTCCTGGTCGGCGACGGCAACCAGCGGGCCCGCATCGCCCGGGCCGCCGAGGGATGCTCACGGATCCGGCTGCTGCCGCCGGTCCCCGAGGACGACTTCCCCGACGTGCTCGCCGCCGCCGACGTGCTGCTGCTCCACGAGCGCCCCGGTCTGCGCGAGACCTGCGCACCCAGCAAGCTGACCTCCTACTTCGCCGCCGGCCGGCCGATCGTGGCCGCCACCGACGCGCGCAGCCCCGCCGCGGCCGATCTGCGTACCGCGGGGGCCGGCGTCGTCGTCGGGCCGGGTGACCCCGGCGCGCTGCTCAGCGCGATCGAACGGCTGATCGGCCAGGACACCACCGAACTGGGCCACCGCGGCCGGGACCACGCCCGCGAACGCTGCTCGGCCGCGCAGGCCCACGCGGGATACCTCGGCTGGCTCGACCGCCTGTGCCGGAGCGGGGTCGCATGATGCCCGAGACCCTGCGCACGGCCCGGCCCGTCGGACTCGGGCACCATCTCCCCACCGTCCTGGGCATCAGCTCCCAGCTCGTCAACGCCGGGACCAACGTCGCCACCGTCTACCTGGCGTCGCTGTTCCTCGCCCCCGACGCCTTCGGCACCTTCGCCGTCGGGTTCGCCGGGGTGACCGTCGTGCTCGCCTGTGCCCGCGGGCTCATCGGCTCCTCCCTGCTCGTCCACCTGCCCGCCGTCGAACCGCACCGCAGGGCGCCACTGGCCCGCTCCGCCCTGGGGCTGGCGTGGTGGGGCACCCTTCCCGCGGTGGCGGCCCTGCTCGTGCTGGCCGCGGTGATCGACGGCACGCTGGTGTGGCTGCTGCCCGGTGTGGTGTTCAGCCTCGTCCAGGACGTCGGTCGCTCCACCTTCCTGGCCGGGGGGCGGCCCGGCGCCGCGCTCACACTCGACTCGGTGTGGGCCGTGGCCCAGGGCGCCACCCTGGTGCTGGGGCACTGGGCGTTCGGACAGTTCTCGGCCGGACCGGTCGGCCTCCCGCTGCTGGCGCTCTCCTGGGGTGCGGGCGCGCTGGCCGGGGTGCTGGCGCTGCTCTGCCTGGCCGGGGTCGACGGCCTGCCGTCGCCCCCGGGCCCCTGGATGCGGGCCAGTGGGGACATCGCCGGCTGGTTCACCGCGGTGGCGGTCGTCGCCCAGGTCGAGCTGTTCCTGGTGCTCGCGACGGTGGGGCTGGTCCTCGGGCCCGCCGACGCGGGCGGGCTGCGTGCCGTGCAGCTGCTCGTCTCCCAGCCCGCCACCGTCGTGCTCGGGGCCATGCTGGTCCTGGCGACCCCCACGGTGGCCACGGCCGCACAGGGCCCCGGCGGTACGTCCCTGCGCACGGTCCACCGGCAGGTGGTCCGCCAGGTGGCCCCGGTCGTCGTCGGCGTCGCCGTGGTCGCGGCGCTGGCCGGCCCGTTGATGCAGCTGCTGTTCCCGCGGTGGTCCGGCTACGCGCCGCTCGCACTGCCGGTGGCTCTGCAGACCGGGCTGCTCGCGTGGTGCATGCCCGCGATGGCCCTGCTGAACGGCACGCGGCGCGGTCGGGTCTCGCTCGCGCTGCACCTGTGCCGCAGCACCGTCGTGGTGGCCGGGACCGCGCTCGGCGGTGTGCTCGGCGGCGCCGCGGGGGCCGCGTGGGCGCTGGCCGTCGTCGCCGCGGTCGTCCTGCTCGGGACCGCCGCGGTCGTCCGCCGGGAGCTGCGCAGGACACCGGGCGGTGCCCGATGACCGGCCCGAGGCTCTCCTTCGTCGGCCGGTCCAGGGTCCGTGCCCGCCGGCTGCTCGCCCGGCTGCTCCGTGCGGTGCCCGGCCGCACCGTCGACTGGGTGCACCGACACTGGATCACCGACGACGGCAGGACCGACCCCCGTTGGGCGCCGGTGGCCCGGCTGCTGTTCCACCGGCCGCTGCACCAGACCGTCGTCACGGTCCCCGGCAGCGGCGGCATCCGCCTGCACGTCGTGGGCGCACGGCTCGAACGGACGCTGTACTGGTTCGGGGAGCAGGGCTACGAGCCCGGGGAGGCCGCCTGGTGGCGGCTGCTGTGCAGCCGGGCGACCGCGGTCCTCGAGATCGGCTCCAACATCGGCTGGTACACCACGGTCGGCGCCGCGGCGGCCCCGGTGGGGGGCTATCTCGCGGTCGAGGCCAACCCCGAGGCCGCCCGCGCCACCCGTCGCAACCTCGAGCTCAACGGGCTCGGCCACGGTGCGGTGCTGACCGCGGCCGCGGTGGGACAGGGTGCTCCCTCGTCGCTGTACCTGGCGCTGCCCGACCAGGAGTCGTTCTCCGCGGCACCGACCGGGTCGTACCTGCGCGGGCACACCGAAGGGACCGCCGACCGCGCCGCACGGCGCTCACTCACCGTCCCGACCCTGTCCGCCCGGCATCTCATCACCGGCCGTGACCTGGTCAAGCTCGACGTGGAGGGGGCGGAGGCCGGGATCCTGGAGTCGGCCCTGGACATCATCCTGCGCGACCGGCCGATCCTGCTGGTGGAGCGGATGCCCGACACACCGCGGCTGGACCGGGTGCTCGAACAGCTCGTGGGCGGCGGGTACCTGGTGCTGCGGCTCGGGACGCAGCTGCAGCCCGCCGGCCCGCGCCCGCCGGTCGACGAGCACTACGACGTGCTGCTCGTCCCCGCCGAGCGCGGTGCGGTCCCGGTACACCTGGGGGACCTCCGATGACCGGCCCGGACCCGCGGGCGGGTACCGCCGCCGCACGCATCGGAGAGCTGCTGCTGGCCGCCGCGGTGCTCAGCGCACCGTGGAACGCCCTGGGCTGGAGCCCGTTCAAGCCGGCCCCGCTCCTGCTGGCCGCGGCCTGCCTGGCGCTGGCCGTCGACGCGTGCCTGCGATGCCGGCCACTGGTGGTACCGGCCTGGGTGTGGCCGTTGAGCGCCGCGATCGCGCTCGCGACGGTCACCTCGGTCCTGTTCCACCCCACCGGGGCCTACCTGGCCGGACGCTATCTCCCCGACCACGTGCCCTCCGCCGACGAGATCGGTGCCGCGCCGGTGCTGGGCCTGGTCGCGGGCCTGCAGTGGCTGGTCGCCGCGTTCGCCCTGCCCCTGGCCGTCTGCGTGGCGGCACCGGGGCGGCCGCAGCTGATCGGGCGCCTGTGCGCGGCCTGGCTGCTCGGGGCCGCGGTGAACGCGCTGGTCGCGGTCGGCGACGCCACCGGGCTGACCTCGATCTCGGCGAACCTGATCGACGCCGTCGACGTCGGGGGCAGGCAGACCGGGCTCTCGGTCCAGCCCAACCACCTGGCCATCGCCTCGGCCCTCGCCCTGCCCCTGGCGGTGCACCGGACACTGCACGGTCGGCACCGCGGCGCCGCGCTGCTGTGCATCGCCGCCCTCGTCGGCGGTCTGGTCGTCGCGCAGTCCCGCGGCGGGACCGTGCTGGCGGTCCTGGGGACGCTGGGGGTCCTGGTCACCGACCGGTGGGCACGCGTGCGTCTGCTCGGACCGGGGCTCCTGGTCGCCGCTGCCGGACTCGTCACCGTGCTCGTCGCGGGCGACCGGCTGCCCACGGTGGCGTCGCAGCTGCGGATCACCGGGTCGGCCTCGGCCGAGGCCAGCGACACGATCCGGGCCTCGATCCTGCAGCAGGCCGTCGACGACGCCCGGCACAGCCCGGTCACCGGGGTCGGGCTGGCCGTCCTGCCCCAGGGCCACTCCATCTGGGTGCAGCTCGTCGCCGCCGGAGGGGTGCTGCTGCTGGTCGGTTTCGTCCTGTCCGCCGCCGGGATGCTCGCCGACGCCCACGCCCTGCGCGGCCGGTACGAGGGTCTGTCCCTCGCCCTCGGGGTGAGCGTCGCGGCCTGGCTCGTCGGAGGCCTGGTCGAGAACCAGCTCGCCGACCTCTACCTCTACACCGCCCCCGCCCTCCTGGCGGGGCTCCACGCGTCCTCCGCGACGCCCGTCCCCTCCGGGAAGGCCCTCGTATGACCTCCGCGACCCTGCTGCACGTCCTGTCCGCCCACCGCCGTCTGCTGCTCGCCGGAGCGCTCCTCGGCGTCCTGCTGGCGGCGCTGGTGGCCCTGTTCGTCCCGCCCACCTACGACTCGACGACCAGCATCTACGTCACCGCCCGCGCCTCCGGCGACGATCCGACGTCGGCCTACCAGGGCACGCTGCTCTCCCAGGACCGCATCGCCTCCTACCGCGCGCTCGCGACCTCCCACCGGGTGCTCGTGCCGGTGGTCGAGCAGCAGGGCCGGGCCGAACCGGCCGAGGACCTGGCGGGCCGGATCTCCGTCACCGCGGCGCCGGAGTCGACCGTGCTGTCACTGACCGTGTCCGGCCCGGACCCGGTACAGGACGCGGAGACGGCGAACGCCGTCGCCGGCCGGTTGGTCGCCGTCGTCGGGGAGCTGGAACGGTCCGCCCGCTCCGGCGTGCAGCTGGAGACCGTCGACCCGGCGCGCCCGGCCGTCCGGCCCTCGTCACCGGGGCTCGCGACGACGGCGCCGGTCGCCGCCGTCGCGGGGCTGATCGTCGCGGCGGGGGTGGCCCTCGTCCGGCACACGACCGACCGCAGGGTCGGCCACCGGTTGCCCGCCCTCAGCGGGGCACCGCTGCTCGGCAGGCTGCCGGTGCACCCCCGGCGGGCACGCGACGGGAGCCTGCTCGGCTCCCCCGAGGTCACCGACGGTGCCCGCCGCCTCCGCACCGCGGTGACCGCCCGTGGCGGCAACCGGGCGGTGCTGGCCATGGCGAGCGCCGTGCGCGGAGAGGGCCGCACGACCACCGCGCTGGCCCTGGCCGCGGCGTTCGCCGGCACCGAGCGGGTGGCCGTGGTCGAGGCGGACCTGCGGAACCCCGGGATCGCCGGGCTCCTCGGTCTGCCCCCGACCGGGGTCTGGCCGAGGTCCTCGCGGGCCGGGCGACGCTCGGGGACGCGATGCTGCGGTGGGACGCGGCCGGGGTCGACGTACTGGTGGCCGGCGGCCCCGGTGCCGGGCTCGGGACCGATCTTCAGGGCCCGGCCATGGCCGGGGTGCTGGCGCTGCTGCGTGAGCGCTACGACGTGGTGCTCGTCGACGGCCCCGCGGTCCGGGAGTCCTCCGAGGCGGTCGAGCTGGCCCGCCTCGCCGACTGTGTCCTGCTGGCGTGCCGCACCGACTCCACCGACGCCGACGAGCTGACCGCGGCGGTCGACGAGCTGGGCGCCGTGCACGTGACGCCGATGGGGTCGGTCGACACCGGAGGGCACGCCTCGGACCGGGACGCGGAACCGACCGCCGCCCCGACACGGGACCCGGACGTACTGGAGCCGGACCCGGACCGTCCCGGGGCCACCGGCCGCTACCGGCACCGCGCCCGTCGTGCCCTGCCCGGGAGGTCCCGATGAGTGCCCCGCAGGAGGCGACCGGACGGCTGGAACGCCACCGACACCGCACGCTGCCCGAGCTCGGTGCCGGCGGGTTCTCCCGGCTCGACGGGGCGGTGGAGTTCTACCAGCGGGTCCGGGCCCTCGTCGGGCCGGACGACGTGGTCCTGGACCTCGGCGCGGGCCGTGGCTGCTTCGTCGAGGACCCCGTCGAGCACCGCCGGGAGCTGCGACGACTGCGCGGCAGGGTCGGGGCGCTGGTCGGCGCCGACGTCGACCCGGTCGTCACCACCAACCCGACGCTGGACCGCGCCCACGTGATCGGGCCCGACGGGTTCCTGCCGCTGCCGGACGCCTCGGTCGACGCGGTGGTGGCCGACTTCGTCCTCGAGCACGTCCGGTACCCGGCCCGGACCGCCGCCGAGCTCACCCGGGTGCTGCGGGTCGGGGGCTGGATCTGTGCCCGCACCCCCAACCGCTGGGGGTCGATCGCCCTGCCGGCCCGGCTGGTCCCCGACCGGCTGCACCGCAGGGTCCTGGCCCGGGTGCAGCCGGGCAAACAGGAACGCGACACCTTCCCGACGGCGTACCGGATGAACACCGCGGCCGACCTGCGCCGCTGGTTCCCCGAGACGTCCTTCCGCCACTGCTCCTACACCCACGACAGCGAACCGGCCTACGTCGGCCGGTCGGTGCTGGCCTGGTCGGCGTTCCGCGCCGTCGCGGCGATCACCCCTCCGCCCCTGCGGTCCATGTGGATGGTCTTCATCCAGCGGACCGCCTGACCCCTTCAGGAGTCCCGATGTCCCACACCCCGCCCCGCGCGCTGATCACCGGCATCACCGGCCAGGACGGCTCGTACCTGGCAGAGCTGCTCCTCGCCAAGGGCTACGAGGTGCACGGCCTCATCCGCCGCGCCTCCACCTTCAACACCAGCCGCATCGACCACCTCTACCAGGACCCGCACGAGCCCGACGCCCGGCTGTTCCTGCACTACGGCGACCTGACCGACGCCTCCCGGCTCGTCACACTGATCGAGAAGATCCACCCCCGCGAGATCTACCACCTCGCCGCCCAGTCCCACGTGCGCGTCTCCTTCGACGAACCCGAGTTCACCGGCAACACCACCGGCATGGGCACCACCCGCCTGCTCGAGGCCATCCGCATGGTCGGGCTCGACTGCCGCTTCTACCAGGCCAGCAGCTCGGAGATGTTCGGTGCCAGTCCGCCGCCGCAGAACGAGTACACGCCCTTCCACCCCCGCTCCCCCTACGGTGCGGCCAAGGTCTACAGCTACTGGATCACCCGCAACTACCGCGAGGCGCACGGCATCTACGCCGTCAACGGCATCCTGTTCAACCACGAGTCCCCCCGACGCGGGCCGACCTTCGTGACCCGCAAGATCGCCCGCGCCGCCGCCCGCATCTCCGCGGGCCTGCAGGAACACCTCCACCTCGGCAACCTCGACGCCGTCCGGGACTGGGGCTACGCACCCGAGTACGTCGAGGGCATGTGGCGGATGCTCCAGGCCGACCAGCCCGGCGACTACGTCCTCGCCACCGGCACCGCCTACACCGTCCGCGACTTCGCCCGGTTCTGCTTCGACCACGTGAACCTGGACTGGCGCCAGCACGTCCGGTTCGACCGGTCCTACCTCCGCCCCTCCGAGGTCGACGCGCTCGTCGGCGATCCGGGCAAGGCCCACGACGAGCTCGGGTGGACGCCCCGGGTCACCGCCCCGGAACTCGCCCGCATCATGGTCGACGCCGAGCAGCCCGCTCCGCGTGCGACCCGCCTGGTCGTGGAGGGTCTCGATGCTGCCTCGTGACGCACGCCTGTACGTGGCCGGGCGACGCGGTCTGGCCGGCTCCGCGGTCGTCCGGGCCGCGCAGGCGGCCGGGTTCACCGACGTCGTGGGTGCCACCAGCGACGAGCTCGACCTGCGCGACCGGCAGGCGGTGTTCGAGCATCTGCTCGACCTGCGTCCCACGGCGCTGGTGCTGGCCGCGGCGAGGGTCGGCGGCATCCTGGCGAACAGCTCCCGGCCCGCGGACTTCATCTCCGAGAACCTGCAGATCCAGGTCAACGTGATGGACGCAGCGGCCAGGGCCGGGGTCCGACGGCTGCTGTTCCTCGGCTCGTCGTGCGCCTACCCGAAGTTCGCCGGGCAGCCGATCCGGGAGTCCAGCCTGCTGCAGGGCTCGGTCGAGCCCACCAACGAGGCCTACGCCGTCGCCAAGATCGCCGGGTTGATGCAGGTCAGGGCGGTCCGCAACCAGCTGGGTCTGCCGTGGATCTCGGCGATGCCGACGAACCTCTACGGGCCGGGGGACAACTTCGACCCGCACGACTCACACGTGGTCCCCGGGCTGATCCGGCGGCTGCACGACGCCGAGCGCCACGGTGCGGGCACCGTCGAGCTGTGGGGTTCGGGCACGCCGCGCCGCGAGCTGCTGCACGCCGACGACCTGGGGAGCGCGGTGATCCACCTGCTCGACCACTACGACGATCCCGAACCGATCAATGTCGGGAGCGGGTTCGACGTGGCGATCAGCGACCTGGCCGCGATGATCGCGGGCGTGGTCGGCTTCCGGGGGCTGATCGTGCCCGACCGACGACGTCCGGACGGCACGCCCCGAAAGCTCCTGGAGACCACCCGGATCCGGGGACTCGGCTGGCAGCCGACGGTCGAGCTGCGCGACGGGCTCGCCGACACCTACGCCTGGTTCCTCGAGCATGCGTGCTGAGGTGCGCGTCCGACCGACCGCGGCCTCACCCGGTCGGCGGGGGCAGCAGACGGGCGAGCCAGGGTGTCCAGCGGTTGGCACAGCCGTCGAAGGACGGGTTCGGGGCGTCGAGGATGTCGACCGCGAGCTGACGCAACGCGTAGACGACCACGAGGAACACCTCGGACTCCAGATCGTCCTCGACACCGCCCGCCCACTCCCGGCGGCGCACCTCCAGCAGCGCCGCGATGCCCTGCATCGCGAGCCGGTTCCGGTGCCGGGCCTCCCGGCCCAGCGGTTCGAGCTCCACGAGGAAGGCACGGGCCACGACGATGTCGCGGCCCAGCAGGTCCAGGTAGACGAGCGTGAAGTGCCGGATGATCGAGGTCCAGTCGTCGGAGCGGTAGTGGACCTCGGCGAAGCCGCCGACGATCACGTTCACGAACCGGTCGAAGGCCGCGAACATGCACTCGTCCTTGTCCGAGAAGACCTCGTAGAAGGCCGTCAGGGACACCCCGGCACGGGCGCAGATCTCGCGGACGCCGATGTTGCGGTAGCCGTCGCCGGCCAGCAGCTCGGTCGCGGCGATCATCATCCGCTCCCGGCGCTTGGTGTAGACCTCCTCGCGGCTGAGCCGGTGTCGACCTCGGGGCAGGGCGGGTGGGGTCGTGAAGAACACACCCTCCGCAATCGTCGTCGGTGTGCGCTCCGCGCCCACCGCGTCCGACACCGACTCTGCCACCGCGACCGTCACCTCTTCCGCTCGACCTCGCCACCCTACTGGGTGGTCCATGTACGACAGGCCACACTCGACCGTATAAGTAACATTGGCTATCTTTGCTTATCACGGTCGCGCCCGGCATCACCCGACGGAGGAACAAGCGTGCGTGTCACTCCCCTGCTCACCGCGGTGCTGTGCGTCGGCGCCCTGCTCGGCCCGGTCGCGGCCGCACAGCCCGCGACCGCCATGACCGGTCGGATCGCACACACCGCGACCACGA
Source organism: Pseudonocardia sp. ICBG1142 (assembly GCF_020496255.1). NCBI lineage: Bacteria > Bacillati > Actinomycetota > Actinomycetes > Pseudonocardiales > Pseudonocardiaceae > Pseudonocardia > Pseudonocardia sp. ICBG1142. The sequence continues at coordinate 342,655 of NZ_JAHLJC010000005.1, read as the reverse complement.
CCGCTCCGATCGACCGTTGGAGCGCGCCGGGTCCGGAGGAGGTCACCGAGGAGATCGGGGCGACCCACACCGTGTTCCGGCCCGCCGACCTCGGTCCACCCGGCACCCGGCACCCGGTCGTGACCTGGGGCAACGGCACCGGCGGCATCCCCGCCGTCTACCGGGGCCTGCTGATCCACCTCGCCTCGCACGGCTACCTCGTCACCGCCGCCAACACCCCGCTGGCCAACAGCGGGCAGGAGATGCTCGCGGGCGCGCGCACGCTCGTGCGGGCCGACGCCGACCCCGGCAGCCCCTACTACCAGCGGGTCGACACCTCGGCGATCGCCGCCACCGGGCACTCGCAAGGGGGCGCCGGTGCGATGGTCGCCGCGGCCGACCCGCTGATCACGACCACCGTCGCCGTGCAGCCGGGGCCGCTGGCGGTGCCGCAGCGCATCCGGGGCCCGATCCTGTACCTGGCGGGCGAGCGGGACACGACGGTGCGGCCGGAGCTGATCGTGGAGCCGTTCTACGAGAACACCCCCCAGGTCGAGGCGGCCTACGCCGAGTTCGCCGGGGTCGGCCACTTCGAGCCGCTCCCCGACGGAGGCCGGTTCCGTGGTCTGCTGACCGCCTGGCTGGACTACCAGCTGCGCGGAGACACGGCCGCCGCCGCACAGTTCGTCGGCGCCGCCTGCGGAGCGTGCACCGACCGGGCGATCGTCGACTACCGCCACCACGGCTGAGGAGAGCACCCGGCGTGGGGCGCCGCGCTCACGTCGCGGCGGCCGGACCGACCAGCATCACCGGGCAGTCCGCACGCTGGACCAGGGCCAGACCGGTCGACCCCAGCAGCAGCCCGGTGAACCCGCCACGCCCCCGGGTGGCGACGACGACCAGCCGCGCCGCACCACTGCGCCGGGCCAGCGCCCGCCCCGGCTCCTCACGCTCGATCACCCGCTCCACCGCGACGTCGGGATAGCGCTCCGACCAGCCCGCGAGCCGCTCGGCGAGCGCGCGCTCCTCGGCGTCGCGCAGCCGGTCGAAGACCCCGGCGGCACGCAGTGCCGGGGAACGGCCGTCGTGCCAGGCGTACAGGGCGACCAGGCCGGTGCCGTGCTCGGAGGCCGCGGCGAAGGCGTGCTCCAGGGCCGCGTCGGACAGCGGACCACCGTCGACGCCGACCAGCACCGGCCCCTCCGACGAGGTGCCGCGCACGACGACGACCGGGCACTGGGCGTGCGAGGCCACCGCCAGGGTCACCGATCCCAGCGCGGTGCCCATCGCACCGCGCCCGGCGGACCCGAGCACCAGCAGCTCGGCCGTGGCGGACCGTTCGACCAGCGCCGTCGACGGCGCCCGCCGGTCCTCCGCGAGGTCGACCGCGACCTCGGGTGCGGCCTGCGCGGCGGTGTGCCGGGCCGCGTCGAGGGTCGCGCGGGACTCCTCGCGGATCGAGGTCTCGACGTCGTCGAGCAGGGGTGCGACGGCGGCGTCGGCGTAGAGGCGGGCCACGTCGAAGGCCTGTACGAGCAGCAGGTCGGCGTGCCGGGTGGCGGCCTCGCGAGCAGCCCAGGCGACGGCGTCCAGGGCGGCGTCCGATCCGTCCACGCCGACGACGACGGTGCTCATCACTGTGCTCCGTTCCCGGCCGGCCCAGTGTCGGCCTCTCACTCTCCACTGTGCTCCGATCCGCGCCGCCCCGCACGTGTCCGGAATGTGAGGTGGCAGACGGCCCGCGCGGGCCGGGACGGGCCCCCGGGGCCCCGCGGGCGATCGTTACCGTGACCGGCGGCGACAGGGAGGTCCCATGCACGCACCGAGCGTTCTCATCGTCGGCGCCGGATTCGGTGGCATCGCTGCCGCGATCGAGCTGCGCGCCCACGGCATCCGCGACGTCACGATCGTCGACGCCGCCGACGGGATCGGCGGCACGTGGCTGCACAACACCTATCCGGGCGCGGCCTGCGACGTCCCGAGCCACCTGTACTCGTACTCGTTCGCCCAGCGCACCGACTGGTCGCGGCTCTGCTCACCGCAGCCGGAGATCCTGGCCTACCTGCGCGGCGTCGCCGCCGAGTTCGGGATCGACGAGCTGGTGCAGACCGGTGTGCGGATCGTCGACGCCCGCCGCGACGAGGCCGACGGACCGTGGACGGTCACCGCGGACGACGGCCGCACCTGGACCTGCGACGTGCTGATCGTCGCGACCGGGCAGCTCAACCGGCCGGTCTCCCCCGACCTGCCCGGCGTCGACTCCTTCACCGGGACGATGTTCCACTCCGCGCGCTGGGACCACGACCACGACCTGCGCGGACGCCGCGTCGCCGTGATCGGGACCGGCGCCAGCGCCGTGCAGTTCGTGCCGGCGATCGCCCCCGAGGTGGGGCACATGACGGTGTTCCAGCGATCCGGGAACTGGTTCCTGCCGCGGCGGAACCGGAGGTTCCCGGCGTGGTGGCGGGCCGCGATCGCCCGGGTGCCCGGCCTGCAGGCCGCGCGCCGCCGGTTCATCACCGAGTACTGCGAGACGCTGACGCTGATGATCCGCCACCCCGCCACCTGGGGGCGGCTGGGGCGGCTCTGGTCGACGCTGTTCATGCGGGCCCAGCTGCGCGACCCGGAGGTCCGCCGCAAGGTCTGGCCGGACTACACCTTCGGCTGCAAGCGCATCCTGTTCAGCTCGCACTGGCTGCCCGCGCTGCAGCGGCCCAACGTCGAGGTCGAGACGTCGCGGATCGCCGCGATCGAGCCGACCGGGGTGCGCACCGAGGACGGCACGCTGCACGAGGTCGACACGATCATCTGGGGCACCGGCTTCGCGGCGACCGACTTCATGTTCCCGATGGAGATCAGTGGTCCGGGTGGGCGGTCGCTGCGCACCGAGTGGTCCGACGGCGCGCACGCCTACCTGGGGATGACCGTGCCCGGGTTCCCGTCGCTGTTCGTGCTCTACGGCCCCAACACCAACACCTCGGGCGGCTCGATCATCCGGTACCTGGAGCACCAGGTCCGCTACGTCCGCGAGGCCCTGCAGGAGGCGGCCCGGCGCGGCGCGTCCGGCGTGGAGGTCCGCCCCGAGGTCGAGCGGGCCTACGACGAGGAGATCCAGGCCCGGTTCCCCGGCACCGCGTGGACCCGGTGCGACTCCTGGTACCGCGACGACACCGGGCGGATCGTCACCAACTGGCCCGGCTACATGCGCGAGTACGACGAGCGCACCCGCCGTGTCGAGCCGTCGGACTACGTCTTCCACTGATCCCGCGCCGGCACGGAACCGCCCCCTGCACCCCGTGGCGGCGGGATGCAGGGGGCGGAGGCGTGTGCGGGTCAGTCACACTTCGTGGGGTTGTCCCGGGTCTGGGCCGCGCCGCCACCGAGGATCCCGAGGACGTTGCCCAGGGTCGCGTTGATGCCCGGGCAGATGTTCGCGTTGTTGAGCACGTTGACGTCGTCCAGGTTCACCAGGCCGAACTGGTCGCCCCTGGTGTTGCCGACGTCCTGGACGAAGGAGTCACCGTCGTCGTCCTTCGGCGCGGGCGCAGCCGACGCCAGCGGGCTGAAGGCCACCATGGTGGCGATGACGGCGACGCCGGTGACCGCGAGCTTCCTGCGCATGTCGTTCTCCCCGATCGTGTCCGGTGGGACGGACGTGCCTCACGATTCCCGTGAGCACCACCGGGACGCCTGTGCGTCACGGCAAGCGGACAGTAGGCAGGTGCTCACCGGCGGGGATACGCGAACGACACCACCGGGTGACACGGTCACCACGGGTACCGAACGTGTGGTGTGAACCGGACGGAACGGGTTCGTCCTGGACGCCGGACACCCTCCGTCCCCACGGACGGGGCGACGGACGCGAAGCGTGACGGGATGCCCGGCCCGTGGACGGGGCCCGACCACCCGCGGGGGTGAATTCGTGACCGGCGTGTCGCCGGGCCCGGCGTGTCGCGGCAGAACGGTGCCGGTCGGGGCTTGCACCTCACGCGACGTGAGGCGGCACCGTCCATCATGCCGCCACGACGTGGCGGTGCGACGGGGAGGGGCACGGGGTGAAGGTCGGCGAGCTGGCCCGGGCGACCGGGCTGACGGTGCGCACCCTGCACCACTGGGAGGAGCGGGGACTGGTCGTGCCGTCGGCACGGACGTCCTCGGGCCACCGGGTCTACGAAGACCAGGACGTCCGCAGCGTCTACCAGGTGGGCGCCCTGCGGGAGCTGGGGCTGCCGCTGGACGCCATCGGCGGGCTGCTGTCGTCGGGGTCCTTCGCCGAGGTCCTCACCGCGCACCTGAACCAGGTCGACGCAAGACTGGCCGCGCTGCACGCCCTGCGGGGCACGCTCGCGGCGGTCGTCGACCGGCTCCGGGAGGCGCCGGACCCCGACCCGTCGGACGTGTTGATGATGATCGACGAGGTGAGCAGGGTGAACGACACCTTCGCGCAGTACTTCACTCCCGAGCAGGTCGCCGCGCTCCGGGCGCGACGTGCCGAGGGCGAGACGACCGCGGCCGCGTGGCCGGGGCTGATCGCCGCCGTCCGGGCCGAGATGGACGCCGGCACCGACCCGTCGGAGCCGCGCGTGCAGGCGCTCGCGGCGCGGTGGTCGGAGCTGCTGGCGGCCTTCCACCACGGCGACGAGTCGTTGCGCCGGCAGCTGTACCGGCTGCGGGACGAGAACCCCGGCGAGGTGGCCGCGGCGGGAGGCCCGGACCAGGCGATGATCGACTACATGGCCCGGGCCGGCGTCGGCGGCTGAGCAGGCAGAACGGCCGTGCGGGGTGTCAGCCCGACCCGACACCCCGCACGGCCGCCCCACCCACACCGGCCGCCTGCAGCAACGCCGCCAGCACCGGGTTCACCGTGCCCGCCTTCCACGCCAGCGCCAGCGGCACCTCGGGCGGATCGGTCAGCGGCACCAGTACCACCCCCGGCGTGCGCAGCTCGGCCGTCGCCTCCAGCGCCAGCCCCACCCCGACACCGGCACCCACCAGCGACAGCAGGGTGTGGGTCTCGGGGGCCTCCTGCTCGATGCGCGGCAGGAACCCCGCGTGCAGGCACGCGGCGTCGACCGAGGTCCGCATGACGGCCATCCGGCGCGCCGGGTAGGCGACGAACGGGTCGTGGGCCAGCTCGGCGAGGCCGATCACCTCCCGCCCGGCGAGCGGGTGCTCCTCGGGCAGCGCGGCGACGAGCCGGTGCCGGTCGATCTCGTGCACGACCAGGCCGTCGGCGTCGACCGGGGTGCGGATCAGTGCGGCGTCGACCCGGTCGGCGCGCAGGTCCTCGGCCAGCTCACCGGAGAACCGGCCGGTCACCAGCACCAGCCGGGCACGGGGACGGTGCGCGCGGAACCGGCGGGCGGTCCGGTACAGCCAGGCGTTCGAGCTGGGCCCGGCGAACCCGAGCCGGACCGACCCGGTCCCGCCGGCGGCCGCCTCGCGCGCGGCCTCCTTCGCCTCGGCCGCGGCGGCGAGGGCGCGACGGGCCCGGGGCAGGAACGCCGTGCCCGCCGGGGTGAGCGCGACGGCACGGGTGTGCCGGTCGAACAGCGTCGTGCCGACCTCACGTTCGAGCCGGCGGATCTGCTGGGACAGCGGCGGCCCCGAGACCTGCAACCGGGCCGCGGCCCGCCCGAAGTGCAGCTCCTCGGCGACGACGACGAACGACTCCAGCTGCCGTAGCTCCACCGCGCCATCATGTCGACCACCCGACAGGAACGGAAGCCAGAGCGTCCCGATGACGTCGCAATGCTGTTCTACCGTTGCGTGGCGGCGGTCACGACGGCGTGGGCGCGCGACGAGTGCAAGGGGGCACCGGGTTGAGCACGAGCACACCGTCGATGCGCCGCAAGGCGGGTATCGCCTCGTTCGTCGGCACCACCATCGAGTGGTACGACTTCTACATCTACGGCACCGCCGCGGCACTGGTGCTGGGGCCGCTGTTCTTCCCGAACGCCTCCCCCGCCGCGGGGGTTCTGGCCTCGTTCGCGACGTTCTGGGTCGGGTTCCTCGCCCGGCCCGTCGGCGGGATCGTCTTCGGCCACCTCGGTGACCGGCTCGGCCGCAAGACCGCCCTGGTCGCGACGCTGCTGCTGATGGGGGTCTCCACGCTCGCGATCGGGTTGCTCCCGGTCTACGACGACATCGGCGTCCTCGCACCGGTCCTGCTCGTCGTGGCCCGACTGGTGCAGGGTCTCGCGGTCGGCGGCGAGTGGGGCGGCGCGGTGCTGATCGCCTCGGAGCACGCGTCGAAGAACCGCCGGATCCTCTACGGCGCCTTCGCCCAGCAGGGCAGCCCCGCCGGGCAGATGCTCGCCACCGGCTCGTTCGCGCTCGTCGCGATGCTGCCGGAGGACTCCTTCCTCTCCTGGGGGTGGCGGGTGCCGTTCCTCGTGTCCGCGGCGCTGGTCGTCGTCGGGCTGGTCATCCGGCTGCGGATCGAGGAGAGCCCCGCGCTGGTCGCGATGCGGGCACGGGGCACGACGGCGCGGTTCCCGCTCGCGGAGCTGCTCCGGGAACGGACCACGCTGGTGGTCGTCTCGGTCGGTGCCTGCGCGCTGGTGGCCGCGGCGGCGTACTTCAAGAACACGTTCGCCCTGGCCTGGGCGGTCAACGACCTCGGATTCGACCGGCAGGTGTTCCTCAACGTCGTGCTGATCAGCTCCACCGTGCAGTTCTTCACGCAGCCGCTCGGGGCGTTCATGGCGACCTGGTGGAACCCGCGGAAGGTCGTCACCGCGCTGCTGCTGATCGAGCTCCCGCTGTTCCCGGTGATGTTCTGGCTGATCTCCACCGGGAGCTTCGGGCTGGCCGCGCTGGGCATGGCGCTCGCGACGCTGCCGCACACGATGTACTACGCGATCCTGGCCGGGATGCTGGCGGAGGCGTTCCCCGCCCGGATGCGCTACACCGCGATCTCGCTGTCCTACGCGCTGGCCGGCACGCTGTTCGGCGGCACCGCTCCGCTGGTGGGGCAGTCGCTGCTGGCCGCGACCGGGTCGATCGTGCCCGTCGTCGGGTACTCGCTGGTGATCGTGCTCGTCTCGCTGGCGGCGGCCCGGTACGTGCTCGCCCGCGGTCCGGTCCCCGACGACGAGCGGCTCGACCCCGCCGTCAGCGGAACGACCGGGAGGACCGCATGACCGCATCCGTACCCCGCTCCCCTGGGCCCCGGTTCCCCGAGCCCGAGGTCCCCGCCGGCGCGACCGCGCTCGCCGCTCGGCTGCGCGCGCTCGTCGCTGCCGACCCGGACCGTCCGCTGGTCACCGAGGACAGCCCCGACGGCACCGGCCTGGTGCGCACCCGCGCGGAGTTCGACGCCCGTACCAACCGCCTGGCCAGGGCGTTCGCCGACCGCGGGGTCCGGCGCGGGGACCTGGTGTCGATCGCGCTGCCGAACACCGCAGCGCACCTCGAGTGCTCGGTCGCGGCGTGGAAGATCGGTGCGGTGCCCCAGCCGCTGTCGGCCCGGCTGCCCGCCGCCGAGCGCGACGCGGTGCTCGCCGTCGCCGCGCCGGCGCTCGTCGTCGACACCCCGGTCGACGCCGACGGGTACGCCGACGGCCCGCTCCCCGACGTGATCGGGCCCAGCTGGAAGGCACCCACCTCGGGCGGGTCGACCGGCACGCCGAAGGTGATCGTCGCCGGTCAGGCCGCCTGCGTCGAACAGGTCCTGGCCCGCGTCGACGGGCTGCGGATCGACCGCGACGGCGTCTTCGGCTGCACCGCACCGCTGCACCACAACGCCCCGTTCATGTTCACGCTGATGGCGTTGCTGCAGGGCCACCACGTCGTGCTCATGGGCCGGTTCGACGCCGCCCGGGCACTGTCGATGATCCCCGCGTACGGCGTGACCTGGCTCTACGCGGTGCCGACCATGATGAGCCGGATGCTGCGCCTGCCCGACGCGGACTGGGCCGCCTGCGACCTCAGCACCCTGCGGACCGTGCTGCACGTCGGCGCGCCCTGCCCGCCGGAGGTCAAGCGCGGCTGGATCGACCGGGTCGGCGCGGAGACGGTGTTCGAGATCTACTCCGGCACCGAGTCCCAGGCCGGCACCGCGATCGACGGCCGCGACTGGCTGGCCCACCCGGGTTCGGTCGGACGGGTCACCCGCGGCGAGATCACCGTCCGCGACGACGACGGCCGCGAGCTCGGCCCCGGCGTCACCGGCGAGATCTGGATGCGGTCCGGCGGGGCGCCGACGTACCACTACCTGGGTGCCTCCGCGCGCGAGCGGGACGGCTGGGAGTCGCTCGGCGACATGGGCTCACTGGACGCCGACGGCTACCTGTACCTGGCCGACCGACGGTCGGACATGATCCTCGTCGGCGGCGCGAACGTGTACCCGGCCGAGGTCGAGGCCGCGCTGACCGCGCACCCCGGGGTGCGCGACGCCGTCGTCGTCGGGCTGCCCGACGACGACTACGGGCACGTCGTGCACGCCGTGGTGCAGGCCGAACCGGGCATCGAGAACGATCTCCGCGAGTTCCTCGACCGACGCCTGAGCAGGGCGAAACAGCCACGGAGCATCGACGTCGTCGACCACCCGCTGCGCGACGACGCCGGGAAGGTGCGCCGCTCGGAGATCGCCGCGCGCGCCGCCGACGCTCGACGACGCGCAACGGCGGGAGGTGCGACAGGATGACGTCCATGCCCGATCTCCTCGACCGTCTGCGCGAGCTGCAGGTGTCCTCCCTCTGCGACGCCGACAAGTCGCTGCCCGTGGTGGACCCGGCGATCCGGGCCCTGGTCCCGGACGTGTCGATGGCCGGCCCCGCGGTGACGGTCTCGTGCGTGGACGACCACCTGCCGATGTTCGCGGCGCTGTCCGCGGCCCGCCCCGGCTCGGTGCTCGTCGTCGCCGGGGCCGGCGGTCACCGCGCCGTGTCCGGTGAGCTGTTCGCGACCGAGGCGAAGCGGCGCGGGCTGGCCGGGATCGTCGTCGACGGGCTGGTCCGCGACATTCGTGGGCTGCGCGGGATCGGGCTGCCGGTGTTCGCCCGCGGGACCTGCCCGGCGTCGGGCAGCACGAGCGACCCCGGCACCGTCGACGAGATGGTGTCGTTCGGCGGGCTCGTCGTGAGCCCGGGCGACCTGGTGTGCGGCGACGACGACGGCCTGCTCATCGCCGCGCCGGACCGGCTCGCCGAGGTCGTCGAGACCGCCGAGGGCATCGAGGCCGCCGAGCGCGCGTTGGTCTCGGCCATGCGCAACGGCCACGACCTGCACTCGCTGACCACGGTCGTCGAGCACGTCGCGGCGCTGCGCCGGGGCGAGCCCAGCGCGCTGGGGTTCAAGATCTGAGCGGGCCGCTCAGGCCGCGACCGCGTCCCAGCTGAACTCCTCGGTCATCGAGCCGGGACAGTCCGGGCACGGGACGGCGACGCCCGCCGTCTCGTCACCGGGGAGCTCGGCCTCCGCGCCGCAGGCGGCGCACCGCTGCCAGGACACCAGTTCTCCGTACATGCGTTCGAGGGTGAACCACATCGGTGTAGTTCGCAACCCCGCAGGTCAGACGTCGTCGATCAGGTCCGCGACCGAGGAGACGACCCGGTTCGGGCGGAACGGGAACCGGTCGATCTCGTGCTCCTTGGTGATCCCCGAGAGCACCAGCACCGTGCGCATCCCGGCCTCCAGCCCGGCGAGGATGTCGGTGTCCATCCGGTCGCCGATCATGACCGTGGACTCCGAGTGCGCACCGAGCCGGTTGAGCGCGGCCCGCATCATCAGAGGGTTCGGCTTGCCGACGAAGTACGGGTCGACCCCGGTCGCCTTGGAGATCATCGCGGCGACCGAGCCGGTCGCGGGGAGGATGCCCTCGGGCGACGGGCCGGTCGCGTCGGGGTTGGTGGCGACGAACCGGGAGCCCTGCTCCACCAGGCGCATCGCGGTGGCGATCGAGGAGAAGCTGTAGGTGCGGGTCTCGCCGAGCACCACGTAGTCGGGGTTGCGGTCGGTGATGACGTAGCCGATGTCGTGCAGCGCCGTGGTCAGCCCGGCCTCGCCGATCACGTAGGCGCTGCCCTGTGGGCGCTGCTCCCCGAGGAACGCGGCCGTGGCGAGCGCGGAGGTCCAGATCGACTCCTCCGGCACGTCGAGGCCGGTGGCCTGCAGCCGGTAGCGCAGGTCGCGGGGGGTGTGGATGCTGTTGTTGGTCAGGACCAGGAACGGGACGCCCTTGTCGCGCAGCCGCGACAACAGGGTGTCCGCCCCCGGGACGATGGTGCCCTCGCGGACGAGGACGCCGTCCATGTCGGTCATCCAGCACTCGATCGGCTTCTGCTCCACCACGGCCGCCACCCTAGGCCGCCTCCCTAGACGGCTGCCGGTTGGCAGCGCGGGCACCAGAACAGGTTGCGGTTCTGGTGCTCGGCGTGCCGCACCGGCGTCCCGCAGACGAGGCAGTCCATCCCGGCGCGGCGGTAGACGTAGACCTCCCCGCCGTGCCGGTCGGTGCGCCCGGGCTCTCCGCGGCGGCGCGGGTCGTGCTCGGGGCGGACGGTGTCGATGCGGCCGGTCCGCACGCCGTCACGCATGAGCACAACCAGGTCGGCCCACATCGCGTCCCACGTCTCCCGGTCCAGCGCCCGGCCCGGGAGCTGCGGGTCCAGGCCGTGCCGGAACAGGACCTCGGCGCGGTAGACGTTCCCGACGCCGGCGAGCACCTTCTGGTCCATCAGCAACGTCGCGAGCGGGCTGCGCGAGGCCGAGATCCGGGCCCAGACCGTGTCCGGGTCGGCGTCGGTACGCAGCGGGTCCGCACCCAGCCGGGCCCGCAGCGCGCGGGCCTCGGCCGAGGTGAGGAGCTCGCAGGCGGTCGGGCCGCGCAGGTCGGCGTAGTGGGTCTGCCCCACCAGCCGCATCCGCAGCTGGCCGACCGGTTCCGGCGCGGGCAGCGACTGTTCGACGAACGTGCCGTACAGCCCGAGGTGGACGTGCACGACGCGGTCGCGGCCGTAGCGGTGGAACAGGTGCTTGCCGTGCGCCTCGGCGCCGGTCATCACCTCGCCGTCGAGCAGTGCCGCGGAGGCGGCGAAGCGGCCCTGCGGGCTGGAGACGCCGACCGGCCGGCGGACGAACAGCTTCCGGTGCAGCCGGGCCAGCCGATGCAGCGTGTGTCCCTCGGGCATCTCGGCTCCGGGTCAGGACTCGGGGATCAGGACGCGGGGAGCTCGATCTTCCCGGTCCGCTCGTAGTCGAGGACCTGGTCGATGCGGCGCTGGTGGCGCGCGTCGCCGGAGAACGGGGTGGTGATGAAGGCGTCGACGATCGCGACGACCTCGGTGAACGAGTGCTGCCGCGCGCCGATGCCGATGATCTGGGCGTCGTTGTGCTCGCGGGCGAGGGTGGCGGTGGCCTCGTCCCACGCCAGCGCGGCGCGGATGCCCTGCACCTTGTTGGCGGCGATCTGCTCGCCGTTGCCGGATCCGCCGAGCACGATGCCGAGGGACGTCGGGTCCTCGACCACGCGCCGCGCGGTCTCGATGCACCACGCGGGGTAGTCGTCGAGGGCGTCGTAGGTCGGCGCCCCGACGTCGATCGCCTCGATCCCCTTCTCGGTCAGGTACTCGACGAGCTTGCCCTTGACCTCGAAACCGGCGTGGTCACTGCCCAGGTAGACGCGCACGGGGCACGATCCTCCCCCATGCGGATCGGCGGCGTGGACGGGGTCCCGGGTGGCTGGGTGGTGTGCGTGCTCTCCGGCAGCGGAGCAGCACGTGAGGTGAGGTGGACGGTGGTCCCCGACGCGGCGTCGGTGCTGGCCGCGACGGCCGGGTGCGACGCCGTGGGGGTCGACATCCCGTTGTCGGTCCCGGCCGGTGCGCAGCGGCGCGAGGCCGAGGTCCTCGCGTCGGCGCGGCTGGGCCGGGCGCGGTCCTCGCTGTTCCCCACCCCGCCCGCCCCGGTGCTCGACGCGCAGACCTACGAGGAGGCCTGTGCCGCCGCCCGGGCCGTCACGGGGAAGAAGATCAGCCTCCAGACCTGGTACATCGTCGACAAGATCCGGGAGTTCCAACGGGTGCGGCTGCCGTCGTCGGTGGTCGAGACGCACCCGGAGCTGTCGTTCCGCACGATGGCACCGGCGGTGGCGTTCGCGTCGAAGAAGACCGCGCGCGGGGCGGGCCAGCGGGTCGCGGCGCTGTCGGGGTGGGTCCCCTCCGCCGCGTCGCTCGGTGACCTGCCCACCGCCGCCCGGCTCGACGACGTCCTCGACGCACTGGCCTGTGCCTGGACGGCCGAGCGGGTGGCCCGCGGGACCGCGGAGGTGCTCGGCCCGGGAACCGACGCCCTGGGCCGGTCCGCCGCGATCGCGGTCTGAGCGCGAGGATCACCGGATGGACGGGCAGCGGTCGGACGGGCAGCGGTCGGACGGGCAGCGGGTGGACGGGCAGCGGGTGGACGGGCGCTGGGTGGAGCTCGCCGACGGTGTGCTCGCCCGCCGGCACGACGAGCTGGACCTGACCACCGGCCTCGTGCTCGGCACCTCCGCGGCGCTGGTGATCGACACCCGCGGCGACACCGCCCAGGGCGCCGAGCTCGCCACCGCGGTGCGTGCGGTGACCGCACTGCCGGTCGTCGTGGCCCTCACCCACGCACACTTCGACCACTGCTTCGGCACCGCCGCGTTCCCCGGAGCCCCGGTGTACGCCCAGGCCGGCTGCGCCGGCGCGCTCCTGGCGACGGCCGCCGCGCAGCGCGCCCACTGGGTCCGGCACTACCGCGACTCCGGAGACACCCGGGGGCACAGGCGGCTCGACCGCCGCCGCGACGGCCGACGCGCTCGCCGCCACCGTCCCGGTGCTCCCCGACCGCCCGGTCTGCCCCCGCGCCGGCTCGGTGCACCCGGTCGACCTGGGCGGACGCGTCGTGCAGCTCGTGCATCCCGGCCCCGCCCACACCGGACACGACCTGGCGGTGCACGTCCCCGACGCGGGAGTGCTCTTCGCCGGGGACCTGCTGGAGAACGGAGCGCCGCCGTCGTTCGGGCCGGACGCCTACCCCCGGGACTGGGCGGCCGCCGTGGGGCTGCTGCTCGACGTCGGCACGGCACCCTCGGCCGTCGCCACCCGGGTGTTCGTGCCCGGGCACGGCGACCCGATGACGCCCGACGAGGCGGCTGCGCAGCACACGGACCTGCTGCGGATCGCCCGGGCGGCCGGGGGTTCCGGTGCCGCGGTTCCGGATGTCCCCTCTGCGAATTCGCTTACCGGGTAAGCGAGTTCGCAGAACAAGGGTCTGCCGACCACGCCGCAGGAGCCGGGCGGTGCCGGGAGCCGGGAGCCGGGAGCCGGGAGCCGGGAGCCGGGAGCCGGGAGCGATGGTGCAGGTCGTCACCGCTCGGGGTCGCCGACCTCGGGTGGCGGCACCCCTCGAGTGGATTCGCTTACCGGGTAAGCGAATCCCTGCACGACCGGCCGGGTGCGGTCCGTTGCGACCTCCGCCCCGGCGCCGCGATCCCGGTGGCCGTCGCGGCCTGCCTCCCGATGCTCCGGGGTCACCCGTCCGGTCGGTCCGGCCAGCGCGGAGCCGGACCGGTGCCCCACCCCGATCCGCGTGCGGCAGGCGGGGCCGTGTCGGGCGGGACGCCGTCGAGCCGGGGAGCGACCGGCTGGGCTGCGTTCGGCTGGACAGCGGCCGGCTGGACAGCGGCCGGTGGGGCGGCGCCCCGGGACCGGTCGGACAGCACGCGCGCGACGCGGCCGGCGACACCGGACGGGTCGGGTTCCACGCCCGCCGCCCGGCGCAGGCGGTACAGCTCCACGGTCGGTGGCCCGGCCACCACCCGGGGCAGCGGCGCGGTCGGGTGGTCGTCCGTCGCGATCCGGGGGAGCTCGACCGTCGGCAGGTCCATCGGAAGGCCCGCGGCGGGGCCGGCCGAGGGGGTGACCGAAGGGGCCGGCACGGCGGGCAGGTGCCGGCGCAGTGCGAGCACCGCGGGCAGTCCCAGCGCCGGGCCGACGGCGAGCACCACGAGCGCCGCCTGCCATCCGACCGCGGCCGCGACCACCGGGACCGTCGCGATCCCGGCGACGGTGAGCAGGAACCCCAGCGCGGTCTGCACGGTCAGAGCGGTGCCGGTGTAGCGGGGGTCGGCGATCTCGATCGTCGCCGTCGTCAGGACCGCGGAGTCGGCGACGGCGGCCGCGCCCCACAGCACGCAGAACGCGCTCACCAGCAGGGGCGCTGCGCCGATCACGAACGGGGACACCACGGAGCAGACGCCGCTGACCAGCAGCGCCGTCGCGATCACCGGGACGCGGCCGTAGCGGTCCGCGGCGCGGCCGCCCAGCACGCAGCCGGCGGCGCCGCCCAGACCGGCCGCCACGAACACCAGCAGGTGCTCCGACGGGCCGGGGTCGCCACCGGCGAGTGCGGCGCCCAGCCAGGTCCAGAGCGCGTACAGCTCCCACATGTGTCCGAGGTAGCCGAGCACGACCAGCCGCGGGCCGGGCTCCCGGAGCAGCCGCAGCGCGTAGCCGGTGTCCGGGGGCGGGGCCGGGGCGAGCGCCGGTCCGGGACGCAGGCACCAGTGGGCCAGCGCGGCCGCCGCGAGCCCGCACAGCGCGGCGCCGGCGAGCACCCCGCGCCACGGCAGCCCGGGCAGCCCACCGATCAGGTGCGGCAGCGCCGAGCCGACGGTCAGCGCGCCGACCAGCACCCCGAGGTCACGGGCCCGGCGCGACCGGTCCGACCAGGACGTCATGATCTTCATGCCGACCGGGTAGACCAGCGCGAGACACACCCCGGTCAGCGTCCGCAGCACCAGCGCCGCCACCGGCCCGTCGACGACGGCGGCGAGCAGCAGCGTGCACGCCGCGGCCGCGGCCGCGCCGCCCGCGAGCAACCGCTGCGGCGGGACCCGGTCGGCGCGGGTCAGCACCGCCGAGACCACCGCGCCGGCGGCGAACCCGAGCTGCACCGACGTCGTCAGCCAGACCCCGGCCGTCGCGGACAGGTTCCACTCGGCGCGCAGCTCGGGCAGCACCGCGGACGCGGAGAACCACACGGCGAGCCCGAGCACCTGGACCAGGGCGACCAGGGCCCGCGCGCGGCGGCCGGCGGTCATGGCGGCTCCGTGGGGTCGGCGGATCCGGACACGCTAGCGAGAACACCCAGTGGGAACTGATCCGGACAGAGGATCCGGTACCGCCGTCCGGACCAGCGGCCGGCACGGTGTCGGGCGTGATCGCCGCGGGACACACGGACGTAACAGGAGCCACCTAGCGTCACCGGCCGTGGGGAACGTGCCGCTGGTGGGGGTCGAGGAGGAGTTCCACGTGGTCGGCCTGGCCGACCGCCGGGCCGCGCCCGACGCGGAACGGTTGCTGGAGCACCTGGACGGGGCGGAGTTCTTCCCCGAGCTGCAACGGTCGCTGGTCGAGACCAACTCGCCCGCGACCCCGTCGCTGGACGAGCTGCGCGCCCACGTGCGACGCCTGCGGAACCGGCTGCGCGAGGCCGCCGAGCCCCTGGGGCTGGGTGTCGTCGCGGCCGGGACGGTGCCGCTGGTCGACCTGTCCGGCGACGACATCTCGGCCGGTGCCCGCTACGAGCGGATGCAGCACGAGTACCAGATGCTGGTGCGCGAGCAGCACATCTGCGGGGTGCAGGTGCACGTCGACGTCCCCGACCGCGACACCGCCGTGCAGGTCTCGCGCCGGGTCGCGCCCGCGCTGCCGACCCTGCTCGCGATCACCGCCAGCTCGCCGTACTGGCGCGGCCACGACACCGGCTACGCCAGCTACCGCAGCATGATCTGGCAGCGCTGGCCCACCGCGGGACCACCCGGTGACGTCACCACCGCCGCCGAGTACGACGCGATGATCGACGAGCTCATCGCGTCCGGGACGATCAGCGACGCCGGGATGCTCTACTTCGACGTCCGCCCCAGCGCGCACCTGCCGACCGTCGAGCTGCGGCTGTGCGACGCCTGCCCCGACGTCGACGACGTCGTGCTGGTCGCGGGACTGTTCCGTGCCCTGGTCGCCCGCGCCCGCGCCGACACCGAGGCGGGCAGACCGCTGCCCCGCGCCCGGTACGAGCTGCTGCGTGCGGCCGGGTGGCGGGCCGCACGGTCCGGGCTGGAGGGCGACCTCGTCGACATCGGCCGGGCCCCCGGCGGTCCCCCGACGCTGAGCTCCCCGTCGATGCAGCTGCGCGGACTGGTCGAGGAGCTTCGGCCGTGGCTGGAGGAGGTCGGTGACCACGACCAGGTCGCCGAGCTCGCCGAGGGCGTCCTGGCCCGCGGGTCGGGCGCGGCGGCGCAGCGGCGGGCCTTCGGGCGTCGCGGCTCGCTGGCCGACGTCGTCGACGACCTGCTGGCACGCACGCACGGCGAGCGGCCGCCGTCGGCACCCGCGGAGACCGTGCCGTCCGCGCCGGAGCTGCTGCACGGCTACGTCCCGCCCCGCTACGACGAGGCCGTCGACGCGACCGGCGCCGTCCGGCCCGGCTACGGCTGGCTGTTCCGGTCGCTGGAGCGGCTCGGCCCGCGCGGCCTGGCCGCGGCGGAAGCCGCCCTGCGCACCGAGCAGCGCGCCCGCGGGGTGACCTTCCCGGTGCCCGGCGTCGAGCCCGGCGACGACGGCGAGCGGCTGTTCCCGCTGGACCTGGTCCCACGGATCATCGAGGCCCAGGACTGGGCACACCTGGCGTCCGGGCTGGAGCAGCGGATCCGGGCGCTGGAGTGCTTCGTCCGCGACGTCTACGGCCGCCGTGAGATCGTGCGCGACCGGGTCGTCCCGGGGTCGGTGGTCGAGCAGGCCCCCGGCCGCACCCGCTCCGGCGCGTTGGTGCCCCCGGACGCCGTCCGGATCGCCGTCGGCGGCATCGACCTGGTCCGCGACGACGCCGACGGCTGGGTCGTGCTGGAGGACAACCTGCGGGTCCCGTCGGGCATCGGGTTCTCGATGATGAGCCGGCGGCTGATCCGCAGCGTGCTGCCCGACCTGGAGTCGCCGTCGGAGGTCCGCCACCTCGACGACGTGCCGGAACGGCTGCGCGCCGCGCTCGCGGCGGGCGACCCCGACGGGCCCGACGGGGAGGCCGCGCTGCTGACCGCGGGCGAGGTGGACCCGGCGTTCTTCGAGCACCAGCTGCTCGCCGAGGCGATGGACGTCCCGCTGGTGACCCCGGCGCGGCTGCAGGTCACCGACGGTGCGGTCTTCCTCGTCGGCGGCGGGCGGCGGCGCCGGATCACCACCCTCTACCGTCGGATGGACGAGAACGAGCTCGCCACCGCCCGCGGCGCCGACCACCGGCCGCTCGGTCGCGCGCTGTGGGCGGCGATGGCCCGTGGACGGGTCGCGCTGCGCAACGCGCCCGGCAACGGCGTCGCCGACGACAAGCTGGTCTACGCCTACGTGCCGGAGATGATCCGCTACTACCTCGGCGAGAAGCCCGTGTTGGCCTCGGTGCCGACGCTGCCCTGCGTCGACCCGGCGGCCCGTGAGCAGGTCCTGGACCGGCTCGACCAGCTGGTGCTCAAACCCGTCGACGGCTACGGCGGCGCCGGGATCGTGATCGGCCCGTACGCCGATCGGGCCGAGCTGGACCGGGTGGCCGAGGCGATCCGGGCCACCCCGGCCGGCTGGGTCGCCCAGGACCTCGTCGGGATCTCCACCCACCCCACGTTCACCGACGGCGCTCTGCAGCCCCAGGCCGTCGACCTGCGGGTCTTCGCGGTGCAGTCCCCCGGTGCCGGCGGAGTGCCCGAGGTCGACGTGCTGCCCGCGGCGCTGTCGCGGGTCGCCCCGCCCGGCGGGATGATCGTGAACTCCTCACGCGGCGGCGGGGCGAAGGACACCTGGGTGCTGGCCTGAGGCCGGCTCAGCCGGCGAGCAGCAGGTCCGGCTCGCCCAGCACCCGGTCGGCGACGGCGCGGGCGGTACCGGTGACGGTGGCCGCGCGGCCGTGCGGGGACACGACCACCGCGACGTCCGGCCCGGTCGCGACCCCGCGGCCCACGAGCTCCGCCCGCACCGCGGGCGCCAGCCAGGTGCCCAGCTCGGCGTAGCTGCCGCCGAGGACGACGGTGCCGACGTCGACGACGTGGAGCACCGACGTCAGCGCCGTCCCGAGCGCGGTGCCGGCCCGGGCCAGCGCCCCCGTCGCGGCCGGATCCCCCGCGCGGGCGGCGGTCCGCAGCGCGGCGACGTCGGCGACGCCCGCGTCGCCGAGCAGGGCGGGCAGGCCCGCGTAGACCTCGACGCAGCCGGTGCCGCCGCAGCCGCAACGCCGCCCGTCGCGCTCGATCACGACGTGCCCGATCTCCCCGGCGACGCCGCGGGCACCGGGCGGCACCCGCCCGTCGACGACGATCCCGCCGCCGATCCCGACGTCGGCGGAGACGTAGACGAAGTCGTCGGCCTGGCCCAGGTGCGCGAGCGCGCCGAGCGAGGCCTCGTTGCCGACGAGCAGCGGCACCCCGCCGAGCGCGCCGGCGTGCTCGGCGGGGCGGCAGCCGTCGAGCAGGGGCAGGTTCGGGGCCCGCAGCAGCACCGCCGCGCCGTCGGAGCCGTGCACCGGTCCGGGGACGGCGATCCCGGCCCCGGCGACCGGACGTCCGGTGCGCGCGGCCAGGGTCGCCACGGTCCGAGCGGCCCGCCCGAACACCGCGTCCGGGCCGAGGCCACGGTGGTCCCGGCGCCGGCGCGACCGGCGCACCACCTGCCCGTCCAGGCCGGTGACCAGCGCGTCGACGCCGTCGACCTCGACCGACACGGCCAGCACGACGGGCCCGGTGCCGGCGAACGCCAGCGGCGTCCCGGGCCGCCCGACCCCGCTGCGGTCCGGCTCCCCTTCCGCGAGCACCCCCGCGGCGACCAGCGGGTCCAGCAGCCCCGCGACGGTCCCGCAGGTCAGCCCGGTCGCCGCGGCGAGCGATGCCCGCGACGACGGGGCCGTCCGCAGCACTCCCAGCAGCAGCCCGAGGTTGTGCCGGCGCACCGTCGGGGGACGCGCGGGCAGGGCCTGGGGGCGGGGAGCCGGTCGGTCGGGCACGGGGGTCATCGTGCTCCGGCGAGGTGCTCCACCACGAGCTGGTGCAGCCGGACGAAGCCGTACCCGCGACGGCCGAGCGCGTCCGGGTCGACGGTGTCCAGCGCCGGATCGGCGAGCAGGTCGGCCGCGGTCTCCCCGGCCCCCAGCGTCGGCTCGGACAGCGCGGGCACGCCGGCCTCGGCGAGCGCGGCGACGACCTCGGGGTCGGCCCGGAACGCGGCCGCCCGCTCACGCAGCAGCAGATAGGTCCGCATGTTCGCCTCGGCGGAGTCCCACACCCCGCGGCGGTCCTCGGTGCGCGAGGGCTTGTAGTCGAAGTGGCGGGGGCCGTCGTAGCCCGCGGTCTCGAGCAGGTCGACCAGCGCGAAGGCGTTGAGCAGGTCACCGTGGCCGAACACCAGGTCCTGGTCGTACTTGATGCCGCGCTGGCCGTTCAGGTCGATGTGGAACAGCTTCCCGGCCCACAACGCCTGGGCGACGCCGTGGGCCATGTTGAGCCCGGCCATCTGCTCGTGCCCGACCTCGGGATTGACCCCGACGAGCTCGGGGTGGGCGAGCCGCTCGACGAAGGCCAGGGCGTGCCCGACGGTGGGAAGCAGGATGTCGCCGCGGGGCTCGTTCGGCTTGGGCTCGATCGCGAACCGGATGTCGTGGCCCTGCTCCAGGACGTACCCGCAGAGCAGGTCCATGGCCTCGCGGTAGCGGTCCAGGGCGGCGCGGACGTCCTTCGCGGAGTCGTACTCCGAGCCCTCCCGGCCGCCCCAGAGGACGAAGGTGCGGGCACCGAGCTCGGCGGCCAGCTCGACGTTGTGCAGCACCTTGCGCAGCGCGAGCCGCCGCACGGTGCGGTCGTTGGAGGTGAACCCGCCGTCCTTGAACACCGGGTGCGAGAACAGGTTGGTGGTGATCATCGGGACGGTCATGCCGGTCGCCTCGCACGCCTTCCGCAGGCGTGCGATCTGCCGGTCCCGGTGGGCCGGGTCCGGCGCGAAGCCGAACAGGTCGTCGTCGTGGAACGTGAGGCCCCACGCGCCGCGCGCGGCGAGCTCCTCGACGGCCTCGACGACGTCGAGCTCGGGGCGGGTGGGCGAGCCGAACGGGTCGGCTGCGGTCCAGCCGACGGTCCACAGTCCGAAGGAGAACTTGTCGGCGGGGGTCGGGGCGGGGACGGCCATCGTCTGCTCCTGGAGGTGGGGGTCCGGCGAGCATGCTCCCGGAGCCCGCCCCGGTCCAGAGTTTGTTCGTTTTACCTACGAACGAATCCCTCGTTCGCCGTAGTGGTCGTCATCACCCCGAAACGCTGTGGGTCTTGCACGAGCGGCCCGGCGCACGTGAGGTGGAACCCGGCGCGGACCCACCGGGTAGTTTCGACGTCCGGCCAGGCGGAACCGCAGGGCACGAGGGCAGAACCGGGGGTGCGATCGGTGGAGGCCGGGCAGACCGGGCAGATCACCCAGACCGTCCCCGACCGTGACGGCGCCGGGGCTGCACCCGGGCACCACTCCCCCGCGGTGTCCCCGGACGGCACCCGCATCGCCTGGATCTCCGACCGCACCGGGCGCCCGCGGGTGCACGTCGCGACGCTGCCGCCGGACGGGCCCATCGACCCGGACGAGGCACGGGTGCTGTCGGCGCCCGGCCCGTACGCCGACGTGACGGCGCTGTCCTGGTCCCCCGACGGCAGCCGGATCGCGGTGCAGGTCGCCCCGTGCGGCGGCGACCGCACCCGGGTGGCGCTGCTCGACCCCGACGGCGGACCGGCCGTCGGGATCGCGACGCACGCCACCGCCGTCGTGCTGGGGGCCTGGGCCCCGACCGGACGGTCGCTCGGCGTCACCGTGCTGTCCGACGCGACACCGCGCGGCAGCGAGCCGGGCGACGGCACCGCCTGCCTGGTCGACGTGCGTGACGGCTCCTCCACCGTCCTCGGGTCCGGGCAGGCGGCCGTCGTCCAGGCGGTGTCGGCGGACGGCCGCCGGGTCGTGCTGCGCACCGGGCGTCGTGGGGAGCGCGCCCTGGAGCTGGTCGACCTGCACCGCGGCACCCGGGACCGGGTGATCGACGGGCCCGGCGGTGCGCTGACCGCCGCCGCCCGCTTCGGCTCCGCCCCCGGCACGCTGTGGGTGCACACCGACGCCGACCGCGAGCACGCCGCGCTGCTCGCCGTCGCGCTCGGCCCCACGGCCGAGCACCGCCTGTCCCCCGCGCGCCCGGTCGCCGTCCGGCCCGGCGCCGACCTGGAGGTCGTGGCACTGGACCCGGGCGGCCCGCGGGCCGCGCTGGTGTGGAACGTCGGCGGGCGCAGCCAGGTCGAGATCGCCGACCTGCGCGGCGGGAGACCGGAGCGACTGCCCGCGCCGTGCGACGTCGTCACCGGGGTGACCTTCGCCCGCGACGGCGTGTCGCTGCTGGTCGCGGGCCACTCCCCGGGGGTGCCGCCGTACGTGGTGCGGCTGCCGCTCGACGCCCGCCCGGCCACACCGCTGCTCGGCGGGACCCCGGTGACGCCCCGGCCGCCGCGCCCGGAGGCGGTCGGCTTCCCCGCCGAGGACGGGCTGCGGCTGGCCGGGTGGCTGCACCGGCCGTCGTCGCCGACGGGGGTGGGGTTCGTCTGGCTGCACGGCGGCCCCGAGTCCGAGGAGCGGCCCGGCTGGGCGCCCCTGCTGCACGCGCTGGTCGCCGCCGGGGTCACCGTGCTCACACCGAACGTGCGCGGCTCCTCCGGGCGGGGGCGGGCCTTCGCCCGGCTCGACGACGGCGCGCTGCGGCCGGAGTCGATCGCCGACGTGCGGGCCGCGACCCGGCTCCTGGCCGGGGTGCCCGACGTCGACCCGCGCCGGATCGTCGTCGGCGGCCGGTCCTACGGCGGGTTCCTCACCCTCGCCGCGCTGACCCGGTTCCCGGAGCTGTTCGCGGCCGGCGTCGACGTGTGCGGCATGTCCGACATGGCCGCCTTCTTCGCCGACTCCGAGCCCTGGATCAGCGGTCCCGCGACGACCGAGTATGGGCACCCGGACCGGGACCGCGCGCTGCTGGAGGAGCTGTCCCCGCTGCGGACGGCGGACCGGATCGCCGTGCCGCTGCTGGTCGTGCACGGCGAGCACGACACGAACGTCCCGCTGACCCAGGCGCTCGCGATCCACGCGGCGCTGGCCGGGCGCGGCGCCCCGGTGGAGCTGCTGCGCATCCCGGACGAGGGCCACGAGGTGCACGACCGGCACACCCGGGCCGCGGCGAACGCCCGGATCGTGGACTTCGTGACCGCGACGACGGCCCGTGGCTGAACGGGCGACCCGGCCCGGCCGAGCGGGTCAGGCCGTGCTGAACGACTGCAGGATCTCCTGGCCCTCGCTGTTGGTGCCGACGACGAACCGGTAGTTCTCCCGGGTCGTCGTGCCGTCGTTGCGCATGAACACGACGGTCGCGGTGACCGTGTTCGGGCCGGCGTTGCGCAGGTTCTCGGCGTAGACGTTGCGCACGGTGCTGTAGAAGGACCGGAAGCCCTGGATGCCCTGGCTCTGGGCCTGTGCCTGCGGGCTGAGCATCGCGAACGCGCCGTCGATGTCGTCGGGCAGCATCCGGTAGTAGTTCTGCACGAACGAGACCGGGTCCTGCACCTGCCCGGTGCCGGTGGTCGGCGTGGGCGTCGGCGTCGCGGAGGTGGTCGGCGCGGGCGTGGTCGTCGGGGTCGCGCTCGGCGACGGGGACCCGCTCGTCGGCGGGGCGGCGATCACCGGCGGGGTGCCCTGCTGCTGGTTGGTCGAGTAGATGCCGAACGCGACACCGCCGCCGACGACGAGCAGCACGGCGAGCGCACCCAGCACGACCGGGGTGCGACGGCCTCGCCCGTCCCGGGAACGGGGGGCACCCTTCCGGCGGCCACCGCGCCCCCCGGCACCGGGGATGACCTGCGGCGCGGGGACGGCCGGGGCGTCGACGACCGTCCCGCCGCCCTGCGCGGCGAGCCCGTGCGGCGCGGCCACGGCGTCACCGGTGTCCATCACCGCGGACGCCGTCGACGGCGTCGCGAGACCGGCCACGGACTGGCCCGCGGCGATCCGGGCGAGCGCGTCGCGGGCCTGGGCGGCGCTGGGCCGCTCGGCGGGGTCGTTGGCGAGCAGGCGCATCAGCAGCGCGGTCAGCGGGCCCGCCTCCCGCGGCGGGGTGATCGCGCCGGTGGCGACCTTGTGGAGCAGGGCGTAGGCGTTGTCGTCGAGGCCGAACGGCGGCTCGCCCTCGACCGAGGCGTAGAGCATCGCGCCGAGCGCGAAGATGTCCGAGGCGGCCGTCGGCTCCTGGCCGCGGGCGACCTCGGGGGCGAGGAACGCCGGCGTGCCGGCGATGACGCCGGTGCGGGTGAGCTGCACGTCGTCGACGGCGCGGGACACACCGAAGTCGGTGATCTTGGCCCGGCCGTCCTCGGCGATCAGGACGTTGCCCGGCTTGATGTCACGGTGCACGACACCGGCGGTGTGCGCGGCGGCCAGCCCGTCGGCGACCTGACGGCCGATCGCGGCGGCCTCCCGCGGCGGGATCGGGCCCTTCTCGGCGAGGACCGCGGCCAGCGAGCGCGACGGCAGGTACTCCATGACCAGCCACGGACGGTCGTCGTGGACGACGACGTCGAACATGCTGATCACGTGCGCGTGCTGCAGGCGGGCACCGATCCGGCCCTCGCGCAGGATCCGCTGGCGGGACTCCTCCAGCTGCTCGTCGGACGGCAGCGCCGCCGCGAGCAGCTCCTTGACCGCCACCGTCCGGTTCAGCAGCTCGTCCGTCCCCCGCCACACGGCGCCCATCGCACCGGCACCGATCCGCTCGTCGAGCCGGTAGCGGTTCCCGATCCGGGGCGTGTCGGGGGTGGGCGAACTCATGAGGTCCAAGGGTAGGGAATCGGGGCCGGGCCGCCGTCGGCAGGGCAGGTGCTGCAGACGACCGGGAGAGGGACCACGGACCCTACGCGACCACCCGTCGAGCAGCCAGCGACCGTACGCCACACCACAGGACGCCCGATCACCTCGGAAGGCCCAGTTTGTTGGCACACGCCGGCCACGATCCGTAACCACCGCGGGCGTCGCGGACCTTGGTCGCGATCTCGATCTGCTGCTCCTTGGTCGCACCGTCGGCGGTGGGGGCGTACTTCGTACCGCCGAAGTCGCTCCAGGTGCCCTTGTCGAACTGGAGACCACCGTGGTAGCCGTTGCCGGTCGAGATGGCCCAGTCGCCGGAGGACTCACACTGCGCCAACCGGTCCCAGGTGCCGTCGGCCGCCTTCGCCGACGACGACGGCGTCGGTTCCTTCTTCTCCTCCCGCTCCGGGGCCGGGGCCCGGGGTGCCGGGGCTCGGGGTGCCGGGGTCCCGCTGTCGCCCCCACCGCCCTCGGCCCCGCTGTCCTTGGTCCCGCTGTCCTTCGCTCCGCTGTCCTCGTTCCCGCCGGACTTCTCGCCGCCGGGCTTCTCGTCGCCGGGCTTCTCGTCGCCGGGCTTCTCGTCGCCGCCGGACTTGTCGCCGCTGGAGTCGTCGCGACCGGAGTCGTCGCGACCGGACCCGGAGCCGTCGGTTCCGGACCTGCCCTCGGACGAGCCACCGTCGTCGTGGGAGCGGCCGGAGTCGCCGGAGCCGCCGAAGTCGCGGTCCTCCGGCTCGGAGCCCGAGGCCGGGCCGTCACCGGCGCTACCGCCGGATCGCTGGCCGGAACCGCCGGGGTCGCCCACCCCGCCGTCCGAACCGGAACCGCCCGAGCCAGAGCCGCTCGAGCCGGAGCCGCGCGAGGCAGAGTCGTCCGAGCCGGAGCCGCCCGAGCGGGAGCCACTCGGATCGGGCCCGTCGGAGCCGCCGCCGTCCGGGCCGTCGCCGGAGCCGCTGTCCGAGCCGCTGTCGGAGCCGCTGTCCGAGCCGCCCCCGGAGCCGGCGCGGTCCGGATCCGCACCGGACCCCGCCTCCGCCACCGCGGCGCGCACCCGCTCCCCCACCGCCCGCGCGATGGCGTCGGCGTCGGAGGCGCCGTACCCGGCGGCGACGTCGTCGACCACCAGCACCCAGTCGGTGCTCCCGCCCGTGCCCTGCGGCACCGGGAACCGGGCGATCCCCGAGCTCGACAGCTGGGCCAGCTCCAGGGTCGTCCCGGTCGCGGGCTGCACCCACCACGGGCGCGCGGTGTCGCCGGAGAGCAGGTCGAGGTCGAGGACGACGTCGCTGCCCGCCGGGGTGTGGCCGAGCACGTAGGAGCCGTCCTCGGCCCCGGCGATGTCGACCCGGCTGTCCACCGCCGCCGCCCGCACGGTGAACGCGCCGTCGGAGTACGGGCTCAGCGACGTGCGGGGCACCGCGTCGGCGAGTGCCCCACGCTCCAGCACCGCACCGACGGCGATCTGCCCGCCCGCGAGCGTCCCGGCGACCAGCGCCACCGCCCCGAGCACCGACGTCGTCCGCCGCGAGAACCAGGTGTCCACGGCGGAGCACTGTGCGCCCCCGCGGGGCCCGCCACGGCCGAACGGGCCATCCCGTTCGCGATCGCGAGCAGCCGTCGTCGGAGATCACCGGCGGTGAGCGGATCGGTGCCGGATCCGGCACCGGTCCCCTCGGCCGCGGCGATCACCCGCCGGAGCGGGTCAGTAGTCGAAGGACGGGTCCTCGGTGCGGGTGCGCTTGAGCTCGAAGAAGTGCGGGTTCTCGGCCAGCAGCCGGGCGCCGTCGAACAGGCGGCCGGCGTCCTCCCCCTTCGGGACCCGGGAGATGACCGGCCCGAAGAACGCCACGCCGTCGACGTGGATCGTCGGGGTGCCGACGTCGAGGCCCACCGGGTCCATGCCCTCGTGGTGGCTGGCGCGCAGCTTCTCGTCCCACTCGGTGGAGTGCGCGGCCCCGGCCAGCGACTCCGGAAGGCCGACCTCCTTGAGCGCGCCGGCGACGACGTCGTCGAAGTCCTTGTTCTGCTGGTTGTGGATCCGCTCCCCGAGGGCGGTGTAGAGCGGCGCGAGCACCTCGGTGCCGTGCTGCTCGGCGGCGGCGATGCACACCCGCACCGGGCCCCACGCCTTCTTCATCATCTCCGCGTACTGCTCGGGCAGGTCACGGCCCTCGTTCAGCACGGCCAGGCTCATCACGTGCCAGGTGACGTCGACGTCGCGGACCTTCTCCACCTCCAGCACCCAGCGGGAGGTCAGCCACGCCCAGGGACACAGCGGGTCGAACCAGATGTCGATGCGGGCCTTGCCCTCAGCAGCAGCAGTCGTCATGTACGGCACAACGCACGCCACGCGCCCCCGATTCCTCGGACCGCGTCGCGCCCACCGTGATTGGATGCCGGACGACACCACTCCCCGGAGAGGACCTACGTGACCCCGCCCAACCTCACCCGTACCCAGGCCGAGGAGCGCGCCGCGCTGCTCGACGTGTCGACCTACGACGTCACGATCGACCTGACCGACGGCGCCGGAGCCCCCTCCGAGCGGACGTTCGCGGTGACCACGACGGTGCGCTTCACCGCCACCGAGCCCGGCGGGAGCACCTGGATCGAGTGGGTCGGCGACGGCATCACCTCGGCCACCCTGAACGGCGCCGACCTCGACGTCTCGGGCTGGACCGAGGAGGACGGCCTCGCGCTGCCCGATCTGGCCGCCGACAACGAGCTGACGATCGTCGCGACCGGCCTCTACACCAACACCGGTGAGGGCCTGCACCGCTTCGTCGACCCGGTCGACCAGGCCGTCTACCTGTACTCGCAGTTCGAGACGGCCGACTGCAAGCGGCTGTTCCCCTGCTTCGACCAGCCCGACCTCAAGGCCCGCTACACCCTCACCGTGACCGCGCCGGAGGACTGGAAGGTCATCTCCAACGCGCCGGCGACCGTCGAGGGCGGGGTCCACCGCTTCGAGCGGACCGAGATCCTCTCCACCTACCTGGTGGCGCTGATCGCGGGTCCGTACGCGAGCTGGCACGACACCTACCGCGACGAGCACGCCGAGATCCCGCTGGGCATCTACTGCCGTGCCTCGCTGGCCCCGCACATGGACCACGAGCGGATCTTCACCGAGACCCGCCAGGGCTTCGACTTCTACCACCGCAACTTCGGGGTGACCTACCCGTTCGGCAAGTACGACCAGCTGTTCGTCCCCGAGTTCAACGCGGGCGCGATGGAGAACGCCGGCGCGATCACGTTCCTGGAGGACTACGTCTTCCGGTCGCGGGTCACCCGCACGCTCTACGAGCGCCGCGCCGAGACGATCCTGCACGAGATGGCGCACATGTGGTTCGGCGACCTCGTGACCATGCGTTGGTGGGACGACCTGTGGCTCAACGAGTCCTTCGCGACCTGGGCGAGCGTGCTGTGCCAGGCCGAGGCGACCGAGTACACCGGCGCCTGGACGACCTTCGCGAACCTCGAGAAGTCCTGGGCCTACCGGCAGGACCAGCTGCCCTCGACGCACCCGATCGCCGCGGACATCCCGGACCTGCAGGCCGTCGAGGTGAACTTCGACGGCATCACCTACGCCAAGGGCGCGTCGGTCCTCAAGCAGCTCGTCGCCTACGTCGGGCTGGAACCGTTCCTCGCCGGGCTGCGCGACTACTTCGCCGCCCACGCCTGGGGCAACGCCACCTTCGACGACCTGCTGGGCTCGCTGGAGAAGGCGTCGGGCCGGGACCTGTCGGACTGGGGCGCGCAGTGGCTGCGCACCACCGGCCTGAACCTGCTGCGCCCGTCGTTCCAGATCGACGACGCCGGCAGGTTCACCTCCTTCGACGTCGTCCAGGGCGGAGCCCGGCCGGGCGCCGGTGAGCTGCGCACGCACCGGATCGCCGTCGGCGTCTACGACGACGACCCGGAGACCGGCAAGCTCGTCCGCACCCACCGCGTCGAGCTCGACGTCTCCGGCGAGCGCACGCCCGTCCCGGACCTGGTCGGGGTGCCCCGCGGCAAGCTCGTCCTGGTCAACGACGACGACCTCACCTACTGCGCGCTGCGCCTGGACCCGGGCTCGCTCGCGACCCTGGTGGACCGCATCGGCGACATCGCCGACTCGCTGCCGCGCACGCTGTGCTGGTCCTCCGCGTGGGAGATGACCCGCGAGGCCGAGCTGAAGGCCCGCGACTTCGTCACCCTGGTCGCCGGCGGGTTCGACACCGAGTCCGAGATCGGCGTCGTGCAGCGGCTCCTGCTGCAGGCCCAGACCGCGACGGCGTCGTACTGCACCCCGGAGTGGGCGCAGGGCCGCGGCTGGCCGCTGCTGACCGACGCGCTGCGGTTCCGCCTGGACACCGCCCCGCCCGGGTCCGACGTCCAGCTGGCGGTGGTCAACGCGCTGACCGCGTCGGTGCTGCCGGAGAACACCCTGGACCGGATGAAGGGCTGGCTGCTCGACATCGACGTGCCGAAGGGCCTGACCGTCGACGCCGACCTGCGCTGGCGGCTGCTGCACGCACTCGTCGCGCACGGGAAGGCCGGCGAGACCGAGATCGCCGAGGAGGCCGAGCGCGACGCCACCTCCACCGGGGCGCGGCAGGCCGAGCGGGCCCGCGCGCTGATCCCGACCGCGGAGGCCAAGGAGCGGGCGTGGCAGCGCGCCGTGCACGACGACTCCCTGCCGAACGCGATCAACGAGTCGGCGATCTCCGGGTTCTCCCACCCCGCGCTGTCCACGGTGAACCCCGGCCTGCTCGACGGCTACGTCCGGCGCTACTTCGACGAGATCGACGGCGTGTGGGCCCGCCGGACCTCGGAGCTGGCGCAGAACGTCGTCGTCGGGCTGTTCCCGTCCTGGGCGGTCGCGGAGCCGACCGTCGCGGCGGCGGACGCCTGGCTCGCCGACGAGTCGAAGCCGGCGGCGCTGCGCCGGCTCGTGTCCGAGGGGCGCGCCGGGATCGTGCGCGCGCTGGCCGCCCGCGAGTTCGATGGTCAGGCCACTCCGGACCCGGAGCGGACCACCGCGGTCCAGCAGCCCTGACCCACACACGAACGGCGCCCCGGGAGCACGTGCTCCCGGGGCGCCGTTCGTATGTCGGGGTGTGGGTCAGCGGCGGCGCAGCCACCGCCGCAGGGGGTTGGCCGGCGCCGGTTCGTCGGCGGAGCGGAAGCCCGCGCAGACACGCGGCCCGCAGCTGCCGCAGTCGGTGCCCGGGCGGTAGTGCTCGTGCACCTCCTCCGGGTGGCCACAGGTGCACAGTCCCACCTGCGGTACGGCGGGCGCCGGCGGACCGGCCGGGGTCCGGGGCTCGGACGGGGTGCGCGGCCGGGGCAGCGCCGGGACGGGCTGCAGGCCCGTCGGCGGTGTCAGGACCGCGGCCGTGGGGGCGGCGGGGGTCCTGCGGTCGGTGCCGTCGTTCTCGTGCGCCATGTGACCTCCTTCGTGCCGGCGAACGGCAGCGCGGACGACCATTGCGTCATCGCACCGTGCCGCTGCGTCACCAGTATGAGATCGCGTGGGGCGCGTGGGAATGACTCGGAGCGACGAATAGACCTTCCGTGGACGGATCGGCAGCTCACGGACACGAAGTCACCCGATCAGCGGGCCACCGGAAGTGTGAGTACGGCGAGACAGCCGCGGGGTGCGTGCACCGTACGGAGCACCAGGTTGCCGCCGTGCTCCTGAGCCAGCTGGGCGCTGATGTGCAGCCCGAGCCCGGAGCCGCCGGCGGCCTCGTCGTGCCGCCCGCGGACGATCTCGAGCTGCTCCTGCCCGTCGGGCAGGCCGGGGCCGTGGTCGCGGACCTCGACGGCCACCAGCCCCGGCTCGTCGGCGAGCCGGGCCCGCACCACCACCGGGGTCCGGGGCGCGTGCCGGTCGCAGTTGGCCAGCAGGTTCGTCACGACCTGGCGGGTCAGCGACTCGGGCGCCGCGACCGGGGGCAGGTCGTCCTGGGTGTCGAGGGTGATGGAGCGGCCGTCGCGCAGGTCCACCAGGGTGCGCAGGGCCGCCCCGACGTCGTGCTCGCCGCCGGTGTCCGCCCCCGGCGGGGAGGCGACCGGGGCGTACGCCGGGCCGAAGTCGAGCAGGGCGGCGTCGCTCCGGTCGGTCGTCGGGTCGGCCGCGGCGTCGTCGACGGCGACCGGGGTCTGCAGCATCTGGCGCAGCCGGTTCAGCTCGGCGAGCACCGCCTCCCGCATCCGGTCGACCTGGGGGTCCTCGCCGCCGGGGCGGGTGGTCAGCAGCTGCGCCGCTCCGGCCAGACCGGCCAGCCCGTTGCGCAGCTCGTGGTCGCGCTCGGCGGTCTGGCCGGTGGCCCGTTCGAGCAGCGCCGAGGCCTCGCCGAGGGTGTCCTGGAGCTGGTCGTAGTCGTCCTGCATCCGGGTCACCGTGCGCAGCGCCATGGTCAGCAGCGCGGCGAGCACGACGCCCATCCCGAGCACCCGCAGCGACGGGTAGACCAGGCCGGCCATCGGCTCCTGGCCGGGCACGATCGCCCGGTACAGCTGCGACACCGCGATGATCAGCAGGCCGAGCCCCATGCGGGCCCGGACCCGGCTCGGGCGCCGGTAGCCGTCGAGCAGGAACAGCACCGCCACCAGGGCCCAGTCGCTCTGCACCACGACCGAGTACAGCGGCGAGGTCGCCAGCATCCGGGTGAACGGACTCTCCGCCTGCGACGCGACGACCCCGCCGACGACGAGGCCGACCGCGGCCAGCGCCCAGCCGCCCCAGGCCCCGAGGACCGGCGGCGGCCGCAGCCCGGCGACCAGGATGCACAGGCTGATCACGAACATGGTCAGCACGGCCAGCCGCGGGGTGCCCGCCGGGTACTGGGGCAGGACCAGCGCGGACAGCGGGAGGAGCACCACGCCGTAGAGCAGGAGGGCGGCCCCGAACCACGACGGACGGGGGTCACCGGACAGCCGGCCCGTCACCAGCGCGACGATCGCCGCCGCCGACCCGACCGCGGCAGCGACGAGGGTGAGCACCGCCGTCGCGTCGGAGAGGTCGACCCGGCCGTCGACGACCGCGGGGCGGCTCACGGCCACCACGACGACGGTCATCACCGCGACGACCAGCACGTCGGTCAGGTGACCTGCCAGGAACCGGGCCCGCCGCTGCGGCCCCAGGACCTCGCCGACGACACCGGACGCCACGTCGTCTCCGCTCTGCAGATGTCGCCGGACTGGTTGAGAACGCGATGATAGGACTCGTCATTCTCGGTGGCCCCCGGCGGCGGCGCCGAGGGCCGAACGGGTCAGATTCCGGCGGCCTTGCGGTACAACGCGACGGCCTCCAGCTGGGAGCCGACCTCCAGCTTGGTCAGCACCGCGCGGATCTGTGTCCGGACCGTCGCCAGCGAGACGACGAAGTGGTCGGCCACCGACTGCGCCCGCTTGCCGCCCGCCAGCAGGGCGAGGACCTCGCGCTCGCGCTGGGTGAGCCTGCCCAGCTTCTCGTGCAGGTCGCGGCGCTCGTGCTCCCGGTCGCGGTGCAGCCGGATGAACTGCTCGCGGCGGCCCGGCGGCATGATCGAGCGCCCGGCGTGGGCCTCGCGGATGGCGCTGAGCAGCGCCGGGAACGGCGCGTTCTTCGGCACGAAGACGAACCCGCCCGCGTCCAGGGCGGCGCCGACCCGGCCGGCGTCGGAGCTGCCCGACAGCACCACGACCCGCCAGCCCGCCTCGCACAGGGGGCCGACGAGCCGGACCCCGTCGATGCGGTTGCCCTCCGGATCACGCCCCAGGTCGAGGTCGAGCACGATCAGCCCGGGCGTGACACGCCGGGTGTGCTCGAGCACGGCCGCCGCGGAGCGGACCGGGAGGAACGTCGCGTCCTCACCCTCGGCGCGCAGGTTGAGGGCGAGGGCGGACCCCACCAGCTCGTGGTCGTCGACGATCAGGATCGGGCTGCCGGTGGGCCCGGTCACCGCTCGGTCCTCCCACTACGCGACATGCTGACACCTTAGAGCCGTGACACCGATCGTGGTGGCCCACGGGTGGCCCCCGGTTCAGGGGCGGCTTCCGGCCTGGTCCGCCAGCATCCTCAGCCCGGACAGGATCCCACCGAACAGATCGCCCTCCTTGAAGGACGCGACCATGCTCATGAGAGCGAGCTTGGCGCCGCGGTCGGGGAGGCGGACCTTCGCCTCGGCACCGGTCACGATCTCCAGCAGGCGCTGCTCGGGGCTCACGGCGACGAGCACCGCGTCGTCGTGGTGGTCGATGCGCCCGTGCAGGTCGACCGCGGTCGCCCGCGCGTCCGAGCCCAGATCGCCCAGGTACAGCGCGAACCGCAGACCGGTCTCGCGGCTGGCCAGGTAGAGGGCCTCGTCCAGGCGGGTCAGCTGCACCGGGGTGAACGGGTGCGCGGCAGCGGACGGCTCGACGAAGTTCTCGGCCACCGAGAGGCGGCCGAAGTTCGTGACGACCGCCCCTTCGGGCAGGTCCTCCTCGTTGCCGGTGAAGACGGCGAGGTCACCACTTGCCACCGGTACCTCCTCGGGTGTCGCCGCCCTCGGACGGGGCGGTGTCGCCGTGTCCGGCGTGCGCGGCGTGGTGCCCCGCGCCGGACGGCTCGGCGATCCAGAACAGCGGCTCGTACGGCCAGGGGTCACCCGCGCGGTAGCGGGGGCGGTTGCTCCGGTTCCGCATCGCGATCCAGCCCCAGATCGCGAAGTAGAGGACAGCCGGCGCGACCACGAAGACCAGCAGGGTTTCGACGACGGTCACGGGGCCAGAACCTAGCCGATGGCCGTGCCCGGCACCTGCTCAGGTGTCCGATCCGACAGCCGCCCGGACCGCACCGCGCGGACCAGTGCGTCATGATCGGCTTCGGTCTGGTCGGCGTAGGCCCTGGCGAAGGTCGTCAGCGCCCCGGCCACCTTGCCGCCCTTGCCCAGGTAGCCGGCGATCATCGACGCCCCCGAGGTGCGGGCGTGCCCCTTGGCGAGCAGCTTGCCGCAGACGTCGGCGTAGTCGGCCAGGGCGGTGGCGTCGAGGGTGTCGGGGACGATCGCGCCCTTCATGTCGCGGAACTGGCGGACGTAGTACTGGCGGCCGTTGATCGTCGTCCAGCCCAGGAGCGGGTCGGAGACGGTCTGCAGGGCCTGCTGGTACTCCACGACCCGCTGCCCCTGGTGGGCGTGCCACGCCTCGCCGCCGTGCACCCACGGCGCGACGACGGACCGGCGCGCCTGCTTGAGCTGCAGGAACAGCACGTCGTCGGGGCTGGAGCCCTCGCAGAGCACGAGGTAGGCGCGCAGCCCGACCGAGCCGACCCCGACGACCTTGTGGGCGACGTCGACGGCGTGGTAGCCGCCGAGGATCCGGCTCCAGTGCGGCGGCAGCGTCGTGAGGTAGCCGTCGAGGGCGGCCAGGATGCGCGCGGTGTGCTCGTCGTCGGGGTGGGTGATCAGCGGCGGCTCGGTGACGATCCGCCGCGCCCCGCCCTCCTCGGTCACGAACCGGGGCAGCGCGCGGTCGCTGGTCCGCCGGCGCGCCCGCTCGGCGGCCTTGTCGATGGCCCGGCGCGAGGTCTCGTGGTCGGCGTCCGAGCGCAGCGTGTCGACGTCCATGACGTCGAACGAGCGGGCGAGCAGCGGCTCGTCGGCGAGGTGGCGCAGGTGCTCGGCGTAGGAGGTCACGCAGCGGGTGACGGCCTCGCCGCACTGCTCCTCGGTCGCGCCGGAGACCCGGCCGGCGACCCAGGTGGAGGACACCAGCCGGCGCAGGTCCCACTCCCAGGCGCCGGGGTGGGCCTCGTCGAAGTCGTTGAGGTCGAAGACGAGGTCGCGCTCGGGCGAGGCGTAGAAGCCGAAGTTGCCCAGATGGGCGTCGCCGCAGATGACGGGGTGCACGCCGGTCTCGGGCAGCACCGCGAAGTCCGCGGCGTGCAGGGCGGCGGCGCCGCGCAGGAACGCGTGCGGCGAGGCGGTCATCCGCTGGATCCGCAGCGGGACGAGCTCGTGCACGCGCCCCGCGTTCTGCGCCTCGACGACGTCCACCGGGTCGGCCCGACGCACGTCCGCCGACCACGTGGCGAGCCCGGACCGGGGCGCGACCTTCCGCAGGCCCTTCCCGATGCGGTAGCGCTCCGCGCGTGGCGTCGAGGCCCGCTGCAGCGAGTCGAAGGCCGCGCGGTCCGATCCGGCGAGGACGGGGTGGGAGGTCACGCCTGCGTTCTACCGCAGCCGGACGTCCGCAGCCCCTCCACGGTCAACCGCAGCAGCCTCCGTGCGGCAGCCGGATCCTCTCCCGCGGCCGTGGACACGGCCGCGGTGAGGGCGACGACGTCCTCGGGGCGGGCGTCGGGATGCAGACCACCCGCGGCCGCCGCAGCGGCGACCAGCGGGTGGGCGGCGGCACACACCCGGTCGCTGTGGCACACGGGGGCCTCCGGCGACGGCTCGGCGAGCAGGACCTCGACCATGCCCCGGGCGGACGCCACGTACTGGACGAACTCGTCGAGCCAGACCCACAGCGCGGTGGCGGGCTCGGCGCGGCAGAGCGCCTCGGCCCGGGCGCAGAGCGTGTCGACGCCGTCGGCGAACACCGCCTCGAGCAGCACCCTGCGGGAGGCGAAGTGCCGGTGCAGGGTCGCCGACCCGACACCCGCCCGGCGGGCGATCTCCTCCATCGACGCCTGGGCACCGTCCCGCGCGACGACCTCCATCGCGGCTCTGAGCAGGCGTTCCCGGTTGCGGAGGCGGTCGGCCCGTGGGGTGGCCGTGGCGTCGCGCGGCATGGGATCTCCCGGACTGCTCGACAAAACGGGGTGGTCCTCCATATCGTAGCGGACAGAAAACGGGGGACCACTCCGTTTCAACGGGAGGAGCACGTCATGAACGCACCGGTTCTGGTCACGGGGGCGACCGGCAAGCAGGGCGGGGCGGCGGCCCGGGCACTGCTGGCCACGGGCACGCCGGTCCGGGCGCTGGTCCGTGACCCCGGCACCGCCGCGGCGCGGGCACTGGCCGACGCCGGCGCCGCGCTGGTCACGGGCGACCTCGACGACCCCCCATCGGTGACGGCGGCCGCCCGCGGCACCCGCGGGGTCTTCTCGGTGCAGATGCCCGACCTGGAGGACCTGCTCGGCGGCCGGGAGCTGCGCCACGCGGCGTCGATCGCGTCCGCCGTGCGGGAGGCCGGCGTCGCGCAGGTGGTGCACACCTCGATGTCCGGGGTCGCCGAGCTGGGACGCCCCGGCGCCATCGACCCCGGGGTCTGGGGTGAGCACATGGCCCACTACTGGCGGTCCAAGGCCGCCGCGGAGGACGCGATCGCCGGGGCCGGGGCCCGGTGGGTCACCCGGCTGCGGCCGGCCACGTTCATGGAGAACTTCG
The DNA here is from genome assembly GCF_020496255.1 of Pseudonocardia sp. ICBG1142. NCBI lineage: Bacteria > Bacillati > Actinomycetota > Actinomycetes > Pseudonocardiales > Pseudonocardiaceae > Pseudonocardia > Pseudonocardia sp. ICBG1142. The sequence continues at coordinate 307,416 of NZ_JAHLJC010000005.1, read as the reverse complement.
TGCCCTGGTCGCCGTACCTGGTCGGCGGCGACGCGCCGCGGATGCTGCTGGCGATGGACCCGGACCGCACGCACCCGTTCGTCGCGGTGGCCGACATCGGGGCCGCGGCGGCCGCCGCGTTCGCCGACCCGGACCGGTTCGACGGCGTCGCGCTCGACCTGGTCGGCGAGCGTCTGAGCTACCGGCAGGCGGCCACGGCGCTCACCGAGGCCTGGGGTGTGCCGTTCACCCTGACCGAGAGCCCCGAGCAGGCCGTCGCGGAGGGGATGGCCGAGGTGTTCCTGCAGGCCCACGCCTTCCTCGACGCCCACCCCCGCGTCGTGGGCCCGGAGCGGGCCCGGGAGTTCGGGCTCGACCCCGTCGGCTTCGCGGCGTGGGCTCGCGCCGTGGGCAGGCCTCAGACGTTGCGCCTGCCCAGCGCGCGGTAGGTCCAGCCCGCGGACTCCCAGGTCTCACGGTCCAGGGCGTTGCGGCCGTCGAGCACCCGGCGGGTCTTCACGACCGTGCCGAACGAGCCAGGGTCGAGCTCGCGGTACTGCTTCCACTCGGTCAGCAGCAGGACGACGTCGGCACCCTCGGCAGCCTCCTCCGGGGTGTCGACGCAGTCCAGCTGCGACCAGTGCCGCCGCACGTTGGGCAGCGCCTGCGGGTCGGTCACCCGGACGTTGGCGCCCTGGAGTTGCAGCTGCGCGGCCACGTTCAGCGCCGGGGAGTCGCGGATGTCGTCGGAGTCGGGCTTGAACGCCGCGCCGAGCACGGCGATCCGCTTGCCGAGCAGCGAGTCGTCGCACACCTGGCGGGCGAGCTCCACCATCCGGATCCGGCGCCGCATGTTGATGTTGTCGACCTCGCGCAGGAAGGTCAACGCCTGGTCGGCGCCCAGCTCCCCGGCACGGGCCATGAACGCCCGGATGTCCTTGGGCAGGCAGCCGCCACCGAAGCCGAGCCCGGCGTTGAGGAACTTGCGGCCGATCCGGTCGTCGTGGCCGATCGCGTCGGCGAGCTGCTTCACGTCGGCGCCGGTGGCCTCGCACAGCTCGGCCATCGCGTTGATGAAGGAGATCTTGGTGGCGAGGAAGGAGTTCGCGGCGGTCTTGACCATCTCCGCGGTGGCGTAGTCGGTGACGACCTTCGGCGTGGCGTCGGCGACGATCCGCGCGTAGACGGTGTCCAGGACCTTCTCCGCGTCCACGTCGGCGTCCACACCGGACAGCGACGGGACGCCGTAGACGAGCCGGTCCGGGTGCAGGGTGTCCTGCACCGCGAACCCCTCGCGCAGGAACTCCGGGTTCCACGCCAGCGCGGCGCCCGGCACCCGGGCGGCGACCTGCTCGGCGAGCCGGGCCGCCGTGCCCACCGGCACCGTGGACTTCCCGACGACCAGCTCGCCGGGGCCCAGCACCTCGATCAGCGACGCCGTCGCCGCCTCCACGTACGTCAGGTCCGCGGCGTACTCGCCGCGCCGCTGCGGGGTGCCGACGCACACGAAGTGCACCGCCGCGCCCCGGGCGTCGGCCATGTCCGAGGAGAACGACAGCCGGCCCGAGTCCAACGACCGGCGCAGCAGCTCCTCGAATCCCGGCTCGAAGAACGGGACCCGGCCCGCGGCCAGTGACTCGGCCTTCGCGACGTCGGCCTCGATGCCGACGACCTCGTGGCCCAGCTCCGCCATCGACGCCGCGTGCACGGCACCCAGGTAGCCGCACCCGATCACGGAGAGCTTCAGCCCGGTGGTGGTATCCGACATGGGCGGAGGCTATCTCCCCGTCCGGGGGACGGGTCGCGCACGTCGGGCAGTGGGCGTGAGGGTGACGCTGCGGTGGCGCGACGGTGCCGTCGGCCGGGCGATAGCGTCACCGGGTGTGAGGACGCTGCTGCTGGCCGAGGAACTGCTGCTGCTCGGGCTGGACCGGGCGACCGGCCGGATCAGCGACCGGTTCGACGCCCGGGTGCTGCCGGTGGCGCTGGTGCGCGACCTCGTCGACGCCGGTGCGCTGCACCTCGACGCCGGTCCCGCGGGTGCCGGGGAGCCTGCCGACACCGTGACGCCCTCGGGCGGGGAGCCCGAGCACCCGGCCCTGGCCGCGGCGCTCGCCGCGGTGACCCACGACGGCACCGACTCGGGCTCGCGGACGGTCACCGCGGCCGCGGTGCACCTGGCGCGGACCCCGGCAGGGAGCGCGGGCGGCGCCGTCGGGCAGCTGGTGGCCGACGGGGTCCTCGGCGCACAGGAGTACCGGCGGTTCGGCCTGTTCCGCCGGGTGCACCTGACCGAGCAGGACCCGGAGCCCGCCCGCGCGCTGCGGACCCGGCTCGCGTCGGCGCTGGTGACCGACACCCCGCCCGGCGACCGCGACGGGCTGCTGCTCGTGCTGCTGTCGCACAGCGACCTCGCCGCGGACGTGCTGCCGACGGAGATCGACGCCGGGACGCGGGAGCAGGCGGCGCGGCGGGCGGCGCTGCTGGCCGAGGGCGCCGCGCGGGACCCGTTCGTCCGGGCCTACTTCGCGGTGCGGTCCGGCTGGGCCGGCAACTGAGCGGCTACCCGCGCAGCTGCGCCAGGCGGGCGCGGCAGTCCTCCCAGGTGGGCAGGGCACCCGCGGCGAGTGCCTCCTCCAGGGTGGGCGCGGCGCGGTCCTTCTCCGACAGCACCGGCTCAACCCCCTCGAGCCAGGGCAGCGCGAGCGCCGGGTCCAGCGGGCTGATCCCGTGCTCGGCCGCCGGTGCGTACGACGTCGAGCACAGGTACCCGACGACGGTGGTCTCGGCGAGCGCCTGGAAGGCGTGCCCGAGCCCCTCGGACAGGTAGAGCGTCCGCGGGGAGGCGGCGTCGAGCTCGACGGCCTCGAACCGCCCGAACGTCGGCGACCCGACGCGCAGGTCCACGACGACGTCGCGGACGGCACCGGCGGCCACGTAGAGGTACTTGGCCTGGCCGGGCGGCACGTCGGCATAGTGCACGCCGCGGACGACCCCGCGCGTCGACACCGACTGGTTGGTCTGGGCGACGGTCAGGTCGAACCCGAGCGCGTCGCGGAACGCCGGGCCCTGGAAGGGCGCGGTGAACGAGCCGCGGTGGTCGGCGAACGTGGTCGCCTCGAACAGCCAGGCCCCGTCGATCGACAGCGGTGTGGCCTTCATGCCCACCAGCTCCGGTGGTCGCGGTACCAGGCCACCGTCGCGGCCAGGCCCTCGTCGAAGGGCACCCGAGGGGCGTAGCCGAGCTCGTCGCGGATCTTCGACCAGTCCACCGCGTACCGGCGGTCGTGTCCCTTGCGGTCGGCCACCCGTTCGATGCGGTCCTCCCCCACACCGACGGCCGCGAGCAGCGCACGGGTCAGGTCCAGGTTGGTCAGCTCGGTCCCGCCGCCGATGTTGTAGACCTCTCCGGCGCGGCCCGCCGTGGCGGCCAGGGCGATGCCGCGACAGTGGTCGGAGACGTGCAGCCAGTCGCGGATGTTGAGGCCGTCGCCGTAGAGCGGCACGGTGCCGCCGTCGAGCAGCCGTGTGGTGAACAGCGGGATCACCTTCTCCGGGAACTGGTACGGCCCGTAGTTGTTCGAGCAGCGGGTGATCACCACGTCGAGGCCGTGCGTGCGGTGGTAGCTGCGTGCCAGCAGGTCGCTGCCCGCCTTCGCGGCGCTGTAGGGCGAGTTCGGCTCCAGCGGGTGGGTCTCGGGCCAGGAGCCCGACTCGATCGAGCCGTACACCTCGTCGGTGGAGACGTGCAGGAACCGGCCGACGCCCGCATCCAGTGCCGCCTGCAGCAGCACCTGGGTGCCGAGGACGTTGGTCGTCACGAAGTCCGCCGCACCGGTGATGGAGCGGTCGACGTGGGTCTCGGCGGCGAAGTGCACGAGCAGGTCGGCGCCGCCGTCGAGCACCTCCGCGACGCGGCGCGGGTCACGGATGTCGCCCCGCTCGACCGTGAGCCGCGGGTCGTCGGCGACGGGGGCGAGGTTCTCGATCCGGCCGGCGTAGGTGAACGCGTCGAGCACCCGGACCTCGGCCCCGGCCAGCTCGGGATGCTCCCCGCCCAGCACCTCCCGGACGAAACAGGACCCGATGAACCCGGCCCCCCCGGTCACCACGATGCGCACGTGCCCTCCCCGCTCACTGTCCGCCCCCACCAGCGTGTCAGAGTCGGTCGCGACGATATCCGGAGGTGGGCGAGTGCGCGCGTGTGTGCTGGGGGCGAACGGGCAGCTCGGGCGGGCGCTGGTCGCCACCCGGCCCGATGCGGTGGCACTCGACCGTGCGGCGCTGGACATCGGCGACGCCGACGCCGTCGCCGCGCACGACTTCACCGGCGTCGACGTGGTGTTCAACGCGGCCGCCTACACCGCCGCCGACCGCGCCGAGACCGAGCCGGCCGGCGCGTGGCGGGCCAACGCGGCGGGCCCCGCGCACCTCGCCGCGGCGGCCCGGCAGCACGGCTTCCTGCTGGTCCACGTCTCCACCGAGTACGTCTTCGACGGCACCGCGCCCGGCCCGGTGCCGGAGGACACCCCGCTGTCCCCGCTCGGGGTGTACGGCGCGTCGAAGGCCGCCGGGGAGCTGGCGGTGCGGGCGGCGCTGCCGGATCGGCACGTGATCGTGCGCACCAGCTGGGTCGTCGGCGACGGCGGCAACTTCGTCGCGACCATGGCGCGGCTGGCCCGCGACGGGGTCCGCCCCGCCGTCGTCGACGACCAGGTGGGGCGGCCGACGTTCGCGCCCGACCTGGCCACGGCGCTGCTCGTGCTGGCCGGGTCCGGGCGGCACGGCACGTTCCACGCGACCGGCGACGGCGAGCCGGTCAGCTGGTACCAGCTGGCCCGGGAGGTGTTCGCCCGCTGCGGCCGCGACCCCGGCGACGTCCGCCCGGTGTCGAGCAGCGAGTACGCCGCGGACAAGCCGCACCTGGCCCCCCGCCCGGCGAACTCGGTGCTCGACCTGTCCCGCGCGACCCGGGCCGGTGTCGCGATGCCCGCCTGGCGCGACGGGCTGGACCAGGTCCTCGCCCGGGCCACGCGGTGAAGGGCATCGTGCTGGCCGGCGGCACCGGGAGCCGGCTGTTCCCGCTGACCGCGGCGGTGTCCAAGCAGCTGCTGCCGGTCTACGACAAGCCGATGATCTACCACCCGCTGACCACGCTGATGCTGGCCGGGATCCGGGACATCCTGCTCATCTCCACCCCGCACGACCTGCCCGGCTTCCGGCGTCTGCTCGGCGACGGCAGCCGGCTCGGCCTACGGATCACCTACGCCGCCCAGGAGCACCCCAACGGCCTGGCCGAGGCATTCGTCATCGGCGCCGACCACGTCCGCGGCGGGCCGTCGGCGCTGGTGCTCGGCGACAACATCTTCCACGGCGCCGGGTTCGGCGACCTGCTGCGCCGCCGCGCCGCCGAGGTCACCTCCGGCGACACCGGCTGCGTGCTGTTCGGCTACCCCGTCCGCGACCCGCAGCGCTACGGCGTCGGCGAGGCCGCCCCCGACGGCACCCTGCTCTCGATCGAGGAGAAGCCCGAGCACCCCCGCTCGGACCGCGCGATCACCGGCCTCTACTTCTACGACGACCGCGTCGTCGACATCGCCGCGCGCATCACCCCGTCGGCCCGCGGCGAGCTCGAGATCACCGACGTCAACCGCGCCTACCTCGAACAGGGCCGCGCCCGCCTGCAGGACCTCGGACGCGGCTTCGCCTGGCTCGACACCGGCACCCACGAATCGCTGATGGAGGCCGGCCAGTACGTCCGCGTCCTGGAGAACCGCCAGGGCATCCGGATCGCCTGCGTCGAGGAGGTCGCCCTGCGGATGGGCTTCATCGACGCCGACGCCTGCCACGCCCTCGGGGCACGGCAGGCGGGCTCGGGCTACGGCGAGTACGTCATGGCCGTCGCGGATCAGTTCAGGTCGTAGATCCGTTACTTTCCGTAATCAACTGGCTGCATTGGCCACGTCGGCGCGACACACTCTCTCATAACACTGTGCGTTCTCCTTGAAAGAGCAAGCAGAGCAAAGGAGTGATGCACGCCCCACGTTCGCCGATGTAACGTACGGAACGTGCGTGACGAGCGTGCAGGTCGTACGGCAAGTTCCCAAGGACACCTCCGAACGGACTAATACCGTGCCCGCAGCTCGGCCCGTCTCTGCGATTGGTGGTTACTCATCGTGACAACGCCGGCACCACCCTCCGCTACGCTCCGTCGCACGAACACGCGGTCCGCGGTGTGGTTCTCGTTGTCGCAGAGCACCTTCCGAAGGGCCGGCCGGCCATGAGCTCCGGATCGATGCAGACCCGTCGACCCGGGAGCGCCACGCCCCGCACCCGCCACCGGCTCGTGGACCGGCGGCCGGTCCGGGCCGCGGGCCCCGCCGGACGGGCCGGGTCCGGGGCGCGGGCCGACTCCTCTGCCGCGCCGGCGCCGGTGCGCAGGCTGTCCGCGCGGGTCAGCCTGGTCCGGACAGCGCTGGTGCTGACCGACGTGGTGGCCGTCGGGATCGCCGTACTCGTGGTCGCGCCGACCGGCGGCAACGGAGTCGTCGCCGCGTCCGTGCTGCTGCTGGGGGTGCGCTCGGCGGCCCGCCTGCACCGTTCCCGGCTGCGGCTGTCCTGGTTCGACGACCTGCCCCGTGAGCTGGCCGCCCTCGTCGTGACGATGGGCCTCCTGCTGGCCGGGGCGATGGCCGTGCAGCAGAGGCTGGACACCCGCATCGACGTCGCCGGACCGGTCCGGGTCGTGCTGCTGGCCACCCTGCTCGCCCTGGTCCTGCGCGCCGTGGCGCTGTCCGCCGCCCGGCTGCTCCGGGTCCGATGGGCCGTCGGCGAGCCCACGCTGATCGTCGGCACCGGGTCGCGGGCGGTGGAGCTCGACGAGACCATGCGGGCGCACCCCGAGTACGGCCTGCGCCCGCTCGGTCACGTCCTGTCCGAGGACCTCGACCTCCTGGTGGAGCGCGAGCGGGCGGCGCTGGCGGCCCGGATCCGGGCCGCCACCGAGCAGCACCGGGTGCGCGTCGTCGTGTTCGCCTGTCACACCGTCGACGACGCGGCCGTCCTCGACGCGGCGATCGAGGCCCGTCGCGACGGACTCGACGTCCTGCTCCTCCCCTGGCTCTCGGAGCTGGTGCACGACCACTCCGGCGTCGAACGGCTGCGCAGCATCCCGCTGCTCCGGCTGCCCGCGGACCCCATGAACCGGCTCTCCTGGCGGCTCAAGCGCCTCGCCGACATCGTGGTGTCCGCATCGGGGCTGGTGCTGACCTCGCCACTGCTGCTGGCGGTCGCGGTCGCGGTGCTCGTCGAGAGCGGGCGGCCGGTCATCTTCCGCCAGGAACGCATCGGGCTGGGCAACAAGCCCTTCACCGTCCTCAAGTTCCGCAGCATGCGGCCGGTCGACGAGCGCGAGCAGCAGACACAGTGGTCCATCGCGAGCGACTCCCGGGTCGGCCCGGTCGGCAGGTTCATCCGCCGCACCTCGTTCGACGAGCTGCCCCAGCTCTGGAACATCCTGCGCGGCGACATGAGCCTGGTCGGTCCGCGTCCGGAGCGGCCGTCGTTCGTGGAGCGCTTCGCCACCGAGCACGAGCGCTACACCGCCCGCCACCGCGTCCCGGTCGGACTCACCGGGCTCGCCCAGATCTCCGGGCTGCGCGGTGACACCTCGATCGCCGACCGGGTCCGGCACGACAACTACTACATCGCGAACTGGTCTCTGTGGCTCGACGCCCAGATCGTCGTGCGCACCGTGCGGGAGCTGGTCCGACGCGGCCAACACTGAGCGGTGGCCGGGAACCGGCGGCTCAGAGCGGCAGGTACCCCGAGAGCACGACGGCCATGGCGACCGCGGCGGTGAGCACGACCAGGACCGCGGCGACCCTCGTCCGGCGGCGCGTGGTCGTGGGACCCGGCGACGTGGCGGACCCCGGGTCCGGCCACACCGGCTCGCCCGTCCGGCGGGCGGCCGGCCACGGGGCGACGCCGTCGTGCTCCCGGCGCGCGGCCGCGGTCAGCGCCGCCGCCCGGTCGGCCGTGGCGGGGTCGACTCCCCCGTCCCCGGCCAGCGCGGCGAGCAGCGCGCGGGTCGCGGCCTCGTCGTCGGGCAGGATCCGCCCGCGGACGATGCCGCGGACCCGCGCCACCGGGGTCCGCAGCCTGCGCGCGATGTCGCGCTCGGACCGGCAGCCGTTCCGGTCGTGGACGGCGTCGAGCAGGTCCAGGAGCTCGCGGTGCGGGCCGTGCTCGGGCCAGGACGTCCGGTCGAAGCGGCGCAACGGCACCCGTCGCCTCCTCACGCAGGATGATCGTTCGATCACCTGTCGCATTCGGGCGGGCCGGCGTTACGCAAAACTGATGAGTCGCTCAGGCGAAGAGCTTCTCCTGCTCCTCGCGCAGCACGTCGACGAGCCGGCCCGGGGGCAGGGTCACGTCGTCGTAGGTGAGCACGGCGTCCTTGGCGACGTCGCGGGTGAGCGTGCACCCCTCCGCCACACCCATCGGGAGCAGCCGCTCCGACCGCGTGACCGGGGAGGCCTCGGCGACGCCGTAGGTGTCGTAGCCGCCCAGCCCGTCGAGGGTGTGCCCGGCCCGCAGGTCCTGCTTGGCGGTGGCGACGACGTCGACCCGCTGCCCGGCGGGCGGGCTCAGCGCGGCGTCGGCGAAGTCCACGGCCCGCACGATCGTGTTCGGGACCTCGAAGTGGCACAGGTGGTAGGGCGTGTAGAAGCTGTACAGCGGGCCCTCGCCGAGCTTGTACAGGTTCAGGTAGTGGCGCTGCTTCGGGTCGTCGTGGGTGCCGAGCACGTAGATGCCGGGGCCCGGCTTGGCGCCGACCACGTAGTCCACGACCCCGCCGAGCTCGCGCAGCTCGTCGACGTCGTAGGCCTGCGTCAGCTCGTCGACGTGCCCGGCGTGGTCGCGCCCGTACATCCCGCGCTTCCCGACGGTGAAGCCGAACGCGTTGGCCACGATCGCCTGCTCGAACGACACCTTGGTGCCGTCGGCGAAGCTGGTGACCATGTAGGGGTCCTGTCCCCACTTCTCGGCGAACGCCTGCTGCGTGGTGGGGGTGCGGTACTCGTCCTGCAGGCCCTTGATGTTGCCGGCGACGAGCGGGGTGACCCCGATGCCCTTCACGAAGCGCAGCAGGTTGGCCTGGACGCCGGGCTGGTCGCCGTCGGCGCCGGTGAGGACGACCCCGGCAGCGCGGGCGCGGTGCGCGAGCAGCGGGCCGACGGTGCCGTCGAGCTCGGCGTTCATCGTGACGACGGGCAGCCCGCGCTCGATCGCGGCGACGGTGACCCGCGCGCCGAACTCCACCGCGCCGGTGACGTCGACGAGCACGTCGATGTTCTCCGCCGCGAGCAGCGCGAACGCGTCCCCCAGCACCGCCGGGACGCCCTTCGCGATCATCGCCTCGACCTGCGCGGTGCTCGACACCTCGACCGGCTCCAGCCCGGCCTCGGTGTAGGCACGCACCCCGGTTGCGACGGTGCGGTTGGCGATCGCGACGACGTCCATCCCGGGGGTGGAGTTCACGATCTGGTTGACCAGGCCGCGGCCCATGAACCCGGCACCGACCAGGCCGACCCGGATCGGTCGGTTCTCGGCGGCGCGCTTCGCGAGCGCGGTGTCGAGGATCAGCATCAGCGGCCCGCCGCCCCGGTGGCGACCGACGGGAAGTCGGCGTTGTCGGCCAGCAGGGGCCAGTTCGCGTCCTTGTCCGAGACGTGGTCGACCGAGTGCGGCCACGCGACGTCGAGCGCCGGGTCGTTCCAGCGCAGGCCGCGCTCCGCACCGGGGGTGTAGGGCGTCGAGACCTGGTAGATCGTCGTCGCGTCCGGGGTGAGGGTGAGGTAGGCGTGCGCGAAGTTCCGCGGCACGTACATCGCCCGGTAGTTGTCCTGGGACAGCTCGGCGCCGAACCACTGCAGATAGGTGTCGGAATCGGGGCGCAGGTCCACGATCACGTCGTAGATCGCGCCGCGGACGCAGCGGATGACCTTGACCTCGGCGTTGGGCTCCAGCTGGTAGTGGAAGCCGCGCAGGGTGCCCGCCTCGTGGTTGTACGAGAGGTTGCACTGGGTGATCGTCGGGTCGAGCCCGGCGTCGGTGAACTCCTGCTCGCAGAAGGAACGCGCGAAGAAGCCACGGTCGTCCTCGAGTCGCCTCAGGTCGATGAGAGCCGATCCGGGGAGCGGGGTCGGATGGATGTCCATGCCCCCTCTTGTACGTCACGACCGTGGCTTCGTTAACCGCAGGGTGGCGACGCCCCGGTCACACCGACCCGGGCGCCACCGGGTGGATGTAGGTGCCGGGGCGGGTCGCACCGTCCTGGCGGAGCACCGGACCCTGGTCCCACCTCAGCGTCGTCGACGTGGTCTCGTCCGGCGCGGTCACGACGATCTCGGTCGGCGTCCAGCTGTCCCCGGGCAGCCAGGTGATGACGGTGTGCGCGGTGCCGCCCGGCTTCACGACGAGCGTGGTCGGCTCCTCCGCCGCGCGCGGGCGAGTGGCTAGGCCACGAGTCGCCTCAGGTCGATGAGAGCCGATCCGGGGAGCGGGGTCGGATGGATGTCCATGCCCCCTCTTGTACGTCACGACCGTGGCTTCGTTAACCGCAGGGTGGCGACGCCCCGGTCACACCGACCCGGGCGCCACCGGGTGGATGTAGGTGCCGGGGCGGGTCGCACCGTCCTGGCGGAGCACCGGACCCTGGTCCCACCTCAGCGTCGTCGACGTGGTCTCGTCCGGCGCGGTCACGACGATCTCGGTCGGCGTCCAGCTGTCCCCGGGCAGCCAGGTGATGACGGTGTGCGCGGTGCCGCCCGGCTTCACGACGAGCGTGGTCGGCTCCTCCGCCGCGCGCGGCAGCGAGTAGGACGGCCCCCACTGCGGGTCGTCCGGTCCGCGCAGGTCGACGCCGCCGAAGCCGGTCATGGTGCAGGGCGCGGCCGAGGTGTTGCGCCAGACGATGGTCGTGTCCTTCTGGTCGTTGCCGAGGGTGGTGCCGACCGACGCCTCGAGGCTCTGGCTGGTGCAGCGGGCGACCTGACCGGCTTCCCCGGTGGGCTGCTGCGCCGCAGTCGTGGGCGGGGACGACAGCGCCGCCGGCGCCTGGTTCGCCGGCTCGGCCGCGCCGCCGCACCCGGCGACGAGCAGGCCGGCCGACAGCAGTCCGATCAGCAGTGGTGCGCGGTGAGTGGTCATGCGCGACACCGTTCTCCGGTTCGTCCGATCACGCTGGGCCGCGGCGGCAGAACCACCCGGCCGTGACGACGACCTGTGACCCGCGTCGCCGGTAACGATCACCGGCTGCCGCCGAGGCCATTCCCGTGATCGCTGCTCCGTCCCGTGTGCCGGCCCTCGACGGCCTGCGCGGCGTCGCCTCCCTGGTCGTCGTGGTGAACCACTGCCTGATGACCGACCCGACGCTGGCCGCGGTGGCGGCCGGAACGGGCCGCGCGGCGCCGGGAACGCTCGCCTGGTCGCTGGCCTACACCCCACTGCACCTGGTGTGGGCGGGCACCGAGGCGGTGCTGCTGTTCTTCGGCTTCGTGCTCACCGGATCGGCGACCCGGGACGGGTTCGGGTGGGGCTCCTACTACGCACAGCGGCTGCCCCGCCTGTACCTGCCGGTGTGGGCGGCGCTGCTGGTCGCGGCGGGCTCGGCCGCCGTGGTCGCACGTGGTGTGCCGACCGGCGGGACCTGCCGGGCGCGCTGCGCGACGCGGTGCTGCTGGGCGGCACCGGTTTCCTGGACAACCCGCTGTGGTCGCTGACCTGGGAGGTGTGGTTCTCCCTGGCCCTGCCGGCGTACGTGCTGCTGGGTGTGGCGAGCCGCCGGCGGCCGTGGTTGGTGGTCCCGTCGGCGGCCGGGCTGCTGGCGGCCATGATCGCCGGGTCGGTGTTCGACGCCTGGTGTCCGGGGCCCGGGCACTGCAGATCGTGGGTGCGCTGCTGCTGGTGGTCGCGGCGCTGTGCCGACCTCCGGTGCTCCGCGTCCTGGAGCGGCCGTGGGTGCAGTGGCTGGGCAGCCGGTCGTTCAGCCTGTACCTGATCCACGACGCCGTGGTGATCTCGACGGTGCTGTTGTTCGGCGGCCGGCCGCCGGTGTGGCTGACGGTGCTGGTCGCCGTGCCGGTCGCGTTGGTCGTGGCAGAGGTGTTCTTCCGGGTCGCGGAGCGCCCGGCGCACCGGCTGGCCCGCAGGATCGGTCGTCGTGTCGAGGGAGCGGCGCAGGTCCGGCCGGTGGCCTGACCCGGCACACCGGCCCGGGCGATCACGACACCGGCCCGCGGCCGGCACCGGCGCCGACGAGATCCTCGATCGGCACGGGTGGGTCGTCGCCGTGCGCGTAATGATCGTCGCCGCCGAGCAGGTCGGGACGGTGCAGGAGGTTGCGGCGCGGGCCGCCCGGTATCCAGGGCGGCGGGTGGAACACCGGGAATCCGCTGGTGACCACCACCAACCAGTCCCCCGTGTGGATCATGCGGTGGTGGTGCGCGCACAGCAGCACCAGATTGTCCAGGTCGGTGGCTCCGCCCGAGGCCCAGTGCACGACGTGGTGGGCCACGCACCACTGCGGTGGGGCCTCGCAGCCGGGGAAGGCGCACCCGCCGTCGCGTTGGGCCAGGGCCCGGCGCTGCGCCCGGGTCGCGAGCCGGTGTTCGCGCCCGACCGCCAACGGCTCCCCCGTGCCCGCGAGCACGACCGGCACCACCTTCGCGTCGCAGGCCAGCCGCAGCGCGTCCTGCGCGAGGACCGGCGCGGCCAGTCCGCCCGCACCGAACCCGAGCAGCGCCGTCCCGGTGGCCGTGGTCAGGGTCTCCAGCGGCACGGTCACGGTGAGCGCGACCGGCTGCCCGTTCTCGATCCCGAATCCGTCGGTCGCGAGCATGCGGCGGGCCAGTTCGGCCAGCCCGTCGCCCATGCGCTCGGCCGTCGATCGCTCGTCGCGCCCCGCTCCGGCCGGCCCGTCGGCAGGGGCCGGAGCGGACAGCGGCGACAGGGCGGTACGCAGCAGCGCCGCGGACTCGATGTCCAGCCAGCCCCGCGCCTCGAACCCCGCACCCTGCGGGCGCAGCGTGAGCCGGTTGCGCGACGGCGTGGGCTCCTGGGGACGGGGCCCGTCCGGGTCGAGCATCGCGATCGCGCGCCGGCCCAGCTTCTCCACCGCGTCGGGGTCCAGGCCGCGGGCGTGGTGGACCAGGTCGGCCTCCAGCGCAGGCCGATGTTCGTCGAGGTGCGGCGGGAGCGCAGCCAGCACCCGGACGATCACGCGGACGTGCTCGGGCGTCACCGCGCCCTCGGCGAACGCAGCGGCCAGTTCGGGGAGCTCGGCGTCGACCTGCTCGCCGGTGATCAGGAACAGCGGCGAGAGCTTCCGGGCGGCGTCGACGCGGGCGCGGGCGGTCAACAGCGACACGTTCTGCACCGTACGCAGCAGGTCCGCGGTGTGGCGGAAGCCCCGTGCCTCGGCCAGGCCCCGGGTCGCGACCTCCGCGACCAGCGCCACCAGGGCGTGGGACTCGCGGTTGATCCGCTCCTGGACGGCCGCGACCGCGAGGAGAAGCTCCTCGTCGCCGGTCTGCCAGGTTCCGTCCACGCACTCCACTATACTCGAACTACTGTTCGACTCATGGCGTCTGAGCTGGGCGGCAGCCGGGTGGAGACGAGCGGTCACTCCACCGCAAGCCAGGTCAGCGTAAGTCCCACCCGTACGCAGGTGGGCAACACGAGCGGAGCCTGCCAGCCGGGAGCTTCAGCCGTACGGAGTCGCGCCACGCTGGACCGGCCTCGACCAGCCCGTCTGCCAGGTTGGCAAAGCCTCACTGGAGAGAGTCGTCCAGGATCACGCATACTGAACGATTCAACGCCGCCCTTGCGCTAATGTCATGGCGAGGTGTCTGATTCTTGAAACGCTGACCTCCCAAGAGTGTTTGCTCTGCCACCACGAGGGTTCGATCGACATAGCAGGCTGATCGCAGACCTGACGCATTCCTCGACTAATATCTTGAACGTCATTCGGATTGACAAACACGGCATTATCTTGAAGTGTCTCACGGAACACAGGAATGTCGCTCACCACCGACTTCGTGCCGAAGAATGCCGCTTCGACCGGAGGCATCCCGAAGCCCTCATCGAACGACACGAAGACTAGCGCTCGAGTATTCTTGTACAACCACGTCAGCTCTGAGTCGCCGATATGCCCAGTAAACAGAATCTCATTCCGATCTATCCCTTCGCGTGCGGATTCAGACAACTGTGATTGACGCCCATCACGCTCGCCGACCACTACCAGCGGAAAATCCTTGCATACAAGGAGGCTTATTCAGGCCCCGTGAAATAACGATCTAGCCCGGCGTGTCGGGTTGGGCGACAGCCCGTCCATCGCGAAGATTGGTTTGCCGAATCAATCCGAGATGAACGGGCTGCCGCAGTATGTACTATACCACTGGTTTCCGGCGTGATGAAATTCAGGATCTTGTCGCTATAGTGTATGAGCAGGATCAGCGGGACGCGACGGAGGCACGTTTGTCTTGGCCGCCGGTTCTGGGGTTGTTCTGGTCGGTGGTGATCACGTTGGCGTATCTGCGCGGGAATCGTGTGCAGTGGGAGTTGGCGGAAACCTATGGGGTGTCGCAGTCGACGGTTAGTCGAGCGATCACGGGGGTGACACCGTTGCTGGCACAGGCGCTGCGGAGTGTCGTTCCGACGGCAGAGGAGCTTCGTGCCGATCGGCAGTACATCATCGATGGAACCTTGCTGCCCTGCTGGTCATGGGCCGCGGTGCCGGGTCTGTGGTCGGGCAAGCATCGCACCACCGGCGTCGTCGTCCAGGTCGCAGCCACCCTGGAAGGGCAGCTGTCGTGGATCTCCGACCCGACCCCAGGCTCCCGACACGACCTATATTGCCTCGACCAATCCGGCGCCCTCGACCACCTCGCCACATACCCCCCGATCGGCGATAAAGGATACATCGGGCGCGGCATGCTCACCCCGTTCAAAAAACCACCCGGCCGGGAACTTCTCGACTGGCAAAAAACATTCAACAAGAGCCTCAACCACACACGCGCCACCATCGAACGAGTCATCGCCCATATCAAAACGTGGAAAGTTCTCCACACAGACTACCGGCGGCCCTACGCCACATTTAAAACGACAATCTCGGCAGTCATCGGACTCATCTTCTACACACTTACCTGACGGAGCCTGAATAAGCCTCAAGCCCGCTCGCTCGAGCTGCGTCGATCGCCCGTCCAAGGTTCTTTCTCTTATTGAGGCGTCCAACAGCAAGAATGAAGCTATCGGCGACCAGGCCAAGCCGCGTCGCGACAGATTTCGTTGGCGTGATCTCGGTCAGTTCACTACTGAGGCCGAGACCGACCGCATCTACAGGCCGGGAGACATGCCTTGCAATCCGCTTGGCCTCAGATTCAGACGAGGTAACGATCGAGTCGGCGAATCGAGCGGTCAGATTCATCCCGCGAAAGTATGTACGCTCGACGAGGGAGAACCACTCCGGGTGCTCGAGGAACATCAAGTCGTGTACGTACGTCAGCTTTACGGCGGAACTCTTCAAGATCGGAGTGAAATTCTGACCGATGTACACGCACGGTTGAAAGTCTCTCAAAGCCGCCCGACTACCCAACGCCACACCCACGCCGTGGGGGTGCAGCCAGGGCCCCGGCAAAGTCGTGATGGGTGGGTCCTGAGCTGCGGTGATGTGGGGGGTGGGGGTGGGTGCGGACACAGGCTTGGCGTGATCATGAGGGTGTCGAATCCTTGCTCACGTCAGGAAGCCTGTGTCCGCAGTGTCAGTGTCTCCGATCGTTGCTGCTCTGGAAGGCCTGGAGGTCGGTCCTGACGCGGGGAGAGCCGCGCCGGTCGGTGAGGCGGCGGGGTTGTCGCTGGTGGAGGCCCTGTCGCGAGTGCCGGACCCGCGGAAACCACGCGGTGTCCGCCACGGTGTCCTCGCGGTGTTGCTACTGGGGGCGTGCGCGGTGTTGGCGGGGGCCCGGTCGTTCACCGCGATCGCCGAGTACGCCCATGACGTCGGCCGCGCCGTGCTGGACGTGCTCGGGGTGGGCGCGGTCGCTCCGCACGAGTCGACCATCCGCCGGGTCCTGCAACGGGTCGACGCCTCGGCGCTGGAGGCGGCGTTGCAGTCCTGGGTGTTGCCCCAGCTCAGCGCCCAGCCGGCGGCGGAGGGCACACCCCGGCGAGAACAGCGTCGCGTGCTGGCCTTGGACGGCAAGACCCTGCGCGGCGCCCGCGTCCGTGCCGCCGACGGCAGGGTCTGGCTCCCGCATCTGGTGTCGGTGCTCGACCAGACCAGCGGTGGCGTGCTCGGCCAGGTTCAGGTCGCAGAGAAGGGCAGCGAGATCACCGCGTTCACCGCGCTGCTCGACCCCCTCGACCTCGACGATGTACTGGTCACCGCGGACGCTCTGCACACCCAGCGAGCCCACGCCGACTACCTACACCGCCGCGGCGGGCACTACCTGATGACGATCAAAGCGAACCAGCCCACGCTGCTGGCACGGGTACGGGCGCTGCCCTGGACCCAGATCGGCGTCGCTGATCGTCAACGCGGGCGTGGGCACGGCCGCGTCGAGACCCGCACGATCAGCGTGGTCAGCCTGCACCCCTGTCCCGACCTGGGCGCAGAGTTCTTCCCCCACGCATCCCAGGCGATCAAGCTGGTGCGCCGGCGTCGCCCACTGCGGCCTGGCGGGAAGTGGAGAACCGAGACCGCCTACGCGATCACCAGCCTGACCAGCACCGACGCCGATCCAGGACTGCTCGCCCGCTGGATCCGTGGGCACTGGTCGATCGAGAATCGCCTGCACTGGGTCCGTGATGTCTGCTTCGACGAAGACCGCGCCACCGCCCACACCGGTCACGCCCCGCAGGTCATGTCGGCGTTGCGGAACCTCGCGATCACCGCGCTACGCCTGCACGGCGTCAGCAACATCGCCGCAGCACTCCGCCACCACGCCCGCGACCCCCATCGACCACTGACCACCTACAAGATCATCTAGCGACTTTGCCGGGGCCCTGGGGGTGCAGCCGGGTCCGGTAACAGGCACCTGGAAAGTCACTACCCTTGGCCAGCTCTTTGCGGTTGTTCTCGTAGAACAGCCCGGCCAACTCGTCCTGGGGATACTCAGCGCTCCACATGGTCACAATATCGCGAAGAACATGCCTGTTCGACGGCGGGCCCTCGAACCACCAGTAGCAGTCGAACATGACTCTCAAGCTTCTCTCCTAGCGGATAGGTGCAGCATCTCGCTCCTTCGGACGACAGGATCTACCAGGCTCGACGCATCACGAATTCTGCTCCGCACTGACTGTGTTGATCAAGCAAAGTCTGAGGTGGCGCTCAAGCACACAATCGATCATACTATTGACGTCTGTGCCAGCAGCCATACTGACATACGCACCGGCCGGACGATGGGCTGTGATCGCAGCAGCAGTCCTGTTTTAATTGTTCCGCGGTCGGGCATAACCGGCCTCGGTCTCACAGAGGGCGTATCAGGCTCGCTACTCGTGCCGCTCTCCCACGGCGTCGTGCACGGCACCTTCTCACCACTCACCGCGACCGCGCTGATCCCGCGATCGCAGCCGAGGGATCAGGACACCGGCTACGCCGCGTCGCCGTTCGTCGCTCCCCGACGCTGCTGGCAACACAGCACCACGTGCGGCTCCACTCTCGCAGCCGGTTCGACCGGGCGGACGACCTGCGGCTGTCCGGACTGGAGTCCGACGACGCACCGAACGGCCGCACCCGCCGGGCGCTCGACGTCACCAGGCCCGCCTGCAGCGTCGAACGCGAGAACGGTTCGTCAGCGTCGACCGTCCGCTACCCGCGTTGGTAGCCCGGTGCCACATGCGCGTCCTCGATCCACCCATGATCGACCGCTGAGTGTGACCGCACCGCCGGCCGCGCCTACACGGTCCTCAACGCCGTCGCCGCGCTGCTGCATCCTTCTGCTCGCCCCGGTCATGCTGGCCGTCGCGATCGCGGTGAAGCTCGACGGCGGCCCGGTGCTCTTCCGCCAGTCCCGCGTCGGCAAGCACGGCACCGAGTTCGGGATGCTGGCCCGCACCGCCGGTGCGGTCGCCCGCGCCGGGGGCGCCTACTGACCCCGTTCCCCCACCTCCTCCACGACGGCGGAGATCATGAGGTGCATGACCGGGGTCGGGTCACCGCGGTCGACCGTCCACCGACCTGCGCCGGCCGGATATGTTTCCGAACCGGAAGCACCGGGCCGAGGCGGCGTCGCTGCGGCGCCCCAGGTCGCAGCAACGCACCATCGCGCTGCGTAACACTAGAGTGACGATACGTGTCCGTTCCCGCACGGTGTGAGCCGGCGAACAGACACACGGCGCTAACAGTGCGGTAGTGGTGTTCGGTTCCCCTGTACGACAGGCGCCGCCGCCCACCACGCTCCCCACGAAGGAACGGATACTCAGCCCATGGATCCCGAGACTCCCGTCGTCATCCTCTGCGGAGGCAAGGGCACCCGCATCCGGGAGGCCTCCGAGAGCCTGCCGAAGGCGATGGTCGAGATCGGCGGACGGCCGATCGTCTGGCACATCATGAAGACCTACCGGGAGCACGGCTTCCGCCGGTTCGTCCTGTGCCTGGGCTACAAGAGCTGGGCGATCAAGGAGTACTTCCTCGACTACCGGGCCCGCTCCGCGGACTTCACCCTGTCCATGTCGGACCGGCACCGCATCGACTTCCACAACAGCGTCGACGAGGACTGGGAGATCACCTTCGCCGAGACCGGGCTGGAGGCCGCGACCGGCTCGCGCGTCCGGAAGATCGCGCAGTACGTCGACACCGAGAACTTCTTCCTCACCTACGGCGACGGCGTCGGTACCGTCGACATCACCGCCCTGGCCAAGGAGCACGAGGAGTCCGGGAAGATCGGCACCGTCACCGGGGTGCACCCGACCTCCAAGTTCGGCGAGATGAACGTCGAGGGCGACCGGGTCGTGGAGTTCAACGAGAAGCCCACCCAGGTCACCGGCTTCGTCTCCGGCGGCTTCTTCGCCTTCCGGCGCGAGTTCCTCGACAGCTACCTCGGCGAGCCCGGCGACGACGGCGTGTGGCTCGAGCACGAGCCGCTGCAGCGACTGGCCCGCGACGGACAGCTCAACGTGCACCGCCACGAGGACTTCTGGTCGGCGATGGACACCTTCAAGGACTACGAGTACCTCAACGACCTGTGGGCGCGCGGTGAGGCGCCCTGGAAGATCTGGGCCTGATCGGCCTTCACCGCGGGTCGGGGAGCGACGGCTCCCCGACCCGGTGGCTCATCAGATCTCCCGGCTGACAGCCCAGCACCGCACAGATCGCCGACAGCGTCGAGAACCGGATCGCGCGGGCCCGGCCGTTCTTGAGCACCGACAGGTTCGCGTGCGTGACACCGACCCGGCGTGCGAGCTCGGTGAGCGTCATCCCCCGCTGTGCCAGCAGCGCGTCGAGGTGGATCTCGATCGCCGCCCCGTCCTCCGCCGGCACCGCTACACCGTCCCGTCGAGCTCGCGCCGCATCCCGACGCCCTCGACGATGATCGAGCGCAGCAACAGGACCCCGACGCCGACGGCCACCGTCGACCACTCGAGCGCCGCGCCGAACGCCGGGCCCAGCTCACTGCCGACGGTCGCACCTGCCAGCACCTGGCTGCGCAGGTACGCGGTGGTCGTCGCCTCGACCAGGGCCCACACCGGCTGGCCCGCCAGCGCCCAGCCCAGCAGGCCCACCCGGTGCGGCAGGCCGTCGCAGAACAGGCCCCGCTCCCGCGCCAGGTCCAGTGCCCGCAGCGCGAGGCCGATGACCACCGCCCCGTAGAGAGTGGGCAGGAGCTGCGGCAGCTCGGCGAGCACCGAGCCGAGGCGCGGCGAGTCGTGGTCGGTCACCAGGGGCGTTCCCTCGACCATCCGCGCGGAGTCCGCCAGCGGCGGGTGGTCGTACCCCAGCTCGAACACGTACGACGTCGGCTCCCCGGCCAGCGACTGTCCGATCTTCCCGACCGCCGCCGCGGCGAGGACCGCCAGCCCGACCGCCAGCAGCACGAAGTAGAGCCTCGCGACCAGCCTGACGGCGCTGAGCACCCACGAATCCACTGTCATGACATCCCCCCAGATGCATCGTTCCTCGATACATCGAAGAACAGTACATCGAGGAACGATATAGGTCACGACGGCGTCGAGCTCAGCGCCTCCGTCGGGTTGCGGTCCGCGTACTGCGCCACCGCCCCGTTGCGGACCGCTCCCCACAGCTCCGCACGGCGCTGCTCGTCCAGGTAGACGACCGACTGCTCGCCCTCCCGGCCCAGTCCGGCCACCGGCGCCGTCACGAACGCGACGCCCGACCCGCGCAGGTTGCGGTTCTCCAGGGCCAGCCGGACCAGCCCGGTGTTCGACAGCGAGTCGTCCACGCTCACCGCGTCGCCGACACTGGTCGCGAACGAGTAGAGCGCGGTCGGGTCCGTGGTGGCCTTCTCCTGCACCTTTGCGAGCAGCGCCTTGATCGCGTTCTGCTGGCGGGCGGCGCGGTCGATGTCGCCGTTCGGGAGGCCGTGGCGCTGACGGACGTAGGCCAGGGCCTGGGCGCCGTCGAGGTGGTTCTCCCCCGCCCGGAAGTCCACCCCGGCGTTGCTGGTGGCCTGCGCGACGGTCACGTCGATGCCGCCGACCGAGTCGACGAGCGAGGTGAACCCGGCGAAGTCGACGACACCGAAGTGGTCCACCCGCACCCCGGTCAGCTTCTCCACGGTCTCGATGAGCAGCGGGGCACCGCCGAAGGCGTAGGCAGCGTTGATCTTGTTCATGCCGCGGCCGGGGACGTCGACCCAGGAGTCGCGCGGGATCGACACGACGCTGGCGTGCTCGCCGTCGGGGGCGAGGGTGCCGAGCATGATCACGTCGGACCGCTGGGAACCGGCGTCGACCCCCGGGGCGGCGTCGGTGCCGGTGGTGGGTGCCTCGGCCCGGGAGTCGGTGCCGACGAGCAGGAACGTGGTGCCGCCGGACGTGGCGGGACGGCTTCCCGCGTCGATCCCGCGGAACGCATCCGGGATGCGGGCGATGCCGCCGCCGATGCTGGAGGTCAGGTAGGCCACCACGCCGCCGACCGCGAGCAGCAGCACGAGCACCAGCGCCAGCAGCACGGCCAGCACCCGCCGCCCGCGCCGACGGGGACGCCCGCCACGCAGGCCGGGCACCACGTCGTCGTGCCGGGTCGGGGGGACGGCATTGCGCATCGGGGCTCCTGGGTCGGGCGTGGGTGGTCGTCCGGTCCGTCGCGTCCACGCGCACGGCGTTACGCGACACCGCACGGTCCCACTCCCGGTGGTGCGCCACGCCACCGGACCGTGCACGACAGACCTTCAGTGTGCACACAGCGCAGTCACAGGGACGTGCTGTGTCATCAGATGCAGGGAACCCACGGCGCTGGTGCTGACGGTCCCGACGGACGGGGCGATATCAGGGGCAGCACGGCCGCACGGCCCTCGTGCACCGAGGAGGAACCATGAACGTCACGCCCGAGACCCCCGCCACCACCGTCCCCGTCGGCACCGTCCCCGCCGCCGCGATCCCGGCTCCGCGGGCCGCTGCGGAGAACACCGCCCTGCCGCCCGTCGGGGCCGCCCCAGTCGCGGTCGACCTGTGCCGCTGCGGTCACGAGCGCGACGCCCACGACCACTACCGCGCCGGCACCGACTGCGGTGTCTGCGGCACCTCCTGCCACGCCTTCCACGCCAGCACCGGCTCCGCCGAGGGCCGCTCGTTCGGTCGCGCCGCCCGCCTCACCTCGGCCCTGCTGCGCCGCCGCTGATCCCTGCGCGTCCCCGGACGGTCCGCCGGGAGGCGGGGCACGAACGCCTCCCGGTGCCGGTCCGGCCGGGTCACGCCCGGACCGGCACCGCGTCGGGGAGCAGCCACCGGCCGCCGGCCGCCTCCACCTGCGGCAGTGCGCGGCGCATCTCCGGGAGCAGATCGTCGACGAACAGCAGCACCGACCGCGGCGCCGCCGCGACGAGCGCGTCCGGGGCGACGATCGGGATCGCCGTCCCCGGGGTGCGCCTGCCCTGCTTGGCGACCGAGCCGTCGGCGATCGCGGGCAGCAGGTCCGGGCCGATCCCGGCCCGCGACAGCAGCGCCACCGCCCGCGACGCCGCGCTGTAGCCCCACACCGGGCGACCGGCGGCGCGCTCGGCCTCCAGGAACTCCCGCACACCCGTCGTCGTCCGGTCCGTGGCCCGCTGCAGTGACGCGACCGTCGCCGCGTCGCGCACGCCGGCGGCGGCCTCGGCCGCGACCATCGCCCGCACCGACTCCTGCTGCTCGCCGCCCGCCCGCGCGACGAGCAGCACGGTGCCGCCGTAGAGCGGGAACCACCAGGCCCGGACCGCGGCGAGGCCGACGGCCTCCAGCATCCCGACCAGCGCCGGGGTCGAGTAGTAGGCGAAGTGGCCGTGGCGCAGGGCGTTCCACTGCGCGCCCTCGACGATCGTGCGCAGCGTGTGGAACCCGATCACCAGCGTCCCGCCCGGCCGCAGCCGGGCGGCCCGCTCACGTACGGCGGCGGCCTGGTCGGCGTCGTGCATGAGACCGAGGTTGTCGACGACGACGTCGGCCGGTTCGTCCGGTGCCACCGGTGTCGCGCCGGTCGCAGCGAGGTCGGCCACCCAGGAACCGCCGTGCGGGCTGCCGTACTCGACGAAGGAGACCCCCGGTCCGACGACGCCGGCCGCGGCGAGGGCGGCGACGGCGGCCCGGCCCTGCTCGACCAGTGCCGCGGGCTCCAGGCCGACGACCTCCTCCACCCCGCCCGGGTCCTCGGCGAGCTGGGCCAGCCCGCAGGCGTCGCACAGCCACATGCGCAACGGGAACGTCGCGTCCGGACCGGGGTCGGCGGCGGGCGGGAAGGTCGCGCAGTCCGGCTGGACACCGAGGTCGAGCACGACCTGCCCGTCGGTCCCCGCGCAGAACCGGCAGGCCGTCACCGGCGGCCCTCCTCGCGCGTGCTGGGGACCTCGACCGGAGCGCCGTCGAGGGTGCGCAGGTAGTCCGCCCAGGACGGCGCGACACGGTCCCGTTCGCTGGTGGCCGACGGCGGCATCGGCCAGTCGACGCCGAGGTCGGGGTCGGCCCAGTGCACCGAGACGGCCTGGATCGGGTCGTGCACGCGGTCGATGGCGTAGCAGACGTCGGCGACCTCGCCGACCACCTGGAACCCGACGAGCATCCGGCGCGGCACCCGGATCGAGACCAGGTCGCGGTCGTCGAGCCGGACGGCGACGTGACGGCCCAGCGTCGGCGACTCCAGTCGTCCGTCGACGACGACCAGGTGCGCCGCGCCGTGCGCCACCCGGATGATCTTGCCCTCGCCCCCGTGGTTGCGGCCGTGCAGCCCGCGGAGCACGCCGTGCCCGGAGCGGGACTGGCTGTCCTGGACGTAGTCGGCGCGGGTGATGCCCCACTGTCGCGCCACGGCGTCGTCGTAGGTGCGGGAGAAGAAGCCCCGGTCGTCGCGGAAGGGGCGCGGCCGGAAGAGCAGCACGCCCTCGATCGCGGTCGTCTCGACGTCCATCAGTGGTTCCTCCACCGCCGGCGGCCCGGTCGGCCGCACCGCGGGCGAGGTCGCGTCACCACTGATCAACGTTACGGGGTGTCGCGGCGACGACGGCCCGTGCGGCGCCGAACAGCACGAACTCGCGCGTTGCGCAACCGAACGATGACCGTCAGTGACGATCGCGACGGCCGAGCATCCGCACCACCGGGCCCAGGACGCGACCCGCGGCGTCCCGCAGCCGGGTGTCGGGCACCTCCACCACCGCGGTGTCCCGCCGCTGCGCGTCCAGCGCGGCCGACGCCACCTGTTCTGGGGTTGCCCACCGCCACGCCGGGACCCAGGACACGTCCTCGCCGTGCCGCTCGTGGAACGGGGTCCGGGTGAACCCCGGGCGCACCACGGTCACCCGCACCCCGTGTGGCGCCGCCTCGTGGCGCAGCGCGCCGGCGAGCGCCTCGACCGCCGCCTTCGTCGCCGAGTAGACGGGGGTGCCCGCCGTGGGGTGCACCGCCGCCGAACTGGACACCATGACGATCCCGCCCCGGCCGCGGCGCAGCATCGAGGGCAGCGCGGCCCGCGACAGCCGCGCCACGGCGGTGAGGTTCAGCGCGACCTGGGCGTCGATGTCGTGGTCGGTGTGCTCGGACAGCGTGCCCGGCCCGGCCGTCCCGGCGTTGTTCACCAGCAGCCCGACCGGGGCCTCGGCGATCGCCTGCTCGGTGGCGACCAGACCGGCGTCGGTCCCCAGGTCGGCGACGAGTGTCCGGGACCGCGGCACCCCGGCGGCGACGTCGCCGAGCCGCTCCGCGTCGCGCCCCACCAGCAGTACCGGGACCCCGCGGCGGCCCAGCTCCCGGGCGAACGCGGCGCCGATCCCGCTCGACGCGCCCGTCACGACCGCCTGTTCCGTCATCACGGTCCCTTCCGTCCCCCACGCCCCGGGTCCGGGATCTTGGCATGATCGGAGGTGTGTGTCACCGCCGCGTCCTCGTCACGCTCGTGCTGGTCGTGACGGTGCTCGCCGGCTGTGCCGCCGCGGCCGCTCCCCCGGCACCGTCGGGGACCGAGCCCACGAGCGCCCCCGCGGTGTGCGGGCTGTGGCTCGCCACCGGTGGCACCCCGACCGACGAGCAGGTCCGCTACGCGGCCGGGCGCTACGGCGTCGTCGTCCTCAACGCCTGGGACACCGACGTCGCGCGACGGCTGCGCGCCCAGGATCCGGGGATCGTCCTGCTCGTCTACAAGGACCTGTCCTCGACCCGCGGCTACGCCGAGGTCGGGCTGCACGGCGGGCTCCTGCCGACCGGCGTCGACGGCGCCACCGCCGACCCGGCCTGGTTCGCCACCGACACCGCGGGCCGGCGCATCGAGTGGGCGCCCTACCCGCAGCACTGGCAGATGGCGGTGTGGGACGAGGCCTACCAGCGGGCCTGGACCGAGCGCATCGTCGCCGAGACCGTCCGCGACGACTGGGACGGGGTGTTCGCCGACAACGACATGTCCTCGCTGCGCTTCTACTCCGACGCTGTGGTCGCCGGGACCCCCGACCGCAACGGCACCGACACTCTGCTGCGCGACGGCCTCGACGCGCTGGTGACCCGCGCCGGGACCGCGCTCGGCGAGCGGGGCAAGGTGCTCGTGCCGAACCTGTCCGAGGCGCGGCTGTTCCCCGGCCGCTGGACCCGGCACGCGCGCTTCGGCGGGGCGATGGAGGAGAACTTCGCCCAGTACGGCGAGGACGGCGCCCTCACCACCTGGCAGGGCCACCAGTGGGCGGAGATGCTCGCCGCCCCGCCGCAGGACCTGACGCTGCTGGTCACCGCGACCGCCGGGCGGCCCGAGGCGCGGCCCGGCGCGGCCGAGCGGGCCGGGTTCGCCGGGGCCGCGCTGCTCGGCGGGCCGTCGCGCTCCTGCTGGACGCCGTCGACCACCCGGGACTACTCCCTGCCCGAGTGGTCCGGCTACCGGTCGCTCGACCTGGGCGCGGCGACCGGACCCGCGGTCCGCGACGGACGCACCGGTGTGTGGACCCGCGGTTTCGCCGGCGGCTGGGTGGCGCTCAACCCCACCCCCGACGACGCCGAGGTGGCGGCCCCGGGCGGGCTGCGGACCGTCGACGGGGGCCGGATCGGGGACACGGTGAGCATCGGATCCGCTGACGCGACGATCCTGGTGCGACGCTGACCCGCCCACCCCGGTCAGCCGAGCAGCGAGCGGTAGAGCGCCAGGTGCGACCGGGCCGACGCCGCCGCCGAGTACCGCTCGGCGGCCCGGGCGGCGAGCAGCTTCCCGGTCAGGCCCGGGTCGGGGTCGGCGAACAGCGCGCGCAACGCCGTCGCCAGTGACTCCGGGTCGCCCGGGGCGGCGGTGAAGCGGGCGGCGCCGGGGGCGGCGAGCATCGTCGTGGTGTCGCCGGTGTCGGTGGCGAGCACCGGCTTGCCCGCGGCCATCGCCTCGATCACGACCAGCGGCTGCTGCTCCATCCGCGACGGCACGACGACGGCGTCCGCGGCACGCATCAGCTCCGGCACGTCGGTGCGGAACCCGAGGAGCCGGATCCGGCCGCCCGAGGCGGCCGCGCGGGCCTCGATCGCGGCGCGCTCGGGGCCGTCGCCGACGACGGTCAGCGTCGCGTCGGCGGGGAACACCCCTGGCCGCTCCATCGCGTCGATCAGGTCGGTGATCCCCTTGCGGGGCAGCAGGAGCCCGGCCGTGAGGAGGTGACGCACCGGCCCGGCGGGCGGATGGGGCGGGCCGAGGTCCAGGCCGTTGTCGATGTGCACGAGGCGGCGCGCGGGCACCCGCAGCCGCCCGGACAGGAACTGGCGCATCGGTTCGGCGCAGACCACGGTGCGGTCCAGCACCCGCCCGACGACGGCGTCCGCGGCGAGTGTCGCGCGGGTGTAGCGCGACGGGGCGGGCGCTGCGGCGGTGCCGCGGAACCACGCCTCGCCGACGTCCTCGGGGACCCCGTGGTAGGTCTGCAGCAGCCACGGGCGGCGGCGGCGCCACGCCGTCGTCGCGAGGACGAGGCCGGCGCGGCGGTCGTGGGCGTGCACCAGGTCCGGACCCCAGTCGTCGATCCGGGCGAGCAGCGCACGGGCCGCGGCGACGTCGGTCTTGTCCCCCACCCCGGACTCGGTGAACACCTCGGCCGGCACGCCGGAGCCCCGGGCGGGCAGCGGGCCGAACACCCGGACCGTGGCGGCACCGGTGCGGTGGAGCTCCCGGGCCAGCGTCAGGCACACCTCGACCGGGCCGCCCCGGTCCTGGGTGAGGACGAACGCGACCCGCGGCGGCCCCGCGGGGCTCACTGGGCGCCCCGGTACTCGCCGGGCATCGCCGACGCGGGCAGCGGGGTGTCCGAGCGCGCCCCCAGGAACCACACGCCGCTGGCGCCGTCGGACTGGAAGGGCTCCGGGATGACCCGGTCCAGCAGGCGCAGCCAGAACAGGGCCAGCCGCACCGCCCGCCCGGCGGCGCGGGAGCGGGTCAGGCCGGTCACGACGGCGCCGATCGTCCAGATCAGCTGCACGCCGGGCCCGCCGACCACCCCGGACCCGACGCGGTCGAAGTCACGGAACAGCCAGCGGTGGCCGGACTCGGTGAACCGGGTGAAGTCGTAGGGGCCCTCGTGGACCTGCTGCAGGAACGGCGTCTCGGCGTAGACGAGACCGCCAGGGACGAGCACGCGGTGGATCTCGGCGACGACCGTCGCCGGATCGAGCACGTGCTCCAGCACGGCCTGCACCACCACGCCGTGCACGACTCCGGCGGCGAACGGGATGCGGTGCCCGTCGGCGACGAACTGCACGTGCGGGCTCGCGTAGATGTCGAAGGCGAGGACCTCGACGCCCGCGTCGGAGTAGAGCCGGTCCGCGCCATTGCCGATCTCCCCGCCCCCGACGACGAGCACCGTCGGGCGGGGGTGCCGGGCGCGGAGCCGGTCGAGGAACACGTCGAGGTTGCGACGGGTGCCGCTGTCGGGGTTGGTGATCCGGCGCAGGTTCCGGCGCAGCGCGGCGAGCGCGCCGTGCCCCCGGTCGATCTCGCTGGCGGCGCCGCCGGCGAGCAGCCGGTCCCGGTCGAGGACGCTGGTGGCGAAGTCGACGTACACCGGGGTGCCGCCGACGTGGAGCGGCTCGTCGGGCCACTCGACGAACGCGCTCAGCCGCTCTGCGGGTGCGAGCATGTCCCCACCTCCGGGTCGGTCGGGCGGGCCCCGTCGTCCGGGGCGTCGCGAAGTCCACCGCGCAGGTCGCGCAGCAGGTCGAGGTTGGTCAGCGCGGCGACGGCGGCCACCGTCACGACGACGACGGTGCCGGCCGCCAGCAACGCGGGCACCGAGGCCGGGTCGTCGGCCCCCGCGGCGCGGACGGCGAGGTCGGCGAGCTCGCCCGCGGCGAGCGCCGCGGCCAGCCCGCCCACGGTCCGCAGCACGGGCCACGGCCGGGGGAGGCCACCGGCCCGGTACAGCACGAGCAGCGCGGGCGGGACCACCAGCCACACCGCGACGAGCTGCGCCCAGGCCGTCGCGACGACGCCGTGGGGGACCAGCAGCGCCAGCCCGGCGACCAGCAGCGCCAGGTGCGCGAGCTGCAGCAGCAGGTAGGCACCCGGCCGGTCCACGGCCCGCACGACCTCCTGCAGCATGTACTGCAGGCCGAAACCGATGCCGTACCCGCAGAGCACGACGAGCACCGGGGCCGCCGGGGCCCAGCGGCCGTCGAGCACGACGATCCGTTCGGCGAGCAGGGCGAAGGCCACGTAGGGCACCCCGGCGAGCACGAGCAGCGCCCGGACGAACCGGGTGACCGCGGGCCGCAGGTCCCGGCGCTCACGGCGCAGCCGGGCGTACACCGGGAACGACACCGCACCCAGCACCAGCGACACCATCACGTACGGCGCCCAGGCGATCCGGAAGCCCAGCGAGTACACGCCGACCGCGTGCGGGCCGAGCGTGCGGGACACGGCGAGGTAGTCGACGTTCACCAGCAGCACCGCGACGACCGCGCCCGGGCCGACGACCCGGGTCCAGCGCAGCGCCTCGGTGGCGGCCGCAGTGTCCCAGCCGGGGCGGATCCGCACCCCGGCGGCGATCCCGAGCAGCGGCAGCGCGACCGCACCGGCGAGCAGACCGACCGGCAGCGACAGCGCGCCGAACCCGCCCGCCGCGAGCGAGACCGCGAGCACCGAGGAGACCAGCGCGGACCCGACGTCGGGGACCATCCGGCGGCGGAACTGCAGGCTCCGGTGCATGAGCCCCATCTGCACGCCGCCGGCCGCGGTGAACGGCAGCGACAGCGCCGCGATCCGCACGAGCGGTTCGGCGTGCGGCGCGCCCATCGCCGCCGCGATCGGGGCGGCGCCGAGCAGCCCGGCCAGCGCCAGCAGCACCCCGATGCCGACCGAGATCGTCATGAGGACGCCGGCCATCGTGCCGGGGTCGCGGTCGGTGCGGGCGACGATGTCGAAGACGCCCATCGACTGCACGACCTGCCCGACGCCGATCAGCGCCACGGCGACGGTGACCAGGCCGAGCTCGGACTCGGTGAGGAACGCGGCAAGCACGACCGTCAGGACGATCTGGCTGCCCTTGGCCAGCAGGTTGACCAGGCCGAGCCACAGGGTCCCGCGGGTGGCGCTGCGGGCGAGACCGGAGGCGGAACCGGTGTCGGCCCCGGTCGGGGTCACGGTCATCTCAGGACACGACGGCGGCGAGCACCCGGGTGCCCGGGCGCAGCGAGCGGACCACCGCGTCCAGGTCGGCCCCGTCGGCGGCCCGGTCGACGACGAGCACGAGCGACTCGTCGGCCTGCCCGCCCGCACGGTCGCCGGGTTCCCGGGCCAGGTCGGCCTGCAGACCGAGCACCGCGTCGGCGACGCCGGGCGACCCGGCAGCGACCTGGACCGGGCCGCCCGCGGCGCGGGCCAGCACGAGCAGGCGCTCGCCGGCGTCGGGGTCGCGGGCGCTCAGCACCGGGACGATCCCGTGCCCGGCCGCGACCAGCGTCGAGAGCACCGAGCGGCGCACGTCCCCGCGGCGGGCACGCATCCGGCC
The DNA here is from genome assembly GCF_020496255.1 of Pseudonocardia sp. ICBG1142. NCBI lineage: Bacteria > Bacillati > Actinomycetota > Actinomycetes > Pseudonocardiales > Pseudonocardiaceae > Pseudonocardia > Pseudonocardia sp. ICBG1142. Next base: position 277,774 of record NZ_JAHLJC010000005.1, on the reverse strand, counting down.
GACCAGCACCACGGCGGTGCCCAGCCCGGCGAGCGTCCCGGCGATCAGGCCCAGCCCGACGCCGAGGGTGAGGTCCGGGCCCTTCTCCAGCAGGGTGGCCTGCCGGTCGAGGACCCGCAACGTCCCGGCCGGGGCGAGGAGGTCGGCGGCGGCGACGCGTCCGGCGAAGGCCTCGGCCAGGCGCGCGGCGAGCTCCGGGGACCCCGCCGAGACCGACACCCGGGCCACCCCGGAGCCGGCGAGCAGCTCCACCGACACGTCGTCGGCCAACTCGGTGGGGGCCGGGCTCCCGGGCACCGCGGCGGCGACGGCGTCGAGGGTCGACGGGGAGGTCACCAGGTCCGCGATCGAGGGCATCGCCAGGGTGACGACCTCGCCGTAGCTGGTGGACACCCCGGACTCGCTGATCAGCGCGGAACCGGTGGAGCCCGAGGGCAGGGCGAGCAACCCCACCCGACCCTCCCAGCGGCCGGGCAGCGCCGCGAACACCCCCGCGACGAGCGCAGCCACCAGCAGGCCCACGAGCACCGCGACCGCGGCGACGCGCAGTCCCGGGCGGCGGGGCCCGGCGGCCGTGGCCGTGCGGGTGGGCGGCGGCGGGGCGGGGTCCACGGGCGTCGTGCCCGGGGCGTACCGATCGCGCACCACACCGTTCGACCTGCTCACCGCGTTCCTCCCCCACCGAGCGGTCCTGTCGATCACCCGGTTACTCCTGACTCGCTCCCCGCCGTCGATCCGTTTCCCGGAGCCGTCTCCGGCGGGGATGACGTGGGCCACTCGCCAGCGGCCAGCTCGGCGACGATTCCGACGATCCGGGCCGTCATCCGGCTCCGGTCGAACAGCTCCTCGGCCCGGGCGCGGGCCGCCCGGCCCTCCCCGGCGGCCAGGCCGGGCGCGGCGAGCCGCAGGGCGATCGCGTCGGCGAGCGCGGGCACGTCGCCGGGCGGGACGGTCCGCCCGGCCGGTCCGACCGCCTCGGCCATCCCGGTCACCGCGAAGCCGACGACCGGTCGGGCGCTGGCCATCGCCTCCAGCGCCACCAGCGGCATGCCCTCCCACCGCGACGGCAGCACCACGACGTCCGCGGCCCGGTGGTACGGCGCGGGGTCGGTCGTCGGCGGGTGCAGCAGCACCGAGTCCCGCAGCACCGGGTCGGCCGCGCAGCGTGCCCGCAGCGCGTCGGCGTCCGGTCCGTCGCCGACGACCAGCAGCCGCGCACCGGGAACCCGGGCACGGACCGACGGCCAGGCGTCGAGCAGCAGGTCCTGGCCCTTCTGCTCGGTGACCCGGCCCAGGCACAGCGCCCAGGGCCCCGGTCCGAGGCCGAGCACGGAGCGGGCGTCGTCCGGCCCGCCCGGGGTGAACCGGTCGAGGTCGACCCCGTTCGGGACGACGACCGCGGCACCGCCGATCCCCGCCGCGCGGCCGGTGGCGAGCTCGTCGGCGGAGACGCACAGCAGCAGGGAGGTCCAGCGGGCGCCGACCCGTTCCCAGGTCCGGGCGGCGCGGGCGAGGGGCCCGGCGACGGCGTCGAAGGACCAGGCGTGCGGCTGGACGATCGTCGGGACCCGACCGCGGACGGCGAGCCGCCCGGCCAGCCCGGCCTTCGACGAGTGCAGGTGCACGACGTCCGGTGCGGTGCGGGCCACGATCCGGGCGAGCGCGCGGACCTCCGCGAGGACCGACCGGCCGGGCGAACGGGTCGCCTGCCAGGTCCGTACCGGCACACCGGCACCGCGGGCGGCGTCGGCGAGCGGACCGTCGGGGCAGGCGAGGCTGGCGTCCCAGCCGCGGTCGTGCTGGTCGGCACACAGCGTGCGCACGACGGCGGCCACCCCGCCGTCGACGGGCTGGCTGACGTGCAGGACGCGTAGGGGGCGGCTCATCGGGGCTCCGCGGGGTGCGGTCGGTGGCGGCGTGGCGGCATGGAGGTTCAGTGGACGGACGCGAACACGACGACGTTGTCGGTGTAGGAGCGGACGGCACGGTCGAACGACCCGCCGCAGGTGATCAGCCGGAGCTGGGCGTTCGCGGTGCCGCCGTAGACCTCGGCGGCGGGGAAGGCGTCCTTCGGGTAGGTCGCGACCCGGTCGACGGTGAAGGTGGTCCGCCTGCCGTCGGTGCGCGGGACGACGATCTGCGCGCCGACCGGGATGTCGCGCAGCCGCCAGAACACCGCGGGCCCGGCGACCGAGTCGACGTGCCCGACGATCACCGCGGGCCCGGCCTGGCCGGGCCGGGGACCGGCGGCCCACCAGCCGATCCGGCCGAAGTCGACCGGGGCGCCGAGCGTCCCGTCCGGGCCGACGACCAGCTGTTCCGGTGCGCCGGCGGTCAGTCCGATCGCGGGGACCACCAGCCCGGACGGCGGCGCCACCGGACGCGCGGCCCGGGCTCCGGTCGTCGCGACGGTGGCGGCGCGGGTCGCCTCCGGGGCGGACGGCCCGGTGACCGAGGCGGCGGTGACCACCGGCGGCGACGACGGCCCCGGCTCCGCCGCCGGGGTCAGCACCGGGACCAGCGGCAGCGCGAGCACCGCGGCGGCGACGGCGGCCCGGGCCGCGGGCCCGCCCGGGGTTCGGGCGACCCCGGCGCGCGCGGACACGCCCACCCCGGACGCCGCCGCCCGCAGCCGCCGGACCGGCCCGGGCGGGGTCCGCAGCGGCGGGGTCCAGGCGGGGGCGGTCGGCGTGCGCAGCGGCGCCCGCCAGGGCAGGCCGGTCGCGTCGAGCCACGTCGGGTCGGGGGTTCCGTCGGGACGGGTGCCCTCGGTGCGGGTGCCCTCTGTGCTGCTGCTCTCGGTCCGCGACCCGGCCACCGTTCAGCCCCTGCGGCGGGCGGCGCGGAGCACCGAGGTCCCGTAGACGAGGACGGGCGCCGCGAGCAGGCACAGCACCAGCGGCAGCACGCCAGGGCCGTCGTCGTCCGCCGTGCCGCCGGCACCGGCGGGGACGCCGCCGCGGGGCGGCGGGGCGCCGCCGTGAGCGGCGGCGGGCGCGGGGCCGACCGGCAGGCCGGGGGTGTCGGTGATCGGGTGCGCCGTGAGCGCCCCGCCGGGGCCACCGGTCACGACGACCGTGGTGACCGACCCGGCGCCGACCGGGAGCTGTGCGGCCTCGGTCGCGGCGCCGGAGGACAGGCGCACGTCCCAGGTGCGGGCCGCGACGGTCGCGTAGTCGGTGACGGCGCCGTAGGCGAGGTCGGTCGCCAGCCGGGGGCCGCCGACCGCGAGGGCCTGCAGCGGGGTGGGCGTCCGGACACCCTGGACGATCCGGACCCGGCCGGAGCCGGCGGCGGGCGCGGTCAGGTCGTCGGGGACGAGGTCACCGCGGACCTGGCCGGAGCCGGTGTCGAAGAAGAACAGCGACTGCGTGGTGCCGGGTGCGATCTGCAGCCCCGCCGACAGCGGTGCCGGCCCCGCCGGGTCACTCCCGACCGGGCGCATGGTCACCGTGTAACGCCCCGGGACGAGCCGCAGGTAGCCGGTGACGTCGCCGTACGCGGCGTCCCGGGCGACGACCTGCTCGGTCGAGCCCGCGCCCTCGGGGCCGGAGATCGTCGCGACGACGGCGCCGGTCCCCGGCGACAGGTGGCCGAGTCGCAGCTGCCCTGTCGGCTGCGCCGCGCCCGCGACCGGCGCGAACGCCAGTCCGACCGACATCGCGAGCAGGATCGTGCCCACGAGGACGGCGGCCCGTTCACGTCCGCTCCGCCCGTGCATCCCGCTCTCCCCCCGCCCCGTGTCCGGCTCGGTCGCCGAGCCCGTCGCATTACTGAATGCAACGATCTCGCCGGCGCGACTACCCACGATCAGGGCATAGTGGCCAAGTTCATCACTCTGCGTGCCCGACCGTGGACGAGCGGCTCACGCGGCGGCGGTCAACCACGGTTCCCAGGCCGGCAGCGGCTCCACCGCGAGCACCAGGACCCCGGCCCCGTTGCGGGCCGGCGGTGCCGGAGTGGTGCGCAGCGTCCAGCCGATCTCCTCGATCAGCCGGTCGGCCTTGCGGGAGTTGCAGGCCTTGCAGGCGGCGACGCAGTTCTCCCAGCTGTGCGCCCCGCCGCGGCTGCGCGGGACGACGTGGTCGATCGTGTCGGCACGTTTGCCGCAGTAGGCGCAGCGGCGGGCGTCGCGACGCAGCACACCGGCCCGGGTCATGGGGACGACGCGGCGGTAGGGCACCCGGACGTAGCGCGACAGGCGCAGTACCGACGGGGCGGGGAGCGAGAGGGACTCGGAGCGGAACTCCGCCCCCTCGAGCGCCTCCTGGAGGCACTCGGCCTTGCCGGAGAGCAGCAGGCAGATCGCACGTTTCGACGTGACGACGGCCAGCGGTTCGAAGCTGGCGTTGAGGAGCAGGACCCGGGACCCCGCCGGGATGCGAGCCGTGGTCGGCGGCTCGGTCCCCGGTGCCGGGACGGGATCGTCGGGGAGCGGGTCGACCGCTCTCAGGTCGCCAGGGACGATCATCTCGGCACCACTGGGGACGGGTTGTCGGTACGGCACGCGACCACCTCCGGAACGCACGAGGTCCGTGATGTAGTCGACCATACGGAAGCCCGGTTACGCGAGGGTGATAACGCGCCCTCGGGGAGGTGACCGCGCGGCGCGGGCGCCCCGGGACCGCCCACCCGCCCGCCGGTGCCGCACGACGGCCCTCCGGGTCCGCGCGACCGTTCGTCGGACCGGACCGGACCGGACCAGGTCAGGTCAGGTCAGGTCAGGACGACCGCCAGCACCCGCTCCCGCTCCGGGACGGCCGTGAGGACGCCGGTGAGGTCCTCGGTGCGGGTGCGCCGCGGGTCCGCGAGCGCGACGACCGCGCCGGGCCGCGCCGGGCCGGCCACCGGACCGTCGCGCAGCGCGAGTGCCTCGGTGATCCGCCGGGCGTCGGTCTCCAGGCCGGGACCGGCCGGCACCACCCGGGTGCGGTCCGGCCCCGCCAGCAGCCGGATCCGGTCGACGAGCACCGGGTCCGCCGCATCCAGCACCGCGACCGGGCCGCGGCCCGACGCGGCGACGGCGCGCAGCAGCCCCGAGTTCGGGGTGGCACGTCGGCGGGGCAGCAGCGCCGCACCCGTCACGACGGCGACGACGATCCCCGCGAGCAGCGCGAGCGCCGCGGCCAGCGTCGTCGAGGTGGCGACCGGGGTGACCGCGGCCCGGGTGTCGACCGGCACCAGCCGCCCGGCCGGGTCGAGGACGTCGGCCGCCACGACCTGGTCGACGACGGCCTCGGCCAGCGCCTCCGCACGGCCCGGGTCGGGGTCGCGCACCGAGATCCGCGCCAGCCCCGACGCCGGGACCAGCTCGACCGACACGGCGCGGCGCAGCTGCTCGGGGTCGGGACCGCCGGGCACCGCCGCGGCCGCCCGGCCCAGCAGCGACGGCCCGGTCACGATCTCGGGCAACGCGGGCAGGGCCAGCGAGACGACCTCGCCGTAGCTGGTCGAGACCACGGGGCGGGCCGGGTCCAGCGAGACGGTCGCTCCGACGTCCGGGCGGGCCACCAGCGTGACGCTGGCCTGCTCGGTGATCGGTCCGAGCGCGACGGCCAGCAGCACCGCGGCCGTCGTCGCGAGCCCGGCCAGGGCGGCCACGCCGGCCAGCCAGAACCGGCCGGGCCCGCCGGCGCCCGCGGCACGGGCGTCGTGGAGCAGCGCGTCGTAGTCGGCGGCCAGCGCGACCGGGTCGTGCTCGGCAGCCACCCGGGCCCGCCCGGCCGCGGCCGGTGCCCCGCGGCGGCGCGGGTCGGCCAGCCCGTTCAGCGCGGCGGCGACCGCGGCCGGGTCGCCCGGCGGTACGAGCAGCCCCGCCGCGGGTGCGTCGGCGCGCGGGCCGAGCGCCTCGCGGACCCCGTCGACGTCGGTGGCGACCACCGGGAGCCCGGCGGCCATCGCCTCCAGGACGGCCATCGGCAGGCCCTCCCAGTCGCTGGTCAGCACGGCGACGTCGGCGGCGGCGAGCAGGGTGGGCATGTCGTCGCGGGCGCCGAGGAACCGCACCCGGTCACCCAGGTCCGCGACGCGTTCCTCGAGCCCAGCGCGCAGCGGGCCGTCCCCGGCGAGCAGCAGCACCGGCCCGCCCGGCACCGCGCGCCAGGCGTCGAGCAGCACGTCGTGGCGCTTCTGCGGGACCAGCCGGGCCGCGCACAGCGCGACGCCGACGTCGTCGGGCAGGCCGAGGGCACGCCGGGCGTCGGCCCGGGCGGGCAGCACCGGCGGGGTGACGGCGTTGCGCAGCACAGCGATCCGGGTGTCGTGCAGGCCCGCGGCACGCAGCCGGTCGGCGACCGCCGCGGACACCGCGACCACGACGTCGGCGGCGCCCGACAGCAGCCGGGCCGCGGCCGGGTAGTCGTCGGCGGCGACGCCGTGGAACACCGTCACCAGCGTCGGTCGGCGGCGCCGGGTGTGCGCGGCGAGCCGGCAGACCAGCCCGACCAGCACGTTGTGGGCGAGCACGACGTCCGGGCGGTGCCGCCGGAGGGCGGCGGCCACGGCGAGGGCCCCGCGCAGGATCCCCACCGGGGTGCGGCGTACCAGCGGCATCGTCTCGGTGCGGTACCCCTGCGCGGCCAGCTCGTCGGCCCGCACCCCACCCGAGGACAGGACCACGGTGTCCCAGCCGAGGCCGGTCCCGTGCCGGGCGAGGTCGGCGACGACGCGCTCCGCTCCCCCGGTCCCCATCTCGTTGACGACCTGCAGGACCTTCACCGGATCGCTCCCTCGCTGCGCAGGCCCACGGCGCAGGCCGCGGCGGTCAGTGCCCACAGGGGCATGTAGTACTGCTCGGACAGGAACGTCGAGGCGACGCAGACCGCGATGAGCGCGGTCTGCACGGCCAGCGGCAGCAGCCGCCCGGGGCCGGGGCCGGCGGCCCGGACCGCCCGCTCGGCCGACCACAGCGCCGCCGCGATCATCCCGACGAAGCCGGCCAGACCGAGCACCCCGAGCTCGGCGGCGACCTCGACGTACATGTTGTGGGCGACCGGGGTCTGCTCCTCCAGCTCGGCGTTGTGGGACGCCGCGAGGTAGTGCGAGCGGAACCCGCCGGGTCCGACGCCGAGCAGCGGTTGCTCGGGCAGCAGTGTGGCCGCCACCTCCCAGCGCAGCGCCCGGCTGTCGATGTTGGAGGCGGCGACCTGGTCCTTCTGGGAGAGCGCGCGGCCGACGTCGTCACCGAAGCCGGCGACCAGCCCGACCCCCGCGACCACGACGGCGACGGCGGCCGCGGCGAGCACCCGGGGCGCGATCGCCCCGCGCACCGTCAGCCACACCATGGCGACGACGAGCGCGATCATGCCGCCGCGGGACACGGTCACCGCCGCCCCCAGCACGAGCAGCACCAGCAGCACCCCGACCAGCACCTGCGCGGCCCGGGGTGCGCGCTCAGGCCCGTCCCGGCGCGGACGGCGCAGCCACAGCGCGAGCAGCAGCGGCACCGCCGAGACCAGCACGTAGGCCAGGTCGTTGGGGTCCTCCAGCGGCCCGGTCGCCCGCGGCGAGCCCTCGATGAGGAAGCTCCGCAGGGCCCCGCTCGCGGCGACGGTCGCGCCGGTGACCGAGGCCCACACCGGCACCCGCACCGGGACCTCGCGGGAGCAGACGTCGATCAGCACCGTCACGGTGACCAGGAACGACACCCAGCGCTGGGCGTAGCTCATGGTGAAGGTGTCGCCGGCGTGCACCGCGGTCGAGGCGAGCACGGCCACGGCCAGCACGGCGAGCGGCACGTGGACCGGGTGGAAGCGCGGCAGCCGGAACGGGCGCAGCCGGGCCACCAGCCACACGAGCACGAGCGTCGCCGCGGGGAGCTTGGTGACGACGTCGTTGATGTCGAGCAGGTAGCCCTCGCAGGAGGCCACGCCCACGGTCAGGAACACGAGCCCCTGCAGCAGCCGGGCCAGTGGCGTGCGGGTGGCGATCTCCTGCACCAGCGGGGTGCCGGGCCGCGGGCCGGTGTCCCGCAGGACTATCCCGGCCGGTGCGGTCTGCTGCACCATCCCGCCTCCGCCCGCCGCCCGCCGTGATCCGTACTGCGGTGCATTCGGCCGTTCACCAGGGATCGTTACCGCTCGTGGCGGAGATCGACGACACTGCGGCGTAACGCGGGTGCCACTCCGGGACGACGGTCATCCCAGCGACCCCGACAGAACGGACGAGAATGGGCCACCACCGTCAGGCACGTCCGCGGTTCAGCTTCCTGTCGACCGCCTACCGCACCGAGCACGCGGTGTCGGGGATGATCGGGTCGGTGCAGGCCCAGACCGATCCTGACTGGGAGCTCGTCGTCGTCGACAACGGGATGTCGGACGAGATGGCCCGGATCGTCGGTTCCCACGCCGAGCACGACCCGCGGATCGTGCTCGTCCGCCAGCCCAACCGGGGCGCCGCGGGCGGCATCAACCGCGCCTCGGCCGAGTCCTCGGGCCGGTACGTCACCCTGCTCAACTCCGACGACCGGGTGCTGCCCGAGTTCTGCGCCCGGCTCGGCGACGTGCTCGACTCCCGTCCGGACCTCGCCGCCGTCACCTGCGACGCCTGGTTCACCGACGCCGCCACCGGGGCGCGGCTGCCCGCCTCCTACCTGGAGAACGCCGGGGCGCCGACACCGGACCCGGAGCACGTGCTGACCCTGCCCGAGCTCATCGAGGGGCCGTGCCCGTACTACACCGGGGCGGTGCGCCGGGAGGTGTGGGACGCCCACGGCCACGTCGACGACGCCGGGGTGACCGTCGCGGACCTGCACCTGTTCCTGCGGATCGTCGCGGCGGGCCACCGGATGGTGACGCTGCCCGAGCGGCTCGCGAGCTACACCCAGGCGCCGCAGTCGCTGTCCCGCGGCGGGCCCGCGGTGCTGGCCGTGGAACAGGCCCGGGAACGGGCGGTCCGCGCGGCCGCCGCACGCTCGGACGACCCGGCCGTCGCCGCCGCCCTGGAGCGGGAGCTGCGCCGCAGCCGGCACCGCCGCGGTGTCGTCGGGGCCCGGGTCGCGCTGTTCGAGGGCGATCTCGCGACCGCCCGCGCCCGGGTCCGGGCGGCGTTGCGGGAGCGGACCGACCCGCGGACCCTCGCCGTCGCCGCCGCGGTGCTGCTCGCCCCGGGCGCGACCCGCTGGGCCTACCGCCGCTCCCGGGGCGGGGAGGTCCCGGCGCCGGTCGTCCCGGTGCGGGTCACCGACGCCGCGCGCTGAGCGCGCTCACCCGGTCCGGCGGGCCAGCACGACGAGCTTGTTGCCCCGGCCCATCCGCCGGAACAGCGCCTCCGCCGCGGGCCAGCCGCGCGCGAGCAGCCGGTCCACCGGGCCGGAGCCCTCGGCCCCGTGGTCGAAGGTGGCCTGCATCTTCGCCACCGGCGAGGTCATCCGGTGCACCTCGACGACGGTCACCCCGTGCGGCGCGAGGACCCGTTCCAGGCCCCGCTCGGTGAAGTAGATCTTGTGTTCCCAGTAGTACATGTTCTTGGCCAGGTCGACCCGCCCACCGGTGGCGCGGTGCAGCGCACGCACCAGCGGCCGCACCGGGAACGCGGCGTCCGGGGTCTCCAGCAGCACCCAGCCGCCGGGACGCAGCCGGGACAGCGCGTCGGTGAGGAACGGGCCAGGGTCGGCGACGTGCTCGATCACGTCCCAGAGGGTGACGACGTCGACCTCGGTGTCCTGCGCGGCGAGCTGCTCGGGGGTGAACACCGTCAGCCCGCGGGCGGCCGCGCCGGCCAGCGCGCGCTCGTCGACGTCGGACCCGACAGCGTCCAGCCCGCGGTCCCTCGCCCACGCCAGGAAGTTCCCGATCCCGCAGCCCACGTCGAGCACCCGCCCGCACCGGCCGGCCCGGTCCTCCAGCCGGTCGAACACGGCGGCGTAGCGCTGCTCGTAGCCCACCCGGACGGCGTCGCCCGCGTAGACGTCGAACTTGTAGTCCTCCCAGTACTCCCCCGCCGTCGAGCCGCCGGGGACCGGGTCGCGCAGGAACTCGGTGCCGCAGCCGGTGCAGCGCAGCAGCCGGTACCGCTCCTGGACGACGTGGCGGAGCAGCCGGCCCGGGGCGCCGCAGGCCGGGCAGGCGGCGGCACCGGCCGACCCGGTGCCGGACGTGCGCTCGGCATGGTCGGCGTAGTCGGTGTGACCGGCGTGGTCGGCGTGGTCGGTGGTCATGGACGGCACCTCGTCTCGCGGCGGATCGTGCACCGCTGCGCTCGTGCCGGACCTGCCCGCCGTTACCCCCCGAGGGCGCCGATCACGTCCGCGAGGAGGTCGTCGGTGTCCTCCACCCCGCAGGACAGCCGCACCAGGCCGTCCGGCACCGCGTCGCCCCACCGGGCCCGCCGGTCCGCGGCCGTGCGCAGTCCGCCGAAGCTCGTCGCCGAGTCGACCAGCGTCGCGGCGGCCAGGAAGTCCGAGACGGCGTGGGTGTCGGCCAGGGTGAACCGCAGGATGCCGTTCCAGCGCCGCATCTGGGTCCGAGCGAGCAGGTGCGACGGGTCGTCGGCCAGCCCGGGCCAGCGGACGTCCCGCACGCCGGGGGTCTCCCGCAGCGCGACGGCGAGCGCGCGGGCGTTCTTGGCCTGCCGGCCCAGCCGCAGGTCCAGGGTGCCGAGCCCGCGCAGCGCCAGCCAGGTCTCCATCGGCCCGGCGATCGCGCCGCCGCGGGTGCGGAAGGCGCGGACCCGCTCGTGGTGCACCGGGTCGGCGGCGGAGACGTGCCCGAGCAGCAGGTCCCCGTGCCCGGACAGCGCCTTGGTGTCGCTGGCGACGACCAGGTCGGCCCCCAGCGCGAGCGGCTGCTGCCCGAGCGGGGTGCACGTGGTGTTGTCGACGGCGACGACCGCACCGGCCGCGTGCGCAGCGGCGGCGACCGCGGCGACGTCGCAGACCTCCAGGCCGGGGTTCGACGGCGTCTCCAGCATCACCAGCGCGGGCCGGTGCCGGGCGATCGCCGACGCCCAGTCGCCCGCGGTCGCGCAGTAGGCGACCGGCACCCCGAGCGGGGCGAGCTCCTCGTCGGCGAGCAGGCGTGCGACGTAGTAGCCGTCGCTGGGCAGCAGCACGCCGCGCCCGGCGCCGGTGAAGGCGCGCAGGACCGCCGCGACCGCGGCCATCCCGGACGGGAACACCGTGCACGGCCCGCCGTCGAGCTCGCCGACGGCGGCCTCGAACTCCCGCCACGTCGGGTTGTCCGCGCGAGCGTAGAAGTCCGCGCCCTGGTCGGCCTCCTCCGGGCGTCCGAGGTGGTACGTGCTGGTCAGCACCGGTCCGCGATGGATCGGGTCGCCCACGGCGTGGGCGTGCTGCTCCCCGCCGTGCACACAGCGGGTGCCGTCTCCGAGCATGGGGTTCACTCCGGTTTCGGGGCCCGGGAGATCAGTTCCTTGGCCATCTGGTGGGCGGTCATGCCCTCGTGGCAGACCCGGCGGACCGCGTCGGCGATGGGCAGCTCGACCCCGGCGCGCTCGCCGAGCTCGCAGATCGACAGGCAGGACTTCACGCCCTCGGCGACCTGGCCGTGGTTGGCCTTCTCCGCCTCGGCGAGGCTCGCGCCGCGCCCCAGCTGCTCGCCGAAGGTCCGGTTGCGCGACAGCGGGGAGCTGCACGTCGCCACCAGGTCGCCCATGCCGGCCAGGCCGGCGAAGGTCAGCGGCGAGGCGCCGAGCGCCATCCCGAGCCGCGACATCTCGGCCAGCCCGCGGGTGATCAGCGACGCCCGCGAGTTGTCACCCAGCCCCATCCCGGAGGCGACGCCGACGGCGAGCGCGATGACGTTCTTGCCCGCCCCGCCCAGCTCCGCCCCGACGACGTCGGTGTTGGTGTAGGCGCGGAAGTAGCCGGTCGCGCAGGCGGTCTGCAGTGCCACCGCGCGCTCGTGGTCGGAGCAGGCGATGACGGTGGCCGTCGGCTGCTCGTGCGCGATCTCCGCGGCCAGGTTCGGCCCGGACACGACGGCGAGCCGGTCCGCGCCGACACCGGTGACGTCGTCGATGACCTCGGTCATCCGCTTGAGCGTCCCCAGCTCGACACCCTTGGCCAGGCTGGTCAGGGTGACCCCGGCCGGGACCAGGTCACGCCACTGCTCCAGGTTGGCGCGCAGCGACTGCGACGGCACCGCGAGGATCACCGCGTCGACGCCGTCGAGGGCCTCGGCGGCATCGTGGGTGGCGCGCAGTGTGTCCGGCAGCGCGACGTCGGACAGGTAGTCCGGGTTGCGCCGGTCGGCGTTGATCGCCTCGGCGATCTCGCAGCGGCGGGCCCACAGCCGCACGTCCCGGCCGGCGTCGCCGAGGACCTTCGCGAACGCGGTGCCCCAGCTGCCCGCGCCGAGCACGGCGACGCGCTGGATCGAGTGCACCGGCTCGTTGACCGGGCGCTCCCCGAACGACGGGACCCCAGGGACGCTCATCGGCCTGCCTCGCTCTCCGGGCGTCGGCGGTAGAACTCCTCCGGCGCGTCCTCGTCGCGGACCTCGGCGAGCAGCTCCCGCACCCGCCCCATGATCAGGTCGGTGACCTCGCGCAGGACGTGGGCGTCCAGCGGGCGCCCGCGGTAGGCGCTCAGGTCCACCGGGTCCCCCGCGCGCAGCACGACGTCGGTGCGCGGCAGCGGGCGGAACTTCTTCTCGTAGCCGTTCAGGACCTCGCGGGTCCCCCAGTGCACCATCGGGATGACCGGCGCGTCCGAGGCCAGCGCCATCCGCGCGACGCCGGTGCGCGAGCGCATCGGCCACCCGTCGGGGTCCCGGGTGATGGTGCCCTCCGGGTAGATGATGACGATCTTGCCGTCGGCGAGCGCCTGCGTGCCAGCGGCGAGGCTCTGCTGGGCGTCGGCGGAGTCGCGGAACACCGGGATCTGGCCCGAGCCGCGCAGCACCGCGCCGAGCACCGGCACGTTCCACAGGCTGCTCTTGGCCAGGAACCGCGGCACCCGGCCCGCGCTGTGGACGTAGGTGCCGGTGTGGATCGGGTCCAGGTGGGAGATGTGGTTGCCGACCAGCAGCGCACCGCCGCGGGCCGGGAGGTGCTCGCGGCCCTGGTAGCGCGGCCGGCCGGTGAGCCAGCCGATCGAGTAGAAGAACGGGACGGCGAGACCGACCCAGAATCCGCCCTTCTCGCGTGCCACCGGCGGCCTCCTCCTGCCCGCCGCTGCGGCGGGTCGTGGGGTCGTCGCGGATCGGGATGATCCGGATCTGATCCGTGGAGTCTCCCCACAGAGGCCCCACGGTGTCACGCGGGGTGCCAGACTGGGGCTGTGACCCTGCGGGTGGACCTGGTGGTACCGGTGAAGCCGCTGCCCCGCGCGAAGACCCGGTTGCGTGGCGCCGCCGATGGCGGGGTCGGCGATCTCGGCGCGCACCAGCGGCTCGCGCTGGCCCTGGCCCGCGACACGGTGGCCGCCGCCGTCGCCGCGACGGCGGTCCGGCACGTGCTGGTGATCTCCTCGGACCCGGCGTTGGCGGTGGAGGTCGGCGCGCTCGGCGCCGAGGTCGTCACCGACCCCGGGCGCAGGCTCAACGGCGCGCTGCGCCACGGTGCCGCGCTGCTGCGCTCGCGCGACCCGCACGTCGCGCTGGGGGCGCTGCAGGCCGACCTGCCCGCCCTGCGCCCGGCCGAGCTCGACGCCGCCGTCGCCGCGGCCGCCGTGCTGTTCGCCGGCGGCGCGTCCCGCGCCTTCCAGCCCGACGCCCCCGGCGAGGGCACCACGCTGCTGCTGGTCGCCCCGGGGCAGGACCTCGACCCACACTTCGGCCGCGGGTCGGCCGCCCGGCACCGTGCCTCCGGGGCCCGTCCGCTGCCCGGTGACCGTCCCGGTCTGCGCCGCGACGTCGACACCGCCGCCGACCTCGACGACGCCGTCGCCCTCGGGGTGGGGGCGTGGACCCGGGCCGTGGTCGACGCCCGGCACGGACCCCCCGCCGTACCCCGCCCGCCCGGATGTCACCCGCCGGGGGAGGCCGTCGCCCGACGGTGTGGCACACCACGTACGTGACGTCGTCGGCCGGGGCCGTGTCCCCGTGGACGGTTGCGGAGCGGTACGAAACAATCGTGACGTGAGCGACGACTCGGCGACCCCGGACGGACGGAACGGCACCTCCGCGCACCCGGGCGGCCGTCCCCGGACGGCCGCGCGCCGTGCCCCGCGGCCGGCGTCGCGGCGGTTGCACACCGCGAGCCGCAGCGTCGCCGACCAGGCACCGTCCGCGGAGATCCCGGCCCAGCAGCACGCGCCAGCGGGTCCCGCGGCACCGCCCGCCCCGCCGGCCGCCACGCCGTCGCCGAGCCAGGGGGCGGCCCCGATCGCGCCGCCCGCGGGGGCGACCACCCCGGCGTCGACGATGGGCGAGCTGCTCCCCGAGGACCGCTACCTCAACCGCGAACTGTCCTGGCTCGACTTCAACGCCCGCGTGCTGGCCCTGGCCGAGGACTCCAGCCAGCCGCTGCTGGAGCGCGCGAAGTTCCTCGCGATCTTCGCCTCCAACCTCGACGAGTTCTACATGGTCCGGGTCGCGGGCCTGAAGCGCCGCGACGAGACCGGCCTGTCCGTGCGCAGCGCCGACGGCCTCACCCCGCGCCAGCAGCTGGCCCGGATCACCGAGCGGAGCCGCGCGCTGTCGCGGGCGCACGCCGAGGTGTTCATGGACGAGCTGCTCCCCGAGCTCGACGCGGCCGGCATCCACCTGCGCAGCTGGGAGGATCTGACCGACGCCGAGCGCCTGCGCCTGTCGGACTACTTCACCGAGACGGTGTTCCCGGTGCTCACCCCGCTCGCGGTCGACCCGGCGCACCCGTTCCCCTACATCTCCGGGCTGTCGCTGAACCTTGCGGTGACCGTCCGTGACCCGGAGGGCCGGACCGAACGCTTCGCCCGGGTGAAGGTGCCCAACAACGTGCCGCGGCTGGTGTCGGTCGACCCGCCGGACACCGACACCCGCGCCGGGAACCGGCAGTGCACGTTCCTGCCGATCGAGGACCTGATCTCCGCGCACCTCGGTGACCTGTTCACGGGCATGGAGGTCACCGAGGTCCATCCGTTCCGGGTCACCCGCAACGCCGACCTCGAGGTCGAGGAGGACCGCGACGAGGACCTCCTGCAGGCCCTGGAGCGCGAGCTCGCCCGGCGCCGGTTCGGGCCGCCGGTGCGCCTCGAGGTGCTCGACACGATGTCCGAGCACGTGCTGGAGCTGCTGCTGCGCGAGCTCGACGTCGATCCCAACGACGTCGTCACCGTCCCCGGGCTGCTCGACCTCACCAGCCTGTGGCAGGTGCACGGGGTCAACCGCCCCGACCTGAAGGACGAGCCGTTCCGCCCCGCGACGCACCCCGCGTTCGCCGAGCGGGAGACCCCCCGCAGCGTGTTCGCGACACTGCGCGAGGGCGACGTGCTCGTGCACCACCCCTACGACTCGTTCTCCACCTCGGTGCAGCGCTTCATCGAGCAGGCCGCCGCGGACCCGAACGTGCTCGCGATCAAGCAGACCCTCTACCGCACCTCCGGCGACTCCCCGATCGTCAACGCGCTGATCGACGCCGCCGAGGCGGGCAAGCAGGTCGTCGCCCTGGTGGAGATCAAGGCCCGGTTCGACGAGCAGGCCAACATCCGCTGGGCGCGCGAGCTGGAGAAGGCCGGCGTGCACGTCGTCTACGGCCTCGTCGGGCTCAAGACGCACTGCAAGACCTGCCTGGTCGTGCGCCAGGAGGGGTCGGAGATCCGTCGGTACTGCCACATCGGCACCGGCAACTACAACCCGAAGACCGCGCGGCTCTACGAGGACGTCGGCGTGCTCACCGCCGACCCGACGATCGGCGCGGACCTCACCGACCTGTTCAACTCCCTCACCGGCTACTCGCGGCAGACCTCCTACCGGAGCCTGCTCGTGGCGCCGTACGGGATCCGCCGCGGCATCGTCCGCCGCATCGACGACGAGATCGAGGCGCACCTGTCCGGCGAGGCCGGCGCGCGGGTGCAGATCAAGGCGAACTCGCTCGTCGACGAGGCGATCATCGACGCCTGCTACCGGGCGTCGCAGGCGGGCGTGCCGGTCGACATCGTGGTGCGCGGCATCTGCGCGATCGTCCCCGGGCGGCCGGGGCTCAGCGAGAACATCACCGTCCGGTCGATCCTCGGGCCGTTCCTGGAGCACTCCCGGGTGCTGCACTTCGGCTCGGCCGACGAGTACTGGATCGGCTCGGCGGACATGATGCACCGCAACCTGGACCGCCGGGTCGAGGTGATGCTGCGGGTCGCCGACCCGAAGCTCGCCGACCAGCTCGGCGCGATGTTCGACTCCTGCCTGGACCCGGCGACGCGCTGCTGGACGCTCGGCCCGGACGGGACCTGGTCGCCGTCCCCCGCGCCGGGATCGGAGAACATCCGGGTCCGCGACCACCAGGTGGAGATGATGAACTCCCGGCGAGGGAAGAGCGAGGACTGATGCTCTCCGCGCAGTTCCGGACCGACGGGGCCGAGGTCGACCCGGCGGGGATCGCCGACGTCGTCGCGGCCGGGACGGTGCCGTGGCGCCGCGCGGACGACGGCACCGTCGAGGTGGCCCTGGTCCACCGCCCCCGCTACGACGACTGGTCCTGGCCCAAGGGCCACCAGGACCCGGGCGAGGCGCTGACGTCGACCGCGCTGCGCGAGACCGTCGAAGAGGCGCACCTGGAGTGCCGCCTCGGCGCGCGGCTCGGCCACACCGCGTACGACGTGCCCGGCAAGGGCCACAAGGTCGTGCACTACTGGGCCGCCGAGGTCGTCCGCGACCCCGGCTTCACCGCCACCGACGACACCGACGAGCTGCGGTGGCTGCCCCGCGACGAGGCCGCCACGCTGCTCAGCCGCCCGGCCGACGCCGACCTGCTGGACCGGCTCGACCAGGTGGGGCCGCCGTCGTCGACGGTGGTGCTCGTGCGGCACGCCAAGGCGGGCAGCCGGACCGCCTGGGAGGGCGACGACGACCTGCGCCCCCTCTCCGGCACCGGGTTCACCCAGGCCGACCGGCTCGCGGACTTCCTCGCCCGCTTCGGCCCGGACCGGCTCGCGACCGCCCCGCCGCTGCGCTGCGGCCAGACGGTCGAGCCCTACGCACGGGCGTCCGGTGCGGGCGAGCCGGACGTGGAGCCGCTGCTGGGCGAGCACGGCTACTGGGTCTCGCCCGCCGACGGCCTGGCCCGTTTCCGCACTCTCGCGGCCCAGCCCGGCGTGACGCTGCTGTGCAGCCAGGGCGGGGTGATCCCGGACGTCGTCGGGCACCTGCTGGCCGATGCGGGGAGGTCCCCCGATCCCGACCTGCCCTCGCACAAGGCCAGCACCTGGGTCCTGGGCTTCGGCGACGACGGGGCCCTGCTGTCGGCCGACTACTACCGCCGCCCGCCGGCCTGACCCGCCTCGCCGTCCCGCTCCGCCCGCCTCCCGGCATCCCCGGTGCCGCGCCACTCGTCGATCAGTACCTGAGTGCTGTTCGGGCCCGGATCGACAACCCTGATGCACTGATCGACGCCGGGACCGGGAGGGCCCTCCTGGCGTCGGGGTGTGCGATCGCGAACGGGCGCACCGGTTCCGGCCCGGCGGACGTGGGCCGAGGTGCAGGGTGCGCGGGTGGAGGAGCCGTTCCGGGGGTCGGACGCCGTCGCGCGCGGGATCGTCACGCCGGCGCGGCTGCGCGGGCCACGGTTCGTGCGCCTGTTCCCCGACGTGTACGCGTCCGCCGCGGTCCCCGTGACGCCGGTGCTCCGGGCCCGGGCCGCGTCGATCTACGCCGGGCCGCTCGGGGCGGCGTCGGCCTACTCGGCGGCCGAGATCCTCGGCGCGTCCTGCGGACCGTGGGGTGCTCCGGCCGAGCTCGTCGCGCCACGGCGGATCCGGCCCCGCCCGGACCTGCTCGCCCACCAGGGCGTCCCGCTCGAACCCGGGCTCTGCGACGGCGTCCGGGTCACCTCGCCCCGCGCCACGGCGTGGGAGCTGTGCCGGCGACTCGAACTCGTCGACGCCGTCGTCGCCCTCGACGCGCTCGCCGCCCGGAGGCGGGACCGGCCGGTGTTCGTCCCGCTGCGGGGCACACCGGCACCCGAGCAGCGGAAGCTGTCCCGGATGCGGACGCCGTGTCCCGGCTTCGACCCCGCCGACCTGCTGGTCCTGCGGTCGCTGTACCCGCATGTGCGGGGCTCGGCCCGGCTGGACCGGGTCGTCGCGCTCGCCGACCCGCGTGCGGAATCCCCGCCCGAGACCCGGCTACGGCTGCTGCTCGCGCTCTCCGGGCTCCCGGTCCCGCAGGTCCAGTTCCCGCTGTACGACGACCGGGGCCGCCCCTGGGTGCGGTTCGACCTGGCCTACCCCGACGCCCTGCTGGCGATCGAGTACGACGGCGCGGAGCACGACGACCCGCTCGACCGCGTCCGCGACGCCCGCACCGCGGCGCTGGGATGGCAGACCCTGCGGATCACCGCCGACGGCCTCACCCGCAACGCCCGTCGCACCGTCGGGACGGTCCGTGCCCTGCTCGCCCAACGGACCCGCCTCGCGTCCCGCTGACCCGCACCGGCGCCGCGCCGCACCTCCCCGGCTCGGTCGGGCAGCGCCGCGAGGCAGGGGGAGCCGCATGCGACCCCACCGGCCCGGAGCCGCCCGGTTGCCCGCACCCAGCTCGACCCGCCCACACCGGCGCGCTCGCCGGGCCACCCCGAGCCCAGGGCGCACACCGCCGGAAGCCCGTCGATCAGTACATGAGCGCTGTCCGCACCCGCTCGAACAGCACTCATGTACTGATCGACACGCGCAGGCAGCGCTGGGCGGGCGGGGCGAGGAGCGCGGGGGCGCGGCTACTTCTCCGCGGTGGTCTTCCGTCGGGCCGGCTTCTTCTCCGCAGCAGCCCCCTTCTTCGCGGAAGCGGCCGGCTTCTTCTCCGGGGCAGCTGCTGTCCTCGCCGGGGCAGCCGTCTTCTTCGCCGGAGCGGCCGTCTTCTTCCCGGGGGCGGCGCCGCCGGCCGAAGGGGCTCCGCCAGCCGGAACGGCTGCGGCGGCCGGGGCGGCTGCCGGGGCCCGCTCGGCGCGGCGGGGGGCGCTGGTCGCGTTCGCGGCGGCGGCCTCGCTGGCGGCCACCCGCTCCTTGAAGGCCGCACCCGGCCGGAACGACGGCACCACGGTCTCCCCGACGGGCACCGTCTCCCCGGTGCGCGGGTTGCGGGCGGTGCGAGGAGCACGTCGACGCGGCTCGAACACCCCGAACCCGGTCAGGGTGACGGTCTCACCGCGGCCGACCGCGTCCACGATCACCTCGACCATCGCGTCGACGGCCGCCGTGGCGGCACGACGGTCTCCGAGCCGGGCGGTCAGCGCGTCGACGAGCTGAGCCTTGTTCATGGTCACGAAAGGTAGGGCTGCGCCCTGCCGCGCACCAGATCCCGGCGCGAGTCCAGGTCGCATACCCTCCATTGGTACAGGTCCGAACGGGTGATCACCACGACTTCTGTCAGGTCATGGTGACCACCCGTGTTCGGTTCAGGCCAGAGTGCGTGGCATCCGGGCGGGCCGGGTTCCCTCGAACGCGGTGATGTCGGCCTCGTGCCGCAGCGTGAGTCCGATGTCGTCGAGGCCCTCGCGCAGCCGCCACCGGGCGTAGTCGTCGATCTCGAACGGCACGGTCAGGTCGCCGGCCTGCACGGTCTTCTCGCCGAGGTCGACGGTGACCTGCGTGCCGGGCTCGTTCTCCAGCTTCTTCCAGAGCAGCTCGACGTCGGGCTGGGCGACCTGGGCCGCCACCAGACCGGCCTTCGCCGAGTTGCCGCGGAAGATGTCGGCGAACCGCGAGGAGATGACGACCCGGAAGCCGTAGTCCATCAGCGCCCAGACGGCGTGCTCGCGCGAGGACCCGGTGCCGAAGTCCGGTCCGGCGACGAGGACCGACCCGCGGGCGTAGGGCTCGGTGTTGAGCACGAACGACGGGTCCTGGCGCCAGGCCGAGAACAGGCCGTCCTCGAAGCCGGTGCGGGTGACCCGCTTGAGGTAGACCGCCGGGATGATCTGGTCGGTGTCCACGTTGGACAGGCGCAGCGGCACGCCGATCCCGGTGTGGGTCTCGAACTTCTCCATCAGTCCAGGTCCTCCGGGCTGCTCAGGGTGCCGCGCACGGCGGTCGCGGCCGCGACGAGCGGCGACACCAGGTGGGTACGACCGCCCTTGCCCTGCCGCCCCTCGAAGTTGCGGTTCGAGGTCGACGCACAGCGCTCGCCGGGCGCGAGCTGGTCGGGGTTCATCCCCAGACACATCGAGCAGCCCGCCGAGCGCCACTCCGCGCCGGCGTCGAGGAAGACCTTGTCCAGCCCCTCCTCCTCGGCCTGGAAGCGGACCCGCATCGACCCCGGGACGACGAGCATCCGCACGCCCTTCGCGACCATGCGCCCGTTCAGCACATCGGCCACCGAGCGGAGGTCCTCGATCCGGCCGTTGGTGCAGGACCCGACGAAGACCGCGTCGACCGGCACCTCGCGCAGCGGGGTCCCGCCGGTCAGGCCCATGTAGGACAGCGCCTTCTCCACCGCGGCGCGCTCGCCGTCGTCGGTGATGGCGGCCGGGTCCGGCACCGACTCGCCCAGCGGCAGGCCCTGCCCGGGGTTGGTGCCCCAGGTGACGAACGGGGTGAGCTCGTCGGCGTCGATGTGCACGACCCGGTCGAACTCCGCGCCGTCGTCGGTGCGCAGGGTGCGCCAGTCGGCCACCGCGGCGTCCCAGTCGTCGCCGGCGGGGGCGTGCTCGCGGCCCTTCAGGTAGGCGAAGGTCGTCTCGTCGGGGGCGATCATGCCCGCGCGGGCACCGGCCTCGATCGACATGTTGCAGATCGTCATCCGGGCCTCCATCGAGAGGTTCTCGATGACGTTGCCCCGGTACTCCAGCACGTGGCCCTGCCCACCGCCGGTGCCGATCTTCGCGATCACCGCGAGGATGACGTCCTTGGAGGTGACGCCCGGACGCAGCGTGCCGTCGGAGCTGGTCACCTCGATCGCCATCGTGCGGAACGGCTTGAGCGGCAGCGTCTGGGTGGCGAGCACGTGCTCGACCTCGGAGGTGCCGATGCCGAAGGCCATCGCGCCGAACGCGCCGTGGGTGGAGGTGTGGGAGTCACCGCAGACCACCGTGGTGCCCGGCTGGGTCAGACCCAGCTGCGGGCCGACCACGTGCACGATCCCCTGCTCGGGGTCGTTCATCGGGTGCAGCCGGACACCGAACTCCGCGCAGTTGCGCCGTAGGGTCTCCACCTGGACCCGCGACACCTCGTCCGCGATCGGGGCGAGCACGTCGAGGGTGGGGACGTTGTGGTCCTCGGTCGCGATGGTGAGGTCCGGGCGCCGGACCGGGCGGCCGGCGAGCCGGAGCCCGTCGAACGCCTGCGGACTCGTGACCTCGTGCACCAGGTGCAGGTCGATGTAGAGCAGGTCGGGCTCGTCACCCTCGCCCTTGCGGACGAGGTGCCGGTCCCAGACCTTCTCGGCCAGCGTGCGCGGCTTGTCTGCGGTGGTCACGCCCGCCTCCCTCTGTGATCTGATCGCGGTGGACTTCCCAGATCGTGGGAAGTTAGTATCGGAACGTGGGACAGTCTAGCGGGATCGGCGTGCTCGACAAGGCCGTGGGGGTTCTCCGGGCGACGGCGGAGGGGCCGTGCGGCCTGGCGGAGCTCTGCGAGCGCACCGGGCTGCCCCGGGCGACGGCACACCGGCTCGCCGTCGGCCTGGAGGCACACGGGATGCTGCTGCGCACCCCGGACGGGCGCTGGCACCCCGGCCCCACCCTCGGCCAGCTCGCCGGCGGGCGGCCGGACCCGCTGCTCGACGCCGCGGCCGCGGTCCTGCCCCGGCTGCGCGACATCACCGGCGAGAGCGTGCAGCTCTACCGACGCGACGGGATCCACCGGATCTGCATCGCGCACGCCGAGCCGCCGTCCGGGCTGCGCGACACCGTGCCCGTCGGCTCTCGGCTGCCGATGGCCGCGGGCTCGGGGGCCAAGGTGCTCGCCGCCTGGTGCGACCCGGCCACCCAGCGCCTGATCCTCGCCGACGCCAGCTTCTCCGAACGCGTCCTCGTCGATGTCCGCCGCCGCGGCTGGGCACAGAGCGTCGCCGAACGGGAGGCCGGTGTGGCGTCGGTGTCGGCCCCGGTGCGCGACGCGGCGGGCCAGGTCGTCGCCGCGGTCTCGGTGTCGGGACCGGTGGACCGGATCGGGCGCCGGCCGGGGGTCCGCTGGGCCGCCGACCTGCTGGCCGCCGCGGACGCCCTGCAGCACCGGCTCGTCTAGGGGGCGCCCCCTGCCGGGCCGCACCCCCTGCCACGTCCCGAGTCGGTCGAGGTCGCGGTTCCGGGCTCCACTACCGTGTGGTGGTCCGGCACCGGGCCGGACCCTTCGGACATGGTCGGCACACCGGGGAGACGATGGGTTACCTGCTGGGCATCGACGTCGGCACCACTCGGACGGCGGCCGCGGTCATCCACGCCGGCACCGTCGAGATGGTCACGCTCGGTGACCACTCGGTCGACATCCCGTCCGTGGTCTACGTGGCACCGGACGGCGGGCTGCTGTTCGGCGATGCCGCCGAACGCCGTGCCCTGACCGAACCGGACCG
Organism: Pseudonocardia sp. ICBG1142; assembly: GCF_020496255.1. NCBI lineage: Bacteria > Bacillati > Actinomycetota > Actinomycetes > Pseudonocardiales > Pseudonocardiaceae > Pseudonocardia > Pseudonocardia sp. ICBG1142. Next base: position 255,179 of record NZ_JAHLJC010000005.1, on the reverse strand, counting down.
CGTCGCACGCGAGTTCAAGCGGCGCATCGGCGACCCGACGCCGATCCCGCTGGGCGAGCAGTCCTTCGCCCCCGAGCAGCTGTCCGCGCTGCTGGCCGAGCACGTCGTCGACGTCGTCGCACGCACCGAGGGCGGCGCCCCCGACCGCATCGCGGTGACCCACCCGGCGTCCTGGGGCATGCACAAGTGCGACCTGTTCGCCGCTGCCCTGGCCGAGCGCGGCCTGACCGTCACCTTCCTCACCGAGCCACAGGCCGCCGCCCTGCACTACGCGACGAACGAGCGGGTCGAGCCCGGCGCGACGGTCGCCGTCTACGACCTCGGCGGTGGGACGTTCGACGCCGCCGTCGTCCGCAAGGAGGCCGCGGGCGGCGGGTTCACCCTGCTCGGCAGGCCCGAGGGTGTCGAGCAGCTGGGTGGCGCCGACTTCGACCAGGCCGTCGTCGACCACGTGCGCGACGCCGTCCCGGCCGCCTTCGAGGGACTCGACGAGACCGACCCGAACGCCCTGTCCGCGATGGCCCGGCTGCGCCGCGACTGCCGCGAGGCCAAGGAGGCCCTGTCGGCCGACACCGAGGTCTCGATCCCGGTGTGGCTCGGCGAGGTCCGCACGACGGTGCGCCTGCACCGCAGCGACTTCGAGGAGCGCATCCGGCCCCGCCTGGAGGAGTCGGTCGAGGCGTTGCAGCGCGCGATCGCCTCGGCCGGGCTGGCCGCCTCCGGGCCGTCGGTGGTGCTGCTCGTCGGCGGGTCCTCGCGCGTCCCGCTGGTCGCCGAGCTGGTCTCCACCGGCCTCGGACGTCCCGTACAGGTCGACGCGGACCCGAAGAACACCATCGCGAAGGGCGCCGTCGTCGCGCTCGGGCCGCCCGACCCCGTGCCCGGCACCGGCTCGGGCGGGTTCGGTGCGGTGCCCGGCACCGGCTCGGGCGGATTCGGCGCGGTGTCGACGGCCAGCGGTCTTGCGCTGGCCCCCGACCCCGGCCCGCTGCCCTGGGAGAACCCGGACCCGGTCACCGACCGGATGCCGACCGGCGGCACGACCCAGCTCGACGGCGACCGCACCGCCTACCTGGACAGCGCCCGCGCCGACCCGCCCACCGACCGCCTCCCCGTCGTCCCTCCGGTGGGCTACGACCAGACCGCCGTGCACGGCTACGGCGGGTACGGCGGCTACGACGACGGCGAGACCACCATCGCCCCCGGGCCAGCACCCGTCCGCCGCTCCCCCGCGCTGCTCATCGGCGCCGGCGGGGTCGTCGCGGCGCTGGCCGTGCTGGGCACGGTGTTCTTCTGGCCGCAGGACCGCACGATCAGCAACGCGACGCCCGAGCTGCCGGCGATCCCGACGACGACCCAGGCCCCGCCCCCGACGACCGTCGATCACGAGCCGGTGCGACAGCCGGAACGGACCCGGGAGCGGCCGACCGAGGCCGTCCCGACGACGACCGACGCGCCGATCCCCGAGCCGCCGCCGGTCGTCATCACCACGACGTCCGCTCCGCCTCCGTCGAGCTCGTCGTCCTCGTCGTCCTCTGCACCGCCCCCGCCGAGCAGCTCGACGCCGAACCCGCCGGAGGGGAACCCGGTCCCGCCGGGAACCTGATCCCACCGACAGATCGACAGTCTGGGTTGATGAATCCGGACTGTCGACCTATCGTGGGTTGCATGTCGCAACCACCTACGGGGACCGCCGCCTCCACTGCCCGCGCGGTCCGGATCGGCGTCGGCCGGCTGCGCCGCCGTATGCGTGAGCACTACGACCGCGACCAGCTGACGGCGTCGCAGATCGCGCTGCTCGGCCGCCTCGACCGCGGTGGCCCCAGCACCGCCGCCGCACTCGCCGCCGCCGAGGGCGTCCGCCCGCAGTCGGTCGCGATGTCGATCGCCGCCCTAGAGGAGCGGGGCATGGTCGAGCGCCGCCCGGATCCGTCCGACGGGCGCCGGCAGATCGTCTCGGCCACCGACCTCGGCCGGCGGTTCACCGCCGACGCCCGGTCCGCCGGCGAGGACTGGCTCGCCGGGGCGCTCGCCGACCGGCTCAGCGCCGACGAGCTGCGCACCGTCGACGAGGCCATGCGGCTGCTGGAACGGGTGACCGAGCGATGACGCCGCGCCGGGGCCGCCGTACCGGGCCGTCCACGTTCGACCGCCGGCTGCTCCTCCCCATGATCGGCGGGGCCGTGCTGAACCCGGTGAACTCGTCGCTGATCGCGGTCGCGCTGGTGCCGATCGGGCTCGCCCTCGGGGCCCCCGCGACCGAGACCGCCTGGCTGGTGTCCGGGCTCTACCTCGCGACCGCGGTCGGCCAGCCCGTCACCGGACGCCTGGTCGACCTGTACGGGCCGCGGCCGCTCTACCTGGCCGGCGCCGTGCTGGTCGGTGTCGGCGGGGCCCTCGGAGCGCTCGCCCCGGACATCTGGTGGCTGGTCGCGGCGCGGGTCGTCATCGGGCTCGGGACGTGTGCGGGCTACCCGGCGGCGATGGCACTGATCCGCGGCGAGGCCGACCGCACCGGCACCGACAGCCCGGAGGGCGTGCTGACGGTGCTCTCGATCGCGACGTCGACGATCGCCGTCGTCGGGCCGAGCCTGGGAGGTCTGCTCCTCGGGGTCTCGGGCTGGCGGGCGGTGTTCGTGGTGAACATCCCGCTGGCCCTGCTGTGCCTGGTGCTCGGTGCGCTGCGGCTCCCCCGTACCCGGGTCGCCCACCGGGGCGTGCGGGCCGCGCTGCGCCGGGTCGACCCGCCGGGCATCGCGCTGTTCGCGGTCACCACCGTCGCGCTGCTGCTCGCCCTGCTGCACCCCGACGCCGGCGCGGTCGCCCCCGCACTGGTGGCCGTCGCCGCCGGGGCGGGGCTGGTGGTGCGCGAACTGCGGACCCCCGAGCCGTTCCTGGACCTGCGGGTGCTCGGCGGGAACCTGCCGCTGCTGCTGACGTTCGTCCGGGCGCTGCTCACCGCGACCGTCTCCTACTGCGTGCTCTACGGCTTCACCCAGTGGCTGGAGCAGGGCCGCGGGCTCACCCCCGCGACGGCCGGGCTGGTCCTGCTGCCGATCTTCGTCACCGGGATCGGGGTGACCGCGCTGACCGGCAGGCGGCGCGCGATCCGGGGCAAGCTGCTCGTCGGCGGGGTGGCGCAGGTGCTGCTCGCCGCCCTGCTGTTCGCCCTCGGGCCGGCCAGCCCTGTCTGGGTCATCGTCGTGGTCGCGCTGCTCGCCGGGCTGCCGCAGGGCCTGAACAACCTCGCCGTGCAGAACGCGGTCTACCGGCAGGCCGACCCGGAGCGGGTCGCCTCCTCGGCCGGGCTGATGCGCACCTTCTTCTACCTGGGCGCCATCGCCGCCTCGGCCGCGGGCGGGATCGCCTTCGGCGGCAGCACGGCGGGCGACGGCCTCCCCGTCCTCGCCGCGGTGATGCTCGTCGCCTCGACGCTGTTCGTCCTGCTCACCCTCGCCGACCGTTCACTGGCCCGGCTCGCCGGGCCGGAAGGAGCACCCTCGTGACCGACCGACCAGCTTCCCGGGCTGCTCGACGCGGCCCGACCCGGACACGACGAAGGCCCCGCTCCGGAGAGCGGGGCCTTCGTGGAGTAGTCCCGACGGGATTTGAACCCGCGCTACCGCCTTGAGAGGGCGGCGTCCTAGGCCGCTAGACGACGGGACCAGGACAGTCGGCTCGGTCTCGATTGCGGACCCCTGCGCATGGAGTCCGTGGTAGTCCCGACGGGATTTGAACCCGCGCTACCGCCTTGAGAGGGCGGCGTCCTAGGCCGCTAGACGACGGGACCTTGGACGAGACCGTGCCGATTGTCAGAAATCGTCATTCCGAAGAAGTCGCGATTTCCGCTGGGGTACCAGGACTCGAACCTAGACTAACTGAACCAGAATCAGTCGTGCTGCCAATTACACCATACCCCATCGAAAAGCGGGCCTCGTTCCGGAGCGAGGCCCGCTCTCCGTTGATGTCAGTACTCTAACCCATGCTCCGGGAGCGTCGGACACCGGCCCCCAGGCGGGCGAGCGACCGCTCGCGGCCCAGCAGCTCCATGCTCTCGTAGAGCGGGGGGGACACCGTGCGGCCGCTGATCGCGACGCGGACGGGGGCGAACGCCTTCCGCGGCTTGAGCTCCAGACCGTCCACGAGCGAGGTCTTGAGCGACTCCTCGATCGCGGGGGCCGACCACTCCGGCAGGTCCGCGAGCCCGGCGACCGCGGCCTCCAGCACCGGGGCCGCGTCGGAGCCGAGGTTCTTCGCCGCGGCGTCGTCGTCGGGGGTGAAGGCCTCCTCGTCGCGGAAGAGGAAGGCCAGCATCCGGGCCGCGTCGGACAGGACCTGGCTCCGCTCCTGCACCAGCGGCGCGGCGGCGGCGAGCACCGAGCGGTCGGGGTCGGTGATCCCCTCGGCCGCGAGGTAGGGCACGACCCGCTCGGCGAAGTCGTCGGGGGTGAGCAGGCGCAGGTGCGCGGCGTTGATTGCCTCGGCCTTCTTCAGGTCGAAGCGGGCGGCGTTGCTCGACACCCGGGACACGTCGAAGGCGGCGACCATCTCGTCGAGGGAGAACACGTCGCGGTCCTCGGCGATCGACCAGCCGAGCAACGCGAGGTAGTTGAGCAGCCCCTCCGGTACGAACCCGCGGTCGCGGTAGTGGAACAGGTTCGACTGCGGGTCCCGCTTGGACAGCTTGCGGCTGCCCTCACCGGTGACCAGCGGGAGGTGGGCATAGGTGAAGGGGCCGTGACCGATGCCGACCCGGGCCAGCGCCTCCAGCAGCGCGATCTGCCGCGGGGTGGACGCCAGCAGGTCCTCCCCGCGCAGGACGTGCGTGATCTCCATCAGCGCGTCGTCGACCGGGTTGGTCAGCGGGTACAGCGGCGTGCCGTCACCACGGGCCAACACGAAGTCGGGCACCTGCCCGGCCTTGAACGTGATCTCGCCGCGGACGAGGTCGGTGAAGGTGATGTCGTGGTCGGGCATGCGCAGCCGGTAGACCGGCGCCCGGCCCTCGGCACGGAAGGCGGCGCGCTGCTCGTCGGTGAGGTCGCGGTCGGCGTTGTCGTAGCCGAGCTTCGGGTCGCGGCCCGCGGCGCGGTGCCGGGCCTCGATCTCCTCGGCGCTGGAGAAGGACTCGTAGACCTCCCCGCCGTCGATCAGCCGGCGCAGGGCGTCGGCGTAGACCTCGCCGCGCTCGCTCTGCCGGTACGGCCCGTGCGGACCGCCCTTCTCGACGCCCTCGTCCCAGTCGAGGCCGAGCCACTCCAGCGCGTCGAGCAGGGACCGGTAGGACTCGTCGGAGTCACGGGAGGCGTCGGTGTCCTCGATCCGGAACACCAGCGCCCCACCGTGGTGACGAGCGTGGGCCCAGTTGAACAGGGCGGTGCGGATGAGACCGACGTGCGGGGTACCGGTGGGCGACGGGGAGAACCGCACCCGGACCTGGGCTGGAGTACTCATGGTCGGTCCAGCGTATCGACCCCGTCCGGAGGGGTGGTGCACGCGGGCGCCGGATGGGCCAGGGTGGGGGTTGCCGCGGCGCCGCACGACGACCCCTCAGGAGGGAACACCCGTGTTCCAGCTGACCGCCCTGTACAACCACCCCGAGGACGCCGCCGCGTTCGACAAGCACTACGACGAGGTGCACGCCCCGCTGGCGAAGAAGATCCCCGGCGTGGCCCGGGTCACCGTCTCCCGTCCGGTCCCGGGGCCGGACGGCGCGCAGCCGCCGTACCACCTCGTGGCGGTCCTGGAGTTCCCGGACGCCTCGGCGTTCCAGGCCGGGATGGGCGGCCCCGAGGGCCAGGCCGCCGTCGCCGACCTCGACAACTTCGCCGGGGCCGGGGTGGCCCTGCTGACCGGGCCGTCGAACCAGGTCTGAGCCGGTGGGTGGCCGCCGCGACCCGGCGGCCACCCGTACCGCGTCAGTTGGTGGCGACCTCGCGGCTCGACACGAGCGCGGCGAGCCGGTCCCCGATCGACGACGTGTTGCCGGTCGCCGCGTGGTCCCGGGTGGCCAGGTCGAACGCGACCGCGGCCTCGATGCGGCGGGCCGAGTCGCGGTCGCCCATGTGGTCGAGCAGCAGCGCGACCGACAGCACGGCGGCCGTCGGGTCGGCGATGCCCTGGCCCGCGATGTCCGGGGCCGAGCCGTGCACCGGCTCGAACATCGCCGGGTGGGTGCGGCTGGCGTCGATGTTGCCGCTCGCCGCGAGGCCGATGCCGCCGGTGACCGCCGCCGCCAGGTCGGTGAGGATGTCGCCGAACAGGTTGTCGGTGACGATCACGTCGTACCGGCCCGGGTCGGTGACCAGGTGGATCGTGGTCGAGTCGACGTGCTGGTAGGCCACCGACACCTCGGGGTACTCCAGCGACACCTCCTCGACGATCCGCGACCACAGTGCGCCGGCGAAGGTGAGGACGTTGGTCTTGTGGACCAGCGTCAGGTGCTTCTTCGGCCGCCGCTGGGCGCGGGCGAACGCGTCGCGCACCACCCGGTCGATGCCGAACGCGGTGTTCTGGCTGACCTCGGTCGCGATCTCGTGCGGGGTGTCCTTGCGGAGCAGGCCGCCGGTACCGACGTACGGGCCCTCGGTCCCCTCGCGCACGACCACCAGGTCGATCTCCGGGTTGCCGGCCAGCGGGCCGCGCACCCCCGGGTAGAGCCGCGCGGGGCGCAGGTTCACGTGGTGGTCCAGCTCGAAGCGCAGGCGCAGGAGCAGGCCGCGCTCGAGGATGCCGCTGGGCACCGACGGGTCGCCGACCGCGCCCAGCAGGATCGCGTCGTGCTGCTTGATCTCGGTCAGCACCGTCTCCGGGAGCAGCTCGCCCGTGGAGTGCCAGCGGGCGGCACCGAGGTCGTACTCGGTCGTCTCCACGTCGCGGGCGACCTCGCCCAGGACCTTGAGTGCCTCGTTGATCACTTCCGGGCCGATGCCGTCACCGGGGATGACCGCAAGGCGCATGACCTCGTCCTCTCGTCGTACTGCTGGCCGCACGCTACCGCCTGCCGACGCAGGGTCATCGTTCGGCCACCCACTGGGGTGGTCCCGTCCGGGTGAGGTGTGCGCCGCACGCGGTCGGAGTACCCGCGACACACGGCCGTTCCGGGGACACCGGCGCGTGTCGAGGGGTGCGACGACGGCCGCGTCGGTCACCTGTCCGGGTGATGGGGAAGAAGCGTGAGGACGGCGTCGTTGCCCCGGACGTGCCCACGCCCGACCGCCCGCTGCGTCGCCTCGGCTTCCTCACCATCGGCTCCTTCGACGGCGACGACCCACGCCCCGGACACGAGACGACCCTGGAGATGATCGCCCTGGGCGAGCGTCTGGGCTTCGACTCGGCCTTCGTCCGGCACCGTCACCTGCAGTTCGGCATCTCCTCGCCGGTCGCGGTGCTCGCCGCGGCGACCCAGCGGACCTCACGGATCGAGCTCGGGACGGCCGTGGTCCCGCTGGGCTGGGAGAACCCGCTGCGTCTCGCCGAGGACCTGGCGACCGTCGACGTGCTCTCCGGCGGCCGGCTCAACCCGGGCGTCTCGGTCGGGCCGCCGATGCAGTGGGAGCACGTGCGGGACGCGCTCTACCCGGACACTGCCGACGTCGAGGACTTCGGCCGCGAGCGGGTGTCGAGGCTGCTGCGCCTGGTCCGTGGGGAGCGGGCGAGCACCTTCTCCGGGACGGTCGGGATCGAGTCGTTCTCCGAGCGGGTGCAGCCGCACTCCCCCGGTCTGGCCGGACGCATGTGGTACGGCGCGGGCAGCGACTCCTCCGCCGTCTGGGCCGCGGAGCAGGGGCTCAACCTGCTCACGAGCAACGTGGTCCGCAGCGGCGGGGAGAGCGACTTCGCCGCGATCCAGTCCCGGCAGATCCGCGCCTACCGCGCGGCGAACCCGGCGGGACGGGTGTCGCAGGGGCTGGTCGTCGTCCCCACCGACTCCGCGACGCCTGCCCAGCGCGAGCGCTACGCCGCCTACGCCCGGGAACGCGACGCCAGGGTCGGCGTCCCGCAGGGCCCGGCCGGGCTGCTGTTCGCCCGCGACCTGGTCGGCACCTCCGCCGAGATCGCCGAGCGTCTGTGGGCCGACGCCGGGTTCCGGGAGGTCGACGAGGCGGTGTTCGCGCTGCCGTTCGGCTTCCCGCACGACGACTACGTCCAGATCGTCACCGACATCGCCGGCGCGCTCGGACCGGCACTGGGCTGGACCCCGCGCGGCTGACCCGCCCCGGCGGCCGGCCGCCCCGGGCTCAGTGCCCGGCGCGCGGCAGCGACCGGCGGGCCCGCACCCGGCCCGGCGCCTCGATCAGCCCGACGAGCGCGGCGAGGACCACGAGCATGCCGGGGCCGATCGTCATCGTCGCCGACGGCGGCCCGGTCACGATCGCCATCACCGACACGACGTAGGGCACGGTCAGCGACAGCCCGGTGACGAACCCGACGCCGAGCAGCACCAGGCACGCGACGCCGATCGCCGCACCGGCCAGCACCAGCGCCCGCAGCCAGCTCACTGGAGTACTCCCTCTCGACGTGGCGAGCGGACACGATCCCACGCCCGGCCCGGCCGGCACAGGTCCGTTCCCGCGATCCGGGACGTCAGTCGTCGAAGGAGATCAGCCGGATAGTCCGGGCGCCGACCGAGGCGCCGATCGGCTCCAGCACCGCCGGGTCGATCTGGCGGTCCACCCGCAGCAGCATGATGGCGTCGGTGCCGTCGGTGGTCTGCGAGATCTGGGCGGCCTCGATGTTGACCGCGGCCTCCCCCAGCAGCGACCCGACCCGGCCCATCACGCCGGGGCGGTCGGCGTACTCCAGCAGCACGACTTCGCCCTCGGCGCGCAGGTCGAAGTGCCGTCCGTTGATCTCGACGAGCTTCTCGACCTCGGCGCGGCCGGTCAGGGTGCCGGACACGGTGACCTTCTCGCCGTCGGGCATGGCACCGCGCAGCTGCACCACGCTGCGGTGGTTGGCGCTCTCCGGACTGGTGGTGATCTCCACGGCGACCCCGCGCTCCTCGGCGAGCTGCGGCACGTTCACGAAGGTCACCTGGTCCTCGACGACGTGGGTGAACACCCCGCGCAGCGCGGCCAGCCCGAGGACCTGGACGTCCTCGCTGGCCAGCTCGCCCGCGACGTCGACGGTGACCGAGGTCGGGGTCCGCCCGGCGACGGCGTGCAGCGTGGTGCCCAGCTTCTGCACCAGCGGCAGCCAGGGCCGGACCTCCTCGCCGACGGCGCCGTGGATCTGCACGTTGACCGCGTCCGGCACGAACTCCCCGGCCAGCGCCAGCTGCACCGAGCGGGCCACGTCGGTCCCGGCCCGGTCCTGCGCCTCGGTGGTGGAGGCACCCAGGTGCGGGGTGACGACGACGTTCTCCAGCTCGAACAGCGGGCTGGACGTGGTCGGCTCGGTGACGTAGACGTCGATCCCGGCGCCACCGACGTGCCCGGAGCGGACCGCCTCGGCCAGGGCGTCCTCGTCGATCAGGCCACCGCGGGCGGCGTTGACGAGGAGCACCCCGGGCTTGGTGAGCGCGAGCTGGTCCTTGCCGATGAGCCCGAGCGTCTCCGGGGTCTTCGGCAGGTGCACCGTGATCATGTCCGCGGTGCGGAGCAGGTCGTCGAGGCTCAGCAGCTCGATGCCGAGCTGGGCGGCGCGCGACGGCGCGATGTAGGGGTCGTAGGCGACCAGCGTCATGCCGAACGCGGCGAGGCGCTGCGCGACGAGCTGCCCGATCTTGCCGAGACCGACGATGCCGACGGTCTTGCCACCCAGTTCGACCCCGCCGTAGGACGAGCGCCGCCACTCGCCGGACCGCAGCGCGGCGTCCGCCGCCGGGATGTGGCGCGCGGTCGCGAGCAGCAGCGCGATGGCGTGCTCGGCGGCGGAGACGATGTTGGAGGTCGGGGCGTTGACGACCATCACCCCGCGGGCGGTGGCGGCGGGGACGTCTACGTTGTTCAGGCCGACCCCGGCACGCGCGACGACCTTGAGCCGGCCGGCCGCGGCCAGCGCCTCGGCGTCGACCCGGGTGGCGGACCGGACCAGGAGCGCGTCGGCGTCGGCGAGTGCCGCCAGCAGGGCCGGACGGTCGGTGCCGTCGACGCGGCGGATCTCGACGCCGTCACCGAGCAGCTCGACGGCGGAGGGCGCGAGCGTCTCCGCGAGCAGGACGACGGGACGGTGGTCGGTGGCTGCGGTGCTCACGGTGTGCGAGTGCTCCCCGAGATCGGTGCGCGAACGTCGACCATCCTAGGACCGCGCGGGCCGTCGCGGACCGAGACGGACGGACGGGTCGTCGCGCGGCACACCCCGAACGCGCGAAACCCCCGCCCGGTGTCGCCGGTACGGGGGTTTCGCGTCGCCTGGTCCGGATGGGTGCGTCCGGACCCGGGCATCCGCGGGCCGTCTGGGGCCCGGGCGGATTCATCCTGCCGGACGCGTCCGGCAGAGGGTCATACGAGGGTCACTTGGCCTTCTCGCCGACCCAGCTCATCAGACCGCGGAGCTTCTCGCCGACCTGCTCGATCGGGTGCTCGGCGCCCTGCTGCTGCAGCTTGGTGTAGTTGCCGCGGCCGGCCTCGTCCTCGGCCACCCACTCGCGGGCGAAGGTGCCGTCCTGGATCTCGCCCAGGATCTTCTGCATCTCGGCCTTGACCGCGGGCGTGATGACGCGCGGGCCGCGGGTGAGGTCGCCGTACTCGGCGGTGTCGGAGATGGAGAAGCGCTCGTTGGCGATGCCGCCCTCGTACATGAGGTCGACGATCAGCTTGAGCTCGTGCAGGCACTCGAAGTAGGCGATCTCCGGGGCGTAGCCGGCCTCGGTCAGCACCTCGAAACCGGTCTGGACCAGCGCGGCGGCACCGCCGCAGAGCACGGCCTGCTCACCGAACAGGTCGGTCTCGGTCTCCTCCTTGAAGGTGGTCTCGATGACGCCCGCGCGGGCACCGCCGATCCCGGCCGCGTAGGAGAGCGCGAGCGCCTTGGCGTTGCCCGAGGCGTCCTGCTCGACGGCGATCAGGGCGGGGACGCCCTTGCCGTCGACGAACTGGCGGCGGACCAGGTGGCCCGGACCCTTCGGGGCGACCATGGCGACGTCGACGTTCGCCGGGGGCTTGATCAGCTCGTAGCGGATGTTGAAGCCGTGCCCGAAGAACAGCGCGTCGCCGTCCTTCAGGTTCGGCTCGATGTCCTGGGCGTAGATGAAGCGCTGCTTGGTGTCGGGCGCCAGGACCATGATCACGTCCGCCCAGGCGGAGACCTCGGCCGGCGTGCCGACCTCGAGGCCCTCGTCGGCGGCCTTCTGCCGGGACTTGGAGCCCTCGGGCAGACCGATCTTCACCTCGACCCCGGAGTCACGCAGCGACAGCGAGTGCGCGTGCCCCTGGGAGCCGTAGCCGATCACGGCGACCTTGCGGCCCTGGATGATCGACAGGTCGGCGTCGGCGTCGTAGTAGATGTTGACACTCATGGCTCTGGGACGGTTCCTCTCAGGGGGTGTGTAGCCGTCGGCTACGCGGTCTGTCTAACGGACGGCCGCGGCGGTGATGGACCGGGGGCCGCGGCCGACGGCCACCATCCCGGACTTCACCATCTCGCGGATCCCGTAGGGCTCCAGCATGCGCAGGAGCGCGGTGAGCTTGTCGGCCGAACCGGTGGCCTCGACGGTCAGTGCCTCCGGCGAGACGTCGACCACCTTGGCGCGGAACAGCTGCACGGTCTCGACGACCTGGCTGCGCACCGTGGCGTCGGCCCGGACCTTGACCAGCAGCAGCTCGCGCTGCACCGAGGCGTCCGGCTCCAGCTCGACGATCTTGATGACGTGCACCAGCTTGTTGAGCTGCTTGGTGACCTGCTCCATCGGGAGCTCGTCCACCTCGACGACGATCGTCATCCGGGAGACGTCGGGGTGCTCGGTCGGGCCCACGGCGAGGGAGTTGATGTTGAACCCGCGCCGGGAGAACAGCCCGGAGACCCGGGCCAGCACGCCCGGCTTGTCCTCGACCAGGACCGAGAGGGTGTGGAGCTCGCTCACTTCTCGCCCTCCAGGGCCTGCTCGGTGACGTCCGCGACCGCGTCGACCGAGGCGGCCAGCTCGTCGTGCTCGAACTCCGGCCGGATGTCGCGCCGGACGTTGATCTCGTCGTTGCTCATCCCCGCGGCGACCATCGGCCACACCTGGGCGTCGGCGCCGACGACGAACTCCACGACGACCGGCCGGTCGTTGATCTCCATGGCCTGGTGGATGACCCGGTCGACGTCGGACTTGGACTCGACCCGCAGCCCCTCGCAGCCCATCGCCTGCGCGAGCATCGGGAAGTCCGGGATGCGCAGCTTGTGGGTGTTGAGGTCGGTGTTGGAGTACCGCTCGCCGTAGAACAGGTTCTGCCACTGGCGGACCATGCCGAGGTTGCCGTTGTTGATGACGGCGACCTTGATCGGGATGCCCTCGATCGCGCAGGTGGCGAGCTCCTGGTTGGTCATCTGGAAGCAGCCGTCGCCGTCGATGCACCAGACGACGGTGTCCGGCTCGCCGACCTTGGCACCCATCGCGGCCGGGACCGCGTAGCCCATGGTCCCGAGCCCACCCGAGTTCAGCCAGGTCCGCGGCTTCTCGTACTTGACGAACTGGGCGGCCCACATCTGGTGCTGGCCGACCCCCGCGGCGTAGATCGCGTCGGGCCCGGCGATCGCGCCGATCCGCTCGATCACGTACTGCGGGGACAGCGCACCGTCGCTCGGCTCGTCGTAGCCGAGCGGGTAGCGGTCGCGCAGCCCGCCGACCTGCTTCCACCAGGAGGACAGGTCCGGCTCGCCGTGCTCGGCGCGGTCGGCACGGACGGCCTCGACCAGGTCGGCCAGGACCTCCTTGCAGTCCCCGACGATCGGCACGTCGGCACGCCGGTTCTTGGAGATCTCGGCCGGGTCGATGTCGGCGTGGATGATCTTCGCCTCGGGGGCGAAGCTCTCCAGCTTGCCGGTGACCCGGTCGTCGAACCGGGAGCCGAGGGCGACCAGCAGGTCGGCGCGCTGCATCGCCGCGACCGCGGCGACGGTGCCGTGCATCCCGGGCATGCCCAGGTGCAGCGGGTGGCTGTCGGGGAACACACCGCGCGCCATCAGGGTGGTGACGACGGGCGCCCCGGTCAGCTCGGCCAGCTCCCGCAGCTCCTCGGCGGCCTCGGCCTTGAGGACGCCGCCGCCGACGTAGAGCACCGGCTTGGCCGACTCGCGGATGAGCCGGGCGGCCTCGCGGATCTGCTTGCCGTGCGGCCGGGTCGTCGGCCGGTAGCCGGGCAGCTGCAGCTCCGGGGGCCAGGAGAACGTGGTCTGCTCCTGCAGCACGTCCTTCGGGATGTCCACCAGGACCGGACCGGGCCGGCCGGTGGACGCCAGGTGGAAGGCCTCGGCGATCGCGCGCGGGATCTCCGTCGCGTCGGTCACCAGCATGTTGTGCTTGGTCACCGGCATGGTGATGCCGGTGATGTCGGCCTCCTGGAAGGCGTCGGTGCCGATCAGCGGCCGGGTCTGCTGACCCGTGATGGCCACCAGCGGCACCGAGTCCATGTGGGCGTCCGCGATCGGGGTGACCAGGTTCGTGGCCCCCGGTCCGGACGTCGCCATGCAGACCCCGACCTTGCCGGTGGCCTGCGCGTAACCGGTCGCAGCGTGTCCGGCGCCCTGCTCGTGGCGGACGAGGATGTGACGCACCTTCGTCGAGTCCAGGAGCGGGTCGTAGGCGGGCAGGATCGTCCCGCCGGGCAGCCCGAAGACGACCTCGCAGCCGATCTCCTCGAGCGAACGCACCAGGGACTGGGCGCCCGTCATGGGCTCGTCCACGATCCGCGGACCGGGGACGGCGGTGTCGGCGAGCGCAGAGGTGTGGCTACGGGACGTCGTGGTGCCGGCCGGAACGGCGGACCGGCCGGGCGGCGGGCCCGGCTTCGGGCCGGACGAGCCGGACTTGGCGGGGACGGTGGTCATCTGGGTCTGCCTCGCTGGAGATCGTGTCGATCAGATGCCGGACATGGGCTGGACATGAAAAAACCCCCGCCGCCCGGTAGCTCCGGGCGCTGCGAGGGTGAGCGCGTCGTCGTTCGAGATGGTCGAACTCAGGCGACGACGCGCCGAACTCAGGCGACGACGCGCCCAAGAAGTACGAGAATTCGAACGGCGAACATGCGTCGACGCTAGCACGCGTCCCACGGACGGAGTCAAACGACCCCACCCGTCCGGGCCGCCGTCACCCCGCCCCCGTTTGCCACACTGGGGTTGTGAGCAGCACCGACGACCACGCCGTCCCCGCCGACACCACCTCCGCCGCAGCACCGCGGGCCACGGCGGCGTCCCAGCAGGTGGACAGCGAGCTGGCGTGGACCCCACGGGTCCGCGACGAGGGCCGCAAGCTTCGCGTGGGCTCGCGCGCGCTGGTGTTCAAGCCGAGCCGGCTGACCATCTTCGCCATCCTGGTCGCGGTCGTCGGGTCGACGCCACTGGTGTTCAGCCTGCCGTGGTTCTGGGTCGTGCTCGTGCTGCCGGTGGCGGCGATCGCCTGGATCCTGCGGGTCCGCACCACCGTGGACCCGGAGACACTGACCGTGCGCAGCGCGTTCTCCTCCCGCACCGTGGACTGGGACGACGTGCGCGGTCTGCGGATCGGCTCGCGCTCGCGGGTCAGCGCGGTGCTGGGCGAGGACGACGACCTCGTCCTGCCCGCGGTGCACGCACGCGACCTGCCCGCGCTCTCGGTCGCCAGCGGCGGCCGCTTCGCCGACCCGGCCGCGGTGACCGAGCCGGAGGAGGACCCGGCCGAGGGTCACTGACGACACCGACGCCCGTCGCGGGGCGTACGGTTGCGGGCGATCGGCCCGCCGGCCGACGGGACGCGACCCGCACCGCCGCCGTCGCGCCGCACCCCGGGCGGCTCGCGCCCACGCTCCGCGACGCGCCCACCGGGGTCCCCTCACGAACCACCACGGAAGACCCGGCTGGAGAAGACCGATGCCCGCCCTGCGTTCCCGCGTCACCACCCACGGTCGCAACGCCGCCGGAGCGCGTTCGCTCTGGCGCGCGACCGGCATGGGTGACGACGACTTCGGCAAGCCGATCGTCGCGATCGCCAACTCCTACACCCAGTTCGTGCCCGGCCACGTGCACCTCAAGGACATGGGTGACCTCGTCGCGGGCGCGATCAAGGAGGCGGGCGGGGTCGCCAAGGAGTTCAACACGATCGCCGTCGACGACGGCATCGCGATGGGCCACGGCGGGATGCTCTACTCGCTGCCCAGCCGCGAGATCATCGCCGACGCGGTGGAGTACATGGTCAACGGCCACGCGGCCGACGCCCTGGTCTGCATCTCCAACTGCGACAAGATCACGCCGGGCATGCTGAACGCCGCGATGCGGCTGAACATCCCGACCGTGTTCGTCTCCGGCGGGCCGATGGAGGCCGGCAAGGCGGTCGTCGTCGGCGGCGTCGCGCAGGCCCCCACCGACCTGATCACCGCGATCTCGGCGTCCGCGTCGTCGGAGGTGGACGACGCCGGCCTGGCCGAGGTCGAGCGCTCGGCCTGCCCGACCTGCGGGTCCTGCTCCGGGATGTTCACCGCGAACTCGATGAACTGCCTCACCGAGGCCCTCGGGCTCTCGCTGCCGGGCAACGGCTCCACCCTCGCCACCCACGCCGCGCGCCGCGAGCTGTTCCTGAACGCGGGCCGCACCGTGATGGACCTGGCGACCCGCTGGTACCGCGACGACGACGCCTCCGCGCTGCCCCGCAACATCGCCACCCGCGAGGCGTTCGAGAACGCGATGGCCCTCGACGTCGCGATGGGCGGCTCCACCAACACGGTGCTGCACATCCTGGCCGCCGCCCAGGAGGGCGAGATCGACTTCGACCTGGCCGCGATCGACGCGATCTCCCGGCGGGTGCCGTGCCTGTCCAAGGTCGCGCCGAACTCGGACTACCACATGGAGGACGTCCACCGGGCCGGTGGCATCCCCGCCCTGCTGGGCGAGCTGTGGCGGGCCGGGCTGCTCAACACCGGGGTGCACGCGGTGCACTCCCCCTCGCTGGAGCAGTGGCTCACCGAGTGGGACATCCGGTCGTCGGCGCCGTCGGAGACCGCGATCGAGCTCTACCACGCCGCGCCGGGCGGGGTCCGGACCACGCAGGCGTTCTCCACCGAGAACCGCTGGTCGAGCCTCGACACCGACGCCGCGGGCGGCTGCATCCGCGACATCGAGCACGCCTACTCCGCCGACGGCGGCCTGGCCGTGCTGCGCGGCAACCTCTCGGTCGACGGCGCCGTGATCAAGACCGCGGGCATCCCCGAGGACATCTGGGAGTTCGAGGGCCCGGCCGTGGTGCTGGAGAGCCAGGAGGAGGCCGTCTCGGCGATCCTCAAGAAGGAGATCAAGCCCGGCGACGTGCTGGTCATCCGCTACGAGGGCCCCGCAGGCGGGCCGGGCATGCAGGAGATGCTGCACCCGACCGCGTTCCTCAAGGGCGCCGGGCTGGGCAGGGTCTGCGCCCTGATCACCGACGGCCGGTTCTCCGGCGGCTCGTCGGGCATCTCGGTCGGCCACGTCTCCCCCGAGGCGGCCGCCGGCGGCACGATCGGCCTGGTCGAGAACGGCGACCGGATCCGGCTCGACGTCCGCGCCCGGTCCCTGGAGCTGCTCGTCGATCCCGAGGTGCTCGCCGACCGGCGCGCCAAGATGGAGTCCTCCGAGCGGCCGTGGCAGCCCGTCGACCGGCAGCGCGTCGTGTCGAAGGCGCTGCGCGCCTACGCCCACATGGCGACCAGCGCCGACACCGGGGCGGTCCGCCGCATCCCCTGATCCGCACGTCACGACGGCCCCGGTCCGCGCCCTGCGGACCGGGGCCGTTCGCGTCTAGGTTGATTGTCATGGCTACCGGAACCGGCCTCGGAATCCGTCGACTCGGCGATCTCACCGTCTCCGCCCAGGGCCTGGGCTGCATGGGCATGAGCCAGGCCTACGGCGACACCTCCGACCGCGCCGAGTCGATCGCGACGATCCACCGCGCCCTCGACCTGGGCGTCACCCTGCTCGACACCGCGAACGTCTACGGCGACGGCGCCAACGAGGAGCTCGTCGGCGCCGCGATCGCCGACCGGCGCGACCGCGTGGTCCTGGCCACGAAGTTCGGCATCACCCGCGACGCGGACGGCAACCAGGGCGCCCGGGGCGACGCCGCCTACGTGCGGCAGTGCGTCGAGGAGTCGCTGCGGCGCCTGCGCGTCGACCACATCGACCTGTACTACCAGCACCGGGTCGACCCGGACACGCCGATCGAGGAGACCGTCGGCGCGCTCGTCGGGCTGATCGAGGAGGGGAAGATCCGCCACTACGGCCTGTCCGAGTGCGGCGCGGACACCCTGCGCCGCGCGCACGCGGTGCACCCGCCGGCCGCGGTGCAGTCGGAGTGGTCGCTGTGGACCCGTGACATCGAGCGCTCCGTCGCGCCCACCTGCGCGGAGCTCGGTGTCGGCATCGTGCCGTTCTCCCCGCTGGGCCGCGGCTTCCTGACCGGCGCGATCACCTCGACCGGCCAGTTCGGCGAGGGCGACATGCGCCGCGGCCTGCCCCGCTTCTCCGAGGAGAACCTGGCCGCGAACCTCGCGATCGTCGACGCGCTGAAGGCCGTCGCTCAGCGCCGTGGGGTCACCGCCGGGCAGCTCGCGCTGGCCTGGGTGCAGAGCCGCGGGGAGCACGTCGTCCCGATCCCGGGCACCAAGCGCCGGACCTACCTGGAGCAGAACATCGAGGCGGCGACGCTGGAGCTGACCGAGCAGGAGCTCGCCGAGATCGAGGCCGC
The DNA here is from genome assembly GCF_020496255.1 of Pseudonocardia sp. ICBG1142. Lineage (NCBI taxonomy): Bacteria > Bacillati > Actinomycetota > Actinomycetes > Pseudonocardiales > Pseudonocardiaceae > Pseudonocardia > Pseudonocardia sp. ICBG1142. The sequence goes on along the minus strand of NZ_JAHLJC010000005.1, from coordinate 237,346 downwards.
CGCACCGGCGTCCGCGGTCGCGGGCGAGCGCTACCCGGAGCACCTGCAGCGCAACGTCGGGCGTTGACCCTGCGATGACTCTGCGATGTTTGCCCGTTTCCGAGGAAGGACACCCGTCGTACATGACCTCCTACGTCACGACCAACCCCGCCACCGGGAAGACCGAGAACGAGTTCCCCGAGCTCACCGACGCCGAGGTCGGTGACACCCTGCGCCGGGTCACCGAGGCGTTCCCGTCCTGGCGTTCGACCCCGGTCGCGGACCGGGCGCAGATCCTGGTCCGGGTCGCCGAGGCCTACGAGGCCCGCCGTGACGAGCTCGCCACCCTGATCGCGACCGAGATGGGCAAGCCGGTCCGGGAGGCCGCGGGCGAGGTGGCGCTGGCGGCGTCGATCTACCGCTGGTACGCCGAGCACGGCCCGGAGCTGCTGGAGCAGGAGACGCTCGACCCGCAGGGCGCCGCGGAGTCGGTGGTGCAGACCGAGCCGGTCGGGCCGCTGATCGGCGTCATGCCGTGGAACTTCCCCTACTACCAGGTGGCGCGCTTCGTCGCGCCGAACCTGATGGTGGGCAACACGATCGTCCTCAAGCACGCCCCGATCTGCGCGGCCTCCGCCGCGGTGATGGCCGAGATCTTCCACGACGCCGGCGTCCCGGCCGACGTCTACGTCAACGTGTACGCGACCAACGACCAGATCGCGGAGATGATCGCCGACCCGCGGGTGCGCGGGATCTCGCTGACCGGCAGCGAGCGGGCCGGTGCCGCGGTCGCCGAGACCGCGGGCCGGAACCTGAAGAAGGCCGTGCTGGAGCTGGGCGGCTCGGACGCCCTCATCGTGCTCGACGACGCCGACATCGCCCGCACCGCGAAGGTCGCCGCCCGGGCCCGCCTGATGAACGCCGGCCAGGCCTGCAACTCCCCGAAGCGGATGATCGTGCCGAACGACAAGGTCGAGGAGTTCGTGTCGGTGCTGGTCTCGACGTTCGAGTCGACCGAACCGGGCGACCCGACCGACCCCGGCACCCGGCTCGGCCCGCTGTCCTCGGTCACCGCCCGCGACGGCGTCGCCGAGCAGGTGCGTCGCGCCGTGGAGCAGGGCGCCACCCTGCACACCGGCGGCGACGTCGTCGACGGCGACGGCGCCTTCCTCCGCCCCGCGGTCCTGACCGGCGTCACGAAGGACATGGACGCCTACTCCGAGGAGATCTTCGGCCCGGTCGCGGTGGTGTACGGCGTCGACTCCGTCGACGAGGCCGTCACCCTGGCCAACGACGTGGACTTCGGGCTCAGCGGATCGGTGTGGAGCACCGACGTCGACCGCGCCCGGGAGGTCGCCGACCGGCTCGAGGTGGGCATGGCCTACGTCAACGAGCACGGCACCACGCTGCCCGGACTCCCCTTCGGCGGGGTGAAGCGCTCCGGCTTCGGCCGCGAGCTGGGCCGCTGGGGCATGGGCGAGTTCGTCAACACCCGGCTGCGCCGCACGGCCAAGGCCCGCGACTGAGCGCTCGCCGAGAGGCACCTCAGGGCTGTCCGCGGGCGCGTCGGGCAGCCGTGGGGTGCCTCTCGGCGACCGTGTCCCGGCGCAGGGACCACGCGATCGCGACGAGCACGGCGAGTCCCCAGAGCGGCAGATGGGCGGCGACCAGCTGGTCCGGCACACCGCCGCTCCCGTTCCGGACCAGCCAGTGGGGCCCGATCGCGAACAACGGCACACCGGCGAGGAGCACCCCGCACAGCGCTCGGGAGCGGCTCCGCCGCGCGTGCTCGACCAGGACCGGCCCGAGGGCCAGGACCCAGACCCAGTGATGCGACCACGAGATCGGTGAGACCAGCGTCCCGGCGACGGCCAGTACCGCAGCTCCCACCAGCGGGGACCCCTCCCGTACGCATCGCCGGGCCAGGACCAGCGCGGCCGCGCCCACCGCGGCGGCCGCCATGCACCACAGGCCGATTGTCACCGGGCCGGTCGCACCGGACCGGACCAGGATCCCGCGCAGGCTCTGGTTGTCGACGTAGCCGAGATCGAGCGGGATCCCCACCCCGCTGAGCCGGCCCGGCCAGAAGGCGACCGAGTCCGCCGGAGCGAGCACCGCACCGAGCACGATCGACGTCGCGAAGGTGGCCAGCGCGACGACGGCCCCCCGGCGGTCGCCACGCAGGACCAGCCAGACCACGAAGACCAGCGGCGTCAGCTTGACCGCCGCCGCCAGCCCGATCGGCACCCCGCGCCACCGGTCCCAGAACGCGCCCCGGGCGAGCAGCCCGGCAGCGACCAGCCCGACCAGCACGATGTTGACCTGGCCGAGGAACAGCACCAACCGGACCGGGTCGGTCAGCAGCACCACCGGAGTCGCCGCTGCGAGCCAGCGCGCCCGGACCGGTCGGCCCACCGCGCGCTGCATCGCCGCACCCACGACCGGCACCAGCGCGGCCGACACCACGGTCAGCAGCGTGGCCGCGAGCGGCATCGGCACCGACGCGAGTGGGACGAACAGCACCGCCGCGATCGGCGGGTACACGAACGGCAGGGACTCGCCGTAGCCGGTCGGGAACACCTCGGTGTAGAGCGGCCGCCCCGTGCGCCACGCCTGGGCCGCCTGGCGGTACACGTCGAGGTCGATCCGGTACTGGGCCGTCCACCCGGTCGACAGGAGCCCGATTCCCTCGACCCCGTGCAGGAACAGGAAGACCACGCCCACCGATGCGGCGAACGACGCGAGCGGCAGCACCGGTCCGTGGCGCGAGAGCAGCATGACGGCACGGTCCGGTGGTGGAGGGGGGCGAGGCGTCACCCCGGGGCGGGAACCCCGTCCGGCTCTCCAGGGGGATCAGCGCCCCGGTTCGACCAGTCCGCTCTCGTAGGCGACCACGACGGCCTGGGCCCGGTCGCGCAGGTGCAGCTTGGCGAACAGCCTCCCGACGTGCGACTTGACCGTCTCCTCCGCGACGACCAGGTCGGCGGCGATCTCGCGGTTCGACAGGCCGCGGGCGATCAGCCGCAGCACGTCCCGTTCACGGGAGGTGAGTGCGGCCAGGCGTGCGGTCTCCGCGCGTGACGGCGGGCGGTGGGCCGCGAACCGCTCGATCATCCGTCGGGTCACCGACGGCGCCAGCAGTGCGTCGCCGGCGGCGACCGTGCGCACCGCGGTGGCGAGCACGTCCGGCGGGGCGTCCTTCAGCAGGAACCCGCTCGCCCCGGCACGGAGCGCCTCGTAGACGTAGTCGTCGACGTCGAAGGTCGTCAACACGACGACACGGGGGCGATGGTCACGCGCGTCCGCCAGCAGCTCCCGGGTGGCCGCGATGCCGTCGAGGACCGGCATCCGGACGTCCATCAGGACCACGTCGGGACGACGGTCCCGGACGACGGCGACCGCCTCCCGTCCGTCGGCCGCCTCGCCGAGGACGGTGATGTCCGGTTCCGCGTCCAGCAACGCCGCGAAGCCGGCACGCACCATGGCCTGGTCGTCCACCACCACGACACTGATCACGTCGTTCACCACGGCAGACGCGCCCGGACGACGAACCCGCCGTCGTCGGTCGGACCGCTCTCCAGCGTCCCGCCGAGCAGACGGGCACGCTCGGCCATGGCACGCAGCCCGGTCCCCGCCCCGGGTGCCGGCACGGGCGGTGCGGGCGGGCGGTCGTTGGTGACCTCGACGCACACCGGTCCGCCGGGCGTCGCGGTGACCCGGACACCGATCGCGGCGCCCGTCGCGTGCCGGACGGCGTTGGCCAACGCCTCCTGCACGATCCGGTGTACCGAAACGGCAACGACGTCGGGGACGTGGTCGCCACCGTCCACCTCGAGGGCGACCGGGCAGCCGGCTCCTCGGGTGGCCTCGACCAGGGCCGGCAGGTCGGACAGGCCGGGCTGGGGCGCGTTCCCGGCCCGGTGCGGATCGTCGTCCGGGTCGTCGTCGCGCAGCACTCCGACCAGGCGACGCATGTCGGCGAGAGCGGACCGGGACAGGGCGGCGAGCTCGTCGAACTCGACGGCGGCCGCATCGGGGACGCCCGGGATGCGTCGGGTCGCGCTGGCCGAGCGCACCGCCAGGACCGACAGGTGGTGGGCGACGACGTCGTGCAGCTCCCGCCCGATACGGTCCCGCTCCGTCCGGAGTTCCCGCCTCCGGAGTTCCTGCTGCTCGTCCGCGAGTGCCGACCACCGGTCCCGGCTCCGGATCCCCACCGCGGCGGCCAGCAGCATCGAGACGATCCAGAGTACGGCGAGCTGCCACCAGGGGCCCGCCCATTGCCCCGAGCCCAGCGAGACGACCGTCCGGAGTGCCGCGGCGAGCGCCATCAGGCCCCCCAGGACGGCCGTGCTCCGCGGCCGCAGCGCCGACGCCGCGACGAGCAGGATCGCTGCCTGGGAGAGGTGGGTGTCCACCATCCAGGGAGGCGGTGCACCGCCGGGTCCCGGCCACGGAAGCCGCAGGAGCACCGTGACCGCGAGCGCCCACCCCGGGCGGTCTCCGGCCACCACCAGGGCGAGCGCGAAACAGACCGCCCGCACGAGCAGCAGAATGTCGTCGAGCTGCAGGAAGGAGACGACGGCCAGGGCCGCCACGCCCAGTGCCGCCGGCAGGAACGGCCATCGCGGCCAGACCCGGCGGCCGCTGTCCGGCCACACCGGCATCCGCGCCGACCGCACGTCCGCCCACAGGCCGCCCACGTCACCCACCCACGATCGCGCCGAACTCGTCCAGCGCCGCGGTCACCACGGCGATCATCGAGGTGGCCCGGTCCGCCGGCTGGTGATCGGCGGCGAACGACAGGTACTGCACGTGGGCCTGGGCTCGCGCCCACGCGGTCTCGGCAGCGACCATCGCGGGCGGGTCCGGTGCACCCAGAGCGGCGTGGAGCGCGTCCCGGTAGACCGCGGGGACCGGCGCCGCCGGTGCGTCGGCGGGCCCGTCGGCGGGCGGCGCGGTGAGCACCACCACCTCGAGCGACCCGGCCGCGACGCGGGCGTTGCCCCAGTCCAGCAACGTCGCCCCGGACGGGCCGACGAGGACGTTCCCCCGGTGTGCGTCGCCGTGGCACAGGGTGCGGGGCAGGACGCGCAGCGCGGTGCGGGCGCGCTCGTCGTCCGCCCACCTCGCGACGAGGCCCGCCCCGTCGTGCCCGGCGGCGCGCAGGCGCTCGGCGGCGTGCCCGCACCGGGCCGCCCACCAGGAGTCGTCGACGACGGGGACGCCGCGTGGGCGGTTGCGCCGCCAGTGCGCGTGCACCAGCGCGAGGGTGCGCCACACCTCGTCGGGGACGGGGGCGTCGTCGGGCAGCGGGGTCCCGTCGACGTGCTCCAGCAGCACCCAGCCGTCGCCGGAGGCGAGCAGCCGCGGGAGCCGCACGGGGCCGTTGACCACCGCGACGGCGCGCAGCGCGGCGGCCTCGACCGCACCGGTCCGCTTGAGGACGACCGCGGTGCCGTCGTCGAGGTCGATCCGTTCGGCACCGCCGGAGCCGTATCCGCCGCTCAGCGGGGTCCGGTCGCGGACCGCGACCGTACGCCGGCGGCGCCGGGCGAGCGGGCCCAGCCAGGCCTGGTCGGGGACGGTCACCGCCGCAGCACGAACAGGACCAGCAGCGCCACCGCGACGCCCACGACCAGCGACAGCACCGCCCACGGCAGCGGGCGGCGCTGGTAGGTGCGTCCGGCGTCGAGCGCGATCCGCCCGGCCCCGGCGAACACCAGCGCCGCGGCCCCGGCGCCGAGCAGCAGGTCCAGCTCCAGGGAGTTCGCGCCGTCCGAGGCGAACAGCGGCACGCTGGTCACCGGCACGAGGGCGACCGTCACCGCGACGATCTTCGTGGCCAGCAGGCCCGCCGCGGCGAACGGGGTCAGCAGTCCCAGTACGAGCAGCACACCGAACACCAGCTGGCCGACCGCGAGCACCCAGGCCAGCGGCCCGGCGAACGCGACGAACCCGGCATCGGCGAGTGCGGCGGCGCTCGCGTCGAGACCGATGCCGCCCGCGACGCCGAAGAGCTTCCGCGCACCGGCCGCGGCGAACGAGGCGCCGACGACCAGGCGCAGCACGAGCAGCCCGATGTCGGAGGAGACGTGCGCGGGCACCGGCAGCCGCTCCGGCCGGGTCGGCTCCGGCGGTGCGTCGCCGGAGATGTTGCCCCAGTCGTAGTGCTGCGTGGGCCCGCTCATGGCGCCGGACCCTACCGGGACACCGGTCGTCTCCCCCGGCGCCGCGCGCGCCGTGAGCGGCGCCGGGGCCGCTCAGCGCACCGACCGGACGAACATCACCGTCACGACGGCCGCCGCCACCAGCCCGGCCGCGACCGTGTACAGCAGCGGGTAGCTGTCGCCGGAAGCAGCCAGCACCGAGACCGCGACCACCGGTGCGAGGGACTGCGAGACCGTCCCGGCGACGTTGTACAGCCCCAGGCCGAAACCGCCGTGGGCGTCGCCCTCCGGGAGCACCTCGGTCGCCAGCGCGAGGTCCACCGCCAGGAAGACGCCGTAGGCGACGAACCCGACCGAGGCGCCCAGCACGAACGTCGTGACGTCCTGCGCCAGCGCGATCAGCAGCATCGACACCGCGAACAGCGCCGCCGAGCAGCCCACCAGCACCCGGCGCCTGCCGAGCCGGTCGGACAGCCAGCCGGCCAGCGGGGCCACCACGAGCTTCAGCACGGCGCTGAGCGTGCTGTTCAGCGCCACCACCGAGGTCGCGACCGCGACGGTCACGCCCAGGTGGTCGGTCAGGGTGTAGAGCTGGAAGTTGAAGAAGATGTAGTAGCCGGTGAGCAGCAGGAACCGGCCTGCCCAGACGAACCCGAAGTCGCGGTAGCGCGCCAGCTGGGCGAGGCGCTCGCGCCACGGGACGCCCCCGGCCGGGGCGCGCGTCCCGGGTCCGGCCGACCGGTCGGGCAGCACGACGAGCAGCGCCGCGGTCGTCAGCACCGCGAACGCGGCCGGGCCGAGGAACAGCGCGACCGGCTGGTTCCCCAGCCAGACCGCGCCCCAGGTCCCGGCGCTCAACCCGGCCTGCAAGGCGACCCCGATCCAGCCGGAGACCCGGCCGCGCCGATCCGGCGGGACCTGGTCGGCGAGCACCGCGAACAGCGCCGAGAACGCCAGGTTGAGGAACAGCGACGCGATCGACCAGCCGAGCACCATCCCCCAGCGCTCCGGCACCAGCGCGATCACCAGCAGGCCCACGACCCCACCCAGCAGGCCCAGCACCAGCCACGGCCGGCGACGGCCCCAGCGGGAGACGGTGCGGTCGCTGAGCCAGCCGCCCAGCGGCTGGGCGACCGAGGCGAACACCGTGCCGATCGCCAGGGTGGTGGCGAGGACGGCGGTCTTCTCCTCGCCGTAGAGCTGCTGGGCGCGCAGGGCGAGCGTCACCGCCACCGGGGTGGCCGTCGTCGCCATCAGCCCGGCGAACGCGAGGAGGTAGAACGGCATGAACAGCCGCGACGTCCGAGGTGCCGGCGCGGCGGTCTCCTGCCGGGTGCCCGGGCTGGTGGTCACGGCGCGGTTCCGTCCGGAGCGGGGTCGAAGCCGGCGGCCGCGGCGAGGACGGCGTCGTTCGCCGGGGGAAGGCCGGTGCTGACCCGCACCCCGAGCCCGTCCTGGTCGCGGACCGCGATCCCGGCGGCGGCGAGGTGTTCCACGAACGCTCGGCTGCGCCCGCCGAGGCGGACCCACACGAAGTTGCCGCCGCTGGGCGGCACGTCGAAGCCGAGCGCCAGCAGTCCGTCGCGGACCCGGTCGCGTTCGGCGGCCACCGCACGGCACTGCTCGCGCATCCGGTCCTCGGCGTCCATAGCGGCCAGCGCGGCCGCCTGGCCGAGGGTCGGCACCCGGTAGAACGGCGTGCTGGGCCGGATCGGTGCGGTGACCCGCTCGGCGGCGACGAGGTAGCCCACCCGCAGGCCCAGCAGCCCGTGCGACTTGGAGAAGGTGCGGACCACCACGACCCGGTCGTCGTGCGCGGCCAGGCCGAGCACGTCGGCGACCGCGTCCGGGTCGGCGAACTCGCGGTAGGCCTCGTCGACGAGCAGCAGGACGTGCGGGGGCAGGTCGTCGAGCAGCTGCTGCACCGCCGCGGTGCCGAGTACCTCACCGGTGGGGTTGTCCGGGTTGCAGAGCACCACGACACGGGTGTCGTCGGTGACCGCCTTCGCCACCCCGGCGAGGTCGCTGCCGTCGGGGCCGTCCGGCACGGCGACGGCCGTCGCGCCGGTGTTGCGGATCAGCAGCGGGTACATCGCGAACGACGGCGCGGTGTGCACGACCGTCGTCCCCGGGGTGCAGTGCGCGGCGAGGAACTGCTGGAGCAGCGCGCCCGATCCCGCGCCCGCGACGACCCGGGCCGCGGGCACCCCGAGCCGCCGGGCGATCTCGGCGGTGAGGCCGTCGGACAACGCGTCGAGGGTGTGGCCGATCGTGTCCAGCGACCCGGTCAGCGCCTCGCGCACCCCGGGCAGGACGGGCCAGTGGTTCTCGTTGAAGGACAGCTGGTGGACGACGGGGGTCACGCTCGTCGCTCCTGTTCCTGGTCGGGGGTGGGGCCCAGCAGCACAGGGAAGGTCCGCGGGGCGTGGACGTGCACGCTGCGCCGGAAGGTCAGCTCGTCCTCCGCCGCGGTGGCCCGCAGCTGCGGGAACCGGCCGAACAGCGCGGTGAGCGCCACGTCGGCCTCCAGCCGCACCAGCGCCGCGCCGAGGCAGCGGTGGATGCCGTGGCCGAAGGCGACGTGCCCGGCGGTGTCCCGGTCGGGGTCGAGCCGCGTCGGGTCGTCGAACCGGCTCGGGTCACGGTTCGCGGCCCCGGTGGACAGGGTCACCGACGCGCCGCGCGGGATCGCCGTCCCACCGATCTCCATGTCCTCGGTCGCGAAACGCAGCGAGGCGTTCAACGCCGGCGACGCCCACCGCAGCAGCTCCTCGACCAGCGCGGGGGCCGTCTCCGGCGAGGCGAGCCGCCGCCGGGCGTCCGGCTCGGTCAGCAGCACCCGGACACTGTTCGTCACGAACACCGCCGTCGTCTCGTGCCCGGCCATGAGCAGCAGCATCGCCATCGCGACGATCTCGATGTCGGAGAGCTGCTCGCCGTCCTCGGAGGCGGCGATCAGGCCGGAGAGCAGGGCCTCGTCGGGGTCGCGGCGTCGCGCGGCGACCAGGCCGCCGAGATAGTCGGCCATCTGGTTCGACGCCCGGACCAGCTCCGGCTCGGGGCACTCGTCGATCAGCACCGTCGACCAGTGGGCGAAGTCCTCGCGGTCCAGCTCGGGGACCCCGATCAGCTCGCAGATGACCTCCATCGGCAGCGGGATCGCGTACCGGCCGACCAGGTCGACCGGCTCGTCGGCGGGGAGCGCGTCGAGCAGGTCGTGGGCCAGCTTCTCGACCCGCGGCCGCAGCGCCGCGATCCGCCGGGCGGTGAACGCCTGGGTCACCAGCCGGCGCAGCCGGGTGTGCTCCGGCGGGTCGAGCGAGGTCAGCATGTGCGGCATCGGGGCGGGCAGCCCCGGCGGTGCCGCGGCGCGCTCGGCGGGCGGCAGCGACGCCCGCCAGTCCTTGGCGAGGCGCTCGTCGGCCAGCCCGGCCCGGACGTCGGCGTAGCGGGTGACCAGCCAGGTCGGGCCGGTCTCGAAGGTGACCTCGCGGACCGGGCAGTCCCGGCGGGCCCCGGCCAGTGCGGTGTGCGGGTCACGCCAGTAGGTCTCGAGGAACTCCTCGGACCCGGCGCTCGTGGTGGTCGTCTCGCTCATGGCGGTCTCCCCTGCTGCGGTGCCGGTCGGTTCGTGCCGGTCGTGCCGGTCAGTCGTTGACGGCCGTCGCGCTCATCCCGGCGGCCTGGTGGTGCGGCCAGCGCGCCGGCTCGCCCTTCGGGTGGTCGCCGAGCACGGTGACGCGGCGGCCGACCCGGCGGCCGGTGTAGTCGTTGACGGCGTAGTGCTGGGTGGCCCGGTTGTCCCAGATCGCGACCCCACCCTCGCTCCAGCGGTAGCGGCAGACCCGCTGCGGGCTCTCGGAGACGTCGAACAGGTGGGTCAGCACCGCGGTGCTCTCCCCCGGGGTCAGCTGCGGGATGCGCCGGGTGAACATCCGGTTGACGTACAGCGAGCGCCGCCCGGTGTCCGGGTGCACCCGGACGACCGGATGCTCGGCCTCGCTGCGGTAGGAGCCGTTCGGGTGCTCGAAGACGTGCAGCGCGGTGAGCCCGTCGAGCAGCTCCCGCAGCGGGGCGGACAGCGCCTCGTAGGCGAGGTACTGGTTGCTCCACATGGTGTCGCCGCCGACCTCGGGGCCCTGCACGATCTGCAGCACCGACGCGATCGGCGGGGTCTGGGAGAACGTGACGTCGGTGTGCCAGACGTCGGACTTCGCCCCCTGGTCGGAGTCGAGGACGACGATCTCGTCGTGCCCGTCCAGCTTCGGCAGGAACGTGTGGACCTCCAGTGGGCCCAGCCGCCTGCCGAACGCCTCGTGGTCGGCCGGGTCGAGACCGGCGTTGTCGGGCAGGAAGAGCACGAGGTGGTCGAGCAGGAGCCGGTACAGGTGCGCGAACACCTCGTCGTCCACGTCGGCGAGCGCGAGCCCACGCACCTCGGCCCCCAGCGCTCCGGAGACCGGACGGACGTCGAGCGAAACCATGTGAAAACCTTTCCGTACGCATTGTTCGACCGCCGTACCGCGCCGGCGGAATCGGTCGGGGAAATGCTGTGTCGAATTGTCACGGACCCTTGAGGCTTATTCAGGGCCGCCTGGCGGGCTACCTCGCTGCGGTCCCGACCTGGAGAAACACCGCACTTCATGATCACCCTAAATAAGCCTCCTTGTCGGAATCCGCTCCGAACTGCCATCGTCAGTGGCGGACCGACTTCCCCTCCCGTTCGTCGAAAGGAACTCCGTGACCAGTCCGACCACGCAGGACGGCACCGCCGCTCTCGCCGCACTCGTCGACCTGGAGGCTTATTCAGGCTCCGTCAGGTAAGTGTGTAGAAGATGAGTCCGATGACTGCCGAGATTGTCGTTTTAAATGTGGCGTAGGGCCGCCGGTAGTCTGTGTGGAGAACTTTCCACGTTTTGATATGGGCGATGACTCGTTCGATGGTGGCGCGTGTGTGGTTGAGGCTCTTGTTGAATGTTTTTTGCCAGTTGAGAAGTTCCCGGCCGGGTGGTTTTTTGAACGGGGTGAGCATGCCGCGCCCGATGTATCCTTTATCGCCGATCGGGGGGTATGTGGCGAGGTGGTCGAGGGCGCCGGATTGGTCGAGGCAATATAGGTCGTGTCGGGAGCCTGGGGTCGGGTCGGAGATCCACGACAGCTGCCCTTCCAGGGTGGCTGCGACCTGGACGACGACGCCGGTGGTGCGATGCTTGCCCGACCACAGACCCGGCACCGCGGCCCATGACCAGCAGGGAAGCAAGGTTCCATCGATGATGTACTGCCGATCGGCACGAAGCTCCTCTGCCGTCGGAACGACACTCCGCAGCGCCTGTGCCAGCAACGGTGTCACCCCCGTGATCGCTCGACTAACCGTCGACTGCGACACCCCATAGGTTTCCGCCAACTCCCACTGCACACGATTCCCGCGCAGATACGCCAACGTGATCACCACCGACCAGAACAACCCCAGAACCGGCGGCCAAGACAAACGTGCCTCCGTCGCGTCCCGCTGATCCTGCTCATACACTATAGCGACAAGATCCTGAATTTCATCACGCCGGAAACCAGTGGTATAGTACATACTGCGGCAGCCCGTTCATCTCGGATTGATTCGGCAAACCAATATTCGCGATGGACGGGCTGTCGCCCAACCCGACACGCCGGGCTAGATCGTTATTTCACGGGGCCTGAATAAGCCTCCTGGCGACCCCGTTCGCGGTGCGTACCGCGGTCGCCCTGCGGCTGCCGGAGCTGGTCCGGGACGGTCGCACCGACGCCGGTGAGCTCGCCGCGGCCTCCGGTGCCGATCCCGACGCGCTCGTCCGGCTGCTCCGCCATCTCGTCTCGGCCGGACTGTTCGCCGAGCCCGCGCCGGGCCGGTACGCGCTGACCCCGGTCTCCGAGGCGTTGCTGGACGACCGCAACGCACTGCTGCGTGCCTGGCTCGACGCCGACGGGCCCGGCCTGCGGATGGACCTCGCCTACGGCGGGATGCTGCACGCGGTCCGCACCGGCCGCTCGGCCTACCCCGCGGTGCACGGCCGTGAGTTCTGGGCGGACTACCGCGCCGACGAGCGGCTGCGCCTGTTCTTCGGCGCGACGATGGCCGGCTTCGCCTGGCAGACCGGTCCCGAGGTCGCCGCCGGGTACGACTGGGCGCCGGTCTCCTCGGTGCTCGACGTCGGCGGCGGCACCGGGGCGCTGCTCCACGCGGTCCTGTCCGCCCACCCGCACCTGCACGGCGCCGTGCTCGACCTGCCGGAGGTCGCCCCGGAGGCCGAGGAGTTCCTGTCCGGGGCCGGGCTGGGCGAGCGGGCCCGCTTCGTCGGCGGCAGCTTCCTGGAGCCACTGCCCACCGGCTACGACGTGCTGCTGGTGTCCCGGGTGCTCACCGACTGGCCCGACGAGGACGCCGTCCGGATCCTGCGCCGCTGCGCCGAGGCCGTCGCGCCCGACGGCCGGGTGCTGGTGGTCGAGGTGCTGGCCGGGGAGGAACACGCGAAGAACAACGCGTCGTTCGACCTGCAGTCGCTGACCCTGCTGGGCGGCCGGGAGCGGGCACCGGAGGCCTTCGACGTCCTCGCGGCCGAGGCCGGTCTGGTCGCCCGGGGTCGCCGGGACGGCGCGAACGGTCTGGTCGTGCTGGAGTACGCCAGGGCGTGAGGTCCGTGCGGTCATCGGGCCGCAGCACCCGACCCGCGGACCGTCCGGGCCCAGCCGGGCAGCCGGGCGGCCCGCGGGTCGGGTAGCAGCCCGATCTGGTGCAGGCGGTCCACCGGGGTCAGGCGCCGGATCCCGAGTCCGGACATGGTGTGCATGACCTCGTGCCGGATCCGGTCGTTGGCACCGGTCCCGGTCAGCGCGCGGTCCCCGATCCAGGACCGTCCGGTGATCATCCGGGCGGCGTTGTGGCTGGTCCGGCCGATGTGGTGCAGGTCGTGGCGGCGTGCGGTGTCGTAGCGGCGCAGCGCGTGGTCGACGACGTCGGCCTGCAGCGAGCCGCCCTGCCGGAGCATGGCGGCCAGGGTGTGTGCGTCGGCGATCGAGCTGTTCATGCCCTGCGCCGCCATCGGGTGCACCAGGTGTCCGCTCTCCCCGACCAGGGCCAGCCCCGGCACCGTCAGCGCCGGCGCGAGTGCCCGGGACACCGGCAGCACCTGACGGTCCGCGACGCCCGCGCGGAACGCCTCGGCCACCGGGTCGAGCCCGGGGCAGCCGCGCAGCACCCGGCCGCTCCAGGCGCGGAGCCCGTCCGGCCCGAGCCCGCGCAGCTCGTCCGCGGCGACCTGGACGTACAACCGCACCCGGCCCCCCGGGAGCGGGTACCGCAGCCGCAGCCCGCCGTCGGTCACGTAGGCGGAGAAGTCCGGCGGGACGGTGCCCGCCAGCTCGAAGGCGGCGAGCCGGTGCGGGTAGTCGGAACGGGGCGCGGTCAGCCCGGCCTCGCGCCGCAGCCGCGAGGAGACGCCGTCGGCGGCGACGACCAGCGCGGCCGTGACCGCGGTGCCGTCGCACCGGACGCCGGTGACGCGGTCACCGGTCCGGACCAGGCCCTCGGCCAGCGCCCCGCGCCGCACCTCGACGCCAGGGGGCAGGGAGTCGCCGAGCGCCCGCAGGATCGTCGGGTAGTCGTGGGCCAGCAGCCAGGGCTGCGGGGTGGGCAGGTGCCCGTAGTCCAGCCGCATCCGGGGCGTCCCGTCGGCGGCCCGGGCGACCAGGTGCTCCAGCCGCAGCGCACCCGCCGCCTCCAGCCGGTCCGCCACGCCCCACTCCCGCAGGATGCCGAGGGATCCCGGCTGCAGCACCTCGCCCTTGGCGACCTGCTGCGGCTCCGGGCGCTTCTCCAGCACCAGAACCCGGTGCCCGAGCCTGCCCAGCGCGCAGGCCGCGGACAGACCGGCCACCCCGGCGCCGCACACCACCGCGTCGTACTCGGTGTCGTAGTCGGTGTCGCAGTCGGCGTCGTGTCCGTGGCTCACGTCAGGGCCTTCCGGTAGCGGCCGAGCGCGCGCAGCGCCATCCCGTGGGTGAATCCCGGGTTGGCGTAGCGGCTGACCCGGCGGACGTACTCGTGCACCGGCTCGGCCGGCCAGCCACCGTCCGGCAGGCGGGCCGCCAGCAGCCACCGCACGGCCGGTTCCACCTCCGCCGGGGCCGCACCGGCGGCGAGCAGTGCCGCGACCGCCCAGCCGGTCTCCTCCACGGTTCCCGGGGCGCCGTGGCCGTCGCCCCAGGACCCGTCGGGGTTGCGGGTGCGCTCCAGCAGGGTCCTGGCGCGGACCGCGGGCCCGTCCCCGCCGCGGCCGCAGCGGGCGAAGGTCTCCAGCACCGCGGCGGTGCCCATCGTGTGCTCGCGGTACCAGACCGACTCGAAGCCACCACCGGGCAGCTGGGCCCGGCCCAGCCAGCGCAGCGCGCGGCGGACCCGCCGGTCGTCGGCCGGCACCCCGGCGTCGAGCAGGGCGTCGAGCGCCTGCGCGGTCGTCGTCGGGCAGGGGCCGCTGTTCGCGACCCTGGTGTTGCGCACGCACAGACCCCAGGAGCCGCGGGAGTCCTGCCGGTCGGTGAGCCAGCCGACTCCCTCGGCGACGGCGGCGTCCTGCACGGTGCCGGGGAGCCTGCTGAGCACGGACACGATCTCGCCCGTCTCCAGCACGGCGGGCCAGCCGCGCCCGGCGGTCCAGCCCCAGAAGCCGGGCGGGCAGCCGAAGGCGAGGAAGGGCCGGTGCTGTTGCAGGCCCAGCAGTGCGTCCCGGGAGGCGACCAGGCGCTCGTCGTCGCCGTAGCCGGCCTCGACCAGGCCCCGTACCGCGTACATCGTCCAGGCCGCGTCCAGCGGGGTCGTGGCCCACGAGCCGTCCGGGTGCATGGACCGGCGCAGCCAGCCGACAGCGGCGTCCACCATGTCCTGGCCGACGCCGGCGCGGGCCAGCCCGGTGCAGACCAGGCCGGTCACCCAGGCGTCCTCCGACCAGGATCCCGCGGCCCCCTCGTGCTCGTAGGTCTGGCGGATCACGCGCAGCGCGTTCGGTTCGGCCAGCCGGGACAGCGTGCGCTGCACCCGGGTCAGCGGGCGGTGTCGGGCCTGGGCGAGCCCCAGCGCCGAGGCCATCGGCAGCCGCAGGTCGAACAGCCGCCGGTACAGGCCGGGCAGCAGCGCCAGCTCCAGCGGGAAACGACGCATGTCGGCCGGCGCGATCCAGCCGACGAACCCGTAGAACTGCCGGCACCAGAGCACGACCTCCGGGTGCGGGATCGCGGCGAGGCCGCCGTAGCGCTCCATCCACCGCCGCCCGGCCGCGACCTGCTCGGCGGACCCCGCCGGGTCGACGAGGTGCAGCGCGGCGGCCGACACGGCGGTCGGACCCGGCTCCGCGGGCAGACCGGGCACCATCGCCCAGCCGCCGTCCTCGGTCTGGGTACGACGCAGCCGTGCGGCACCGGCGGCGATCAGGTCGGCGGTCCCACCGGGATCGGCGAAGTGCAGCGCGGTGACCGCACCCGCCGTCGCGAGGGTGGACCGCAGGCTGTCGGCGCCGTAGTCGAACACGCCGTCGTCGCGGCGCGACCGCAGCAGCGCCTCGGCCCCTCCCGCGATCGCCTCCGACACCTCGTCGGCGAGCCGGCCGGTCCCGGCGTGGGCCGGTGTCATGGTGTGTCCTCTCCGTCCCCGGCATCGGCCGGGAACTCGTGCCGGGCCCGCATCCGGGCCTGCATGACCAGCGATGAGACGAGTGCGGGCAGCACCACCGCCCCGGCGACGAGCGGCCCCGCGGCACCCGCGACGACGACGCCCGCGAGCAACATTCGTTCGGCGACCAGCACCTCGTGCGAGCGCAGCGCACGACGGGGCGTCACCGTGCCGGGGCGCACCACGACGAAGGCACAGCCACCGACGAGCACCGCCAGTGCCAGACCACCGAACTGGGCGGCAGGCCGGTCCGCGACGACGGCGCCCACCCCGACCGCGACCATCGCCGACAGCCAGAGCACGGCCGCGGTCCGGACCGCCGTCGCGGTGCCGTGCCGGACCGGCACCGACCGGTAGCCGCCCGCGCGGTCGCCGTCGACGTCGCGCACCGTCCCGATCAGGTTGGACGCGGTGTCGTGCAGGGCGAAGCCCAGCGCGGCGGGCAGCAACGCCCAGGGGGGCCACGGCGCGACGGCCATCGCCCCCACGACCATCGCGAGCGCGGAGAGCACCCCGCGGTTGAGGTTGCCGGCCAGCCCCCGCTGCTTGAACAGCCGGCTGTAGGTGATGATCCCGGCGACCGCGCAGGCGAACACCGGCAGCGTCCGCCAGTTCACCACGATGGTCAGCACCAGCGAGCCGGCGACGCAGGCGATCCCGCAGGTCAGCGCGGCCCGGGGGGTGAGCCTGCCGGACGGGATCGGGCGGTGCGGCTTGGCGATCGCGTCCAGGTCCCGGTCGAAGTAGTCACCGAGGTAGTGCCCGGCCAGCCAGCCGAGCACCGGGGCCAGCAACGCGACGGCGAGCGGCCCCGGGGAGCTGCCGCCCGCCACCAGCGCCCCGGCCAGTCCCAGCAACGCCGGGTGCCAGGTGGTGTACGGCCGCCAGGTCTCCCAGTGCGCCTGCCAGGTCCCCCCGCCCCGCCGCGGTGCGGCACGGGCGTCGGCGCGCAGGGTGCGCCCGTCAGCGGTCACGGTCGACGGCGATCGCGGCGATCCCGGCGAGCCGGCGTGCCGCCTCGGCACCGGGGAGCTCACCGAGGCGGGCCACGGCCCGGTCGGCGTGGCCGCGCGCCCCGCACCGCGCCGCGTCCCAGAGGTCGTCCGCGGTCACGGCCGCGCGGAGCATCTCGTGCGCCTCGCTCGGGCCGAGATCCCCGGACAGAGCGGTCTCCACCGCCCGCCGCACGGCGGGTCCACCGTCGCGGTGTGCCAGCAGGACCGGCCAGGTGGGCCGCAGGTTGGCGGCGTCGCTGGTCGCGGGCTTGCCCGTGACCACGGCGTCGTCGAGGTAGGGCAGCAGGTCGTCGAACAGCTGGAACGCGACCCCGGTGTGGTGGCCGTAGTCCCCGAGCAGGTCGACCTGCCCGGCCTCCCCGCCGCCGAGCGCGGCGCCCGCCCGGCACGCCCCCCGGAACAGGGCTCCGGTCTTGAGAGCGGCCACCTCGAGGTAGTCGTCCAGTGTGCTTCCCGGTCGGCCGGGTCCGGGCGCGACGAGCTGCGACTCCTGGACCTGTCCGCGGCACAGGTCGCTACCGGCACGGGCCAACTCGGCGACGGCCGTGACGACGGCCTCCGGCGGGGCCGCACACTCGGCGACGACGGCGAACACCTCGAACAGCAGCGCGTCGCCGGTCACGATGGCGTCCGGGACGCCGTAGCGGGCGTGCACCGACGGCCGGCCGCGACGCAGGTCGTCGTCGTCGATGATGTCGTCGTGCACCAGTGAGGCGACGTGCAGGTGCTCGACCGCCGCGGCGGCGGGGAGCACGTCCTCGCGCCGGCCGCCGACGGCCTCCGCCGCGGTGAGCAGCATGAGCGGTCGCAGGAGCTTGCCCGGCGCGAGCAGCGCGTAGCGGGTCATCTCGTCGAACCGGGAGCCGGTGTCCGGACGACGCTCGGCGAGCGCGGAGCGGACGAGGCCGCGGGCCACCGTGTCGTCCCGGGCGGTGTCGCCGTCGGTGAGCGACAGCGCCCGGCTCACTGTGCCCGGCACAGGGCAGGTCTCCGACAATTCCTCGTCGAGCATTGCGGGCGAGCGGTCCGGATCATCAGGCAGAACCTCCCCGAGAGCGGCACAGGCACGATCGGTGCCGTGTCAGCCGGTGAACGCGGCCCGAACGTACGATTACGTCATAGGTCGGGCAAGCGCTTGCGGCGCCGGCCGGACATCGCTTAACACCCGAACTCCGGGGTTTTCACCAGACTCTGCGACCGCGTTCTCCGCAGCCGCCGACACCGCCCTCGGGGCAGGAAAGACTCCGCTCAGTACGCCCCGGTCACCAGGTTCGGAGGCTCCTCGCCCCGGACGAACGCCGCCAGCTGCTCGGCCGCGACGCCGTAGGCCCGGCGCATCGCCATCGGCACGGTCCCCCCGACGTGCGGGGTCAGCAGGAGCCCGGGTGCCGACCAGAGCGGGTGCCCCGGCGGCAGCGGCTCGGGGTCGGTGACATCGACGGCGGCCCGGATGCGGCCCGAGGTGAGCTCGGCGAGGAGCGCGTCGGTGTCCACCACCGGTCCGCGGGCGCCGTTGACCAGGAGCGCCCCGTCGGGCATGGCGGCCAGGAAGTCGGCGTCGACCATGCCGCGGGTCTCGTCGGTGAGCGGGACGATCAGCACGGTCGCGTCGTACTGCGGGAGCAGGGCGGGCAGCTCGTCCCAGCCGTGGACACCGTCGCGGGCGGTGCGTCCGACCATCGCGGTCTCGACCTCGAAGGGCTCCAGACGGGCCCGGGTCTTCTGCCCGACGTCGCCCGCGCCCACGATGAGGATCTTCTTGCCGGCCAGCTCCTCGGTCTGGTGGTAGTCCCACTCGCCGCGGTCCTGGGCCCGCACGAACCGGTCGAGGTGGCGGTAGACGGCGAGCAGCACCGACACGACCCACTCGGCGGTCGCGCCGCCGTGCGCGCCACGGCCGTCGGAGAGCGCGACACCGTCGGGCAGCCGCCCGATCCACGCCTCGGCCCCGGCGGTGAGCAGCTGCACCAGCTCCAGGTGCGGGATCTGCTCGGTCATCGCGACGGCCTCGGAGGTCGCCAGGAACGGGGCGACCAGGACCCGGGCCCGCCCCGCCTCGTCCGGCAGCGGCTTCTCCGGGTCGTAGACGACCGGCTCCAGCCCGTCCACCTCGGACAGGATCTCGGCTCCGGCGGCGTGCGGCACGAGGACGGTCACGGGGCTGCTCATGGCGTCCGACCGTACTCACCGGGCACTCACCTCGCGGGGCCTATCCTGGCTCCTCGTGACCGCCCGGCTGCTGCTGATCGTCGCGACGCTCGTCGTGCTGCTGGCCGGTTGCGCCACCTTCCCCGACGCGGGCACGCGCGACTGGCGACCCCAGGCCGAGGGTGCCGGCGAGCTGGGCGGGCCGCCCCGGATCGCCCCGGAGGAGCAGGCACCGCCGTCGGGCCGGCCGCCGTCGCCGCAGCAGCAGGGGCCCGCGGCGGCCCCGCAGCCGTGCGTCGATCCGGACCCCCAGGTCGTGGCCGCGTGCCTGGGGCCGGTCGGGGCGGTGGCGGTGCTCCCGCAGGGCGACCACGCACTCGTCGCCGAGCGGCGGACCGGACGGGTGCTGGAGGTCCGCCGCAACGCCACGCCGCGGCCGGTCGCGACGGTGCCGGTCGATCCGGCGGGCGGGCTGACCGGGCTGGTCCTGTCCCCCGGCTACGCCGAGGACCGCCTGCTCTACGCCCTGTCCGAGGGCCGGGTCTGGCGGATCGCACCCGGTGAGGCGCCGAAGCCGGTGCTGGCGGGGCTGCCCCCGGGAGGGGCGCTGGCCGTCGACGCCGACGGCTCCTCGCTGCTGGTCGCCACGCCCGCCGGGGCGGGTCCGCTCGCCGGGGCGGTGCTGCGGATCGACACCCTGGGCCGGCCGGCCCCGGGCAACCCCGACCGTGCCTCGCCGGTCCTGGCCCGCGGGCTCACCGCGCCGGGCGGGGTGTGCGTCGACCCGGCGGCACGGACCACCTGGGTCACCGACCGGACGGCCGGGCGCGACGTCCTGTACCGCGTCGCCCCGGGCGCGCTCGGCGCGCCGGCCTGGACCTGGCCGGACCGTCCCGGAGTCGCGGGGTGCACGGTGCTGCCGGGCGCGGTGGTCGTCGCCCAGAGCACCGGGAAGGCGCTGTTCGTGCTCAACCCGGGTCCCGAGGGCACCTTCACCGGTGACCCGAAGCCGGTGCTGGAGGACACCTACGGCCGCATCGGCCCGGTCACCCTCGCCCCGGACGGCCTGCTCTGGCTGGGCACCGTGAACCGCGACGGCGGTGCCCCCGGCGCCACCGACGACCGGGTGGTCCGCATCCAGCCGCCGACCGGCGGCGGGGCCAGCGCGATCTGACCCGGGCTCGGCGACGGTCCGTCGCGCATCGTTGCGCCTACTAATATATCAGTGATAGAACAGTCGCCCCACCGCCACGTCGGAACGTTCCGGCGTGCGCCCACCACGGCAGAGGGGCCAGATGATCGAGAAGCCGCGCAGGACCCGTCGCCGCATCCTCGACACGGCGGTCGAGGACGAGGCCACCGTCCGGAGGGCCGCCACGGCGGCATCGGTGGGCAACGTCGCCGAGTGGTACGACTTCGGGATCTACTCCTACCTGGCCGCGGTGGTGCTGAACCGGGTGTTCTTCCCGGACGCGGGCCAGTGGTCGCTGGTGCTGACCCTCGCCGCGTTCGCGGCGGCGTTCGTCGCCCGGCCGTTCGGCGGGTTCGTGTTCGGCCACCTCGGCGACCGGGTGGGCAGGCCGCGGGTGCTGGCCGCCACGGTGCTGCTGATGACCGTCGCGACGGTGCTGCTCGGCCTCGTCCCGTCGCACGGCACGATCGGCATCGCGGCGCCGGTCCTGGTCGTGGTCATCCGGATGCTGCAGGGCTTCTCCGCGGGCGGTGAGTACACCGGTGCACTCACCCTGGTCGCCGAGTACTCCCCCGACCGGCGTCGCGGCTTCTTCGGCAGCTGGCTGGAGTTCGGCACGATCGTCGGCTACTCGCTCGGTGCCGGCGTCACCGCGGCGCTGGTGACCCTGCTGCCCGACGACGACCTGCTCGCCTGGGGGTGGCGGATCCCGTTCCTGCTGGCGCTCCCGCTCGGCATCGCCGGCGTCTACCTGCGGATGCGTCTGGAGGACACCCCGGCGTTCCGGCAGCTCATGGAGCGCTCCCCCGCGCTGGCGACGATGACCCACCGCCGCGCGTTCGGGATCCTCGTGAAGCACTACCGCTCCGCGGCGCTGGTCACCGCAGGCCTGGTGATCGCCTGGAACGTCACCAACTACGTGCTGACCGCGTACGTGCCGACCTACCTGACCGGCACCCTGCCCCGCTTCGGCGCGGCGGGCACCAGCCGGGAGGTCGCGACGCTGCTGCAGGTCGGCGTCACCGTGCTCGCGCTCGCCGCGGTCGTGCTCGTCGGCCGGTGGAGCGACCGGATCGGACGCCGCCCGCTGCTCGCGGCGGGCAGCATCGCGCTGGTCGTGCTCGGCCTGCCGATCGTGTGGCTGCTGCAGCTCGGGCTCGCCGGACAGGCCACCGGCCTGGTCCTGCTGGCCGCCGTCCTGGTCTGCTTCGCGGGTGTCTGCCCGTCGACGCTGCCCGCCCAGTTCCCCACCCTGGTCCGCTACGCCGGTCTCGGGCTGACCTTCAACCTGGCGGTGTCACTGTTCGCCGGGACCGCGCCCGCCGTGATCGAGACCGCGGTGACCGCCACCGGGAACCTGGACTGGCCGGGCTACTACCTGATCGGCGCCGGGCTGATCGGCCTGGTCAGCGTGTGGTTCCTCGCGGAGCCCGCCGGGCGGCCGCTGCCCGGCGCCGCGCCGCTGGAGTTCGCCGGGGACGTGCCCGAGGCCCCCGGCCCCGCCCAGGACGAGCCGGACGCCGCCGACCCCGGCTCGGCGAGGGCCGGCGCCTCCGGCTGAGCGGCCCGGACGCTCAGCCGAGCAGCGCGTACAGCGCGTCCAGGTCGCGGGCGACCTGCATCGCGCTGTAGACGCTGCCGTAGTTGACGTTGCCCATGGTCTCGACGACCTTCCCGGCCCGCACCGCGGGGAGCTCGCGCCACACCGGGACGTCGCGCATCGTCGCGAGCGCCCGTTCGGTGCCGGTGTTCTGCAGGTAGAACCCGTCGGCGTCGCGGAACCGGCTCATCTCCTCCAGCGGCACCTCCTGGTCCGCCGCGTAGGCGCGTTCCTCCCCGGCCAGCGAGCCGCCCAGGTCGGTCAGCACCTGCTGCTGCAACCGGCCCGCCGTGTTCACCACGAACGTGCCCGCCTCGGGCCGCCACTGGGCGATGACGATCCGCCTGGTCGCCAGCGCCCCGCGGCGGCGCTCCCGGACCCCGGCGGCGACCGCGTCGTACTCGGCCAGCACCCGGTCCAGTGCGTCGCGCCGGTCGAGCTGGGTGGCGATCGTGGTCAGGTCGGTGCGCCACGGCACGTCGAACGAGGTCGGGACGACCGGCGCGATTCGCTGCAGCCGGGCGGTCGGCCAGTACTCACCGTCGTCCTCGGCGGAGCAGACGATCAGGTCCGGGCGCAGCGCGAGGACCTCCTCGTCGACGATCGGACCCTTCAGGACCGGCAGCCCGGGCGGGGCCGGGACCCACGCGGCCGGGGGACGCAGGCTGGTCGCCGACACCGGCAGGCCGAGCGCGACGGCGGTCTCCAGGTCGACCCGCGAGTCGACGGCCAGCACCGACACCGGCGCGACCGGGACGTCGTAGGTGCCGAGCGAGGTGGTGATGCTGCGGGTCGCGCCGGCCGGGGCCGCGCCGACGGGCGTCGACGGGCGACCGCAGGCGGCGAGCAGGCCGGTGGCGCCGACGGCGGCGAGCAGTTGGCGGCGGGTGGCGTTCTCGACGACGGGGCGCTCGAGCAGTGCAGTGGACACGGGCCCTCCGGAGGCGTGGGATCTCCGGTGAGCCTAGCCTCGCCTCACTTGGCGGTCGCGTGTCGCGGACGAGGAACGGGCCCCGGTCCGGTCGGTTGCTCCGACCGGACCGGGGCCCGTCACGCGTGCCGCTCCGGTCAGGCCCCGACCCGCTCGACGATCAGCTCGCGGACCCGCTTGGCGTCGGCCTGGCCCTTCGTCGCCTTCATGACCGCGCCGACGATGGCCCCGGCCGCCTGGACCTTGCCACCGCGGATCTTCTCCGCGACGTCGGGCTGCTCGGCCAGCGCCGCGTCGACGGCGGCGACCAGCGCGCCCTCGTCGGAGACGACCTTCAGCCCGCGGTCGGCGACGACCTCGTCCGGGCCGCCCTCGCCGTCGAGCACGCCGTCGACGACCTGGCGGGCGAGCTTGTTGGTCAGCTCCCCCGCCGCGACCAGCTCGATCACCCGGGCGACCTGCGCCGGGGTGATCGCGAGCTCGGCGAGCTCGACCGAGCGGGTGTTGGCCTGCTGGGCCAGGTAGGACACCCACCACGAGCGGGCCTCCTGCGACGGCGCACCGGCCGCGACGGTGGCCTCGACCAGCTCCAGCGCACCGCCGTTGACCAGGTCGCGCAGCTCCTCGTCGGAGATGCCCCAGTCGCTCTGGATGCGCTTGCGGCGCTCCCACGGCAGCTCGGGCAGGGTGCCGCGCAGCTCCTCGACCCACTCGGCGGACGGGGCGATCGGGACCAGGTCGGGCTCCGGGAAGTACCGGTAGTCCTCCGAGGTCTCCTTGCGTCGCCCGGCGCGGGTGTGGCCGGTCGCCTCGTCGAAGTGCCGGGTCTCCTGGACGATCTCACCGCCCGCGTCGAGCACGCCGGCCTGCCGGCTCATCTCGTGCCGGACCGCGCGCTCGACCGACCGCAGCGAGTTGACGTTCTTCGTCTCGGTGCGGGTGCCCAGCGCGCCGCCCTTCGGCGACAGCGAGAGGTTCACGTCGGCACGCATCGAGCCCTGGTCCATCCGGACGTCGGAGACACCCAGGGACCGGATCAGGTCGCGCAGCGCGGTGACGTAGGCGCGGGCCACCTCCGGGGCACGGGCCCCGGTGTCCGGGATCATCGTCGTGACGATCTCGATCAGCGGGACGCCTGCCCGGTTGTAGTCCAGCAGCGAGTGGTCGGCGCCGTGGATGCGACCGTCGGAGCCGCCGACGTGCAGCGACTTGCCGGTGTCCTCCTCCATGTGCGCGCGCTCGATGCCGATCCGGACGACCTCGCCGTCGTCGAGGGTCAGGTCCAGGAACCCGCCCGTGGCGATCGGCTCGTCGTACTGCGAGGTCTGGAAGTTCTTCGGCATGTCCGGGTAGAAGTAGTTCTTCCGGGCGAACCGGCCCCACGGCGCGATCGAGCAGTTCAGCGCCAGGCCGATCCGGATCGCCGACTCCACCGCGGCCCGGTTGACCACCGGCAGCGCGCCGGGCAGCCCCAGGCAGACCGGGCAGACCTGGGTGTTGGGCTCGGCCCCGAACTCCGTCGGGCAGCCGCAGAACATCTTGGTGTTCGTCGACAGCTCGACGTGCACCTCGATGCCCAGGACGGGGTCGTACCGGGCGACGACGTCGTCGAAGTCGACCAGCTCCACGGCCGGGGTCATGCCCTCACCTCAGCAACGTCCGGGACGCGGGCGATCAGCGGACCGCCCTCGTCGGCGTCGCGGGCGGCCTCGAACGCCGCCCCGACGCGGTACATGACGGCCTCGCCGAGCGCGGGGGCCATGATCTGCAGGCCGGTCGGGAGCCCCTCGGAGATCCCGTTGGGCACCGACATGCCGGCCACCCCGGCCAGGTTCGTCGGGATGGTGGCCAGGTCGTTCAGGTACATGGCCAGCGGGTCGTCGACCTTGTCCCCGATCGGGAACGGCACGGTCGGCGCCGTCGGCGACACGAGCACGTCGGCCTGGGCGAACGCCGCGGCGAAGTCCCGGCTGATGAGCGTGCGGACCTTCTGCGCCTGGCCGTAGTAGGCGTCGTAGTAGCCGCTGGACAGCGCGTAGGTACCGAGCATGATCCGCCGCTTGACCTCGGGCCCGAAGCCCTGCTCGCGGGTGTTGGCCATGACCTCCTCGGCGGAGCGGCCCTCGGAGGCGCGCAGGCCGTAGCGCATGGCGTCGAACCGGGCGAGGTTCGACGACACCTCGCTGGGCAGGATCAGGTAGTACGCGGCCATCCCGTACTCGAAGTGCGGGCAGGCGACCTCGACGATCTCGGCACCCAGCTTCTCCAGCCGGCGCAGCGAGGCGTCGAACGCCGAGCGGACGCCGGGCTGGTAGCCCTCGCCGCCCAGCTCGCGCACGACGCCGACCTTCAGCCCGGACAGGTCCCCGGTCGCGCCCTGGCGTGCCGCCTCGACGACGGCCGGGACCGGCCGGTCGATCGAGGTCGAGTCGAGCGGGTCGTGGCCGGCGATGACCTCGTGCAGCAGCGCCGCGTCCAGCACGGTGCGCGCGCACGGCCCACCCTGGTCCAGCGACGACGCGCAGGCGACCAGCCCGTAGCGGGACACCTGGCCGTAGGTGGGCTTGACGCCGACGGTGCCGGTGAACGCGGCGGGCTGGCGGATCGAGCCGCCGGTGTCGGTGCCGATCGCCAACGGCGCCTCGAACGCGGCCAGCGACGCCGCCGACCCGCCGCCGGAGCCGCCCGGCACCCGGGTGGTGTCCCACGGGTTGCGGGTCACGCCGTACGCCGAGTGCTCGGTGGAGGAGCCCATCGCGAACTCGTCCATGTTGGTCTTGCCGAGGATCGTGATCCCGGCGGCGCGCAGGCGCGTGGTGACCGTCGCGTCGTAGGGCGGCTGCCAGCCGTCGAGGATCCGCGAGCCGCAGGTGGTGGGCATGTCCGAGGTGGTGAACACGTCCTTGAGCGCCAGCGGCACCCCTGCCAGCGGGGACTCCGGGGCCTCGCCCGCGGCGATCCGCTCGTCGACCAGTGCGGCGGACGCCACCGCGGCCTCGGCGCCGACGTGCAGGAACGCGTGCACCTCACCGTCGACGGCGGCGATCCGGTCGAGGTGGGCCTGGGCGACCTCGACGGCGGAGACCTCGCGGGAGTGGATCTTCTCCGCGAGCTCGGCCGCGGTGAGGCGGATCAGGTCGCTCACTGCTCCTCCCCCAGGATCCGCGGGACGCGGAAGCGCCCGTCCTCGGCGGCCGGGGCGCCGGCGAGCGCCTGCTCCTGGCTCAGGCCGGGGCGGCGCTCGTCCGGGCGGAAGACGTTCTCCAGCGGGACGGCGTGCGAGGTCGGCGGGATGTCGTCGGCGGCGACCTCTCCGACCCGGGCCACCGACCCGATGATCACGTCGAGCTGCGACGCGAAGGTGTCCAGCTCGGAGTCGGTGACGGCCAGGCGGGCCAGCCGGGCGAGGTGTGCGACCTCGTCCCGGGTGATGACCCCGCCCGTCCGCTCCGCGGAATCGGCGGTCATGCCCCTCCTCTGGGATGGTGTCCGATGATGACGACGGCGGGTGGACGGTCGCGACGACGGTGCGGCGACGACGGTGCGACCGCCGGTCCGGCTGCCGACACGACCCGGCCGCTCCCGCGCGCGCCGGTCCATCGGGCGAGTCTATTCCCGCCGGTCCACCGGCCGATCGCCCCCCGGTGACCAGGTACGCACACCATGATGCGGGTGGCGGGTGACCGACGGCCCCGAGGGTGGCAGGATCATCGTTCCCGCCCGGAACCGCCCCCCGCCACTCCGGTGCGGTGCACACGCGTGCCGATGAGGCGCTCGCTGTCGAGGGAGAGGATCCACTCCGTGTCGTTCCTGCTCCGGGTCGTCCTCCCGGACAAGCCCGGCAATCTCGGGGCCGTCGCCTCCGCCCTCGGCGGGGCGGGGGCGGACATCCTCAGCGTCGACGTCGTGGAGCGCGGCGACGGGCAGGCGGTCGACGACATCGCCGTGGAGCTGCCGACCAACCGGCCGCCGGACGTGCTCATCACCGCGGCCGAGTCGGTGCCCGGGGTGTCGGTGGAGTCGGTGCGCCCGCACACCGGGCAGCTGGACACCCACCGCGAGCTGGAGCTGCTCGACGAGATCGCCGGCGACCACGCGCACGGGCTCGACCTGCTCGCCGGCGAGGTGCCGCGGCTGTTCCGCGCCGGCTGGGCGCTGGTCGCGGTCAGCGAGAACGGTCGTTCCTTCCGGATCGCGGAGAGCGCCGCGGCGCCCGAGACCCGGTCCGGGGACCTGCCCTGGCTGCCGCTGGACCGGGCGATCGCCCTCGACGACAGCCACTGGGTGCCCGAGCCGTGGCGGGCGATGGACACCGAGCTGGCCGCCGCGCCGTTCGGGACCGGGGAACCGCCGAAGACGCTGGTGGTCGGACGGCCGGGTGGGCCGGTGTTCCGGCCGTCGGAGCTGGCGCGGCTGGCGCACCTCGCGGGGATCGTCGCGACGGTGCTGAAGGCCTGACCCCCGCCGCCCGCCCCGGTCCACCCGGGTCGCCGGGGCGCGGGTGCGGCGGATCCGGGTCAGACCCGGATCGACAGGGCGGTGCGGACGAGGTCGTCGTTGCCGGTCGCGAGCCAGCCGTCGGGGCGCACCAGGACGTCCTCGAAGCCGATCCGGGTGTCGATGTTGACCCGGGTCGCGTACTCCAGCACCGGCCAGGCGCCCTCCTCCTCGCCGTGCAGCAGCACGGGAACGGGGGGCTGGCCGAGCGCGCGCAGGATCCGGATGCCCTCGGCGACGGCGGTCTCCGGGTCGATCACCGTCGACTCCGCGATCACCCGGCGGGTGCCCGGGGGCAGCCCGTTCTGGCGGAGGGTGACGGCGTCACCGCTGGTCCAGACCCCGAGCTCGACGGCGATGCCGACCGACCACGCGGCGTGGCAGACCTCGGTCCAGCCGAGCTCGTGCACGTTGACGCCGCACACGTCGGGCTTGCCGGAGCCGAGCCGGCCCCAGGACAGGACGGTCTCGACGCGGTCCTTGGGGTCGGGCTGGATCCAGCGCCCGGTCGGGACGCCGATCTCGATGCCAGGGGCCTCCTGGCGGATCAGCGACACGACGTCGCCGACCACGGCGGGCTCGATCGTCTCGGCGCCGCTGTCGTCGCGCGGGTGCACGTGCACCGAGGTGACGCCGAGCCGGGCGACGGCCCGGGCGTCACGGGCGAGGTGGCGGGCCAGGGTCGGCAACGCCGGGTGCGCGTCCGCCGGTCGTGAGCCGTTGAGCGCCGCCTGCAACACCGTGTGTTCCCCGATCCGAGTGGTCGTCCTCCCGCCGGGACGACCCCGGCGTGCGACCGAGGGTAGGCGGTGATCGTCCGCGGCCGGCGTCCGGGCGCGGTCGCGTCCGGGCGACGTCGGCGTCCGGACGCCGGGCCGCGCCGGACGCCCGACACGCCCGGTGAGTGGTCGCTCACCGTCGGCGTGCTGCAGGTCCGGCCGCCGGGCGGATTCCCCGGTCACGCGGCGGACCGGACTCCGGGCCGTCAGGCGTCGGCGGCCTGCTCCCGCGCCGCGTCGGGGCCGCGGGCGAGCAGGACCTCGAACCCGGCCTCGTCCAGCACCGGCACCCCGAGCTCGACGGCCTTGTCGTACTTCGAGCCGGGCGCCTCCCCCGCGACGACGAAGGCCGTCTTCTTCGACACCGACCCGGCAGCCCGCCCACCGCGGGCCATGATCGCCTCCTTGGCCTCGTCGCGGGACCAGTTCTCCATCGAGCCGGTGATGACGATCGAGAGGCCCTCCAGGAAGCGCGGCACCGAGTCGTCGACCTCGTCCTCCATCGCGACGCCCGCGGCCCGCCACTTCTGCACGACCTCGCGGTGCCAGTCGACGGAGAACCAGTCCCGCACGGCCGCGGCGATGGTCGGGCCGACGCCGTCGACCCCGGCGATCGGCGCGAGCGCCTCCGCGACGGCCTTCGCCCGGGCACGCGCCGCGGCCCGCTCCTGCTTCGCAGCCTCCACGGCCACGGCGTCGGCGGCCCCGTCACCGGGCGCCCCTTCACCGGGCGCCCGGTCGTCGGGCGCCCCATCGTCTGACGCCCCGTCGCCGGCAGACCCATCACCGGCAGACCCGTCGCCGGGTGCCGCCTCCGCCTCGCCTGCGGCAACCGCCGCCTCCGCCTCGGCGGCCTCGACATCGCCGGTCGCTTCGGCCGCAGCACCCTCGGGCGTCGACGCGGTGGCCTCGGCCGCGGCGTCGTCCTCCCCCGCCGTCCCGTCGGAGACGATCGCGACCCCGGCGGCCTCGGTGTCCGCCTTCGCCTGTGCCGCGGCGCGTTCGAGGGCCTCCATCGACCCGAACTCGCGGGCCAGCGCCTGCGCAGCGGTCGGCCCGACGTGCCGGATCGACAGTCCCACCAGCACCCGCCACAGCGGCCGGTCCTTCGCCGCCTCCAGGTTCCTCAGCAGCTTGCGGCCGTTGACCGTCAGCTCGCCCTTCTGGTTGCGGAACAGCTCGGTCCTCAGCAGGTCGGCCTCGGTGAGGGAGAAGACGTCGCCCTCGTCGGTCAGCACACCCGAGGTCAGCAGCGCCACCGCGGCCTCGTAGCCGAGCCCCTCGATGTCGAACGCGCCCCGGCCCGCGACGTGGAACAACCGCTCCCGCAGCTGCGCCGGGCAGGAACGGGCGTTCGGGCAGCGCCGGTCGACGTCGCCCGACTTCTGCTGCACGAGCGCGGTGCCGCACTCGGGGCAGTGCGTCGGCATGACGAACTCGCGCTCGGAGCCGTCGCGCACGTCGGTGACCGGCCCCAGCACCTCGGGGATGACGTCGCCCGCCTTGCGGATGACCACCCGGTCACCGATCAGCACGCCCTTGCGACGCACCTCGTCGGCGTTGTGCAGGGTCGCCATCTCGACCGTGGACCCGGCGACCTTCACCGGCTCCATCACCGCGAACGGGGTGACCCGGCCGGTCCGCCCGACGTTGACCCGGATGTCGAGCAGCCGGGTGGTGGCCTGCTCCGGCGGGTACTTGTAGGCGATCGCCCAGCGCGGGAACCGGGAGGTCGCGCCGAGCCTGCGCTGCAGCGCCACCTCGTCGACCTTCACGACGACGCCGTCGATCTCGTGCTCGACGTCGTGCCGGTGCTCACCCCAGTACTCGACGTACTCGATCACCTTCTCGATCCCCTGGAGCACCCTGGTGCGCGGGGAGACCGGCAGACCCCAGGCGACCAGTGCGTCGTAGGCGTGGGACTGGGTGTCGGGGGTGAACCCCTCCCGCTTGCCCAGGCCGTGGCAGATCAGCCGCAGGTTGCGCGAGCCGGTGACCCGTGGGTCCTTCTGGCGCAGGGAGCCGGCCGCGGTGTTGCGCGGGTTCGCGAACGGCTCCTTGCCCGCCTCGACCAGCGAGGCGTTGAGCCGCTCGAAGTCCTCCAGCCGGAAGTAGACCTCGCCACGGACCTCGACGAGCGCCGGCACCGGGAACTCGTCGGTGCCGGTGAGCCGCTCGGGCACCTCGGCGAGGGTGCGCATGTTGAGCGTGATGTCCTCGCCGGTGCGCCCGTCGCCGCGGGTCAGGGCCCGGGTGAGCCGCCCGCCCTCGTAGAGCAGGTTGACCGCGAGCCCGTCGATCTTGAGCTCGCACAGGTAGTGCAGGTCCCCGCCGACCTCCTTCGTCACCCGCTCGTGCCAGGTGCGCAGGTCCTCGGGCGAGAAGGCGTTGTCCAGCGACAACATCCGCTCGAGATGGTCGTAGGAGGTGAAGTCGGTGGAGAACGTGCCGCCGACGCGCTGGCTCGGCGAGTCCGGCGTGACCAGCTCGGGGTGGGCCTCCTCCAGCGCGAGCAGCTCGTGCCACAGCTCGTCGAACTGGCCGTCGGAGACGACCGGGGCGTCCAGCACGTAGTACCGGAACTGGTGGTCGGCCACCTCGGCCGCCAGCTGCGCGTGGCGCTCGCGGGCCTGCTGGGCGTCGGACTGGGAACTCACGAGGCGCAGGTTAGCCGCGCCCCCCGACAGTCATGCGCAACCGAGCAGGGGAATCTACGGTCGGGGGATGGACCAGGCTGCCGTGGAGCTCGCGCACCGGATGTTCGACCTTGCCCGCGAGGGTGCGGCGGACCGGCTGGGCGCCTACCTCGACGCGGGCGTCCCGGTCGGCCTGACCGACCCCAAGGGCGACACCCTGCTGATCCTCGCCGCCTACTACGGCCACGACGGCGTCGTCGCCGACCTGCTGGCCCGCGGCGCGGAGCCGGACCACACCAACGACCGCGGCCAGACCGCGCTCGCCGCCGCGCTGTTCGCCCGGTCGGCGCCGTCGGTCACCGCGTTGCTGGCCGCGGGCGCCGACCCGCACCACGGCAGCCCGTCGGCGTGGGCGACCGTCGAGCACTTCGACCTGCCCGACATGCGGGCGCTGCTGGAAGCGGGGGCCTGAGCCGTGCTGAGGCTCGGGTTCCCGGTGGTCGGCGTCGTCGACCTCGACCGGGCCGCCGCGTTCTGGACCGCAGCACTGCACCTGCACGTCTCCGACGAGTGGTCGAGCCCGTCCTGGCGCACCCTGACCGGCTCCGACGGCGAGCGGGTGCTCGGCCTGATGCGCAGCGCGTCCCCGCCCGAGCCCAGACCCCGGCTCCACCTGGATCTCCTGGTCGACACCACCGACGAGCAGGACGCCGAGGTGGCGCGGCTGACATCGCTGGGCGCGACCCGGCCGGTCTGGGACGACTACCCCGCCGAGCCCGACTTCGTCGTCCTCGCCGACCCCGACGGCAACGTCTTCTGCGTGGTCGACCTGAGCCGGGCGCCGTCGTCGGGGGGTGTCGGTGGCGACGCCTAGAATGCAGGTGTGAGCACCATCGAGAACGTCACCCGGCAGACCGGCACCGCCACCGACGCGCGCGTCGTCGGCGAGACCGCCCGCCGCCGGACGTTCGCGGTGATCTCCCACCCCGACGCGGGCAAGTCGACCCTGACCGAGGCGCTGGCGCTGCACGCGGAGGTCATCGACTCCGCCGGTGCGGTGCACGGCAAGTCCGGCCGCAAGGGCGTCACGTCGGACTGGATGGAGATGGAGCGTGCCCGCGGCATCTCGGTGTCCTCGGCGGTGCTGCAGTTCTCCTACCGGGACTGCGTGATCAACCTGCTCGACACCCCCGGCCACGGCGACTTCTCCGAGGACACCTACCGGGTGCTCGCCGCCGTCGACGCCGCGGTGATGCTGCTCGACGCGGCGAAGGGTCTCGAGCCGCAGACCCTCAAGCTCTTCGACGTCTGCCGCTCGCGCGGCGTCCCGATCGTCACCTTCGTCAACAAGTGGGACCGGCCGGGCCGCGAGGCCCTGGAGCTGCTCGACGAGGTCGAGCAGACCATCGGCCTGCGCCCGATGCCGCTGACCTGGCCGCTGGGCATCGCCGGGCAGTTCAAGGGGCTCATCGAACGCAGCACCGGCGAGTACACCGCGTTCACCCGCGCCGCCGGCGGCGCGACCAAGGCCACCGCACAGGTCGTCGACGCCGAGACGATCGCCGCGCAGGAGCCCGAGTACTGGCAGAACGCGCAGGACGAGCTGGGCCTGCTCGACGAGATCGGCGCCGGTTTCGACGAGGAGGGCTTCCGCTCCGGCACGGCCACCCCGGTCCTGTTCGGCTCGGCGCTGTCCAACATCGGCGTCGCCCGGCTGCTCGACTCGCTGGTCGACCTCGCCCCGCCGCCCGCCCCGCGGCCCGACGTGAAGGGCGAGGAGCGCCCGCTGGAGGCGCCCACCTCCGGGCTGATCTTCAAGGTCCAGGCCGGCATGGACAAGGCGCACCGTGACCGCATGGCGTTCCTGCGGATCTGCTCGGGCCGCTTCGAGCGCGGCATGGTGCTCACCCATGCCGCGACGGGCAAGCCGTTCGCGACCAAGTACGCGCAGTCGGTGTTCGGCGCCGAGCGCACGACCGTCGAGGAGGCGTTCCCCGGCGACATCGTCGGCCTGGTCAACGCCACCGCCCTGCGCCCCGGGGACACCCTCTACGCGGCCGACCCGGTCGAGTTCCCCTCGATCCCGGCGTTCGCCCCCGAGCACTTCGCGGTGATCCGCGCGAAGGACGCGGGCAAGTACAAGCAGTTCCGCAAGGGAATCGAGCAGCTCGGCAACGAGGCGGTCATCCAGATCCTGCGCTCGGACCTGCGCGGCGACCAGGCGCCGGTGCTGGCCGCGGTGGGGCCGCTGCAGTTCGACGTGGTCACCACACGGCTGGAGACCGAGTTCAACGCGCCGGTCACCCTCGACCGGCTGCCGTACCAGATCGCGCGCCTGGTCGACGCCGAGGCGGTCGAGAAGCTGGCCGGGCAGTCCGAGTGCGAGGTCCTGCGCCGCGACTCCGACGGCGAGCACCTCGCGTTGTTCACCAACAAGTGGCGGATGGACATCATCCAGCGCAAGTTCCCGGACATGCGGTTCGAGGCCATGCCCGCCGGGTCCTCGATCCCCTGATCCGCTGAACACCGTCGCCGCGGTCGGCGCCGCGCTGCTCTCGGCGCTGCTCTTCGCGCTCGCCGCCGTCGCGCAGCAGACCTCGGCGGCGGCGGACCCGCACGACCGGGGGCTGCGGATGCTGGCGCGGCTGGTCCGCGATCCGCGCTGGCTGGCCGGGTCGCTGGGTGACACGGCGGCGTTCGCGATGCAGGCCGTCGCGCTCGGGTTCGGGTCGCTGCTGCTGGTGCAGCCGATCATCGTCACCCAGCTGGTGTTCGCGCTGCCGCTGGCCGCGTGGTGGGCCGGGCGGCGGCCGTCCCGCCGGGAGCTGGCCTGGGCCGCGGTGCTGGTGGTGGCGCTGGTGCTGTTCGTGACCGTCGGGGAGCTGACCGCGGGTGTCGACCGGGCCGGGCTCACCGCGTGGGCGCCGACGGGGTCGGTGCTGCTGGTGCTGTTCGCCGCCTGTCTCGTGGCGGCCCGGTCGACGACGGGGACGGCGCGGGCACTGCTGCTGGCCGCGGCCACCGGCATCGCCTACGGCGTCGTCGCCGCGCTCACCCTGGGCGTGGTCGACACGCTGTCCGACGGGATCACCACGGTGCTGACCTCGTGGGAGACCTGGGCGCTGGTCGTCGCCGTGGTCGGCGGGACCCTGCTGCAGCAGGCCGCGTTCCAGGCCGGGGCGCTGGGGGCATCGCTGCCCGCGGTGGTCGTCGGGGAGCCGGTGGTGGCGGCGGTCGTCGGCGTGACCGTGCTCGACGAGCGGCTGTCCACCGGCGGGGCCGGGTGGGCGCTCGTCGCGGTGCTGGTGGCCGTGCTCGTGGTGGCGACGATCGCGCTGGCCCGGGCGAGCGCCGGAGCCGGGACCGAGAGCTCCGGCGGGCGGGCGCCGTAGCAGCCGTCATCGACAGGGTCCTCCGATGACAGGGCCCTCGGACGACAGAGCGAACGCGTCGACCGGACCGCCGGTTCAGGGGGTGTGGCAGACCCCGGGCCCGCAGGCCGGCGCGGTGCCGGCCCCCTGCACGGGCGGCGGTCCCGGCCCGGTGACGGCGAGCATCACGAACGCGGCCAGCCAGATCAGCCCGCCGGCCAGCCCGGCCACCGACAGTCCCGCGGCCGAGATCGCCGTCCGGGACCGGCCCGGGCAGGCACGGACCGCGCCCAGCGTGCCCAGCACCAGACCGCCGATGGCCAGGACCACCCCGGCGGAGGCGAACGCGAGACCGGCGACGGTCAGCGGCGACACCGCGGACAGCGCGATCGCGACGGCGACGAACACCGAGCCCAGCGCTCCCAGCACCAGCGCGGACGACCCGAGACCACCCGGCGGGGTGGTCGGGTGTCGGACGTCGGACCGGTCTCGGAGCACGGCACAAGGATCGGGGGTCGGACGGCCCTGCCGCTGTCGGGGGCACCGCAGATCCTCAGTTCTGGGTACGCGGCGGGGGCCCCGGAACCGGCCTACGGTGATCACATGACCTCCATCGCCGAGAAGGCCACGAAGCTGCAGGAGCTGCACGCCGCACCGGAGCTGCTGCTCGTCGTCAACGTCTGGGACGCGATCACCGCGAAGGTCGTCGCCGAGACCCCGGGCACGACGGCCCTGGCCACCGCGAGCCACGGGATCGCCGCGTCCCGCGGCTACCCCGACGGCGAGCACATCCCGCGCGACCTCATGATCGCCGAGGTCGGGCTGATCGCGGAGGTTGCCGGGGACCTGCCGGTGACCGCCGATCTGGAGGCCGGCTACGGCGACCCCGGTGGCACCGTCGCGCGCGCGATCGACGTCGGCATCGTCGGCTGCAACCTGGAGGACCAGGTCAAGCCGCTCACCGAGGCGGTGAAGGCCGTGGAGGCCGCCGTCGCCGCGGCCGAGAAGGCCGGGATCGACTTCGTGCTGAACGCGCGCACCGACGCCTTCCTCAAGGCCGGTGACAAGGACCCCGAGGCCGTGCTGGCCGACGCGATCGAGCGCGGGAAGGCGTACCTGGACGCGGGCGCGTCGAACTTCTTCGTGCCCGGCAAGCTCGACGAGACCCAGGTCGGACGCCTGGTCGAGGCGCTCGGCGAGCGCAAGGTCAACCTGATCGGCATCCCGGGGTCGATCCCGCTGGGGACCGCCCGGCAGCTGGGCGTCGCCCGCGTGTCCTACGGCCCGTGGAGCCAGAACGTCGCGCTGACCGCGCTGCAGGACCTCGCCACCGACGTCTACGCCGGCGGCGGGCTCCCCGAGGGCACCCGCAAGCTGAACTGAGGGGCTCGGGGAGAAGCACTCCGCCGCCGGCCCGGCGCACGGTGATCCACCCCGCGCGGTGATCCGCCCGGGGCACGGTGATCCGCTCCGCGCGCGGTGATCCGCTCGGCGCGTGCGTCCGGACGCACGCGCGGAACACGGAGGCGCGCGCGACGCCGATCATGCGAGGTCAGCGCCCGTCGGCGGGCGCGACCTCGTCCGGATCGGCGAAGGCCTTTCCCAGCTCGCGGGACAGGGCGAGCGCACGCTGCGCCCAGGCCGGGGAGGCCCCGGCGAGCCCGCAGGCGGGCGTCGGGACGGCAAGGCGGGCCAGCCGCGGCCGGTCGAAGCCCAGCCGGTCGGCGAGGTCGTAGCCGGCGCGGGCCAGGTCGCCGATCGCCGGTTCGCGGGACGGCGCGGTGCCGGGCAGCAGCCCGAGGAACAACGGGACGCCGCTGTCCCAGGTCTCGCCGATCGCGTCGAGGGCGCGCGGTTCGGCGGTGCTCCCGGCGAACGCCGGTCGGGTCGCGTCGATGCCGACCGCGGCCGCACCGGTCCCGGCGAGCAGCCGGATCGGCGGGCGGTCCGCACAGCAGTGCACGACGACCGGTGCGTCGACGCCGTCGACCAGGTCGCGGAGCAGGTCCTGGGCGTCCGGCGCGGCGATCGCGCGGACGGTGCCGTAGCCGGACGCGGTCGGCAACGACCCGGCGAGCACCGCGGGCAAACCGGGCTCGTCGAGCTGGACGACGACCGTCGCCCCGGTCCGTTGCGCGACCTCGGCGACGTGCCTGCGCAGCCCCTCGGTCAGGCTGGCGGCGAACTCGCGGACGGCCCCGCGGTCGGTGAGCACCCGGTGCCCGGACGCGAGCTCGACCGAGGCGGCGAGCGTCCACGGGCCGGTGACCTGGATCTTCACCCAGGACGGGCGGATGTGATCGCAGGCGTCGTCGAAGGCGTCCAGATCGCCGGACATCAGGTCACGGGACCGGCGCAGGTCGCGCCCGGGGTGCGCGGTGACCCGCCAGCCGGTCGGCACGACCTCGACGGCGAGGTCCACCAGCAGCCCGGCCGTGCGCCCGATCATGTCCGCGCCGACACCGCGGGCGGGCAGCTCGGGCAGTGCCGGGAACTCGGGGGTCTCGCCGGCGACCAGCGCGCACGCCTCGCGGATGTCGGTGCCGGGCAGTGATCCGACGCCGGTGCCGACGCCGGCGGGCCACAGGGCGCGGGGCGCGGCGGGCTCGGCGGGGGTGTCGTCGACGACCTCGATCCGGGGCTGCGGCGCGACGGTCTCGCCGGGACGGACGTCGCCGAGTCCGGCGGCGGCGAGCGCGGCGGCCAGCGGGTCGGTGGGGTCCGGGATGGTCACCCCCACAGTGTCCTCCGCGGTCCGGGCCCGACGCGTGCGGCCCCGGCCCGTCGGCGGCGGGCATGATCGCCAATGTGGCGCGCGGAGGCGAGTGAGCCGCACCAGACGCTCCACCGTCGGCGATCACCGCAGAGCGATCACCCCCGAGCGGTCACCACGGAGCGATCACCCCGGAGCGGTCACCGCAGGCCGAATGCTGCAGGGCGATCACCGCAGGCCGAACGCTGCAGGGCGAACGCTGCAGGCCGAACGCTGCAGGGCGAACGCTGCAGGGGGCGATCGCTGGAGTTCTCAGTGCAGGGCGAACACCGGGTGGTGGGGTGCGGCGGCAGCAAGCTCGGCGTCGGACGAGGAGGCGTCGACGCCGTCGAAGAACGCCCCGACCTCCCAGGCCCAGCGGCGCAGGTACTCCCGCAGCACCGGGACGGCGACGGCCGGGTCGGTCAACTCCGTCGCGGCCACCCGCTCGGTGCGACGGCCGACGGTCAGCTCGGCCTCCCCCGCGACGCGCAGGTTGCGCACCCACTGGGTCTCGCCGCGGGCGGCGACGAGGTACCGGACGCCGTCGTGGCGCAGCGGGTTGACCGGCGTGGTGCGGACCTCGCCGGAGCGACGGCCGCGGACACCGAGCACCGCGGAGCCGGCGAGCGGGAGGCCGAGCCGGGTCAGGCCGGCGACCAACGGGTTCATCACGCGTCGGGTGAACCGGCCGGGGGCGAGGTAGTGGGATCGAGATCGCTGATTCGTCATGAGAGCAGTGTTCACTCAGCGCCATGCAAAAGCAAGAGCAGTGCTCTCGCCGGGGGGGGTGCGCCGAGATGCAGATCAGCGGGCTCCAGCGGCGCGCGGGGCCCGCTGAGGTGCATCTCGGCGGACGGCGGTCCGCCACGACAGCGCCGCGCGCCGGCGGTGGCGGCGCACTCCCGGCGGCCGAGTCCGGGCGGGCCCCGGCCGGACGTGGTCGGCCCGGGAGTACATGCCGGACGCTTCCGGTCGGGCGGTCCCGGTCGGGCGGTCCCGGTCAGGCGGACCAGGTCAGGCAGTCCCGGTCAGGCGGCCCCGATCAGGCAGCGCCGGTCGGGCAGCGCCGGTCGGGCAGCGCCGGTCGGGCAGCGCCGGTCGGGCAGCGCCGGTCAGACAGCCCCGGCCAGGCGGTCCCGATCGGGCAGTACGTGTCAGGCTTCCGGTCGGGCGGACCCGGCCGGGCTGACCGACCCGGCCAGACAGCCCGGCCACACAGCCCCGGTCAGACAGTCCCGGTGATCGTCGCCGACCCCAGGACGATGTCGCCGTCGTCGTCGGGGCGGTAGAAGGCGACGGCCTGCCCCGGGGCGACTCCGCGCAGCGGCTCGGCCAGGTCCACCTGCACGGCGGCGCCGAGCGGGGTGACGGTCGCGGGTGCGGTGCCGCCGTGCGCGCGGACCTGCACGACGCAGCCGAACGGCGCGTCCGGCGCCACGCCCGAGGTCCACACCGGGGTGCGCGCGGTGATCGCGGTGACGTCGAGCGCCGCCTCCGGGCCGACCCGCACGGTGCCACTGACCGGCTCGATGCCGAGCACGTAGCGGGGACGGCCGTCGGGGGCCGGGCGGTCGATCCCGAGACCCTTCCGCTGCCCGACGGTGAAGCCGTGCACGCCGTCGTGGGTGCCGAGGGTCTCGCCGGTGGCGGCGTCGACCAGGTCACCGGGGGTGCTGCCCAGGCGGTCGGCCAGGAAGCCCTGGGTGTCACCGGTGGGGATGAAGCAGATGTCGTGGCTGTCGGGCTTGCCGGCGACGCGCAGCCCGAGCCGGGCGGCCTCGGCCCGGATCTGCGGCTTGGGGGTGTCGCCGACCGGGAACATCGCGTGCCGCAGCTGGTCGGCGCGCAGCACGGCCAGCACGTAGGACTGGTCCTTGCCGCCGTCGGCCGAGCGGCGCAGCACCGGTCCGGCCGGGTCGAGCCGGGCGTAGTGACCGGTGCAGACGGCGTCGAAGCCGAGCGCGAGCGCCCGGTCCAGGACCGCCGCGAACTTGATCTTCTCGTTGCACCGCAGGCAGGGGTTCGGCGTCTGGCCGGCGGCGTAGGCGGCGACGAAGTCGTCCACCACGTCGCGGGTGAACTCCTCGGACAGGTCCCAGACGTAGTACGGGATGTCGAGGACGTCCGCGGCGCGGGCGGCGTCGCCCGCGTCCTCCTTGGAACAGCAGCCGCGCGACCCCGACCGCATCGCGTCGCGGGTGCGCGACAGCGCGAGGTGCACACCGACGACGTCGTGCCCGGCAGCGACCGCCCGCGCGGCGGCGACCGCGGAGTCGACGCCACCGCTCATCGCAGCGAGGACCCGCACGGCTCAGCCCGTGACCGACGCGGGGGTGCGACGGCTCGCGTTGCGGGCCCGCTCCACGACCGACCCGATGGCCCCGGCGACCGCGGCCACGTCGGCGGAGGTGCTGGTGTGCCCCAGCGAGAAGCGCAGCGACCCGCGGGCGGTGCACTCGTCGGCGCCCATCGCCAGCAGCACGTGGCTGGGCTGGGCGACGCCCGCGGTGCAGGCCGAACCGGTGGAGCAGTCGATGCCGTGGGCGTCGAGCAGCATGAGCAGGCTGTCGCCCTCGCAGCCGGGGAACGACAGGTGCGCGTTGCCGGGCAGCCTGCCGGGACCACCGTCGACCCGGGAGTCGGTCGTGTCACCGTTCAGCGCCGCGTCGGGCACCTCGGTGCGCACGACGCGGATCAGCTCGTCGCGCAGCCCGGCCAGGTGCAGCCGGCGGCGCGGCGCGGCGGCCACCGACTCGACGACGGCCGCCGCCAGTCCGGCCAGTGACGGGACGTCCAGGGTGCCGGAGCGGACGTCGCGCTCCTGGCCGCCGCCGTGCAGCAGCGGGGTGCAGGCGACCTCGCGGCCGAGCAACAGCGCGCCCGCGCCGTAGGGGCCGCCGAGCTTGTGCCCGGTGAGGGTGAGCGCGTCGGCACCGCTCGCGGCGAAGTCGACGTCGAGGATGCCGACGGCCTGCACGGCGTCGGTGTGGAAGGGCACCCCGAACTCGTGGGCGACGGCGGCGAGCTCGCGCACCGGGTTGACGGTGCCGACCTCGTTGTTGGCCCACATGACCGAGACCAGGGCGTTCCCGTCCGGGTCCTCGGCGAGCGCGGCACGCAGCGTCTCCGGGTGGACCCGGCCGGTCGCGTCGACCTCGAGCAGCCGCAGCCGGGCACCCTCGTGGGTGGCCAGCCACTCCGCCGCGTCGACGACCGCGTGGTGCTCGACGGCCGAGACCAGCACCCGCGAGCGGCGGGGGTCGGCGGCCCGGCGGGCCCAGAACAGGCCCTTGACCGCGAGGTTGTCGCTCTCGGTGCCGCCGGTGGTGAACACGACCTCGGACGGGCGCGCGCCGACCGCCTCGGCGATCCGCTCACGCCCCTCCTCGACCGCGCGCCGGGCGCGGCGCCCCGACGAGTGCAGCGACGACGCGTTGCCGGTGCGGCCGAGCGCGTCGCTCAGAGCGGCGACGGCGGCGGGCAGCATCGGTGTGGTCGCCGCGTGGTCCAGGTACGTCATCGGCCTCCAGGGTAGACCCCGCCGTGACAACGGTGCGTGCCGAACCCGTCGTGGACGACCGTCCGTCTCACACGACCGTGGCGGTCGCGGCGGGGCGCGGGTGACGGACCCGGTCGCGGGCCCGTGCGGCCAGCGCGCGCCGGTCGGTGCGCGGGCCCGGCTCGACGAGCTCGCCGACGGTGACCTCGCAGACCAGTCCGGGCAGCCGGAGCACCCGGCCGACGGTGTCGCCGAGGGTCTGCTCGCCGACGAACGCGGCGGCCGTCGTCGGCCGCCCGTCCGGGGTGGTGATCGCGACGGTGACCGGCCGGACCGGAGCACCCGAGTCGATCGCGGCCTGGAACGGCGCGCGCCGGTAGTCCCCGGAGATCGCGCCGCACCACGTCGTCGCCTCGGGGAAGACCCCGACCAGCGTGCCGCCCCGCAGCGCGTCGGCGCAGGTCGCGACGGTGCCGGGCAGCCGGGACAGGCCCTCGCGGTGCACGAACAGGGTGCCGGTGCGGGCGGCGAGCGCACCGATCAGCGGCCAGTCCCTGACCTCCCGCTTGGCGAGCATGGTGACCGGGCCGATCGCGCCGAGCGCCGGGATGTCGATCCACGACGTGTGGTCGGCCACGACCAGCGCGCCCCGCCCGTCCGCGGGCGCCAGCGGTCCGCCGCGCACGACGAGCCGGACCCCGGCGGCGCGGAGCACCGCACGGTGCAGCGCCCGCAGGACCGGCTCCAGCACGCGGGCGCCGCACAGCGCGGCGACCGGGACGAGCATCGCGGCCACCGCCAGCACCGCGAGCAGCGCCACGGCACGGCGGCCCAGGCGCAGCGTGCCGGTCGTCGTGCGCGGGGGCAGGCACTCCTGCGGGGTGCACGGTGACCAGGCCGCCCACGGCCCGCCGGGACGCCGCGACGCGGGCGGTGCCGGCGGGTGCGTGGGGTGGTCGACGACCGGGCGCACCGGGGTCCGCAGGGCGGCACGGGCCGGGTGGTGCGCAGCACCGCGTCGGTCCCCCGTCGCCGGGTCTGCCGGGGTGGGCGAGAGCGCCGGGTCCGCCGGGGTGGGCGGGAGCACCGCGGCCCCGGCCGAGGGGACGGCCGCGGAGGCACGACCACGGGGCCGGAGGCGGCGGAGCGGGCGGAGGGGCGCGCCGGCGTCGCCCTCCGGTCCGGCGGCGAGGGTCATGCGCCCGTCACCCCGGCGGCGTCCTCGCCCAGGAAGAAGCGCAGGTAGCGCTGGTCGATGTGGTCCATCCCCAGCAGCACCGGGAAGTCCGCGACCCCGAAGTCCGGGTCGTGCGCGGGCGGCCCGCACACCCAGGTGCCCAGCCGCAGGTAGCCGCGCAGCAGCGGCGGGACCGCGACACCCCGGCCGCGCGGGACGTCGGTCGGGTCCCAGGGGCGGAGCGGGACGGTGCGGTACTCCTCGGGGGCGAGGTGCTTGGCACGGACCCGGTCCCAGACGCCCGCGGCCTGGGCGCCGCCGTCGGCCAGGGAGACGCTGGCGCAGCCGATCAGCCAGCGGTGCCCGGTGAGCAGCATGTAGCGGGCGAGCCCGGCCCACGCCAGCCCGACGACGGCGCCGCCGCGGTGGTCGGGGTGCACGCAGGAGCGCCCGGTCTCGACGATGCCGGACCGCAGCGGGTCGAGAGCGGTGAGGTCGAACTCGCCGTCGGCGTAGAGGCCGCCCGCGGCGCGCGCCCGCTGCGGCGGGAGCATCCGGTAGGTGCCGACGATCTCGCCGGTGGCGTCCTCGCGGACCACGAGGTGGTCGCAGTGGGCGTCGAAGCGGTCGACGTCGCGGCCGGGGACGGCGCTGTCGAGCCGGGCGCCGAGCTCGTCCGCGAACACCCGGTGCCGCAGCGCCTGCGCCGCGGCGACGTCGCCGTCGTCGGTCGTGAGGAGCAGGGAGTACCGCCGGGCCGCGGTCTCCGGGGTCGAGACGATCACCTGGGTCACACCGGGTTGGTACCGGGCGGGTGCGACACCCGGACGGTTCCGCGACGACACGTCGGTGGCATCGGAGTGAACGGTCCCGGACAGGTGTCGTCGCAGGCAGGAGCAGGTGAACGGGCCCCGCACACACGACGACGCCCGGGTGCGCGCGGCACCCGGGCGTCGAGCGTGTGGCGACCGGAGAGGTCAGCCCTTGCGCTTGGCGACTTCCTCCTGCAGCTGCGGCGCGACCTTGAACAGGTCGCCGACGATGCCGAAGTCGGCGATCTCGAAGATCGGCGCCTCCTCGTCCTTGTTCACCGCGACGATCGTCTTCGACGTCTGCATGCCGGCACGGTGCTGGATCGCGCCGGAGATGCCGAGGGCGATGTAGAGCTGCGGCGAGACCGACTTGCCGGTCTGGCCGACCTGGAACTGCGGCGGGTAGTAGCCGGAGTCCACCGCGGCACGCGAGGCGCCGACGGCGGCACCGAGGGAGTCCGCCAGGCCCTCGACGACGCTGAAGTCCTCGGCCGAGCCGACACCGCGGCCACCGGAGACGATCACCGTCGCCTCGGTCAGCTCCGGACGCGACCCGCCCTGGATCGGCTCACGGCCGGTCACGGTCGCGGCACGCCCCGACGGGGCCGGGACCTCGACGGTCTCGCGGGCACCCGCACCGGCGGCCGCGGAGATCTCGACCGAGCCCGGGCGCACCGTGATGACCGGGTGCTCGGTGTTGGCCTTCGCCTCTGCGGTGTAGGCACCACCGAAGATCGAGTGCGAGACGCCGTCGGCGGAGACGCCCACGACGTCGGACAGCAGCCCGGAGTTCGTGCGGATCGCCAGGCGGCCGGCGACCTCCTTGCCGTTGCCGGTGGCCGCGAGCAGCACGGCGGCCGGGGAGGCGGAGTTCACCAGCGACTCCAGGACCGTCGTCTCCGGGGAGAGGAAGTCGGTGGAGTCGGTCTCGGCGACGTAGATCTTCTCGGCGCCGTGCTCGGTCAGGCCGTCGGCCAGCTTGTCGGCGGTGCCCGCCGGGCCGACGACGACCGCCGACGGCTCGCCCAGCTCGCGGGCGGCGGTCAGCAGCTCGTAGGTGGTCTTCTTGATGTCGCCGTCGACGTGGTCGACGAGGACCAGAACCTCAGCCATGAATATCTCCTGTGCAGAAGTGGTGTCGGTCGTCGATCAGCGTCAGATCAGCTTCTGGCCGACCAGGAACTCGGCGATCTTCGCGCCGCCGTCGCCCTCGTCGGTGACCTTCTCGCCGGCCTGCTTCGGCGGCTTCGGCGACGCCGAGACGACCGAGGTCAGCGCGTTCGCCAGCCCGACCTCGGAGGGGTCGATCCCGGCGCCGGCCAGGTCGAGGGTCTGCACCGGCTTCTTCTTCGCCGCCATGATCCCCTTGAACGAGGGGTAGCGCGGCTCGTTCGACTTCTCCCCGACCGAGACCACCGCGGGCAGCTCGGCGGTGAGGTGGGTGACGCCCTCGTCGGTCTCCCGCTTGGCCTTCACCGTGGTGCCCTCGACGGACAGCTCGTTGGCGTGGGTCAGCGACGGCACGCCGAGCAGCTCGGCGATCATCGCCGGGACCGCACCGATCTGGCCGTCCGAGGCCGAGTTGCCCGCGATGACCAGGTCCCAGCCCTCGACGGTGCCGATCAGCTTGGTCAGCGCCTTCGCGGTCTGCACCGCGCACGAGCCGTGGATCGCGGAGTCCGACAGGTGCACCGCGGAGTCCGCGCCCATCGACAGCGCCTTGCGGATCGCGTCGGTGGCCCGGTCCGGGCCCATGCACACGACGACGACCTCGGAGCCGTCGTTCGCCTCCTTGAGCAGCAGGGCCTGCTCCACGGCGCGCTCGTTGATCTCGTCGATCACCGCCTCGGCACCCTCCCGGTCGAGGGTGTGGTCGGAGTCGGACAGCTTCCGCTCCGAGTAGGTGTCGGCCACCTGCTTCACCAGGGTCACGATCTTCATAGGACCTCTTCGACCTCCTGCCGCGGCGGCCTGCGCCCACGCGCACACCGCGTCGTCCTCTTCGCGATCCGCCCCGTCGGGGTCCGGACCGTCTCGCGTCACCGTGACGGTGCTGCGCCGCGCGCTCTCGCGAGAGCGGGGTGGGCCGCGGCGTCGCGCCCGTCGTAGCCGGTGACTCTGCCACTGGTCGTGCCGTAATGGCACGCCGTGCCACTGTGACGTTCATTGTTGCCAACGAGTAGCGCCCCGGCAAACCGGGGTCGGTC
The DNA here is from genome assembly GCF_020496255.1 of Pseudonocardia sp. ICBG1142. NCBI lineage: Bacteria > Bacillati > Actinomycetota > Actinomycetes > Pseudonocardiales > Pseudonocardiaceae > Pseudonocardia > Pseudonocardia sp. ICBG1142. The sequence goes on along the minus strand of NZ_JAHLJC010000005.1, from coordinate 192,886 downwards.
GTGACCGTACTCACGCGCGGTTCTCCTCACCTGGTGCACGCACGACGTCACACGCCGTACGCCCTGATCGGGGGTGGGGTTTCGCTACCGTCGACATCTCGCGCACTCGGCAGGAGGGAGCCGTCGTGCAGGTGACGGGGTTCGACGACCGTCTGGGGACCGGCTACGCGCTCAGCACGGGGCCGCACGCCGAATCCGACGTTGCGGGCAGCAGGACGGTGGAGCACGGCGGTATCACCGTCCGGGCCACCGAGGGTCTGGCCGCGATGCTGGAGGACGCGCTGGTCCACCGGCCCACCACCCGTCTGGGGTGGGGCGGGCCGGAGGTGCCGCTGACCCTGGAGGACACGACGCTGCTGGCGTGGCTGCGCCAGGACATCGGCGGGGTGGTGGCGGTCAGCGGGGAGCCCGAGCCCGTCTGAGCCGCCCTCAGCGGCCCAGGTGGGCGAGCGCGCGGCGCGCGGCGTGCGCGCCGCACATCCCGTGCGCACCCGGTCCGGGCGGCGTCGCGGCCGAGCAGAGGAAGTGCCCCGGCGCTCCGGTGTCGTAGGGCTGCAGCGTCGTGCGCGGCCCGAGGACCAGCTGCCGCAGGTCCTTGGCGCCGGTGAGGATGTTCCCGCCGACGAAGTTCGGGTTCCCCGCGAACGCGGCCGGGTCGGTGACCAGGGTCCCGACGACCCGCTCCCGGAAACCGGGAGCGAACCGCTCGATCTGCGCGGTGATCGCCGCGGTCGCGTCGCCGGTGTACCCGTACGGGACGTGCGCGTAGGCGTAGACCGGGTGCACGTCGCCGACCGACCGCGTCGGGTCGGCCAGGTACTGCTGCCCGACCAGTACGAACGGACGCTCCGGCATCCGGCCCGCGTGCACCTCGCGCTCGACGAGCGCGGTCTCCGCGGCCGACCCGGCGACGTGCACGGTCCCGGCCCGCCGCGCCCCGGGGGACGTCCACGGGATCCCGCCCTGCACCGCGTAGTCGACCTTGAACGCGGCCGGGCCGTACCGGAACCGCCGGTAGGCCCGCGCGGCCCGCGGCGGCAGACGGTCGCCGAGCAGCTGCGGGAGCCGGTCGGGGCCGACGTCCCACACGACGACATCCGGGTCGCCCAGCTCGTCGGCGGAGCGGACGTGCACGCCTGTCTCGATCTTCGCTCCGTGTCCGGCGAGCACCGCGGCCAGCGCGTCGGAGATAGCCCGGGAGCCGCCCTGCGCGACGCCCCAGCCGTAGCGGTGCCCCGCGGTGAGGATGCCCATCCCGATCGCGCTCGACAGCGGGCGGTTCAGCGGCCGGAACGCGTGCGCGGCCGTGCCGAGGAACAGGGCGCGGCCCCGCTCGGTGCGGAACGCCCGTGCCAGCAGCTCGGCCGGCAGGACGGTCGGCGCACCGAAGCGGGCGAGCAGCAGCGGGTGGCCCGGGAAGCGCAGCAACGGGCCCAGGAAGTCCTGGGACAGCGCGTCGTAGTTCCGGGACGGGCTGCCGAACAGCGCACGCCACAGCGGCCCGTCGGCGCCCAGGCCGGCCGCGGTGTCGGCGACGGAGCGCAGCAGGACGCCGGCGTCGCCGTCGTCGAGGGGGTGGGCGCAGTCGACCTCGGGCAGGCGCCACCGCAGCCCGTGCCGGTCCAGGCCCAGCTCGGCCAGGACCGGCGAGCCGACCGCCATCGGGTGCACCGCCGAGCAGTGGTCGACGAGCAGGCCGGGCACGATCGCCTCGACCGTGCGGGTGCCACCGCCGATCTCGTCGGCGGCCTCCAGCACGGTGACCTCGACCCCGGCCCTGGCGAGCACGGCGGCGGCGACGAGACCGTTGGGACCGGAACCGACGACCGTCGCGGTGCTCATGTGTGTTCTCCCGTTCCAGCGGACCGACAGCAGGTGGTTCCCCCGCCGTCGCAGTTGTACCCGGACCCGGTGGCACAGGACGCCCCGTCCCGGGGACGGCTCACGACCGGCCCCGTGTCCCGGCGGTGCGGGGGCCAGGTCGCGACGACGCGGGCGAGCCGATCATCGTGGCGGTCCGCCACCCCGCCACGCAGACGCGACGGGGGTTCCCGGGGGCCTCCTCAGAGCAGCGACGCATCGAGTCCGCCGTCCAGGACGAGGCCGCTCCCGGTGCAGAACCGGGACCGCTCGCTGGCGAAGAACAGCGCCGCCTCGGCGACGTCGGCGGGGGTGCCGTAGCCGCCCTGCTTCTGCGCGATGAGACCGTCGAACCCGCCGGCGGGCAGTCCGAGCGCCGCCTCGAACCCCGGCTGCGCCGCCGTCACCAGGTCGGTGTCGATGAAGCCGGGCAGCAGCGCGTTGACCCGCACGCCGTGGGGCCGGAACTCCGTCGCCGCGGTCTTGGTCAGGTTCACGACGGCGGCCTTGGCGGCGGCGTAGTGGCCGATCAGCGGCGAACCGGTGGTCGCGGTGACCGAGGCGAGGGTGACGATCGTGCCGCCGCCCGCGGCGATGATCGCCGGGGCCGCGTAGCGGATCGACAGGAAGACCCCGTCGAGGTTCACCGAGGTGACCGCGCGCCAGGCGGCGAGGTCCATCTCCAGCAGCGGCTCGGGCCGCCCGACGCCGGCGTTGGGCACCATCACGTGCAGCCCGCCGTGCCGTTCGACGGCGCGGGCCACCAGCGCCTGCACCTGCGCCTCGTCGCGCACGTCGCACGCCAGGTACGAGGCGCCCGCGATCCCGTCCGCGACCGACTTCGCGGCGGCCTCGTCGATGTCGGAGACGACGACCGTCGCGCCCTCGGCGCCGAAGCGCTCCGCGATGGCCCGTCCCAGTCCCTTGCCCGCGCCGGTCACGATCGCGACCCGGCCGTTCAGTGCGTCACCCATGAGGCTTATTCAGGCTCCGTCAGGTAAGTGTGTAGAAGATGAGTCCGATGACTGCCGAGATTGTCGTTTTAAATGTGGCGTAGGGCCGCCGGTAGTCTGTGTGGAGAACTTTCCACGTTTTGATATGGGCGATGACTCGTTCGATGGTGGCGCGTGTGTGGTTGAGGCTCTTGTTGAATGTTTTTTGCCAGTTGAGAAGTTCCCGGCCGGGTGGTTTTTTGAACGGGGTGAGCATGCCGCGCCCGATGTATCCTTTATCGCCGATCGGGGGGTATGTGGCGAGGTGGTCGAGGGCGCCGGATTGGTCGAGGCAATATAGGTCGTGTCGGGAGCCTGGGGTCGGGTCGGAGATCCACGACAGCTGCCCTTCCAGGGTGGCTGCGACCTGGACGACGACGCCGGTGGTGCGATGCTTGCCCGACCACAGACCCGGCACCGCGGCCCATGACCAGCAGGGCAGCAAGGTTCCATCGATGATGTACTGCCGATCGGCACGAAGCTCCTCTGCCGTCGGAACGACACTCCGCAGCGCCTGTGCCAGCAACGGTGTCACCCCCGTGATCGCTCGACTAACCGTCGACTGCGACACCCCATAGGTTTCCGCCAACTCCCACTGCACACGATTCCCGCGCAGATACGCCAACGTGATCACCACCGACCAGAACAACCCCAGAACCGGCGGCCAAGACAAACGTGCCTCCGTCGCGTCCCGCTGATCCTGCTCATACACTATAGCGACAAGATCCTGAATTTCATCACGCCGGAAACCAGTGGTATAGTACATACTGCGGCAGCCCGTTCATCTCGGATTGATTCGGCAAACCAATATTCGCGATGGACGGGCTGTCGCCCAACCCGACACGCCGGGCTAGATCGTTATTTCACGGGGCCTGAATAAGCCTCCATGGTGCGTTCCTTCTTCGTCGATGGGACGTCGGATGGGTCGGCGGGGCGGGCGTCGTGCTCCGCCCGCCCCGCCGGGACTCAGACCGCCGGGGCCCCGGCGGTGTCCTCGTCGGCGGCCGACCGCTGCGGGGCACGCCAGGTGACGGTCAGCGGGATGGGCCCGTTCGGCAGCCACGGCTGCTCGTTCACCGCGTCGGCCACGTTCCAGTACCCGCGCTCGACGACGCCGAGCGCCGCGTCGATCAGCTGGTAGTGCTGGACCTTCGCGTGGATCGCCTGCGACTCCACCCAGCAGACGACGAGCTCGCCCGGGGCGAAGCCGACCCGCCGCTGGACCGCGGCGATCATGTGCGCGTCGTGCAGGTGACCGTCGCCGAAGTTGAAGCCGATCAAGGAGTTGCAGGTGAACTCCGCCTCGCGCACGGTGCGGGAGTCGAGGTCGTCGAGCCGGGCCGACAGCACCGAGAACAGCCCGCGGCCCTGCGAGTGCATCGACCGCCAGGCGATCGTCTGCTGCATGGTGATCTCTGCGACGGCGGCCGGGTAGCCCATCGCCCGGAGCTGGTCGACCTGGTTCCTGGTCGGCCGGTGCGCGATCGAGTTGAGCTTCTCCTCGGCGCCGGGGGCGAAGGTCCACAGCGCCGACGCCCAGTTCCCGGCGTACTGGCGCATCGACGGGAGGAAGGACACGAGGTCCGGGCGCAGGTTGCCGAGGACCGGGAAGAACACCAGCGCGGCGACGATCACCAGGGTCAGCGCCGGGGAGGACATGTCGGTGACGCCGAAGCCGTCGCCGTTGGGGAAGCCGAGGAACAGGAACACGGCGAGGTAGCCGAACAGGATGTTCCACTCCAGCGGCACGGCCAGCGGGAACGTCGAGGTGATGAACAGGTGGAACACCACCATGAGGACCACCCCGGCCAGCGTCAGCCAGTGGTTGGTGGAGAACAGCAGCACCAGCGGGGTGATGATCTCGACGGTGGTGCCGCCGACGTGCGCCATGAACGTCGCGAGCTTCGACGGGCGGATGTCGCGCGGGAAGTCCCGGTAGTGGGCCCGCTTGACCCACTTCGACGGGACGCACGGGCTGTTGGACACCATCGGCGGGATCACGTTGGTGAAGTGCCGACCGAACTTGGACACGCCCGCCCCGACCCACACCGCGCAGATCAGCAGCTTCGCCGCGACGATCATGTCGACGAAGGGCAGGACACCGAAGAACACCATCGCCGGCAGGTACTGCTCACCGCGGGAGGCGAGGAAGATCGTCTTGTCGCGCAGGCCGCAGAGGATCAGCAGCACGATCGGCGCGACCATCAGCCACGGCGCGACCAGACCGGAGGTGTTGTCGGGCAGCACCGCCGACAGCGACGCGCTCGGCACGCCGGGCAGCACGACAGCGGTCAGCAGCGAGGCGAGCAGACCCAGGTAGAGCACGACGTCGAGCACTGTGCGGGTGTCGCCGCCGGTCCCCGGGACCGCCTTCCACGGACGCAGCCGGATGGTCCCGGGGCGGGCCCAGAACAGGATGCCACCGGTCATCGGCTTGAACTTGCCCGCGATCGGACCCCAGGAGCCCGCGACGCCGATCGCCTCCAGCAGCACCGTCCACAGCACGAGCTTCTGGTAGACGATGGGCTCGTTCCACCAGCCCGCGACGTCCCAGACAGGGCCGACGCCGGAGGTCCAGGTGATCAGGGTGGTGCCCACGAGCACGTAGAGGACCACCAGCTTGACGACGTAGGTCGTCGGGATCATCTTCGGCGATCCGAAGCCGTACTCCACCCAGTGCAGGGCGAGCGCCTTCGTGCGTTCGAACAGCGGCTTGTCGAGGAAGGTGTCGAGATCGACCGGGGGGAAGTCCCCCGTCTTGAACCCCATTGTTCATCCCCTTTCGGAGGGTGGCATGCGGTAGCCGTCCGCGGGCGTTTCCGGGCAGGTCGGCTCCCCCGCCGGACCGGGGCGGTCCGCGGGAGGTCGGTGTCGTATCGGTGTCGTGCCGGGTCGTGCCGGGTCAGCCGGTCGGGACGGCCGCCCGGCGCAGGGTGGGTTTGTCGATCTTGCCGACGGAGTTCTTCGGCAGGGCGTCCACGATCGTGATCCGGGTGGGGATCTTGATCCGGGCCAGTCGCCCCGCGCAGTGCTCGACGAGCTCCTCCGGGCTCGCGACGGCCCCGGGGAGCAGGGCCACGTGGGCGACGGGGACCTCGCCGAGGACCGGGTCGGCGGCACCGACCACGGCGGCCTCGTGCACGGCCGGGTGCGCGTAGAGCGCGTTCTCGATCTCCTTGGGGTAGAGGTTCTCCCCACCTCGGATGATCATGTCCTTGATCCGGTCGACCAGGACCAGGTAGCCGTCGTCGTCGAACCGGCCGACGTCGCCGGTGTGCAGCCAGCCGTCGCGGATCGTCTCGGCGGTGGCCCCGGGCAGGTTCAGGTAGCCGCGCATCACGTTCGGACCGGAGATCACGACCTCGCCCGGACCGTCGTCGACGAGGGTGCCGTCGGGGCCCATCAGCGCGACGGTCTGCCCCGGGAGCGGCAGTCCGACGGTGCCGGGACGGCGCGGCCCGCCGGGCGGGTTCAGGGTCGAGGCGCAGGTGCCCTCGGAGAGTCCGTACCCCTCCACCAGCGGCACGTCGAACCGGCCCTCGACACGGGCGATCAGCTCGGCGGGCATGGGCGCCGCCCCGCAGATGACCAGGCGCAGCGAGCTCGTGTCGGCCACCGCGTCGGCGGGCAGGGCGGCGAGCATGGCGTAGATCGCGGGGACCGCGGAGAAGTAGGTGGGCCGGACCCGGGCGACCACGTCGAGGAAGGTCTCCGCCCGGAACCGGCCGGCGATCGTGGTGCGCCCGCCGGCCAGGAGCGGGGACAGGACGGAGATGACGATGCCGTTGACGTGGAACAGCGGCAGGACCAGCGGGCTGTGGTCGGTGTCGTCGAGCCCGATCCCGGCGATGATCATCTCGCACATGGCGCGGACGTTGCGGTGGTCGAGCATGACGCCCTTGGGCCGCCCGGTGGTACCGCTGGTGTAGATCAGCAGGGCCAGCGCGTCGTCGTCGGTGACCGGTTCCGGCGCGGCGGCCGGGTCCCCGGCCAGCTCGGCGACGTCGAGGGTCACCAGCGGCGACGCCGCCCGTTCCCCCACCACGACGTCCGCGCCGGAGTCGGTGATCTGGTGCCCCGCCTCGTCGACGGTCAGTGCCGGGTTGACCGGGGTGACGGCGGCCCCGAGCCGCCAGGCCGCGAACAGGGTGACCACGAGCTCGACCCGGTTGGGCAGCACGACCGCGACCACGTCGCCCCGACCGGCCCCCGCGGCGTGCAGGGCGGCGGCAGCACCCGCGACGGCGTCGGCGAACGCCGCGTTGTCGAGCGCGCGGGTCTCGTCGGCGATGCACGGTCCGGTCGGCGCAGCCCGGACGCGATCCTGCGGGAGCACGGCGATGTGCATCGGGGTCCTTCCCCTCGGTGTCGGACACGGCGTCGTCGATCGACCCGCCCAAGGTAGGAGCGCCGTGTGACCGACGCCATGGGCGTGGATCACGAACCCGGCCGGGCCGGTTGTACCGAGGACACAAAGCAGCGCCGGGTTCCTCGCGCTGCACCACGCGGACCGCGATCCTCGTCCGGGACGGACGTGCCGCGGTACCCACCACGTTCCCCTCGCCGCGCGGGCCGGCGGTCGGTCACCGGTACGGTCCTGCCGCTCGACGGCGGCCCGTCCCCGACCCGCTCACCGCGCCCGACCCGCCGACCCGCCCGATCCGCCGCCCCCGACCCGAAGGAGCCGTCATGGCCGCACCGTCGCAGCTGCTGTCCCGCAGCGACCTGGACTTCCTGCTGCACGACTGGCTCGACGTCACCGCGCTGACCGCCCGTCCGCGGTTCGCCGAGCACTCCCGGGAGACCGTCGACGCCGTCCTCGACGTCTGCGCCGAGATCGCGGCCGAGCGGTTCCGCCCGCACAACAAGCGCAACGACGCCGAGGAGCCGCGCTTCGTCGACGGCCGCGTCGAGATGCACCCGGAGGTGGCACCCGCGCTGGCGGCGCTGGCCGGCACCGGCCTGCTCGGTGCCACCGCCGACGCCGACGCGGGCGGCCTGCAGCTCCCCCAGGTCGTGCACACGGCGTGCTCGGCGTGGTTCGCGGCGGCGAACATCAGCACCTTCGCCTACGCCATGCTCACCACGGCGAACGCGAACCTGCTGCTCGCGCACGGTTCCCCGGAGCAGGTGGACACCTGGGTGCGGCCGATGCTGGAGGGCCGCTTCCACGGCACGATGTGCCTGTCGGAGACCCAGGCCGGGTCGTCGCTGGCCGACATCACCACCCGCGCCGAGCCCCGCGGCGACGGCACGTACCGGATCACCGGCACCAAGATGTGGATCTCCGGCGGGGACCACGAGCTCGGCGAGAACATCGTCCACCTGGTGCTCGCGAAGATCCCCGGCGGTCCGGCGGGGGTGAAGGGCATCTCGCTGTTCGTGATGCCGAAGTTCCTGCCCGACGGGGACCGCAACGACGTCGTGCTCGCCGGGCTGAACCACAAGATGGGCTACCGCGGCACCACCAACACCGTGCTGAACTTCGGCGAGGGCGCGCACACCCCGGGCGGCGAGCCGGGAGCGGTCGGACACCTCGTCGGCGAGCCGCACACCGGGCTCGCGCAGATGTTCCACATGATGAACGAGGCCCGGGTCGGTGTCGGTGCCGGCGCGGTGGCGCTGGGCTACACCGGCCAGCTCGCCGCGGTGGAGTACGCGCGGAGCCGGCCGCAGGGCCGCCCGGTCGACGCGAAGGACCCGGCGGCGCCGCAGGTCCCGATCGTCGACCACGCCGACGTCCGGCGGATGCTGCTCGCGGGCAAGTCCTACGTGGAGGGTGGGCTGGGCCTGGTCCTGTACTGCGGGCGGCTGCTCGACGACCAGCGCACCGCCGAGGACCCGGCCGACCGCGAGCGGGCCGGGCTGCTGCTCGACGTGCTCACCCCGATCGCGAAGAGCTGGCCGTCGCAGTGGTGCCTGGCGGCCAACGACCTGGCGATCCAGGTGCACGGCGGCTACGGCTACACCCGCGAGTACGACGTCGAGCAGCACTACCGGGACAACCGGCTCAACCCGATCCACGAGGGCACCCACGGCATCCAGGGACTGGACCTGCTCGGACGCAAGCTCGCGATGCGCGGCGGCGCCGGGCTCGACGCCCTCGACGCGGTGCTCGCCACGACCGTCGCGCGGGGCCGCGCCGCGGGCGGCGAGGCGGCCGAGCACGCCGACGCGCTCGACGCGGCCCGGGTGCGGCTGGTCGAGGTGACCCGCGCGCTGCACGCCGAACCCGACGTCGCGGCGCGGCTCGCGAACGCCTCGGTGCACCTGGAGGCGACCGGGCACGTCGTCGTCGCGTGGGTGTGGCTGGAGCAGCTGCTCGCCGCCGCCGGCCGCGACGACGACCTGGGCCGGGGCAAGCGGGCCGCCGCCCGGTACTTCTTCCGCTACGAGCTGCCGCGGACCGGGCCCTGGTTCGACCTGCTCGCGTCGCTGGACCGGACCACCGTCGACCTCGATCCGGCCTGGCTCTAGGTTCGTCGTCGTGCCCGCCGACGTCGACGAGGTCGTGGCGGCCGTCGCCCGCGACATCGAGGCCCGGCTGCCCGAGCTGACCACCGAGATGACCGACTGGTTCGTCGGGGTCATCCCGGAGTTCCGGCACGACGAGACGGTCCGGCGGCTGATGGTCGCGAGCACCGCGGCGAACCTGTCGGCGATCGTCGGGATGCTCGCGCACGCCATCCCGATGGAGCAGATCACGGTGCCGCCGGCGGCCGCCGAGTACGCCCGCCGGTTCGCCCAGTACGAGCTGTCGCTGGAGGCGCTGCTGCGCGCCTACCGGCTCGGCGAGCACATGTTCGACCAGTGGGCGATCGACGCGCTGCGCCGGCTGGACCGGCCGGGTCCCGACCCGCTCACCGTCCTGTCCGAGCTGACCGGCCGCACCAACCGCTACATCGACCAGGTCATCGGAGGCCTGATCGACATCTACGAGACCGAGCGACGGCGGTGGAGCACGCGTTCCGGCGCCGACATCGCCGCGCGGGTGCGGATGGTCCTGGAGACCGAACCGCTGAGCGAGGCCGCCGCCCGCGAGCTGCTCGGGATCCCGGTCGGGGGCTGGCACCGGGCCGCGGTGCTGTGGGCGCCCGGGGCGGCGGGCGAGCCGGTCGACGACGCCGTCCTCCAGGCCGGGGCACGGCTGCTCGGCGAGGCGTCGAGCCGGCCACCGCTGACCGTGCTCGCCGACAGCCGCACCCTGTGGGCCTGGCACAGCGCGCCCGACGTGCCCCCGCTCGACGTCGCACTGCTGCGGGACCGGCTGCCCGGGCACCTGCGCCTCGCGCTCGGCGGAGCGGGCCGGGGCCTGGCCGGGTTCCGCGGGTCACTGGCGGAGGCCGTCCGGGCGCGGGCGGTCGCCGAGACCGACGAGGCCCGCCCGGCGGTCACCGACTTCGACGAGGTCGCGGTCGCCGCGCTGCTGACCGACCGGTCCGACGAGCTGCGCCGCTGGGTGGACCGGGTGTTGGCCGGGCTGACCTGCGAGGAGCCGGGCGTGGACCAGCTCCGGGCGACGCTGCGGGTCTTCTTGGCCGAGGGCGGCAGCTACACCCGGGCCGCGGCCCGGCTGCACCTGCACAAGAACACCGTGCACTACCGGGTGCGCAAGGCCGAGGAGCTGCTCGGACGCCCGGTCGGGAAGGACCGGCTGCAGGTCGAGGTGGCGCTGCTGGCGGCCTCGCTGCTGCGGGGACGGCTGTAGGACTCAGCCGACGGACGGCTGTAGGGCTCAGCCGACGCGGCGGCCGGGCGGGGGCTCGGCGTCGGCGCGGTCCTCCTCGGGCACGACCATCGACAGCACCTCGCCGAGGGCCTCGTCGTCCATCGCGCGCGGCTCGACCGGCTCGTCACCGAGCACGCCCGACACCACCCAGGAACCGGACCGCCCGGTGATGGTGAGCGACAGCGTCTCGTTCTCGTCCGCCGGGTCGTTCATCCTGGGCTCCTCTCGGCACGACGCCGTGGGCGTCACCCGACCCGCACGGCCGGGGGAAGGGCGGATACCCGTCAGTGGACAGGCGGTACCCGTCCGGGAGCGACCGCACGGCGACCGGCACGAACCGTGCGCCGACCGCGAACCGGACGTGCGCGACCCGACTGAGGCCCTAGTGCGGCTCAGCCCGGGTGCCGACGACCGGGCGCGGGGGCCGGGTACGCGGGGCCGTGCGCGGCCGACGGTGGGACCGGCAGCATCGCCCACAGCATCTCGGCGAGGGCGCCGTCGTCCAAGCCCTTGAGCGGCAGCGGTTCCCGGCCGAGCACACCCGACACGAGCCAGGATCCGCTACGGCCGGTGATGGTCAGCGTCACCGTGTCCTCGTCGGTCGCGATGTCGGTCATGGGTCTCCCTCCGTCGTGCCTGGCAGGTCCTGCGTCGGGCTCCACGTCTCCAGACGTCCGCGGTGACGCTGCGTTGCCCCGCGTCGACGAGCGGTAGCGCACGCGAGGGGACCGGTGGGAGGTCTCACCGACGGGCGTGGTGAAGTCGGAGGGTGACCAGCAGCCTGCCCCTCACCGGGGAGCGCACCGTCCCGGGCATCAGCCACGAGAACTACTGGTTCCGCCGCCACGAGGTGGTCTACGCGGCCATCGCCGCCGACTGCTCGGGCGGCGTCGTGCTGGAGGCCGGATGCGGCGAGGGCTACGGCGCCGACCTGCTCGCCGGGACCGCCCGCGCGGTGCTGGCGCTGGACTACGACGTGGCGACCGTCGCCCACGTCCGGGCCCGCTACCCGCGGGTCGGCGTGGCCCGGGCCAACCTGGTGGCGCTGCCGGTGCCCGACTGGAGCGTCGACGTCGTCGTGTCGTTGCAGGTCATCGAGCACCTGTGGGAGCAGGAGCGGTTCCTGCGCGAGTGCCTGCGGGTGCTGCGTCCCAGCGGGAGGCTGATGGTGTCCACGCCGAACCGGATCACCTTCTCCCCCGGCCGCGACACCCCGCTCAACCCGTTCCACACCCGCGAGCTCGACCCGCGCGAGCTGGCCGGGCTGGTCACCGACGCCGGGTTCGGCCGGGTCGTGGTCCAGGGGCTGCACCACGGTCCGCGGTTGCGCGAGCTCGACGCCCGCCACGGCGGCCTGATCGAGGCGCAGACCGCGCTGGCGCTGTCCGGGCAGCCGTGGCCGCAGGCGCTCGCCGTCGACGTCGCCGGCGTGCGGTGCTCGGACTTCGTGCTGCGCACCGGCGACCAGACCGACCTCGACGCCTCGCTCGACCTGCTGGTCACGGCGACCCGGCCGTGAGCGGCACGCCCGTCGGGACGTTCTGCCTGGTCCTGCACTCGCACCTGCCACTGCTGGCCCGGCACGGCCGGTGGCCGGTCGGCGAGGAGTGGCTCTACCAGTCCTGGGCGCACTCCTACCTGCCCGTCGTCGCGACGCTGCGCGAGCTGGCCGACGAGGGCCGCACCGGGCTCGCCACCCTCGGGGTGACGCCGGTCCTGGCCGCCCAGCTCGACGACCCGCACTGCCTGCGCGGGGTGCACGACTGGCTCGGCGGGTGGACGCTGCGCGCGCACTCGGCGGCGGGCCGGCTGCCCGACCTGGCCGCGCACGAGCACCGGGTGTCGACGGCGGCGACGGCGGAGTTCGAGCGGCACTGGCGCCACGGCGGGTCGCCCGCGCTGCGCGGGCTGCGCGACTCCGGCGCCGTCGAGCTGCTGGGCGGGCCGGCCGCGCACCCGTTCCAGCCGCTGCTCGACCCGCGGGTCCGGGCGTTCTCGCTGCGTGCCGGGCTCGACGACCATGCGCTCCGCCTGGGTGCCCGACCGGCCGGGATCTGGGCGCCCGAGTGCGGCTTCGCGCCCGGGATGGAGCACGACTATGCGGCCGCCGGGGTGCACCGCTTCCTCGTCGACGGCCCCGCACTGCGCGGTGACACCGCGTTCGCCCGGCCGGTGGGGACCTCCGACGTCGTGTGCGTCGGCCGCGACCTGGAGATCACTTACCGGGTGTGGTCGCCCCGCAAGGGCTACCCCGGCTCGGCCGAGTACCGCGACTTCCACACCTGGGACCACGACTCCGGCCTCAAACCGGCGCGGGTCACCGGACGGCGGGTGCCGACCGGGCGCAAGAAGCCCTACGACCCCGCGCTCGCCGCCCGCGCGGTCTCCCGCGACGCCGACGACTTCGTCGACACCGTCGTCGCGCGGCTGAGGGCGCTGCGCGCCGAGCGCGGCCGCCCGGCGCTGACCGTCGCCGCGTTCGACACCGAGCTGTTCGGGCACTGGTGGCACGAGGGACCGGCGTGGCTGGCCGCCGTGCTCCGCTGGCTGCCCGAGGCGGGTGTCGCCGTGCGCACCCTCGGCGACGCCGTCGACGACGGTCTGGTCGGCGACCCGGTCGACCTCCGGGAGTCGTCCTGGGGCTCGGGCAAGGACTGGCGGGTCTGGGCCGGGCCGCAGGTCGCCGACCTGGTCGCGACGAACGCCGCCGTCCAGTCCGACCTGCTCGCCGCCCCCCGCCCCGGGCCCGTCCGGGATCCGCTGGCCGACCTGCTCGCCGACCAGGCGTTGCACGCCCTGTCCAGCGACTGGGCGTTCATGGTCAGCAAGGACTCCGCCGCCGGGTACGCCCGCTCGCGCGCCGCCCTGCACGCCGGGCGGGTGGCGGAGCTGTCCGGCCTGCTGCGCGCCGGTCGGCGGCGGGCCGCTCGGCGCCGGGTCGCGACCTGGGTGGACGCGCCGCTGCCGACCTTCGGGCACGTGGACGCGCGGGACCTGAGCGGACACGCCGCTGCCACCCTGCCACCGGCCTCCGGACACGTGGACGCGGGACCTGGGGCGGGTCTGACCGCGAACTCGCTTACCCGGTAAGCGAATACGGCGAGGTGGGTGTCCGTGGGCCACCGACCCCGGGCGCCGGGCTCGCCACCCCGCCGGGCACCGGGTCCACCGCCCCGCCGGGCGCGGCGGGGGCCGCGGGGTCGCGGGGCCCAGCGCGGTGGACGACGCCCCGGGGGTTACCACCGGTCCGGCGTTTGCCAGGATCGGGCGATGCGGGTGCTGATGGTCAGCTGGGAGTTCCCGCCGGTCGTCGTCGGCGGGCTGGGTCGGCACGTGCACGCGCTGTCCCGCGAGCTCGTCGCGGCCGGGCACGAGGTCGTCGTGCTGTCCCGGGCCCCCACCGGCACCGACGCCGAGACCCATCCGACCCGCGCCGAGACCGTCGACGGGGTCCGGGTGCTGCGCGTGGCCGAGGACCCGCCGGAGCTCGAGTTCGCCAGCGACCTGGTCGCATGGACGCTCGCGATGGGGCACGCGATGCTGCGCCACGCCCTGACAACGCTGCTGCCGGGCTGGCGGCCGGACGTCGTGCACGCCCACGACTGGCTCGTCGCGCATCCGTCGATCGCGCTCGCCGACGTCCTCGGCGTCCCACTGGTCGCGACCGTGCACGCCACCGAGGCCGGCCGGCACTCCGGCTGGCTGCCGGGCCCGCTGAACCGGCAGGTGCACTCCACCGAGTGGTGGCTCGCCCAGCGCGCGGACGAGGTCATCACCTGCTCCGCCGCGATGCGCACCGAGGTCTCGGCACTGCACGACCTCGACCCGGCCGCCGTCCACGTGGTGCACAACGGCATCGACCCGCGTCGCTGGCGGTCCCGCGCCGCCGCGGCCCCGGCGGGCGACGGGCCGCGGATCGTCTACGTCGGACGCCTGGAGTACGAGAAGGGCGTCCAGGACCTGATCGCGGCGCTCCCCAGGATCCGGCGGCGGCACCGCGGGACCCGGCTGCTCGTCGCCGGGACCGGGACCCAGCAGGACATGCTGGTCGAGCGCGCCGCGCAGCACCGGGTGACGCGCTCGGTGACCTTTCTCGGGCACCTGCCCGACGGCGAGCTGACCGCCCTGCTGCGCGGTGCGGACGCCGTGGTGCTGCCGAGCCGCTACGAGCCGTTCGGGATCGTGGCGCTGGAGGCCGCAGCGGTGGGCGCGACGCTCGTCGCCTCGACCGCGGGCGGGCTCGGCGAGCTGGTCCGCGACGGCGAGACCGGTCTCGGGTTCGCCCCCGGCGACGTCCCCGGGATCGCCGACGCCGTGGACCGCGCGCTCGCCGACCCGGCCGCGGCCCGCCGCCGGGCCCGCGCCGCCCGGGCCCGGCTGCGCACCGACTTCGCCTGGCCGGTGATCGCCGGGCACACCGCGCGCATCTACGCCGGTGCCACCGCGGCCGGGCCGCGGGAGCTCCCCCGCCCGAAGATCCCCACCGGGAACCTGTTCGACACCTGAGCCCGCGGGGTGCTCAGGCCCGGTCCAGCCGGGCCTGCAGGGCCCGGTCGGCCTTGCGGGCCATGTCGGCGACGGCGGCACGCTCGGCGGCCGCGGCCTCGTAGTCGGCCCGCCGGTCCCGCACCACCCGCGCCGGGGTCCCGACGGCGATCGACTCCGCGGGGATGTCCCCCCGCGCGACCGCGTGCGCCCCGAGCACGCTCCCCGGGCCGATCCGGGTGCCGCGCAGCACCGAGGTCTTCACCCCGAGCCAGCAGCCCTCGCCGATCCGGACCGGCGACTTCACGATGCCCTGGTCCTTGATCGGGCGCCGGACGTCGTCGGTGCGATGGTCGAAGTCGGTGACGTAGACCCAGTCGGCGACCAGCGTCGTCGCGCCGATCTCGACGTCGAGGTAGCAGTTGACGGTGTTGTCGCGGCCGAACACGACCTTGTCGCCGATCCGCATCGAGCCCTCGTGGCAGCGCAGGGCGGTGCCGTCGCCGATGTGCACCCACCGGCCGATCTCGAGCCGCCCGAACCCGGGGCGGGCCTCGATCGTGACGTCCTTGCCCAGGAACACCATGCCGCGCAGCACGACGTGCGGGTGCCGCAGCCGCAGCTTCGCCAGCCGCCAGTACCGCCGCAGGTACCAGGGGCCGTACGCGCGGTGGCGCAGGATCCAGCGCAGCGAGGTGAGGCTGAACAGCTTCGCCTGCTCCGGGTCGGCGTCGGGGATCGGCGGACGTCGCACCCGCCAGACACTAGGCGTGTGCACCCCTGCGGCGACGGGTACCTCCCGAGGACCGCGATCCCCACCCGAGAGGCCAGCCCGTGAGCGACCACCGCCAGCCCGACGACGGCACCGACGTCGGTACCGACGAACTGACCTCCGGAGGCGGCGGCACCTCCCGCGTCGACGCCGACAAGGCGGGCAACCCCCGCCCCGCCGTGATGACCGACGACTCCGGGGCCACCGGAGCGGCCGCCCGCGAGGTCGACGCCGAGCACGAGGACGAGCCCACCCGGAGCGAGTGACCGCCCGGGCGGGCCGGTCGTAGGCTCGCCGGTGTGCCCCGTCCGTTGATCATCTCGACCGACCCCGGTGTCGACGACGCCGTCGCGCTCGTCCTCGCCCTGCGCAGTCCCGAGGTGGACGTCCGGGCCGTCGTCGCCACGTTCGGCAACGTCGGCCTGGACGCCACGCTGCCCAACGCGGGACGGCTGCTCGCCCTCGCCGGGCGGCCGGACGTCCCCCTGGGGGTCGGGGCCGCCCGCCCGCTGGTGCACCGGCGCGAACAGCGGGCCGGGCACGTGCACGGCTCCGACGGGCTCGGCGGGCGCGCCGCGGCGCTGCCGGAGCCGGTCGCGCCGGTGGCCGGGTCCGGGGTCGCGCTGATGGCACGGGTGCTCGAGGAGGCGACCGAACCGGTCACGATCGCCTCGATCGGCCCGCTGACCGACACCGCGATCCTGCTGGCCGCCCGTCCCGACCTGGCGGGGCGGATCGAGCGGGTCGTCGTCATGGGCGGGGCGATCGGCGGCGGGAACGTCACCGCCGCGGCCGAGTTCAACGTCCACGCCGACTCGGAGGCCGCGCACCGCGTCCTCGCCCAGGACCCCGGCGCGGGCTCCGTGCCGGTCGCGCTGGTGCCGCTGGGGACCACGCTGGGCTGTGCCGCGGGCCCGGAGTGGGTCGCCGCACTGGGCGACGCCGATCCGGTCGGCGCCGAGCTGGCCGCGATGATCGCCCCGTACATGCGGTTCTACCGGGGCCGCTACGGCCGCGACGCCGTCGCCCTGCACGACGCGACGGCGCTGCTGGAGTGCGTCGCGCCCGGGTCGCTGGCCCCGACGCCCACGGCGCTGACCGTGGAGACCGGCTTCGGGCCGGCCCGTGGGGCGACGGTGCCCGCCGAGCCGGGCACCCGGCCGGTGGACGTGCTGTCCGCGCCCGACGTGCCCGCCGTGCTCGACGCGGCACTGGCCCGGCTCACCGCACGTCGGTAGCCGGCGCGGGCGCCGCTCCCGCGAGCCTCGCGGGGCCTCAGCCCGCCCACACCGCCACGGCGACCAGCGCCGCCGAGAGCACGAGTCCCGCCCAGGCCGTGACGGAGCGCCCGGGCGGGCGCAGCGGCAGGTCGCGGCCCCGCAGCACGGCGATGACCAGCGCGGCCGCGGCCGGGGCGAGGACGAGGCCCCACAGCCAGCCCCCGACCGAGGCCCACGGCCCCCGGTTCCACAGCAGCACCAGCCCGAACACCGCGGTCAGCAGGCCGTCGGCGATCGGCAGCAGGGCCACCTCCCGCACCGCGCGGCGCAGCGCGAGCAGCGAGAACAGTGCCGCGGCCGCGACCGGCGCCCAGGCGAGGAGGCCCGCGCCGCCGTCGGACGGGGGTGTGCCGAACAGCAGGGTGCCGGCGACCGGTTCGACCCCGGCGGTGGTGTCGCCGAGCACGACCACGGCCCGGCCGCCGTCGCGGTCGAGGGCGACCATGCTGCTGAACCCGGCGGTGCCGCCGTTGTGCCAGACGTAGGGGTGCCGGGCGCCGTCGGAGCCGGTGGCCTCGCTGGTGACCCAGATCCAGCCGATCGACGTACCGGGCCCGTCCTGCGCGGTCGGGGTCAGCGCGGCGGTCCCCGGTGCCACGCCGGTGAGCTGGGCCGCGGCCCAGCGTGCGAGGTCCTCGACGGTCGAGAACGTGGAGCTCCCGGCGGGCAGGTAGCCCTCGCCGACCCAGCGCGGCGCGGGGCGCCCGTTGTCGCGGTGTCCGGGGACCGCGGTGTCCGGGACCTGCGCGTCGGTGGCGCCGAAGGTCGTCGTGGTCATGCCGAGGGGACCGGTGATCCGGTCGGCGACCAGCTGCGGGTAGCCGTCGGCGCCCGCGGCGCGGACGAGCGCCGTCCCCAGCAGCGCGACGCCGAAGTTGGAGTACGTGGGCGGCTGCTGCGGGTCCACCGCGGCGGCGCGGGCGTCGTCGAGGAGCTGCGCGGTGGTCGTGGACGAGTACGGGTTCAGGTTCACCGTCGTGGCCAGGGCCCCGGCGGCGGCGGTCGCGCCCAGCGGCGGCAGCCCGGAGCGGTGCTGGGCGAGCGAGGCGAGGGTGACCGCGCCCGCCGGGGTGCCCGCCAGCTCCGGCAGGGCGCGCTCCAGCGGATCGTCGGGACGCACCTCGCCGCGGGTCACGGCGTCGGCGAACAACGCGGCGGTGAACGTCTTGGTGACCGAGCCGATCTCGAAGGGTGCCCCGGCGTCGGCGGGGCCGAGCCCGGCGGTGGTGACCGAGCCCGGCGGTGGTGACCGAGGTCGGCGTGACCTCGGCGACGGCGAGCGACCGGTAGCCGTCGTGTCCGCCCGCCGCGGCGCGGACCCGCTCGGCCAGGGCCGGGTCGCCGGTGGTCTGCGGGCCGAGCCGCCGGTGCTCCGGGCCGGCGACGGCGCCGACGAGCACCGCCAGCACGGCGACGACGGCGGCGACAGCGGCAACGGCCCCGGCGCGGTGCCCGGTCCCGGCGGTCGTCGAGGTGGAGGTGGTGGCGGTCATCGCGGGTCCCCTCATCGGTGCGCGGCCAGGACGGTGACCAGCAGCGGGACGACACGGGCGGCGGGCACCTCGTAGTGGCCGCGGCGGGTCGAGGCCAGCCACCCGGCGGCGACGAGCTGGCGCAGGTGGTGGTGCAGCTGCCCGGTCGTGCCGACCGAGGGTTGCTCCAGCAGCTGCGCGGTGCCGTGCACCCCGCCCAGCACGTGCTGCAGGATCGCCAGCCGTGCGGGGTGGGCGAGCGCGTCGAGGGTGCCGGCAAGCTCGGACCAGTCGGCGTCGAGCAGCGCCTCGCCGGGGCGGGCGTACTGCCAGCGGACCTCACCGGTACCGGGGACGGCGACGCTTCCCGCCATCAGCACCGCGCCGGGGCTGCGGGCCTCCAGCTCGGTCAGCGCCCAGAGGACGTCGTCCGCGGGCGCCGCGGGGGTGTCCCCGCCGGTCGGACGGAGTGCGTCCTGCAGGTCGGCGACGGCACGTTCCACGGCACGCAGCCGGGCGTCGAGATCGGTCACACCCCCAAAGTACGGAAATACGCAGAAGCGTACAAGCGATGGTTCAGGCGAGCCCGTACTCGATGGCGTGCCGGACGAGCGCCGCGCGGCCGGGCACCTCGAACTTGCGCAGCAGCCGCTGCACGTGGTTCTCGACCGTGCGCGGGGACAGCACCAGCCGGGCCGCGATCTGCTTGGCGGTGAGCCCCTCGACCACCAGCCGCAGCACCTCGGACTCGCGCGGACTGAGCTCCGGAACCGCGTGCGCGGGGGCCGCGACCGACTCCAGGACGACGTCGGCCAGCCCCGGGGAGAACGCGGGCCGCCCGGCAGCGGCCGCGGCGGCGACGGCGGCGAGCTCCCGGGGGTCCGTACTGGTCGCGACGCCGGTCGCGCCGACCCGGACCGCGTCGAGGACCCGGGCGTGGTCGGCGACCGCACCGGCGACGGCGAGCACGGCGACGGCCGGGACGCGCGCGAGCACCGCGGAGATCACCGCGGGCGCCACGCCCTCCGGGCCGGTCAGGTCGACCAGGACCAGGCCGGGCCGGACGCGGTCGACCGCGGCCGCGGCCCCCTCGGCGGGCGCGGGCGGCACGTGGGCCACGACCTCGATCCCCGGCGGCACGACCGGCCGCCCCACCGCCACCGCCGAGATCCGCTCGCCGTCCTCGTGCACGTCCTCAGCTCTCCCCGCCCCGTTCGTCCGGACGGCTCAGCTTGCCATGTGCCGCAGCGCAGGAGACCGTCCGAACGGCGCGGGACAAAGGTTCGACGCGAACGGGTCGGGCGCCCGTCGGACCGGCCGGACCGGTCAGACCGCGACGACGGGGCGGCGCAGCCGCAGCAGTGCCCTGGCCGCGGCGGCCACGGATGCGACGAGCGCCGCGAGCACGACCCCGGCGAGCACCGACATCAGCGGGTCGCCGTGCGTGATCGGTCCGACCAGGACACCGATGCCGGTCATCCAGGTGCTCCACACCAGCGCGCTGGCGACGGTCGCGGGCAGGAACGCGCGCAGCGGCAGCCGGACCCGGCCGGCCGCGGACACGCTCGCCAGCCGTCCGCCCGGCAGCAGCCGGGTCGCGACCAGCGCGGTGATCGGCCGGCGGTGCAGGTGGCGGCGGATCCAGGCACCGGTCCCGTCACCGCGACGGGTGGCCCGGACCACGGAGTGGGAGCTGCGTCCGGCGCCGTAGAGAAGCGCGTCACCGAGCAGGGAGCCGACCACCGCGGCACCGAACAGGGCCACGATCCGCCACCGGTCGCCGTCCGCCAGTGCGGCGGCCGTGGCGCTGAAGAGCACCGGCTCGCTCGGGAGGAACGGGAACGGCCCGTCGCACATCACGGCGACGGCGAGCAGGGGCACCAGCCAGGGGCTCTGGAGCAGGTACCCGATCAGCGCGCTCGGGTCGGTCACAGGCGTCTCCGGGGGTCGCGCGTCGGGGGCTGGTCCGAGTCTGCCGGGTCCCGTGACCTGTTCGTGATGGGGGTGTCCCCCGTTACCGTTTGCCGCCGCTCACCGCGGGGAACCCACCGTGCCGCTCCCGGACGGGCTCAGTCGGCGAGTCCCTGTTCGATCGCGTAGCGGACGAGCTGGCTGCGGTTGTGCAGCTGCAGCTTGCGCAGGGTGTTCTGCACGTGGCTCTCGACGGTCCGGTGCGAGACGACGAGCTTCGCCGCGATCTGCTTGGCCGTCATGCCCTTCGCGACCAGGCGCAGCACCTCGGTCTCCCGCTCGGTGAGCGCCGGGACCGACGGCGCGCCGTCGGCGAGGCGCGGGGCGTCGGCGAGCCGCCGGTACTCCCCCAGCACCAGCCCGGCCAGCCCCGGGGTGAACACGGCGACGCCGTCGGCGGTGCGCCGGATCGCCTCCAGCAGCTCCTCGACCCCGGCCGACTTCACCAGGTAGCCGAGCGCACCGGCCTTGACCGCCTCCAGGACGTCGGCGTGCTCGCCCGACGCGGACAGCACCAGCACCCGGCTGTCCGGGCTCTGCTGTCCGATCGCGGCGATCGCGTCCACGCCGGAGGTCGCGCCCAGGTTGAGGTCCATGAGGATCACGTCGGGCCGCACGGCCGTCGCGATCCGGACCGCGGCGGGCGCGTCCGGGGCCGTCGCGACGACGTCGAGGCCGCGCTCGGCGAGGTCGCGGGCCACGCCCTCGCGCCAGATCGGGTGGTCGTCGACGACCATCACCCGGATGCTCATGTGTCCTCCCTGGGGACCCTGATGACCCATTCGGTTCCGATGTCCGGTCCGGTGTCCAGCGTCAGTGTCCCGCCGATGTCGCCGACGCGGCCACGGATCGAGCGGGACACCCCCATCCGGCCCTGCGCCTCGGCCTCGGCGAGGCGGCCCTCGGGGATGCCGGGGCCGTCGTCGCGGACGCTGACCTCGACCGCCCCGGGCAGCTCCTCGACCAGCACCCAGGCGCGCGCGTCCGGGCCCGCGTGCAGTGCCACGTTCGCGAGCGCGGCCCGCACCGCGCCCTCCACCTCGTCGACGACCGGCCCGCTCAGCTCGACCGGCCGTCCGGGGGCCGAGACGGTGACCCGGTCCGAGGCGAGGATCCGCAACGCGGCGGCGAGGTCGCGGCGCCCGGACGCGTCGGTGGTCCCCGACCCGGACAGCAGCGCGCGCAGCGCGGTCTCCTGCTCCCCGGCGAGCACACCCAGCTCGGTCGCCCCGCCGCCCAGCTCCGCACCGCGGCGCTGGACATGCGCCAGCACCTGCAGGACGCCGTCGTGCACGGCCCGGGTGAGCCGCTCGCGTTCGGCGGTCGCGGCCTGTTCGGCGACGAGGCGGCGCAGCCGGGCGGCGGTGCGCTCCAGCACGTGCGCGGCGAACCCGACGGTCAGACCGGCCAGCAGGAGCAGCTGCATGTCGCCCAGCTCCAGCACCCCGAACCGCTGCTTGGACAGCACCAGCGCCACCGAGATCACGGCGGCGGCGAGCACGCCGCCGGTGATCCGGAACGCGACCGCGCAGGCCAGCACCGCACCGGAGGTCCAGATCGACCCCATGCCGGGGCCGCCCTCGTCGAGGTGGGCGACGCGCACGACCAGCGGGGTCGTCGCCATGACCGCGACGCAGACACCGAGGTCGGCCAGCGCCAGCAGGCCGCGGCGGTCCGGGGCGCCGGGCAGCCCGCCGAGGTAGCCCCACGACGTCACGGCCGTCCACACCACCATCACGCCGAGCACGGCGACCGCGGCCAGCGGGCGCTCGTAGCCGGTGCGCAGGTGGTAGAGCGTCACGCCGACGACGGTCAGCAGGGTCAGCAGGCGGTAGGCGATGACGCCGCGCCAGAACGGCTCCAGCGGGTGCTCCACGTCGTCGAGTCTGACGGCGAGGGCGCCCCGGCGGGGCCGAACGCTCATCTCGGCTTCGTCCCGGTGATCAGCGCGTTGTAGAACCAGCTGCGCGGCACGACGTGGGTGAGCAGGTGCTCGTCGAGCCAGGACAGCCGCTGCCAGCCGTGGTAGGCGAACATCGCCCAGTTCCACCCGAGTCGCCCGGGCGGGACGGCGGCCTCGAAGGTCCGCACCGGCCAGCCGAGCATGGCCGCGGCGAACTCCTCGGTGTGCGCGGCGACGCCCTCGGCACCGGCCCGGCGGGCGGTGGCCTCCAGCACGGCCGGGTCGAAGGTGTGGATGTCGACGACGGACTCCAGCGCGGCGGCACGCGAGGACTCGTCGAGCTCGTGCTGCGGGCGGCGCCAGCCCCGCAGCGGGCCGAGCTTGGTCAGCGTGGTGGTGGCCTTCCAGGTCCACTGCCCGAGCGTGCGGGCGTAGGCGTCGCCGACGGTGGTCGGCTCGCCCGCGAACACGAACCGCCCGCCCGGCTCCAGCACCCGCAGGACCTCTCGGAACGCGGCCTCGACGTCGGGGATGTGGTGCAGCACCGCGTGCCCGACGACGAGGTCGAAGCTGTCGTCGGGGAAGGGGATGTGCTCGCCGTCGACGACGGCGCCCTCCACCTCCAGCCCGAGGTGCTCGGCGTTGCGGGTGGCGGCGGCGACCATGCCCGGCGAGAGGTCGGTGACGACGCCGCGGTCGGCGACGCCGGCCTGCATGAGGTTCAGCAGGAAGAACCCGGTGCCGCTGCCCAGTTCCAGGGCGCGCAGGTAGGGGCGGCCGTCCCACGGGGCCGCGGCGCGGAACCGGCCGACGGCGTAGTCGATGCAGCGCTCGTCGTAGCTGATCGACCACTTCTCGTCGTAGGTGCCCGCCTCCCAGTCGTGGTAGAGCACGTTGGCGAGCTTCGGGTCGTGCCAGGCCGCCTCGACCTGCTCGGCGGTGGCGTGCGGGGTGGGCGCCGGGTCCGAACTCATGAGTAGGAGTTTTGCAGAACGGCGCCGCCGACCCGCTCCCCGCCCGGGCGCGTCGCGCGTCCGGGCGGGGCGGTGCGGCTCAGCGGCCGGTGAAGGTGGCCTTGCCGGGGCCGTTCTCGACGAAGCTGGCCATGCCGGCCTTCGCGTCGTCG
Source organism: Pseudonocardia sp. ICBG1142 (assembly GCF_020496255.1). Classification (NCBI taxonomy): domain Bacteria; kingdom Bacillati; phylum Actinomycetota; class Actinomycetes; order Pseudonocardiales; family Pseudonocardiaceae; genus Pseudonocardia; species Pseudonocardia sp. ICBG1142. The sequence continues at coordinate 169,296 of NZ_JAHLJC010000005.1, read as the reverse complement.
GTGGCGAACACGCCCGCGAACAGCTCGGACTCGATGTCCAGGCCGGTGCGCAGGTCGGTGTCGAGGCCGTTGTCGATCGCCTTCTTCGCCGCGGCGTAGGCCAAGGCGGGGCCCGCGGTGAACTGCTGCGCCCACGCGACGGCGCGGGTGTAGACCTCGTCGGCGGGCACGACCTCGTCGACCAGGCCGATCTCCAGGGCCTCGTCGGCCTTGACCATGCGGCCGGTGTAGATCAGGTCCTTGGTGCGGGACGGGCCGATCAGCCGCGCGGCGCGCTGGGTGCCGCCGCCGCCGGGGAAGATGCCGAGCAGGATCTCCGGGAAGCCGAGCTTGACGTTGTCGCCCGCGATGCGGCGGTCCGCACCGAGCACGACCTCCAGGCCGCCGCCGAGGGCGTAGCCGGTCACCGCGGCGACCGTCGGCTTCGGGATGGTGGAGATCGCGCCCAGCCCGGCGGAGAGCTTGCGGGCCTGCGGGGCCATGTCCGAGTAGGACATCGACGCCATCTCCTTGACGTCCGCACCCGCGGCGAAGGTCTTCTCCCCGCCGTGGACGACGACCGCACGCACGTCGGCGCGGGTGGCGGCCTCGTCGGCCACCTCCAGCAGCTCGCCCTGGATCTGGCGGTTCAGGGCGTTCATCGGCGGGCGGTCGATCCGGATCGTCCCGACGCCGGCGTCCACGGACAGGCTCACGAATTCGGTCACGCAGCGGACTCTAACGGGCCCCGACGCCGGGTTCCCACGGCTCGGGAGCCAGCCCGGTGAGCCGGCCCGCCAGGTGCGCGACGACCAGCTCGCGCCGGTTGTGGCAGCCGGTCTTGCCGAAGAGCCGGGTGAGGTGGTTCTCGACCGTCTTCTCGCTCATCGTGATCCTGGCCGCGATCTGCCGGTTCGAGCGGCCCTCGGTGATGAGCTCGACCAGCTGCATCTCCAGCTCGGACAGCCGCTGCTCGGTGAGCTCGGGGGTCCGCACGGTGATCCCGTACCGCGCCATCGCCCGCCGCACCGAGCGCCGGAGCCGGACCGCCTTCAGGTCGTCGGCGATGGCGAGCGCCTCGTGCAGCAGGGGCTCCGCCTCCTCGGCCCCGACGACGTCGGCGGCCTGCAGGCACGCCTGTGCCAGGTCCGGCAGGCTGCCCCGTTCACGCCACCACGCGACGCCCCGGCGGGCGGCGGCGGGGTCGTCGTGGAGCATCGCCCGGATCAGATCGCCGTACTCCGGGCCGACCGACTCGGGCTCCGCGGCGACCGCCTCCTCGACCGCCTCGCCGATCCGGCGCCGCCACCCGTCGTCGCCGCTGCTGCGGGCGAGCATCGCCAGCCAGTTCAGGACCTCACCGGCGTGCGGCCCCGGGGAGCCGCGCCGCAGCTCGCGGCAGTACACCGCCCAGGTCAGGGGCAGCGCCTCCAGCGGGTTCTCCCCGGTGTAGGCGAGCCGCGCCTGCGCCCACTCCCGCAACGCGGGCACGGCGGTGTCGGTGTCGGTGTCGTCGAGCTCGGGGATCATCTGCGCCCACGCCAGTGCACGCCGTTCCCGGCCCCGGTAGCGATGGACGGCCGCGGCGGCCAGCGCCGCCCACGGCCGGGAGACCAGGTCCGCGGACTCCTGGGTCTGCAGCAGCCGGGCCGCCGACAACGCCCGGTTCCAGCGCCCGTCCCCGTAGGCGATCATCATGCGCTCGAACGCCGCGAACGGGCCCTCGGCCGGCGGCCGGTAGCCGGGTCCCTGCAGCCACCGGAGCAGCGGCACCAACCGCCGCCGGGAGTACGCGTGCCGGACGTCCGCGGGCACCCGCAGCGAGTCCGCGGACAGGTCCCGCAGCGTCGACACCGGCCCGCCGGGCGCGAGCGGCGCGAAGCCCCGCACCAGCTCACCGATCGACAGGTGGTCACCGCGCCACCAGCGCTCGCACAGCTCCAGCGGGCAGTAGGGATCCCCGATCCCGGCCAGGGCCGAGCGGACCGGCGCGCTCACCCGGCGGCCGAGCTGCAGGGCGGCGAGCGCGGCGGCCGCGGTCAGCTCGGTGCGTGAGCCCGTCGTCCGGTACCCACCCTCGTCGACGGCGTCGGCGACGAAGTCGGCCAGCTCGTCGAAGCGGCCCGCGGCCCGGGTCGTGCGGATCAGCTCGGTCTGCACACGACGCCGGCCGTGTCCGGGCCCGGCGTGCCGCCACGCGGACCGGAGACGGGTGATCGCGCGGTCCGGGTCGCTGTCGGCGACGCGGACGGCCTCGTCGTGCAACACGACCGTCAGCCGCTGCTGGGCGGGCCACACCGTTCCGGCCGCGGCGACGTGGTCGGCGAGCGCGGACAGGTCGTCGCGGCCGCTGAGCTCGACCGTGGACTGCAGCCGGCGACCGATCCGCACGTGCAGGTCGCGCAGCGCGTCCTCCCCCAGCCCGGCCCGCACCGTGGTCCCCAGCGCCCGGCACAGCGGTGTCAGGCGCCCCCGGAAGTCGCACTCGAGCGCGGACTCCGCGGCGAGGGCGTCGACGACGGCGCCACAGCCCACCGCGGTCCGCCCGGTCGCCCCGGCGACGGCGTCGAGGTCGGCGATCCGGAGCCCGGTGGGGCCCGCCGCGAGGGCGACGAGCTCCTCCGCGACACGACCTGCGGTGCGCACCGCCTCCACCAGGAAGTGCCCGGTCGGGAGCCCGATCGGCGCGCGGTCGTCGCGGAGGCAGAGGTTGCGGTCCACGCGCACGACACGGTCGTCCGCACGCAACGCGGCCAGGGTGGAGATCAGGGTCCCCGGGCACCCGAACAACAACCCGAGCGCGCCCCGCAGGGCGTCGACGAGTCCCGGGTCGACCGGGCCGCCCGCCGCCCGGCGCAGGATCTCCACCGATGCCTCGTCCGGCAGCATCGGGAGGTCGATGATCTCGTCGGCGGCGTCACCGACCTCGGCGACCTGCTCGGTCGGGAGCTGCGCCGTCCGCGTCGCGGCGAGCACGCGGTGCCCGGCGCGCCGGGCCTCCGCGAGCACGAACAGCGGAGCCTCGACGTGGTCGGCGTCGTCGACGGCGACGGTGACCGGGCCCCGGGCCCCGACCGCGGCGAGGAGGCGACCGGTCTCCGCGCGCAGCCGGGAGCGCCCGGCGATCGACTCGTAGGTCTCGGCGGTGGCCAGGTGGCGCACCGACCGCATCGCCCCGGGCAGTTCGAGCCCGGGGTCGAGCTGCTCGAAGGATCGACGGACCGCGGCCAGCAGCGGGCGGACCCCGAACCGGTCCCAGTCCGCGTGGTCCTGGACCGCATCCACGAACAGGACGGTGGAACCCGACTCGCGCAGCTCGTCACCGATCCGGGTGAGCAGTGCGGTCCGCCCGCTGGAGGTGGGGCCACGGAGGACCGTCAACGACGCCCCTGGCGTGCCGCGCAGAGCGTCCAGCACCTCGTCCCGACCACAGAGCTCGATCCGTTCCCTGCCCACGTCACCGTCCCTGTCGTGCGGCCCTGTCATGCGGCCCCGCAAGCTGCGACGATCATGACATGTAGCGCGGAACGGTACGATCGACCGACGAGGCACGATCCGCACCGCCGCGACCGGCCCCCGGGAAGACCGGGCACCGGCCCGATGTCCGCTCGTCGTCCGCGGTGCGAGGACTCCCCCGTCCTGTCACGCCGTCGTCGACGACCGCCCTGTGGAGGCACCCTTGCCCGTCCCGGACCTTCCGGACGACGGAACCCGCCCGGCCCTCGTGCACGGACCGCCGGGTATCGGGCGCACCACCCTGCTCGACCGGCTGGGCGCCGGGATCGGGGACCGCGGCGGCGAGGTCCTGCGCCTGCGCTACACCCCCGACGGTCCGGTGATCGACGGGGGCACGGCCGTCCTCGACCGGGTCCCGCCGACGCTGCTGCACCCGGTCGACGGCGCCCGGCACTCCCCCGCCCTCGCCGCCCGGGTGGCGGCACCGATCGCGATGGTGCTCGACCGGCACCGGCTGACCCTGCTCGTCGACGACCTGCATCGCAGCGATCCCGACTCGGTCGCGGTGCTCGCCGCGCTGGTGCCGTCCCTGGCCGAGGCCGGTGTCCGGGCGGTGTTCACCGTCCAGACCCCGGTCCCGGGGTTCCTGCGTCCCTTCGTCCCGGTGGTCCGTGCGCTGCGTCGCGACGGCGTCCTCGACTCGCACCGGCTGCGGCCGCTCGACCGTGCGCAGATCGCGCGCCTGCTGGCCGAGCAGCTGCGCAGCCGTCCGGCACCCGAGCTGGTCGACCTCGTGCTCGCGCGGACGCGGGGGGTGCCGGAGGCGGTGCTGGACCTGTTGGGAAGCCTCTCGGCGGGAGGGCGCGTGGTGATCTCCGACCGGCACGCCTACCTCGGTCCGGGGCAGGAGCCGACCCCCCGGCCGGACGGGCCGCTGCTGCGCCCGGTGCGTCGCCTGGGACCCGCCATGTGGCCGGTCGCGACCGCCGTCGCCCTGCTCGCGCCGCTCGGGCCTGCACTGCCCCGGCTGCTCGCCGCGAGCCTCGACATCGGCGTCGAGCAGGCGCGCGACCACCTCGGCGAGCTCGTCGACGCCGGAGTGCTGCACCGTGGCGGGGCGGACGGCGGCTGGCGCTTCCCGGTCCCGCAGGTGGCGGTCGAGCTCGCCGCCTGTCTGGGCCCCTACGAGCGGCGCTGGGTGGCCGTCACCGCCGTCGTCGCGATGTGGACCGGCGCCGCCCACGCCGAGGACCCTGACTACCTCACCGACCGGATCGCCGAGGCGGGCGCGCTGTTGGACACCGGCCGGGCCCGGACCGAGCTGGTCCAGCGGGCCACGATCCGTGCCGCCGACGACCCGGGCCGGACGAAGGCCTGGTGGCTGGCTGCCGCGGAACTGTCCTCCGACCGCGCCGACGAGGCGATGGCCCGCTGGATGTACGCCACCAGCTGCTACCGCACCGGTGACTACGCCACCGCCGTCACGACCATCGAGTCCGTCCTGGAGGACCTCGGCGACGTCCTGCCCGAGGAGTGGGTGATCGACGCCGGTGCGACGCTGCTCGGCTCGATGCGCAGCCTCGGCGACATCGAGGGGCTCCGCGCCGTCGCCCACGGCCGCCGCGAGCTCCCCGGTGACGTGGCCGCCCGGTCCTCGTGGCGGGCGCTGGCCCTGTTCATGCTCGGCCGGTGGCGGGACGCCCTGGAGCTGCTCGACGAGACACGGTGGGCGTGGCGCGGTCCGGGGGCGAACTCCTACCTCGGGGACACGATCTCGATGATGGCCGAGCTGGGTGCGGGACGTCCGGCGACGTTCGAGACGCTGCTCGCCGACCGCGAACTGTGGCCGAAGGACAACTCCGCCCGTCGGCAGCTGGCCTTCGTCCAGGGGCTGGTCACACTCCTGCTCCAGCTCAGCGAGGTCGACCGGGTCCGCCGACTGATGGCGAGCGAGGGGTTGACCCCGGAGATGCTGAGCCTGTCCGACCGGGCCTCGCTGGCGTTCCTGGAGGGCCGGACCACCGAGGCGAAGGACCTGGCCCGCCGCTACCGCGTCGGTGGGCTCGTCGTGGGGCACGACGCGGGCCTGGAGCTGACCCAGCAGCACCACGCCTTCCTGCTGCTGGCCCGGGGCGACATCACCCGGGCCCGGGAGTTCCTGGACGAGGCGATCGCGGCGAAGTCGTCGCTGCGACATCTGCTCGCCGCCCCCCGTGCCCTCGCCGACGTCGCCGTCGGGGACCTCGACGAGGCGATGGACCGGCTGCAGAGCTCGGTCGCCGACGCGGAGGAGCGCGGTGTCCTCATCGGGACCGAGGCGACCCACCTCCAGGTGGCGCGCATCGCCATGGCTCGCGGCGACGCCGACGGCGCCCGGCGCGTGGGCGGGGCGCTGGAACGTCTGCACGGGATGCTGGGAACCTCGCGGACGGAGCTGTACCTGCTGCTCGTGCGCTCTTTCGTCGACCGCGACGGGGCGACCGTCGAGAGCTGTCTGCGGCTCGCCCGGGAGCGCGGGATCCCCCTCGAACTGGCGACGGTCATCGGCATGCTGGGCGAGCTCGATCTCGTGGGGCCCGACGACCTGTGGGAGTGCTACGACCTCTTCGGGGAGCTCGGCGCGCTGCTGTGCCGCAGCTGGGTCCGCGGCCTGATGACCCGCGCCGGCGTGACCGTGCCGGGCCGGGCCTCGGTCGTGGCGGAGAACGAGCGGCTGCTGGGCCTGCTGGTGGGGCAGGGCTTCGGCAACCGGACGATCGCCACGATCCTCCAGGTCAGCGAGAAGAGTGTGGAGGGCAGGCTGGGCCGGATGTTCGCGCGCGCCGGCTACCGGTCGCGCACCGAGCTCATGACGGCGATGCAGGACCCGGGGTTCTCCGGCTGACCGGTCGAGCCCCGGACCTGCGACGGCCTCAGACGGCGAGTTCGAGGTCATCCACGGTCAGCAGTGTCAGGTCGGCGGGATCCACGGCGCCGCCGGAGCTCAGCCGGGACGCCTGCCGGTCGGCCATCCGCTCGAACACCCGACGGGCGGTGCGCCCGTTGCCGAACGTGCCGTCCTTCGGAATCCGTTCGAAGTAGGCGAGCAGGGCCTGCTCGGCCTCCGGGGCGAGGCGGTAGTCGTGGCGCTCGCACTGGCTGCGCACGATCGTGACCAGCTCGGGGGCGTCGTAGTTGGCGAACTCGATGGTCCGGCTGAAGCGGGACTCCATGCCCGGGTTGGCCTCCAGGAACTGCTGCATCTCCTTCGAGTAGCCGGCGGCGATGACGACGACGTCGTCGCGGTGGTCCTCCATCAGCTTGACCAGGGTGTCGATCGCCTCGCGCCCGAAGTCGGGGCCGGTGCCGCCTCGTCCGCTGGACAGCGTGTAGGCCTCGTCGATGAACAGGACCCCGCCCAGCGCGCTGGTGAACGCCTCGGTGGTCTTGATCGCGGTGCCGCCGATGATCTGGGCGACCAGGTCCGCGCGCGCCACCTCGACCAGGTGCCCGGACCGCAGCACCCCGAGGCGGGCGAGGATCTCGCCGTAGAGCCGGGCGACGGTCGTCTTGCCGGTGCCGGGCGCGCCGGCGAACACCAGGTGGCGGGCCATCGGCGGGGCGGACAGCCCGGCGTCGACGCGGCGCTTGGCCATCTTGTTGAGGTTCACCAGCGAGGTGACGTCGGCCTTCACCCCCTCCAGACCGACGAGCGCGTGCAGGGCGTCGAGCGGGTCGTTGGTCGGCCGCCGGGCCGATGTCGTGCCCGGTGCGGGTGCGGCGACCTCCGTGGGGCCGCCGTCGGCCACCGCGGCCTGGCCACCGGACCGGGGCCCCGGCGCGTCCGGGATCCCGTTGGCGAGGCTGGCCAGCCGTTCGACGGTCAGCGACGCCGCGGGGGCCGTGACCCGCAGCCCGGCACCGGCGTTGCCCTGTGCGGTGCAGCCGGTCAGCCGGACCGGTTCGGCCGTGGCGACGACGATCCCGTCCGCTCCCCCGACGACGGCCCCGCAGCCCTCGAGGGTGCCGCCGGAGCCCGTGTCCAGGCGGAACCCGGCGCCCGGCGCCCCGACGACACGGCAGTGCTGCAGGGTCAGGTCGGCGCCGGTGCCGGCGGTGACGCCGTCGCCGCCGACCGCGGACAGGTCGCCGTCGGCCAGCGACAACGCCGCGCCGCCGACGGCCACACCGGACCCGGTGGCGCCGCGCAGGCGCAGCCCGTCGATCTGCGGGCGGGCCCCGTCGGTGACCCGCACCCCGTCGGCGCCCGCGCGTTCGATCTCCACGTTCTCCAGGCGGCCACGGGCACCGCCGGAGACGACCAGGGCACAGGTCCCGGCGTCCAGGACGCGCAGCCGGCGCAGGAACGGGTCGGCGCCGTCGTCGACGACGACACCGGCGCCGGTGTCGCCACCGGTCTCGACGGCGTCGAGCTCGGGGGTGCTGCGCCCGGTCACCCGCAGCCCGTCGCCCTCGGTGGACCCGACGGTGCATCCGGTGGCGGTGCCCGAGGCCCGGCCGGTCCACAGCAGCCCGGCCCCGGTGGCGGCACGCACGGTCAGCGCGCGCAGCTGCGGGCGGCAGGCCTGGTCGACGTGCACGCCGACGGCGCCGCACGGACCGATCTCGGCGCCGTCGACCTGCACCGCGGCACTGCTGGCGAGGTACAGCCCGGCCCCGGCGGTCTCGGTGACCCGCAGGTCGGTAGCGGTGAGCGCACCCTCCTGCTCGACGGCGACGGCCGGCTTGCCCGCCGCGGACACCGACGTCCCCGAGAGCGTGAGCCGGCCCCGCTCGTGGACGAACACGCCGTTGCCCGCGGGGTTCTCGATCCGGGTCGCGGCGAGGTCCAGCACGCCGTCGCCGGCCACCACGACCGCGGTGGTGCCGACGTCGGTGATGCGGCACAGCGACACGGTGCTGCCCACCGGAGAGCTGACGACGACCCCCGCGCCCGTCGGGGCGGTCAGCGTGCAGTCGCGGGCGTGCACCGCGCCGTCGTCGCGGGCGAGCACCGCCGACCAGCCCGCGCCGGTGACCGCGCACTCGCTCAGCTGCAGCGCCCCGCTGGTCACCAGCACTGCCGCGACCACCCCCTCGGCGCCCGCCACGGTGATGCCGGACAGCTGCGCGGTCGCCGACGGCGGCCCGGCCAGCACCACCGCGACCCCCTCGCGAGGGGCGATCCGGACGGTGCCCGGGCCCTCCTCGGCGAGGATCGTCACGGCCTGCCGCAGGACGAGGGGCTCGGTGTAGGTCCCCGGCGCCACGCTGATGACGGCACCCTCGGGTGCCGCGGCCACGGCGTCGGCGAGGCTGCGGTGCCCGGTACCGCCCATCGGCGAGACGGCCAGTGCCGCGCTCATCGCGGCACCGGTCCCGTACGGCGTCGCGGCTCCATCGCGCCCCTTCGGCAGAGTCGGTTCCGGCGGTCCTCCCCTGTCTAGTGCGGGCCCCGGCACCGCGGAGCGACGACGGGACCCCACGCGCGCGCCACGGGGGAGATCCCCCGCGAACCGGTCACCCGGTGGGGGCCCCGCCCACGAGCGAGCGCAGCCTCGCGGCCGGGATCAGCGCAGGGGCGGGCGAGTCGGGGTTGACCACGATGTCGACACCCTCGGCGGGGAGGGCGGCGGCCAGCTCCGCGGCGGTGGTCTCGCGCCAGGACGCGACGCCGGTGACCCGGTCGCGGTGCGCGGCGGCGGTGACGACGGGGACGACTCCCCCGCCGGGTGCCGCCCGGACGACCGCGACGCCGTTCTCGTCGAGAGCGACGCCGAGCCGGGCCTCGACCAGCACCGTGTCGAGCAGCTCCATGGTCTCGTCCTCGGGGCGCAGGCCGTCCTCCCGGTCGAGGGCCAGGATCTGCAGGACGGCGGCGACGGGGTCGGTCGGTGACCCGGGGTCCGACGGGACGTAGTCGGGGTTGCTCTGGAACCCCTCGATCCCGCCGTCGGCGCGCAGGATCCAGGCCCCCACCACCTGGGCCGGCCCGGGATCGGGCTGCCCGGGGGTCGGCCGCCAGCCCGGGTCGATGAGGTAGGCGATCTGGTCCTCGGCCGTGTCGGGGACCTCGGGCTCGGCGGGCCCGCCCTCCGGGGTGGGCGTGTGGCCGGGGGAGGTGCTCATGGACAGCGCTCCGTTCGGGGGCGGTTCGTGGTGTCAGCGGGCGGGCGGCCGGGGCGCTGCCGCGCGTGGGTCGGGACGCCCCAGGTCCCGGATCGCGTCCACGTGCCGCGCACCGGGTGCCGTCCTTGCCGTGGGCCACACGCCCGGCCATCGCGGGGCCGACCGGATCTCCGGCAGGTCCCACATCGACAACACGGCGGGAGCCTACGGCGTCGGGGGTGTCCGGGCGGACTGACCGCTGTGCCCGGCCCGGACGGCGTCGTCCTCGTGGGCCGACCGGACGGGCTCGCGGGTGGACACGTCGCCGTCGACGTCCCAGCTCGGAACCGCCTCGGAGACCCAGCTCTCGTGAGCCGGCGGGACCGCGGGGCCGGGTGGCACGCCAGGACCGTCGGCGGGGGCGGGGTCACGCGGGGGGTCCCCTCGCACTGGGAGGGGGCTGTCGGAACGGGTGCCGGTCCGGGCCAGCTCGGCGTCGTAGGTCCCCTTGGCCGACCACCAGGCCTCGGCGGCGGCCCGCTCGCGCTCCGCGGCGGCCGAGTGGTCGTTCGCGGCGGCATCGGCCCCGGCGCCCCTCTCCGCGGCCCGCAGCTCCGACCGGGCCCGGCCCCACTCCCGGTCCCTGACGCCCAGCTGGTGCACCGCGTCCACGAGCGCGGCGGGCAGGCTCTCGCCGCGGTCGGTGCGCCGGACCACGTACCCCTGGTCGAGGTCGACGTCGACGACGCCGGTCCGCCGGCCGGAGCCGAGCGGCACGGACCGGGGCTCGGCGACCACCCTGAACCGGGTCCCGTGCGTGTGCAGGGTGCTGATCGGGCTCACGTCACCCGGCCCGCGTGCGGGGCGTTCGGTGCCGCCCGAGGAGGTCGCGCCGCGCTGCTCGTGCTCGGCCCCGGCCGCGCCCAGCGGCTCCAGGCCCAGCGCCCAGCCCGAGGCCTGGCCGAACGGCTGCCGCCCCTCGGAGTAGGTGTTCGACTCGGGCGGGTGCGGGACCCCGCCGGACACGACGGGCATGGCACCGACGAGGTGCTCGCTGGCGGACCCGTACTCGACGTGCTCCGCGCCGGTCCGGGCGGTGGAGCCACCCAGCCGGATGCGGTCGCTGGCCCCCACCAGCTCGCCGGTGTCGGGGAGCACGGCGTGCAGGGTCAGGTCGAAGCCGGAGCTGGTGGGGACGACCAGGGGCATCCCGTGCTCGAGCTGTTCGCGGGCCGAGGCCGTCAACCGGCTCGGGGTCAGGTCCGCCTGCAGGGCACGGGTGGTCGCCGCGGTGACCGTCCCGCCGCCCTCACGGACGGCCTGCTCGGCGGCCCGGACGAGGTCGCCGGTGTCACCGGCGAAGTCGACGGCCCGGGCACGGGCGGGATCGGCGGGCAGCGCGGCCGCGTCCGCGGACCGCCAGGCCGCCAGCGCGTCCGGCCGGGCCTCGTCCGCCGACCGGATCGTGGTCCGCGAGGCCGGGACCTGCCGGTGGGCCTGCGGGATACGACCGGCCGGCGTGTCCTCGGCCAGGGACCGGAGCTCGACCGTCCGGACCGCGGGGGCGGCGGCGATCCGCTCACCGTGCCGCTCGATCCGCACGTCGAACAGGACCTCTGCACGGTGTGCCGCCAGGACCCCCGACGCCGTCTCCGAGGATTGCCGGGCCGTCGCCCACTCCTGGACCGTCTGCTGGGTCTGGGCCAGCCACTCCCCGACGTAGGCCAGCCCCAGACCGGCCGCGAGGTACGGGGCACCATGTCGGGCGGTGCCCGCCTCGGTCGAGGGGATGAACATCCCGCCCGGCACCACGGTCATGATGACCTCGGCCAGGACCCGGCGCAGGGTGCGCGCGGCGGTCCGGGTGAACGTGGAGACCGTCGTCGTCGTGAGCTCGCCGTGGGTCACGCCCAGCGGCTCGGGCGGTGCGAGCAGCTCGGCTCCGACGCGCAGGTCGTAGGTCCGGCCGCTGAGCCGGTCCTCCAGCCTCAGCGCGATACCCACCCCGTCGGCCATCGCGTCACGCAACGAGCCCTGCAGGGCCGACAGCAGGGTGTGCGCCTCGCGGTGGCCGTCGTGCGGGGTCGTCACGGCCGAGGACGAGAGCAGTCGTTCGGCCCGCTCCGGCCCGAGCCGGTGCACCAGCTGCTCGCGCAGCAGCGGGAGAGTGTCGCCGAGGTCGACCGGCTGCAGGACGCCGCCCACCCGGTCCGGCGCCGGCAGCGACCGCCCCTCGGGCACCGGTTCGACCGCCGGACGCGACGAGGGGTCCAGGATCGACCCGCCGGGGGTGTGGTCCAGGACCAGTTCCGGCAGGCGGGGCGGTCCGGTCTCCGCGGCGCGGAGGGCGTCCTCCTCCGCCTGCAGGGTCCGGATCGCGTGGAGCTGCTCGTCCGTCACCAGGGCGTGCACTGCTCCCGGCAGCGTGAAGTGCTCCGCGGAGCGTCCCACCGGGGACCGCCCGAACACCTCCCATCGGTCGAGGTTGCCCCGGCGGCTCGCCTCGGCGGCGACGGTGGAGCCCAGGTCGGCCCGGATCAGGTGCAGTGCCCGGGGCTCACCGGAGATCGTGCGCGTGGTCTGCGCGGCAGCACTCTCCCCGTCCCGGAAGGACTGCGAGCCACCCCACAGGCCGATCTCGCCGAGGAACAGGCCGATCGCGTTGCCGGCACCGCCACCGATGGCGCCCGGGTCGCCCGTGGCGAGGTACGCCGGTTCGATCGAGTTCGTCAGCGACCAGCCGCTCCCGGCCTCGCGGGCCAGGACGCTGCCGCCGGTGATCGCCCCCGAGGGCTGCTCCCACACCGTGTCCAGCACCTGAGGTTCGCGGAGGGAGAACGAGACCGCCGCCGCTGCCTGGGTGTCGGCCCGGCGACGCGCCCAGCCGAGCCCGTCCAGGTGCACCGGCCGGGAGAACAGGTGCGGGTCGCCGCGCAGCGCGCTCTGCGAGAGCGCGGTGTCGATCAGGCCGGAGTTCGCTCCGTCGGCGAACCCGAGGGCCGGGTCTCCGGAGGCGTCGACGGTCTGGTCGCGCACCGAGGTCCGAACGTGTTCGAGGCCGTGTACCGACAGCAGCCGGATCCCGTCGAGCTCGCGGGACGTGCCCCGGCGCAGCGCCGGGTCCCCGTTCAGCGCGATCCCCGGGAGGGCGGTGCGATCGGTCGGTACGACGGTGCGCTCCAGCTCGGCGCGCACGGCGGCGGCGTCGGACCCGGCGGGCAGTTCGAGCACGACGTCGGCGACGACCGTCCCCGGCGCACGTCCGGCCTCCGCGGCTCCGGGATCGACGATGGTCAGGTCGTGACGGGTCGGGACCTCGAGGCCGGAACCGCCGACGGTGCCCCCCGGACCAGGGCGTTGGGCCGGGACCAGTGGTGCCCGGTGACGGTGTACTCGACCCGGGCCCGGTACCGGTGCAGGGGCTCGGGCACCGGCGCGCCGTCGGCGTCGAGCCGGGGGCCGCGGGCCCCCCGACGTCGGACCCGGTGGTGTGCCTGATCGTCGTCGAGGTGGAACGGTGGTACCCGAGCTTGCTGTAGAAGGTGGCCAGTGCGAGGTTCCCGGCAAGCTGCGAGTACACCCGGCCGACGACTCCCCCGGTGACCGACCAGCCCCGCTTCGCGGTGTGCTCGCCGCTACCGGTCTCGCCGATCCGCGTGGTCGAGGGGCGCTCCGGGGCGGGGCCCAGGTCGACCAGCTCGCCGTCGAGCCGGGCCGAGACCCGCAGCGCGACGTGGTAGTCGTGGCCGCGGCCGGGTTCGGGGGTGAGCTCGACGGTGAGCGGCCCGTCCACGAGCAGGTCCGGGGTGATGCGGGGCAGCCGGTCCGCCGACACCGCCGCCTCGACCGCGTCCGTGCGGCCGAGTTCGCGCTCGTGGCGGTCGGAGATCCCGCCGCTCAGCCGGGTGTCGTCGAAGGAGGTGGCGAAGGTCGAGTCCCGCCACGACCACCGGTGGTGGCCCGGCAGCAACGCCACCGAGTCCCGCATGATCGCGGCGAGCTTCTCGCTCGTCGCCTGCGGCTCGGGAGACGCCGACGGGCCTCCCGGGAGGCCGTCCGCCGTGGGGAGGACGCCGGTGCGGGCCGCCTCCTCCGGGGTGGTCCAGTGCTGCGCGGTGAGCGCACGGTCGAAGGTGATCGGCGCCTGGCCCGGGAGGCGGGCCTCCAGGTCGTAGACCGTGCGGTAGCGCACGACCGGGCCCGGCCGGTCCTGCGTCGACTCGTGGGTGGTCGTGCGGTCGTGGGCGTGGGAGGTCTCGGCCAAGCGGCCGGCCGCCCCGAGCGGACCGGCCGCCGCGGTGACCATGCCGACGTCGACGCCCGCTCCGGCCCCGAGTGAGCCCTCGCCCGCCCGGCTCGCCCGGGTGCCGCCGGCGGCCGTCGCGGCGCCCTTCGTCGTGGTGGACCAGCTCGCTCCCTCGATGGTCTCCAGGTACTCGACCTCCCGGGCGACCGCTCGCAGCTGGAGCCTGCGGCCGTGCGAGCTGAACAGCGAGAGCAGCGGGTTGCTCTTGGGGAGCAACGACACCGAGTCCACCCAGCCGGCGCCGCTGCCGGCCTGGCGCGGGCCGACCGCCATCCGTGGCAGCTGCGAGGCGAGGCCGTCCGAGCTCAGCGCCGTCCGCAGCGCACGCAGGGTGTGGGGGTTCGCCGACCCGATGTGCTCGGCCAGCTGTCGCGCCACGTCCGGCGTCCGCTCCGGGGTGGCGGGCAGTGCCGTCCGCTGGTGCCGTCCGGGCGTCGAGGAGTCCAGGTGCGCGCCCTCCACCAACGACGGAGGCAGGGTCGGCGGCAGCGGCACCGTCGTCCCGGTGCTGCGGAGCCCGACAGGCACGGTCATCCCGGCCGAGACCCGGGGGTCGCCGGGACGGTCCCCGACCGTCGTCGTCGGGCCGATCGGGTCGCCTGCGGCGTCGACCCTGGTGAGGCTGAAGCGCAGCGGCACCTCGACCGTGCGCATGCCCCGGAACCCGGTGCCGCCCTCGGGCCGCTCGGGCAGCGTCACCGAGATCGCGACCTGCTCGGACTCCGAGCGGACGGCCGTGCGGTGCGTCGACGCCCCGGTCGGCAGGGTCACCCCACCGAGGCCGAACAGACCGGGGACCGCCGGGACGAAGAGGAACCAACGGGTCATCGGCGACCGCGACGACGACGTCGCCGCCGAGGAGCCCCGGTGGGACTCACGGGACGCGCCTGCGGGCTCGGGTGAGCCACCGTCGACCGGGGTCGCCGCCGACCAGTCCGGGTCCACGGTGACGAGGACCTTCTCCCGGCCGACCCGCACGATGCGGCCGTCGAGCAGGGCACCCACGTCGTCCCGGACGGCGTGCCGCAGGGAGGCGAGATCGTTGTCGGCGGGCGAGCGCGGCAACAGTGCGGCGGCCACCGTGACGACGTGGTCGACGCCCGTGGTCGGACCGCTCTGGGTCGCTGGGGCCAGCGTGTTGCCCGGGGCGGGGGCGTAGGCCGGCTCGGGCGTGGGAGCAGCTTCGGGTGCGGGGGTGGGTTCCGGGGCGGCGTCGGTGGGCACGACGTCGGTGGATACGCCGTCGGCCGGCGCGGGATCGTGCAGTCGCAGCAGGTTGCCGTCGCGGCCCGTCGCGACGGCCGAGACGACCACGCCGGCGCCCGGCTCCCGCCGCACCGCGGCGACGACGCCGCCGTCGGACGGGGTCAGCACGACCACGGCTCCCCGGCTGTGGATCATCGACACCGTCTCGGTTCGTCCCGTGGCCGGGTCATGCATCCGGACCAGCGCCGAGCTGCCGTCACCGCCGTGGACCAGGCCGTTGTGGACCTGCACCCAGGCGGCGACGCCGGTGCCGATCTCCGCCAGCGGGGCGCCGAACGTCTGCTCGACCGCATCCGCGGCGGGCTCGGCGACGACCTCCCGTGGG
This sequence comes from Pseudonocardia sp. ICBG1142, assembly GCF_020496255.1. NCBI lineage: Bacteria > Bacillati > Actinomycetota > Actinomycetes > Pseudonocardiales > Pseudonocardiaceae > Pseudonocardia > Pseudonocardia sp. ICBG1142. Next base: position 153,877 of record NZ_JAHLJC010000005.1, on the reverse strand, counting down.
CGTCCACGCCACAGGTCGTGCAGCGCCAGGTGCCCGTCGAGACCGCTGCCCGCCAACTCCTCCCACGCCCCACGATGCAGCGCGAACCGGTCCGTCCGGTCGGTGGTGAACGGGAGCAGATCGCGCACCAGGTTGCGCATCTCGGCCAGTGAGACGGTCGCCCGGGCGAGCGTGTCGACGTCGAAGGGAAGCGGGGAGGTCCGCCGCCGCCACGCGTCGTAGGCGTCCAGCAACGCCGTGCGGTAGGCCTCGTTCCCGTGGTACGCCGCGCGGTCCCGCGCGGTCGCCGCGGCATCGCCGGACGCGGTCGGGTGGTCCGGGGCGGTCGGCTCCGGACGATCGTCCCGGACGACGGGCAGACGCAGCTCCCTCAGCACGTTCTGGATCGCGGCCCACTGGTGGTGGCCCGGCACCAGCCGATCCCGGGCCGTCGGCGTGGTGACCGACGGCAGCGGCCTGCTCGGCAGCTGTGGCCCGCCGAACAGGGCGTCGAGGCGGGCCAGATCGGCCTCGGTGTACACCGGGATGCCGTCGGGGCCCATCAGGGCGCCGTACGCGACGGTCCCGCCGACGGCCGCGGCGTTCCCGTGCGGGCCGTACCTGTCCGGCAGGCCGAACACGTGGGAGAGCTCGTGCGCCGCGACGGCGGACCCCGTCGCCTTCAGGCCGCGGATCTGGTCCAGCTGCCAGCGCTCCTGGTGCGACGTGGGCGACTGCCCGCGAACCCACGGCACGTCCTCCACCACGACGACCTGATGCTCGGGGCGGGTGGGCGAGAGATCGAGGCTCAGGTGCAGCTGGTCCCCGCCGGGAAGCCGGTAGCGGTAGTTGAGCAGCTCCAGCTGTTCGACGGCCAACGCAGTGGCCTCGGCGACCGCGGCCGGGTCACCCACCAGCCGCACGGCGGCGGTGAGCTCACGGACGAAGTGCCCGGGGAACACCTCGTAGCGGCGCACCTCCACCGGCGCGAGGTCGGCGAACCGGGAGATGCCGACGTCCCGTTCACCGGGCGGAAGCACCGTGATGGCGTCGGCCCGCACGAGGGTCACCGGTGCCGCGGCCCGCTGGGCGTCCCAGACGACGTCGCGGCGGTACAGCTGCTCGGAGTCCGCCGCAGGCTCGTGCCCCTGCTGCCACCGGGGGCCGGTGCGGTGCAGCGGCTCCGCGCGCCCGGAGCGGGCGGCCGGAACCGCGTCCACGGGGGGAGCCTCGGGCACCGATGGCCCGGGCACGAACGGTTCCGGCTCGTCGGCCGGGACGGCCCGCACACGGTCGCCCGTGCTGGTGACCCCCACCGCCGTGAGGCGCGCATCGTCGGGGACGACGACGTGCTCGGCGAGGACGACGCCGCCGTCGGACGGGGTCAGTACGAGCACGTCACCCTCGACCTGCAGCAGGGAGAGCGTCTCGACGCGCCCGTCGCCGGGGTGCTCGAGCCGGACCAGCCCGGAGCCGCCGTGGCCACCGCCGTGCAGCGCGTCGGCGAACCGGGCCCACGCGTCCGGGCCGGTGCCGATCTCGACCGGTGGGAACCCGAACGTCCGCTCGATCTCGTCCCGGACGTTCCTCCGACCCCGGTCGCTCTCGGTCGGAGCCCGGGTGTCGACCGGATCGGGGGTCGCGGCCGGTGCGGGCGTCGCGCCAGAGTCCGGCGTGGCGCGGGGGCGGCCCCACCAGAGATCGTGCACCGCCAGGTGCCCGTCGAGACCGGATCCCCGCAGCTGTTGCCAGATCGGCTCGTGCAGCCCGAACACGGCCGTCGGGTCGTCGGCGAACGGGGGCCGCGGAACGGACCGGTGGTCTGTCCGGGGGAAGACCAGCGGCACGCCGTCGGCGCCGGTCCCGACCGCCTCGACCCGGCCCAGGTAGCTCAGGTGGTCGGCGGTGGCCGGGACGACGTCGCCGGTGCGCAGCTCGACGAGCTGCACCGTGCCGCCGTCGTTGAGCAGGTTCCAGTGGGTCGGCCCGATCAGCCGGGGGTGTCCCTCTCCGGTCGGTGGGACGGCGGGGTCGCGCTCGAACGCGCCCCAGACCACCGCGTCGGCGCCCGGCCCGGCGGCCCGGACGGTGTCGATGACCGCGCCGAGCGCGGCCGGACCTGTGCCGACCGCGGTCCACGGAGCGCCGAAGGTCCGTTCCAGCATCCGACGGGTGCCGACGGGCCCGGACGGCTCCTCGCGCGGGGCGTGTGGCTGCCCGTGCCAGGCCTCGTGCAGCTCGGCGGCGGCGGTGGGACGGGATCCGGAGTAGGTCCAGGCCAGGTCGTCCACCGTCCGGGGCGCCGACGACGTCGTCGTGGCGGAGCCCACCGCGCCGGGATCGAGGACGACGAACGGCGGCACGGTCGGGCTCTGCGTTCCGGACCCACCGGGTTCGGTCGGGTCGCCGGGGCGATCCCCCTGGGGCAAGGAGGACCCGGCGGGGCCGGACCGGTCCGCCGCGGGGCCCGCGACGGCGGGCTCCGTCCGAGGGGTCGGCTCCGGGGTCGGCTCCGGGGTCGGCTCCGGGGTCGGCTCCGGGGTCGGCTCCGGGGTCGGCGCGGTCTCCGGCACGGCCGAGTGGCTGGGCAGCGGCAGCGGCGCCCGACCGCCGGTGACCGCGGCGGCGCGCACCTCGCGGACGGCGGGCAGACCGTCCGGCCCGACCCGCGTCGCGGCCCCGGCACGCGGGTCGACGAGCCACTGGGTGTCCCCGTCCTGGAGCAGCACCCAGATGGCGGGAACCGTGCGCGGTCCCCGGCCGGTCTCCCGGGCGGCTTCCACGACGGCCGAGGCGCCGTGTCCCGCGCCCCGGACGGTCGCGGACACCGCGGCCCACGCGTCCGCGCCCACCCCGACGGTGGTCAGCTCGGTGCCGAGTCCCGCGGCGACGACGTCCTCCGCCACGCGGCCGTGGTCCGAGTCGGGTAGCCGGGGAGTCCCGTGCCAGGTCTCCACGACGGCCAGGGCGGCGTCCGCGGAGTCGCCCTGCAGGAGGTGCACCCAGCGGTCCGGCATCACGAACGGCCGCGGGCGACCGTCCCGGTCGGTGACCGCGGCGGCGAGACGTCCCTCGGCGGTGTGGCCGTTCCGGTCGGCGTGCTCGACCGCGGCGCGGGCCAGCTCGGTCGGCGACGGCGGTACCGGGAGGCCCTGCTCGCGCCAGCGCTGGTAGATCTCGAACGAGTCGTCCCGGCTGGAGCGCAGCCCACGGTCGTCCAGGGCGACGCGGATGGCGTCCATCTGCGGTCGCGTCGGCGTCTCCGGTGCCCGGAAGGGCTGGTGCACGACCGTCCCGGGGTCTCCCGGGGCCGTGCTCCTCCCCGACCGGGTGGGCGCCGGGGGCTCGTCGTCCTCGGGGATCGTGCCCAGCCGCCGCGCGCGGGGCGGCAGCGGCGCGGGCGCCACCGGACGCTGCTGCACCCACTGGGCGGTGCGGCGGTCCAGCTCGGTCTTGGCCTCGGCCCACTCGCGGGCGGCGTCGGCGTAGCGCTCGCCGGCCACGCGGAGGTCGGTCGCGATGCGGCCGGTCGCCTCACCACGCAGGCTCTCCAGCCGACGGCGGTCCTCCGCGGGCGTGTCCAGCCAGAGCTCGTCGTAGCGGTGCTGGACCGCGACGAGCTCCGTGTCGGCGGCGCGCCAGGCGTCGGCACGCACCTTCTCGTCGGTCATCGCGGCACGCACCTCGGCCGGCATCGGCCCCAGCAGCGCCTCGGCGTCGCGTTCGCCGATGAACAGGCGCAGGTCCCCGCCCCGGACCGTGCCCGTGATGTCCAGGTCGGCGCGACCGGGCCGGGTGAGGACCGCCCCGACCTCGTAGCGGTAGGAGCCGCCGAGGATGCGGACCGAGCCGCCGAGCTTGGTCTCGTGCTCGCGTCCGGTCAGTGGGAGCTGCATGGACCGGTTGCTGGCCGACGACTGTCCCTGGGCATCGCCGCGCAGGTCGCCGCGGGACTCGTCGAGAGTACGACCGTCCCCGACCAGGCCACCCCGGACACCGCTGGAGACCTCGCTGTAGGGACCGGCGACCGTCGAGGTCATGGAGTTGGACTCCGCACCGACCCCGAGCTGGGCCGACACGGCCTCGGTGTGCAGCGACTCGGGCACGATGCGCAGCCGCGGCGTCAGCGTGGAGCCGGGCAGGCTCGGGTGCGCGACCGGCGGCAGGTCGGTCGGGCCGTCCAGCAGCAGCGGGATCCAGGGGTCGAGGTACTCGGGGGTGAACATCGCGTCGAGGGCGTGGTGGGCGGGCGCCCCCGGGGCCGTCCAGGCCCGAGGGACGTCCGCGGCCCGCAACGCCTGCTGCAACGCGGTCCGGGCGCGCTGCGCGTCGCCGCGGATGTTGCCGAGGACGGTCTCCGGGTCGACCGCCGCCGCCGGACGCATCTGGTTCGGCGGCGGGACCGCCGGGTCGGGCTGGGTGGACAGGAACGACGCCGGGACCCGCTGACGCAGGGTGAACGGCACCGAGGCCAGCGACGGGGTGGTCGTCCCGTCCCGGGACACCGACAGCTCCAGATGCCCGTCGCGGCCGAGGATCGCGGTCGGGCCGTCGGACCCCAGCCAGCGCCAACCGCGGTAGGTGTGGGCCGTCGCGTCGGGGCGATGGCTCGTCGACGACCAGGACGCGCCCCCGGCGGCGAGCCCGCCGCCGTAGTGCGGGCTCCCGTCGACGGAGCCCTCCCGGCCCCCCGCGCTGCCACCGATGTCGGCGCTCGGCCCGGACGACACCGCGGTCACACTCATCCGCTGGTCGCTGAGGTACTGCTCGACCTTGGGCGCGTGCCCGTCGTGGACGACCCGCTCCACCCGCGCGGCGTCCGGCGCCGGGTCGGGCACGAACCGCAGGGTCCCGGTCAGGTCGTGGTGGCCGACCACACCGCCGCGGGAGCCGGTGAAGGTCAGGCCGTTGCCGGCCAGGCTGTCCTGCATGCCCTTCAGGTCCGAGGCGGTGAACCCGCGCTGCGGATCGGTGAACCGCTCGGTCACGGTGCGGATGTCGGCCTCCGACAGCACCCCGTCGAAGTGCGCGGGGATCTTCGCCGCCAGGTCGGCGAGGGGTCCGGCGACGCCCTCGTCCATCGCCCAGCCGAGGCCGCCCACCGGCGACGCGGCGCGCAGCCGCGACGGCACCTGCAGCGGCACGTCGGCCGTGTCCGGACGCGGCAGCTCCGGGGGCAGCAGGCCCCAGTCCCGCAGCTGTGCCTCACCCGCGGACACGTAGACCTGCCGGGGCAGGTTCACGTAGCGGGTCGCGGTCCGCTCGGTGGGCGTGCGGAACAGGTCCAGCGCCCGGTTGGTGGCCGTCGTGCGCGCCGTCGCCTTGAACACCCCGTCCATCACGACGACGTAGGAACGGCTGCTGCCCAGGTCGTGGAACGTCTCGCTGGCCCCCGACGTACCGCGCGAGCGGCCCGCCCGGTGCGACGCCCGGTAGCCGCCGTGCACGCCCCCTGATCCGGTCGGGTGCCCGTTCGCGGCGGCGATGTCCTGTGCCGTCAGCGCCGTGTCGTTGGCCTCGACGCCTGCGGTCCCGGTGACGGTGTGCGTGCGGTTGCTGCTGCCCGACGCCAGGCCACCGCTGAAGACGACCTCGCTGCGGGAGCGGTCGACGGGTGGTGCGTGGTCCACCGACAGGATCCGCGGGCGGAACAGCATCAGCTCGCCCTCCCCCGTGCCGCGCTGGTCGAACAGGCGACCCTTGTGCACGAAGACCGGTGTCCCGATCCCCTTCTGCGTGACGGTGCGGTCGTTGGCGATCCGCTCCGGGCCGAAGGTCATGTCGAGGGCGCGGCCGTCGTCGGTGCCGGACCGGGCGAGCACCCCGGCCCCGGTCGTGGCGTCGAAGGCCTGCTCCATCGCCGCGCGGCGGGCGGCCGCCCCGCCGACCCAGGTGAGGATCGTGTCGGGTCGCAGGGTCGGGGCGAGGTTGGTCCTGTTCCGTCCGATCGGGGTCGCCGTCGGTGCGCCCGGCATCGGGACGCGCTGCAGACGCGACGGCGTCCCCGGCTGCAGCATCTCCTCCTTCGGCACGTCGAGGGCGAACGGCTCGGCGACGGGCGGCTCGGCGACGTCGGGCACCGGGGTCCGTTCGACGGCCTGCAGGCCCGGCCGGCCGATGCCGGTGACCCGGCCGAACGCGTTGGTGACCGAGAACCTCTCCGCCGTGACGCGGTAGGTGTTGAGTCCGGTGACGCGGTGCGCGTCGCCGCCGGGGCCCCCGACGCTGCGCCGGCCGGTGACGGTGCCGACCGCGTTCCCGGCGTCGCCGCCGTGGGCGTAGCCGGCACGGGCCGTCCCGCCCAGGTACATCGGACCGACGTCGAAGCTCAGGCCGAACCGGGCGCCGAACCCGGCGTCGAACGCGCTGCCCGCGCTCGCCGTGGACTCCGTGCGGTGGCCCGCGCTGGTCTTCACGGCGACGCCGGCCCGCGGTCCCTCGTCGACGACTCCGGACATCTCCGCGTCGACGCGGACGTGCAGGTACTCGGTGTGCCGCACGCCGTCCCGGGCGAACAGCAGGTGCACGCCGCCGTCGTGGAGCTGGTCCGCCGTCGCACCGAGGACGGCGTGGGTGGTCTGGTGGTCGAGCATCCGCCAGCTCTCGCCGAAGCCCTCGACGGTGCCGGCCTTCGACGCGGTGCGGTGTGACCCGTCGTGGTCGACCAGCGAGGCCATGCCGCCCTCCTCGGAGGCGGCGATCCGCTCGATCCGCTCCCGCAGCCGGGCCGGGGCGTCGCCGAGGGAGTGCACGTGGGCGCGACCGATGCCGCGGCCCGCAGCGAGGTAGGGCGGCAGGGTGTCGGTGCGGGCCGAGCGGGGGGCGTCGCGGATCTCGTCGGGCACCGGGAGACCCGCGTCGCGGGCGTTGTGCGGGTCGTCGGCGAGCAGCGTCTCGACCGGGACCCGCACCGGCGGGGCGGTCTCGCTCGTCGAGCCCCAGGCGACCTTCATCTCCAGGTCGAAGTCGACGTCGAAGGCCTGCAGGCGGGTCTGGTCGACGTTGCGCCGGGAGGCGCTGATGTGGTTGGCGGACCACCCGCGGCGGTGGCTCCAGCCCGCACCGACATAGGGACCCAGGTTCAGGAACAGGAACTTGGGGGCGACCCGCCAGCCGCCGCGCAGCTCACCGGACACACCGCGGCCCCGGCTGCGGCCGGACTCGACGCCCCAGTCGATGCGCTGGGACAGCGTCGTCTTGCCGGCGATCGGGCCGCGCCACGACCCGGCTCTGGGGACCAGCCGGGCCATGACGTACGCCGACCGGCCACCGCCCACGCTCAGCTCGTCGGACTTCATCCAGCCGCCGGTCAGCCGCTGGAAGTGGTGGGTGAGGGTGTTGTCGGACAGGAAGTGGGCAAGCTGGTTGTGTCCCGGCGTCCCGGGCCTGACCAGCTCCGGAGGGAGCTGGCCGGCCAGCCGGGCCAGTGCTGCGTCGACGCCGGGGGTGCGGATGTCGAGGACCGCGGCGTTGGACAGTGCGGGGCCGGCGGTGCCGTCGAGCCGGGCGGGGACGCGCCCGCCGGACCGGCGGTCGGCGGTGTCGAACCAGCCGCTCGCGGTGCCGGCGAGGGTACGTGGGCCCGGTCCGACGAGGGCGCCGGTGTCGTCGCGCAGCGTCACGGTGAACCGCACCGGGACGTCGCCGGCCGGGGCGTGCTTGCCGTCGTAGCCGATGTCGACGTTCACGGTCTTGCGGGTGCGGTGGTGCACGGTCTCGCTGCCGCCGAGGGTGACCCCGCCGCCACCGAAGCCGGTGATGGAGCCGCCGGTGCCGACCACCGGGACCGACAGGCCGGAGGTGTGGGCGAGGCCCTCGACGTAGGTGGCGGTGCCCCGGCGGATCTGCTCGGTGCCGTCGGTCGCGGCCGGGGCGTCGGGGCCGCGGACCGGGCCGGGCCGGGTCGGGTCCTGGTCGATCGCGACGACGGCCTCGAAGACGCGGCCCCCGACCCGGACGTCGAACGGCAGGCCGCTGTGCAGCGCCTCCGGCCGGGCACGCAGCATCTCGTCGAGCTGCTCGGCCACCGCCGGTTCCCGACGGCGGTGGCGGCCGGGGACCATCTCGTCGATCAGCTCGGCGACGGCGCGGCGCTGGTCGGCCCCGACGGTCCGCACACGCAGCAGCCGGTCGGGCCCCGGGCCACCGGTGCGGGTCGCCGATCCCGTCCCGGCGGGCCCGTCGCCGCGCCGGGGGCCGGGGTCCGGGCCCGTCCAGGGGGCCAGGACGTCGTCGTCGAACCGGTAGCGGCCCGACTCCAGGTCGTCGCGCAGCGCGCGCACCGCGTTCGGGTCGCGGGGCGCGTCGAGGTCCACCAGACCCCGGGTCTCCAGGTACCCGTGCAGACGGCCGGCGACGAAGCCGTCCTCGGCCAGGCGCGGGGAGTCCAGCAGCGCACCGAGGAACGGGGACCCGGGCGGGGTGACCATCAACCCGGTGGGCGGCGTTCCCGAGCCGTCGTCGGGGCGGGTGAGCAGGGGGAACAGCGGCTCGCCGTCGGTGAGACCGCGGGGCATCAGCGGCATCACCTCCGGCAGCGGCTCCAGGGTGTCCGGGAGGACACCGGGCTCGGCCCAGATGCCCCCGTCGCGGTGCAGGACGGCGACGGCGACGTCGGCACCGGCCCGGTCGAGGTCGTCGGTGAGCAGGCGGCTGAGGATGCGGTCCGAGGCGCGGGTGCCGGCGGGGAACTCGGTGGCGACGTCGTGGACGGTGAACCCGCGTCGGTCCAGGCTGACCCGCGCGGTCTCGGTGAGTCGTCCCGCGTCGGTCCAGACGTGCACGGCGGCGGGGTCACCGGTCCGCTGCGCCCACGCGGCCAGCGACCGCAGGCTCCGGGAGTCGAGCCGGCCGTTCAGCAGGGGGACGTGCACCCGGCGCGGGACGTCGGCGAGGTGACGCCCCTGCGGGTCGCCCATCACGGTGCGCCGGACCGGCTGGTCGACGAGCGCCTGCACCCCGCGCGACGGGGGCGGGACGACGCCGTCGCGCGCGTCGACGGCGGACCGGGCGGTGACCCGGACCCCGCCCTCGACGTCGGCGAGCAGGCCGCGCAGGTACACGGCGGCCGCGGTGGCGCGGGCGTGGCCGGTGGCGCGACGGTGCGCGACGTCGTCGCGCGGGCGGCCCGCCCGGTCGGTGTCGGCGTCGCCCAGCTGCCGGCGCACGGCGCCGAGGAGCCGGTCGGCGTGGTGTCCGATGCCGTCGCCGACGAGCTGTACGCGGGGCGGCGGCAGCCCCAGGGCGCGGGCCAGGCGGGCCCGTTCGCGGACCTGTTCGGCGATGCTCTGCAGCTCGCGTCGGGCGGCGGCGTCCAGGCGGGTGGCGCCGCTGCGGAACGGCACGTCGTGCACCGAGTCCACGGCGGTGACGTCGGAGGTGTCGTGTCCCAGCACCGCGACGCGGTGCTCGGCCGGGGACGCCCCGGGCGACGGCGGCCGCACGGTCCCGGTGGCGACGATCCGGAAGTCGCGCTCCGCGAGCCCGTCGGTCCGGCCGTCGGCGATCCGTGCGCGCAGGCGGGCCCGGGCGATCGCCTCGACCGCGCGGGCCCGGTCGAGGCCGGTCCGCTCCGCAGCGGTGCGGTCGGCCCACGCCCGGGACGCGGACCGTGAGCCGTTGCCGTGACCGGTCACGGTCAGGGCGGGGGTGGGACGGCCCTCGTTGCGGGCCGCGACGACGTCGTCGATCCACCGGTCGGTGGCGGCCTGCACGGCGACCCGCCCGGTCGGGTCCACGCGGTGGTCACCCTCCCCGAACGCGACGGTGAGCCGGGTCGCGTCGTCGGGCCCGTGCGCGGAGTCGGTGTCGTACGCGGAGTCGGAGTCGTACGGGTGCTCCGAGCCGGGTGTGCTGTCGCGGTCGCCGGACGGGACCGGGCCCCAGTCGAAGGAGTCCGGCGCGATCGGTTCCCCGTCGGGACCGCGGCGCGCTGCCGGGCTCCCCGCGACCGGCGGTGCGGCGCTCCTGGACCCCGGTAGCGGCAGATCGTGGGTGGGGGCCTGGCGCGCGACCTGGTCGATCCGGGCCAGGTCGGCGTCGGTGAGCAGCGTGCTGCGCCAGTCCGTGCCCATCACGCCGGTCGCGTCGACGGCCCCGCCGAGGACGGCACCGGGGACCCGGTACCGGTCGGGCAGACCCACGCGGTGCAGCAACTCGTGGAACGTGCGGCCGACCGCGAGTGCGGGGTCGTCGCCGCGCTCGAGGTGCTCCAGCCGCCAGTGCAGCGACGTCGAGTTCGCCCCGGTGTAGTCCGGCTCGGAGGTCACCAGGACGCGGTTCGCGTCGGCACGCGTGGACGGCTCGATGCGCAGGTGCAGCTGGTCGCCGCCGGGCAGCTCGTAGCGGCCGTCGACGTGCTCGCGCAGTGCCTGTGCGGCCAGCTCCGTGGCGCGGGCGACGTGTGCGGGGTCCCCGACCAGGTGCAGCGGCAGGGTCAGCTCGCGCACCCAGCGTCCCGGCTCGACCTCGATCCGGCGCACGTCGACGGTCACCGGGTTGCCCTGCGGGGTCAGGGTGCCGTCCGGCTGCTGCAGCACGCGGACCAGCTCGGTGTGCGCGGTCCCGGACGGCGCGTCGCCGCGGCGTGCCTCCCACTGCGCGGGCTGCAGCGGGTCCGGCAGCTGCGGGGCGACGGCCGCGGTCCCGTCCGTGTGCCACAACGGGCCCGGCCGCCACGACCGGGTGGGGGCGGGCGGCCCGGTCGTGGTGTCCGGGCCGTCGCCGGGCGGGCCGGTCTCGGGGCGGGCCCCCGCTCCCGGGGAGCTCGCAGCGGCCCCGGACGCGTCGTCGGGGGCGAACCGGATCGGGGCCGCATCCGGATCGGCGCCCACGGCGAACACCCGGCCGGTCCGCGGGATCGAGTCGGGATCGGCGACGGCGGCCGTACCGGTCCGCGGGTCGACGATCCAGACGGTGCCCTCGTGGTTGACCAGGTTCCAGACACGGCGCACCGGCCCGACCCACTCGTCGCGGCCGTAGGAACGGCGGGGGTCGGCGGCCGCCGGATAGGCGTGGACGATCGCGTCGGCCCCGTGGCCGGCGTGGCGGACCCGGTCGACGACGGTGGTGAACGCCGCCGGCCCGTCCCCGACCGGGGCCAGCCGGGCACCGAAGGCGCTCTCGACCTCGGCGACGGCCGCCGGGACCCGGGTGGAGTCGGTGCCGGGGGAGACCGTCGGCCTCCCCCGCCAGGTCTCGTGGGCGGCGACCCCGGCGCCGAGGCTCTCGCCGCGCACGGCACGGGCCCAGGTCCCCGGGGCGGCGAACGGCGTCGCATCGATCGTCTCCTGTACGCGCAGTGCCTCCGCCGCGGCGTAGGCGTTCCGGCTCGCCGCACCGATCTCACGGATGCCGGTCAGCACGTCCTGGCGGCCGGCGAAGGGCGACCCGCCGACGTGCAGGGAGCGTGGCCCCTCCTGGCGCATCTCCCCGACGGCGGCGGGCGGGTCCAGGCGGGGGGTGCCGTCCGCGGCGCGGTTGTGGTCGAGCTCCGGCAGCACGGTGTGGATGCCCAGTGCCTCGTCGGGACCCACCCGGCGCCGGTGCGGGTCGTCGCCGAACCCGCCGTACAACCAGTCGCGCAGGGTCGCGGTGCTCCGCTCGGTGTCCCTGTTCCAGCGCGGGGGGAGCCGCCGGTCGAGCAGGCCGGGGTCGGGTTCGCCGCGCTGCCCGCGCGTGTCCAGCGCACGGAACGTCGAGGCGAACCGGTCCATCACCGTGGCCGAGTGGCGCCGCAGCCAGGCCGCGCCCTCCGGACCGGTCCCCTCGACGACGTGGTCGGGGAAGTGCCGCAGGTTGAACGCGGAGAAGTTCTTGGTCAGCGAGACCCCGGCGTTGGCGTGCAGATGCTGCGCCATGGCCGCGAACTGCAGGTACAGCGCGGCGACGGTGCCGTGCACGGCCGCCCGGGTCGCGGCCCAGGTGTGCGGCGCCCGACCGGCGAACGCCGGGTCCGTCGCCATCTCCTCGGCCAGCCGCCGCCCCAGGTCCAACCCGTCCGCCAGGTGCAGGCGCGCCGCGCGGGCCGGGAACACGTCGACCGCGGCCGGACGATCGGACAACCACGTCAGCAGGTCCGCGAGACCCGCGACCGCGGTCCCCGCTGAGTAGTGGGGCGACACCGCGACATCGCCGGGTCCCGACGGCGGTTCGACCCGGACGCCGTCGGCATCGGACGAGAGCCGGTACTCGGGCGAGGGGAAGATGGTGGAGAGCGGCGTGGGCCCGGTCATGGCCGCCAGCCGGTTCAGCACCCCGTCCAGGGCCGCCGTGCTCTCCTCGACGGGGATCCGGTCGACGTCGCCGTCGAGGAGGCGGGCCGGCTCGGTGATCAGCTCCAGCGTCATCCCCGCCGGGCCGATCTCGGCCACCGCGGTCAGCGCCGCGGAGACGGCGAGCTCGTCGCCGGAGGAGACGTACTCCTCGAGGTTGACCAGCCGGTGGCCCAGGAACTCCGCCTCCACACCGATCGCGTGGGCCCCGGGTCCGTCGCCGGCCCGGTCCGGGTTCGCGACGGCCGCGGCCAGCGACCAGTCGCCGCCGCGCGGCATCGGCTCGCCGCGCCCGCGCCACTGCGTGTACGCCTCGCGCACCTCGTCCGGGCCGGACGGGCGGTCGTAGACCTGCAGGGCCCGGCCGATCGCCGCGGCCTGGGCGTCGGTGGGCACCTCGGGCACCGACGGGTGCGGCACGGCCGGAGGCGGCGGCGCGTCGCTCGGCGGCGGAGGGGCAGCACGTGTCGGTGCGGGCGGCGGGACGTCCCGGGCCGGCGCAGGGACCGGCGGGGCCGGGCGGTCCGGAGGGGGCGGCGGGGCGGGACGCACGGGCGGGTGCGGGACGGCATCGTCGCGGCCGGTACCGGGGCTCACCCATTCACGGACGCGGCGGTCGAGGTCGGTCTTGGCCCGTGCCCAGGCCCGGGCCGCCTCCTCGAACCGGGTGGCGGCGGCCCGGCGTTCGGCGTCGATCTTCGCGATCTCGGGGGCCCGGTCCCGGGCGAGGGTCGCGCGACCGCGGGGACCGGCGTCGAGCCACAGCTGGTCGTTGCGGCGCGGCAGCTCCACCAGGGCGGCGGCGGCGGTCCGCCACTCCCCGGCGCGGGTCTTTTCCTGCTCCATCGCGGTGCGCACCGTCTCGGGCATCGGGCCGAGCAGGTCCGCGGCGTGCCGTTCGGCCAGGAAGAGCTGCATCCCGCGGCCGGTCACCGTCGGCACCGTGAACGTCTGCGGCGCCCGGCCCGGCCGGTTCAGCTCCAGGTCGACCCGGTACTCGAACCGGCCGCCGAGCAGCCGGACGGGATCGCCGAGCTTCGTCTCGTGCTCGCGGGCGGCCAACGGGGCCTGACCGCCGCGGTTGCTGGTCGCGGCGCCCGCCGCGCCGACGGCGCGCGCGTCACCGCGGCTGCTGCCGACGTCGCGGCCCTCGCCGATGACCGAGCCGACGACGTCACCGGAGTGGCTCTGCGACGAGGCGGTCTGGTTCCCGATGTGGAAGTTGGACTCGGCGCCGAGGGTCAGCGCAGCGGACACCCCGTCGGTGTGCAGGGACGACGGGGTCACCGAGATCCGCGGGGTCAGGGTCACCCCCACCTGCGTCGGGTGCACGACCGGCGGGAGCGTCGCCGGGCCCTTCAGCATCGACGGGATCCAGGAGTCCAGGTGCTCGGGCGAGAACAGCACGTCGAGCTGGTGGCGGCCCGGTTCGCCGGGCCGGCGGAAGGCGTCCGGCACGTCCACCGTCGCGAGGTGGTCCTGCACCGCGCGGCTGATCACGACGCCGTCGGTGCGGACGGTGCCCATCGTCGTGTCCGGGTCGATCCGCGGCGCGTCACCGCCGGGGGCGGCGGGGCGGGTCTGGTCCGGCGGCGGCTGTGGCAGGTCCGGCAGCGAGGACAGGAAGGCCGCGGGTACGCGGTGCCTGAGCGTGAACGGCGCCGACGTCGGCCCGGGGATGGTCTCGCCGTCGCGGGCGACGGTCAGCGCGAGGCGACCGGTCTGCCCGATGATCGCGGTGGGCCCGTCGTAGCCGAGGAAGCGCCACCCGCGGACGGTGTCGGCCGTGGTGTCGGTGTGCGTGTCGGTGCGCGACGACGACGCGCCCAGCCCACCGGAGCCGCCGCCGTAGTACGGGTCCTCGCCCCCGCTGCCGCCGCGGCCGCCGAGCGCGCCCCCGACCTGCGCGACCGGTCCGGAGCTGTGCTCCGACGTCGACGACACCTGGTCGGCGACGTACTGCTCGACCTTGGGCGCGTGTCCGTCGTGGACGACATGCTCGACGCGGGTGGCGCCCGGCGCGGTGTCCGGCACGAACGACAGGTGCGCGGACAGGTCGTGGTGGACGAAGAAGCCGCGCCGGGAGGCGGCGAGCGGCACGCCGTCCCCGCCGAGGCTGCTGTGCAGCCCCTTCAGGTCGGCTGCGGAGACACCCCGCTGCGGATCGGTGAGGCGCTCGGCGATCAGGGCGACGTCCTCGGCGCCGAGCCGGCCCCTGAAGTGCGTCCGGAGCTGTCGCTCGATGTCCCCTAGGGGGGCGCGCAGCCCGTCGTCGGTCGGCCAGCCCAGCCCGCCGACGGGGTCGTCACCGCGCAGCGTCGGCGGCACCTGCAGGTCCACCGGGGCCTGGTGCGGGCGGTTCTCCTCCGCCGGGAGCAGCCCCCACGCCCGCATCTGTTCCTCTCCGACGGAGAGGAACACGTGGTCGGGCAGGTCGACGTAGCGGGTCGCCGTCCGGCGGGTGGGGGTGTGCACGGCGTCGAGGAGCTGGTTGCTCTCCCAGGACGTCGCCCGATGGGTGACCACGCCTCGGGCCTTCACGACGAACGACCGGCCGCCGGCCCCGTCGTTGAACGTCTCCCGGGCACCGAGGGTCGCCCGGGCCGTGGTCTCGCGGGCGCCGACCTGGTAGCCGCCGTAGATCCCGCCCGACCCCGTCGGGTACTGCGAGGACCGTTCCAGCTCCTGGGCGGTCAGCGACGAGTCGTTCACCTCGAATCCCCCGCGGGCCTGGGCGCCCCGGGCGTTCGAGGAGGAGCCGGAGGCCAGGTAGCCGCCGTAGACGACCTCGCTGCGGGCCCGCTCGGTGGGCGGCGAGTGCCGCACGTCGACGATTCTCAGGTCGTAGAGGCCCAGCGTGGACACGACGGTGCCCCTCCGGTCCCGCCAGCGCCGCTTGTGCACCTGCTCGGGCGTGGCGATTCCGCGTTCGGTGACCCCGCGGTCGTTGGACACCCGCTGCGGGGCCAGGACGGCTTCCAGCGCGCGGCCGTCCTCCGTCCCGCGGCGGCCCAGCACCGCGTCGCCCCCGGCGGCGGCGGTCAGCGCGGCCTCGGCAGCGGTGCGGCGTTCCTTGACCCCGCCGATCCAGGTGAACGTGCTGTCGGCCAGCAGGGTCTGCGCGAAGTCCCGTTGCCGGGGGCCGACGGGACTGTCCATGGTGATCCGCGGCCGGCTCCGGATGCGCTGGGCCTCGGGCGGTGTGCCCGGCGTGAGCATCTCGTCGACCGGCACGTCCAGCGCGAAGGGCTCCCGGATCGGCGCGGCGTTGTCGGGCAGCGCCACCGGTGTCCTGGGGCTCACGTGCCGACCGGGTGCCCCGATACCGGTGAGCCGCCCGAGCGCGTTGGTCTCGCTGAACCGCTCCGCGGTGATCGTGTAGACGTTCTGGCCGGTGACCCGGTGCGAGGGGCCGGCAGGACCGGCGACCGCGCGACGGCCGGTGATGGTGCCGCCGGCACCGCTGTCGCTGTGGCCGAGGGCGGCCGAGGCCCGTCCTCCCAGGCCCGGGTAGGCCACGCCGGCCTCGAACCCCAGTCCGGCCCGCAGACCCAGCGAGCCCTCGATCCCGGTTCCGGCGCCGCTGACGGACTCGGTGCGGTTGCCGGCGCTGGTCTTGACGCTGATCCCGGACAGCGGGCCCTCGTCGCCGACGTCGCGCATCTCGGCGCTGATCCTCAGGTGCAGGTACTCGGTGCGGCGGAAGCGGTCGCGCGCGAGCACGAGGTCGACGCCGCCGTCGTAGAGGGAGTCGGCGCTGCTTCCCAGCACTGTCTGGGTGGTGTTGTGGTCGAGCATCCGCCAGGTCTCACCGAGGTCGCGGACCGTCGAGCTGCTCGTCGACACACGGTGGCTGCCGTCGCCGTCGGCGAGGGCGGCGAACGGGCCGCCCACCGAGGCGATGATCTGGTCGATCCGCTCCCGCAGCCGGGTCGGTGCGTCGCCGAGGGAGTGCACGTGTGCCCGGCCGATGCCCAGGCCCGCGGCCAGGTAGGGCGGGAGGGTGTCGGTCCGGCGGTCGGTGTCGCGGCCGTCGCGGACGGCGTCGGTGACGGGCAGGCCGGCGGCGCGGGCGTTGTGCGGGGAGTCGGCGAGCACCAGCTCCACCGGTGTCCGGGCCGGTGGCGCGACGGCGCTGGTGGACCCCCACCGCACCCTGGTCTCGCGGACGAACTCGACGTCGTAGGCACCCAGGGAACTCTGGTCGACGTTGCGCCGGGAGGCTCCGATGTGGGTGGCCGCCCAGCCACGGCTGCGCTGCCACCCCACCCCGAGGTACGGGCCCAGGTGCAGGAAGACCAGCTTCGGGATGAACCGCCAGCCCCCGCGCAGCTCCCCGGACACGCCGAGCCGCGAGCTGCTGCTGCCTTCGACACCCCAGTCGATGCGCTGCTGCTTGGTGGTCTTGCCGTCGAGCTCGGCCAGCCACGACCCCTTCTTCGGCACCAGCCGGGACTCGACGTAGACCGGTGGTCCACCGGGGTTGCGCAGCTCGTCCGAGCGCACCCAGCCGGTCGTGAAGCGCTCGTAGTGGTGGGCCAGGTTGTTGTCGGAGAGGAAGTGCACCAGCCGGTTGCGGCCCGGCGAGTCGGGGCGCAGCAGTCCGGGCGGGAGCTGGTCGGCCAGTGCCGCGAGGACCGCGTCGGGGCCGGCCCCGCGCACGTCGAGGACGGCCGCGTTGGACAGCGCCGGGCCAGCGGCGGGACCGAGCTCGACGGCGGGGCGGGCGCCGGCGTTCGGTTTCGGTTCGTCGAACCACCCGGTGGCGGTGCCGGCCAGGGCACGCGGCCCGGGCCCGACGACGGCGCCGGACTCGTCGCGCACGGTGACCGTGAAGCGGACCGGGACGTCGGCGGCCGGGGTGTGCTTGGCGTCGTAGCCGACATCGTTGTTGACCGTCTTGCGGGTCCGGTGGCCAACGGTGTCGCCCCCGGACGCGGTGATCGCGGCGCCGCCGTACCCGGCGAGCGACCCACCGGACCCGGCGATCGGGACGGCCCGACTGCTGTCGTCGTAGCGGCCCTCGACGAGGTTGTCGGTGCCGCGCCGGATCTGCTCGGTGCCGTCGGTCTTCGGCGCGGCGGGATCGGGCCCCTCGGCCCGCCGTCCGGGGACGTGGTCGATGGCGACGACGGCCTCGTAGCGGCGGCCGCCGACCTCGATGTCGAAGGGCAGCCCCTGGTGCAGCGCCGACGGCCGGTGGGTGAGCAGCGCGTCGAGCTGCGCGGACGTCGCCGTCCCCGACCGGCGTGCCGAGGCACCCGGGACCATCGACGCGATGAGGTCCGCCACGGCCTGCCGCTGCTGCGGGCCCACCGACTGCACCCGCAGCATCGAGCGGGAGGCGGCGGCCGGGGCGGGCACGTCACGGCCGGTCCACGGCGACAGGACGTGGTCGTCGACCCGGAACCGGCCGGCGCCGAGGTCGGTGCGCAGGTCGGCCTCGGTGCCGCGGTCGGCCCGCGCCGTCAGGTCCACCGGGCGCCCGTCGAGGTGCTCCTGCAGACGGCCGGTGAGGAACCCGTCCTCGCCGAGCCGGTCGGAGTTGAGCAGGGTCTGCAGCAACGCCGAGCCCGGCGGCGCCACGAACAGTCCGGTGCCGGGCCCCGCAAGGCCGTCGACACGGCCGGTGAGCAGCGGGAACAGCGGTTCCCCGTCGGTGACACCGGCGGGCATGCGCGGCATCGTCGCCGGGAGCGGAGCGGGTGGGCCGTCGCCGGTGGCACGCACGGCCGGGTCGGCCCAGACCCCGCCCTCGGAGTGGATGACCGACAGCGCGACGTCCGTGCCGACACCGGTGAAGGACCCGGTGCGCAGCCGGTGGTCGAGGATCCGGTGGGTGGCACGGGTACCGAGGGGGAGGTCGGTGGAGATGTCGCGGACCGTGACCCCGAGCTCGGTCAGGCGGCGGTGGGCCATGTCCGAGAGGCCACCGGGACGACCGGGGGCGTCGGCCCACACATGTACTGCGGAGGGGTCGCCGGTCCTGGCGATCCACAGGTCCAGCGCGCGGCGGACGTCGGCGGTGAACCGGCCGCCCAGCAGCGGGACGTGCACCCGGCGGGGCACGTCCTGCAGGTGACGGCCCTGCGGGTCGCCCATGACGGTGCGAGGCACCGGCGCGTCGACGTGCGCCTGCACGCCGCGGCTCGGCCGGGGCACGACACCGTCCGGTGCGTCGACCGCGGCGCGATGCACGATCCGCACCCCGGGGACGTCGGCGAGCTGCCCGCGCAGGAACACGGCCGCGGCCAGTGCCCGCGCCCGGCCCGTCGCCAGCCGCTGGGCCACGTCGTTGCGGGGACGCCCGGCCCGGTCGGTGTCGGCCCGACCGACGAGGGACTCCGCACCGCCGCGGAGGCGGTCGGCGCGGTGGCCCATCCCGTCGCCGACCAGCTCCACCCGCGGCGGGGGCTCGCCGGCCTCGGCGGCCAGGCGGGCGCGTTCGCGGACCTCGCCGGCCAAGGTCGTGAGGTCGCGTCGGGCATCGTCGCCGAGGCGGGTGACGTGGGAGTCGAAGGCGACGTCGTGCACCGAGTCGGTGCGGGTGACGTCGTCGGCGCGCTGCTCGATGACGGCGACGCGGCGCTGCTCGGCGGGCGCGTCCGGGGTGGGCGGGAGCGCGCTGCCGGCGGACACGATTCGGAAGTCCTCGCGGGTGAGACCGCCGGGCCGGTCGGTGCGCAGTCGCTCGGCCAGGCGCTGCTCGACGACGTCGTGCACCGAGCGGGCCCGGTCACGGCCGGTGACCTCGGCGCCGGTGCGGTCGGCCCACGGCCGCACGACCTCACGTGACCCGTTGCCGGGCCCGGTGACCACCAGCGCGGGCGTCGGGCCCCCTGCCCTGCGGGCGGCGACGACATCGGCGATCCACGCATCGGTGGCCCGGTCGACCACCGCGCGGTGGCTGTGGGCGATCCGGTGGGAGCCCTCGGCGAACGGGATGTGGACGGGCGCGGCGGCGAGGGCGGCGTCGCTCAGGGCGGCATCGCTCAGGTCACTGTCGCTCCGCCCGCCGCCGCTCCGCCCACTGTCGCTCCCGTCGCCGTCGCGGGCGCTGTCCCGTTCGACGTCACGGAGCCCGTCACGAAGCCCGTCACGGTCGCGCGGGGGCGCGAGGTCCTCGCCGGGATCGCGGCGTCCGAGCGTCTCGGGCCGGCGCGCCGCGTCCTGCTCGACGACGGCCCGCACCGTCCGCGACGGCTCCGGGACCGAGCCGTCCGGGGTGTCGACGGCGGCCCGGGTCGCGATGTGGACGCGGTCGGCCTGCGGGCCGAGCAGCTCGCGGAGCCGCTCGGCGACGTTGCCGGCCCGCTCCCGGCCGGCGACACGCCGTTGCTCCAGGAGCGCCTCGGGCCCGGGCGACGGCGGCCGGACCACCCACCGGCTGGGGGGACGGGGGTCGTCGGCGGGGTGGCTGACCAGGTCGCGAGCCCACTTCTCGGCGCTGCCGAGCCGGGTCTTGGCCACCCGGCCGGACGACTCGATCAGTGCCCCGCCGTGGTGCGCCAGCCGCTGCGCCGGACGGCCGGTGCCGTCACCGATGATCTCCGCACGCAACGAGCCGCCGACGCGGAGGCGTTCGTGGATCTGTCCCGCGAGCGCGACGATGTCGGCGGCGGCCCCCGGATCGGGACGGTGCTGGCCGGAGCCGAACGTCACCGTGCTCTCCGACCGGGTGCCGGCGACGTCGTCGGTCGTGTAGTCGATGATCGCGACCCGGTTCGTGTCGCGCAGCGCCCCGGACGTGAGCGGCGTCGCGTCCGCTCGTACCAGGACGCGGAACTCGGAGGTCTCCCGGCCGCCCAGGCCACCCTCCCTCGCGAGCTCGTCGAGCCGCTCCAGGACGACCGCCCGCACGGCCTCGGCGCGGGCCCGTCCGGTGGAGGTGCCGTCGACCGACCAGGGCATGCGGCGCATCGACCCGTTGCCGTGGCCGGTGATCGTCATGGCACGGGCCGGGCGGTCCGGGGGTGTGGTCAGGACGTCGCGGACGAACGCGTCGGTGGCGTCACGGATCGGGCCGCGGGCGTCCTCACCGACCGCGCTGCTGAACTCACGGAAGCCGACCGGCGTGACCGGCGCGCCGTGCTCCGGGCGTAGCGATGCGGACCGTCCCCCGTCGTCGCCGCTGCGTGGGGCGGGCGGACCGACGTCGGCGGGATGGGGGGCCGGCACCGGCAGGACGACCGCGGAGTCCTCGCCGTCGCGGGTGCGCGTGCGGCCGGCCGACGTCGCCGGGCGCGACTCGGTGCCGCGGGACTCCCCGTCCGGGGTACGAGAGGTGGTCGGGCGGTGCTCGCCGGAGGAGGGGTCTCCCGTCCGCGCCGTGGTGTCCGTGCCGGTGCGTACCGCCGCCGGCGGGGCGCCGTCGGTGCGGGTCGCGGTGGACGTCGTGGCCGGGGTGGACGTGGTCGCCGGGGTGGCCGAGGACGTTGCAGACACCGGTGCGGGCGGGGCCGGTGTCGTCCCGGACGGGACCGGGGTGGGGACCCGAGGGGGCGTGCTGCTCGTCGGGGGGACGCTGCTCGTCGCCGGCGGCGTGCTGCCGGCAGCGGGCGTCGTGCTGGTCGTCGGGGATGCGCCGCTGGTCGGCGTGTGCGACACGGTCGCAGGCAGGACCGGGGACTCACCCCGCTCGACGAGCGGGGACACGTCGTCGGTGGCGAAGGGGGATCCCGATGTCTCCCACGTGGCCCGGTCCCCGTCGACCGGTCCGACCGGGGACACCTCGTCCCGGGGGCTGTCCCCGGCACGGGACCCGTCGGCGGTGACGGGATCGCCGCCGCGGCCGCCACTCGTCGGTGTGGGGGCGGTGGACCCGCCCCCGACGGTGCGCCCGTCCCCGGCCGCGGTCTCGACCGACAGCCCCGGACGACCGGAACGGGCGGTGCCCGCCCCGGACCCGGTGCCGGTCGCAGTGGTGTCGGTGCGTCCCCCGCCGGACGACGACGTGGCGTCCCTCCCACCGCCGGACGACGTGGCGTCCCGGCCGCCACCGGACGGCGCGACGGCGTCGCGGCCGCCGCCCGACGTCGTGGGCTGCGGCGTCACCGCCGTGACGGACGTCGGCGGGGACAGGACGGAGCCGTCCACCGCAGGGCCCCCGCTGTCGTCGGCGCTCCGGGGCGGAGACGCCTCGGGGCCGCTCGGGGCCGTGGTGTCACCGGAGTCCCCCCTCGTGGTCTGCGCGCCCGGGACCGGCTCCCGGGACACGCCACCGGAGGAGTCGGTCATCGTGTCGCGGGTGGCCGGCGTGGGCTCGGCCGGGCGGGTCGTGTCGACGTCCCGGGCGACGCCGGGGGTGGGCGGACCGTCGCCGGTGGAGACCGCGCCCGGCGTGGCACCACCCTCCGGCCGCACCGTTCCGACGGCGCCGGGCGTCTCGGGACCGCGACCGGAGCCCTCACCCTCGACGGCGGCGTCCCGGGGGGAGGTGCTCTCCCCACGGCCCTCGCTGACCGACGCGGGGGTCGGGGTCTCCGCGGAACCTCCGACCGCCGTTTCGGGGGTCGGCCCGTGGGCGTTCGAGCTACTCCCGGGCGGGGTGTTGCCCGCCGCCCCGCCGGGCGTGGCAGAACCCGCCGCGCTCCCGCCGGACGCGGCAGAGCTCGCTGTGGTGCCGCCGGGCGTGGCGACACCCGCCACGATCCCGCCGGGCGTGGCGGAGCCCGCCACACTGCCGCCGGGTGTGGCGGCGCTCGCCGCATCTCCGCCGGAGGTACTGCCGAACTCGGCGTTGCCGCCGGGGGTGCTGCCGAGCTCCGTGGTGGAGCCGTGCGCACCGCCGAGCCCGGTGTCGCCGAGACCGGGCTCCGCGCCGAGCACGCCGCCACCGGCCGCGTCGCCTCCGGACGTCCCGCCGGCCGTCACGTCGGCCCGGGGAATCGCCCCGCCCGTCGTGTCGCTGCCGCGGGTGCCGTTACCGGCTGCCGCGTCGATACCCGTGTCGGGGCCACTCGTGGAGGCGCCACCCGTCCGGTCGCCACCCGTCGGGTTCCCGGCCGCTGCGCTGCCCGCAGCCGTCCCACCGGCCGAGTCGATCCCCGCGGCACCACGGCCCGCCGGATCGCCGCCGACCGCGCTGCCCGTCGCGTTCCCGGCGGCATCGTTCCCGACGGCGCTGTTCCCGACGGCGCTGTTCCCGACGGCGCTGTTCCCGACGGCGCTGTTCCCGACGGCGCTGTTCCCGACGGCGCTGTTCCCGGCGGCGCTGTTCCCGGCGGCGTCGTTTCCTGCAGCGCTGTTCCCGGCCGCACCGTTCCCGGGCGCGCTGTTCTCAGCCGCAGTGGTGCCCGCGGCGCTGCTCCCCGCCGCGCTGCTCCCGGCCGCGCTGCTCCCGGCCGGGGACGCCGCGTCGGGGTCGACGACGGACGACGCAGAGGACGTCGGAGCGGACGAGAACCCCGGTTCCGGTCGGGCCCCCGCGGCCGAGCTCCACGGCTGGGGGGACGCCGCGGACGATCCGGTGACGGCCCCCGGGGACGAGGACTCCGGCACCGCGGAGAGGGGGGTCCCCACCGTCGGCGCCGACGGGATCACCAGCGGCGGGCGGTCCCGCACCCCCTGCTCCGGGGACCGCGTCGACGGCGAGGAGTCCCCGTCGTCGCCGCGGGTCGTCGTCCCGTCGTCGGCGAGCTGGGGCCCGGTCGGCGGCCCCCCTCCGTCGAACGTCGTGGGGGTGGTGACGCCGGCTCCCGGGCCACCGGAGGCCATCCAGGGCGGCGGGGTCGCGGAGGGCCCCAGCCCCTCCTTCTTCATGTGGTCCAGCAGCGAGGTCGGGCTCAGTGCGGGGAACTTGCTCGCGGCGATCCCGAAGTCACCACCGGGCCGGCTGCGCATTCCGCCGAGCGCGCCGATGGCGCCGAAGAACGGGTTGGAGTCCTCCCCGAACACCGCGTTGATGACCGCACCGGACGCAGGCGCCGTCATGATCTGTGCGCCGGCGTAGCCGAGGATGCCGAACACGCGGACGTGGCGGGCGAGCTGCTTGGGCGGGGTTCCGGGCTTGCGCGCCCGGTTGAGGTTGCGCATCGCGCTGTTGCTCCAGCTGCGGACACCGCCGGCCGCCGCGCGCGCGAGCCCAGCACCGGCCCCGCCGATCGCACCACCGATCGCGCTGTGCCCGATGGAGTCGAGGTCGTAGCCCTCGCGGCCACCCGCACCGTTCTGCCCGACCTGGATGAGACCGTCGAGGCCGGCCATGAGCCCGGCGCCGCCCGCCCCGTAGAGCGCCGCCCGCTTGGTCGCCTCTGCGAGCGCCTTCGAGATCCCCCGCAGCAGCGTCTGGGCGGACGCCTTGTTCAACCCCAGCCGTGCGACCGCCTCGATCATCTGCTTGACCATCTGCCGCAGCAGCGCCCACATGGTGACCTTGGCTGCGCCGATGGTGGCCGGGATGAAGATCGCTCCGAACAGCGACGCCAGCAGCTCGATGACGGCTGCGAGGGTCATCGCGGCCATCACGACCAGCATGATCTTGCCCTTTTGGATGTCCGCGGCGGCGTTCTTCGTCGCCTTCCGGAACTCGTCGGCGCCGTTGGCCAGCTCGGTGAGGCTGGCGGCGTACTCCTCGCCGATGAGCTTCGCGTTCGCGGCCCCGGTGTCACCGCGAAGGACGTCGTCGAGCGCGTCGCCGGACCGCCGCGCATCGAGCGCGGCCCGCTCGAGCGCGGCCGCGAGATCGGCCCATGCTGCGCTCAGCTCTCGCAGGTTGCCCTCGTTGCCCTCCGGCCACTCCATCCCGAGGGTGACCTTGAAGAACTTCTGGAGGGAGTCGGGCAGCTCGGTCGATCCGCCTTGTCCTGCCATCGCAGGGATCCCTCCTTCCTCGTTCCGGGTGGTGCGATGCCTCGGCGCTGCCGCCGGGCGGGGTCGGGTCGGGCCGCCTCCGAGCCGGCGGACGGGTCCGCTGCGGGCTCCTCGGCGCCGGTGGGCACTACGCGGGCGTCCACGCCCCACCCGCAGGTGCGGGCCCGCACGGGTCGGTGCGGGTGGTCATCTCGCGTCGGGCATCGGCGGGACGTGCGAGCCGTTGTCCTCGTCGAGCCGCGTCAGGTTCTCCGCCGAGATCTCGAGGTTGTCGGCGTAGAGGCCGAGCCCCTCGGTCGTCTCGCCGACGCCGTCGCGGGCCTCGGTCGAGTCCGGGGAGTACTTCTCCCCGAACGCCTTGCCGATGTCGTCGCTGCCCCAGCAACCCTCGTACTCCGCGCTGAGTGCGTTCAGACGCTCCAACGGGCCCGCCAGGTCGCTGCGGATGCGACGCACCCCGTCGGCGTTGCGCCGGACACCGGGGAGGTCGACGTAGGTCTCATCGGCCACGACGCTCACCCCGGGTCGGGTCCTCGACGCCCATCTCGGCGAACATCGACCCCATCAGGGACTCGATCATCTCGGCGGGGTCGACCTTGCCGGTCGCGAGTCCGACCAGGTCCAGCCCGTCCGCGCCGCCGCCCTCCTGGACGATCGCCGCGGTGCGCTCCAGGGCCTGCAACCGCCCGGACTGCAGCGTCGCGACGATCAGGTGCGCGAGCTCGGTGGGCGCCAGCGAGCGGTACCGGGTGCCGTGGAAACTGAGGTCGGTGAGGTCGCCACGGCCGTCGAAGGTCATGGTGAACGACCGGTCCTTGGCGACGACCGTCGTCTGCTCCTCCTTCCACACCCGGCTGACCTCGCCGACCCGGGCACGTTCCTGCTCGAGCTGGTCGAAGGCTTCGTCGAGCCGCCTGGCGTAGTAGGCCTCGTGGTCGGTGGCGTCGCTCATGGGTGTCTCCTCCTCGTGTGGTCGGGCGGGTGCGGGACTCACGTTCGGCCCAGCACGCCCGGTACGCCGTCGTCGCGCCAGTTGCTGGGATCAGCGGTCAGCGAGGTCTCGCGGGTGCGGTCGTCGTTCTGGTTCATCCCGCCGGCCATCCCGGCACCCATCGGCATGAACGGGGCCCCCGTCGGCCCGGCACCGGGCGTTCCCACGTCGGCGCCGGCCGGGCCGAGGGGGAGGCGACCGCCGACGCGGGGGTCCGGGGTGGGGGTGGTGACCGGCAGCGTCGCGATGGCCGCCGTGTCGCCGGTGACCGGAAGGGTCGACATCCGGGTCGCCGCTCCCCCGGACGACGCGGGAAGCGAGGACGACGGAGCCGGCGCCGACGGCACCGGGCCGAGGTCCGGACGGACCCGCTCCGGGGTCGTGGAGGGGACGGACACCCCCGCGGTCCGCGGTGCCTCGAGCTGCGGCACCGCCACCGCATCGACCGTCTCCGCGCCGGTCGCGCGCTCCGACCCGCGACGGGTCGCGTCGGTCCGCTCCCCGGCCGGGGACGGAGCCGTCCCGGCCGGGGTCCGGCCTTCGGTCCCGCCGCGTCCGAGCACCCCGCCGGTGGCCATCCCGACGACGCCGCCCGGCATCGCGGCGTCGCTCTGGGCGGACGAGCCCGGGACGACGGCCCCGAGCGACCGCACGGGCGCGACGGGCTCCTGCGTGGCCGGAGCCGTCCGGGTGCCGTCCGGAACGGTGACCGTCGCCGGCGTGACCGCCCGGCCGGTCTCGGTCGGGCGTCCCAGCACCCCCGACGGGGCCACGGCCGGGGCCCGCGCGGCGAGCACCGGAGCGGACTGCAGCGTGCCGCTGGGAACCGCCGCGGCCGGAGCGGCGGCCGGGGCACCGAGCGCCTGACCACCGAGCGCGAACGCCGCCGGAGCGAACGCCACCTCGCCCGGCGCCGCGGGAGTGCCCTCCGGTACCGCGCCGACGGTCGCCGGGGCCGGGGTCGCCTGAACCGAGGCCGCACGGACGCCGGCCGCCTCCGGGCCGGGTGCGGTCAGCCCCGGGATACCGGCCGTGGGGGCCGGCGAGGTCTGCTGCATCGCGGTGACCACCGTCGGCTGGGGCGGTGCGGTGGCCGACGTCGGCGTCGCCGTGGTGCCGCCGGCGGGCACCGATCCCGGCACCGCCGCGATCGGCTGCTGTGCGCCGCCGACGGCGCCGAGCACGGTCTCCACGCGGGCCAGCTCGGCCCGGGCCGCCGCGGCGAAGGTCTCCTCGACCTCGGCTGCCTGCGGGTGCCCGGCCCAGGCGGCGCGCTGTTCACGCAACGACTGCGCCGCGCTGCGGGCACGGGCGAGCTCGTCGGCCGCGCGGCGCAGCGCGGGCGACCAGCTCCGGACGGCGTCCAGTGACCGTTCCATCGCGGCCGCTTTCGCCGCGGACTCGGCGACGAACCCGTCGGCGGTCGCGCCGAGCATCACCTCCTGGACGCGGTGGGTCTCGCGACGCAGGCCGTCGCGGGCCGTCTCCAGCTCGGCGACGACCGCGTCGATCGCGGCCGCCCGCCGGTACAGCACGTCCGGGTCGGCCGCGAGCAGCTGGGCGACGACCGCGTCGAAACCGGCGTCCGCCGGTGGGACGGGGGCGGTCACGGTCAGGTCCGTCCGATCACACCGGGCGCGAGGTGGTCGGTGTCCTCGTCCCAGATCCCGCCCTCGGCCTGCAGCCAGGTGTGCGGCTCGCGCTCGCGCTCCTGCCCCATGCCCTGCGGCGACATCCCGGCGCCACCCATGGGCATGCCACCCATCGGCATGCCACCACCCATCGGACCGGCGGCACCGCCGTTGGCGGCGGGCAGCACCTGCCCGTTCGGGACCCCACCGGGTGGGGTGCTGAAGCCGCGTTCGGACGCGACGTCGGTGTCGAACTGTGCGTGGCTCGGGTCGAGGGAACCCGGGCCGCCACCTGCACCACCGCCGAGGCCACCCCCGGCGCCACCGGCGCCGTCGCCCGAGCCGCCGCCCGCACCACCGCCGGTACCGTCCTCGCCCATCAGCTCCGACGCCGACGGCAGATCCGGCGGCGTCACCGAGGCCTTCTCGGCCGAGCCGCCTTCCGAGCCGTCTCCCGGGCCGCCCCCGGCACCGTCGCCGGAGCCGCCGCCCGCACCACCGCCGCTGCCGTCCTCGCCCATCAGCTCCGACGCCGACGGCAGATCCGGCGGCGTCACCGAGCTGCCGCCGCCGGAGCCGCCGCCCTCGCTCGCCGTGCGGCCCCCGGCGTCGCCGCCGAGGCCGGTCTTGTCGGCCGCGTCCTGACCGAGTGCCTCGAACGCCTTGTCCATCGCGTCCGAGGTCCGGCCGTGCGGATCGTCGCCCAGGGCGTCGGTCGCCGTGTCCTTCAGCTCGTCCAGGACGGCCTGGCGGTGCGGGTCGCCGGTGGGGTTGCCCAGGTCGTCGATCGCCTTCTCGACGGCCGCCCGCCGCTCCTCCGGCGTGGCGTCCGCTCCCAGCTCGGCGAGTGCCTTGTTGGCCGCCCCGTGTGCCTGGTCGAGCAGGCCGCGGTCGCCGGGGTTCAGCGCCGTGTCGCCCTCGCGGCCCATGTCGTCGATGGCCTTGTTCGCGGCCTCCTTGGCCTGGTCGAGTGCCTCGTTGCGGGCCGGGTCGTCGGTACGCAGCTCGTCGATCGCCTTCTGGGCGGCCGACTTCGCGTCCTCCATCGCCTGGTCGCGCGTGGGATCGCTGCTCGCCCCGCCGGAGCCGCTCCCCTTGTCGGAACCGCTCCCCGTGTCCGAGCCGCTCCCGTCGCCGGAGCCGCCCTCGGACACCGGTTTCTGCAGATCGTCGATGGCCTGGTTCGCGGCCTTCTTCGCGTCCTCCAGGGCCTGGTCGCGCTTGGCTGCCTCCGCCCCGGTCCCGCTGCCGCCGCCCGACGACGGTGACTTCGCCCCGCCGCTCGTCCCCGACCCGGGTGTGCCGCCGCCCGAGCCCGGCAGGCCACCGCCCGCGCCGGGCACGCCACCGCCGGACGAACCGTCGCCGGGGCCACCGACGCCGCCCGCCAGGTCGTCGATCGCACGGTTCGCGGCGTTCTTCGCGTCCTCGAGAGCCGAGTCCCGGGTCGGGTCGGAGCCCCCGCCGCGGAGGTCGTCGATCGCCTCTCCGGCTGCCTTCTTCGCCTGGTCGAGCGCGGCCTGACGCTGCGGGTCCGTGCCACCGCCGCCGGTCCCGCCGCCGGTCCCGCCCCCGGTGCCGTCCGCGGCGCCGCCGCCCGGCGACTCGGTGGACAGATCCGGGATCTCGGGGGCCGGGACGCCTCCGCCGGAGCCGCCCTTCTCCCCGGAGCCGGAACCGGGGTCCCCACCGGTACCGCTGCCCGGTCCCCCGCCGGTGGCGCCACCACCGGCCAGGTCGTCGATCGCCTTGCCGGCCGCGTTCTTGGCGTCGTTCAGGGCCTTGTCGCGGGCGGAGTCGCCGCCTCCGCTCCCACCGCCGGAGCCCGTGCCACCGCCCGTGCCCCCGCCGGCACCCGAGCCTTCACCAGAACCCTCACCCGAGCCAGAGCCAGAGCCTTCGCCGAGGCCGTCTCCCAGGCCGCCGGATCCGCCGGTGCCCTCGCCGCCGGATTCCAGCTCCTCGACCCGCTCCTCCAGCTCGTCGACCCGCTCCTCCAGCTCCTCGACGGCCGGGGTCTTCTCCTCGTCCGTCTCGCCGTCCTTGCCCTCGTCCTCGTCCTTGTCGCCGTCCTTGTCGTCCTTGTCCTTGTCGTCGTCCTTCTTGTCGTCGTCCTTGTCGAGCTTGGCGACGGCCTCCTTCGACCCCCGTGCCTTCTCGCCGCGCACAAGCTCCAGCGCAGCCATGTCCTTGGCCGCCGTCGAGTAGTCGTCCGCGAGCCCGCCCAGCTGCTTCTGGAGCTCCTTGACGAGCTTGTCCTCGTACTCGTTCTCGATCCGGCGGACCACGTTCTTGTACGTCTGCACGACGTCGTCGACGAGGGC
Source organism: Pseudonocardia sp. ICBG1142 (assembly GCF_020496255.1). Classification (NCBI taxonomy): domain Bacteria; kingdom Bacillati; phylum Actinomycetota; class Actinomycetes; order Pseudonocardiales; family Pseudonocardiaceae; genus Pseudonocardia; species Pseudonocardia sp. ICBG1142. Next base: position 124,869 of record NZ_JAHLJC010000005.1, on the reverse strand, counting down.
CGGATACGCCGCCACGAGCGTCACGGCCGAGATGGCCTTCGCCCGCACCTTGTCCTGGGCCGCGCGACGGTCCTTCCAACTCTGCTGGACCGTCTCCCACCACTTGTCGCGGAACGCGGCGATGTCGGTGCCGATGCCGCGGACGGTGTCGGCGTACTTCTCGTCCGCCAGGACCGCGGCGAAGGCCTTGCTCTCCTTCAGCACGCCGTTCGCGTAGTCCTGGAAGGCCGATCCGGCCTGCCCCTCCAGCGCCTCGTCGACCTGCTTGACCAGCTTCGCGACGTCGTCGTTGATCGACTGGAGACGCTCGGTGGCGGTCTGGAACTGGTCGCCGAACTCCTTCCACGCCGCCGGTGCGGCCGACTGGCCCTCCTGGGGCGCGATGCCCGCGACCCGGGCCTGCAGCGTCGTCCAGGTCTTGAAGTCCGCGGCGTCGAACGCCGGAGGCGGCGCGGTGTCCTGCCCGGCGAGGCCGAACGCGTCCGAGTCGTCGGCGTCAGGCATCGACGACCTCGTCACCGGGCAGGTCGGTCACCCGCGAACCGGAGACGACGTCGGTCTCGACCAGGTTGCGGGCGGTGTCGGCGAGGGCGCCGCCGAACTCCCCGAGCTCGGTGCGGAGAGCGGCGACGTGGTCGAGCAGCTCCCGGGTGCGCGCATCGGTCACCGCGTCGAGCTGCTGCGCCGCCGCGAACGATCCCGAGGGCGACCAGTCCGCGCCGAGCCGGTCCCGGGGGGCTGAGCTCGGGGGCAACAGGGCACCGACCGCGTCGGCGGATGCGGTGACGGCGCCGACGTCGACGCGTGTCTGATCGACCATGGTCCTGGGTGTCCTCTCGGGAATGCGGTGACAGCGCGGCGGCGACCGAGATCAGGAGCCGGGTTTGTCCTTCTTGTACTCGTCCAGGAACTCGTCGCGAGTGGTGTCCTGGTCGGTGTCCTCGGTCTCGCTGGGGGCCTTGAGCACCTCGTCCTTCGGGACGCTGCCCACGCCCTCCTCACCCTTGGGCCCGTTGGTGATGATCTGGCCCTGGGTGTCGTCGTAGCCGTCGCCGTCGGAGGTGTTGCTCTCCTCCGACTCGTCGCCGGGGGTGAAGTTGTGCTGCTCGTGCTCGATCTCGTTGGCCTGCTTGACGATCTCGGCGTCGGCGTCGGCGCGCATCTCGTCGATACGCTTGCCGACGGCGGCGGCACTGTCGGAGTCGACGTCGACCAGCATCTTCGACACGTCCTTGAGCGAGGGCTCCATCGCCTCGAGGATCGTCTTCATCCGCTTCGCATGGTCGATGACGGCGTTGCGCCGGTCGTCGACCCGCCGCTCGACGTACTGGGCCACGGAGAAATAGCCCGCGTCCGGCCAGTGCGGGGCGAGATCGGTGAACGCCTTCATGTCGTCCATCAGCTTCCCGAGCTTGCCGGCCGCCTCGTCGATGGCGGCCCGGTCGACCTTGGTGTCCTTGCCCATCCCAGCTCCGTCCTCCGCAACGACCGAAGGCCGGTGTCACCCCACCGGGGTGACACCGGCCGGGACATCAGAACGCGTTGACGCCCGCGCGGTCGGACGCCTGCATGCGCTGCATCGAGTCCATGACCTGGCGGTGCAGGTCGTCGATGTACTGGTTCTTCGCCTGCAGCTGCTGCTGGAGCTCGTTGGCGGTGGTGTTGTACTGCTCCGCCGAGGCTCCGACGAAGTCCGCACCGAACAGCTGCTGCACCGCGCTGCGCAGCTGCGAGGTCTCGTCCTGCAGCGCCTGCGCCGACCGCTTCATCGCCGCGAGGGCTTCCTCGATCTGCTCGTACTGGTAGAACATGGTGTCCATCTGCGGGACTCCTTACCTGTTCAGGGGATCGGGATCAGTTGGACTGCGGGACGGAGCCGGCGCTCTCGACGTCGGTCTGCATGTTCTCGGTCGCAGCCCGGCGCATCGCCTCACCCATGTGCTGCAGGTCCGCCTGTGCCTTCTTGCCGAACTCCTGGAGGTCGAGCCAGGCCGCGTGGGTCGCCTTCGCCAGCTCGCTCGACGTCGGGTCGAACTGACCCTCCACCTCGGACGCGGCGGTGCGGATGAGCTGATGTACACCGTTGCCGGTCTCGTCGTGCTGCGTCGCGGTCGATTCGATCCGCGGCATGTCCGCCTTGGTCAGCGCCATGTTGGTCCTCCGGGTCGGGGCCCGGCCCAGTCCGGCCGAGCCTCCTGGTGCGTTCCGTCGATCGGGTTCCCGACGCCTGCAGTGAATCGGTCCTGGTCGTCGCCGACGTAACGGCTTACGTCCGTTCGCACGATCGGTGGGGATTTCCCCCGCCAAGTCGCGCACGGGCGGTCACTGCTGCGGTGACCTGGTCTGCAGTGCCGGTTCCCGGTCGAGCACCGGACCGGTGGGGAGCAGCTCCAGCAGCTGCTCGGGCACCGCGACCGCGCTGCCGCCCTGCATGCCCAGCGCGGACAGGGCGTCGTCGTCGGCGACCGGGAACCGCACCCCGATGTCGGTGACGAGGAACGCCGCTCCGGGCGCGGCCCCGGGCGCGGACGCCACCCGCGCGAGCACTCCGGACGCGGCGGGGATCCCGATCCGGTCGGCCTGCACCCCCGGCGTGTGCGTCCCGGCCGGGACGGTGGCCGCCGCGACCGCGGTGGCCGGCAGGGTCCCGATCCGCACCGGGGCGTCGGCGTCGGCGACGTCGACCCGGACACAGGGGACGTCCTCCTGGTGGGTCACCACCAACCGGGGCGGCACCGGGGGCAGGTCATGACCGAGCTCCACACCGGCCGCCCGTGGCACCGTCGCGATGTCCGCGGGCCCCACCCGGACCGTGCTCCCGCCGCTCGACATCGCCAGGGCGGCCATCGTCCGGGTGAGCGGGACGACACCGTCGGCGCGCACCAGGTAGAGGTCGTCCGAGGCGAGCGCGGGGTTGCTGACCTGGTACACCTGCCCGACCCGGCTGGGCCGCCCGGCGATGGTGGGCCCCGGGGCGCCGGCGGAGCTCACCGCCGGCGCGACGAGGTCCGGACCGGCCGGCACCGCCGACAGCCAGCCGGGTTGCACCGGTGCCGGGGCGACGTCGTCGTAGCCCAGCGCGGCGGCCACACGGGGTCCACCGATCCGGTGCCGACGGCCCTGCCAGACCAGGCTCTCCTGGCCGTCGGGGGTGGCGACGAGCAGTCCCTCGTCGTCCGCCGGCTCGGGACCGGCGGGGGCGCCGAGCAGCAGCGACAGGGTGGGCGGCCCGACGCTGCCCGCGGTGGGCGGGCTCGCACACACCGTCCAGGGGGCCCGGTTCAGCGAGGTGGCGCTGGGGAGGGAGTCCGGCGCGTCCGGGATGCCGATCGGTGCCCCCACCGGGGTGCCGGCCAGCGACGCGGCCGACACCGACGTCGGCGCCGCGGCCGAGCCGCTCGCCAGCCGGGCCGAGGCCAGGTTGAGCACCGGGTGCAGCGTCCCGTTCAGGTACACGAACCGGGCCCCGGAGGTCTTCTCGGTGACGAGCGCGCCCGCCGTGCGCCACGAGGTGTTCCCACCCGGCTGGAACAGCCCGTACACGCCGAACCCCGCGCAGAGGACCGCCGCGATCAGCACGCCGATGGCGAGCCCGGTGCTCAGCCGGCGCCCCGGCGGACGGATGACGTCCGGCCGGCCGTGGGTGACCGCGGAAGTCATCCGCCCGACGACGTAGAAGTAGGCCTGGACCTGGTCCCGACGCGACTGCACCTGCTCAGCCCGCCAGTCCGCGCATCCAGGCGAACACGCCCAGCACCTGCAACAGCAGCGGCAGCACCGCGACCGCCGTGAGCGACTCGACGATCTCGACGGCCCGGCCCCAGTACGGCCGCAGCCGGTGGCCGGGCAGCCGCTCGGCCGCCACGGCGAGCATCGCGCCCGCCGCGAGCACCGGCAGCCACAGCCCCAGCACCCGGGCGGTCGGCGACAGCACCGGGGCGACCCCGACCGCGCACGCCACGAGCGCGGTGAGCACCGGCGCGAGCGCCGCCCACCGGGCCACCACGGAGTCCAGGTGCCGGGCACGCAGCGCCATCAGCGCCGCCACGACGAGCACGAACACCACCGCCCAGACGGTGCCCTCGACGAGCACCACGGGCAGCAGCACGAGCTGTGCCGCCCCGAGCCCGACGTGCAGGGCCGCGGTGTACCCGACCGTCGCCGTCCCCCGCTCCACGACGAGCGCGTAGGGCACCGGCTCGACGTCGTCGGAGAGCTGCTCGGGCTCCCCCGGCAGCAGCGGGAGCTGCAGGCCGGACAGCCGGAAGGCCATGGACGGGACGAAGACCCCGGCCACCAGCGACAGCACCACCGCGATCGCCGCGGCCCTCGGCGCCGACACCCCGCCCAGCGCTCCGGCCAGGCCGGCGGCGGCCGTGACCAGGCCCGCCGTCGCGGCCCCGACGAACAGCAGCGCGCCGTCGGCGACCAGCGCGGTCCCGACGGCGAGTGCCATCAGGCCCAGCGCCGCGGCGCAGGCGACCACCGTCATCACAGGAGCGGCCGGCTCGATGAGACGGATCAGCAGCGCACCACCGGTGGTGGCGTAACAGACGGCGACACCGGCCAGCCCGGCCGCGGGCACCGTCCCGGCGCCGCTGCGCGCGACCAGCCCCGCCGCTCCCAACAGGACCACCGCCGTGGCCCCGGCCAGCCCGAGCGCCAGCGCCGGCACGGTGACCTGGAGGACCAGCGGGACACCCGTCAGCAGCGCGAGCGCCGCCAGGAGTCGCAGCATGGCCCGGGTCCGGCCGTCGGTCCACGACCAGGGATGGTTGCGGACCTGCTCCCCCACACCGTCCACGACGTCGTCGTAGTCGATCGGGGCCAGCCCGTCGGCCCGTGGCCGGACGTGCACCACCTCGCCGTCGCGCAGGCCCAGCTCGCCGGTCGTGCGTTCCTCGTCGAACGGCGGGTCGCCCAGCCGTTGCAGCACCCAGCCCTCGTGCTCGGCACCCTGCTCGATCACGTCGCCACCGAAGTGCGGCAGCACCGCCGGCAGCAGGTCGGCGAGCGGCACCTCGGCCGGCACGGTGATGTCCGCGGACTTCTCACCGAGGACGAAACGTAGCCGGGCCGAGCTGCGTGTGCGATGCTGGATCTGCTCTTGCGTCACGGTTCCTCGGGTCCTCTCCTGCCAGGGTGTCGACCACCGCGAACCGCCCGGAACGCTAGGTCCGCCCCCGCGTACGCACGCGGCGCCGCGGCCCCGCCCGGGCTTTCCAGGGGAGATCACCCACGAAGGGGAAGCGCGTGAGCACCGAACTGTTCGCCCGCCGGGCGCGCCGTCAGAAGCCCCCGGTGCCCGACGAGACCGTCGAGATCCAGGAGCCGCCCGCGGTCCCCGAGGAGACGGGCGGCGGCATGAGCTCGGCGCTCATGTACGCGCCGATGGGCCTCGGCTCGCTGGCCATGGTCATGATGTTCGTCCGGCCCGGCGGCGGACCGCTGATCTACGTCGGCGGCGGCCTGATGGTGCTGTCCGCCATGGGCATGATGCTGGTCGGGCTGCTGCGCAACTCCGTCAACCACAAGCAGAAGCTGCACGGGCTGCGGCGCGACTACGTCCGCTACCTCACCCAGCTGCGCGGTCGCGTCCGCCGCTCGCTGGCCGCCCAGCAGACGGCGGCGAAGTGGCTGCACCCGGATCCGCGCTCGCTCTGGTCGATCGCCCTGGGCTACCGGTTGTGGGAGCGCCGTCCCTCGCACGACGACTTCGGCGAGATCCGGATCGGGCTGGGGACCCGGCGGTCGTCGCTGGCGCTCACGCCGCCGGAGACCAAGCCTGTGGAGGACCTGGAACCGCTGTCGGCACATGCGCTCCGCCGCTTCCTGCGCGCCTACTCGACCGTCCCCAACGCCCCGATCGCGGTCTACGTCCGCGGGTTCGCCCAGATCCAGATGACCGGCGACGACGAGGCCGTCCTCGGGCTGGCCCGCGCCATGCTGGCCCAGCTGGTCACCGCGCACGGCCCCGCCGACCTGCGGGTCGCGGTGGCCTGCAGCGACGAGAACCGGCACCGCTGGGACTGGTGCAAGTGGCTGCCGCACGGCCAGGACCCCGACTCCCCCGACGCCGCAGGCGCGCGGCGGATCGTGACCGACAGCCTGGCCGAGGCGGAGGACCTGCTCGGTGGCCCGGCGTTCGCCGGACGCCCGCGGTTCGAGGCGGGCTCCCCGGTCACCGCGACCGAGCCGCTGGTCGTGCTGGTCCTCGACGGGGTCGGCGTGCACCCGGAGCACCGCTGTGTACTGGAGGGCTACCGCAACACGGTGCTCCTGGACGTCGGCGGTTCGCTGCCGTGGACACAGCGGGCCGACGCGCTGTTCCTGGAGGTCGACCCGGACGAGGTCCGCACCGTGGTCTTCGACCGGCTGGGCCGCCCGCGACCGAGACCGCTCTGCCGCCCGGACAGGCTGGGGCCGGCCGCGGCCGCGGCGCTGGCACGCACCGTGGCCCGATTCCGGATCGGGACCGCGACCGGGACGGCCGAGGAGCCGCTGGCCTCGGACTACGACCTCGCCGCGCTGCTCGGGCTCGGCGACGTACGGACCTTCGACCCGGTCCGCTACCGCAGCGGCCGGGCCGGCGCCCAGCGACGGCTGCGGGTGCCGATCGGCATCTCCGCCGCCGGCGCACCGCTCGAGCTGGACCACAAGGAGTCCGCCGAGGACGGCATGGGGCCGCACGGCATGTGCATCGGCGCGACCGGGTCGGGCAAGTCCGAGCTGCTGCGGACGCTGGTGCTCGCCCTGGCGACGACGCACACCTCCGAGGACCTCAACTTCGTGCTCGTCGACTTCAAGGGTGGTGCCGCGTTCCTCGGGTTCGACTCGCTGCCCCACACCTCCGCGGTCATCACGAACCTGGAGGACGAGCTGGAGCTCGTCGACCGGATGCAGGACGCGCTGACCGGTGAGCTGAACCGACGCCAGGAGCACCTGCGCCGGTTCGAGCACGCCTCGCGTCGGGACTACGAGGCCGCCCGCGCCGCCGGGGCGCCGCTGGAACCGATGCCCGCCCTGCTCGTCGTCGTCGACGAGTTCAGCGAGATGCTGGCCTCCAAGCCGGAGTTCGTCGACGTGTTCGCCATGATCGGCCGATTGGGCCGCAGCCTCGGGGTGCACCTGCTGCTCGCCAGCCAGCGCCTCGACGAGGGCAGGATCTCCAAGGTCGAGACCCACCTGTCCTACCGGATCGGGCTGCGCACCTTCTCCGCCGGGGACAGCCGCAGCATCATCGGCGTCCCGGACGCCTACGAGCTGCCCTCCGCCCCGGGCAACGGCTACCTCCGTCCGGACACCCAGACCCTGCTGCGGTTCAAGGGCGCCTACTCCTCGGCCACCTACCGCCCGGCCCGGCGGCGCCGGCGCCGCGACGACGTCGAGCAGCAGGTGGTGGCGTTCGGGACCGAGTACCTCCCGCCACCCGTCCTCCCGGAGGCCGAGGAGCCGGAGCCCGAGGAGCCGACCGAGACCCGCACGATGATCGACGTGCTGCTGGGGCGGCTGACCGGGATCGGGCCGCGGGCCCACCAGGTGTGGCTGCCGCCGCTCGTCGTCCCGGCCGCGCTGGACCAGCTGCTCCCCCCGTTGGTCGACGACCCGGAGCTGGGGCTGCGCGCCGTCGGCGCCCTGGACTCGGGCACCCTGCGCGCCCCGGTCGGGCTGATCGACCTGCCGGCCCAGCAGCGACGCGAGCTGCTGACCGCCGACCTGTCCGGGGCCGGCGGCAACGTCGGCGTCGTCGGCGGGCCGCAGACCGGCAAGTCCACCCTGCTGCGCACGGTCATCGCGTCGCTGGCGCTGACCCACTCCGCCGCACAGGTGCAGTTCTACTGCCTCGACTTCGGCGGCACGCTGTCGTCGCTGTCCGGGCTGCCGCACGTGGGCTCGGTGGCGAACCGGCTCGACCGGGACCGGGTCACCCGCACGGTGCTGGAGGTGACCAACCTGCTGGCGAGGCGGGAGGCCCTGTTCGCCGAGCACAACATCGACTCCATGGCGACCTACCGGCGGGCCCGCCGCGACGGCCGCTTCCTCGACGTCGACCCCTACGGCGACGTGATGCTCGTCGTCGACGGCTGGTACACGGTCCGGCAGGACTACGAGGAGCTGGAGGAACGGTTCCAGGAGCTGGCCGCGCGCGGACTCGGCTTCGGCATCCACCTGATCATCGCCTCCAACCGCTGGGCGGAGATGCGCCCCTGGCTGCGCGACGTCCTCGGCACCCGCTTCGAACTGCGGCTCGGTGACCCGGTGGACTCGGAGGTGGGGAGCCGGGTGGCGGCGACCGTGCCGGAGGGGCGCCCCGGCCGCGGACTCACCCGGGACAAGCTGCACTTCCTGGCCGCGCTGCCGCGCATCGACGGTTCCGGCGCCACCGACGACCTGTCCGAGGCGACCGTCGAGCTCACCGAGGCCCTGACCACGCCCCGGGCACCGGTCGCCCCTCCGGTACGGCTGCTGCCCGGGCGGCTCTCGCCCGCGGACCTCCCCGCGCCGACGGCGGCGAGCGCGACCGCGGAGATGCGGATGGCGCTGGGTGTCGAGGAGACCCGGCTCGGTGTGCAGTGGTGGGATCTCGACGCCAGCCCGCACCTGCTGGTGTACGGCGACACCGAGACCGGCAAGACGGGGCTGCTGCGCCACGTCGCGCGCAGCGTCGCCGCCCACCACACCCCCGACGAGGTCCGGATCGTGTTCGGCGACGTGCGCCGCGAGCTCTACGACGCGGTCGGCCAGGAGTACCAGCAGGACTACTCCGTCGGCGTCGACGCACTGACGACGGCACTGCGGACGGTCGGGGAGACGCTGCGCGCCCGGGTTCCCGGACCGGACATCACCCCGGACCGGCTGCCGCGCCGGGACTGGTGGACCGGCCCGCGCTACTACGTGCTCGTCGACGACTTCGAGCTGATGGAGGGCGGGATGGGCGCCGGCGCGCTCGAACCGCTGGTGCCGCTGCTCGCCCAGGGCGCCGACATCGGCCTGCACCTGGTGATCGCCCGCAGCACCGGTGGCGCCTCGCGGTCGATGATGAACGCCGGGATCCGGCGGATGTGGGAGCTCGGCACCCCCGCGCTGCTGCTGTCCTGCCCGCGCGAGGAGGGTCGCTTCCTCGGGACGGTGCGGCCGCGCACGCTGCCGCCAGGGCGAGGCCAGTTCGTCGACCGCAGGCGGTCGGTGCGCCTGGTGCAGACACCCCGCACCGACGACGTCGGGTGACCGGCGCGGTGTCGGCGCGGCGGGTACCGCGCCGGCACCGGATCAGCCGAGCTGGTTGGTCGCGAACAGCTCCGTGATGTGCCCACCGAGCCGCTCCCAGTGCTGCCCCGACGAGGCCGCGGCGGCCGCGCCGTCGCCGGAGGCGCACAGGTCCACGAACGCGTCGTGGTGCTCGATCGTGTTGCGACCGCCCAGCAGCGTGGAGAACTTGCGGTAGAGGATCCGGTGGATCTGCGGGTGCAGCTGCTCGACGATCCGGGTCAGCGTCGGGTTGTCCGCGCCGCGCAGCGGCACGCCGTGGAAGCGGTCGTCGGCCTCCAGGGCGGCGTCGGTGTCGTCGGAGACCACCGCACGCTCGAAGTCGCGGTTGGCCGCACGCATCTCCTCCAGGTCGGCCGCGGTCATCCGGGGCACCGCGGTGCCGACGGCGAGGGTGTCCAGCGCCCGCAGCACCGCCAGCGCGCGCTCGGCATCGGTCCGGTCCAGCGGGGTGATCCGGGTGTAGACACCGGGCTTGGCCTCGACCAGCCCGGTGTCCGCCAACCGGTTGAGCGCCTCCCGCACCGGGGTCCGGCTCAGGCCGAACCGCTCCGCGAGCTCGGTGTCACGGACCTTCTCCCCCGGCAGCAGCTCGAACCGGACGATGGCGTCGCGCAGACGCGCGAACACCTCGTCGCTGAGCAGGCGGCGCGGGACGGGAGCGATCTGCATGCAGCACACGATATATCAACGACACGTTAAATCGGTGCGGTCAACGCGACCATCGCCCGGGCCAGGATCCGTGCCGGGTCCAGCAGCGGCACCGTGACGTCGGTCGTGGCCAGGCACAACGGGATCTCCGTGCACCCGGCCACGACCGCCTCCGCACCGGCCCGGGCGAGCCGGTCGGCGACCGCGGCCAGGACCGCGGTCTCGGTCGCACCGCGACGACCGGCCTTGATCGACAGGATCGCTGTCATCACGGCCTGCTGGTCGCGGGCGTCGGGCACGATCACCTCGACCCCCCTGCGGTGCAACCAGTCCTGGTAGAGCCCGGTGCCGACGGTCCCGTCGGTCGCGAGCAGGCCCGCGCACCGGAACGGCGGCGCCGCGCCGGCGAGGTGTCGGGCGACCTCGTCGATCATGTGCACGACCGGGACGTCGACGTAGCGCAGCAGCTCCGGAACGAACGCGTGGGCGGTGTTGCAGGGGATGGCGATGTGCGTCGCCCCGGCCTCCTGCAGCTTCTCCGCGCCCGCGCGCAGCCAGGGCAGGGGGTCCGGTCCGCGCCCCTGCAGGCTCTCGGTGCGGTCGGGCACCGTCGGGTCGGACCAGATGACGACCCGGCGGTGCTCCTGGTCCCGGACCGCGGGGGTCGCGTCCACGAGCTTGGCGTAGAAGTCCGCGGTGGCCGCGGGACCCATGCCGCCCAGGATCCCGATCACCGGGGCATCCGGTGCGACGGGCCCGGACGGGACCCGCGCCGCGACCGGCCCGGTCGCGTGCGGGGTGCGTTCCGGCGCGATCATCAGCCCTGCGATCCCTGCGTGGCGTCGACCCGCTCGTCCGGGGCGGGCGCCCCGGCACGGTCCGCCGTGACCGGCGCGGTGCGCACCGGACGCCCGTCCCCGGCACCCGCGGCCGCCTCGGTCCCGGCACCGCCGGCGTGGTCGGCGGGGTCGGCAGCAGCAGCGGCGTCGGCGGCAGCGGCCGCGTCGAGGTCGGCGGGCAGCGGCTCACCGCGCCGCCGGGCCCCCCGGATCTCCGACCGGTCGATGACCGCCGCCGCCAGCGAGTTGCCGACGACGTTCACCCCGGTACGGGCCATGTCGACGATGAAGTCGACGCCGAGCAGGAGCGCCACGCCCTCGGGCGGCAGCCCGATCGTCGTGCTCGCGGCGAGCAGCACGACCACCGACGCCGAGGCGACCCCGGCCATGCCCTTGGACAGCACGACGAGCACCCCGACCATCAGCAGCAGGCTGCCCCAGGAGGTGTCGAGACCGAAGGCGTTGGCGATGAACACGAGGGCGACGGCCTGGTAGAGCACCGAGCCGTCGGTGTTGAAGGAGTAGCCCAGCGGGACCACGAACGACGAGGTCGAGCGGCTCACGCCGAACTGCTCGAGACGCCCCAGCAGCGGGGCCAGGACCGCCTCCGAGCTGCGGGTGACGAACGCCAGCCCGGCCAGGTCGCCGATCGAGCGCAGCATCGCGACGTAGCGCACGCCGTAGATCGCCGCGATGATCGGGAAGATCACGCCGAGGACGAGGATCAGCCCCAGGTAGACCACTCCGACGAAGCCGAGCAGGCTCACCAGGTTGCCGAAGCCGTAGCGCGCGACGTCGTAGGCGATGAACCCGAGCACGCCCAGTGGGGCGAACGCGATGACGTAGCCGACGACCTTGAACATGGCGCCGGCGAAGGAGTCGAGGACGTCGTTGACCGGGCGGGCCTTCTCCCCGAGCGCGGCCAGGGCGATGCCCACCAGCGTCGCGAACACGATGACGCCGAGCAGGTTGCCCTCCGCGAACGCCTGGAACACGTTCTTCGGTATCGCGTGCAGCAGCAGCTCGTGGAAGTCCACGCCCTGCTGGAGGTCGCCCACCGCGGCCGCGTCGCCGCCCGAGGTCGGGGCGCCGACGCCGAGGTCGAACGCCTTCGCCAGGCCGACGGCCAGCAGCAGGATGACCGTGGTGACGATCTCGAAGTAGAGGATCGACTTGCCGGCGATGCGGCCGACCTTCTTGACCGACTCCATCCGCGAGATGCCCAGCACGATCAGCGGGAACACCAGGGGGACGACGACCATCTGGACCGCGTTCAGGAACGCGTCACCGAGGATCTTCAGACCCTCGCCGACCGCGGGGAACGCCCAGCCGACCGCCGCACCGAGGGCCACCGCGATCAGCGACTGGACACCGATCGGGTAGCGCCAGAAACGCCAGTGCACGCGTGCGGCCACGGAGCCGCGGCCGGCTCGCGGCGGCGGTGGCTCCTGGGGCGTCGACGGCGTCGGGGACACGGCCATTGTGACTCCTAGCTGCTGTTCGCGTGCAATATATTGCACTCTGGGCTTTGCACTTCGCGTCCAACATTGAGTAGTCTGGCAGTCGTTGTCAAGAGTGGGGAGCAGCCATGAACGCGATGACGCGTACGGAGGGGGATTCCCTCGGCACGGTCGAGGTGCCCGCGGACCGGTACTGGGGGGTGCACACGGCACGGGCCGTCGCCAACTTCGCGGTGACCGGCGAGACGATCGGGGGTTTCCCGCGGCTGGTGCAGGCACTGGCCGCGGTGAAGGAGGCGGCCGCCCTGGCCAACCGGGACCTCGGGCGGCTGGACGAGCACCGGGCCGACGCGATCGTCGCGGCCTGCCGGGAGCTGCGCGCGGGCGCGCTGGCCGACCAGTTCCCCCTCGACCCGATCCAGGGTGGCGCGGGGACCTCGACCAACATGAACGCGAACGAGGTCGTCGCGAACAGGGCCCTGGAGCTGCTCGGACACCGACGGGGTGACTACGCGGAGCTGGACCCGCTGACGCACGTCAACCTGGGCCAGTCGACCAACGACGTGTACCCGACGGCGATCCGGCTCGCCATCGGGTCCCACCTGCACGAGCTGATGGCCGCCCTGCAGCACCTGGCGGCCGCGTTCGCGCGCAAGTCCGCCGAGTTCCACGACATCGTCAAGATGGGCCGGACCCAGCTCCAGGACGCGGTCCCCATGACGTTGGGCCAGGAGTTCGGCACCTACACCACCATGCTGGGCGAGGACTGCCTCCGGCTGCGCGAGGCCGCCGAGCTGCTGCTCGAGAGCAACCTCGGTGGCACGGCGATCGGGACCGGGATCAACGGGCACCCGGACTACGCACGGCTGGCCTGCGCGCACCTGCGCGACATCACCGGCAAGGAGGTCGTCCCGGCGGGCGACCCGATCGAGGCCACCCAGGACTGCGGGGCGTTCGTCCAGGTCTCCGGCGTCCTGAAGCGGGTCGCGGTGAAGCTCTCGAAGGTGTGCAACGACCTGCGCCTGACGTCGTCGGGCCCCTCGGTGGGCCTGTCCGAGATCAACCTGCCTCCGGCCCAGGCCGGATCGTCGATCATGCCGGGGAAGGTCAACCCGGTCATTCCCGAGATGGTCAACCAGGTGGCGTTCGAGGTCATCGGCAACGACCTCACCGTCACCATGGCCGCCGAGGGCGGGCAGCTGCAGCTCAACGCCTTCGAGCCGATCATCGTCTACGGGCTGATCCGGTCGGCCTCGCACCTGGAGGCCGCGGCGCGGACGCTGGCGGACCGGTGCGTCGACGGGATCACCGCGAACCGTGAGCACCTGGAGGAGGGGGTGCGCGGGTCGGTCGGGATCGTCACCGCGCTCTCGCCCGCGCTCGGCTACGCGACCAGCGCGGAGATCGCCAAGGAGTCCCTGGCCACCGGCCGTCCGGTCGGCGACATCGCGGTGGCCAGGGGGCTGCTCGACCCCGACGAGGTCGGCGAGCTGCTCTCCCCCGCCGCGCTGACGGGCCTGGCCGCTCCGTCCCGGCCGCTGCCGCGTGACCTGGACGCCGCCCTGCACTGACCGCCGCTGCGGCACGGGCCCCGGTGCGCGGTCGACGACCGCGCACCGGGGCCCCCGTCGTCCCGGGACGACCCGGGACCCGCTCATCCGGCCCGGATGCCGGCGGGCCGCTCCGGCACACCGCCGTCGTCCGCCGGACCGCCCGCGCCACCGTCGGCCGGAGCGGGTCCGCGGACCTCGACGCGCCGGGGCGGGGCCCACCGACGACGGCGCGCGGCAGGCCCCAGCCGGACCAGCAGCACGACCACCGCGGCCGTACCGGCGGCGGCGAGCACACTGAGCAGCGCCGTCAGCGGCCCCCACGACGGGGCGACCGGCTCGGGTGCGCGGACCGGTGGAGCCACGACGGCGGCCTCCCGCCCCGTTCCCTCCTCGGGCAGCACGGCCGTGACGGCATCGACCGGGTTCACCGTGCCCCAGCCGAGTGCCGGGTCGGGGAGCGGGACCGCGGGGTGCGTCGCGGTCGTCTCCAACCGGTGTTTGACCTGGTCGGCACGCAGGTCGGGCCGGTAGGCGCGGACGAGGGCGGCGGTGCCCGCCACGAACGGCGCCGCGTAGCTGGTGCCGCTGCCCTGCCAGTGGCCGGGCCCTCCCGGTCCGATGCTGACGACGTCGCTGCCGGGGCCGACCAGGGACAGGTACGGGCCGGTCTGGGAGAAGTCGGCGCGCCCGCCCTCGGCGTCGACGGCCCCGACCGCGATCACCGTCGGGTACGAGGCCGGGTAGGTGACGGGATCGCCCGTGCGTGCCCCGTTGGCGGCCGAGGCGACCACGACGACGTCGCGGGCGGCGGCGTGGGCCACCGCCGCGGCGAGCCCGGCGTCCGGGATGCTGGTGCTGGCCGACACGTTGATCACGCGGGCGCCCTCGTCCACGGCCCGGCGGATGCCCGCGGCCAGGGACGCGGCGGTCACCCGGCCGGCGTCGCCGTCCGGGCCCGGGACCGTGACCCGGATCGGCAGCAGCGTCGCGTCGGGGGCGATCCCGGCGAACCCACTGCCCGCGACCGGCTGCGCGGCGATGATGCCGCCGACGAAGGTCCCGTGGCCGTAGCAGTCGTCGTCGGCGGGGCCGTCGGACACGACGTCGGCACCCGGGAGGACGTGTGCGCCCGCGAGCTGCGGGGTCCGGGCGTCGACCCCGGTGTCGACGACGGCGACGACCACTCCGGCACCCCGGGTCACCGGCCACACCCGCTGCGGCGCGAGCTGGCGCTGGGCCCAGGGCAGGGTCGGCTCGGTCACCGTGGGCGGGGGCAGGCAGCCCGGCCGTACCGCCGGGGCGGCGAGGGCCGGCGGCGCGGCGAGGGCCGGTGGGGCGGTCAGCGCCGTGACGAGCACGGCCGCACCGAGCGCCACGGCCCGGCCGACCGCGCGGGACCTCGCCGACCTCACGACGCGGCGGCCGAGTCGCCGGTCGCGCCCGCGTCGACCGTGAGGAGCGGGACGGTGAGGCGTCGGACCAGATCCGGGTCCTCCACCGTCCGCAGCACCATCCGGCGGCGACGCTCCAGGGCCCGCTCCAGTCGGGTCAGCGCCGCCTGGTCGCGCTCGCCGATCCGGGTCTCCTCGGTGGGTGCCACCGGCGCCCTCGCCCTCGTCCGCGCCGAGCTCGCGGACGAGAAGGGCGAGGCGCGGCGCCACCGGCCCGCCGTCGACGTCCTGAGGTGCGGGCGCATCCCGCACACCGATGGTCCGGAACCGCGTACCGGCCGGGAAGACGACCTCGGCGACGGGGCGGCCCGCGACGAGCTCGCTCGTGCGGCGCGCCGTGGTCGGCCAGATGAGGACGTCGTACCCGGCGTCGGGGACGGTCACGTCGAGCTCGCCGGTGGCACTGAGGAAACCCGGTTCGGCGAGCGTCCCGCCCACCACGGTGTGGTCCGACGGCGGTTGCGGCGCCTGCCCCTGGCGCAGCACCGGGCGCCGGTGCGTCGGGAGGCGACGCAGCCCGGAGACCAGGCAGGCCAGCTGCCCCTCCGGCAGGTCGCGGCGGCCGGCCCGGACGCCCTCGTTGACGGCGCCGCCGCCACGGTCGCCGTCGCCGAGGTGCAGGCACACCGCGGCCAGGTCGGTCTTGACACCGGACGCGTCCCCGGTGCGCAGCGACGGCCAGGACGCCAGCGCAGCGTTGACCGTCGCCAGGGCCTCGGTGTACTGGTCCCCCGCGGCGGCGACGAACCGTTCGCGTTCCTTGCCCGTGCTGGGCCGGTCCTCGACGACGAGCGGTGGCAGCTCGGGTGCCCCGGCCCGGTCGGCGGGCCCGGTCGTGGCCGCGGGGGTCGTGTCCCCGGCACCGGGACCGTCGGCGGCGCCGTTCCCGGTGACGGGGCCGGTCGGCCCGACGTCGGCGGCGGGTCCCGTGGGCACGACGTCGTCGGCCGGTGGCGGGGCCGCACCGCCGGTCGCGCCGTCGCCGGCCTCCGACGGCTGCGGTGTGTCACCGAGGGTCGGGTGGCCGCCGGGGGTGGACGGTTCCGCGACGGCCGGAACGGGCATCGGGCGGCCGGCCGACTCGACCCGCAGGTCGGGCACGGTGGTGTCCCAGCTCGCCGGGGCCGGCCGGGGCAGCAGGCCGAGGGAGACGGCGCGGTCGGCGACCTCCGGGGTGGCCCAGACCCCGCGGAGCCGGACCCGGTGGCGGGCGCGGCGCTCGTCGTCGAGGGAGTCGACGAGCGACCGGGCGGCGGCGAGGAGCTCCGCCCCGACGGGCTCGCCGTCGTGGCCGAGGTGGAGGGTCCAGACCGTCGGGTCGTGGGGATCGGCCGGCGCCGGCCCGGCGTCCCCGGCACCGAGGACCAGGCCCGAGGGGACGACCGTGGCGACGGCGTCGCCACGGACGTAGCCGCAGCCCCGCGCGGTCCACCCGGCCGGTGGGAGGCCGACCGACAGCACCTCCTGCCCCCCGTCGAGGCGTTGGCGCAGCACCGTCGGGAAGGGACGCATCCGGGTCTCCCGCCCGGGTTCGACGGCGAAGGTCTCCACCCCCGACGACGTCCGCAGCGCGACACCGGTGCCCAGGGCGAAGTCCGTACCGAGCGCCTCGCCCAGAGCCGCCGGGAACCCGTCGGTGAGCGCTGCGGGGGTGAGCGGCGCGACCAGGACGGGGCCGTCGGAGGTGATCGTCCGCGCGGCGGCGGCGACCGCCTCCGGCGACGGGACGGCACCGGCGCCGCCGACGAGCAGCTGCACGAAGCGTCGGTCGAGAACGGCACGCAGCGCCACGTCGTCGTCCCCGGGGCCCTCCTCCGGCGCGGGGAGGCCGCGGACCGCGAGGCCGGCGGGCACCGGCTCGACGGCCGCGCCCTCGACGACCGTGGGCTCGCCGGGCAGCGCGCCCTCCCAGTCCGGGCGCGGGAAGCGGGTGCCGTGCGCCTGCGGGGCCACCCCCGGTGCGAAACGCACCCATCCCGCGCCGCCGACCGTGGGGCCGGTGAGGATGCCGGACCCGACGGAGAACCGCATGGCCCCAGACGGGGCGACGAGCGCGACACCGGTGGCGTCGACGACCTGTTGCAGCCTGGCACCCAGGGCGGCGATGTCGGTGACCGCGAGCCACAGCTCGCCGTCGGCACCCGCGGGGCCGGACATCACCTCGCGCAGCAGCCCGAGGAGCTCCGCCGCGAGGCCCGACCGGCGGTAGGCCGTCCCGACCAGCATGACGAGCGGCGGCCCCGACGGGCCCAGGCCGGACAGGAACCCGCGCTCCCGGGACGCCTCGGTCCCGTCGGCGATCAGGACGTGCGGCCCGACCAGGGTTGCGACCAGGGGGTCCACGACGGACTCGGCCCGGGCGTCGGTCACCGGTCCCACCTCGCTCTCCTCGGGCACGCGCGCACCGCCCCCGGCGGGACGGACCCGATCCACCGTCGATCATGGCCAGGCCGGTCCCGCGGTGTGCCTCCGTGCGTCGCGCGGCCGCCGAACACAGGGGTTTCCCCCGTCGACGGCCGGTGGGCAGCCCTCGAAACCGTCGGTGATCCGGGCGGCGAGCAGGAGGACCGCGTCGACGGTGGCCGGCGCCAGCCGGGCCAGGTCGATCCGGCCACCGTGCGCGAGGTGCTGGTCGAACGGCAGCTCCACGACGGCGCGGACACGCGACTCGAAGTGCCTGCGGACCACGTCCCGGTCGATCTCCCGGCTCCACCGGTCCTGGGAGAGCACGACGACCGCCTGCTCGGCGAGCGCGGAGAACCCGTGCCCGTGGAGCCAGTCCAGGGTCCTCGACGCCCGCGTCGCCCCGTCCACGGTCGGGGTCCCCACGACGACGAGCGCGTCGGCCAGCGTCAGCGTCCCCTCCATCGCCGAGTGCACCAGCCCGGTGCCCGAGTCGGTGACGAGCACGTTGGCGAAGCGGCCGATCAGCCCGCAGACCGCCTCGTACTCCTCCCGGCTGAACGACTCCCCCGCCGCCGGATCCTGCTCCGAGGCAATGACCCGCAGGCGTCCGGCCAGGCTGCTGAAGCGGTCGAGATCGTGGACCGACGACGCGTGCGCGGCGCCCGCGAGCAGCTCCCGGACCGTCGCGGAGGTGTCGCCGGTGAGCCGGTCCGCCAGGGTGCCCGCGTCGGGGTTGGCGTCGAGGGCGACGATCCGGTCGCCGCGGTTCTCCGCCAGCACCAGCCCCAGCAACGCCGACACGGTCGTCTTGCCGACGCCCCCCTTGATCGAGGCGACCGCGATCCTGCGGACCCCGGCCAGCGGTCGACGGATCTGCTGGATGAGGTCCTGCCGGGCGAGCTGCGCCGGGGACGGCCCGGGGTTGTAACGGCCCGCGGTGACGGCGTAGACGCCGCGACGCCAGCCGTGCATCGGCTGGTCCCCGGCGTAGCGGATCGGGGCGTTCGGCGCGACGGGCCGGACCGGGCCGGCGTGCTCGACCGGCAGCGGGACCGGTGCGGGCCTCGTCCCGGCGGGCGGCGCGGGCCGTCGCGGCCGCGGCGGCGTGTCCGGGTGCTGCGGGACCGAGCGCGGCCGCCTCGGGCCGGGCGGCGGTCCGTCCGGCGACGCGGCGGTCGGCCGGGACGACGGATGCGCCCGACCGCGTGGCGGTGTACGCCGGTCGGCCCCGTCGCGGGGCACCGGACCGGCCGTGGAGCCGGTGCCCACCGGTGGGGTGGTGCTCCCGCCGGAGGGGGTGGTGGGGCCGGTGACCACCGGGATCGCCGTCGTCGCGGGGGTCGCGGGGGTCGTGGGGGTCGTGGTCTCCCCGGTCGCACTTCCCGTCCGCTCGGGGGACCTCGGCGGAGCTGCCTGCGGCGTCACCCGCAGGGCACGGGTCTCCGGATCGGCCGCGTCCCCGGCTCCCGCCTGCGGCCCGGGGGACCCGGCCGTCGTCGTGGTGTCCCGGACCGGCACCCCGGTGTCGGCAGGGTCCCGGACTCGCGACCCGGTGTCGGCAGGGTCCCGGACCGGCGCACCGATCTCGGCAGAGCCGCGGGCCGGCGCACCGATGTCGACGGAATCGCGGCCCGGGGGCGGGAGGAGGTCCGGCGCCGACGACGGGGCAGGGGGTGGCTGGACCGGCGGATCCGTCTCCGGACCGGCCCCGGGAGCCGGGCCGGAGACCTGTCCGGCTCCTCCGGTGGACCCGCTCGGGCGCCCCGCGTCCCAGGTCACCGTCCAGTCGACGGGGACCCACTCGTCGGTGGCATCGCCCGTCGCCGGGTCCTGCGCCGTCCGGTCCTGCACTGTCCGGCCTCCGTCCTCAGCCGACCGACACCTCGGTCGACCTCACCGACGAGGGGTCGACCGGCTCGTCCAGGGACACGGTCACCGAGGAACCGCTGATCGTCTTCGTCGCGGACGTGCCGCCGTCGTCGGTGCTCACGGTGACGTGAGCGGTACGGCCCGAGCAGTGCTCGTCGAATCCGGAGATGCGGACGGCCGTCACCTTGCCCTCGTCGTTCTGCTTCACCGAGACCGACAGCGACGACGCGTCGGTGGAGCACTGCTCCGAGGCCTGCTGCTCCTCGGCCTGCTGCCGCGCGGCACGCTCCTCGGCAGCCTGCCGTTCGGCTGCCCGCTGCTCGGCTGCCCGCTGCTCGGCCGCCTCCTGCGCGGCGGCCCTGCGCTCCGCCGCCTTCCGCTCGGCGGCCTTCTGCTCGGCCGCCTTCTGCTCGGCCGCCTGCTGCTCGGCCGCCCTCTGCTCAGCCGCCCTCTGCTCAGCCGCCCTCTGCTCGGCCGCCTGCTGCTCGGCCGCCTTCTCCTCAGCTGCCTTCTGCTCCGCCGCCTGCTGCTGGGCGGCCTGCTGCTGGGCCAGCATGAACTCGACCGCCTGCTGCTCGATCGCGCGGTCGGTCCTCTCCTCGGCACGCGGGAGGGCGACCCCGGCCGGCCCGGTCGCGTCCTGGGTGGCCACCTCCGCGGCGGTCCGGGCCGGCGTCGCGTCGTCCGCGGCGGAGCCGGTGGGGGTCCGGGCGGAAGTGCCGTCGACACCGGGCGCGCGCTCCGGCTGACCGGCGACGGCGGCCCCGCGGGACGGCGCCTGCGCGACCAGCTCGGACAACCGCCCGCGCTCGGTCGCCCCGGCCGACATCCGCGCGATCCACTGGTCGGCGAGCGAGAGCGCCTCCCGCTCCGAGACCTCCTCGGGTGCGGCGGCCACCGGAGCGGACTGCGGCGTGCCCTCCGCGGCGGGTGTCCCCTCCTCCGGCGCGGGATCGCTCGACGACGGTGCGGGCTGCGCGAGAACGGGCTGCTCCGGAGCGGATTGCGCCGGTGCGGGCTGCGCCGGTGCAGGCTGTGACGGTGCGGGCTGCTCGGGAGCGGGCTGTGCCGGGTCGGACTGGACCGGTGCGGCCTGCTGCGTGCCCTCGGCCACGGGCTCCTCCGTCTGCTGCGGCGAGCCGCTCTCCGCCGGGGCAGCGGGCTCGGGCAGCATGCCCAACGCGGTGAGGGCCTCGGCGACCTCCGCCTGCCGGGCGGAACCGGTCGGCACGTCCGCGGCCCCCTCGGACGTCGCGGAACCGGACGCCTCGGACGGCCGGTCAGCGGCGACGAGGGACGTGACGGGGGTGGCGGCGGAGTCCACGGTCTCCACGGGCCGGTCGAGCGTCGTCGCGACGGCCCCGCCCACGGTGTCGGTGGCGTCTCCGGCGGACGCGGCCACGGTGTCGGTGGCCTCTCCGGCCGACTCGGCCACCGGCGTCACGACCTCGCGCACGGGGGCTGCCGGCACCGGCAGCGAGACCGGAGCCGACGCCACGGGGACCGGCAGCGCGACGGGCGCGGCGGCCACCGGTGCGGAGGCCACGACCGGGCCGAGCACGGACGGCGCCGACGGCACCGCGGGCAACAGCGTCTCGGGGGCCACGACCTCCGGCTCGTCGACACCGACGCCGTCGAGCGAGGGCAGCTTCGGCTCCGCCGCGGCCGACGGGGTCGGAGCGGGCTCCGGCGCGGACTCCGGGGCGGCATCGCGCGACGCCCGGATCTCCGCGTCGTCCGGCTGCAGCGCCTCGTTCCGCTGTCCCGCTGCCCAGGCGGCCCACTCCTCGGTGGAGTCGCCGGTCTCCCCGGCCGGTGCACCGGCGACGGCCGCCCCGAACACCCCGACGGCGGTGAGCGCGGTCAGTCCCACGACCAGTGACTGCCGAGGGGCCGCAGTGCGGCGCTGGGGCCGCGTGGGGTCGTCGCGTCGGGGAGCCGCCATCGGTGCACCTTCCGTCCGGTCGTCGTGCCGGCCGGGTTCTCCGGCCCGCAGCTGACCACGACCATCGCGCGCGACCGGCCCGGACGTACCTCGGGAAGACGCCGAACGGCCCATCCCGAGGAAGATCCCTCGCCAACCGGCGCCTCCCCCACTGCCCGCGTGGCGGGGGGTCAGTCGCGCCGGTAGGCGGTGAACCGTCCGTTGCCACGCCGCTCGACGGTCAGCGGCAGCCCGAACGTCTCCGACAGCGGCTCGGAGGTCATGACCTCGTCCAGGAGCCCCGCGGCGACCACACGACCCTCGCGCAGCAGCAGGCCGTGGCTGTAGTTCGGCGGGATCTCCTCGACGTGGTGGGTGACCAGCACCGACGCCGGGGCGTACGGGTCGTCGGCGAGGTCGGCGAGCCGGGTGACGAGGTCCTCGCGGCCCCCGAGGTCCAGCCCGGCGGCGGGCTCGTCGAGCAGCAGCAGCTCCGGGTCGGTCATCAGCGCGCGGGCGATCAGGGTGCGCTTGCGCTCGCCCTCGGACAGCGTGCCGTAGGCGCGCCCGGCCAGCGGACCCATCCCGAGCTGGTCGAGCAGCTGCCGGGCCCGGCCGGTGTCGTCGTTCTCGTACTCCTCGCGCCAGCGACCGAGCACGCCGTACCCAGCGGAGACGACGACGTCGGAGACGATCTCGTCGCCCGGGATGCGCACACCCAGGTTGGCCGAGGTGAGGCCGATCCGGGTGCGGAGCTCGAACACGTTGACCCGGCCCATCCGCTCGCCGAGCACGAAGACGGTGCCCGAGGTCGGGTGCAGCTCGGCACCGGCCAGGCGCAGCAGGGTGGTCTTGCCGGCGCCGTTGGGGCCGAGCACGACCCAGCGCTCGTCGAGCTCGACCCGCCAGTCGACGGCGTCGAGGAGCACGGTGTCACCACGACGGACGGTGGCGGCGTCCATACCGACGACCAGATCCTCGTCGTCGATCTCTGTGACACCGGGCGCGGCGGGGGTTCGGGGCGAAGTCACCCCCCTATCCTGGCCGATCGTGCCTGTCTTCCCCCTCGGTGCCCACCCCGACGACCACGGGACCCGCTTCGCGGTCGCCACCACCAGCGCCGAGACCGTCGAGGTCTGCCTGGTCGACGGCTCCGACACCGACGGCGAGGAGCTCACGGAGCGCCGGGTGGAGCTGCGCGAGCACACCTTCGGCGTGTGGCACGGCCACGTCCCCGGTGTGCGCCCCGGCCAGCGCTACGGCTACCGGGTGCACGGTGAGTACCGGCCGTTCCACGGTCTGCGAGCGAACCCGAACAAGATCCTCGTCGACCCCTATGCGGCGCGGATCACCGGCACCGTCACCGACCTCGTCGCCGCCCGCGGGTGGGACGGCGACCCGATGTCGGGGCGGCCCAGCACCGTCGACTCGCTCGGCTCGGTGCCGCTGTCGGTCGTCACCTCGACCGACCTCGCGCCGCGCCCGTCCCGGCCGGACGTGCCGTGGTCGGAGACGGTGATCTCGGAGATCCACGTGCGCGGCTGGACCCGGCTGCACCCGGAGGTGCCCGAGGCGCACCGCGGCACCTACCTCGGCCTGGCGCACCCCGCGGTGATCGCGCAGCTGCAGCGGACCGGGGTGACGGCCGTCGAGCTGCTGCCGGTGCAGGCGAACGCGCCGGAACCGCCGCTGCTGGAGCGGGGCGCGTCGAACTACTGGGGCTACGCGACGCTCGGGTTCCTCGCCCCGCACGCGGGCTACGCCAGCGACCCCGGCAACGAGGTCGCGGAGTTCCGCTACCTCGTCGACACCCTGCACGCGGCCGGGATCGAGGTCATCCTCGACATCGTCCCCAACCACACCTGCGAGGGCGGGGTCGGCGGCACCACGCTGTCCTACCGCGGCCTCGACGCGCCGGCCTACTACTCGCTCGGCGGGTCCGGGCACGACGCCGACATCACCGGCACCGGCAACACCCTCGACGCCGGCTCCCCCACGGTGATCCGGCTCGTCTGCGACGCCATGCGGCACTGGGTGCACGCCTACGGCGTCGACGGGTTCCGGATCGACCTCGCCTCGGTGCTCGGCCGGCCGCGGTCGGGGCCGTTCTCCCCGGACTCGGCACTGCTCACCGCGATCGCGCAGGACCCGACGCTGTCGACGACCAAGCTGATCGCCGAGCCGTGGGACGCCACCGGCGAGGGCTACCGGGTCGGCGGGTTCGGCGTCGCCTGGTCGGAGTGGAACGGCCGCTACCGCGACGCGGTGCGCGACTTCTGGCGCGGCCACGGCGGCGTCGCCGAGCTGGCGTCGCGGCTGACCGGCAGCTCCGACATCTACCAGCTGTCCGGACGCCGCCCGTGGGCCTCGGTGAACTTCGTGACCGCGCACGACGGCTTCACCCTGCGCGACCTCGTCTCCTACGAGCGCAAGCACAACGAGGGCAACGGCGAGGACAACCGCGACGGCACCGACGACAACCGCTCGCAGAACCACGGCGTCGAGGGCGAGACCGACGACGCGGGCGTCCGCGCCGCCCGCATCGCCACCGCCCGGGCGATGATGGCGACGCTGCTGCTGTCGATCGGCACGCCGATGATCACCGGCGGCGACGAGCGCTGGCGGACCCAGGGCGGCAACAACAACGCCTACTGCCGCGACGACGAGACCTCGTGGGTGGACTGGACCACCACCGACGAGACCACCGCGATGGAGGCGTTCACCGGACGCGTCGCCGCGCTGCGCCGCGAGTCCCCGGTGCTGCACCGCGACCAGTTCTACGTCGACGGCGAGGTCCTCTGGTGGGACCCGTCCGGACGCCCGATGGAGCCCGGAGACTGGCACGACGGGGGCCGTCGCACTCTGGTCGTACTGCTGGCCGACTACTGGCTGCTGGCCCTGCACGCCGGGGAGGAGCCCGTCGACTGCGTGCTGCCCGCCGAGCACGGCTTCGACCCGGTCCTGGACTCCACGACGCCCGACGGCACCCCCGCCGACACCGCGCCGGTCGACGCGGGCGCGACGATCGTCCTGCCGCCCCGCTCGGTGCGCCTGCTGCGGAGCCGCTGACCACCGCACCCTCACCGCGAGGGCTGGGAGCGGCGCGGCCCGCGGCGTAGGCTCCGCGCATGCCGCGCTACGAGTTCCGCTGCCGCGAGTGCAGCACGACGTTCGAGGTCGAGCGGCCGATGGCCGCGTCGTCGGACCCGGCGGACTGCCCGCACGGGCACGCGGACACCGTGAAGCTGCTGTCGACGATCGCGCTCGGCGGCCGGTCCGGTGCCGCGTCCCGGCCCGCGATGGCGCCGGCCGGTGGCGGCGGGGGCTGCTGCGGCGGCGGGTGCTGCGGCGGCTGAGGTGGCCCGCACGGCGGCCCGCGCCGCCGCGGTCCTGTTGACCGGACTGATCGCGACCGGGTGCTCCGGCTCCACACTGATCGCACCGTCCCGGGGCGCGGAGACGGCCGTGGGCCCGACCGCGCTCGCCGTCCCGACCTCCGAGGACACGGCGATGATCGTCGACGGGTCGAGCGTGGTCCTCGGCTCCTCCGGCCGGTCGCAGGCCCGCGGCCTCGGTACCGTGCGGCCGTCGCTGGTCGACCTGGGCGGCGCCGACTCCACCGGGGTCATCGAGCACCTGACCTGGGAGAACTGGGGCGACACGACGGCGACCGGCAGCGGAACGGCCGCCTACGCCGCCCCGGGCGAGGCGCTGGCGTCGGCGACCCAGGAGCGCGCGACGGTCGTGGCCTCCGACCCGGGCAGCTGCGACGGCAAGCCCGCCTACCGCACGCTGACCTGGTACTTCCCGCAGCACGGCGAGGTGGCGGGCACCCACCCCCCGCTCGACGTCTGCGGTCCCTGAACGCGGGCGGACGACACCCGCCGGCCTCAGCCCGCCAGGACGATCCGCCCCAGCTCGACCGACGACGCCAGGTGCGCGTGGTGCGGCAGCACCCGCACCGTGTACCCGGTGAGCCCCGCGTGCGGCAGCGGCACGGCGACCTCCCAGGACCCGTCACCGCGGTGCTGCATCGCAACGGTCACCGGGTCCGCCAGCTCGTCGGAGGTGTCGACCCGCCCGACGACGGCCTCGACCGTCACGTCCGACGGGTCCAGCCCGGCCAGGTCCACCCCCGCCCGGACCGTCATCGGCGACCCGACGACCGGGGTGTCGGGCAGCCCGGACGCGTCGACGCCGGTGATCCGGACGTGGTTCCACGCCTTGTCCAGCCGGGCCCGGAACAGCGCGATGTCGCGGGCGACGGCGTAGTCCGACGCGGCCGCGTCGGCAGCGGCGCGGGCAGCCGGGGTGTACCAGTCCTGCACGTACTCCCGCACCATCCGGGTGGCCTGCACCTTCGGCCGCAGGGTGGTGAGGGTGTGGCGGACCATCTCGACCCAGCGGTGCGGGACGCCATCGACGCGGTCGTAGAACGCCGGGCCGACCTGGGTGGCGATGAGCTCGTAGAGCGCGTTCGCCTCGAGGTCGTCGCGCCGGGTCGGGTCCTCGACGCCGTCCGCGGTGGGGATCGCCCAGCCGTTGGCGCCGTCGTAGAACTCGTCCCACCAGCCGTCGCGGATGGACAGGTTCAGCCCGCCGTTGAGCGCGGACTTCATGCCCGAGGTGCCGCAGGCCTCCAGCGGGCGCAGCGGGTTGTTCAGCCAGACGTCGCAGCCCCAGTAGAGGTAGCGCGCCATCGACATGTCGTAGTCGGGCAGGAACACGATGCGGTGGCGCACGCCCGCGTCGTCGGCGAAGCGCACGATCTGCTGGATGAGCGCCTTGCCGCCGTCGTCGGCGGGGTGCGACTTCCCCGCGACGACGAGCTGCACCGGCTGCTGCGGGTCGAGCAGCAGGCTGCGGAGCCGGTCGGCGTCGCGCAGCATCAGCGTGAGCCGCTTGTAGGTGGGGACCCGGCGGGCGAAGCCGACGGTGAGCACGTCGCGGTCGAAGACGTGGTCGGTCCAGCCCAGCTCCGGCTCGGAGGCGCCCCGCTCCAGCCAGGCGGCGCGGACCCGGCGACGGACCTCGTCGACCAGCCGGGACCGCAGCGTGTTGCGCAGCCCCCAGACCTCGGCGTCGGACACCTCGGCGGCGCTGCTCCCGGGCTCGCCGAGCATCTCGGTGACCTGGTGCGCCTCCCAGGTGGGACCGTGCACGCCGTTGGTGACCGAGCCGATCGGCACCTCGTCGCGGTCGAACCCGGCCCACAGCCCGCCGAACATCTCCCGGGAGACGCTGCCGTGGAGCCGCGAGACGCCGTTCGCGCGCTGGGCCAGGCGCAGGCCCATGTGCGCCATGTTGAACGTCTCGGGGTCCTCCTCGGCGCCCAGCGCGAGGAGCCGGTCGGTCGGCAGGCCCGGCAGCAGCCGGTCGGTGAGGTAGTGCCGCACGAGGTCCAGGCCGAACCGGTCGATGCCCGCCGGCACCGGGGTATGGGTGGTGAACACCGTGCCCGCACGGACGGCGGCGAGCGCCTCGTCGAAATCCAGCCCGCCGGACGACGCCGACGCCGACGCGGGGCCCGCGCCGTTCGACGTCACGGCCGAGCCGGTGCACAGCTCGCGGATCCGCTCGCAGCCGAGGAACCCGGCGTGCCCCTCGTTGGTGTGGAACACCTCCGGCGTCGGGTGCCCGGTGAGCCGGCAGAACGCGCGGACCGCACGGACCCCGCCGACGCCGATCAGGATCTCCTGCTGGATGCGGTGGTTCTGGTCGCCGCCGTAGAGCCGGTCGGTCACCCCGCGCAGGTCCGCCCCGCCACCGGCGTCGGAGCTCTCCGCGGCGTTCTCGGCGATGTCGGTGTCGAGCAGCAGCAGCGGGACCCGCCCGACCGCCGCCTGCCAGATCCGCGCGTGCAGCGTGCGGTCCCCCGGCATCGCGACCTCGACGAGCTCCGGCGCGCCGGAGGGGTCGGTGAGCAGCTGCAGCGGCAGCCCCTGCGGGTCGATCGCCGGATAGTGCTCGAGCTGCCAGCCGTCGAGCGACAGCGACTGGCGGAAGTACCCCGACCGGTACAGCAGCCCCACCGCGACGAGCGGGACGCCCAGGTCAGAGGCGGCCTTGAGGTGGTCACCGGCGAGCACGCCGAGCCCGCCGGAGTAGTTCGGCAGCACCTCCGAGACGCCGAACTCCATCGAGAAGTACGCGACCGCCGACGGCCTGTCCGCGCCGGCCTCGGCGTACCAGCGCGGCTCGGACAGGTAGGTCTCCAGCTCCGCGGCCCGCTCGGCGACCTCGGCGGCGACCGCCTCGTCCGCGGCGAGCTCGGCCAGGCGCGCTGTGGGGATCTCACCGAGCAGGCGGACCGGGTCGTGGCCGCAGGCGTCCCACGCGTCGGGGTCGAGGGAGGCGAACAGGTCCCGGGTCGGCGCGTGCCAGGTCCACCGAAGGTTCGTCGCCAGTGTCTGCAGCGGCGCGAGCGGAGCGGGGAGCTGGGCACGGACGGTGAAACGGCGGAGGGCTCTCACGGCCGCGAGGGTAGCCGGGAACACCGACACGCACGCGGCGTCCCGCCCGGCCGGGACGGGGTCTCACCGGTAGGGTCGCACTGCCGCGGGATCGGTGGGTCCGTGCACGTCGAATCGGTTCCGTCCACATCCGTTCCGATCCGTTCACGCCGATGGTCCCGCGGGTGTGGCGACAGGTGACGTGGCGGCGTCAGACTGGCCGTCTCGACTCTGGTGGGGACATCTACCGACGGTGACAATTTCCTGGGGGTGCAGCCGATGACCGGTCGGCTCGGAATCGACGACGTGACCCCGTTCGTGCAGAGCGGAGACCCGGCGAAGGCCGTGGTCGGTGAGGTCGTCCCGATCCGGGCGACCGTGTGGCGGGAGGGACACGACGCCGTCGCGGCGAACGTCGTGTTCACCCCGCTGTCGGCCGACGGGACGCCGGGGGACGCGCAGTACGTGCGGATGCAGCCCGACGGGGTGGGCACCGACCGCTTCGTGGCCTGGGTCCGTCCTGACGCCGAGGGTCGCTGGACCTTCCGCGTCGACGCGTGGAGCGACCCGTGGGCGACCTGGCGCTCGGCGGTGGAGAAGAAGATCGCCGCGGGCCAGACGGCCGAGGAGCTGGCCAACGACCTCGAGATCGGCGCGCGGCTGCTCGCCAGGGTCGGGCGTCGCCCGGCCGAGTCCGAGAACCGCGACCTGCTGCTCGGCGCCGCGAACACGCTGCGGGACACCGCGTTGCCGCTGCGCGCGCGGGTCGCCCCGGCCCTGTTCGACGCCGTCGTCGCGATCATGACCGAGCGCCCCGTCCGGGAGCTCATCACCCGCGGTCCGGAGCGGACGATCTTCGTCGACCGGCCCCGTGCGCTGTACGGCTCCTGGTACGAGTTCTTCCCCCGCTCCACCGGCGGCCGCGACGAGACCGGCCGCCCGGTGCACGGCACGTTCGCGACGTCGTCGAAGGAGCTCGACCGCATCGCGCGGATGGGCTTCGACGTCGTCTACCTGCCGCCGATCCACCCGGTCGGCACGGTGCACCGCAAGGGCCGCAACAACTCCACCCACGCCGAGCCGGGCGACGTCGGCTCCCCGTGGGCGATCGGCTCCGCCGCGGGCGGGCACGACGCGATCGACCCGGAGCTGGGCGACTTCGACGACTTCGACGCGTTCGTCGCGCGGGCGAACGAGCTCGGCATGGAGGTCGCGCTCGACCTGGCGCTGCAGTGCGCGCCCGACCACCCCTGGGTCACCGAGCACCCGGAGTGGTTCACCGTGCGCCCGGACGGGACGATCGCCTACGCGGAGAACCCGCCGAAGCGCTACCAGGACATCTATCCGCTCAACTTCGACCGCGACCCGGCCGGCATCTACGCCGAGTGCCTGCGCGTCGTGCTGAAGTGGGTCGAGCACGGGGTGAAGATCTTCCGGGTCGACAACCCGCACACCAAGCCGCCGAACTTCTGGCACTGGCTAATCTGGGAGGTCAAGCGGACCCACCCGGAGGTGCTGTTCCTGGCCGAGGCGTTCACCCGCCCGGCCCGGCTGTTCGGGCTGGCGCGGCTGGGCTTCACCCAGTCCTACACGTACTTCACGTGGCGGACCGAGGCCGAGGAGCTCGCCGACTTCGCGACGATGCACGCCGAGCACGCCGACGAGTGCCGCCCCAACCTGTTCACCAACACCCCGGACATCCTCCACGAGTCGCTGCAGACCGGTGGCCCGGCGATGTTCGCGATCCGGGCGACCCTGGCCGCGACGATGGCGCCCACCTGGGGCGTCTACTCCGGCTTCGAGCTGTACGAGGGCACCCCGGTCAAGCCGGGCAGCGAGGAGTACCTGGACTCGGAGAAGTACGAGCTGCGTCCGCGGGACTTCGAGTCCGCCCTGAACCAGGGCCGCTCGCTGGAGCCGTACCTGACCCGGCTCAACGAGATCCGCCGCGCCCACCCGGCGCTCCAGCAGCTGCGCGAGATCCACTTCCACGAGGTGGACAACACCAACATCATCGCGTTCTCCAAGCTGGACCCGTCCACCGGCGACCAGGTGCTGGTGGTGTGCACGCTGGACTCGCACGCGCCGCAGCAGGGCACCCTGAAGCTGGACATGCCGGCGCTGGGGCTGCGCTACACCGACGTCGTCGAGGTGCACGACGAGGTGTCGGGCGAGACCTACCGCTGGGGCGAGTACAACTTCGTGCGGCTGGTCCCGACCGACCACGTCGCGCACGTGATCGCGCTGCCGGCGCAGGCCCCGCTGCTCTGAGCGAGCCCCAACCCCTCGTCGCATGAACGGGCCCCTCGTACGAGGGGCCCGTTCATGCGGTAGGGCTCAGGAGGCTCCCGCGTCCTCGGCCGGGGGCTCCAGGACGACGGCGGTCGCCCGGAACGGCGACATCCCGATCCGGAACCCGTTCAGGTCGTCGACGACCCCCAGGTCCTCGCCGGAGAACAGGTCGGTGACCGTCGCGCCCGGCGCCAGGTGCTCCGACCGGACGAACGCGTCCACCTGCTCGTCGGCGAAGTTCAGGACGGTCACGCTGGTCCGGTCGTCGTCGAGCAGGTGCACCATCACCAGCAGGCCGCGGTGCGACACGTCCGGCACGTCGACCTGGCGGGCCGTCGCCACCCCGGAGCGCTTGCGCACGGCCAGGATGGCCTGCATCTGGCGGACGAAGCTCGTCTCGTCGGCCAGCTGGTCGGGCAGCGACCCGTAGAGGCTGCGGCCGCGGGGCATGCCCGACGAGGACCGCTCGGCACCCGGCCGGCGTCCCATCAGGTCGTGCGCGGGCCGCGAGATCCACCGGGTGTCCCCGGAGTTCAGCAGATCCGAGACCGACTCCGGCGGCAGCGTCAGCATCCCGAGCAGGTCCCAGCCCGACAGCGCGAAGACCCCGGGCTGGAAGGCGTTGAACATGACCAGCAGCAGGTGCACCCGCCGGATGCGCTCGACGTCGTCGGGCCCGATGTCGTCGAGCGCGGAGATGCCGAGCGACGCGGCGATGACGGTCGCGGTGGTGCAGGCGATCCCGTTGGTCGTGAAGATCAGGTTGTAGGGCGCGTCCGGCCCGGTGAGCACGTCGCACAGGTCGCGGCGGATCGTGTCGGCCAGGTCCCCGCCGCGCATCTCCTCACCGCGGAAGTGGAACAGCTCCTCGGTGTGCCCCGCGGTCCAGTGCACGAGCTCGTAGGTCAGCTCGTCGTGGTTCTGCAGCGCGTGCACCAGCGACGCCGGGTCGACGCCCAGGTCCAGCGCGGTGCGCAGGGTCAGCCGCAGGAACTCGGTGTCCGAGGTCGCGAGCGCGTGGTGGTAGGCGGGGCGGTTGATGAAGTCGTAGGACAGGTCCGCGCCCGCCTCGGAGGTGACCTTGATGTCGTCGACGGTCAGGTTCAGCTCCTGGAAGGTGAACCCGCCGACCTTGCGGACCATGCTCGCGATGAGGTGGTTCGCGGCCTCGGACAGCGGGTGCCCCTCGGACCAGCCGGGGTTGCCGGAGCCCGCCTTCTCCACGCCGAGGAAGCCGTTCGCGTCCAGGCGCAGCGCACCCGACCCGAGGTCGGCCAGCGAGTGCAGGGCGTCGCCGATGACCATCCGCATGCCCGCGAAGGTCGGGTCCAGCCAGTTGACCGACGGCTGACCGTCCTTGAAGTAGTGCAGGTACACCCAGCGCCGCACGACGCCGTCGACGCCGGTGACCTCGCCGGTCGCCGACCAGTTGGTCTCCTTCACACCCTCGCGGTAGAAGATGACCCGCTGCAGCCGGCCGACGATGTAGCCGGCCTTCTCCAGCGCCTCCTCGGTCGCGGCGTCGAGGTTGGCCGAGTCCTTCCCCGGCGGCACGTCGGGCAGCATCCCCCAGTCGGACGGTTCGATCTCGACCATGTGGTAGATGCCCGGGTAGTCGCCGTAGGCGAGCTCGGCGAGCCGGAAGTCCGGGCCCTTGCCGGTGTGGCCGGGGACGATGTCGTCGATGATCGTGCCGCCGTGCCAGGTGGCGGTCGCGCACATCGCGCGGAACTCCTCCTCGGTGCCGAAGGCCGGGTCGAGCTCGTTGGAGATGCGGTCGAAGTGGCCGTCGACGCTCGGGGTGGGCTGCCAGCCCGAGAGCCCGCCCGCCTTCTTCACCGGCCCGGTGTGGACGCCCTCGATGCCGATCGTCTCGAACGCCTGCCACAGCTCCTCGTCGCCGAGGGCGGCCAGGAACGACTCGCCCGAGGCGGTGATCAGCGAGATCGGGTAGGCGGTGAACCACACCGACGCCGTCTCGACCGCGTGTCGCGGCCCGGGGCTGGCGTAGGGGTTCTGCCACATCGAGCCCTGCCCGGAGAACTGGCGGGCCAGCTCGTCGGCGTGGCCGAGCATCGACTGGGACAGCAGCCACGACACGTAGACCGGGTTCTCCCCCGACGCCGGCCCGTCCTGGGCCACCGAGCGGCGCCGCACCGTGGACCGCACCCGGGCCCGGTGACGCAGCGTGCGCGGGCGTGCTTCGTGGTAGTACTCGACGAAGTTCACGTCCGGTGGCTCCGGGACGTGCTCGGCCTCGGCGGGCACCGGTTCGACGGCGGCGAGCGGATCGGCCGGGGTGATCCGGGCCTGGGTCTCCGGGATCGTCGGGGGGATGTCGGCCTTCGACTCTCGCTCGGTCACGCCGCCGGTCCTCCGGTCGCTCTGGGGGCAGGTCAGGGCAGGTACTGGGCACGTCGGGCCCACGGTGCGCCCTGCGACGGAGATCCGCACGCGGGCGCGTGCGCACCGTCGCGGGGTACCCGCGGGCACCACGTCCAGTATGGGTTTCCGGGCACGGGGATGCCGGACGGAAGCGCGATCACCGCCCGTGACCAGCGGGTGGTCGATCCGACACGGACAGTACCGCCCACCCGACGTCCTGACCCGGCCGGGTCGGCCTGTCCCGGTTAGGGTTTTCACCTGCGGGCCCGGGGGGCTCCGCCCGGTGCTCCGACGTGGTGCGGGCGGTCCCCCGAGACGTCCGCGGTGGGTGTCACACGCCGGGCGGACGGCCCGGCAGGAGGGGGACGACGCGTGCGGCCGAGCGGAGCATCCGAGGACCTGACGACGCTCCCGGGCCTGTTGCGCGACTGGCTGCCCGGGCGTCGCTGGTTCGCCGAGAAGGGGCGCCCGCTGACCGGCGTCGCCGTCGCGGCACGGCACCCGCTGCCCGCCGCAGAGGGCGTCACCCGGCTCGAGGTGCTGGTCCTCGCCGTGTCCTTCGCCGACGGGCCGGACCGGCACTACCAGCTGCTGCTGGCCCGTGCCTCGCACGCCCCGGTGGGGGCCGCACCGATCGGCGACCACGACGGGCAGGTCCTCTACGACGGCCTGCACGACCCGGCCGTCACCGCGCTGCTGCTGCGGCTGGTCGCCGAGGGCGCGACCGTCGGTGACCTGTCGTTCGTCCCCGAGCCGGGCGCCGTCTTGCCGCTGTCCGAGACCGGCCGCGTCGTCGACGCCGAGCAGTCCAACACCTCGGTCCGCTGGGGCGAGCGCTCCATCCTCAAGGTGTACCGGCGCCTGTCGCCGGGCCTGAACCCCGACCTGGAGCTGCACCGGGCGCTGCGCGCGGCCGGGTCGACCTCGGTCGCGGCGCTGCAGGGCGGGATCGAGGGCGTCCTCGACGGTGCGCCCGCCACCTTCGCGCTGCTGCAGGAGTTCGCCGCCGGCTCGCACGACGGGTGGGAACGGGCCACCGCGGCCGTGCGCGACCGGGTCGACTTCACCGGCGAGGCCCGCGCGCTCGGCGAGGCACTCGCCGACGTGCACGTCGCGCTGCGGGCCGAGCTCGGGACCAGCGAGACCGACCCGCGTGAGCTGGCGGCGTACTGGACCCGGCGATGCACCGAGATCGCCGACCAGGTGCCCGTGCTCGCCCCGCACGTGCCCGCCATCCGCGCCGTCTACGACGAGGTGGCCGCGCTGGGCGCGCCCGTCGTCGTGCAGCGGGTGCACGGCGACCTGCACCTCGGCCAGACCCTGCGCCGCCCGGACGGCCGCTGGCTGATCATCGACTTCGAGGGCGAGCCCGCCGCCTCCCCGCAGGAGCGGCGCGCGCCGGACTCCGCGGTGCGCGACGTCGTCGGGATGCTGTTCTCCTTCGACTACGCAGCCTTCCACCACCTGCTGACCCGGTCCGACACGCCCGAGGCAGGTCTCGGTTCGGACACCGCCGAGGCGCGCCTGGCTCACGACTGGTCGGCCGCGAACCGCGACGCGTTCTGCGCGGGCTACGCCGCCCGCGCCGGTGAGGACCCGCGCGCGCACGCCGCGCTGCTGCGGGCCTACGAGCTGGACAAGGCCGTCTACCAGGTGCTCTACGAGACCCGTAGCCGTCCGACCTGGCTGCCCATCCCGCTCGCCGCGATCGAGCGGGACACCACCGCGTAGCAGCTCCGGGCCGCCGGCGACACCCGGTGGTCACCGGAGCTTCCGCGCCACGACGCCGGGGCGACGCCCGACTCCCCGGGCGGCCCGGCACGGGATCGTGGAATCCTCCCCGACCAGGAGGACATCCACCGTGAGACGACCACCCACCACACGGCCCGGGGACCTGTCGTGACCCCGGCCGGTCTGCTCGGTGTGGACGGTCTGGACGGCGTCCTGGGCCTGGTCCAGCGGCCCGACGGGCCCACGCTCGGCGTGACGCTGGCCGTCCTCTTCCTCGGTGTGCTGGTGGAGGGCCCGGTGGTCAGCGTCGTCGCGGGCTCGCTCGCGGGCGCCGGGCTGCTCGACTGGTGGGCGGTGTGGCTGGTGGCCTTCGCCGCCGACGTCGTCGCCGACACCGTCTTCTACGTCCTCGGCCGCGGCGGGCGCCGCCCGGGCATCGCTCCGCTGCTGGTCCGGCTGGGTCTGACCGCGGGTCGCCGGGAGGTGCTGCGCGCAAAGGTGGGGGGCCGTCCGGGCAGGGTGGTGCTGGGCGCGAAACTGGTGGACGTCGGCGCGATCCCCGCGTTCCTGGCCATCGGCCTGGCCGGGGTGTCGTACCGGCGGTTCGTGGCCTGGGTGGTCCCGCTGACGGCGCTGCGTTCGGCGCTGCTGGTCGGGATCGGCTGGGTGGTCGGGGGCCGGTTCGCCGCGGAGCTGGCCGACCGGCCGTGGATCATCGTGGCGGTGGGGCTGGGCGTGGGCCTGGTGCTCGTGGCCGGGCGCGCGCTGTGGGTGCGTGCCACGACCTCGCGGAAGGAGAACGCGTGCGCGTCCTGATCGGGGCCGACACCTGGGCACCGGACGTCAACGGGGCCAGCTACGCAGGCCAGCGGCTGGCGGCCGAGCTCGCCGCCCGCGGGCACGAGGTGCACGTGGTCGCGCCCTCGCGCGGCCTGCGCAGCAGGCCACCGTGCCGGGTCGGGCCGGTGATCGAACACCGGGTCCGCTCCTGCCGCGTCCCCAAGCCGCCGGGCTTCCGGCTCTGCCCGCCGCCCGGGCTGCGCCAGACCTGCCGCGCGATCCTGCGCCGGGTCCGGCCCGACGTCGTGCACGTGCAGAGCCACATGGTGCTGGGCCGGATGCTGCTCACCGCGGCCGCCGACCTCGGCGTCCCGTCGATGGCGACCACGCACATGATCCCGGAGAACATCATCCCGGCGATCAGCTTCCTGCACCTGCCGGAGTCCGGGCTCAAGAAGCTGTTCTGGTGGGACGCGGTGCGCGTGCTCAGCCGGGCCGGGCTGGTCACCGCGCCGACCCCGCTGGCCGCGTCGATGGCCGAGCAGGGCGGTGTCCCCGGCCCGGTGCTGCCGGTGTCCAACGGTCTGGACCTCGGCCGCTTCCGGCCCGACACCACCGGTCGCGGGCCCGCTTTCCGGGCCCGGCACGGCATTCCCGCCGACGTGCCGCTGGTCGGCTTCGTCGGGCGGCTGGACCGGGAGAAGCACGTCGACGAGCTGGTCCGCGCCACCGCGCTGCTGCGCGCCGGTGCGGTGCCCGACGCGCAGCTGGTCGTCGTCGGCGACGGCGAGGAGCGGGCCCGGCTGGGCGCGCTGGTCCACGCCCAGCACCTGGAGCACGCGGTCACCTTCACCGGCCGGCTCACCGACGACGAGATCCCCGACGTCTACCCGGCCCTGGACGTGTTCTGCAACGCCGGCACCGCCGAGCTGCAGAGCCTGGTCACCCTGGAGGCGATGGCGACCGGGAAGCCGGTCGTCGCCGTCGACGCGGGTGCGCTGCCGCACCTGGCCCGCCCCGGCGAGAACGGCTGGCGCTACCCGCACGGCGACGTCGCCGCGCTCGCCGACCGGCTGGCCCGGGTGCTCGGCGACCCCGACGGCGCCGCCGTGCTGGGGGCGGCGAGCCTGCGGATCGCGTCCGAGCACTCGCTGGCGGCCACGGTGGACACCTTCGAGGAGCTGTACCGGACCAAGGCCCGCCCGGTCGTCCCGGTGCGTGCGTTCCGCTCGGGGC
Source organism: Pseudonocardia sp. ICBG1142 (assembly GCF_020496255.1). NCBI lineage: Bacteria > Bacillati > Actinomycetota > Actinomycetes > Pseudonocardiales > Pseudonocardiaceae > Pseudonocardia > Pseudonocardia sp. ICBG1142. The sequence continues at coordinate 88,573 of NZ_JAHLJC010000005.1, read as the reverse complement.
GCCGCGCCCGCCGGCACGCGGACACCCGGCGGTGACCGAAACGCTCACGCCCGCCCTCGAGCGCCCGGTCGACGGTGCCCGCACCGTCGTGCACACCTTCGGCGACCCGGACGGGGCGCCGGTGCTGGCGCTGCACGGGCTGCGCGGCAGCCACCACGGGCTCGCGCCGCTGGCGTCGCGGCTGACCGGGTATCGGGTCGTCGTGCCGGACCTGCCCGGGTTCGGGGCGTCGCCGCCGTTCACCGACCGCACCCACGACGTCGACGGTTACGCCCGATGGGCCTCGGCGCTGCTCGCCGACCTCGGCCCGGACACGGTGCTGCTGGGGCACTCGTTCGGGTCGATCGTCGCCGCGGCCGTCTGCGCCGCGGCCGCGACCACCCCCCGGGCCCTGGTGCTGGTCAACCCGATCGCCGAGCCCGCCTCGGGGGCCGGCGGCATCACCGGCCTCGGGACGGCGGCCACCGCGCTGCTCCACGAGGGAGCCGCCCGGCTCGGCCTCGACGGCGTGCTGCGCCACCGGCTGCTCGCCGACGCCGCGACCGTCTCGATGACCACCACCCGCGACCCGCTGCTGCGGCACTGGATCTCCGACGAGCACCGTGCCCACTTCGGCACCTTCGCCACGACGGCGTCGCTGCTCGAGTGCTTCCGCGCCGCCGGTTCCGGCTCGGTGCGGCCGTGGGCGCCCCGCATCACGGTGCCGACGCTGCTGCTGGCCGGGGCCCGCGACCGGGTCGCCCCACCGGCCGGGCAGCACGCGCTCGCCGCCGCCTTCGCCGACGCCCGGCTGGTCCTGCTGCCCCGCACCGGCCATCTCGTGCACTACGAGGCCCCGGCGTGGGCGGCCCGGGAGATACGGGGTTTCCTGCACCGGTGAGGGTGCTCGTCGACTGCCGCTACATCCGTCCCGGACGCCCGGACGGCATCGGCCGCTACACCACCGGACTGGTCCGCGCGCTGGACCGGATCACCCCGGTGGAGCTGCTGGTGTCCGACCCGCGCCAGCGCGACGGGCTGCCCGACCGGCCCGCGCACACCCTGCCGTCGCCGACCGGGGCCGGGGAGCCGCTGGTCGCGCGGCGGGTGAACCGGATCATCGCCGGGACGTCCGGCAACCACGGCACCGCCGGGACGTCCGGCACCGACGGCACCGACGGGTCACCCGATGCGGTCGTCTTCAGTCCGATGCAGACGATGGGCACGCTGGGCCGCCGCTACGCGGTCGTGCTGACCGTGCACGACCTCATCTACTACCGGCACCCGGCGCCACCGCCGTGGCTGCCCGCGCCGGTGCGGGCGGTGTGGCGGGCCTACCACCTGTCGTGGTGGCCGCAGCGGCTGCTGCTGGCCGGCGCCGACGCCGTCGCGTGCGTGTCCGCCGCGACCGCGGCCCTGGTCGCGGAGCACCGGCTGTCGCGCCGGGAGGTCTCCGTCGTCCCGGACGCCACCGACTTCCACCTGCCGCCCGGCACGCCGCCGCGGTCCCGCCCGTCGGGGAACCGGATCGTCTACGCCGGGTCGTTCATGCCCTACAAGGACGTCGCGACCGTGGCCAGGGCCGCGGCCCGGCTGCCCGACCACGAGCTCCACCTGGTCTCCCCCGTCCCGCCGGGGGTGCGCGCGGAGCTGGAGCGGCTCGCCGCACCGGCCCGGCCGGTGTTCCACGACGGCGTCGACGACGACGGCTACCGCGCCCTGCTCGACGGCGCCACCGCGCTGGTCTCCGCCTCCCGCGACGAGGGGTTCGGGCTCCCGGTGCTGGAGGCCATGGCGCGGGGCTGCCCGGTCGTGGTCACCGACATCCCGGCCTTCCGCAAGGTCGCGGGCGACGCCGGGGTGTTCGTCGCACCGGGTGACGACGCCGGGTTCGCCGCCGCCGTGCGCGGGCTGGACACGACGTGGACGCAGCGCTCCGATGCGGTGCGCGCCCGCGCCGCCGAGCAGACCTGGGACGACGCCGCCGTCGCGCTGCAGGCGGTCCTCGAACGGGCACTGCGGCGCCACCGGCGACGGCGCGGGCGGGACTGACCCGGCTCCGCTCACGCTCGACTGCGATCCGGCAACACTGTGCGACCGCACGCGGCGAGCATCCGTCACTCGCAGTACGGTTCCGCCGTGACCTCCGAGGAGACCCGAGCGACCCGCTCCGAGACCGATGCGTACGCACCGGACCCGGCGACGACCGACCGGCTCCTGGGCGGTGCCCACCACGACCCCCACTCGGTCCTCGGCGCGCATCCGCACGTCGACGGCACCGTGGTCCGTGTCCTGCGGCCGCACGCCGTCTCGGTGGCGGTGCTGCCGAACGGTGACCGCGCGCAGGCCTGCGAGCTGACGAGGGTGCACGACGCCGGACTGTTCTCCGGCCTCGTCCCCGGCTCCGGCGGCGACTACCGGCTGCTCGTGACCTACGGCGACGGCGCCGGCGGCACGACCGAGCAGACGGTCGACGACCCGTACCGCTGGCTGCCGACGCTCGGCGACATGGACCTGCACCTCATCGGCGAGGGACGGCACGAACGACTGTGGGACGTCCTCGGCGCACACGTCCGGGACTACGAGACCCCGTCCGGCCCGGTCGCCGGGACCAGCTTCGCTGTCTGGGCCCCGAACGCCCGCGGTGTGCGGGTCACCGGCGACTTCGACGGCTGGGCAGGCTGGGCGCTGCCGATGCGCTCACTGGGCAGCTCCGGGGTCTGGGAGCTGTTCCTGCCCGGCGTCGGTGTCGGCGACCGCTACAAGTTCCGCATCCTGGGCCCCGACGGCCGGTGGCGTGACAAGGCCGACCCGATGGCCTTCGCCACCGAGATCCCGCCGCAGACGGCGTCGGTCGTGACCCGCGACGTCCACGAGTGGGGCGACGACGCGTGGATGGCCGCCCGCGCGCAGGTCCGCCCGCACGAGGAGCCGATGAGCATCTACGAGATGCACCTCGGCTCGTGGGTGCCGGGCCTGGACTACCGCGAGATCGCCGAGCGGCTGGTGGCCTACCTGGACACCACCGGGTTCACCCACGTCGAGCTGCTGCCCGTGGCCGAGCACCCGTTCGGCGGGTCCTGGGGCTACCAGGTGACCTCGTACTTCGCCCCGACCTCGCGGTTCGGCACGCCCGACGACTTCCGGTACTTCGTCGACCGGCTGCACCGGGCGGGCTACGGCGTGATCGTCGACTGGGTTCCCGCGCACTTCCCGCGCGACGAGTGGGCGCTGGCCCGCTTCGACGGCACCGCCTGCTACGAGCACGCCGACCCGCGCCGCGGCGAGCAGCCCGACTGGGGCACGCTCGTGTTCGACTTCGGCCGCAACGAGGTGCGCAACTTCCTCGTCGCGAACGCGCTGTACTGGCTGGAGTCCTTCCACGTCGACGGCCTGCGGGTCGACGCGGTCGCCTCGATGCTCTACCTGGACTACTCCCGTGCCGACGGCCAGTGGCTGCCGAACGTCCACGGTGGCCGGGAGAACCTCGACGCGGTCGCGTTCCTGCAGGAGATGAACGCGACCGTCTACCGGGAGCACCCGGGCGTCGTGACGATCGCCGAGGAGTCCACCGCCTGGCCGGGCGTCACCCGGCCCACCTACATGGGCGGTCTCGGGTTCGGGCTCAAGTGGAACATGGGCTGGATGCACGACACGCTCGACTACACCGGGCGCGACCCCATCCACCGCAGCTACCACCACAACCAGATGACGTTCTCGCTGATGTACGCGTTCAGCGAGAACTACGTGCTGCCGATCAGCCACGACGAGGTCGTGCACGGCAAGGGGTCGCTGTGGACCCGGATGCCCGGCGACGACTGGAACAAGGCCGCCGGGGTCCGTGCGCTGCTGGCCTACATGTGGGCGCACCCCGGCAAGCAGCTGCTCTTCATGGGCGGTGAGTTCGGGCAGCCGCGGGAGTGGTCCGAGCAGCGGTCGCTGGACTGGCACCTGCAGAGCGACGACCCGCTGCACGGCGGGATCACCACGCTCGTCGCGGACCTGAACCGGACCTACCGCGCGCAGTCCGCACTGTGGTCGCGGGACACCACCCCGGACGGTTTCGCCTGGATCGACGCCAACGACGCGCAGGGCAACGTGTTCTCGTTCCTGCGCCACGGCGTCGACGCCGAGGGCCGTGCCACCGTGCTGGCCTGCGTCGCGAACTTCTCCGGTGCCCCGCGTGAGGACTACCGGGTGGGGCTGCCGTTCGCCGGGAACTGGACCGAGGTCGTCAACACCGACGCGTCGGCCTACGGCGGGTCCGGGGTGGGCAACCTGGGCCGGGTGCGCGCCGAGCAGGTCATGTGGCACGGCCAGCCCGCGTCGGCGGTGCTGCGGCTGCCGCCGTCGGGGGTGCTGTGGCTGGTGCCGGAGGACACCGGCGGCCCGGTGCTGTCCGTCCCGGCGCAGGAGGCCGCCCCGGCCGCGACGGTCCCGCCGCCGCTGCCGGCCGCCGCGCTGCCCGACGAGCCGGAGGACACCGACGTCGAGGCACCGGCGACCCCGGACGACGACCTGCAGGTCGTCGTCACGCCCGCCGACCTCGTCGACCCGGGCCCGGACGACGCCGAGGACGCCCCGGACCCCGGTCCGGTCTCCACCTCGGTCGCGCCCGCCCCCGGCACCGTCGGTGTCCGGGCGGTGCGCACCGGCTCGTTCGTCAACGGGAGCTCCGGCACGGGCGCCTCGGACACGGGGACCACCGCGGGCGACTGATCCCCTGGGGCCCGGACCGTCAGGCCGGTGCGCGGGACGGCTCGTCCGCAGTGCGGACGGGACCGCCGGGCACCGGCCCGACGGCCGGGCGCAGCAGGGACCACCAGGTCGCCAGGAGCACTGTCGTGTAGAGCGTCCGTCCGAGCGGGGTCGCCCAGCCGCCGTCGGCCCACAGGTCGGACCAGCTCACCGGGACGACGGCGACACACCCGATCGCGACGACGACCCGGCGACGGGTGTCCCCCGCCCGGCCGGACGCGGCGAGCGCCAGCAGCCCGGGCAGGAGCAGCAGCAGGTAGTTGTGCCAGGCGATCGGCGCCGCCAGCAGACCGGTGGCGAGCACGGCGAACAGCGCCGTCCCACCCGGGGCGGTGCCCGCGGCCGGGTCGAGGCCGTACCGGCGGGTGCGCCGCCCGAGGTGGACGAGCGTGCCGACCACGATCGCCGCGCCCACCAGGGTGCCGACGACGGTCGGGATCCCCCAGCGGAGCGCCTGGCCCGGCAGGGACGCATTGTCCGGGGTGGGGCCGACCGGCTCGGCCAGCGCCATCGTCAGCCACTGGAACGCCGTCGGCCACCCGGCGACGGCGACGCCGACCAGCGTCGCGACCGCCGCGGCGGCGATCCCGGCCAGGAACGGCCGCCGACGGGCCTGCACGGCGGGGAGCAGCAGCACCGGCGCGAGCGAGGGCTTGAGGGCGACCGTCACGCCGTAGCAGACGGCGGCCAGCAGCGGGTGCCCGCGCCGTTCGGCGACCCAGCCCGCGGTCAGCCCGGCCAGCAGCAGCGGGTAGATCTGGCCCAGCAGCAGCGTGCCGTGCAGCGGCGACGACGCCAGCACCACCAGGAGCGCACCGGTCGTCCAGCGGCGGCCGAGCCGCAGCTCCCGGCAGACCAGCAGCACCGACCCGGCGACGAGCAGCATCGACAGCGCCGTCAGCAGCCGGTAGCCGGTGACCGGGTCGAGCAGGGCCAGCGGCGCGAGCAGCACCGACAGCAGCGGCGGGTTGAGGTTGTGCAGCCGGGCGCCGGTGTCGTAGATCGCGGCGCTGCCCGGACCGTGCTGGAGCAGCGCGTACGCCGAGGCCCGGAAGGTGTCGAAGTCGACGTGCATCCGCGCGATGTCGGTCGCCGGGATCCAGCGCAGCAGCGGCGGGCCGCCCAGCACGAACAGCAGCGCCGCGGTCACCAGCGCGGCGACGGCGACGACCGGCGCCACCGCCCGCGCGAGACGGTGCACGCGGTCGCGCGCCGCCGACGCCCACCGCGGAGCCGGCGTCCCGGCAGGAGCGGCGACGGTCACCGCGGGCGCCGGTGCCTGCGGCCGTGGGCCATCGGGGCGGGTCCGGCTCAGAACAGGGCGCGGGCGAGCGCGCGCCGGGCCGTGGCGACCCGCGGGTCGTCGGCCGGGAAGAGCTCGAAGAGCCCGACGAGGTGCCCGCGGGCCCGGTCACGGTCCTCGCCCGCGGTCCGGGCGACGGTGTCGACCAACCGGGTGAAGGCGGCCTCGACCCGGTCGGCGGCCAGCTCGGCGTCGGCCGCGGCGAGCTGGGCGTCGACGTCGTCGGGTGCGGCGTCGGCCCGCGCGATCGACGACGGGTCGGCCTGCTCGGCACGGGCGAGGAAGCGGACCTGCGCCAGCGCCGCCTTCGCCTGCTCGTTGGCGGGCTCGCTGTCGAGGATCGCGGTGTAGGCGGCCTCGGCGGCGGCGTAGTCGCCCTGCTCCAGGGCGTCCTCGGCGGCGGTGAAGCGCGGGTCCTCGGGCTCCTCGACGGGCTCGTCCGAACCGGCCGCGGCCGCCCGGCGCTCGCCCTCGGCGATGGCGGGCATGCGGTCGCGCAGCGCGTCGAGCAGGGACTTCACCCACTCGGCGGCGCGGTCCTCGGGGATGGCGCCGTTGACCGCGTCGACGGGCTGACCGCCGACGAGCACGACCAGCATCGGCACCTGCTGCACGCCGAAGGCCTGGGCCACCCGGGGCTGGGTGTCGATGTCGACCCGGGCCAGGCGCCACGCACCGCCGCCGGTCGAGGCGAGGCGCTCCAGCTCGGCCGACAGCTGCTCCTCGCGCGGGTAGCGGCTGGCCCACAGCTCGACGACGACCGGCACCTGCAGGGACGGCTCGAGGACCTCGGCCTGGAAGCCCTGCTCGGTCGCGTCGACGACCCAGGAGCTCCCGCCCCCGCCGGGCGCGGGCGGACCGCCCCCGGCACCGCCGGACGGGGCGGGCCGGTTCGCCGCATCGGCACGGGCCTTCAGCCCGGAGAGGTCGACCGCCCCGGCCATGGCCGAGGAGATCGCCGCACGCTGGGCCGCCTGACGAGGATCTGGGCGAGACACGCCATCCATCCTGGCACGTCCGTGTGTCCGGCGTGACCCGCCCCGCCCGGTCGGACGCACCCCCGCGCGACGCGTCCCACGTCTCCTCGCCCCGCCCCGACGTCCCGGGATGTCCGCCGGGGTCCGACGCCCGCACGGCACCGCCGATGCCGCAGCTGCACCACCACGCCCCGGGAGAGAGCCGGCGGCACCCACCTGCGTGAACTCGCTTACCCGGTAAGCAAGTTCGCACCGGGACAGGTCCCCGGTGACCGACCTACCCGTGCCCGCAGAGCCGACGACGGCACGGAGCCCCGGAACCCGGCGGAACCGGCGGGGTCGCCCCCACGATCACCGGACCGGCGGAGCAACACCGGGCCTCGCCACTCGTTGAACACCCTGCAGGGACTCGATGCTGACTCTGCGTGATCGCGGCGGGGCGTTCCCCCGGTTGCCCCACCCCGCGGTTCCCTTCCCCGACAGAACGATCGCCGGCTCCCCGGCGCACAACGGAGGGCTCCACCCCGATGAGCAACATGCAGACGACCGACAAGCCGACCCTGGCCTACGCGTCGGTGGCGCTGGGCATCATCGCGATCGCCGCGTTCCTCGTGCCGATCGCCGCCTGGATCCTGGGTGCCGCGGGCCTGGTCACCGGCTTCCTCGCCTACCGCAAGCCGGGCATGACCAAGCTCGCCCAGATCGGCATGACCGTCAGCTTCGTCGGCATCCTCGCCGGCGTGTACTACTTCTCGACCATCATGGCGGGCTGAGCACGGCCTTCCTCGCGGCACGCCGCGACGACGACACGGCCTCCGGACCCGGTCCGGGCGCCCGACGGCCGGTGACGGGTCTCCCGCCACCGGCCGTCGTCGTCCCGGCGCCCGGGCCGTGGCACCTCCCGTCAGGCCGGCGCGGCGAGCCCGGCCAGCAGGTCCGCCGTCTCCTCCGGCCGGGTGAGCATCGGGAAGTGCCCGCCCGCGAACTCGACGAGCCGCGCCCCGACCCGGTCCGCCTCCCGCCGTCCCGCGACGGGACTGACGACCCGGTCCCCCGCACACACCACCGACACTGTCGGCACCGCGGGCCACGACGGCACCGGGCACGGCTCGACGAGCAGCGACCAGTCCTGGGGTCTCAGCTGCGCCGCCGCGTCCGCGACCACGGCCCGCCCGTCACGTCCCGCCGCGTCGAGCTCGTCCGCGACGCCCCGGTAGAGCCCGTCGGCGACCGTCCGCGCGTCCGGCCAGTACGTGCTGACCCCCGGGCCACGACGGACCTCGGCGTCGTAACCGGCGACCATCAGGTCGCGCTCGGCACGCATCCGGTCCCGGTAGGGACGGCCCGGCTCGGGAACGAGTGCCGCGACGAGGACCAGCGCTCGCACCCGGTCGGCGATGCGGCCGGCGGCCGCGGTGGCCACGAGACCGCCGAGCGAGTGGCCGACCAGCACGACCGGCGGACCCTCGACCCCGGGTACCGACCCGTCCGGACCACCACCGGCGACGGCCAGGACCGCGTCGACGAGCTCGGTGTGGCCGACCCCCGCGACGTCGGACGGGAGGTTCGGCGCGACCGCCTCCACTCCCCGGGCCGCCAGGGCCTCGACCACCGGCGCCCACGACGCACCGCGGTGCCAGGCGCCGTGGACGAGCACGACCCGGGCCGGGCCCGGCTCCCCGGCTCCCGGTGCGACCGGGGCGCTCACGCACCGCCTCCGCGCAGGTGCTCCTCGACCCGCTCCACCTTGGCCTGCAGCTGCCCCCGGTACCCGGGCCGTATGTCGGCCTTCAGGACCAGACTGACCCGGGGCGACACGGCGGTGACGGCCTCGACAGCACGTTTGACCACCGCCATCCCCTCGTCCCAGGTCTCGGACTCGATGGTGGTGAACATCGAGGTGGTCTCGTTCGGCAGGCCGGACTCGCGGACCACCCGGACGGCCTCGGCGACGGCGGCACCGACGCTGCCGTCGCCGGAGTCCGAACCGGACGGGGCGATGCTGAAGGCGAAGAGCATGCCGACACCGTGCCACGCCCGGCATGCGGAACGGACCCGGTCACGGCACTTGCTAGCGTCGGACCATGGCATCCCGCGGGTCGCTCCCCTTCGACCCGATCCAGCGTGCGGCCGAACTGTGGGAGGAGCGGGTCGGCCCCGCCCGCACGATGGCGACGGTCACCAGCGTGATGCGCGTGCAGCAGATCCTGCTCTCGGCCGTCGACACGGCGCTGCGGCCGCACGGGCTGACCTTCGCCCGCTACGAGGCGCTGGTGCTGCTGGACTTCGCGCGCCGCGGCAGCCTCCCGATGCGAGTGATGGGCGAGCGGCTGCAGCTGCACCCGACGAGCGTGACCAACATCGTCGACCGGCTGCAGGGCGACGACCTCGTCCGCCGGATGCCGCACCCCACCGACCGCCGCGCCACCCTGGTCGAGCTGACCTCCGAGGGGCGTGCCCGGCTGGAGAAGGCCACCGCCGCGGTGACCGGCATCGACTTCGGTCTGACCGGGCTGGACCCGGCCGAGGAGGAGCAGCTGACCGCGCTGCTGCGCTCGGTGCGCCGCGCCGCCGGCGACTTCGCCTGACCCGCCCACCTCAGCCCGGCCGTCTCCGCCGGCGCGGCCCACCACCCGATGGCGGGCCGCCGTGTCCCGGACCGCGCCAGCTGCGCATCACCGAGCCGCGGGGCGGCCGGGGCCACAGCATCCGCCGCACCGCGGCCCGCCCGGCCAACGCGCCGCTGAGGCCGGACAGGCCCACGCACGCCAGGTAGTCGATGAGGTCCACGGGGCACACTCCGGGGTGTCGAGGCAGGTGATGATGCGGGTTGCGTCAACGGTGTTGACCCTACGACGGGGCACCGACAGACTCGGCCGCGTGCACGCTCCTCCTCCCCCGTCCGACCGGCCCGGTGCCGGCCCGGCGCTGCGGGCCGCGCGCGACCGGCGGGGCTGGTCCCAGTCCGAGGCGGCCCGTGCGCTGGCCGCGCTCGTCGCCGGGACCGGCGGCACCGCGCGGGCCGCGAGCCTGAAGACCCAGCTGTCGCGCTGGGAGAACGGCCACGCCGTCCCGGACGCCGCGCACCGCGCGCTCCTCGCCGAGCTGTACGAGACCACCCCGGCCGGTCTCGGTCTCGCCGACGAACCCGGGCCGGGCCCCCTCGACGGGGCCACGCGGCTGCGCGCGGCGCTGGAGCGGACCGCCGCCGTCGGGGAGGAGGAACTGGACCTGCTGCGCGCCCAGTGGGCCGCGACCAGCGCACTGGACGACCGGCTGGGCACCGCCGCCGCCCACGACGCGGTGACCGCCGTGGTCACCCAGCTGCGCGAGCCGGCCGCGCACGCGCAGGACCCGCACCTCGTGCGGGCACTCGGCGGACTGCTCGCCGCGGCCGCACTGCGGCTCGGGGACCAGGAACGCGACCACGCCGCCCCGGACCGGGCGTGGGCGGCCTACGTCGAGGCGGAGTCCGCGGCCCTGCGGGCCGGGGACCCGGACACCGCGGACACGGCGCGGCACCGGCGGGAACGCCTGGCGGCCGAGCTGCCGGGCGTCGCCGCACCGGACGCCGACACCGAACAGACCGGCCCAACCGATACGACGGCGCTGCCGACGATCGACGTCCACACCGCCCCCGCGTGGCTCACCGTCGAGGACGGCCCACCGCAGCGCCCGGTCCGCGAGCGCACCGATCTCGCACTGGGCGAGGTGCTCGCCGCCCTGCGTGCCGGCGACGGCGCCGCCGCGCGGGCCGCACACGCCCGGGCCAGGGCACTCGCCCTGCGGACCGGGTCGCAGCGCGTCCTCGACCGGCTCGCGGCGCTGCCCGGGACCACACTCCCCTGACCGGAGGCGGGTCGGCTCAGTCCGCCTGGTCCAGCAGCTCGTCGGCAGCGGCCCACGGGTCCAGCTCCCCGCCCAGCACCCGCTCGGTGAGGGCGTCGAGCGCGTCACCGCCGCGCACGCGTTCCATCCGGGCCCGGACCTGCTCCATCCCGATGCCCTCGATCTCGCGACGCGTCCGCTCACGGCGCCGTCGTTCCCGCTCGCCGGACTTCTCGGCCCAGGCGTGGTGCTCGTCGAGGGCGTCGGCGACGGCCGCGATCCCCTCCGCGCGGGACGCGACCGTCGAGAGCACCGGGGGCTCCCACGGCTCGGCACCGAGGCCGGGTGCGTCCGTGCCTCCCTCGCCGCCGTCCGGGAGACGCAGGTGCAGCATGTTCCGCAGCTCGCGCACCGTGCGGCGGGCCCCCTCACGGTCGGCCTTGTTGACCACGAAGACGTCGCCGATCTCCAGGATCCCGGCCTTGGCCGCCTGGATGCCGTCGCCCATCCCCGGCGCGAGCAGCACGACGGTCGTGTCGGCGAGGCCGACGATCTCCACCTCGGACTGCCCGACGCCGACGGTCTCGATCAGCACGACGTCGCAGCCCGCGGCGTCGAGCACCCGCAGGGCCTGCGGCGTCGCCCAGGACAACCCGCCCAGGTGCCCACGAGTGGCCATCGACCGGATGAAGACCCCGTCGTCGTCGGCGTGGTCGCCCATCCGCACCCGGTCGCCCAGCAGCGCCCCGCCGCTGAACGGCGAGGACGGGTCCACCGCCAGCACCCCGACCCGGCGCCCGCGCGCCCGCAGCTCGGTGACCAGCGCCGACGTCGACGTCGATTTGCCCACCCCCGGCGACCCGGTCAGCCCGATGACGTGCGCCCGTCCGGTGTGCGGGGACAGTGCCGCGGACACCTCGCGCAGCTGCGGACCGGCGTTCTCCACCATCGAGATCAGCCGGGCGACGGCGAGCTGCTCACCGCGGCGGGCGCGCTCCACCAGGTCGCGGGGGTCCGGCGGTCCGGGCACGGTCGGGCTCCTTGTCGGGACGAACGGGCGTCGGGACGGACGGGGTGGATGCACGTCGGCCCCCGCCGAGGCGGGGGCCGACGTGGACCACACGGAGGTCGGGACGGTCAGGCGGAGGGGACGCGCACGATCAGCGCGTCGCCCTGGCCGCCGCCGCCGCACAGCGCGGCCGCGCCGACGCCGCCGCCGCGCGCCTTGAGCGCGAGCGCCAGGTGCAGCGCGATCCGCGCACCGGACATGCCGATCGGGTGACCGAGGGCGATGGCGCCGCCGTCGACGTTCACCTTCTCCTCGTCGATGCCGAGCTTGCGGGCCGAGACGATGCCGACCGCGGCGAACGCCTCGTTGATCTCGACGAGGTCGAGGTCGGCGGGCTGGATGCCCTCCTTCTCGCACGCCTTGGCGATCGCGTTCGCGGGCTGCTCGTGCAGCGAGGCGTCCGGACCGGCGACGACGCCGTGCGCACCGATCTCGGCGATCCAGTCCAGGCCCAGCTCCTCGGCCTTGGCCTTGCTCATCACGACCACCGCGGCCGCGCCGTCGGAGATCTGCGAGGCCGATCCCGCGGTGATGGTGCCGTCGGCGGCGAAGGCGGGGCGGAGCTTGCCGAGCCCCTCGGTGGTGGTGTCGCCGCGCACGCCCTCGTCGGTCGAGAAGACGATCGGGTCGCCCTTGCGCTGCGGGATCTCGACCGGGGCGATCTCCTGGTCGAAGGTGCCGTCCTGGGCGGCGCGGGCGGCGCGCTGGTGCGAGCGGGCGGAGAAGGCGTCCTGCTCCTCGCGGGTCAGGCCGTAGCGCTCGTTGTACTTCTCGGTGGAGGCGCCCATCGCGACCTGGTCGAACGCGCAGAACAGACCGTCGTAGGCCATGTGGTCGGTGAGGGTGGTGTCGCCGAACTTGGTGCCCTCGCGGGACTTGGTGAGCAGGTGCGGTGCCTGGGTCATCGACTCCTGGCCGCCGGCGACGACGATGTCGAACTCGCCGGCGCGGATGAGCTGGTCGGCCAGCGCGATGGCGTCGACGCCGGACAGGCAGACCTTGTTGATCGTCAGCGCCGGGACGTCCATCGGGATGCCGGCCTCGACCGCCGCCTGGCGCGCCGGGATCTGTCCCGCGCCTGCGGTGAGGACCTGGCCCATGATCGTGTACTGGACCTGGTCGGGAGCCACACCGGCCCGCTCGAGCGCGGCCTTGATGGCGACACCGCCCAGCTGGGCCCCGGAGAAGCCCTTCAGGGAGCCGAGCAGACGGCCCATCGGCGTGCGGGCGCCGGCGACGATCACGGTTCCGGACACGGGGTCCTCCATCAGGCTTCGTTGTCAGGTGGGCCGCCACCATACCCACGGCGACGACCCGTCCGGACGCACCGAACGGTGGGGGGGACCAGCGGCACAGACTCCTACCGGCGAGTAGAACCGGTAGCTTCAGCCCCCATGACGACAACCGAGGACGCCCTGTCGCCGCTGGTCGTGGCCGTGGACCACGTGGGCATCGCGGTGCCCGACCTGGACGAGGCCATCCGCTGGTACGCGGACAACCTGGGCCTGGTCGCGGTGCACACCGAGACCAACACCGAGCAGGGCGTGCGCGAGGCCATGCTGGGAGCACCGGGCGAGGCGGCCGGCGCCACGAAGGTGCAGCTGCTCGCCCCGCTGAACGAGGACTCGACGATCGCGAAGTTCATCGGGCGCAACGGCCCGGGCCTGCAGCAGGTCGCCTACCGGGTCACCGACGTCGCCGCCGCGGCGGACGCACTGCGGGCGAAGGGCCTGCGCCTGCTCTACGACGCCCCGCGTCGTGGCACGTCGAACTCGAAGGTCAACTTCGTGCACCCGAAGGACGCCGGCGGAGTGCTGGTCGAGCTCGTCGAGCCGGCCGCGGACGCGCACTGACGAGCGGAGGGACGGCCGGGGCACGACCCCGTCCCGAAGGACAGTACGGGCGTCCGGTGGAGTGGATCACGAAGTGCGCTTCGGGTATCACCCTCACCGTCGACCTACGGTTAAGATACTACGCAGTAACTTGCGGTATCCCAAGCACCATCGGGTGAGCCACCCGACTCCCCTGACAACGTCGCCATCGGAGGCCAGCAGTGAAGGACATCCGCGACGCCATCCTCGCCGGGCAGTTCACCGACGTCGGAGGCCTGGAGGTTCCCGAGCACTATCGGGGCGTCACCGTCCGCGCCGAGGACGTGGACATGTTCGAGGGTCTGACCACCAAGGAGAAGGACCCGCGCAAGAGCCTGCGCGTCGAGGACGTCCCGGTCCCCGAGCTCGGCCCCGGTGAGGCGCTCGTGGCCGTGATGGCCAGCGCGATCAACTACAACACCGTCTGGACCTCGATCTTCGAGCCCGTCTCGACGTTCAGCTTCCTCAAGCGCTACGGCAAGCTCTCGCCGCTGGCCAAGCGGCACGACCTGCCCTACCACGTGGTCGGCTCCGACCTCGCCGGCGTCGTCGTGCGGACCGGCCCCGGCGTCAACACCTGGAAGCCCGGCGACCAGGTCGTCGCGCACTGCCTCTCGGTCGAGCTGGAGAGCCCGGACGGGCACTCGGACACGATGATGGACCCGGAGCAGCGCATCTGGGGCTTCGAGACCAACTTCGGCGGCCTCGCCGAGCTGGCCCTGGTCAAGTCCAACCAGCTGATGCCGAAGCCGGACCACCTCACCTGGGAGGAGGCCGCGTCCCCGGGCCTGGTCAACTCCACCGCCTACCGCCAGCTGGTGAGCAAGAACGGCGCCGACATGAAGCAGGGCGACGTCGTGCTGATCTGGGGCGCCTCCGGCGGCCTCGGCTCCTACGCCACCCAGTTCGCCCTCAACGGCGGCGCCACCCCGATCTGCGTCGTCTCCTCGGAGGAGAAGGCCCAGATCTGCCGCGACATGGGCGCGGAGCTGGTCATCGACCGCAACGCCGAGGGCTACCGGTTCTGGAAGGACGAGACCACCCAGGACCCGAAGGAGTGGAAGCGGCTCGGCGCGAAGATCCGCGAGCTCACCGGCGGCGAGGACCCCGACATCGTCTTCGAGCACCCGGGCCGCGAGACCTTCGGTGCGTCGGTCTACGTCACCCGCAAGGGCGGTCAGATCGTCACCTGCGCCTCGACCTCGGGCTACATGCACGAGTTCGACAACCGCTACCTGTGGATGAACCTCAAGCGGATCGTCGGCTCGCACTTCGCGAACTACCGCGAGGCCTACGAGGCCAACCGGCTCGTCGCCAAGGGCATGATCCACCCAACCCTGTCGCGGGTGTACCCGCTGGCCGAGACCGGCCAGGCCGCGAACGACGTCAAGCAGAACCTGCACCAGGGCAAGGTCGGCGTGCTGGCGCTGGCCCCCGAGGAGGGGCTCGGCGTGACCAACCCGGACAAGCGCGCGAAGCACCTGGATGGCATCAACCGCTTCCGGGGCGTCTGACGCCGCCGGGGTTCGTCCCCGCGAAGGGCCCGTCCGTGTCACACGGACGGGCCCTTTGTCCATAGCGGGGTGAACCCGGTGACCCCCGGCCGTGAACTTACGGTCCGGCAACCCCCGCGACGGTACGGTGAACGACATGGCCGGCGACCACGACGTACCCGTACCCCGGACCGGTTTCTCGATCGCGCGCCGCGGCTACGACCAGGCGCAGGTCGACAGCCACCTGCGACGGCTCGACGCCCAGGTGCGCATGCTGGCCGCCGACCGTGACGCCGCGGTCGCCCAGAACACCCGGCTGAGTCGCGAGCTCGACGACGCGCGTACCCGGGCCGAGGCCATGCAGCAGCAGGTCAACCGGCTCGCCGGCCCGCCGCAGAACGTGCAGGGCATGAGCGAGCGGCTGCGCTCCATGCTGCGCCTCGCCGAGGACGAGGTCTCCGAGATGCACGCCAAGGCCGACCGCGAGGTCGCCGAGCAGCGCCGCCGCGCCGAGGAGCAGGCCCGCGCCCTGATCGAGGACGCCAGGGCCCGGGCCGAGCAGACCGTCGCCGACGCCGAGGCCCACGCGGCCGAGGCCGCCCGCCGCTCCGCCGAGCGCGACCGCGGCCTCGACGAGAAGCAGGCCCGCGTCGAGCGCGAGCTCGCCGAGCTGCGCGAGCGCACCGAGACCGAGCTGGCCGAGCTCCGCCGCCGCACCGAGGCCGAGCTGACCGAGCTGCGGACCACGACCGAGCGCGAGCTGGCCGAGCGGCGCAGCACCACCGAACGCGAGCTCGCCGAGGCCGAGCGCACCGTCACCGAGCGGATCACCAGGGCCGACGCCGCGGCCCGGGAGAGCCGCGAGCAGGTCGAGCACGACTTCCGGATCGCGATGGACCAGCGCCGCGCCGAGGCACTGACCTCGCTGTTCGCCGAGCGCGACGCCCTCGAGGCCGACATCTCCCGCCGGGAGCGCGAGGCCGCCGAGCGGATCCGCCGCGACCTCGACCAGGCCCACGCCGACGGCGAGAAGATCCGCTCCGACGCCCGCCGCGACGCCGAGGAGACCACGGCCGCCGCCCGGCGCCGGGTGGAGCAGCTCACCGGGCTGCGCGCCCGGCTGACCGAGCAGCTGCGCGCCGCCCGCGCGCTCATCGAGTCCGGCGTCGACGACCTCGACGCCGGCCCGGACCTGGCCGACCTGCCCGTCGACCAGCCGCCCGCCGAGCGGTCCTCGGTCGACCGGCTGCCCGCCGAGCAGGCCCCTGCGGGGTCCGGGGCCGTCGCGCCCGACACCACCGGGGCTCCCGCGTCGGGTTCGGCCGACACCCCCGCGAGCGCACCCCGCACGGTCGAGGAGGCCGTAGCGGCGCGGGAGCGCCGGTCCGCCGCGACCGCGGAGGACGAGTCGGGGTCCCCGACCGGGTCGACGGGCAGCGGGTCGTCCGGATCCGGCCGTCCCCGGCCCTCGCCGCGGGCCCGAAGCGGCTACAGCGGCGGCAAGCGCGCCGCACGCACCCGCTGACCCGGGTCGGCCCCGCTCGGCTCAGTGCCGCCGGAACCCCGCGCGACGACGGTCCCGCGCGTTCCAGCACGGCAGGTGCCAGTGCCGCCGCTCCTCGACGCCGCGGCCGTCGTCGGCGGGCCAGGTCACCACGTGGGGCATTCCCGAGGGCAGCAGCTGGTCGCAGCCGGGGCACCGGTAGTGCTTCACCGTGGTGCCGCCCGGAACCCGGCGGACGTAGTGCTCGCCGTCGCGGCCGCTCTCCAGGTCGGTCGTCATGCCACTGCCCAGCGGTGGCGCGACGGGACGGCCCCGCCCCCGTTCCGAGGGGCGGGGCCGCCTGCCGCGTCCACGAGCCATGCGACCAGTGTCGCAAGCGCTACCGCTTGGTGTAGTCCCGGAAGCCGTGACCGGTCTTACGCCCGAGCCGGCCTGCGGTGACCAGGTGCTCCAGCAGCGGCGCGGGGGCGAACCCGGCCTGGTGGAACTCGGCGTACAGGGACTTCTGGATCGCCAGCGACACGTCGAGCCCGACGACGTCGAGCAGCTCGAACGGCCCCATCGGCAGCGCGCAACCGGTCTTCATGGCGGCATCGATGTCGTCGGCGGTGGCGTAGTGGGCCTCCAGCATCTTCACCGCGTCGTTCAGGTACGGGAACAGCAGCGCGTTGACGATGAACCCGGCCCGGTCGCCGCAGCTCACCGGCACCTTCTTGAGCTTCTGGCACACGTCGAGGACGGTGGCCGCCACGTCGCGCGAGGTGCCGATCGTGGACACGACCTCGACCAGCTTCATCACCGGCGCCGGGTTGAAGAAGTGCATGCCGATCACGTCGCCCGGGCGCTGGGTGGCCGCGGCACACTCGACGACGGGCAACGAGGAGGTCGTCGTCGCCAGGATCGCGCCGGGCTTGCAGATCTCGTCGAGCGCGCCGAACATCGCCCGCTTGACGTCGAGCTCCTCGGCGACGGCCTCGACGACCAGGTCGACGTCGGCCATGTCCTCCAGCTCGGTGGTGCCGCTGATCCGGGCGAGGACGGCGTCGCGGCCGGCCTCGTCCAGCTTCCCGCGGGCGACCGCCTTGTCCAGGGACTTGCGGACCAGCGCGACCGAGCCCTCGACCTTGGAGTCGCTGCGGCCGCGGACGACGACGTCGTAGCCGGCCTTGGCGAACACCTCGACGATGCCCGAGGCCATCGTGCCGGTGCCGATCACGCCGACCCGCGCCACGTCGCGCAGGGTCACGTCCTCGGGAACGGCGGAGGCCGGGGTCTCCCCGTCGGGGACGACGGTGGAGCTGTGCGGTGCGGAGTAGGTGTAGAAGCCGCGCCCGGTCTTCCGGCCGAGCAGGCCCGCGGTGATCATCTGCTTGAACACCGGGTTCGGCGCGTGCATCAGGTTGCGCGACTCGCCGTACATCGTCTCGAGGATCTCGTAGGCGGTGTCCAGGCCGATGAGGTCGAGCAGGACCAGCGGGCCCATCGGGTAGCCGCAGCCGTAGCGCATGCCGGCGTCGAGGTCCTCGCGGCTGGCGTAGCGCTCGGCGTACATCTTCGCGGCGTGGTTGAGGTAGCCGAACAGCAGCGCGTTGGCGATGAAACCCGCGCGGTCGCCGATGACGACCGGTACCTTCCCGAGGGAGTCGGCGAACGCCTGGACGTCGGAGATGACGTCGGGCTCGGTGACGACGGTCCGCACGACCTCGACCAGCTTCTGGACCGGCGCCGGGTTGAAGAAGTGCATCCCGACGACCTTGCCCGGGCGCGTGGTGCGCACGGCCAGCTCGGTGACCGACAGCGACGAGGTGTTCGAGGCGAGGATGGCGTCCTCGGCGACGACCTTGTCGACCTCGGCCAGCAGCGCGGTCTTGGCGTCCAGGCTCTCCGGGATGGCCTCGACGACCAGCTGCGCCGGTGCCAGGTCGGCCAGGGTGGTGGTCACGGTGATGCGACCGAGGAGCTCGTCGGCCTGCTCCCGGGTGAGCTTGCCGCGCTCGATGGCGCGGTCGGTCGAGGCCGCGAGGTGGGCCCTGCCGCGCTCCCCCGCGGCGTCATCCACCTCGACGGCGATCACGTCGAGACCGTTGCGGGCGAACACCTCGACGATGCCTGCCCCCATCGTGCCGAGGCCGACCACTCCGACGGTCCGGAACTCACGTGCCACGCTGCAACCTCCACCGATTCGACAACCTTGTCTTCCGCGTCGGCGCCGATCCTGTCATCCAGAGGTGCTACCAGTGGGTAACATGCGACCAGGACCACCCCGACGTGCGGGAGGGCCCTGGTCGTCGGGGGAGGAGAGGCGCCTCAGCGCCCGTGCCGGGCCTTCACGATCCCGACGAGCGTCTGCATCGTCCGCGCGGTCCGCTTGAAGCTCGTGACCACGATCGGCATCCCGAACCGCTGCCGGGCGATCGACTGGGCGCGGGTGAACTCGCGCAGCCCGTCGGCGCCGTGGATGCGGCCGAAGCCGGACTCCCCCACCCCGCCGAAGGGCAGCGACGGGATCCCGGCGAAGGAGATCACGCCGTTGATCGAGACCATGCCGCAGCGCAGCCGCTGCGCGATCTGCTCCCCGCGCTTCGCGGAGAACACCGTCGCGCCGAGGCCGTATCCGGTGGCGTTGGCGCGGCGGACCGCCTCGTCGACGTCGGGCACCCGGTTGACCACGACGAGCGGGCCGAACGTCTCCTCGGTGACCGCGACGGAGTCCTCGGGCACGTCGGCGATGACGACCGGGGAGATCGACCCGCCCTGGGCGGGCACCGAGTCGGCGCCACCGACGATCGCGCGGCCGCCGCGCTCCAGGGCGTCGGTGACGTGCCGGCGCACGATCTCGGTCTGCGACGGCATGGTCATCGGCCCGAGGTCGCCCTCGTTCGTGGCGGTGCCGACCTGCAGCGCCGACGCCGCGGCCCGCACCTTCTCCAGGAACCGGCCCGCGACGGACTCGACGACGTAGACCCGCTCCACCCCGACGCAGGTCTGCCCCGCGTTGGACATCCCGCCCCAGACGGCGGCGTCCGCGGCGCCGTCGAGGTCGGCATCGGCGTCGACGATCAGCGGGTCCTTGCCACCGCACTCCATGAGCACCGGCACCAGGTTCTCCGCGCAGGCGGCCATCACCCGGCGTCCGGTCGCGGCGGACCCGGTGAACGCGATCTTGCCGATGCCGGGGGCGCGGCACAGCTCGGCGCCGGTCGGCCCGAACCCGGTGACGACGGTCAGCAGCGGGTACCGGCCCACCTCGGGGACCGCCTCGGCGAGCGTGCGGGCGATCTCGTGGCCGACACCCGGGGTCAGCTCCGAGGGCTTGAACACCACGGTGTTGCCGGCGGCCAGCGCGTAGGCGATCGAGCCCATCGGCGTGAAGATCGGGTAGTTCCACGGCCCGATGACGCCGACGACGCCCAGCGGCCGGTACGCCACCGACGCCGCCTGGTTCGCCATCAGCAGGCCCGGGGACACCGAGCGCCGCCCGAGCACCTTCTTCGCGTTCGCCGAGGCCCAGTCCAGGTGGTCGATGGCGAGCACGACCTCGAGCCGGGCGTCGTCGAGCGGCTTGCCGGTCTCGGCGGCGACGACGCCCGCGACCCGGTCCAGCTGCGCGACCAGCACCTTCTTCCACGCCGCGAGCCTGCGGCGGCGCTCGTCGAAGCCGAGCCCGTCCCACCAGACGGCGGCCTCGGCGGCGTCCCGGACCCGGGCGCGGACGTGCTCGCCGTCGTGCACGGGGTAGCGGGCCAGCTCCTCGCCGGTACGGGGCGAGAGCGACGCGAAGTCCCCGGAAGCGGGGACGGCGGCGGTCGTAGGGGTGGAGTCAGCGGCGGTGGCACTCACGTGACCAGGCTAGACGCCGCGGCAAGGCCCGGCCGGGCCCGTGCTGGCCCGGCGGGGCCGCGCCGGCCCGGGGAGGCCGCCTCGGGACAGCCGCCTCAGAACAGGAGCAGGTCGTCGCGCGCCATGCCCCGCAGCGCGTCGTAGTCGACGGTCACGCAGCGGATCCCGCGGTCCACGGCCAGTGTGCGGGCCTGCGGCTTGATCTGCTGGGCCGCGAACACCCCCTCGACCGGCGCGAGCAGCGGGTCGCGGTTCATCAGCTCCAGGTACCGGGTGAGCTGCTCGACGCCGTCGATCTCGCCGCGGCGCTTCACCTCGACCGCGACGTGCGCGCCGTTCCCGTCGCGCAGCAGCAGGTCGACCGGGCCGACGGCGGTCATGTACTCGCGCCGGACCAGCGTGTGGCCCTCCCCGAAGGTCTCCGGGTGCGCGGCGAGCAGCTCCTGCAGGTGGGCCTCGACGCCGTCCTTGACCAGGCCCGGGTCGACGCCCAGCTCGTGGCTGGAGTCGTGCAGCACCTCGTCGATGGTGATGACCAGCGACTCGTCGGCCTTGTTGCGCACCGTCCACACACCGGGCTCCTCGGTGAGCCAGCACGGTGGGGACATCCAGTTGAGCGGCTTGTAGGCACGGTCGTCGGCGTGGATGCTCACCGAGCCGTCCCGTTTGACCAGCAGCAACCGGGGGGCCATGGGCAGGTGGGCGGTCAGCCGTCCGACGTAGTCCACCTGGCAGCGGGCGATGACGAGACGCACCCGCCTCACTGTAGGGCCGAGTGGATGGATCACCCTGGGCGGGTGATCGAGCAGACCTCGACCCGGCAGGTGTACGCCAACGACTGGATGAGCGTCCGCGAGGACGGCATCCGGCTCCCGGACGGCACCGAAGGGCTCTACGGCGTCGTCGACAAGCCCACCTACGCCCTGGTGATCCCCCGCGACGACGACGGCCGCCTGCACCTCGTCGAGCAGTACCGCTACCCGGTGGGCGGCCGCCGCTGGGAGTTCCCCGCGGGCACCGCACCCGACCGGGCCGACCAGGACCCGGCCGAGCTGGCGGTGCGCGAGCTCGTCGAGGAGACCGGGCTGGCCGCGGCGCACATGACCCTGCTCGGCACGCTCGACTGCGCGCCGGGCATGTCCAGCCAGCGCGGACACGTCTACCTCGCGACCGGGCTGACCGCGGGGCCGCCGCGCCGTGAGCACTCCGAGCAGGACATGCGCGCCGCCTGGTTCACCGCCGCCGAGCTGACGGCGATGATCCGGCGCGGCGAGCTCACCGACGCCCAGTCACTCGCCGCCTGGACCCTGCTCACCCTGCACGACGCGGGCACCTGACCGGTGCGCACGGCCGCCGTTCGTGATCGCCGCTCCATGATCGGCGCTCCATGATCGCCAGGAGTGGAGCGCCGGGTGCAGTCGGCTGCACCCTGGGCTCCACTCCCGGCGATCATCCGGCGATCACCCCGGGGGTCACCCGACGCGCACCGGCAGCGCCGCGACCCGGCTGAACCCGGGGCGGGGCAGCCAGACGACCTCCTCGGCGGGCACGGCGAGGCGCAGCCCGGGGAACCGTTCGAACAGCATCCGCAGCCCCACCTCGCCCTCCTGGCGGGCCAGCGCGGCGCCCAGGCAGTAGTGCACGCCCTGCCCGAACCCGACGTGCCCCTCGCCACGGCCGGTCGGACGGGCGAGGTCCAGCTCGTCGGGACGGTCGAAGGCCCGCGGGTCGTGGTTGGCCGGGAGCAGCCCGGCGATCACCGGGGTCCCGGCCGGGATCGCGGTGCCGCCCAGCTCGACGTCGACGGTCGGGTAGCGGAGCTGGGTGAACTGCACCGGGCCGCGGGCCCGCATCAGCTCGTTCACCGCGGCGGACCAGCCCGCCGGGTCGGCCCGCAGCGCGGCGAGCTGGTCGGGGGCGCCGAGCAGCGCCAGCGCACCGTTGCTGAGCAGGTGCGCGGTCGTCTCGTGCCCGGCCATGACGATCGCGAAGATCATCGTGACCATCTCGCGGTCCGAGAGCCGGTCGCCGTCCTCATCCTGCGCGGCGACGAGCGCGCTGATCAGGTCGTCGGCGGGCTCGGACCGGCGGGCGTCGACGAGGGCGTGCACGTGCGCGATCGCCGCCCGCAGCGCGGGGCCGGTCCGCTCGCGGTCCATCGTCGTGAGGATCTCGCCCCACTCGTGCCACTGCGCGCGATCGGCCTCCGGCACCCCGACGAGCTCGCAGATCACCGTGATCGGCAGCGGGTAGGCCAGCGCCTCGACCAGGTCGACCGGTGCCCCGCCGGCCCCGGCGGCCGCGACCTGGTCGAGCAGTGCGGCGGTGATCTCCTCGACCCGCGGGCGCAGCGCCGCGACCCGCCGCACGGTGAACGCCCGCGACACCAGCCTGCGCAGCCGGGTGTGCTCCGCGCCGTCGACGGTGAGGATGGTGCGCAGCAGGTAGTCGGCGACGTCGGCGGGGACCCCCATCTGCTCCATGATCATCTCGCGGTTGTCCGGCCCGCCGGCCAGCGCCGGGTCGGTCACGAAACGCGGATCGGTCAGGACGGTGCGGACGTCGTCGTAGCGGGTGGCCAGGACGGCGGGCGGGCTGCCCATCATCGTCACGGTCGCGGTGGGGGCCTGTTCGCGCAGCCGCCCGTAGGCGGCGTACGGGTCGGTGGTCACGGCCGGGTCCATCAGGTCCACGGCTCCACCGGGAGTGCTCGGTGCGGTCATCTCACCACTGCCTCTCTCGCGCGCTCGGGTCGGCGGACGCGTCGTCTCCACTCCTCGTCGATGTGGTCGACGAGCGGTCGGTACAGCGCGGCGACCTCCGCCGCGACGCCCGCGGCACCGGCCGCGGGGGCGGGCCCGGCCAGCAGCCGGGACAGGCTGTGCTCGATCAGGGCGGCGGTGTGTTCGGGCCCGGACGGCGCGAACGTGCCACCCGGGCCGTCGGAGAGGAGGAACCCCCGGGACACCGCGCCCCACACGTGGATCTGCTCGTCGACGGGCAGGTCGTCGTCGACGAGACCGGCGGTACGCAGCAGCAGGAAGTGCTCCCGGACGGCGCCGTCGTGGTGGCGCCCGAGCCCCTCGAGCGTCCCGGCGGCCTCGTGCGCGAGCCGGCCGAGGACCTCGTCGTCGCCCCGGTAGAAGGCCCGTGCGACGTTGTCCTCCGCCAGCCGCAGGTAGAACATCCGCGACATCCCCCAGGGCAGCGCGACCACCGGTTCGACGAGCATCCGGTCGGCGAGGTCGGCGAACAGCCGCCGCTGCGCCCGCAGCAGCACGGTGAGGAACAGCGCGTCCTTGGTGCGGACGTGCAGGTAGACGGTGCCCTTGCCGATACCGGCCCGGCGCGCGACGTCCTCGATGGTCACCCGCCGGTAGCCCTGCCGCACGAGCAGCTCGCCCGCCGCGTCGAGCACCCGTTCCATCCGGGCGGTGTCCTCCGCACCCGGTCCGTCCGATACCGCCACCGCTCCCCCTCCGTGCTTCATGACTGGATCGACGAATCCGGTCACAGGGTCACGGTAGCGCGCCGGGGTCTCGGCGGCGAGCAGATTCCGGGCTACCGTTCCCCGCATGACCGACTACGAGCACCTGCTGGTCAAGCAGGACGGCGACACGGTCCGGATCACGATGAACCGCCCGCAGCGACGCAACTCCCTCACCGAGGGCCACCTGCGGGAGCTGCTGGACGCGTTCGAGAGCGCGGGACGCAGCGACGCGACCGGGATCGTGCTGGCCGGGGAGGGCAAGGCGTTCTCCTCCGGCCACGACTTCGGCGACGTCGCCGAGCGCGACCTCGCCGGGGTGCGCTCCCTGCTGCGGCTGTGCACCACGGTCATGCACACCGTCCAGTCGGTGCCCCAGGTCGTGATCGCCCGGGTGCACGCGACGGCCTGGGCGGCGGGCTGCCAGCTCGTCGCGTCCTGCGACCTCGCCGTCGCCGCGGAGTCCGCGACGTTCGCGCTGCCCGGCGGCAAGGGCGGCTGGTTCTGCCACACCCCGGCCGTCCCGGTCGCGCGGAACATCGGCCGCAAACGCCTGATGGAGCTGGCCCTGACCGGGGACCCGATCGACGCGGCCACCGCCGCCGACTGGGGTCTGGTCAACTACGCCGTCCCCGACGACGACCTCGACGCCCGCGTGGACGAGTTGCTCGCCCGCGCGACCCGGGGCAGCAGGCTGTCCAAGGCCGTCGGCAAGCAGACCCTCTACGCCCAGCTCGACCGTCCCGAGGCCGACGCCTACGCCGTCGCGGCCGAGGTGATGGCGTCGATGTCGCAGTCCGGGGGTGCCCGCGAGGGCATGGCGTCGTTCCTGGAGAAGCGGGCCCCGCAGTGGACCGACTGATCGGCACCTAGGCTCGCGGGACCATGCACATCCGCACCACCACCCGGCTGAGCCGGCGCCGTCTGCTGGGGGCGGCCGCCGCCCTCGGCGGGACCGCGCTGGCCGGGCCGCTGCTGGGCGGCTGCGGCGGGCCGTCGGACCCGCTGTCGCGGCTGCGCGCCGGCGGCGACGTCGTCGTCGGGCTGTCCGGGGAGCGCCCGTTCGGCTACACCGACGGCTCCGGGCGGGTCACCGGGGAGAGCCCGGAGGTGGCCCGCGCGGTCGTCACCGGCCTCGGCGGCAGCGGCCTCGCCGCGGTCCAGACGAGGTTCGACCAGCTCATCCCCGGTCTGCTCGACGGCCGCTTCGACGTCATCGCGGTCGGGCTGACCATCACCGCGCTGCGCTGCCAGCAGGTCGCGTTCTCCCGCCCCGACTACGTGGCGGGTACCGGCCTGGTGGTCCCGGCCGGCAACCCCCTCGGGGTCGCGACGCTGGCCGGGGTCCGCCGCTCCGGGGCGACGCTGGCGGTGCTCGAGGGAAGCGCCGAGCAGGAGTACGCACTCGCCGCGGGCATCCACGCCGACCACATCGTCACCGTCGACTCGCAGGGCGCGCTGGTGCGCGAGGTCGCGAACGGCGGCGCGCAGGTCGGCGCGCTCACCCGCATCGCGCTGCTCGACGAGGTCCGCCGCAACGCGGGCATCGGGCTGGAGGTGACCGCCGCGTTCGCCCCCGAGGTCGCGGGACGCCCGGTCGTCGGGGCCGGGGCGTTCGCGTTCCGTCCCGCCGACAGTGCCTTCCGCGAGGAGTTCGACCGCGGGCTCACCGCGTTGCAGGAGTCCGGGCGCTGGCTGGAGCTCGCCGCGCCGTTCGGGTTCACCGCGGCGAACCTGCCGCCGCGCGATCTCACCGTCGACGAGCTCTGCGCCCGCACCCCGGACTCGTGACCGACGCGCGCCGCCGGGGAGTGCAAGGATCCCGGTCATGGCACTGCGTATCGCGGGGATCCACGTCCCCGGCCCGTCCGACCTGCTCACCGGCGCTGCGTCGGTGGTCGAGGCGACCGGCGAGCTCGCCGGGACCGTCGCCGGGCTGCCCGCGCGGGCCGGGGAGCTGCTGGAGGAGGTCGGCTCGCTGGTCGGCCGGATCGGCACGATCGCGACCCGCGCCGAGCAGCTGCTCGACCGGGTGGACGGCGTCGTCGACCGGGCCGAGGGGCTGATCGGGACCGTCGACACCGTCGCCGAGGAGGCGACCGGGCTCGTGTCCCGGATCCGCCCGGTCGCCGAGCAGGCCGAGGCGCTCGTCGCCCGGGTCACCGGCGTCGCGGGGAACGCGGAGGAGCTCGTCGGGCGGGTCACCGGCGTCGCCGGGAACGCCGAGGAGCTGGTGGCGCGGGTCGGCGGGGTCGCCGACGAGGCCGACACCCTGGTCCGCAAGGTCACCACCGTGTCCGAGCAGGCCGACGGCCTGGTCCGGCGGGTCACCACCGTCTCCGACGAGGCCGGCGAGCTGGTCCGGCGGGTCACCACGGTGTCCGAGGAGGCGGGCGACCTCGTCCGCCGGGTCACCACGGTCTCGCAGAACGCCGAGGGCATCGTCGAGCAGGTCTCGGTGGTCACCGGGAACGCGAGCGGGCTGCTCGCGCGGGTCGACACCGTCACCGGCGAGGCGGGCGGGCTCATCCGCACCGTCGGCGAGATCAGCGAGCGCGCCGGCGGCCTCATCGGGCAGGTCGAGACCGTCACCACCGACGCGACCGGTGTCGTCACCGCGGCGAAGGCGGTGTCCGACCGCGCCGGAGAGGTCGTCGGGCAGGCCGCGGGCGCCAGCGAGCAGGCCGGTGAGCTGCTGGACCTCTACGGCCCGCTGGCCCGCCGGGCGGCGCCGCTGGCCCAGCGCTTCGTCGACGAGCTCTCCGAGGAGGAGGTGCGCGCCGCGATCCGGCTGGTGGACCAGCTCCCGAAGTTCACCGAGCACATGGAGGACGACATCATGCCGATCCTCACGACGCTGGACCGTGTCGGACCGGACGTCCACGAGCTCCTGGACGTGCTCAAGGAGGTCCGGCAGGCGATCGTCGGGATCCCCGGGTTCAAGCTGCTCAGCCGCCGCGGGAGCGAGAAGGAGGAGGGCTGAGCTCCCGGCCGGGCGGTGCGTACCGCCCGGCCGGCACGGTCAGCCCAGACCCTGCGACTCCCGGATCAGGGTGACGATCTCGTCCATCATCCCGGTCAGGCGGAAGTTCTTCGGCGTGAACACCGCCGCGACCCCGCCCTCACGCAGCCGCTTCTCGTCCTCGGGCGGGATGATCCCGCCGACGACGACCGGCACCTCCCCGGCCCCGGCGTCCCGCAGCCCCTGCACGACCGCGGGCACGACCTCCAGGTGCGACCCGGACAGCACCGAGAGCCCGACGGCGTGCACGCCCTCCTGCACCGCGGCCGCCACGATCTGCGACGGCGTCAGCCGGATCCCCTGGTAGACGACCTCGAACCCGACGTCGCGGGCACGCACGGCGACCTGCTCGGCGCCGTTGGAGTGACCGTCGAGGCCCGGCTTGCCGACCAGCATGCGCAGCCGCTGGCCCAGCTCCTCACCGGTGGCACGGACCCGCTCGCGGACCTCGGAGATCTCGGTGGCGCCCTCGCCGGACATGCTCGCCCCCGCCACTCCGGTCGGGGCCCGGAACTCCCCGAACACCTCGCGCAGCGCCCCGGCCCACTCCCCGGTGGTCACGCCCGCCTTGGCGCAGTCGATCGAGACCTGCATGAGGTTCTGCTCGGTCTTGGCCGCGTCGCGCAGCGCCCGCAGCGCCTCCTCGACGGCGTCCTGGTCCCGCGCGGCCCGCCACTCGCGGATCGCCTCGACCGCGGCCCGCTCGGTGGCCGGGTCGACGGTGAAGATCGCGTCGGCGCCCTCGGCCTGCAGCGGGCTGGGCTCGGTCGTGTCGAACTTGTTGACCCCGACCACGACCTCCTCACCGGACTCCAGCCGGCGACGGCGGGCGGCGAGGGAGTTGACCAGCTCGCCCTTCATGTAGCCGGACTCGACGGCCGCGACCGCCCCGCCCATCTCCTGCACCCGGTCGATCTCCGCGCGGGCGCCCTCGACGAGCTCGGACACCTTCGCCTCGACGACCCGGGAGCCGTCGAAGATGTCCTCGTACTCCAGCAGGTCGGTCTCGTAGGCCAGCACCTGCTGCATCCGCAGCGCCCACTGCTGGTCCCACGGCCGCGGCAGGCCGAGCGCCTCGTTCCAGGCCGGCAGCTGCACGGCGCGGGCACGCGCGTCCCGGGACAGGGTGACGGCGAGCATCTCCAGCACGATGCGCTGGACGTTGTTCTCCGGCTGCGCCTCGGTCAGCCCGAGCGAGTTGACCTGCACGCCGTAGCGCAGGCGTCGCTGCTTGGGGTTCTGCACGCCGTAGCGCTCGAGGGTGATCTCGTCCCAGACCCGGCCCAGCGCCCGGAGCTTGCACATCTCCTCGACGAACCGGATGCCGGCGTTGACGAAGAACGAGATACGTCCGACGACGTCGCCGAACTTCTCCGGCGGCACCTGCCCGGAGTCGCGCACCGAGTCGAGGACGGCGATCGCGGTCGACAGCGCGTAGGCCAGCTCCTGCGTCGGCGTCGCCCCGGCCTCCTGCAGGTGGTAGCTGCAGATGTTGATCGGGTTCCACTTCGGGATCTCACCGACCGACCACGCCACCATGTCGGTGATCAGCCGCAGGCTGGGCCCGGGCGGGAACACGTAGGTGCCCCGCGACAGGTACTCCTTGACGATGTCGTTCTGGGTGGTCCCGGCGAGCTTCGCCCGGACCTCGGCGTAGTCCAGACCGGACTGCTCCGCCTGCTCCTCGGCGACGGCCACGTACAGCGCGAGCAGCCACATCGCCGGGGCGTTGATCGTCATCGAGGTGTTGGCCTCGGCGACCGGGATCCCCTCGAACAGAGTGCGCATGTCCCCGATGTGGCTGACCGGCACGCCGACCTTGCCGACCTCGCCCTTGGCGAGCTCGTCGTCGGGGTCGTAGCCGGTCTGGGTCGGGAGGTCGAAGGCCACCGACAGCCCCGTCTGGCCCTTGGCCAGGTTGCGGCGGTACAGCTCGTTGGACTTCTCCGCCGAGGAGTGACCGGCGTAGGTGCGGATCACCCACGGACGGTCGCGCTCACGATCGGTGGGGTACGGCACCGGGACCTCCGTGTCGTCGCGGGAGCACAGTCGGCACTGCCTGTGATGCGGACAGATCCTACTCGTCAGTAGCCGACGGCGGGCACGGAGTCGCCCCTCGTCACAGTCGGCATGTTCGGCAAAGTACGCGATCCGCACGGGAAACCGAGCGCTGGATCGGTTCACCACCCGCCCCCTCGGACAGGGCGTGTCGCCCGTCCGGGTGCGACGATCGGTGGATGGAGCTGGACCTGGTCCCGCGGCTCGGCTCGGTCATCGGCATCGCGATCGTGCTGGCGGTGCTCGCGCTGCTGCTGCGCTGGACCTACGGCCACCAGAAGCACCACGCGCTGCCCACCGACGACCCGGACGACCCGGTCGCGACCGGCCTGCTCACCGAGGTCTCCCGGGTACCCGGGCCGGAGGCGGCGCGGGTGCTGCGCGACCGGCTGCGCTCCGAGGGCATCCGGGCGACGACCTCCCGCGCCGACGACGGCGGCTGGGCACTGCTCGTCTTCCCCCGGGACGTCGGGGACGCCCGCGTGGTGCTCAGCCGTCGCTCGCTGGACTGAGCGCTCAGCCCACCCGGTGGTAGCGGGCGTCGAGGAAGCAGAACACGCCGTAGCAGGCGATCCCCACGCCGACCGCGACCAGCAGGAACACCCCGTAGGGCTGTTCGCGCAGCGTCTTGAGCGCGGAGTCCAGCCCGTTGGCGCGCTGCGGGTCGAAGGTCAGTGCGGCGACGCCCAGCAGGACGCCCAGCACGCCGATCGCGATCCCCTTGGCGATGTACCCGACCTGTCCGGTGCGGGCGTTGATCCGCCGCAGCCGGGTGTCGGCGCCACCGAGGTCCTGGTCCTCGGTGAACGTCGTCCGGTAGCCGTTCCAGGCCATCACCCCGCCGCCGATCAGCACCCCCAGCCCCAGCAGCGCGGTGAGGACCTGCCCGCCCGGCAGGCCCAGCAGTCCGGCGGTCGCCCGACCACCGCCACCACCGGACGTGCGTCCGCTGATCGCGGTGGTCGCCGCGGTGACGGCGAGCACCGCGTAGACGACGGCCTGCCCGCCGGCAACGACCCGCTTCACCGTGCGCTTGGTGCCGTCACCGATGTAGTGGAAGCCCCACACCGCCGAGACGGTCCGCCACAGGACGACCGCGACGAACCCGACGACCAGCACCCACAGGAACACCCGGCCCGCCGGCTCGGCGGCGATCGCCCCGAGGGCGCCGTTCTGGTCGGCCTGCCCGCCCGAGCCGAGCGCGATCCGGACGGCGAGCCACCCGATCAGCAGGTGCACCACCCCGTTCGCGGCGATGCCGGCCCGGGCGGCGACGCGCACCGGTGTCGAGTGCGCGGCGTCCCGCGCCCCGCGGCCCGCCTTGCGGCCGGCCTGCGAGACGTCGGCGGCGTCGGGGGTGCTCACCATGACGGGCCTCCTCGTCGAGTTGACGCGAAGGGTGACACGGCGCGGGCCGGCCCGCCGGGCTGCTGGGCCGTTCGGAGCAGCAGCGGGCGGACCCGCCCTACCGCTCCGGCTCGCCCGCGACGCGTCGGATGTCGGCGCCCAGCGCGGACAGGTTCTCCACGAACCGCGGGTAGCCGCGGTCGATGTGCGCGACGTCCCAGACCTCGGTGGTGCCCCGTGCGCACAGCCCGGCCAGCACCAGCCCGGCGCCCGCCCGGATGTCGCTGGCCCACACCGGCGCGCTGGAGAGCTCGGGCCGCCCGCGGACGACGGCGTGGTGGCCGTCGGTGCGGGCGTCCGCACCCAGGCGCACCATCTCGTCGACGAAGCGGAAGCGCGCCTCGAACACGTTCTCGGTGATCATCGAGGTGCCCTCGGCGACGGCGGAGAGCGCGATCGCCATCGGCTGCAGGTCGGTGGCGAAGCCCGGGTAGGGCAGCGTCACGAAGTCGACCGCCTCCGGGCGTCGGGACATCGCGACCGAGAACTCCTGCTCGCCGGTGGTGATCTCGGCGCCCGCGCTGCGGAGCTTGTCCAGGACCAGGTCGATGTGGTGCGGGTCGACGCCGCGCACGGTGACCTCGCCACGGGTCATGGCGGCCGCGAACGCCCAGGTGGCACCGACGATCCGGTCCCCGATGACGCGGTGCGTGGTGGGCTGCAGGCCAGCGACGCCGTGCACGGTCAGCGTGGAGCTGCCGACCCCCTCCAGCTTCGCGCCCATCTGTTGCAGCATCACGCAGAGGTCGACGATCTCCGGCTCGCGGGCCGCGTTGTCGATGACCGTGGTGCCCTCGGCGAGCACCGCGGCCATCAGGATGTTCTCGGTCGCCCCGACGCTCGGGAAGTCCAGCCAGATCTGCGCGCCGTGCAGGTCTCCCGCCGTCGCGGTGACGCTGCCGTGCACGATGTCGGTGGTCGCGCCGAGCTTGCGCAGCCCGTTCTGGTGCATGTCCAGCGGCCGCGAGCCGATCGCGTCGCCGCCGGGGAGCGGGACGACCGCCCGCCGGCACCGCGCCACCAGGGGCCCGAGCACGCACACCGACGCACGCAGCTTGGACACCGACCGGTAGTCGGCCTCCGCGCCGGGATCGGCGGGCACGTCGATGTGCACGGTCGATCCCTCGATCGCGACCGTGCAGCCCAGGCTCCGCAGGACGTCGGCCATCAGCGGCACGTCCAGGATCTCCGGGCAGTTCTCGAGCGTCGTCCGTCCCTCGGCCAGCAGTGCCGCCGCCATGAGCTTGAGCACGCTGTTCTTCGCCCCGACGACGTCGACGGACCCGCTCAGCCGGGCCCCGCCGTTGACCGCGAAATGCTCCACCACGCCCGGAACGGTAACGGGACCGTCACCGCGCCGGATGCCCGCCCCGGACGGCCCTGCACCTTCGGACCGTCCGGCGCACCCCCGCGTCTGGTCGCCGGAGCACCGGCGCGCCTAGCCTGTCGGGGTGGCGGTGAACCTGACGCGGATCTACACGAAGACCGGCGACGACGGTACGACGGCCCTGGGCGACTTCAGCCGGGTCCGCAAGACCGACACCCGGCTGGCGGCCTACGCCGACACCGACGAGGCGAACGCCGCGATCGGCGTGGCGGTGACGGTCGGCGGGCTCGCCGAGCGGGTCGCCGACCCGCTGCGGCAGATCCAGAACGACCTGTTCGACGTCGGGGCCGACCTGTGCGCGCCGATCGTCGAGAATCCCGAGTACCCGCCGCTGCGGATCACCGAGGGCTACGTCACCCGGCTCGAGGGCTGGTGCGACGAGTTCAACCTCGAGCTGCCCAAGCTCAAGTCGTTCATCCTGCCCGGCGGCACCCCCGGCGGCGCCTACCTGCACGTCGCGCGGACCGTCACCCGCCGTGCCGAGCGGTCCGTGTGGGCCCTGCTGGAGGCCGACCGGGAGCGGACCAACCCGCTGACGGCGCAGTACCTCAACCGGCTCTCGGACCTGCTGTTCATCCTCGGCCGGGTCGCGAACCCCGACGGCGACGTCCTGTGGCAGCCGGGTGGCCCGCACGGCGCCCCGACCGCCGACGCCTGACCGACCGCGCGGGACGGACCGACAGAGCGGGCGGCTCCGCAACGCCACGGGGTGGGCGGGGTCAGGACGCCTCGCGGAACCCGTGTCCCTGGCCCGGGGGCGTGGACTCCAGCCAGGCCATGAAGCCGGTGCGGACGCCCGCGGACATCGCGAGCTCGACGTCGACGTCGCGCCCGGCGGCGTCGCGGCCACGGCAGCGCAGCACCTCGACCGCCATCGGGATCGCGAACTCCTCCGACCGGTGCGGCGGCCGCCGGTCGACGATCTCCAGATCCGCCCGGTCCATCACGACGGTCGCACCGATCCGGAAGCTGGTCAGGCGGTACCAGGCGAAGCGCTCGCCCTCGTAGCGCCCGACGCCGAAGTGCCAGTCCGTGACAGCGAAACGGCGGCGCAGACACAGGTCCACACCGCCGCCTCGCATGAGTCGTACCCGCCGTACGGCGAGCCAGACCAGGGGGATCACCAGGCACAGCAGCAGAACTCCGACGATCGCCGCGATGAGCTCCACTGCCGTGCCCGGTCCCCGTGCTAGTTCGCCTCGGCCGCCCGAAGGCGGGCCTCGGCCCGGGCGATCGCCGATTTCCCCTCGTCGGTGGACGAGTCGGCGCCGTCGCGAGCCCGCCGGGCCCGCTCGACGTCGATCTCGTCCGCCTGCTCGGCGAACTCGGCGAGGATGGACACCCGCTCCGCCGACACCGACAGGAACCCGCCGTGCACCGCGATGGTGCGCTTCGAGCCGTCGGTGGAGTCGATGCGGACGACCCCGGCCTCCTCCAGCTGGGCCAGCATCGGCTGGTGGCCGGGCAGGATGCCGACCTCCCCGACCGTGGTCCGGGCGAGCACGAAGCGTGCGTCACCCGACCACAGCCGGCGCTCGACCGAGACCAGCTCCACGGTCATCTCAGCAGGCATGGAGGATCAGCTCTCCAGCTTCTTGCGGTTCTTCTCCAGGTCGTCGAGACCACCGCAGAGGAAGAACGCCTGCTCCGGGACGTCGTCGAACTCGCCCTTGGCGATCTTGTCGAACGCCTCGATGGTCTCCTTGAGCGGGACCGTCGAGCCCGGCTGGCCGGTGAACTGCTCGGCGACCAGGAGGTTCTGCGAGAGGAAGCGCTCGATGCGACGCGCCCGGCCGACGAGCTGCTTGTCCTCCTCGGACAGCTCGTCGATACCGAGGATGGCGATGATGTCCTGCAGGTCGTTGTACTTCTGCAGGATCCGCTTGACCTCGTTGGCGACGCGGAAGTGCTCGTCACCGACGTACTGCGGGTCCAGGATCCGCGAGGTCGAGGTCAGCGGGTCCACCGCCGGGTAGATCCCCTTCTGGGAGATCGGCCGGGAGAGCTCGGTGGTCGCGTCGAGGTGCGCGAACGTCGTCGCCGGAGCGGGGTCGGTGTAGTCGTCCGCGGGGACGTAGATCGCCTGCATCGAGGTGATCGAACGGCCGCGGGTCGAGGTGATCCGCTCCTGCAGCTCGCCCATCTCGTCGGCCAGGGTGGGCTGGTAGCCCACCGCGGACGGCATGCGGCCGAGGAGGGTCGAGACCTCCTGGCCGGCCTGGGTGAACCGGAAGATGTTGTCGATGAACAGCAGGACGTCCTGCTCCTGCACGTCGCGGAAGTACTCCGCCATCGTCAGCGCGGAGAGCGCGACGCGCATACGGGTGCCCGGCGGCTCATCCATCTGACCGAACACCAGGGCGGTGTTCTTCATGACGCCCGACTCGGTCATCTCCGTGATGAGGTCGTTGCCCTCACGGGTGCGCTCACCGACGCCGGCGAACACCGAGGTGCCACCGAAGTTCAGCGCGACACGCTGGATCATCTCCTGGATCAGCACGGTCTTGCCGACACCGGCACCACCGAACAGACCGATCTTGCCGCCGACGACGTAGGGCGTCATCAGGTCCAGCACCTTGATGCCGGTCTCCAGCATCTCGGTCTTGCCCTCGAGCTCGTCGAAGCGCGGGGCCTTCTGGTGGATCGACCGGAGGTCACCGGTGAACTGGATGGACGGGTCGTCCAGGCAGTCGCCGAGGGCGTTGAACACGTGCCCCTTGACCTGGTCGCCGACCGGGACGGAGATCGGGCGGCCGAGGTCGGTGACCTCCTGGCCGCGCACGACACCGTCGGTGGGCTGCATGGAGATGGCCCGGACCAGGTTGTCACCCAGGTGCGTGGCGATCTCCAGGGTCAGCTTGCGCTTGTCGCCGGAGAGGTCCACCTCCAGCGTGAGCGCGTTGAGCAGGCTCGGGACCTGGTCACGCGGGAACTCGACGTCGACGACCGGGCCGGTCACCTGGACGACGCGCCCGGTGATCGGGCCGGCCGAAGTTTCGTCGGTCGTGGTCATCAGCTCTCACTTCCTGCGCTGGCGAGAGCGTCGACCCCACCGACGATCTCGCTGATCTCCTGGGTGATCTGTGCCTGGCGAGCCTGGTTGGCCTCCAGGGTCAGGCTACGGATCAGTTCGTTGGCGTTGTCCGTCGCGGCCTTCATGGCCCGCTGCCGGTTCGCCGACTCCGACGCCGCCGACTCCAGCAGGGCCGCGTAGAGGCGGGCCCCGATGTACTTCGGCAGCAGCGCGTCGAAGAGCGTGTCCGGGTCCGGCTCGAACTCGTAGAGCGGCTGGAGACCCTTGGTCTCCGGGTGGTCCCGCTGGCTCTCGGCCGTGTCGGCGTCGCCGTCGATCTCGTCGACCGGCTTCGCCGAGGCAC
This sequence comes from Pseudonocardia sp. ICBG1142, assembly GCF_020496255.1. NCBI lineage: Bacteria > Bacillati > Actinomycetota > Actinomycetes > Pseudonocardiales > Pseudonocardiaceae > Pseudonocardia > Pseudonocardia sp. ICBG1142. The sequence goes on along the minus strand of NZ_JAHLJC010000005.1, from coordinate 53,213 downwards.
TGTCGGCCGCGTACTCGACCTCGAGCGGAGCCATCCGCCGGGCCTGCGGCACCTGGGTGATCATGTTCTTGAAGCTGGTGTACACGAGGTGCAGCTCGTCCACGCCGTGGGTGCCGTCGGCATTCCCGTCGTGGTCGTCCTCGCCGGCCATGAACGCGTCGACCAGCGTCTTCGCCGCCTCGGCCGCGTGCTCGTAGCCCGGCTGCTCGGAGAAGCCGGTCCAGGACTGCTCGATCTCCCGGTTGCGGAACCGGTAGTACGAGACGCCCTTGCGGCCGATCACGTAGAGGACCGGCTCCTTGCCCTGCTCGCGGAGCAGGGCCTGGAGCTGCTCGGCCTCCTTGAGGACGTTGGCGTTGTAGCCGCCGCACTGACCGCGGTCACTGGTGACGACCAGGACCGCGGCGCGCTTCGGCTGCTCCCGCTCGACGAGCAGCGGGTGGTCCAGCGCCGAGTTCGACGCGAGCTCCGAGAGGGTGCTCGTCATCAGCTCGGCGTACGGACGCGCCTCGTCCACCCGTGCCCGGGCCTTCGCGATCCGTGAGGTCGCGATCAGCTCCTGGGAACGGGTGATCTTCTTGATGGACTGCGTCGACCGGATACGCCGGCGCAGCACCCGGATCTGTGCCGCCATCGGGTATCAGCCTCAGTTCTTCTTGACCGTGACGGTCTCCTGCTCGACATCGTCCTCGTCGAGAGCCTTCTCGGCCTTCTCCTTGGGGACGACCGAGGAACCGTCGGACGCGGTGAACTCGTTGCGCTTGAACTCGTCGACCGCCTTGGTCAGCGTCTCGACGGCGTCGTCGGAGAGCTTCCCGGTGTCGGTGATCTCGTTCAGGGCACCGGAGGCGTGGCGCCGCGAGTACTCGCGGAACTCCGCCTCGAAGCGCTGCACGTCGGCGACGGGCACCGAGTCGAGCTTGCCGGAGGTGCCCAGCCAGATCGAGACGACCTGGTCCTGCACCGAGACCGGCGCGTACTGCGCCTGCTTGAGCAGCTCGACCAGGCGCTCGCCACGGCCCAGAGCGGCGGCCGAGGCGGCGTCGAGGTCGGAACCGAAGGCGGCGAACGCCTCCAGCTCGCGGTACTGCGACAGGTCCAGACGCAGCGAGCCCGAGACCGTCTTCATGGCCTTGATCTGCGCCGAGCCACCGACCCGGGAGACCGAGATGCCGACGTTGATCGCTGGCCGGACGCCCTGGTTGAACAGGTCGGACTCGAGGAAGACCTGGCCGTCGGTGATCGAGATGACGTTGGTCGGGATGTAGGCCGACACGTCGTTCGCCTTGGTCTCGATGATCGGCAGACCGGTCATCGACCCCGCGCCGAGGGCGTCGGAGAGCTTCGCGCAGCGCTCCAGCAGACGCGAGTGCAGGTAGAAGACGTCGCCCGGGTAGGCCTCACGGCCCGGCGGGCGGCGCAGCAGCAGCGAGATCGCACGGTAGGCCTCGGCCTGCTTCGACAGGTCGTCGAACACGATCAGGACGTGCTTGCCCTGGTACATCCAGTGCTGGCCGATGGCCGAGCCGGTGTAGGGGGCGAGCCACTTGAAGCCGGCCGGGTCGGACGCGGGGGCGGCGACGATCGTCGTGTACTCCAGCGCTCCGGCGTCCTCCAGGGACTGCCGGACACCGGCGATCGTGGAGCCCTTCTGGCCGATGGCGACGTAGATGCAGCGGACCTGCTTCGTCGGGTCGCCCGACTCCCAGTTCTCCTTCTGGTTGATGATCGTGTCGACGCAGACCGCGGTCTTGCCGGTCTTGCGGTCGCCGATCACCAGCTGGCGCTGGCCGCGGCCGATCGGGGTCATGGCGTCGATGGCCTTGATCCCGGTCTGCAGCGGCTCGCCGACGGACTGGCGGTCCATCACGCCGGCCGCCTGGAGCTCGAGCACGCGGCGGGCGTCGCTCTCGACGTCGCCGAGGCCGTCGATCGGGTTGCCCAGCGGGTCGACGACCCGGCCCAGGTAGCCCTCGCCGACCGGCACGGACAGGACCTCGCCGGTGCGGGTGACCTGCTGGCCCTCCTCGAGGCCGGTGTAGTCGCCCAGGACGACCGCACCGATCTCGTTCTGCTCGAGGTTCAGCGCGACGCCGCGGACGCCGCCCTCGAACTCGAGCAGCTCGTTGGTCATGGCCGAGGGCAGTCCCTCGACGTGGGCGATGCCGTCACCGGTGTCGGCGACGATCCCGACCTCACGGCGGGACGTGCCGCTCTCCAGCGACGAGACGTAGCTGGAGATCGCACTCCGGATCTCCTCGGAGGAGATCGTCAGCTCTGTCATGGCTGCGTCGTTCCTTCTCTCGAACGGGGTCTTCGGGTCGTTCCGCCGGGGCTCCGGCGATCGCGTCCGAAGCAGGTCAGCTGGGCAGGGATCGGCGAGCTGCGGCGAGTCGACCCGCCACACTGCCGTCGATGACCTCGCCGCCGACCTGCACGACCAGGCCTCCGAGGAGGCTCCGGTCGAGCTCGACCTGCAGGGAGATCGTGCGGCCGTACATACGGCCCAGGGTCTCGGCGAGCTTCGTCTCCTGCTCGGAGGAGAGCTCGACGGGTGTGCGCACCTTGGCCACCGAGCGGTCCCGGCGGGCCGCCGCGAGCTCGGCGAGCTCCTCGGCGACGACGTCGAGGTGCCGGCTGCGGGGCAGCCGGACCGCTTCACGGAGCAGCGTCGCCGTCACCGGGTAGACCTTGTCGCCGAGCACCGAGTCCAGGAGCTGGACACGACCCTCGACGGGCCGGGCGGTGTCGCCGAGCAGGCTCGCCAGCTGCGGCTCGCGGGCCACGATGCGGCCGAACCGGAACAGCTGGTCCTCGACCTCGTCGAGGGAGCCGTTGCGGTCCGCGATCGCGATGGCCGCGCGGCGGGCGAGGCCCTCCGCACCGGTGACGATGTCGCGGGCGGTCGACCAGCGCTTGCGCACCAGCTCGGAGACCAGGTCCACGGTCGGCTGCGAGAGCTGGGACCCGAACAGCCGGCGGACCAGGTCCACACGGGCGTCCTCGGGGGACGACGCGTCGGCCAGCAGGCGCCGGACGGAGCGCTCGGAGTCCAGGAACCGGGCCACCGCGAACAGCTCGTCCGCGGTCGTGGTCAGGTCCCGGGCCGACGCGGAGTCGGTCCAGGAGTCCAGCCGCTCGGTCAGCGCCGCGAGGGACTCACGGCTGGCGGGCTGCAGGACAGCCGCCATCAGTTCGCCCCGCTCCGCTGGGCCACGCCCTGCTGGTCGAGCTCACCGAGGAACGAGTCGATCGTCGCGGAGCGACGCGAGTCGTCGGCCAGCTGCTCGCGCAGCAGGCGCTCGGCCAGCTGGACCGACAGGCCCCCGACCTCGTTGCGCAGAGCACGCTGGGCGGCGTCGCGCGCCGCGGCCACCTGCTCCTCGCCACGGGCCTTGATGCGTGCGGCCTCGGCCTCGGCCTCCTCGCGGAGCTCGGCCTTGATCTGCTGGCCCTCGGCCCGGGCGTCGTCGCGGATGCGCGCCGCCTCGGCCCGGAGGCCGGCGAGCTGCTCCTCGTACTCCCTCTTCAGCCGGTCCGCCTGCTCCTGGGTCTCCTGAGCACGCTTGAGGCCGCCCTCGATCGCGTCGGTCCGCTCTTCGTAGAGCGCCTCGAAGCGCGGGACCGCGAACTTCCAGAGCAGGAACAGCAGGATCGCGAACGCGACCAGGCCGAGCACGAGCTCATCGAGGTGCGGGAGAATCGGAAGCGGCTGTTCGGCGGCGAGAATCAGTTCCACCGTGTGTCCTTCCCTGACATGGCCGCCGGTACCGGGACCGGCATGAGAGTGATCTGCCGGCTCTTACTGCGCGATGAAGAAGAGCACCAGGCCGATCAGCATGACCAGCTCGGCGAGGACGAAGGTGGTCCAGCCGATACCCATCAGCTGGCCGCGGGCCTCCGGCTGGCGGGCGGTGCCGCTGATGACGGCCGACCAGATCAGGCCGACGCCGATACCGGCGCCGATGGCCGAGGCGCCGAACCCGATGGCCGCGAGGCCCGGGTTGATGTTGGCGGCTTCCTGGGCCAGAACCTGGGTGACGTTCACTTCGGGTTTCCTTCCGTCGGGTCCGCGGAATGCGGGTCGTTCGGTGTATCGGCCCGGGCGGGCCGGCGGATGAAGCAGGTGGTGCGAGCGCGGTGCCGGCGGCACCGGGGTCTCGGTGGTGCGGTCAGTGGTCCTCGGAGATCGCCGCGCCGATGAAGACGGCGGCGAGCAGGGCGAAGACGTAGGCCTGGATGACCTGGACCAGCGCCTCCAGGAACGTGAACGCGATCCCGGCGGCGAACACCACCGGGGACGCGATGACGAGCGCGGAGCCCGCCGACAACAGGAACGCCGCACCCACGGCGGTCAGGGCGAGGATGAGGTGGCCGGCGAACATCGCGGCGAACACACGCAGTGCCAGCGAGAGCGGCTGCACCAGGAACTTCTGCAGCAGCTCGATCACGATGATCAGCGGCGCGATGAAGACCGGGACGCCCGGCGGGAGCGCGGCGTGCTTGATGTAGCCGAAGAACCCGTGCTTCTTGAACCCGGCGTAGTGGTAGAAGACGTAGACGAACAACGCCAGCGCGATGGGGAACCCGATCCGCGACAGCGTCGGGAACTGGATGAACGGGACGATCGCGAAGATGTTGTTGACCAGGATGAAGCTGAACAGGCCGAGGATCAGCGGGATGTACCGCTTGAACTCCTCGGAGCCGATCTGGTCACGCGCCATGGTGTTGCGCGGGATGTTGTAGAAGGACTCCAGCCCGAACTGGAATCGGCTCGGCACGATGGACAGCTTGCGCGTGCCCAGCGTGAAGACGGCCGCGACGATGATCAGCGACAGGACCGCCAGCACCATCGGCTTGGTGACGGCGCCGAAGACCGGCGGGTACTCGAACAGACCTGCGCCGGGCGGAGTGAACTCCTCGGCCGCCAGTACCAACGTGCCCAATGGGGGTCCTTCCGGTGCTCCCGCTCCGCATCCACGCGGAACGGGGGATCGCCTGCAAGGTGCCTCGTGATGCGATGTGTTTCCGGGCGACCGGGTCGAAACACCGGAAGTCACCCACATCGCCTACGTGGCGGATGCTATCAGCCGTACTTCTACACGACGTCGGGGGCTCGTACCCACCTCACCAGCGCGTTCGCCCGACGAAACGATCTTGATCGGGCTCGGCGGGCCGCCTCCGGTGATTCACCGTTAACTCGCCCGCGGGTCGCCGCCCGGTCATCCGCCGGACGCTCCCGCCCGACCCCGTGGACGCCTCCGCGGGCACCGCAGGAACGGACGAATCGGTCGTCGAACCCCAGGTCAGGCATCTGTGGACCCCGGATCGGTGCCGATCAGGATCTGGAGCTTCTGCCCCGCCCAGGCCTCCGCCGCCGTGGTCGTGATGAAGACGACGAGCATCGTGACGGCCAGTGACATGCGGTGCAGCCCTGGCCCACCCCCGAGGGTGAACAGGGCGAGCAGGAGGATGATGGCCTTCAACGCGAGGCCGCCGAATGCGGCCAGCATCACAGCGCCGGGCTCGAGATGGGTCGTCCGCAGCATCAGCATCGGCGTCAGCAGGGCCGAGCCGGTGGCCAGCAGGCCGCCGAGGGCCGCCGCGGACAGGCCGGGGACCCCGGCCGCGATGACCCCGCCGACGGCGCAGAGCACCGTGGTGGCCACGCCGACCAGGGCGGCACCGCGGGCCATCGACCCCGACAGCCGCCGTACGACCTGCGCCTGGCCGAGCGCGGGACCGTCGTACTCCACGGTTCCCCAGCGGTCCCATCGCCACACGGTGCGTCCGCCTCCCGGCTCACCGGCCGCCCCACCAGCGGGTACGGCTCCGCGCACACGGTAACCGGCGGGTCCGACACCTCGACCGGCGCCGTCGCGGTCGGCACCGTCGCGGTCCCCGCCGGCACCGGTCGCAGCCGGCACCGTCGCGATCGCGGCCGCCCGTCCGGTGGCCGGACCGCCGCGGGACGGACAGCGTTCGTGACCGAGGACACCTGAGCCCCTGGCCAGGGCGGACGGGGGCGGGCGGTCAGGAGTCGCCGTCGTGACCGGGGTGGTGCGCCGGGGTGGGGACGGTCGGCTGCTCCCCCGGTGCCGCGGCGGGGCGGGCGCGACGGCCGTCGGAGTTCCCGTCGCCCGGGGGGCGCTGCGGACCGCGGGCGCCGTCGGGACGCGGGCCCGCAGCTCCGGGGGCCCCCGGGTCCGGTGCGGGCGGGCCGCCGGACGTGCGCGGCATCGTCGGACGGACCGGGACCGGCCGCGACGGGGGCGGTGGGGTGGGCGGACCGGCGGCGTGCGGCGCCGGCGCGACGGGCGTCGCGGGGGCCCGTGTGCCGGGTCCCACCCGGGCCGCACCACGGGCGCCCGCGGGGCGGTGCACGCCACGGGGCCACGGCTCGGGCCCGGCGGCGGGGTTCCCGCCCGGCACGACCCGTCCGGGCGCGGGCCGCGTGGTACGCCCCCGCGACCCGGTGCGGTCGGCGGTGGCAGCGTCCGCCGCCGTGGTCGCGCCCGGGCGACGGTCGGCAGGACCATTCGCGGCCGGACTCCCGGCCGAACGACGGTCGCCGGCCCCGTTCGCCGCCGGGCTCCCGGTCGGACGACGGTCGGCTGGGCCGTCCGTGGTTGCGTTCGCGCCGGTCCGATGGCCGGTGGCGCCCGTCGCGGCCGGGCTGCCGCCGGAGCAGGGGCCGTCCGTGGTCGGGCTCCCGCCGGACCGGTGGTCGTCGACGTCGGGGGTGGGCAGGTCGTCGGTCGAGGCGATCGCCGTCTCCCCGGCGGGGGACGCCGCCGCGGAGGCGCTGCGCATCCGCGACCGGTGCGGCACGGCCGAGGCGACGAACGCCACCGCCAGCGCGATCCCGGTCGCGGCGAGCACCAGCCCGGTGCGCGGGACCAGGGCGAGTGCGACCGCACCGAAGGCGATCACCGCGACCCACAGGTAGACCAGCAGCACCGCGCGCCGGTGGCTGTGCCCCACCTGCAGCAGCCGGTGGTGCAGGTGCATCTTGTCCGGGCTGAACGGGCTGGTCCCGGCCCGGGTGCGGCGTACGACCGCCATGAGCAGGTCGAGCGACGGGATGAAGACGATCCCGACCAGCACGATGACCGGGGAGACGAGCGCGAGGATGTTCCCGGCCGACGGGTTGTCCGACTGGGGCACCCGCCCGGAGGCGGTGGTGATGGCGGCGGACAGCATCACCCCGACCATCATCGAGCCGGTGTCGCCCATGAAGATCCGGGCCGGGTGGAAGTTGTGGGGCAGGAAACCCAGGCAGGATCCGGCGAGCACCACCGCGAGCAGCGCGGGGACGAATGCGGTGGGGTCGTTGCCGTTCTCGCTGATCAAGCCGACGCAGAACACCGCGGTCGCGAGCGTGGTGATCAGTCCGATGCCCGCCGCCAGGCCGTCGAGGCCGTCGACGAAGTTCATCGCGTTGACCAGGACGACGGTGACCAGCACGGTCAGAAGTACCGACTGGCCCTGACCGAGGAAGAGTGTCGAGCCCGTGAGGAAGGCGTCTCCGCCGATCGGGATCCAGATGGACACCCACTGCACGCCGTAGAGCACCAGCAGCCCGGCCGCGGTGACCTGGGCGGCGAACTTGGTGAGGGCGTCGAGGTCGTAGCGGTCGTCGAGCATCCCGACGCCGACCAGCAGCGCCGTCGCGACGACGACCCCGACCACCTCGGTGCTCTGCTCGAAGTAGGCCAGCCGCAGGGCCGGGAGCTGCAACGACAGCAGCAGCCCGGCCAGCACCCCGCCGAACATCGCGAGGCCGCCCCACCGCGGGGTCGGGGTGACGTGCACGTCCCGTCCCCGCGGCCAGGCGACCGCGCCGACCTTCAGCGCCAGCATCCGGACCGGCCCGGTCAACAGCAGCGTGGCGCCGGCGGCGACCAGCCCGACGAGCAGGAGCTCCCGGATGGGGAGTCCGTACGTGAACTGGTCAGTCGGCACGTCGCGAGCGCCTCTCCGCCTCCGCCGTGGGTCTCAGGTCACCCCCGAGGGTAGGCCGGTGCCTTCGCGACGAGTGCGGTGACCGCCTTCGCGACGTCGGCGAGCTCGGCGTCGCCGGCCGCGGTGTCGTGCTCGGCCTTGACCGCGCGGGCCAGCAGGGCGCCGACCTCGGCCATGTCGGCCTCGTTCATCCCCTGCGTGGTGACGCTCGGCGAGCCGACCCGGATGCCGGACGGCTTCATCGGCGGCGCCGGGTCGTAGGGGATCGCGTTCTTGTTCAGCGTGATGCCGGCGCGGTCGCAGCGGGTCTCCGCCTCGGAGCCGGTGACGCCGATCGGCCGCAGGTCCAGCAGGGCGAGATGGTTGTCGGTGCCGCCGGAGACGGCGCGCATCCCCTCGGACTCCAGGCTCTTCGTCAGGGCCCGGGCGTTCGCGATGACCTGGCGGGTGTAGGCCTGGTACTCCGGCTGCGCCGCCTCCTTCATCGCCACGGCCTTCGCCGCGACCGCGTGCATCAGCGGGCCACCCTGGGAGAACGGGAAGACGGCCTTGTCGATGGCCTTCGCGTGCTCCGCACGGCACAGCACCATGCCGCCGCGCGGGCCGCGCAGGACCTTGTGCGTGGTGGCGGTGACGACGTCGGCGTAGGGCACCGGCGACGGGATGGCCTTGCCGGCGACCAGGCCGATGAAGTGCGCGGCGTCGACCATGAGCTTGGCACCGACCTCGTCGGCGATCTCGCGGAACACCGCGAAGTCGATCAGGCGCGGGTACGCGGTCGCCCCGGCGATGATGATCTTCGGCTGGTGCTGCTTGGCCAGGTCGCGGACCTGGTCGTAGTCGATGACCTCGGTGTCCTCTCGGACCGTGTAGGACACCGCGTTGAACCACAGGCCGGAGAAGTTGACCTTGCTGCCGTGCGTGAGGTGGCCGCCCTGCTTGAGGTCCATGGCCAGCACGGTGTCGCCGGGCTTGGCGAACGCGGCGTAGGCGGCGAGGTTCGCGCTCGCGCCGGAGTGCGGCTGGAGGTTGGCGTGCTCGGCGCCGAAGAGCTCCTTGGTCCGGGCGTTGCCGATGTTCTCGGCGACGTCGACGACGCCGCAGCCGCCGTAGTAGCGGCGGCCGGGGTAGCCCTCGGCGTACTTGTTCGACAGCGTCGACCCAAGCGCGGCCAGCACCGCCGGGCTGGTCAGGTTCTCGCTCGCGATGAGCTGCAGTCCGCCGCGCAGGCGCTCGAGCTCGTCCAGCACGACGCCGGCGATCTCGGGGTCCTGCTGCTGCAGTGCGTGGAAGTCCGGTCCCCAGAAGGTCTGCTCGCTCACGCCGGGACACGCTACCCGCTGCCATCCCCGCAGGCTGCGGCCGTGCAGGCGTGATCACACCCGCGTGCGACCCGGATCAGACCCGGTCGATCTCCTGGCCGACGACCTCCTCGACCTGCTCGGCGGTCACCCCGCCCTCCCGCAGCAGGCGCGGACGGGCGCCGGTGAGGTCGACAATCGTCGAGGCGACCGGGTCGCCGGACGGGCCGCCGTCGAGGTAAACCTGCACGGTCGAGGCCAGCTGGGTGATCGCCTCGGTCACGTTGGACGCCGGCGGGTTGCCCGAGGTGTTCGCGCTCGACACCGCCATCGGCCCGACCTCGCGGAGCAGCTCCAGTGCGACCGGGTGCAGCGGCATGCGCAGCATCACCGTGCCGCGGGTGCTGCCCAGGTCCCAGGCCAGCGACGGCGCGTGCTCCAGGACGAGCGACACCTCGCCCGGCCAGAACGCCTCGATCAGGGCCCGCGCGGACTGCGGGACCGTCGACACGAGACCGTCGATGGTGGTCCAGGAGCCGACCAGCACGCCGACCGGCATGTCCGGGCCGCGCCGCTTGGCGGCGAGCAGCGCGCGCACGGCGGTGCCGTTGAACGCGTCGCAGCCGATGCCGTAGACGGTGTCGGTGGGCAGGACGACCAGCTCACCCGCCCGGACGGCGCGCGCGGCGGCGGTCAGACCACGCGTGCGCTCGGCGGGGACGCTGCAGTCGAACAGCGGCTGGGTCTGCGGTGCACTCACGGTTCGCGAGGATACGACCGCGCCGCGGACAGCCGCGGGGCGGCTCACGTCCGCGCGGGTCAGGGGCAGGGGACGCGGCGGGCGGTGACGAAGCGCGGGCGACCGGTGAGGTCGTCGTGCTCGGTGACCTCCCCCAGCGTGCGACGGCGGCGCAGCAGCGCCGGGACCGTCTCGCCGTGGGTGTCGTCGTGCTCGATCGCGAGGTGTCCGCCGTGCCGCAGCCATCCGCTGGCGCCGCGGACGACGGCCTGGATGATCTCGGTTCCGTCGGGACCGCCGAACACCGCGCCGGGCGGGTCCCAGCGCTCCACCTCGGGCGGCACCGGCGTGCCGTCCGGGACGTAGGGCGGGTTGCAGACGACCAGGTCGACCGCACCCTCCAGCTCGATGAGCAGGTCGGTCCACCGGACGTCGGCGACGTGCAGGGTCACCGGGCGCCCGCCCGCGGCGACGTGCGCGTCGAGGTTGCGCCGGGTCCACGACAGCGCCGACGGGTCGGCCTCCAGTGCGTGCACCTCGGCGTCGGGCCGCGACACCGCGAAGGCCAGCGCGAGCGCGCCGGACCCGGTGCACAGGTCGAGCACCCGGGGGCGGTGCACGTCGCGGATCGCGGCGAGGCCCCACTCCAGCAGCAGCTCGGTCTCCGGGCGCGGGGTGAACACCCCCGGTCCGACGGCGACCTCGACCGGGCCGAGCACCGCGGTGCCGAGGATGTGCTGCAACGGTTCGCGGGTGGCGCGGCGGGCGACGAGGGCCTGCAGCCGTTCGACGACCGGCGGGTCCACCAGCGGGGTCATCAGCAGCGTGGACCGTGACGAGCCGAGCACGTGCGCGGCGAGCAGCTCCGCGTCGACGCGCGGGGACGCGACTCCGGCGGCCGCCAGGGTGCGCTCGGCCTCCGCGATCGCCACCCGGAGCGGCAGCCGGCTGCCGGCCGCCGGGGTCGTCGTCTCGGTCACGCGTCCAGTGTCGCGGCTGCGGGGCGCGGGGACACCGCAGGTGACCGGTGCATCACCTGAGCGGGGGATCATCACTCCTGCTCCTGCTCCCCCGCCATGGCCTCGGCACGCTCGGCCGCGGTCAGCGCGGCGAGGACGTCGGCCAGGTGGCCGTCGAGGACCGCGGACAGGTTGTAGGCCTTGAACCCGACCCGGTGGTCGGAGATCCGGTTCTCCGGGTAGTTGTAGGTGCGGATCCGCTCGGAGCGGTCCACCGTGCGGACCTGCGAACGGCGCTGCTCCGAGGCCGCCTCGGCCGCCTCGGCCTCGGCCTTCGCCTGCAGCCGGACCCGCAGCACGTCCATCGCACGGGCCTTGTTCTGCAGCTGGGAGCGCTCGTTCTGGCAGGTCACGACGATGCCGGTCGGCAGGTGCGTGATCCGCACCGCGGAGTCGGTGGTGTTGACGCTCTGCCCGCCGTGGCCCGACGCCCGGTAGACGTCGACCCGGATGTCCGCGTCGTTGATCTCGACGTCGGGAGTGTCGTCGGCGTCGGGGAAGACCAGGACGCCCGCCGCCGAGGTGTGGATGCGGCCCTGCGACTCGGTCACCGGGACACGCTGCACGCGGTGCACGCCGCCCTCGAACTTCAGCGCGGCCCACACCCCGTCGACCGGGTCCTTGCTGCGCAGCGACAGCGTGATGTCCTTGTATCCACCCAGGTCGGACGGGGTGGCACCGAGCACCTCGACCTTCCAGCCGCGGCTCTCGGCGTAGCGGGTGTACATCCGCACGAGGTCCCCGGCGAACAACGCGGACTCCTCGCCGCCCTCGCCGGACTTGACCTCCATCAGGACGTCGTCGCCGTCGTGCGGGTCGCGCGGGCGCAGCAGCTCGGTCAGCTCGGTCTCGAGCTCGACGATGCGGGTGTCCAGGGCGTCGGCCTCGGCGGCGAAGGTGCGGTCCTCGGCGGCCAGCTCGCGGGCGGCGTCGCGGTCCTCACGGACCTGGGCGAGCTCGCGGGCGCAGCGCACGACCGGCCCGAGCTCGGCGTAGCGACGGCCCAGCTTGCGGGCCTGCGCCTGGTCGGAGAGGACGCTCGCGTCGGCGAGGCGCTGCTCCAGCTCGGCGTGCTCGTCGAGCAGGGCGTCGACCGACTGCGTGCTCATCGGTGGCTCCTTCGAGGCGCTGGGGCGGGAACGCGAAACGGCGCCCGCCTCCTCGCACGAGGCGAGGCGACGGGCGCCGTGTCGGGAGCTACTTGGCGGCGCGCTCGCGCTTCCCGTAGCGGGCCTCGAAGCGGGCCACGCGGCCACCGGAGTCCAGGATCTTCTGCTTGCCGGTGTAGAACGGGTGGCAGGCGGAGCAGACCTCGACGCTGATGGCGCCGTTGTTCTTGGTGCTGCGGGTGGTGAACTGGTTGCCGCAACCGCAGGTGACCTGGGTGTCGACGTACTGAGGGTGGATTCCCTCGCGCATGGCTCTCTCCTCATCGTTGGCCGCCGGGTCCCTGGTAGGACCAGGGTGAACCGGTGCCGGGAAGCTGACGGTCCATTCAACCATCCGGGCCCCGGTGGAATTCCCACCGGGGCCCGGACGGCGCGGCTCGGACTAGTCCTCGTCCTTGCCGGGGGTGTTCTTGGCGACCTGCATCAGGAACTCGATGTTGGTCTTGGTCTTCTTGAGCCGGCTGAGCACCAGGTCGAGTGCCTGCTGGTCGTCGAGCGCGGCGAGGACACGGCGGAGCTTCACCATCACCGCGTGCTCGTCGGGCGACATCAGGAGCTCCTCCTTGCGGGTGCTCGAGTCGCCGACGTCGATGGCCGGGAAGATCCGCTTGTCGGCGATCTTCCGGTCCAGCTTGAGCTCGGCGTTGCCGGTGCCCTTGAACTCCTCGAAGATCACCGTGTCCATCGTGGACCCGGTCTCGACCAGCGCGGTCGCGAAGATGGTGAGCGAGCCACCGTCCTCGATGTTGCGCGCCGCGCCGAGGAAGCGCTTCGGCGGGTAGAGCGCCGTGGAGTCGACACCGCCGGACAGGATCCGGCCCGAGGCGGGCGCGGCCAGGTTGTAGGCACGGCCGAGCCGGGTGATGTTGTCCAGCAGGACGACGACGTCGTGCCCCATCTCGACCAGGCGCTTGGCCCGCTCGATGGACAGCTCGGCGACGGCGGTGTGGTCTGCCGGCGGGCGGTCGAAGGTCGAGGCGATGACCTCGCCCTTCACCGACCGCTGCATGTCGGTGACCTCCTCGGGCCGCTCGTCGACGAGGACGACCATGAGGTGGCACTCGGGGTTGTTCGTGGTGATCGCGTTCGCGATGTTCTGCATGATCGTCGTCTTGCCCGCCTTGGGCGGGGAGACGATCAGCGCACGCTGCCCCTTGCCGACCGGCATGATCAGGTCGATCACGCGGGTGGTCAGCTGCGACGGGTCGGTCTCCAGGCGGAGCCGCTCGTTGGGGTAGAGCGGAGTCAGCTTGGTGAACTCGGGCCGGTTGCGCGCGGCCTCGGGGTCCCGCCCGTTGATCGAGTCGACGCGCACCAGCGGGTTGAACTTCTGCCGCTGCTGCTCGCCCTCGCGGGGCTGGCGGACGGCGCCGGTGATGGCGTCGCCACGCCGCAGGCCGTTCTTGCGGACCATCGACATCGACACGTAGACGTCGGTCGGGCCGGAGAGGTAACCGGTGGTCCGGACGAACGCGTAGTTGTCGAGGATGTCCACGATGCCGGCGACCGGCAGCAGGACGTCGTCGTCGCGGATCTCGGTGTCCACGCCGCCGCCGGCGCCGCCACCGGTGCGCTCGCGGTCCCGGCCGCGACGGCGGTCGCGGAACCGGCGACCGCGGCGGCCGCGGCCGTCACCGTCGTCGCCGTCGTCGTCACGGAAGTCGTTCCGGTCGGCGCCCCGGTCGTTGTTCCGGTCGTTGACGCGGTCGCCGTTGCGGTCGTTGTTCCGGTCGCCGTTCCGCTCGCCACGGTTGTCGCCGCGGTCGCCGGTCCGGTCGTTGTTGCGGTTCCCGCGGTTGCCGCGCCCGGAGTCGTCGCCGTCGCGGTTGCGTCCGCCACGGCCGTTGTCGCCGTTCGCGCCGTTGCCGCGGCCGTTGTCCTCGCGGGCGTCGCCGTTGCGGTCGCCACCGCGCTCGGTGTTGCGCTCGGTGTTGCGCTCGGTGTTGCGCTCGGTGTTGCGCTCGGTGTTGCGCTCGGTGTTGCGGTCGGTGTTGCGGTCGGTGTTGCGGCCGCGACGGCGGTCGCCGTCGGAGCCGGTGTCGTCGCCGTCGGCGTCGCGACGGGCGTCGCGCTGGCCGGCGTCCCGCTGACCCGCGTCGGACGCGGTGTCCTTCGGGGTGTCCTTCGGCGCGTCCTTGGGACCGGCGTCCTTCTGGCCGTTGTCGTCGCCCTGGCCGCGGCGGCGGGTCCGGCCACGACGGCCGGCGCCGTCGGCGTCCTCGCGACGCTCCTCGGCCGAGGCCGGGGTGCTCTCGGCCTGCGTCGGCGCACTCGCGGCCGGAGCGGCCTGCTCGGGCGCGGCGGCCGGGGCGCTCTCGGCGACGGCCGGGGCCGCGACGTTGCCGGACGACGTGCCGGAGGCGGCGTCGGTCGCGGTGGCGTCGGGGGCGCCGGCCGGCCGTGTCGCCGCACGGCGACGACGGGTGCGCGGCGCGGGGGCCTCGGCCTTCTCCGCAGACTGTCCGCCCTGGTCACCGACCTGCTCGGCGGGTGCCGAGGGGGCGGCCGGCGCAGCGGCGCCGTTGCCGGCGGGGGCCGCGGCGGTGTCGCCGAGGGCGAGCTGCGACGCGTCCGCGCCGTCGGAGCCGGTGGCGGCAGCGGGCTCCGCCTTCGCCTTCGGCTTCTTCGCGGGGGCCGCCGCCGCTCCGCCCTGACGCTCCTTGATGGCCGCGATCAGGTCGCCCTTGCGCATGCCGGAGATGTCGGGGACGTTCAGCTCGGTGGCCAGCTGGCGCAGCTCGGCCAGCACCATGCCGGACAGGCCGCCGCGTCGGCGGGGCGCCGCCTCGGCAGACGCGGTCCCGGTACCGGCGAGATCGGTCTCGCTCACAGAGTTCCTTCCTGACCGACCCGGTTACCTGTCCAGGTCAGGGGATGTCACACACTCGGCCGATACGGAGACCCCGTATCGGCAGCATTCACAGATGGAGTCCCACGACGACGTCGCGGGAGTCAGGCCGCCCGTTCGGGATTCCGAGTCCAATTCAGAAAGGAGATCGGGCGAGCGGGCCCGGCCGCAAGACTACGCCGATGTCGCGTGGATCGCCATGCGCGGTCGAGACTAGTCCGTACACCCCGGGGCGGCAACAACCCCCCTCGGACGACGCGCCGATCCACGGGGTCGCGTACCTCACGTTCCCGGCACGGAACCGGGATCAGCGGACCTCGACCTGCACACCGGTGGTGTCGACCGGCAGCCGCTGCACCGCGAAACCGTCGGTGTCGACGCCGTCGGGCAGCGCGCCGTCGCCGGTCAGGGCCAGCACCGTCGGCCCGGCGCCGGAGATCGCGGCCGGCACGCCGTGCTCGCGCAGCGCCTCGACCAGCCGCAGCGACGACGGGTACGCCGGGCGCCGGTAGGGCTGGTGCAGCCGGTCCTCGGTGGCCGCCATGAGCAGGTCGGGCCGCCGGGTCATCGCCAGCACCGCCAGCGCGCAGCGGCTGCCGGTGAACGCGGCGTCGGCCAGCGGGACCTGCTCGGGCAGCAGCCCGCGGGTGGTCTTGGTCGAGGACTCGACGTCGGGCACGCAGGCGACCGGATGCACGTCCGGGTGCACCTCCAGCTTCTCGGCATGGAAGCGCCGGGCCGACCCCGCCGCCTCCCAGGCCACCACGAACCCGCCGAGCAGGCTGGCCGCGGCGTTGTCGGCGTGGCCCTCCATCCCGGCCGAGAGCTGCAGCAACGCGTCGCGCTCCAGCTCCGGGTCCCGCCCGGCCAGGACGGCCGCGGCCGTCACCCCGGCGACGGCGGCCGCCGCGGAGCTGCCGAGCCCGCGCGAGTGCGGCACCGCGTTGAGGCAGCGCAGCCGCAGCCCCGCGGGCGCCCCGCCGAACGTCTCGAAGGCCAGGCGCATCGCCCGCAGGACCAGGTGACGCTCGTCACGAGGGACGTGCCGGCAGCCCTGCCCCGCGACGTCGACGAACAGTCCCGGCGTCTCGAAGGTCTCGACCTCGATCTCGTCGTAGAGCGCCAGGGCCATGCCGAGGGAGTCGAAGCCGGGGCCCAGGTTGGCCGTCGACCCCGGCACCCGCACCAGTACCCGCGTCGGGCGGCCCATCAGGCCAGCTCGAGCGCCGCCGCGACCGCGCCGGGGTCGATCGGCACGATCTCCGGGTCCGGCGCGGTGAGCAGCGCGGTGTCGGGGTCCTTGAGGCCGTGCCCGGTCACCGTGCACACCACCAGCGAGTCCGCGGGCAGGGTGCCGTTCTCCCGGCTCTGCAGCAGCCCGGCGACGCTGGAGGCCGACGCCGGCTCGACGAACACGCCCTCCTGCGCGGACAGCATCCGGTAGGCGGCGAGGATCTCGTCGTCGGTGACGGCGGCGAAGCGCCCGTTCGACTCGTCGCGGGCGGTGGTCGCGCCCTTCCACGAGGCGGGGGCGCCGATCCGGATGGCGGTCGCGATCGTCTCGGGCTCGCTCACCGGGGCGCCGTGCACCAGCGGGGCGGCACCGGCGGCCTGGAACCCGAACATCCGCGGCAGCGTGTCGACGATGCCGTCGGCGTGGTAGCCGCGGTAGCCGTACCAGTAGGCGGTGATGTTGCCGGCGTTGCCGACCGGCAGGCAGTGCACGTCCGGGGCGCGGCCCAGCTGGTCGCAGATCTCGTAGGCGGCCGAGGCCTGCCCGGCGATCCGGGTCGGGTTCACCGAGTTGACCAGCGCGATCGCCGGGTAGTCGGCGGTGGTCTTGCGGGCCAGCTCCAGGCAGTCGTCGAAGTTGCCGTCGATCTGCAGGATCCGGGCGCCGTGTGCGACGGCCTGGGCGAGCTTGCCCAGCGCGATCTTCCCGGTCGGGACGAGCACCGCGCAGGTCATCCCGGCACGGGTCGCGTAGGCGGCCGCCGACGCCGAGGTGTTGCCGGTGGAGGCGCACAGCACGCTGGACTTGCCGTCGGCGAGCGCGGCGGTGACCGCCATCGTCATGCCGCGGTCCTTGAACGAGCCGGTCGGGTTGGCGCCGTCGACCTTGAGGTAGACCTGGCAGCCGGTCCGCTCGGACAGCCGCGGGGCAGGGAGCAGCGGCGTACCGCCCTCCCCCAGGGTCACCACGGTCCAGTCCGGCTGCACCGGCATCCGGTCGCGGTAGGCCTCGATGACACCCGGCCACTGGCCGGGCGGTGGCGGCGCGACCGCGCCGGTCACCTGGGTCACCGGACCGAAGGGGCCGGAAGCGGGCCCCCGGACTCCTCGCACGCTGCCCGTCACGACCGGTCCACTCCCTGATCCCTCGTCGGTGGTCATTCGCCCATACCCAGTGCGCTCACCGCGCGGCCCAGGCCCTCGACCCGCAGCACCCCGGCGACGCCGAGGACGTGGTCGAGGTCCAGCAACGCCGACACCGTCGCCGACAGCGCGGCCTCCGGCGCCGAGTGCGTGACGACCGTCAGCCGGGCCTGGCTGCGGTCCGAGCCGTCGGCCCGGTCCACCGAGCCGTTCACGCCGCCGGTCTGACGCACCGCGGCGATCGACACGCCCTGCTGCGCGAACTCACCGGCGATCGCGGCGAGCACGCCCTCGCGGTCGGCCACCTCGAGGTCGACGTGGTAGCGCGTCGGCACCTCGCCGATCGGGCGCACCGGCAGGCTGGCGTAGGCCGACTCGCGCGGCCCGCGGCCGCCGCCGACCCGGTTGCGGGCCACCGCCACGAGGTCGCCGAGCACCGCGGAGGCGGTCGGCGCGCCGCCGGCGCCCTGGCCGTAGAACATCAGCTGGCCGGCGGCCTCGGCCTCGACGAACACCGCGTTGAAGGCGCCGTCGACGCCCGCCAGCGGGTGCGAGTCGGGGACCATCGCCGGGTAGACCCTGGCGGAGACCGACTCGGCCCCGTCGGCCGCGACGACGCGCTCGCAGATGGCGAGCAGCTTGATCGTGCAGCCGAGCCTGCGGGCGGCCGCGACGTCGGACGCGCTCACCTCGCGCATGCCCTCGCGGTGCACGTCGGAGGCGGTGATGCGGGTGTGGAACGCCAGCGACGCCAGGATCGCGGCCTTCGAGGCGGCGTCGTAGCCGTCGACGTCGGCGCTGGGGTCGGCCTCGGCGTAGCCCAGCCGGGTCGCCTCCTCCAGCGCGTCGACGTAGGAGGTGCCGCCCGCGGACATCGCCGAGAGGATGAAGTTCGAGGTGCCGTTGACGATGCCGGCGACCCGGGTGATGCGGTCCCCGGCGAGGGACTCGCGCAGCGGGCGGAGCAGCGGGATCGCCCCGGCGACCGCGGCCTCGTAGTAGAGGTCGGCGCCGGAGGCGTCGGCGGCCTCGGCCAGCGTCGGGCCGTCCTCGGCGAGCAGCGCCTTGTTCGCCGTCACGACCGAGCGGCCGGACTTGAGAGCCTCCAGCAGCCAGCCGCGGACCGGCTCGATCCCGCCGATGACCTCGACGACGACGTCGACGTCGTCGCGCGTCACGAGCTCGCCGGCGTCGGTGGTCACCAGATCCGGGAAGTTCTCGGTCAGCCAGGGGTGCCGGTGCGGTCGCCGCACGGCGACCCCCGCCAGCTCGATGCGGGCCCCCACCCGCGCAGCCAGCTCGTCGGCCTGCTCGGTGATGAGCCGGACCACCTCGGTGCCGACGGTGCCGCAGCCCAGCAGTGCCACCCGGACGGCGCCGGTCTCGCTCGCCACGTGTCCTCCTCGCGTGCACGCACCCCTCGGGCGCGCGCCGATCATTCCTGGTCGGACGGGTGCAGACGGGTCCGGGTGGTGGTTCTCACCCGGCTGCGCTCACACCTCGAAACGGAACTGGTCCTCCAGTGTCTCGCGTCGCAACAGGGTCCGGTCGACCCCGTCACGCACCGCGACGACAGCGGGGCGCGGCAGCCGGTTGTAGCCCGACGCCATCGCGTAGCAGTAGGCCCCCGTCGCCGCGACGGCCAGCAGGTCGCCCGGCGCGAGGTCGGCCGGCAGCCAGCAGTCGCGCACCACGATGTCACCCGACTCGCAGTGCTTGCCGACCACCCGGGACAGCACGGGGGTCTCCCCGCCGGGCACCGAGTCGCGCCCGCTGGCGCGGGACACCAGCCGCACGTCGTACTCGGCGTCGTAGAGGGAGGTGCGGATGTTGTCGCTCATCCCGCCGTCGACGCTGACGTAGCGCCGCGAGTACCCGCCGAGCGGGACGTCCTTGACGGTGCCGACCTCGTAGACGGTGACGGTGCCCGGTCCGGCGATGGCCCGGCCCGGCTCGACCGCGATCGCCGGCACGTCCAGCCCGGAGGCGGCGCACTCGCGCTTGACGATCGCGCGCAGCTCCTCGGCCAGCGCCGGCATCGACAGCGGGGTGTCCCCCGGCCGGTAGGCGATGCCGATGCCGCCGCCCAGGTCCAGCGTCCGCAGCGCGGTCAGGTTCTCGCCGCCGTGCTCGGCGTGCAGGTCGGCGAGCACCTTCACCACGCGGCGGGCGGCGGCCTCGAAGCCCTCGGTCTCGAAGATCTGCGAGCCGATGTGGCTGTGCAGCCCGACCAGGCTCAGGTGGCTCGCGGCGAGGACGCGACGGGCGGCCTCCAGCGCGGGCGAGTCCTTCTGGTCCTGGCTCGCGATGGAGAACCCGAACTTCTGGTCCTCGTGCGCGGTGGCGATGTACTCGTGGGTGTGCGCCTCGACGCCGACGGTGAGCCGGATCAGCACCGGCGCGACGGTGTCCCGCGCGGCGGCGACATCGGCGAGCCGGGCGATCTCGTCGAAGGAGTCGACGACGATACCGCCGACCCCCGCCTCGACCGCGGCGTCGAGCTCGGCGAGGGACTTGTTGTTGCCGTGCAGCGCGATCCGCTCGGGCGGGAACTCCGCACGCAGTGCGACGGCCAGCTCACCGCCGGAGCACACGTCCAGCGACAGGCCCTCCTGCGCGACCCAGCGGGCGATCTCGGTGCACAGGAACGCCTTGGCCGCGTAGTGCACGGCCTGCGCCCCGAACGCGGCGGCGAACTCGGCGCAGCGGCCGCGGAAGTCGTCCTCGTCGAGCACGAACAGCGGGGTGCCGTGGGTCGCGGCGAGATCGCGCACGTCGACGCCGGCCAGGCGCAACGCGCCGTCCTCGCCGCGGGCGGCGTGCCGCGGCCAGACCGCCGGGGCCAGCTCGTCGAGCGCCGCGGCGCTCTCCGGGCGGGGCCCGGCCGACTCGGGCGCGGGGGTGAGGCCCGCGTGCATCGGGCCTGCGGGGTGTGCCCTCATGTCACATCCGTTCCGGGGCGTCGACACCGAGCAGCGCGAGGCCGTTGGCGAGCACCGTGCGGGCCGCGACGCAGAGCGCGAGCCGGGCCCGGTGCAGGTCGGAGACCTCCTCGTCGCCCTGGGGCAGGACGCGGCAGGAGTCGTAGAACTTGTGGTAGGCGCCGGCGAGGGACTCCAGGTAGCGGGCCACCCGGTGCGGCTCGCGCAGCTCGGCGGCGGTGCGCACGACGTCGCCGAACTCGCCCAGGGTGCGGATCAGGTCGCCCTCGCGGGCGTGGGAGAGCAGGCCGTAGTCCTCGCCGGGGGTGATGCCGAGGTCGGCGGCGTTGCGGGCCAGCGAGGACAGCCGGGCGTGCGCGTACTGGACGTAGAACACCGGGTTCTCGCTGGTCCGGCTGGCTAGCAGGTCCAGGTCGATGTCCAGGCCCGAGTCCACCGACGAGCGCACCAGCGAGTACCGCGCGGCGTCGACGCCGACGGCCTCCACCAGGTCGTCCATCGTCACGACGGTGCCGGCACGCTTGCTCATCCTGACCGGGACGCCGTCCTTCACCAGGTTGACCAGCTGTCCGATCAGGACCTCGACGACCGCCGGGTCGTCCCCGAACGCGGCCGCGGCGGCCTTGAGCCGGGCGACGTAGCCGTGGTGGTCCGCGCCGAGCATGTAGATGCACAGGTCGAACCCGCGGGCCCGCTTGTCGCGCAGATAGGCGATGTCGCCGGCGATGTAGGCGGGGCGGCCGTCGGACTTGATGACGACGCGGTCCTTGTCGTCGCCGTGGTCGGTCGAGCGCAGCCACCAGGCGCCGTCGGACTCGTAGAGCGAGCCCTTCTCCTTCAGCGCGGCGACGGCGGTCTCCACCGCGCCCGAGTCGTGCAGCGACTGCTCGTGGAACCACACGTCGAACTCGACGCGGAACTCCCCCAGCTTCTGCTTGATCTCGGTGAACATGAAGCCGACGCCGACCCGGCGGAACACCTCGTCCCGCTCGGCCTCGGGCAGCTCCAGCGCGCCGGGCTCGGCCCCGACGACCCGCTGGGCGATCTCGGCGATGTAGGCCCCGCCGTAGCCGTTCTCCGGGGCCGGCTCGCCCTTCGCGGCCGCGACCAGGGAGGCGACGAACCGGTCGATCTGGGCGCCGGCGTCGTTGAAGTAGTACTCGCGGGTGACCTTCGCGCCGCGCGCGGTCAGGACCCGGCCCAGCGCGTCGCCGACCGCGGCCCACCGGGTCCCGCCCAGGTGCAGCGGTCCGGTCGGGTTGGCGGAGACGAACTCCAGGTTCACGTTGCGCCCGGCCAGCTCGTCGCCGGTGCCGTAGCCCGCGCCCGCGGCGAGGACCTCCCCGACGATCGCGCCCTGCGCGTCGGCGGCCAGGCGCAGGTTGATGAACCCGGGCCCGGCGTTCTCGGCGCTCGCGACGCCGTCGCGGGTGGCCAGCTCCTCGGCCAGCCAGGTCGCGAGCTCGCGCGGGTTGACACCCGCCTTCTTGGCGGTGCGCAGCGCGATGTTGGTGGCGTAGTCGCCGTGGTCGGGGTTGCGGGGACGCTCGACACCGGCATCGGCCGGCAGCGCGGAGACGTCCAGGTCGCGTCGGAGCAGCACGTCCCGCGCGACGTCACGGACCAGGTCGGCGAGCACGTCGGGATTCACCAGCGGGATTCTACGGAGGGACCCCCGACACCCTCATGCAGGTATCCGCACCCCGACCGGCGACGATGCGGGGCGTGACGTCCCCTTCCACCGACCGGAGTACCCACGCCCCCGTCGTCTCCGGGGCGTTCGCCCTGCTGCTCGGGGCGGTCCTCGTCGCGGTGTCGGTCGGCTACAACCGGGGCAGCCTCGTGCCGCCGCTGGACGACGTCTACATCCACCTGCAGTACGCCCGGCAGTTCGGCGACGGCGAGCCGTTGCGCTACCAGCCCGGCGCCGAGATCACGACGGGCGCGTCGAGCCTGCTCTGGATGGTGCTGCTCGGCGCCGCGCACGCGGTCGGGTTCGACGGCCGGTGGCTGCTCGCCGTCGCCGTGGTGGGCGGGGTCGTCGGGGTCGCCTGTGCGGCGGGGTTCACCTCGGCCGCCGCGACCCGGCTCGGCGGCCGCGCGGCCGGGTGGTGGGCGGGGCTGCTCACCGCGCTGTGCGGGCCGCTGCTGTGGGGCGGGGCCAGCGGCATGGAGGTGGGGCTGCTCGCGGCGCTGACCACCGGGACGCTGCTGTCCTACCTGCGCGAACGTCCCCGGTTCCGCGCGACGCCGGTGGTCGCGGCGCTGCTGGCCCTCACCCGGCCCGAGGGCTTCCTGCTCGCCGCCGCGTTCACCGCCGCGATGGCGTGGACGCTGCTGCGCCCGGTCCCGGGTCCGGCCGCGCGGGCGGGGCGTCCGTGGGGACGGCTCGCGCTCGTCGCCGTGCCGGTGGTGGTGTTCGCCGGGCAGCTGCTGCTGTACCGGGTGCTCACCGGGACGTCGCAGGCCAACGGCGTGCTCGCCAAGTCGTGGCTGCACACCGGGTTCCTGCGCCAGCCGCTGGAGATCGCCGACCACGTGCAGCGCAACGTCGCCGCGATCCTCGCGTCGCTGTCCGGGCTGTCCGGGCAGGACGTGCTGGCGCCGCTCGCGCTGGTGCTCGCCGTACTCGGGGTCGCCGTGCTGGCCGCACGCCGGGAGCGCGTCCTCGCGGTGGTGCTCGGCGGCGGGCTGGCGTCGGTGGTGCTCGCCGTCGCCACCCTGACCACGGCGATGTGGCAGGACCTGCGCTACCTGCAGCCGTTCCTGCCGCTGCTGCTCCTGCTCGTGGTGCTCGGTGCCGGGCTCGTCGGGAACCGGCCGGCGCGCACCGGGCTGCTCGCGGTGGTGCTGCTGTTCACCCTCGCCGCGACGCCGGCCTGGGCGCTCCGGCTGGGCCAGCAGGCGTCGGCCATGCGGGAGGGCCTGGTGAGCGTCGCGCAGTGGATCGCCGGGAACGTGCCGCCGGGCGACGCCGTCGCCGTCAACGACGTCGGCGCCGCGGCCTGGTTCGGCGGGCACCGCACCGTCGACCTGGTCGGGCTGACCACGAACGGGATGGCCGCACCGTCGCTGAACGGGCCGGGGACGCTGTACGAGGCCCTGCGGGCACTGCCCGGGCCCGAGCGGCCGCAGTGGTTCGCGGTGTTCGACCGGTGGGGCGGGGTCCCGGTCGCCGACCTCGGCCGCGCCGGGCTGCTCGGCGCCGAGCCGGTCATCACCTTCGGGCTCGCCGGGCCGGCCCGGCCGATCTCGGCGTCCGCGCCGCAGACCTGCCAGCTCGACCGCAGCTGCGACCGGGTCAGCATCTGGCGGGCGGACTGGTCCGCCGCGGACTCCGCGCAGGCACCGGACCTGCCGGTGCCCGGCCGGATCGTCGACCACCTGAACGTCGGGGACATGACCGACGAGGCCGCGCACGGCTGGACGACCGACCCGCCGGTGCTCGGCGTGCAGCCGGACTCGGTGCTGGACCGCGCCGTCGTCGCACCCGGACGGCTCGTCGCCGACAGCGGCCGACACGTCGTCGGTGGGGAGACCTTCACCCTCGGCGGGACCGTCCCCGGCCGGCCGGTCACCCTGACCGGGCGGATCGGCGCCGGGCCCGCGCTGCCGGGCGAGCGGACCCGGGTGGTCGCCGTCGACGTGGACGGCCGCCCCGCCGGGGAGTGGACGCTGCCGGACGCGCAGCCGTGGGCGCAGGCGTCGTTCACGGTGCCCGGCGAGTTCGTGACCGGTGACCGCGTCACGGTGACCACCCGCCCGGTCGTCCCGCTGCTCGCGCCCTACCCCGACTACCGCTCCTACGGGTGGTGGGCGAGCCGGTGACGGGGCCTTCCTAGACTCGGGCGAAACCGCCCGCCGACCACGAACAGGACTCCCCATGGCCAGCGGCAAGTCCGGCAAGAAGCGACCGTCGATGCCCAGCGCGGTCGGCCAGCGCCAGTTCCCCTGGGGCATGGTCGCGGCGATCACCGTGCTGGTGCTGCTGGCGGGGGCGTTCATCGTCTACCCGCTGGTGCAGCGCAACCAGAACCGGGCATGGGAGCCCTCGGAGGACAATCGGAACCCCGCGCTCGCGATCCCCGGCATCGTCAGCCAGGAGTACCCGGGCCTGCAGCACGTGCTCGGCTTCCAGCGGGTCGCCTACACCCACAGCCCGCCCTTCGGCGGCGCGCACGACGGGTTCTGGGCCGCCTGCAACGGCGTCGTCTACCCGAACCCGGTCCGCTCGGAGAACCTCGTGCACTCCCTCGAGCACGGCGCCGTGTGGGTCGCCTACAACCCCGACACCCTCGACGAGGCCGGGAAGGCCGCGCTCGCCCAGCGGGTCGAGGGCCAGCCGTACACGGTCATGTCGCCCTACCCGGGCCTCGACGCCCCGATCTCGCTGCAGTCCTGGGGCAACCAGCTGAAGGTCCAGAACGCCGACGACGAGCGCATCGACCAGTTCATCCGCGCGCTGCGGCTCAACCGGTTCACCCACCCCGAGGTCGGCGCCTCCTGCGACGCGCTCGGCGCGCAGAGCTTCGACCAGGACAACCCGCCGGCCTTCCAGCCGATCCCGCCGCAGTCCGCCGTCGACGGGCAGACCGTCCTGCCCGAGAACCAGGGTGCGACCCCGGGCGGTGCCCCCGCCCCCGACCCGGCCGTCCCCGGAGCGCCCGCCTCCGCGCCGGCGCCGGCTCCCGGGCAGTGAGCGCCCCGCAGCAGGAGCGCTCCCCCTGGAACAACCCCCCGGCCATCGCGTTCGGCCTGGTCGCGCTCGTGGCCGTGCTCGTCGCCGGGTTCGCGGTGCGCGGCGCGTTCGGCCCGTTCGTGCCCGAGCCGGGCTCGGTCGACGTCGGGTTCGCCCAGGACATGACCGTGCACCACCGCCAGGCCGTCGAGATGGCCTCCTGGGAGCGCGACCGCGCCACCGACCCGCGGGTGCGCCAGCTGGCGTTCGACATCGAGACCACCCAGAACCAGCAGGTCGGCCGGATGCAGGGCTGGCTCGGCCTGTGGGACGCCCCGAGCCTGCCCAGCGGTGGCCACATGGCCTGGATGGGCTCCTCCGCGCACGCCGGGATGGCGGGTATGTCCGGCATGTCCGGCGGCACCGCGACGATGCCGGGCATGGCGAGCACCGCGGACCTCGCGCGGCTGCGCGCCACCCCGCCCGGCACCGCGCTGGACGTCGAGTTCCTCCAGCTCATGCTCCGCCACCACCAGGGCGGGGTGTCGATGCTGGAGTACGCCCGCGACCACGCCGACACCGGCGAGGTCCGCAACCTCGCGGCCCAGATGCTCGCGTCGCAGAACTCCGAGGCCGAGCTGATGCGCGGGCTGCTCGCCGAACGGGGAGCAGCGCCGCTGCCGCTGGGCTGATCACGCCCGGGCCCCCGTGCCGGGGGCCCGGGCACTGTGCGCTACTGTTCTCCCATCGCACGGCCCCCGTAGCTCAGGGGATAGAGCACCGCCCTCCGGAGGCGGGAGCGCAGGTTCGAATCCTGCCGGGGGCACACAACAGATGGGAACGGGCCGCCGTTCCCCGACCGGCCGACCGGACTACCGTCCGGTGCGGCCGGTTTCTGCTGTTCAGGGACGATCACGGCACTGCTGGCCTGTTGGGCGATCCCGACGGTTTCGCCGGTGAGGGTGACCCGGAACCGGGCTCGGTGGTCGTGGCGGTTGTAGTAGATCTCCAGGCGCAAAGCCTCGAACAGGCGTCGGGACAGCTCATCAGGCAGCGCGTCGAGGTCGCAGGACCCGATGGGGAGCATGTCGATCAGGTCGGGGCTGGGCCGTTCCACCTCCACGCTGCGCAGGTGCTCGGCCCGTTCACGCAGTCGGGCCTGCTCGGCGCCGAGTTCCTTGCGGCGACGGCTGATATCGGCCAGCAGGTCCGCGTCGAGGTCGTCGGCGACCTCGATGGACCGCAACAGCGATGCCCGCCGCTTCTCGATGTCGGCCATCGCCGCGTGCACCGCCGCCACCTGCCCGGCGTGCTCGGCCACGCTCTCGCCGTGGCGCTGCTCGACCGTGGCCCGCAGGAGTTCGCTGCAGTAGTCGCCGAACACGTGCCGGGCCAGGAAGTCCCCGAGCGCACCGACGATCAGGTGCTCGGGCACCCACAGGCTCCCAGGATGCCCGTCGGGCACCTGCTGCCCCCGTTTCGGTGCGCACGCGTAGTACGCAGTCGCGCGACGGGTCTTGCCGAACATCCGGCGCGGACAGCCTCGACAGCAGCAGGTGAGCATCCGAAGTTGTTCTCGTTCAGGGCCAATCTCAACCCTGGTGGGTCCTGCGCGTGCGGAGCGGGCACTAGGGGATGCAGCCCCGGCAGCCGACGCAGGAAGCGCGGTGCCAGATCGGTCTCACGTCCGGGCACACCATGTTCGGTGGGCAGCACTACGCAACGCCTCCTTGGGCTGAACGACTCCGCCCTCCAGCGTCGTTCAGCCCCGGGACGTGAGTTGGCCGGCGCCATCGTGCGTCTGGGTCCCCAGACGACGACTGGTCAGCGGCAACGCCAGAACAGTTGAACAGCTGTTCATATGGGGTTATTGTCCTGTCTCGTGTGTCCAATCAGGTCTCGTGCCCCCCCCCCCCGCCTCCTGGCTATCGGTCTGAAGGAGACAGTCGTTCGATGAGTAGCGATGTCCCGGCCGCGAGCCGTACGCTGCAGATACTCAATCTGATGGCCGCAAGTGCCCATCCGATCCGAGCAAGTACGATCAGTCGGAAGCTTCGGATTCCCCGTTCCACCGCCTATCATTTGCTTTCGGTGTTGCAGCAGGAGGGCTTCGTCGCACACTTTCCTGAGTCTCAGATGTTTGGACTCGGCGACGCTGCTCTCGACCTGAGCTTCGCGTATCTGCGAGACCCTCCACTTCAACGCCTCGCCGCTCCTGTGATCCGCAAACTATCGACTGCACTGCGCCAGCCTGCGCAACTTGCCGTACTTCAGGGTCACGAGGTTGTGTACTTGATCGGCGAGCAGCCTCATGAGTGTGATGCGATCGCTCCGGATCCCGGGGTCAGGATGCCTGCTCATCTCACGGCTCCGGGGCGAGCCATTCTGGCCGAGTTGGCGCCTGGCCAGCTGCGAGCATTGTTTTCTTCTCCAGCTACTTTTGTGAGCCGTTCAGGGCGGGGGCCTCGCTCGCTTATTGAGCTGGGCGAGCTCCTTGCGGACTGTCGCAATCGCGGCTTTGCTGTCGAGCACGGTGATGTATGGAGCGGATTCACATCAATCGCTGTATGCGCTCGCAATCGTAGTATGAGGCCGACCGCGGCGATCTCGGTGATGTTCCCACGCGATACCCATCCCCCTGAGTCCTGGCAGGCGGTGGCCGACCGCGTTCGATCCGCAGCAAACGCGCTTACTGTGAGGCTCGGCGGGAGTCCGTGCGCCGTGTGAGGATCTATGCCGACCTGCCACGATCCGCGGGCGTCTGTAGCCCGCTACGGCAGCCAGCTCGCCCGGGGTGGTAGCTGCCCACGTAGTATTGCCACGGCACGTTCATGACTCGGAGGTTCTGATGACGCCTAGGTTCTGTGTGCTGGACTGGACAGACCTTGACGAATGCCAGCGGATCCAGCTTCTAACACGGGGCGGCGCTGCCGCGGATGGGGAGGACAACCCGCTACGGGCCGGTGTACGCGCTTTGGTTGCCGACGTCGCCGAGCGTGGCGACGCTGCAGTCGTCGATGCCTTGGCTGAGTACGACGGTGTCTCGTGTGGTCCTGAGGACCTGCGGGTTAGCGATGACGAGGTTGCAGCTGCCGCTGGAAAACTTCCCGACGATCTGCGCACGGCGGTGAATACCGCCGTCGACCGCATCCGAGCGTTCAACGTCGAGGCGATGAGACGCACTTCGTGGAGCGCTGACGTTGGTGGCACGCAGCTGGGCGAGCTCGTACGCCCCGTCGCTAGCGCCGGACTGTTTGTTCCCTCAGGCAAGGGATCTTTCCCCTCGGTTCTAATCCAGATCGGCACGCCGGCTGTCGTGGCGGGGGTGGCGAAGCTCGTTCTCGCGGTGCCGCCACTGCCTGGAGCGAACGGTGCGGTGGATCCCGCCACGCTGTACGCGGCATCTCGTCTTGGAATATCGGAGATTTTCCGTGTTAATGGTCCAGCTGGAATTGGCGCTCTTGCCTACGGCACCGATTCAATCCCCAAAGTAGGAAAGATTGTCGGTCCCGGCAGTCCGGCCGTTCAGATCGCGCAGGCTGAAGTGCAGCGGTCTGGGTGCGTCGTTGAGGTTGGCTTCGGACCTACCGACGCGCTGATTATTTCCGACGGTACTTCGAACGTAGTGCACCTCACTGCGGATCTAATCAACGAAGCAGAGCACGGTCCGGATTCGTCCGCTGTTCTCGTTAGTACGGATGCTGACGAGCTGGCGGCGGTGGTAAACGAGCTCCCTGTACAGCTGGCCCGCCTGCCGGAACCGCGCAAAGGTTACGCCGAGGCTTCTATTGCAGTAAACGGCGGCTTGGTGCTGGCCAAGGACCAGCAGCAGGCGATGGATATTGCGAACGACTACGCACCTGAGCACCTTCAGTTGGCTGTTAAGGCGCCTGGGGACTGGCTGCCGTTGGTTCGGCACGCCGGCACTGTTCTGATGGGCCAGTGGGCCACGATGTCGGCATCGAACTTCGTGATTGGTACACCTGCCACCCTTCCAACATCCGGCTATGCAAAGACAGTCAGCGGTGTAACCGTTCACACCTTCCTTACTCGCATCGCGACTGCCGCAGTGAACGAGGGTGCGTTCTGGGAACTTGCTCCTCACATCGAGGCGCTCTCCCGTCACGAAGGCTTTCCTGCACATGCCGCTTCGGTGACCACGCGGCGTGGCTAACCTCACACTTGTCGGAAGGTGTGCGCTACAGGAGCCCCTCGAACTCGAGTGGAGGCGAGCCCGACATCACTGCAACGTCGAGCACGTGGCAACCCCCTTTCAGGGCTGTATTCAGGGCAGTTCGCAAGTCGTCGGCCGACGTTACACGGGTGGCCTGGGCGCCCATTGAATGTGCCATCGACACGAAGTCGACGTCTGGATTCGCTGTCAGTGAGTCAGAATGTCCACGGCGCGCGAACCAGTCGGCCTGTGTTCCTAGCTCATGGTCGTTGAAGATGAGCCAGACAAGGTTGGCGCCAGCCTTCACAGCTGTGGCTACCTCCGGTGCCCCCATCATGAAACCGCCATCACCGCACAGGCAGAGTACTCTTTCGGTGACGTTCGCTTCTTTTCGCGCCGTCCAGACGCCGAGTGCTCCCGCGACAGCATGGCCCATGCTGCCGAGTCCTCCATTGATCAGGAATCTGCCATTGCCCCGCGTTCGCACGTGACGCTCAACCCAGTATGCGAACTGACCGACGTCGGCGACTACCGACGTCGCCTCGTCCAGCGTGTCGCTTACAATCTCGCAGACCTCGATGGGATGTAGTCGCTCCGGTTCTGTGTGGACTGCAACTTGGTCAGGATACTCGGCATTCAGTGCAGCGACCCTGGCCGAACCATCACGACGGTAGTCAGAGAGTTCGACAGCGAGACACTGAAAGAACTCTGCGGCATCCGCGTGCACTGTGGTGGCTGAAGAGTAGTTGCGATCTAGCTCAGCTGTGTCGAGGTCTACACGGACTAGCCGCTCCGAACCGAGATGTGCAGACCAGCCCGCGGATGTGAGCCAGCTGAACGACACACCCACTGCCACCACAAGGTCTGCCTCTCGGTGCAGTGCGATGTTTGCGGCGGTCCGACCGAAGGCACCTACTGGGCCGAGCACTAGAGGGTGGGTCTCGTCGAGCACGGTCTTAGCCATGAATGTCCCGGCCAATGGTATTCCTGCACGCTCAGCAAACTGGACTGCTGATCGGGTGCATCCCGAAATTGCGACTCCGTTGCCGAGCAGGATCAACGGGCGCTCGGCACGACGTAGCCGGTCGATTGCGGGCGCAAGCAGAGAAGGGCTCAAGATCGGGCGATTCTTCTCTGCCTCACTTGAATGCAGCTCACTGTCGTGTTCGATTGTAGGAACGTCCGCAAGGAACGAGGCTTATTCAGGGTGATCATGAAGTGCGGTGTTTCTCCAGGTCGGGACCGCAGCGAGGTAGCCCGCCAGGCGGCCCTGAATAAGCCTCAACATATCGCTTGGTATATCTAGATGAGTCGGTCCGGGCCTTCCTGACCGAGCGAGACGCACAGCCTCGCGCGTAGCTGGCAAGACCTCCTCGGGTGTCATAGGGCGGAGTGCGGCCTTCGTGGTTGCGGCGAACATTGCCAGCACGTCTGGAGTTCTTCCGACGCCGGTGCCCTCTTGAATGCCGTAGTGTCCAAACTCGTCCGTAGCGGCCTGTGCAGTGATCGCCACCATTGGCACGCTGTCCATCCACGCAGAGGCAATACCAGTCAGAAGATTTGTTGCGCCGGGGCCGGATGTCGCAACACAACAGCCAAAGCCGCTCACTCTGGCGTTCAAGTCTGCCATGAACGCAGCACCCTGCTCATGCCGTGTGACGATCAGGGTCACACCGAGTCCATTAACAAGCTCGTGGAATAGCGGGAGCACTCGCTGGCCAGGTACGCCGAATACGGTGCCAACGCCAGTCTCTGCGATGATCTGTGCGATCGCTCTAGCCATCGGAAAATCCGGCCGGTTCATCTATGAGGCTTATTCAGGCCCCGTGAAATAACGATCTAGCCCGGCGTGTCGGGTTGGGCGACAGCCCGTCCATCGCGAATATTGGTTTGCCGAATCAATCCGAGATGAACGGGCTGCCGCAGTATGTACTATACCACTGGTTTCCGGCGTGATGAAATTCAGGATCTTGTCGCTATAGTGTATGAGCAGGATCAGCGGGACGCGACGGAGGCACGTTTGTCTTGGCCGCCGGTTCTGGGGTTGTTCTGGTCGGTGGTGATCACGTTGGCGTATCTGCGCGGGAATCGTGTGCAGTGGGAGTTGGCGGAAACCTATGGGGTGTCGCAGTCGACGGTTAGTCGAGCGATCACGGGGGTGACACCGTTGCTGGCACAGGCGCTGCGGAGTGTCGTTCCGACGGCAGAGGAGCTTCGTGCCGATCGGCAGTACATCATCGATGGAACCTTGCTGCCCTGCTGGTCATGGGCCGCGGTGCCGGGTCTGTGGTCGGGCAAGCATCGCACCACCGGCGTCGTCGTCCAGGTCGCAGCCACCCTGGAAGGGCAGCTGTCGTGGATCTCCGACCCGACCCCAGGATCCCGACACGACCTATATTGCCTCGACCAATCCGGCGCCCTCGACCACCTCGCCACATACCCCCCGATCGGCGATAAAGGATACATCGGGCGCGGCATGCTCACCCCGTTCAAAAAACCACCCGGCCGGGAACTTCTCGACTGGCAAAAAACATTCAACAAGAGCCTCAACCACACACGCGCCACCATCGAACGAGTCATCGCCCATATCAAAACGTGGAAAGTTCTCCACACAGACTACCGGCGGCCCTACGCCACATTTAAAACGACAATCTCGGCAGTCATCGGACTCATCTTCTACACACTTACCTGACGGAGCCTGAATAAGCCTCCATTTGCTGCGAGCGCACGGATAAGTCATCAAGTTTGATGAAGACAGTTGTGAGGTGCTGCGCCGGTATTGCGTTCGTATAGCTATCGAATCTGGCGTCGCGCGATAAGTGAGCCTTTCCCAACCTGTTTGTGCTGGTCAGGTGGGATCGGAGCGGAGGAGCTGGGGCGCGATATCGCGTTGAACCCGTCTTCGCCGCTGGTGTGGGGGCCGTTCAGCGCTTCAGTGCGGCGTTGACCTGCTCCTGGGGAGGGATCGGCTGCTGGGTGCCGCGGCGGTGGCTTTCTGGGGCGGCGCCAGGGGCCATCGCTACGGGCTTCGGGCCCTCCCACCAGGGAAAACAGGTTGGGAAAGGCTCAGTCTCAGCCGATCCACCCGTCGCGATGCCGCACTCCTCCGCGGCCCCAGGACCTCGTGGAAGTACCGGCCGCGGCAAGTGGCGAGGTGGAAGCGGTGCTGGGCGCACTACTGGTTCCCTGGGGACAGATGGGGGGCATACACGTAGGGCCCTCCCCTGTCCGCAGTGACCGGGGTGTCATCCGACGGCGCGCACTCAGAATCCCGCCGGTCGCAATCGCGAACGGGTTGAAGCGTTCCGCCGCAGTCAGCCCCGCTCCCCCGTAGCTTGCTGGCCCGTGCCGGATGGCTTCGACGTAACGACCAGTGCGCTGGACGGGATGGCTGATGCCATCAGGTCAGCGGCTGCCGACACCTCGACCGCGGGGCTCTCCGGGATCGCTGCCGAGGCGGTCGGCCATGCCGGGCTGTCCATCGCCGTGGCGGACTTCGCCGACGCGTGGGGTCGTGCGTCCCGCCAGATGTCCGCCGATGCCGAACGCTTCTCCTACGAGCTCGTCCAGGCAGCGGAGGCTTACCGGAACGACGACCAGGCCGCAGGCAGGCTGCTGTCCGGCCCGACAGACTGACGATGTCGACCACCAACGTCGTCCCCGGTGATCCGGCCGAGCTACACACCTTTGCCGCCGAGCTGACCAGGTTCAGCCAGACCCTGGAAGCCACGGGAAGCGCGCTGCGTGCGGTCGACACCCAGAGCGGTTGGAGCGGGCCGGCCGCCGACGCCTTCCGGGACTCGTTCGGGCGCTTCACGCCGCAGTGGTTCACCGCCGCCGATGCCTTCCGAGACGCCGGGCCGCAGTCGGGCGCTACGCGGACGTCCTGGCCTGGGCCCAACGCCAGGCGGGCACAGCTGAAGAGCAGCTGACGCAGGCTCCCGCGGTCTCCCGCCAGGCAGCCGACCTCCATGACCGCGGCACCGCGGCCGGGGCTACCCGGACACCGTTCGTCGACCCCGGAGCGCCTGCCCGCCAGGTCGCTACGGCCATGCTCCAGGACGCGCAGGACCAACTCGACCGGGCTGGAGCCGAAGCCGCCGACGTGGTGAGAGCGGCGACCGCGGCCGCGCCGACCAAGCCGTTCTGGGAACGGGTCGGCGACGGTGTCGCAGGCGCGGCCGGAGAGGTCGGGGCTGTCCTGGCCGCAGCCGGGCAGGCTGCGCTCGACAGGCCCGCGGCGGTCGTGGCTGCGGCCGGTGGAGCGGCGGCCGTCGTAGTGGGTTCAGCCGGTGTCGTCGGCGGTGGAGGCATCAGCCTGACCGGGGTCGGGGCGGTCGTGGGTGTGCCGGCGGCGGTCGCGTCGGGGGCGCTTGTCGCCGGTGGCGCGGCCGCTATCGGGGCCGCCACGATGGAGATGGCCCGCAAAGCGCGCGACAACTACGAACGCCCCTCTGGGTACCGTAAGGGCGTCCGGGACACCGTCTTCGGCCGGGCGAAGGGCACCCACGGCAAGGTCCGCGACCCCGGCACCGGCAAGGAGATCATGCCGTCCGAGAAGTGGGACATGGGCCATAAGCCGGGCCACGAGTTCCGCAAGCACCAGCAGAACGCCCGGGACCGCGGTATCAGCCGCAAGGAGTTCCTCGACGAGCACAACAACCCGGACATCTACCGGCCGGAGACTCCGGGTACCAACCGCTCTGGCAGGTTCGAGGACCAGACCGACACGTTCCTAGGCGGAGACTGACCGATGAGCAGCCCGACCCCCGACAACAAGACCGTCGCCAAGACCGCTGCCGCCGCGTTCGGCGGGAACCCGACGGTCCACCAGTACGGCAACGGCAAGGACGGCTACTACCTCGGCGTCCTGACCTCCGAGGACTGCCCGAACGACGGCCTGATCTCGTTCTGCACCATCGGGCTGTCCGACCTGGCAGTACCTGGCGTCCTCGATCCGCCGCTCGGCGTCGAGCTTGTCGCCACGAGCAACGATCCGAAGTTCGCCGGCGTGCTGACCACCGCCGGCTACCACATGACCCACGACCATTGGACCGCCGAGCCCGACAACCTGTTCGCCGACATCGTGGCCGACGAGTTCGGCGAGGTGACGACACCGCACCTGTTCCTCGTTACCCCGTACCTGTGGTCCGGCCTGGGCTCGATCGAGCTCACCACCAAGACCGTGGCCTTCGTGATGGGCATACCCATCACCAAAGCCGAGCGACGGCTGTTCAAGGAACGAGGGGCCGACGCACTGTCCGACGCGCTGGAAGCGGGCGACCCGGACATCATCGACCTACAGCGAGAATCTGTGGCCTGAGGCATGGACGCTCCCCAGCCCACCATCGGCCAGCATTGGGCCTACCGCGCCCGCTCCATCGACCGGGTCGTGGAGGTCGAGGTGCTCAAGATCGGCACCAAACGGCCGCCCCGCATCCAGGTGCGCTTCGTCGACGAGGCCCAGGAAGGTCGTGAGGAGTGGGTGTCTCCGGCCCGGCTCAAGGTCCTCTGGGAGCACGCCGAGGCATGGCAGCACAGCCAGGACCAGTGGGAGGCCGCGCGCGAAGCCAGCGACATCGTCAGCCGTTCGACAGAGGAACGGGCTGCTTGGCTCGTCGAGGAGGCACTGCCGCCCCTTGAAGCCATCGAGTTTGGATTTAACCGCGACGTCGGGCTCATGTACATCACGGACGTCGAGGCGGTCTGCCGTGAGCTCGGCCTGACGGCTGAGGACCTGCAGCACCCAGCGGCATTCGAAACCGACGACCAGCTCGTCGTGCCGTGGCCGATCACGGAGAAGATCCTGCAACGCCGCGCGATCATCCACGCGGATGTACTGCTGACCGAGCTGCACAAGCGGGAGCAAGAAGCGGAACGCGGACTCAAGTGGGGCCGGGACAGCGGCTACGGCACCTAGAGGCTTATTCAGGCTCCGTCAGGTAAGTGTGTAGAAGATGAGTCCGATGACTGCCGAGATTGTCGTTTTAAATGTGGCGTAGGGCCGCCGGTAGTCTGTGTGGAGAACTTTCCACGTTTTGATATGGGCGATGACTCGTTCGATGGTGGCGCGTGTGTGGTTGAGGCTCTTGTTGAATGTTTTTTGCCAGTCGAGAAGTTCCCGGCCGGGTGGTTTTTTGAACGGGGTGAGCATGCCGCGCCCGATGTATCCTTTATCGCCGATCGGGGGGTATGTGGCGAGGTGGTCGAGGGCGCCGGATTGGTCGAGGCAATATAGGTCGTGTCGGGAGCCTGGGGTCGGGTCGGAGATCCACGACAGCTGCCCTTCCAGGGTGGCTGCGACCTGGACGACGACGCCGGTGGTGCGATGCTTGCCCGACCACAGACCCGGCACCGCGGCCCATGACCAGCAGGGCAGCAAGGTTCCATCGATGATGTACTGCCGATCGGCACGAAGCTCCTCTGCCGTCGGAACGACACTCCGCAGCGCCTGTGCCAGCAACGGTGTCACCCCCGTGATCGCTCGACTAACCGTCGACTGCGACACCCCATAGGTTTCCGCCAACTCCCACTGCACACGATTCCCGCGCAGATACGCCAACGTGATCACCACCGACCAGAACAACCCCAGAACCGGCGGCCAAGACAAACGTGCCTCCGTCGCGTCCCGCTGATCCTGCTCATACACTATAGCGACAAGATCCTGAATTTCATCACGCCGGAAACCAGTGGTATAGTACATACTGCGGCAGCCCGTTCATCTCGGATTGATTCGGCAAACCAATATTCGCGATGGACGGGCTGTCGCCCAACCCGACACGCCGGGCTAGATCGTTATTTCACGGGGCCTGAATAAGCCTCCTACTACGACCCTGAGTTCTGCGCCGTTCTGGAAGCTGAGGACCGGCCGGCCCGTGAGCTCGTCAGGCGCTGGTGCGGTGCCGACGCCGTCGAGCGCGCCGACGAGCTGCTGGCGCTCCGTGAAGAAGTCCGTCGGCTCGGCCACATCGCCGAGCAGGCCATCACCGGCCTGCGGGAGTCCGGGGCCAGCAGACTAGCGAGCCAGCTCGAACGTGAACTCGGTGTTCCCGTCGAAGACATCCGGGCAAGCCGGGAGCATGACAACGGTCAGCGGGCGGCCGGCCCGTAGGGACTCCAGCGCCCCAAGAACGGCTTCAGATCCTCGGGACGAGGCTCGACATCGGGCGGCATCAGGTCAGCACGTCGCCGGGGATCAAGCCGGTCCGCGTAGCTCCGCGCCCAGGCAATCCACTCCGCAGTTGCCGCGGCGTTCTCAGCCACCTCCAGCTTATCGCAGTACGCCCGGATCCGGGTCGACCTATCCAAGTCCGCCAGCTGCCGCTCGAGCGCAGCGACACGGCGTGACTCATGGAAGTCGGCACGTGCCTTCTCCATCGCCTGCTGCCATGCCCGCTCGCGGTCCTGCTTCTCCCGCTCGGCCGTCTGCTGCCTGCTTACTTGCTCGCCCAGTCGGAACCGTACTTCGGCCAGGACGTCCGCCAGCCGATCTTCAAGTCGCCAGCGCTTCCGATCAGCGAAGTTCCGGCGTCGCCCCGAGAACTGCCAGTCGTGGTCAAACTGCATGCACAGCCGGCCGGACGGCACCTCCTGGCGCACGGGGCGGACTCGCTGCCAGGCGTAGCGCTTGCCATCGGCTTCATCGGGGACGACGTCACGCACGTCGAGTTCCTCGTAGAACCGGAGCCCGATGTTCTGGTCTTCGAGCTGGAACACGATGGCCTGTCCCTCGCCGCGGGCAGCAGTCAGACCGTCCTTCTCCGCCGCCGTGGCCAAGGTATGCAGGAGGCGGCGGGCACGCGGCTGCTGGTCGTCTGAGATGCCTTCGAAGTCAGCGTCGGCCAAGGGGTGCCAGCTTTTCACCGTCTCCGGCAGCGGTAGGCGCTCCGGTCTGGACCTCACTGCCGCCATCTGCGGATGCGGGCCGTCCCGGATTTCGATGACGAGGTGCCCACAGTCCCGGCCTTGGTGACGTAGGTGCTGGCCCTCTGGCACCAGCCCTTCCCTCCGCACGGTATCGATAGCCCGACGCCAGGCAGCGCGTTCGTCGGGAGACGGGTCGACGACCGTCAGCCGCCCACCCTCGCTCCGGAGACGTTCAAGTAGGTCCGTCGCAGAGATCTCAAGGAGCGCAGACGGCGGACCCTCCTGATCGCCGGCCGGCTCCTTGGCCATCGGAGGTTGTTCGATGTCGGCAGGACGCTCCCGCTTGGGCTGTCGGGCCTCCCGCCGCGACGGCTGCGGCCGATGGTGACCGTGGTCGAGGTAGTACTGACCATCCTCGGTCAGGGTCGCGTGCCACGAGCCGGTGCGGCGGCTGACCTCGACCAGTCCACGCGACTGGAGCGATCGAGCAGAGACCTTCTGGGCGTTGCCGCTGTCTTGGTCAGGGCAGCCAGCCGCCACCCAACGAAGACATCGAGCTGTCTCTCTGTGAGCTGCATCCTTCGGCTCATCCATGGCCTCTCAGCTCGACCTGTCCGACCCACACCGTCCTCGACGACCGACCGGGATACAAGGACAGGAGGCCCAGCACGCTTCGGAAGCGTGGCAAGGAGCTGGCCGACCTAGGTTCACCTTGTCGAGCGGTCATGTGCTCCCGGCCGGCAACTCAGGCCGCGAGACCGCGACCAGCTGGACCAGGCCCGTCGCGCTGCTGTGCCTCGGCTCCGATCTACCCAACTAGCGTGCTGAATCGACCCGCTCCGATGCGAGAGCTACCGGAAAGTGTTGCGCCGCTTAGGGTATCGACGGTAAGGCGCTCTTACGGACACGACCGCACCCGCCAGAACGCGTGGACCGACAGACTCTCTTATATCGGGGTTGAGTTCATCAGAATTGGGTAGCTCGTCGGGGAAGGCTGCGTGCCTAGGCCGGCTGTGACCGCCTATACGCGTCGACCACCTGCACGGGGATGCGCCCCTTTTCTGCGATCGGCCACCCGTTCTCCTGCGCCCAGTCACGGATCCTGCGGTTCTCCCGGCGGACCGCCGTCGTCGCCGTGCTCCCCAGACGGCGAGGCTTCACGACACCCACCCCGTGGCTGCCCAGGCCGACCGGGACGAGGCGAGCGCGCGCGACGAAGACAGCCAGGTCCGCACGCAGTCGATCAGCGTTTTCGCTGCTCAGATCGATCTCGTAGCCGACACCGTCGATCGCGAACGCGACGGTCTCGTGGGCGTCACCGCCGGTGAGGTCGTCGACGAGACACTCGATCTGGATCTTGGCCACGGCGGCACCGCTCCTCCATGTGAGGGCCCCTCTCCCCGGGGGGCACCCGCGCCTCGATCAAGCGGTGTTCGCGACGTCCACAGCGCTTGGTGAAGCTCAATGAAGATTGCCACGTCCAGATGACGAATAGGACACGAAACTCCGTTAACCCAGAATGTAACAGAGCGCGAAGCTATCGATACGCTACGCCACCTTACGACAATCTCACCTCGAGCCCGACTGCAACGGCGACTCACTTGCAGAACAACGCACAACGTCGCCCGGTATCCACGCACAGGATCACGGCGTTGAGTGCCGGTCCCCCGCATCCCTGAAGCACCGCCAACCGTCCCTAGCTGGCCGCTCGCCGCGGCGAACACGACGCTAGCCGCGAAGATCGACCGGCCGCCGCCCTTGCTCGGCGCGGCGCCGCCAGGAGTCACGACTCTTGTGGTCTGATCGCCAGTCGACACACGACTGTTCGGACTATCCGGCGGATCTACCCCGCCCGGGCCGCGCCGTGGCACCCCATCGGGTTCCGATCGGCGGCAGATCCGACGCAACGTGACTGCCCCGCTAGGCCATCTGATGAGTTCTTCACTCACACAGCCCAGCGGGGGCGTTTCAGATTTCAATACGAAATCATAACTGCGACCTATTAGTGACGAAAACTGCGACTTGATCTTTCTCGCCCATACAGCGCGTAATCGAGAGGTGCGGAGGAGACGGTCGGCGCGGTCGCTCGCATGGTCCTGTTGACGCGGCGCGCACTGACGCAGAATTAGGAGGCTTATTCAGGATGATCATGAAGCAAGGCGCTTCCCCAGGCCAGCGTCTCAACGCAGCAGTCTGTTGAGCGTCCCTGAATAAGCCTCTAGGACTGCCCCGGCGGCAGGTGGAGGCTTATTCAGGGCCGCCTGGCGGGCTACCTCGCTGCGGTCCCGACCTGGAGAAACACCGCACTTCATGATCACCCTGAATAAGCCTCGTGGTATCTCGCAGATAAGGCCAGATGGCCTAATCTGCACTACTCGGCCTGACGTCTCACCTCTCCGGCCTCGCCGTTCACCTTGAGAGCAGGTACTTCTCCGGCACCGTCTCCTTCCTGCACGACCTCACACGCACGCGCGGCGACCACCCTCCCCGCCAACGCGCTGAGCAGGCAATACGATCGCCACTCCCTCGCTCGTCCCGTCCGTTCTGGACCGGCGAGGAGTTCGGCATGCCCGCTCAGTTGGCCCGTAGGCACGCGCGTGTCGCCGGCACGCCAGCCGGCAGACAGCGTCAATCGTGGTTGACGCAATCTCCCCAGCTCGCGACATCAGGACACGCGACCTCCTGATGCCGTGAGTTCGCCCTGCGCATTTACATGTGCAGATTCCATCAGGAGTGTGATGCAGCGATGAGGCTTATTCAGGCTCCGTCAGGTAAGTGTGTAGAAGATGAGTCCGATGACTGCCGAGATTGTCGTTTTAAATGTGGCGTAGGGCCGCCGGTAGTCTGTGTGGAGAACTTTCCACGTTTTGATATGGGCGATGACTCGTTCGATGGTGGCGCGTGTGTGGTTGAGGCTCTTGTTGAATGTTTTTTGCCAGTCGAGAAGTTCCCGGCCGGGTGGTTTTTTGAACGGGGTGAGCATGCCGCGCCCGATGTATCCTTTATCGCCGATCGGGGGGTATGTGGCGAGGTGGTCGAGGGCGCCGGATTGGTCGAGGCAATATAGGTCGTGTCGGGAGCCTGGGGTCGGGTCGGAGATCCACGACAGCTGCCCTTCCAGGGTGGCTGCGACCTGGACGACGACGCCGGTGGTGCGATGCTTGCCCGACCACAGACCCGGCACCGCGGCCCATGACCAGCAGGGCAGCAAGGTTCCATCGATGATGTACTGCCGATCGGCACGAAGCTCCTCTGCCGTCGGAACGACACTCCGCAGCGCCTGTGCCAGCAACGGTGTCACCCCCGTGATCGCTCGACTAACCGTCGACTGCGACACCCCATAGGTTTCCGCCAACTCCCACTGCACACGATTCCCGCGCAGATACGCCAACGTGATCACCACCGACCAGAACAACCCCAGAACCGGCGGCCAAGACAAACGTGCCTCCGTCGCGTCCCGCTGATCCTGCTCATACACTATAGCGACAAGATCCTGAATTTCATCACGCCGGAAACCAGTGGTATAGTACATACTGCGGCAGCCCGTTCATCTCGGATTGATTCGGCAAACCAATATTCGCGATGGACGGGCTGTCGCCCAACCCGACACGCCGGGCTAGATCGTTATTTCACGGGGCCTGAATAAGCCTCGATGAATGAGGCTTATTCAGGCTCCGTCAGGTAAGTGTGTAGAAGATGAGTCCGATGACTGCCGAGATTGTCGTTTTAAATGTGGCGTAGGGCCGCCGGTAGTCTGTGTGGAGAACTTTCCACGTTTTGATATGGGCGATGACTCGTTCGATGGTGGCGCGTGTGTGGTTGAGGCTCTTGTTGAATGTTTTTTGCCAGTCGAGAAGTTCCCGGCCGGGTGGTTTTTTGAACGGGGTGAGCATGCCGCGCCCGATGTATCCTTTATCGCCGATCGGGGGGTATGTGGCGAGGTGGTCGAGGGCGCCGGATTGGTCGAGGCAATATAGGTCGTGTCGGGAGCCTGGGGTCGGGTCGGAGATCCACGACAGCTGCCCTTCCAGGGTGGCTGCGACCTGGACGACGACGCCGGTGGTGCGATGCTTGCCCGACCACAGACCCGGCACCGCGGCCCATGACCAGCAGGGCAGCAAGGTTCCATCGATGATGTACTGCCGATCGGCACGAAGCTCCTCTGCCGTCGGAACGACACTCCGCAGCGCCTGTGCCAGCAACGGTGTCACCCCCGTGATCGCTCGACTAACCGTCGACTGCGACACCCCATAGGTTTCCGCCAACTCCCACTGCACACGATTCCCGCGCAGATACGCCAACGTGATCACCACCGACCAGAACAACCCCAGAACCGGCGGCCAAGACAAACGTGCCTCCGTCGCGTCCCGCTGATCCTGCTCATACACTATAGCGACAAGATCCTGAATTTCATCACGCCGGAAACCAGTGGTATAGAGGCTTATTCAGGGTGATCATGAAGTGCGGTGTTTCTCCAGGTCGGGACCGCAGCGAGGTAGCCCGCCAGGCGGCCCTGAATAAGCCTCAATGCTGCGCGTTTTCGGTTACGAACCATGCTGGTGGCAATGGCTACGGTCGTTGCCACCGGCTCGGGAGCGTTCGGAGGTCTGGCCGCAGCCCAGCCCCCTGCGCCCCCGCCGGATCCCAACCAGCCCGGGTCGGCGCTGACCGCCGACCACAAGCCAGAGACCTACGAGCCTGGCGACGCTGACACGACCCCGAACGTCGGCGGCGCACCGTCGCCGGAGCCCTGGACGCCGGCTGTCGTGTCTGCCGACCCGGGGCAAGGTGTCGTCTCCGGGCAGTCGACCGACCCCGGCGGCGCCATCTCCCCGCAGATGCAGACGCAGAAGGTCGGCCCCGGCCCGAACGCCGGCGCGGCGGGAATCGGGCTGCGGGACTTCTCCCCGGTCGAGGTCCGCCAGATCTCGGACAAGCTGCAGCTGCTGACCAACCTGGCCAACGGCAACATCGTCGTGCGCTACACGAACTCGGTGGTCGCCGCTGAGGGCCAGGCCTCCGACGTCTCCCACGTCTACAACAACATGTCCACCGGCTCCGGCGCGTTCGGCCGCGGCTGGGCGATGTCCACCGGCCTCGACGTCGGCCTCGAGATCATCAACAGCGGCGCCACGGTGAAGCTGCACGGCCCCACCGGCTACGTCGTGACCTACACCCGCCAGTCCAACGGTTCCTACACCGGCAGCTCGGGCGCGAACTCCAAGCTGACGCGCGCCAGCGACGGTGTCTGGACCATCAAGTGGGACAAGACCGAGGATCGCTGGCTGTTCCACCCCAACGGCGTCATGAAGGAGCAGCTGACCAAGAACAACGTCAGCACCAAGCTCAACTACGACGCCGCCAACAACGACCGCGTCGCAGCGATCTACGACTCGATCGGCCGGGTCACCAAGTTCGAGGACTACGACTCCGAGGACCGGGTCCTGTCCTACACCGACCCGGTTGGCCGCGAGCACGGACCGTTCAACTACGACGCCGCCGGTGACCTCGTCTCCTTCGAGGACCAGCTCGACAACGAGGTCAAGTTCGGCTACTCGAACGGCAACCTGACCTCGATCACCAGCCCCAACGGCGACGTCTACACCATCGGCTACGACGCCCAGCGGCGCGTCACCTCGATCAACGAGCCGAACGGCCAGACTCCGGCCACCACCCAGTACTCCTACCCGGCTTCCGGGCGGACCACCGAGACCGACCCCCGCGGGGGCGTCTCGAACTACTACTTCGACAGCCAGGGCCGCCAGACCAAGGCCGTCGACCAGCTGGGCAAC
Organism: Pseudonocardia sp. ICBG1142; assembly: GCF_020496255.1. NCBI lineage: Bacteria > Bacillati > Actinomycetota > Actinomycetes > Pseudonocardiales > Pseudonocardiaceae > Pseudonocardia > Pseudonocardia sp. ICBG1142. Next base: position 10,344 of record NZ_JAHLJC010000005.1, on the reverse strand, counting down.
GAGCAGTCCAAGACCTGGACCGCCAACAGCGACGTCGCCTCGACCACCGACGCGCTCGGGTCGAACCTGACCTACGCCTTCGACGCCAACAACCGCCCCACCAGCGCCACGCTGCCCACCGGGGCCAGCAACTCGGTCGGCTACTCCAACGCTGCCCACCCGTACTTCCCGACGTCGATGACCGACGCCCAGGGCAACCAGATGACCCGGCTCTACAACGCCGCCGGTGACCTGACCTCGGTCCGCTCGGTTCAGCAGAACCGCGATGTCGTGAAGTTCGAGTACAACGCCGCCGGCCAGCCCACCAAGAAGACCGATGGCGCGAACCGGGTCACCACCTACCAGTACGGCGGTGGCGGCCGTATGACCGTCGAGACCCCGCCGACGCCGATGCAGCCCCGCGTCATCGGCTACGACAACCTCGACCGCGTCACCCAGATCGTCGACGGCAACGGCAGCAAGATCTTCTACCGTTACGACGCGATGGACCGCCTCGTCGAGATCGGCCGCGACAACAACGGCACCTACGTGCCCCTGCAGTACAACAACTTCGATGCCGAAGGCAACATGGTCGGCCGATACTTCGGCGACACCGGCCTGCAGCTGGCCTACAGCCCCCGCAACCAGGTCACCGAGGCGCACAACACCCGCAGCGGCGTCATCTACCGCGTCTTCTACCGCTACGACGCCAGCAACAACGTCACCGACCTGTTCAACGACGGCGGCCACACCTTCTACGACTACGACGCCGCCAACCGGCTCACCTTCCAGCGCGGCCCGAAGACCGGCATGGAGGCCAGCCACCAGTACGACAAGAACGACCAGCGGACGAAGACCACCTACCCCGGCAACTTCACGGTCTCGACCACCTACGACAAGTCCGGTCGCCAGACCGCACTCGTCGCAGCCACCAGCGGCGGAACCAAGCGGATCGACCGCACCTACCGTTGGACGAACGCCAACAACCAGGACACCACCCAGCTCCAGCGCGAGACCCGCGAGGGCACCGCGTTCTCCTACACCTACGACACGCTCAACCAGCTGACCGCCCGCAACAGCTCAGCCGGGAACCTCACCTACGCCCTCGACGGAGCCTCGAACCTCACCTCCGCCGAGGGACGCAACTTCGGGATCAACTCCGCCGGACAGGTCGCATCCGGCAACAACACCACCTACACCCACGACGGTGCCGGCAACCTCACCACCGGCTCCAACGGGCTGATCAACAACACCTACAGCCCCACCAACCAGCTCCGCAGCTCGACCACCGCCGGCAACGGCACGATCGACTTCACCTACGACTCGGTCGACCAGGCCCAGCGCGCGGTCATCTCCAAGAACGCCGGCGGCGTCGTCACCGAACAGCGCCTCGAGAACACCGCCATCGGCGTCACGGCCATCACCACCAACGGCGCACGGTCGGAGTTCACCCGCGACCCCGCCGGCCGCCTCATCGGCCAGACCGCCCCCAACGGGCAGAACCTCTACGCCGTCACCGACTACCAGGGCTCCACACTCGCCCTCATCGACGGCAACGGCGCCCTCGCCGCCAAGTACGACTACAAGCCCTACGGCGACACCACCTCCACCGGCACCGCTGCGGCCGGCAACCCGTTCCGCTGGATCGGCGCTCAGCAGCTCGCCGACAACCACGGCACATACCTGACCGGGTACCGCCAGCACAACCCCATCCTCGCTCGCTTCACTCAGCCTGATCCGTCCCAGGCTGAGCCCAATCCCTACACCTACGGGCTGGCGAACCCCTGCAGTTACAGCGATCCAAGTGGCTTGGACGCTCTCGGGTGCGCGAAGGCGGTTGGCGCTGGGGTCGGACTAGTAGCGGGAGTCGCCGGCGCGATCTACTTCTTCCCAGTCACTGCCGTAGCAGGCGCATCGCTTGCGGTGACCCAGGCGGTCGCCGGTTACACTCTGTTCGGAGCCGTAGCTGGGGGCGTGTTGAACGTCGGACTCGACCTGGCACGAGAATGCGGGGGATATTAGTGCAGGAGCGACGCCCTCCACGATGGGCTCTACTGCTTCTGCTCGCGTGCGCCGGCTTCATGGTGTATAGCGGTTTCACCAACCTGCGCGATGATCACACTCCATCTGCCGTCGGAGCCTTCATTGCGGCCGCCAGCCTCATCGGACTAGCCGCACTGCTGGCTGGCGTTCGTCGCAGCTAACTCGGCGACCCGCGCAAGCGAAGTAGTCGCGGTGGCCCCACCTCTCATGATGAGGTCACCGCGACTACCGCGCACTCTTCTTCGCAAACCTAGAATCTGATTCACGACTCCGGCGGGCATCAAGAATCTGCGCGCGAGCATTGAGGCTTATTCAGGCCCCGTGAAATAACGATCTAGCCCGGCGTGTCGGGTTGGGCGACAGCCCGTCCATCGCGAATATTGGTTTGCCGAATCAATCCGAGATGAACGGGCTGCCGCAGTATGTACTATACCACTGGTTTCCGGCGTGATGAAATTCAGGATCTTGTCGCTATAGTGTATGAGCAGGATCAGCGGGACGCGACGGAGGCACGTTTGTCTTGGCCGCCGGTTCTGGGGTTGTTCTGGTCGGTGGTGATCACGTTGGCGTATCTGCGCGGGAATCGTGTGCAGTGGGAGTTGGCGGAAACCTATGGGGTGTCGCAGTCGACGGTTAGTCGAGCGATCACGGGGGTGACACCGTTGCTGGCACAGGCGCTGCGGAGTGTCGTTCCGACGGCAGAGGAGCTTCGTGCCGATCGGCAGTACATCATCGATGGAACCTTGCTGCCCTGCTGGTCATGGGCCGCGGTGCCGGGTCTGTGGTCGGGCAAGCATCGCACCACCGGCGTCGTCGTCCAGGTCGCAGCCACCCTGGAAGGGCAGCTGTCGTGGATCTCCGACCCGACCCCAGGCTCCCGACACGACCTATATTGAGGCTTATTCAGGCCCCGTGAAATAACGATCTAGCCCGGCGTGTCGGGTTGGGCGACAGCCCGTCCATCGCGAATATTGGTTTGCCGAATCAATCCGAGATGAACGGGCTGCCGCAGTATGTACTATACCACTGGTTTCCGGCGTGATGAAATTCAGGATCTTGTCGCTATAGTGTATGAGCAGGATCAGCGGGACGCGACGGAGGCACGTTTGTCTTGGCCGCCGGTTCTGGGGTTGTTCTGGTCGGTGGTGATCACGTTGGCGTATCTGCGCGGGAATCGTGTGCAGTGGGAGTTGGCGGAAACCTATGGGGTGTCGCAGTCGACGGTTAGTCGAGCGATCACGGGGGTGACACCGTTGCTGGCACAGGCGCTGCGGAGTGTCGTTCCGACGGCAGAGGAGCTTCGTGCCGATCGGCAGTACATCATCGATGGAACCTTGCTGCCCTGCTGGTCATGGGCCGCGGTGCCGGGTCTGTGGTCGGGCAAGCATCGCACCACCGGCGTCGTCGTCCAGGTCGCAGCCACCCTGGAAGGGCAGCTGTCGTGGATCTCCGACCCGACCCCAGGCTCCCGACACGACCTATATTGCCTCGACCAATCCGGCGCCCTCGACCACCTCGCCACATACCCCCCGATCGGCGATAAAGGATACATCGGGCGCGGCATGCTCACCCCGTTCAAAAAACCACCCGGCCGGGAACTTCTCGACTGGCAAAAAACATTCAACAAGAGCCTCAACCACACACGCGCCACCATCGAACGAGTCATCGCCCATATCAAAACGTGGAAAGTTCTCCACACAGACTACCGGCGGCCCTACGCCACATTTAAAACGACAATCTCGGCAGTCATCGGACTCATCTTCTACACACTTACCTGACGGAGCCTGAATAAGCCTCTTGATCTCAACCTGGCTTGAGAGTGCACAGTGGTCGGCATGACGCCGGTGAGATAGTTGCGAAGCTGACCGAAGCGTGGAACGCCGGTGACGGCGACCGGCGGGCGGAGGCATTTATCGAGGACGCCGTCTTCGTTGACGCGCTGGGCGAACCCAGTGCGGTCGGTCCGTTATCGCCGCCGAGCATAAGAAGAACCTTCACAGCCACGATCCCGACCTGGTCGCGCTGGCGCCGCTGGGCCGGGACGACACCAACGAAGCTTGAACCATCGCGATATCGCTCGCTACTTCTCCAACATGCGCCCGGGCTCAGCCCGCTGTGGCTGCGGTCAGGGCTTCCCTGGAGATTCTGCGCTGCGCCGGCAACGCGACGCCGCAAGTGCAGTACCGGGCGGTCTTGCTCATATAGCGCTACCCCTACCCACAGAATCGAGTGCAACTCCTGGACGGACATCATCGCCGTCTCGTCGTCTCTCCGTGTCGGAATTCCTGCGCAGATAGCTTCGACCCTGTCTTGGATAACGGTGCCAGCCACAAGAAATGGGAGAAGAGGGCGAGGCTGAGGTGGAACGAAGATGTATATAAGCTCGGCCGCTCCGTCCGGCTCTGCCGGAACTCGCTTTACCTCAAGACCCTCAATCCTCGGGAACGTGTTCCGATCCACAACCCGACGAATGGCGCTAACGGTCAGTCGCGGGTCGACGTGGTGGACCCGGGATATTTCGTCGTACTCACGACGGGATTTCGTGGCGAGGCCGATGACGACCAGGCCGCTGCCGCCAGTACTCGCGAACGATGCGACGTCCTTCGCCAGCTAGATCTCCACGGCCTTGGCGCCCAGGTGCACTTCACGTTTCACCTCGAGACTGGCGTCCTCCGCGAGACCCACCAGTACGCTTCCCCGGCCGTCGCGCACCAACGCGCGCATTCTTTCTGCTGTGAGCTCGCGACGGGGTACCCCGGATGCGAGCGCCTCCACATCGTCGACCTAGCGGTCTAGGGCGTGTCTCCCAATGCGCGGAGCCAGGTGAGGATCGCTTTCAGGACGGCGCCGCCGCGGAAGGTCAGGGCGAGCTTGTCGTAACGGGTGGCCAGACCGCGCCACTGCTTGACGTGGCAGAACCCGCGCTCGACGACGTTGCGGTTTCGGTAGTCGACCGGATCGAATGCGGGCGGTCGGCCGCCGCGTGAGCCGCGTCGTTTGCGGTGCCCCTGCTGGTCAGAGGGCTCCGGAATGACAGCGATGATCCGGCGCTCGCGCAGGTGCCGGCGGATCGCGCGTGAGGAGTAGGCCTTGTCCGCGCGCACGCGTTCGGGCCGGGTCCGGGGTCGTCCCGGGCCCGGTCGGGCGATGCTCAGGTGCGCCATCAGGTGCGGAAACACTGGCGAGTCGCCGCCCTGGCCGGGGCCGAGGAGGACCACCAGCGGGCGGCCGTGCCCGTCAACGAGCTGGTGGATCTTCGTCGACAGCCCTCCGCGGGACCGTCCCAGCGCGTGATCTGCTGGTTCGGCGAGCAGATTCGTGTAGTTCGATCCGGCCCCCTGTGTCGCGCTTGAGGGTCGCGGCATGCTGGTGGGCACGGATGATCGTGGAGTCCACGCTGACCGCCCACCCGAGCACCGCGGCGGCGTCGGCCTCGACCAGAAGAGCAGCCAGGATGTGGTCCCAGGTGCCGTCTCCGCTGTAGCGGCGGTGCCGCTTCCACAACGTCTGCCACGGCCCGAACTCGGCCGGGACGTCTCGCCAGGCAAGCCCGCACCGATACCGGTAGATGATCCCCTCGAGCACCCGGCGGTCATCGCGGAACGGGCGCCCGCGACGCCCCTCGGAGGAGGGCAACAGCGGCGCCAGACGGGCCCACTGGGCATCGGTCAGGACAGCGGTGCGCGGCACCGATCAAGCATCGCGCACCCCGGTCCGCCTATTTGGGAGACACGCCCTAGCAGTCCCCGACCGCCCCGAATGACGGCGGCTCCTGCGGGCTGCAGCCAACCAGTGGGCCGACGCGTTCAGGGACAACGGCAGCGGACGGAGTACCCCTCGACGACCCGAGGGGCGCGGTCCGCGTTGTCGGCCACCGAGACCCTTCGCCAATGCGCGCTGGGCGACCCGGTTGAACGACCACATCGCCGACCGCGGTCCACACCGGACGTGGCTCCCCGCACACACGCGCAGGTTCCACCGGTGCTGGCTGCCTGACGGGCAGCTCGTGCCACGGTGGCGTGATTGTCGCGGCTCTAGGCGGGAGCACCATGTACATCCGGACGGCACCCGGAGCCCGGACCGGGATGCCGCGCGCACCGCCCGCGTCGGGCTCCGTCTTCCCCGTCCCGGCGAGGCCCGCGAAGCTGCGGTCACCCGCGCCCCCCGGACCCGGCTCGGCGTCCGACGGAGATTTCGCGGCACCCACCCGAACGGTCAGCCAACTCGATCGGTGGACAGGTGAGAGCGTGGTCGACCGGTCCCGACATTCGACGCCCGATCCTCATCTCTGGAGCCGGCCATGTCAGACACGGCGCCCGTACCGCCCCTGTCCGCAGACACCCTCCTGCATTTCCTACTCGGTCTTGTGCTCTTGCTCGCCATCAGTCGTCTGCTCGGCGCGCTGGCCGAACGCGTCGGCTTGCCGGCTGTCGTCGGAGAGCTGCTCACCGGAGTGCTGCTCGGTCCGTCGCTGCTGGGATGGCTGGCCCCGGACCTGGCGAACTGGCTGTTGCCCGCCGAACCCGAGCAGATGCACCTACTCGACGGCGTCGGTCAGATCGGCCTGCTGCTCCTAGTCGCACTCGCCGGCGCCCACCTCGATCTGCGATTCCTGAGCAGACAACGCCGTGTGGCGATCACCGTCAGTCTCACCGGGCTGCTCATCCCTCTCGTGTTCGGCGTCGCCCTCGGGTTCGGCCTAACGAACGCTCTGGCCGCCACCGGCGCCGGCTCGTCCCCGGTCGCTGGGTCAGTGTTCCCGCTCTTTCTCGGCGTCGCGATGTGCGTCACTGCCATCCCGGTGGTTGCCAAGACCCTGTCCGACATGAATCTGCTGCACCGCGACCTCAGCCAACTCATTCTGGCCGCAGCCATGGTCGATGACGCGGTGGCCTGGTTGCTACTCTCTGTCGTCGCCGCCGCGGCGACCACCGGCGTAGCCACTGGGACCGTCGCCCTTTCCGTTGTCTCCATGGTCGGATTCGTGCTGGTAGCTGCCGTCGTTGGGCGCCCGGTCGTGCAATGGGCCACGGCACGCGCCATTCGCAGCGAGGCTCCCGGCCCGACCATAACGCTCGCTCTGATCATCGTCTTCTCAGCGGCGGCCATCACCCACGCCCTGAACCTGGAGGCCGTCCTCGGCGCGTTCATCGCCGGGCTCCTGCTGTCCACCACCGGCCCGGAGGTACAACGTCGTCTCGGCCCTCTGCGCATCGTGGTCCTGTCCGTGCTCGCCCCCGTCTTCCTGGCTACGGCGGGCCTGCGCATGGACCTCACCGCCCTGACCCGTCCCGACGTTTTGCTCGCCGCGCTCGCCGTGCTTTCCGTGGCGATTATTGGCAAGTTCGCCGGCGCCTACCTCGGTGCACGTCTGTCGAGCCTGTCGCGTTGGGAGGGGATCGCTCTCGGCACCGGCATGAACGCCCGCGGCGTCGTCGAGGTGATCGTCGCCATCGTCGGGCTGCGACTGGGGGTGCTCGACACCGCCGGCTACACCGTAATCGTGGTGGTCGCGATCGTGACCTCGTTGATGGCCCCGCCGCTGCTCCGCTGCGCGATGGGCCGCGTCGAGCAGAGCGAGGAGGAGCTACGGCGAGCGGTCACGCACAGCACGTGGTCGGGCACCAGCCCCGTCCGTCCACCAGACAGCGGACCACCGCCAGCCCCGTAGGCCACTGCCCCGGTGCGGCGTCGGCCGGCGGCTCTGCCGGACCGGTCGGTGGTGAGCGGACCCTGCCGCGATCCGCGCCCTCCCGCACCTCCGACGCAGGGAAGTAGGTCCCCGCCGTGGTCACCCGAGCAAGGCTCGGATATCACGCACGCTGGCCTCGACGAACCGGGCGACCACCGCTCGCTCCGCGGCGGTGAACTGCGCGAGGGTGCGACGGACCTGCTCGTCCAACATCGTGTATCGCTTGATCAGCCGCTCGCGGGCCACCGGGTCAGCCTCGACCAGCACACGGCGCCGGTCGCGGCGGTCCTGGACCCGACAGACCAGGCCAGCCGCCGTGAGTCGGTCGACCATGTGGGTGATAGCGCCGGAGGTCAGGTGGAGCCGGCGGGCGAGCTCCCCCGCCGGCAGCGGTCCGTCGACGACGAGCTCATGCACGCACCGCAGGTCGGACGCCCCGACACCGGCCTCACGGGCGATCACCTCGTTAACTGCTTGGACGGCGGAGAGCCACGGCGGCAGCAGCCGCACGATCAGCTCGACGGCCTCCTCGGAGGACACGCCTCAGGGTAGCCGGGGCCCACTTATCTTAGTCATTCAGGTATTATCGTGGCATGCAGCAGCGAACGATCGCGCTCTCAGCTCTCCTCCTCGCCGGTTTCCTGGACCTGCTCGGCGTCACAATCGTGACGGTGGCGCTGCCAACGATCACCGAGGACCTCGCTGCGGGCGCGTCCGAGACGCAGGCAGTGCTCGCCGCCTACACCCTTACCTTCGCGGTCGGACTTATCACCGGAGCTCGCCTGGGGCGGCGGCTAGGCGTGCGACGCGCCTTCCTCATCGGTTGCGTCGGCTTCACGCTCGCTTCCTTGGCGTGCGCGCTGGCGACTGGGACCTCGCTACTCGTCGGCGCGCGGATCGTCCAAGGCGCGTTCGCGGCGCTGATGATCCCCCAGGTGCTCGCGACCATCCAGCTCATGTATGAGCCGGCGGAGCGAGCGAAGCCGATGGCCGCCTTCTCTGCATTGCTCGGGATCGCCGCGTCCGCGGGACCCGTCCTCGGCGGCCTGATCATCGGGCTGGACCTGTTCGGCTCCAGCTGGCGCGGTGTCTTCATGATCAACGTTCCACTCGGCGCGCTCATCCTGGTCCTGGCGCTGCGTACGCTCCCGGCGACACCGCCGGAACGGGTTCAGCTGGACCTGCCCGGACTGCTGCTCTCGGCTGTGTCGCTGTTCATGGTGATTTATGGACTCTCGACGATGGCGGAGAGCGGGCAGGCGGTCTCCGGGCTGGTTACAGCCGCAGCCGGGGCTGCCCTGTTCATGGCGTTTATCGCGCACCAGCGGTTCGCCGAACGCCGCGGTGGACAGCCACTGGTGCCCGGCGCGCTGCGACGACGCGGGGTGTTCCGGGCCTCGATGGCGGTGCAGATCCTGTTCTTCGTCCCGGTTATGGGCTTCTCGCTGGTCGTCACGCAGTATGTGCAGAGCAGCCTCGGCTACAGTGCGCTGCTCGCCGGCGTGGTTGTGATCCCCTGGGCGATCTTCACCGGGATCGGCGCCGGTTTTGGGACGACGGTGCTGCTCCCCCGCATCGGCCGCACGGTCGTCCAGGCCGGGCTGGTCGTGATGTCCGCGGGCATGGCCCTTGTCATCGTAGCGGTGGTCGGCACCGCGGGTGACCCGGCGTTCTGGCAGCTCCTGCCTGGGAGCGCCGTCGGCGGGCTCGGGATGGGTTTGGTCGTCGGACCGCTGACCGAGATGTCGGTGTCCCAGGTCACCCGCGAGCACGCCTCCGACGCCTCCGGACTCTTCTACAGCGTCGGCCAGCTTTCGGCCAGCCTTGGCTTCGCCACGGTCGGAAGCGCCTACTTTGTGCTGTCGACAGCCAGCACCTCCCAGGCCTACGCGGAGGCGCTCGCGGTCGCACTCACCGTGGGGATCGCCGTCGCCGTACTCGCCGCAGCCGTCGCGTTCACCCTCCCCCGCCGATACCTCGCCGAGTCGGGGGCCGCCGAGGCCGAAGCGAGGACGTCCTGATGCCCTGCTCAGGCCGCCGCTTCGGCCGGCCTCGCCTCGATGACCGTGGCGAGGCCGAGGCAGTGTCGCCGACCGACCCGGAACCCTGCCGAGCCCAGAAGCTCGTCGAGCTCGGCCGCCGTGCGCTCGCGCCCACCACCGAGGACGCTGAGCATGTAGAGGTCCATGAGGTGGTTCATCGTGTCGCCGTCGCTCCCACCTCTCTCGTCGCGCTGAACGCTGCGCTCAATCACCAGCAGGGTGGCGGTCGGCGGCATGTCGCGCCGACAGACCTCGAGCAAGTCGGCGCAGCGCTCGTCGGACCAATCGTGCAGGACGAGGCTTATTCAGGATGATCATGAAGCAAGGCGCTTCCCCAGGCCAGCGTCTCAACGCAGCAGTCTGTTGAGCGTCCCTGAATAAGCCTCGACGTCTCGCAGAATGTACAGGTCGCCGCCGCGTGGCAGGGCTGCGAAGAAGTCTCCGGTGACGACCGCGATGCGCCCTGCGAACTCTGGAGCCGCGAAACGATCACGGGCGGCCGCGGCGGCCGTTGCAGTGTCTACCAGGACACCGCGCGCCGACGGTACCGCTGCAGTACATGCGCCAGCAGCGCACCGTCGCCGCCTC